>CAVOFR010000001.1:0-348002 GCA_963695075.1 uncultured Acidimicrobiales bacterium
CAGCTCCTACAACCTTCCCGAGGACACATACATCTGGCGTGACGACTCGTGGGCATATCTCGAGCAGCTCCGCACCCAGGAACCGGGGTTCGACGCTGCGTGCACTCTGGCCGAATGGTGTGGCATCGCCGCACTTCCCGCCGAGAACCCGATGTCGGGGTCCTCAATCCGCGAGCCGTTCGGCACTTTCATACAGGCGCACGACGACTGGAAGTGGCTCGTCGTGTCAACAATCGGTGTTGACGAGCCGGTTCCAGACTATTCAACGCGATTTGCTAGAGATGTCGCCGCCACGCTCTCGTCTGGGAGCGTCGAGCACCACCTGTGTGGTGGCGCATGGGACTACAGCGAACCAGGTTACGTATTGCGCTTCGCTTGAATCAGCCAACCCGGTGCACCGGCTGCGCCGAGCCCCACGTGTCCGTGGCCATGTGAAAGTCCTCGTTGGTGGCCAGGAAAAGTCCTCGCGGTGGCGGGGTAGATCCACCAGGTAGCCGCTCCGGGCGGTGAGCGTGACCGACGCCAAGTCAGGTCCGATCACCGCCCGGAGGGTTGCCGTCAATGTTGACAGCGAGGAAGACGATGGATGTTGTTGCCGCGTACAAGGATGTGGGGACTTATCGGGGTGCCGCCGAGATCTGGGCGCTGCGCGGGATTGTGGGGTGAGGGTGGGTTGAGGGTCCCCGTGTAGGGGTCGAGGCCCCGCTGGAATCGGTGATGTCTAACGTCCCCGATCCAGGAGGCCTCGATGGCTCCCGACTCTATGCGGGTGCGGTTGCACCTGCGTCTCATCACCGTGCTCGCCGTGGTGGTCGACACCACCGACCAGCTGATCGTCGAGGTGGCATCGACCCGACGCTGGTCGCGCTGCCCGCAGTGCGGGTTCAAGTGCTGGACGGTCCATGACCGGCGTCGTCGCAAGATCCGCGACCTGCCCGTTTCCGGCCGAAGCGCGACGCTGCTGTGGCTGCGCCGCCGATTTCCTGTGGCAACTGTGGTGAGCGCCACCTCGAGCTCCACCAAGAGTTCGAGGGCAAGCTGACCCGCCGGCTGGCCCGCCAGCTCGTGGCTGACGCCAAGGTCATGTCGATCCGAGCGGTGGTGCGTCGTCATGGCCTGCACTGGGCGCTGGTCATGCGGCTGGTCAACCAGTGGGCCAACCTGGTCGCCGCCCACCGCCGGCAGCAGCGCTGCCGGGTGTTGCTGGTCGATGAGACCGCAATGCGGCGCCGTCACCGCTACGTGACGGTGCTCCAGAACGGTGAGACCGGCGAAGTGCTGGCCATGGTCGCCTACCGCAACGCCGCAGCCCTCTCAGGGTTCCTCATCGAGCAAGGGCCCCGTTGGTGTCGGGGCGTTCAGGTCGTGGTCTCTGATGGTTCGAAGTCCTACAAGGCCGCCATCGAGGTCCACCTGGCCGGTGCCACCCATGTGTTGGACCGGTTCCATGTGGTCCGCTGGTTCGCCGCCGGGCTGACCCTGGTGCGCCGCAACGCCCAGCGCCGCCAACCACCCGGTGTCAAGCCGGCGTTCGACCCGGAGCTGTTCCGAGCCCGTTTCGCGCTCTTGCGCCGCAGCGAAGACGGTGAGCCCGACCCTGGCCTGGTCGACCTGTTCGACCGCCACCCCCGCATCGGGGTTGCCTGGCAGGCCCTCCAAGAGCTCTACGGCCTCTACCAAGCCGATGACCGCGACGGCGCCCTCGCCGCGCTCGACCGATTCACCGACCTCTACGCCACCGGGAAGATCCCCGAGTTCGGTGACGTGGTCAACACCATCCTGGCCTGGTCCGACGAGATCCTGGCCTTCCACGAACCCGCCGCGGGGCGGATCTCGAATGGTCGCCTCGAGGGCACCAACAACAAGCTCCAAGTCCTGCGCCGTGTCGCCTACGGGTTCGTCAACCGATCCAACTACGAAGCCCGAGGCATCCTCGCCTGCGGTCCCATACGATCACCTCAACCGAAACCAGCAGCCCTCACCCCATGAACACGCGCGAGTCTCGAGATCTGTGGCGTGGACCCAAAGACCGTGAAGCGCAAAGTGCTCGCCCATGAGGCGGGCCAGCTCGATGAGAACCGTGTGGCCCGAGCGTCGGTGCCCCGCAACATCGACGTGGCCCGCGACCTGGTCGCTCAGCGGGTCGAGAAGACGAAGGCGAAGGTGACGGCCAAGCGGCTGCTGGTCGAAGCCCGTGCGGTCGGCTATGGGGGGTCCGCGAGGAACTTCCGGCGGCTGGTCGCTGCTGAGAAGAAGAAGTGGCGGGCCAAGCACGCCCGTCAGCGCCGTCCTGGGGTGTGGACGCCCGGCGACACGCTCGTCATCGACTGGGGCACGGTGTCGGGCACCGGGGTCCATGTGTTCTGCGCTGTGTTGGCGTGGTCGAGGATCCGGTTCGTTCGCTACGCCCACGACGAGACCGCGGCGACGACGTTCACGATGCTGGCCGAGTGCTTCGAGGCCTTCGGCGGGGTGCCGGCCAAGGTGCTCGCGGATCGGATGGGCTGTCTCAAGGCCGGGACCGTTGCTGGGGTGGTGATCCCGACACCGGACTATGTGCGCTTCGCCACCCACTACGGGTTCTCACCCGATTTCTGCCATCCGGCGGACCCGGAGTCGAAGGGCATCGTCGAACACCTCGTCGGCTACGCCAAACGCGATGTCCCGACCCCTGAGGTCGACGCTGATCTGGCCGCCTGGAACACCGCCGCCGCCGACTGGTGTGTCGAGCGCAACGGCCTGGAGCACTCCGAGATCTGCGCTGTTCCGATCGACCGGCTGGCCGTGGAGGCCGACCTGTTGCGGCCACTACCGGCGTTGCGGCCCCGGATCGGCCGGGCCGAGATCCGCAAGGTCGACAAGCTGGCAACGATCCGGGTCGCGTCGGTCCGCTACTCGGTTCCCTCACCGCTGGTCGGCACCAGGGTCGAGGCTGTCACCTACGACGGGGTCGTGCGCATCTACCGCATCGACACCGGCGAACTCGTCGCGGTGCACGACCAGCTCGCCCCCGGCGAGTCCTCGATCCTCGACGAGCACTACCCGACACCACGTAAGCCACCATCGCGGGGACCGAGGGCCCGCACCGAGACCGAGCGCACCTTCCTCGGTCTCGGCACCCACGCCGAAGCGTTCATCCGCTCCGGCGCCGCCGCCGGGATGACGATGCTGCCCAAAGAGATCGAGATCATCGTCGACGAGCTCCTCCCCGCCCACGGCCAGGCCGCCCTCACCCGGGCGCTCGAGCGGGCCGTCCGCTTCTCACGGTTCCGAGCCGACGACGTGCGCTCCATCCTCTCGATCGGCCCCGCCACCCCCGAACCCGCAGCGGCTGGCGACCCCGTCGTGGTCGACCTCCCCGCCGCCGAACAGCGCGGCCTCGACGCCTTCAAGGATCTCGCATGACTCCACCAGCCAAAGCAGCCGAGCTGCCCGCTGACCTCGAGGCCGGGCTGAAACGGCTCAAGCTCGCCGCCATCCGCCGCTCCGCCCCCGAGATCCTGCTCACCGCGAAAACCCAACGCTGGAAACCCGAAGAAACACTGCGGGTCCTCGTCGACCTCGAGATCGCAGCCCGCGACGAATCCAACTGCCGCAACCGCCTCAAGGCCGCCAGGTTCCCCGTGGTCAAGACCCTCGACGAGTTCAACCTAGAGGAGTCCTCGATCCCCCAAGCGTCCCACGACTACCTCATCACCCTCGACTGGATCGACCGAGCCGACAACCTCTGTCTCGTCGGCCCAGCCGGCACCGGCAAAACCCACTACCTCATCGCACTGGGGCGAGCTGCGGTCGAAGCCGGCCACCGCGTCCGCTACTTCACCGCCGCCGAAATCGTCGAGCACCTCTGGCGAGCCACCGCCGACAACACCGTCGGCAAAACAATCGAACAGCTCTGCCGCAACCAGCTCCTCGTCATCGACGAAATCGGCTTCGCCCCACTCGACCACACCGGCTGCCAACTGCTGTTCCGCCTCGTCGCCGCCGCCTATGAGAAACGGTCACTAGCCATCGGGTCCCACTCACCGTTCGAGAACTGGGGCCGGTTCCTACCCGACCAACCCACCGCCGTCTCACTACTCGACCGGCTCTGCCACCACGCCCACATCATCACCACCACCGGCGACAGCTACCGACTCACCCACCGCACCACCGGAGGTGACACAACGACCTAACCGCGAGGACTTTCAACTGGCCACCAGCGAGGACCGCCCATGGCCACCAACGAGGACATCAAGATGGCCGTTGACACCACGTGTCGCCCGCCAGTGGGATGGGACCACGTGGCGTGAGTTTCGCCAGTGGGATGGGACCATCTCGTCGCCAGTTATGGGACCACCCTTTCGCCAGTGATGGGACCACCTTCCCGGGGTCCGCCAGTTCCGGTGTCGTTGACGCTCGGCTTGCTGTCGCCGTTGTCGACGAGACCAATAGGAGGCGGCATGGCGTTCCGGGAGGTTCGTGTGTTCGAAGTTCGAGAAGTGCTGCGGTTGTGGTTACGTGGGAAGGGTCAGCGTCCGATCAGTGAGTTGGTGGGGATGGACCGTAAGACGGTCCGTCGTTACATCGACGCTGCGGTCGAGCTCGGTGTGGATCGGGCCGGCGGCGAGGAGCAGGTGACCGACGTGTTGTTGGGCCAGGTCGTCGAGCGCGTGCGGCCCCATCGCACCGACGGCCGAGGCGAAGCGCGCCGGCTGCTTGATGCGCACCGAGACCAGCTCGAGAAGTGGCTTGGCAAGGACAAGGACGGGCTTACGGTCGTCAAGGTCCACGAGCTGTTGGAGCGCGAGGGCGTGGTCGTGCCCGAGCGGACGTTGCACCGCTACACGCTCGAGGAACTCGGCATCGGCCGCTCGATCCGGGACGCGACGGTCCGGGTGAACGACGGGGCGCCGGGTGATGAGTTGCAGGTCGACTTCGGCAAGCTCGGCCGCATCCCCGATCCTGAGACCGGCAAGCAGCGGGATCTGTGGGCGCTGGTGTTCACGCCGGTCGTGTCCAGGTTCAGTTTCGTGTGGCTCACGCACCGCCAAACGCTCGATGATGTGATCGCCGGGTTCGAGGCGGCATGGGGTTTCTTCGGTGGTGTGTTCGCCACGGTGATCCCCGACAACATGAAGACCGTCGTCGACCAGGCCGATCCGCTGCAGCCGCGGTTGAATCGGGCGTTCGTCGAGTACGCGCAAGCCCGTGGCTTCGTGATCGATCCGGCCCGGGTGCGGTCGCCGCAGGACAAACCTCGCGTCGAGCGGGTCGTGCCCTATGTGCGCAACAACTTCTTCGCCGGCGAGACCTTCATCGACCTGGCCGACGCCCAGCGGCGGATGGAGGTGTGGTGCCGGCAGCGGGCTGGGATGCGCATCCACGGGACGACGCAGCTGCGCCCGGCCGAACACTTCCGTCTCGAAGAGGCCCCGGTCCTGGCGCCGGCACCGTCGTCGGTCTACGACGTGCCGATCTACGCGACGGCGAAGGTTCATCGGGACCATCACATCGAGGTGGCCAAGGCGCTCTACTCGATCCCCGGGAACCTGATCGGCACCCGGGTCGACGTGCGCGCCGACCGCAGCCTGGTGCGGGTCTTCTCCCGGGGTCAGCTCATCAAGGTCCATCCCCGCCAACGGCCTGGTGGCCGGTCGACCGACCCGGAAGACCTGCCATCGGACAAGACCATCTACGCCATGCGTGACCTCGCCAAGCTGCAACGTCTCGCCGCCAGCCACGGCGACGCGATCGGCACCTACACAACCGCACTGTTGGACATCCCGCTGCCGTGGACGAAGATGCGCCAGGTCTACGCCCTGTTGGGCCTCGTGAAGAAGTGGGGACCCGACCGAGTGAACGCCGCGTGTGAGCGAGCCCTCGACGCCGAAGCCATCAACGTGCCGCTCATCGGACGGATGCTCGAACGAGGCACCGAGACCACCGACGGCACGCCAGTCCCCCAGGCCCTGCCCGGCACGGTCGTCGCCCCACGCTTCGCGAGGGATGACAGCCACTTCGCTGTCCGCGTCGGCGAGCAGGAGGTGGCCGGATGAGCACCACCCCGACCGTCACCCCCGAGCTCAAGGCGCTCCTGCGGCGAGTGAAGTTGGGGCGCTG
This sequence comes from uncultured Acidimicrobiales bacterium, assembly GCA_963695075.1. Classification (GTDB taxonomy): domain Bacteria; phylum Actinomycetota; class Acidimicrobiia; order Acidimicrobiales; family CAWCAL01; genus CAWCAL01. Next base: position 6,103 of record CAVOFR010000001.1, read on the forward strand.
TCTCGACACCCTCCCCGAACGCTTGGCGCTCGCGTCGACCGGCGGCATGGGACATGCCGAGTTCCTCGAACTCGTCCTCGCCGACGAAGTCACCCGACGCGAGAACACCTCAGCTGACCGGCGCTCCAAGACCGCCGGGCTCGACCCGACCATGACCCTCGACCGATGGGACGACACCACCAAGATCACCTACGACCGGGCCATCTGGAACGAGTTGTGCTCGCTGCGCTTCGTTGACGCCGGCCACAACGCCGTCATCATGGGACCAGTCGGGGTCGGCAAGACCTTCCTCGCCACCGCCCTCGGCCACGCCGCCATCCGACGTCGCATCAGCGCCCACTTCGAACGCTGCGACCGGCTGTTGAAGCGACTCCACGCGTCGCGGCTCGACAACAGCCACGAGGTCGAGATCCGCAAACTGCTGCGCGTCGACCTACTGCTGATCGACGACTTCGCACTGCAACCGATGGACTCGGTCGACACCGCCGACATCTACGAACTCATCGTCGAACGCCACCGAACAGCAGCCACGGTCGTCACCTCGAACCGAGAGCCCGTCGAGTGGCTCGGACTCATGGCCGACCCGCTCCTCGCCCAATCCGCGATCGACCGGCTCCAGTCAGCCGCCCACGAACTCGTGCTCGACGGCGAGTCCTACCGGCAACGCCAGAAACCCATCGTCAGCGGCGGCCTTGACGACACGCCCACATCCGGACGATCATCCCGTCGTCGGACCTGACCGAACCCCGGAAGTGGTCCCATGCCACTGGCGAACCGGTGGTCCCATCCCACTGGCGAGCGACACCACGGATTGTCCACTACGCAACCTTGTCCACTCCGAGGTGCGACTCGCTGTCGTGAGGTGAGACCCTCGTAGTGGTCCGGTGGGACCGCCGCGCTTCGGCGTGACAGCTGACCTGTGGTGCCCAAATGGTGCCGAACGGTCGGAGACGGGGCGTCACGAGCGTCGAGCGACTTCTCGCATCAGGACGGCTACATGCCTTGTCCCGCATGGGATCGGCGGACGGAACGCCACGAGCCGACACTGGCCGATACGGCCCTGCGGTCGCTCATAATCGCTCGGTCGGAGGTTCGATCCCTCCCGGGCCCACCTAGGGGCAACTCAAATCCTGGCCCCTCAGGATGAGCGCTCAGGGCCAATGGATCCCAACTGGATCCCAACGGGCCGGGCCCCGGCGACCATCGCTGCCACCGCGGCCGCGGCCGCGGCGTCGGCCTGCTGGCCGGCCATGACGTGGGCGTAGGTATCGAGGGTGAACCCGACCGACGCATGGCCCAAGCGCTCGGAGACGACCTTCGCGTTCGTGCCCGCGGCGAGGAGGTGCGACGCGTGGGAATGGCGTAGATCGTGGAGCCGAATCCGCGGGACGTCGACATCAGCGACCAGTCGGGAGAACGCGCGGGAGACCACGTCGGGGTGCCACGGTCGGCCGTCGGCCATCGTGAACAGGAGGTTGAGATCGTTCTGCCAACCCCTTCCCTGTGGGTGCCCGATATTCCGTCGTGGCTGGTCATGCAGCTTTTCTGTGTTCGTTGATGAGTCCGTCGCATTTGGTGGTTCGGACGATTCTTACGGTTGGGGGCGCTTGGCTCGGGGCGGGTTGGTGGTCGGCTCGCGGGGGTCGTTGGTTGAGGATCGAGGCGGCCGGGGGGTGTTGTAGTGGCCAATGAAATCGACGGCGAGGCGCTCGAGCTGGCGTTGGTTCCAGATGATGGTCCGGTCGAGGAGCCACCTCGCAGCGTGCCGATCCAGCGTTCCGCGAACGCATTGGCCACGGGGGTACGCACAGGGGTCTTGAGGATCTTCGTTCCTTCGGTTCGGAAGATCTCGTCGAATGCGTCGATGGACTGGCTGCCGCGGTCACGCACGAGCGCACACGGTACGAGGGAGTCGGTCGTGGTGGCGCAGGAACAGGTTGCGGGCGGCCTGGGTTATCTAGGCGCCGGAGGGGTTGGTGGTGATATCGGCGAGGAACACTTCTCTGGTGGTGAGGTCGATGAAGAACAGCAGGTAGTTGCGGCGCAACAGGGCGGTGTCGATGGTGGCGAAGTCACATGCGACGGCGGCTTGGGAGCGCAGGAACTCGGTGCAGGTGACCGTGGGACGTTGTGGGGCGGGGTCGATGCCGTGGCGTCTGAGGGTCTTCCACACGGTTGGCGCTCCTACGCGGTGGCCATGACCGGTGAGTTCGCCGTGGATGCGGCGGTAGCCCCAGGTTGGGTTCTCCGTCGCCAGGTCGGTGATGAGCCGGCGGATCTCGCTTGGGGTGGATGGGCGTTCTCGTCGTGCGGGTTGGGTCCCGTGGCGGGTGATGCGTCGTCGGTGCCACCGCTGCAGGGTGTCGGGGGTGACGAGCCAGCCGGTACGTCGGAGGCGGGGGAGCGCGGCGGCGATCGCGCCGAGCAGGGTCCGGTCGTTGTCGTTGAGCTGGGGCCGGTTGTCTTGTCGGCCCAAGCACTACCAGTTGGTGGCGCAACACGATGATCTCGAGATCCTTGGAACGGCCCGAGCGCACGGCCAGACGTGCCAGCGCCGCGCGGAATCGGTACAGAATGCGATACACGAGGCACCACGATCGCAGCACATCGTGCCTGCTCAGCACCCACGACCGAATATCTGGCACCCACAGGGTCTTGGCATCGGACGCTCAGGTTGCCCTCATCTGTTCGCCTTGCGTGGGTAGGTCTCCAGGTAGGCTGGCGGGATGGATCTGACGTCGATGATCGAGACCCGGCCAGGGGTGCGGTCCGGCAAGCCGTGCTTCATCGGCACACGGATCGCGGTCTACGACGTTCTGGACTATCTGGCATCGGGGATGACGAGTGCAGAGATCGTCGGCGACTTCCCTGAGCTGACCGAGGCGCACGTGCGTGCCGCGATCGGCTTTGCGGCCATGCGAGAGCGGCGGCTGGCCACGCCGGCGTGAAATTGCTGTTCGATCAGAATCTGTCTCGCCAGATCTCTGCCCATCTCGGATCTGGTTCGGCCGACTTCTGGGCAGCTGTGACGAGCGGCGTCGCCGGCGTTTCGACCGTCGACTCGTCTTGATGCGGCCGCTTGCGGGACCGGACTTCGCCGCCTGGAGCGACACAGGTGGTCATGGGTTCATGCTGCTCGAGGTGAGTCCCATCGGGTTGTGTGAGTCGGCCCGATCAGGAGGCCGACAACTCGACCCGAGATGGTGCGGGAGTGGCGCCGAACGGTTGGAGACGGGCGCGACTTGGTGGCGGCCGGTACCGTGACGCTGTGGCACTGCGCCGAGAGGATCTCACCCCAGAGCAGCTGGAGCATCAGCGGGCGCTGGACCGATCCTGGGCAGAGGCGCAGGTGGGGCTTGCCGATCCGGAGTTTCGTGCCTACCTGGATGAATCCATCCGCCGGCTCGATGCCGAGGGGCCGGCCCCGTTGCTCACTCGGGCGGAGTTCCTGGCGCAGACGACGGCTCTCGACGGTTAGTGCCCCTCCGGGACGTCGAGGAGTTCTATCGCTGGATCGAGCGGGAGTCGCCATGGGTGGCCGCCCAGCGAGTCGCCCGCCACTTCGTCGCGGAGAACGGCGACGAGGCATGGCGATCCCCGAGCGTCCCAGTCGATGTCCTCTCGAATCAGCCGGAGTACGAGGTGCGAGAGGTTGCCCTCGGCGTTGAGGGCGAGGACCGGCCTGCGCGGATCTGGTACCGGCACATCTACGCGACCGACGCGGTCGATGCCATCGCCGTCACGAACCGGTGACCGCACCCTCGTCGCGGCGCACCTCGGTCATCGGCCGATCAGCTCGATGCTGCCCCGACTACGGTCATCTCGTGGCTCTCGACCTGCTCCGTTTGCACGATGTCATCGAGTCGAAGGGCTTCGAGGCAGAATTCTCCGAAGGCTGTCTGGACTGGCCGTTGGCAGATGGACTCGTGCCCAGGTTTGTCAACTCAGATGATGGCGACGAGGCGGTCGGCTTCGTCGGGACATCGTGGTATTTCCACCCACCGCTGATTGTCGAAGTCGGCGACCACGACCTCCGTGAGATGGATCTTGAAGCCTTCACCGACGCCATGCAGACCGGTCGGATCCCTGCCAGCGAACTCGACGCGTGAGGCTCTTCCTTCACGTCGGAGCCGGCAAATGCGGTTCGACGACGATCCAGAGCTTCCTGGTTGAGAACTCGGACCGGCTCGCGTGTCAGGGCTACGGGCAGCTTCAATCCTGGGGTGCCGGGAATGCCAACAGGCTGGCCATGCTCGCCGGAACGCCGAGGTACAGGGATTACTGGATCAAGCGCCGCCATGTGCCGGAATCGGAGTTCGTCGACCTCGAGCGGCGCTTGAGTCAGCAGACCGCTCGGGAAACCGAGTCACTCACAGACCGGGATCAGATCGTTCTGGCATCCAGCGAGCACCTCTACGCCCAGTGCTCCAATTCCCAGTCGGTCCTCAAGCTGAAGGAGTTCCTTGCCCGGTGGTTCTCCGAGATCACGATCCTCTTCTACTGTCGACCGCAAGACGAGCTCGCGAAGAGCCGTTGGGCGCAGCGGGTCAAGGGGGTGCGGCGGTCGCGCGAAACGTACGCCGAGTTCGTCGAAGGACTCGGGCCCGGGGACCGTCGTTTCAACTTCCACAAAGGACTGTCGCCGTGGGCTGACACATTCGGTGACGAGGTCATCCGCAGCCGAATCCTGCATCCGCTATCGCTCGACGGCGGAACGCTCCTGGCCGACTACATGAGTGCGGTCGGCCTGCCCGCTTCGGTGGGCTCGGAACTCACGGGCCTGGGCACGAGGGAGAATGTCTCGCCGAGTTACGGGTCGCTGCGGCTGATGCGCAGGTTCAACCTCCTGTGGCCGTACGTTCCGATCCCGCGACGCCTGGCCAATCGAATCGGGCAGAACCCGTTGATGGAGCGCCCGTTGGGCCGCGACTTCCCGACCGCGCTGGATTCGCAGGTCCTGGACCACTATCGCAAAAGCAATGGGAGGTTCAACGCGCGGTTTCTGCCCGAGAGTCGAGTTGGCCTTCCCGCGCTGACCGAGAATCGTCGGTACTGACGGACCAAGCCCGGCCGACCCAGCATCTCGACTCCAGGTGTACCCGGTCATGATCAAGCGGGAGTCGCCATCGGTGGCTGCACAGCGAGTCGCCCGCCGCTTCCTTGTGGAGATCGGCGAGGAGGCATGGCGGTCCCCGAGCGTCCCGGTCTTTGTGCTGTCGAATCAGCCGGAGTACGAGGTGTGAGCGGTTGCCCTTCAGGTTGAGGGCGAGGACCGGCCTGTGCGGATCTGGTACCGGGACATCTACGCGACCGACGCGGTCGATTGTGTGTGGGTCTGTACGTCAAGCGCAATGGTGCCCGAATCGTGCCGAACGGTCACGCTCCCGGCACCGATGGGACCAGCGTGGGTGGCGGCGACGACCGGGCGATTGTGCGGATCGCACATCAGGAGCGCGGCTCCTGGTTCGAAGCGGTCGAGCCGTCGGACCCGGCGCCAAGGCCGGCGGACCGAACCACCTGAGGCAACCCGGAACGTGGCGGCCCGACGCCTCGGCCGAAGACGAGGACTCGTGGAACCGCGAGTTCGCCGTCGAGCACGACCCAACCGGCTCGGTCAGCGATGCCATTCGGGTCGCTCCCGGCCGCTCCCATGTGGACCTTGCCGACCAGCCGCTGAGTCGCAGCGGCCGCATCGAGCTCACCACTACACGCGCGAACAGTCGGTCTCCCCGCACCCTCCATCGGTTCGGCAACCTCGTCTCGCGCGGCTGAATCGCCGCCGAAGGCTCCCGGCCGATCAAGGCGACGGTGCCACCGACGACATGGCTGATGAGATGGCTGATGAGGTCGCCGACCGGCGCACCATTCGTGTGCGCGGAACGAGGGGGGTCCTTGGACAGTTGGCACACGCGAATCTGACCCTCAGACTGGGCGACACACGAATGAAGGAGGCCACGATGGCTGACGCGACGTACGCGGTTAGTGAGATAGTTGGTACGTCACCCCAGGGGGTTGACACTGCGATTCAGAACGGCCTGAAGAAGGCTGCCGAATCTTTGCGGAACCTGGACTGGTTCGAAGTCGTCGATATCCGCGGTCGGCTGGGCACCGATGACGGAACGGTGGCGCATTACCAGGTCACGCTCAAGGTGGGCTTCCGCTACGACGACTGAGCAACCCAAGAACCCGGATCTTGGCGTCCGAAGCGGGTTCGGTGGGTGGAGGGTCGAAATGCCATCCGGATCGGTGCTTCATTCGGCGAGCAACTGGGCTCGGGCGATGCCGGCTGCTCCTGTCCCACCGAATGATCCCCGACTCGGACAGCAACGTCGTCGTCCTCTTCGAACGCTCCTTGCCAGACCTTGGAGATCGGCCGCGGCTTTCTTCACCCAACGATCCGCGACAGGGCTGCCCGTTTGAGATCAGGGAGCCGCCGATCCCGGTACCGATCCACACGCCGAGGACATGTCGAGAATCGGGACATGCAAGATGAGCCCAGATGCCACCCGGGATGGCCACACCGACAGCGTCTGGGGCTTCGGGCCGAGATCTTCGACGAGTTCGCGATGGCGTCCGCCGCCGGCTCCGGGCCGCCGTCAGGTGTGTTCACATTGCGGCGCTCGGACTGCTGTTGAACTCGTAGGGGGTCGCCGCACTGCTCACCGCGCCAAGACGGGGGAACGCCTGCGGGAAGTTCCTGAGGGGCGCTGGACGGCGACGCGGCAGCTCAGGTCGAGCGCGACGGCGTCACGTACCATTCCTGTCCGACGAGCTGTCATGACACCTTCATCGCGGATCCTGACGACCATGTCAGCGCGACCAAGCGAGCCGAACCCCCAGAGAAGGAAATACATGAACCCGATCACCACCACGGTCGACCTTGACATCGCCGAAGCCGAGTCAGCTGTCCGCGCCGCACTGACGGAGCAGGGCTTCGGCGTACTGACCGAAATCGACGTCGCCGCGACGCTCAGGTCCAAGCTCGGCGTGGACGTACCCCCGCTCAAGATCCTCGGCGCATGCAACCCCGCACTGGCCCATCAGGCCCTCAACATCGACCCCTCCGCCGCGTTGGTACTGCCGTGCAACGTCGTGCTGGAGGCATCCGGCAGTCAGACCCGGATCAGTGCCGTCGACCCCCACGACATCATGGACAACCCCGATCTCACCGAGATGGCCGATGAAGCGGCGACCAAGCTGAGCGCAGCGCTCGGCTCCCTTGTGGCGGCCACCAACTGAACGCTGAGCCGGAAGCACTCGCTCGGCATCTGTCGCACACCATGATCCAACGGGTCCCCGGGACCTTGAAGGGCTCGAGTCATGCGGGTCTCCACCAGCGAGTACTTCGACAGCGGCAGCTCACCGGCGGGATCCGTATGCAGGCATAGGGTTGGGGGGTATTCTATAGTGCCGAGAGTCGGAGGCAGTCGTACCGACCGTTTCGTCGTGGAGGCTCATGACCCGCACGCAGGTTGCACTGATCGCCGGTCTGCTCGCTCTGACGCTCGTCGCGTCGGGCTGTGGGGATGACGACTCGACCGCGACCACCGTGGCCGATTCGGGTCTCCTGGCTGAGGGCGAGGCGCTGTATCAGGATGATTGCGCGTCATGTCACGGGTCGGACCTGCGCGGCACGGACGAGGGGCCATCCCACCTGTCGAGTGTGTACGAGCCCAATCACCATGGCGACGAGGCCTTCCGGTCGGCGGTCGCGAACGGATCACCGCAGCATCACTGGCAGTTCGGAGACATGGACCCCGTCCCGAGCCTGTCGGAGGAGGACGTGGACGCGATCATCGCCTTCGTTCGTGACACCCAGCAGCGCGAAGGCTTCGAGGAGTGATCCGGGCGTCGCGACGGTCAACCTCGCTGCCCGCGCCACGGCACTGACCTCACGCGGTTCGCTTCCGGGGCTCGCGTCGCCCTGGTCGCGCACGACCCAGCGCCCGCGATGGGGACATCGCTCCAGATGGGCGCCGACATCACGCGGTCACTGGTCAGCCGCGACGGAGAGCTCCTCATCGGGCCGGCCCCCTCGACGAGCTGCGCGCCCTCGACATCGAAGTCCCTGACGGTACCGAGAACCGGGTGGGCGGAACCCCGAGTCGCAGTCGGTGCTCAGCGGTTCGACCATGACGCTGCCGATCGGGGGGACGATCAACCCTGGATGATCAACGAACGGAGTCGCCGACACCGCCGGTCGCTCGGCCCCGCGCCTTCGCGTCAGATCTGTTCGGTGAACTGGGCGGCTTGGAAGCCGGCGTCGACGTGGAGTGCCTCGCCGGCGATGTAGGACGAGCGGGGGCTGTTGAGGAACAGCAGCGGCCAGGCCTGCTCCTCGGCGGTCGAGCGTCGGCCGGACGGCCCGATGAATGCGTCGATCATCTCCTTGCCGGCGAAGCCCTCGAACGCCGGCATCATCGCCGTCTCGGTCGGACCCGGGTTGGTGTTGTTGAGCCGGATCCCGCGATCGGCCAGCATCGACGGCGACCGCCACGCGACCCAGGCGTTCATCAGCTTCTTGGAGTACAGGTAGCCCATGTTGGCGGCCATCGGCTCGGGGTTGGCCTCGATCCACGCGATGGCCTCGTCGAAGCCGGGGGTCTCGACCAGCGGGAGCAGCGAGGCGTATTCGTTCTGCCATCCGAGTCCGGCATTGGAGGCGACGGCAGCGATCGCTGATCCTTCGGGCATCGTGGAGGCGAGCGACTCGATCAGGAGTCGGGCGCCGATGAAGTTCACCGTGACGGTGTCCAGATCGCTGAACGGCGGGCCGGGGAGGCCCGCAACGCTGAAGAGAGCGTCAACCGGGCCATCCACGGCGGCAACAGCGGCGGCGATCGAATCCTTGTCGAGAAGATCGACGGTCAGCGACTCGACACCGGCGGTCTCGACCGGCTTGACGTCCATCGCCGTGACGCGGGCCCCGAGCTCGACCAGGAGCTCGGCGGTCGCGGCTCCCATGCCGGATGCCGCCCCGGTCACCACGGCGTGTGTTCCTTCGTAGCCGAGTACATCTTCCATGGTCTGGCTCCTCGAGTCGCCGATTCTCGTGTGGTCCGTCAAACTAACATCGACGTCATCAACGGTGGGAGCCCGGCGACGATGGATCTCGAACTCAGCGACGAGCAGGCCGCACTGGCCGACTCGGTGCGATCGGTGCTCGAGAGGCGCTGGCCCACGACCGCACTGCGCACGCTGGTCGAGACGGGATCGGGCGCCGACCGGCTCTGGACGACGCAGGTCGGGCTCGACTGGCCCGCCTTGTGCATCGACAAAGCCGTTGGCGGGATGGGCTACGGCCCGGTCGAGGCGATGCTGGTCCACGAGGAGTGTGGCCGGGCGGGCGCCGGTGGACCCCTGTTTCCGACCAGCGCGCTGTTCGCTCCGATGATCGGCGTCCTCGGGTCCGCCGCCCAGCAGCAACGCTGGCTACCCGGCGTCGCCAACGGCACGTGCACCGGCACGGCGTCGCTGATCGACCTGCTGCGGGATGACTCGCAACCGACGGTCCAGGCAACGCAGGCGGGCGACGATTGGACCCTTCGCGGGACGGTTCACTCGGTGATCGAAGCAGGAGCCGTCGAGCAGGTGATCGTGGTGGCGCGGTCCGATGGTGGACCGGTCGTCGCCGTCGTGCCGCGGGGAGCAGCGTCGGCCGTGCCGGTCCGTTCGGTCGACGCGTCCCGCGGGCTGTGGACCCTGACCTTCGACGACATCCTCGTGCCGGCCGAGGATGTTCTCGGCGCGACGGGTGATCCGATTCCGGTCTCGGCCATCGAACATGTCGTCGACTACGCCGTCACGGCACTGGCGGCAGAGCAGGTGGGAACCTGTGGAGCGATTCTCGACATGACGATCCGACACGTGAAGGAGCGGGAGCAGTTCGGCGTGAAGATCGGCTCGTTCCAGGCGTTGAAACACCGGTTGGCCGACTGCTTCCTCGACCTCGAGGCGGCCCGGGCTTCGGTGCGGGTGGCGTCGGTGGCACTGGCGGAGGACGATCGTCGCCGAACGGTCGCCGCCTCGTCCGCCATGGCGCTGGCGTGCGACACCGGGCGGAGGATCACGACCGATGGCATCCAGCTCCTCGGCGGCATCGGGTTCACCTGGGAGCACGATGTCCATCTGTTCGTGAAACGGGTGCTGGGGTCGTCGGTCCTGCTCGGCAACGCCGAGCTCCACCGTCAGCGTGTCGCCCGCCACATCGGCCTGGTGCCGGCATGAGCGAAGCGCCGAGGCGGGCGTTGGTGACCGGCGGGAGTAGCGGGATCGGGCTTGCCGTCGGGCGTGGCCTGGCCCGGCGTGGCTACGACGTCGTGCTCAATGCTCGGCGCGAAGGACCGCTCGCGGATGCCGCCGAACTCGTCGGCGCCCGATACGTCGCCGGTGATTGTGCGGTCGAGGAGGACGCCGCCGACGTGGTGTCCGGTGCCGGTCCGGTCGACCTGCTCGTCCACGCGGCCGGGATGATGGCCGGTACCTTCGTTCGGAAGGAGTCGGCCGCCACCTTCGATGCGGTCGTGGCCGCGAACCTCCGGTCCTCGTTCCTCGTGGCCAACGCCGTTCTCCAGACCATGCCAGAGGGGGGACGGATCATCTTCCTGTCGTCCTCCTCGTCCCACCAGCCACAGCCCGGCAAGGCCGCGTACTCGGCCTCGAAGGCGGGCCTCAACGCGTTCGCGGCCGCCCTCGCCCGAGAGGTCGAACGGGACGGCATCGCCGTGCACACGGTGGTTCCCGGACCGGTGGCGACGCCGATGCTCGACGATGTCCATTTCCCGATGCACGCGCTCGACGTCGAGCACGTCGCAGGAGCGGTGCTGTGGCTCGACACCCTCGATCCGTCGGTCGTGCTGCCCGAGCTGGAGCTGCGAGCGACGAGTGCCGGCCCGTTCGCCACCGAACCGTTCGTGCCCGATGCGGCTCGTGCTCTCGGCAGGGCCGAGGCGCCCTAGACGATTGGTTCCATGGGGGTTTGGTCGTCGCGTCGCCTCGTCGAACCGGACGTCGGTAGCCGTCGGCTACCGACGCTCAGGGACCAGATTTCAGCGGGGGGTCCGCGGCGGCGGTGAGGTCCGTGGCGAGGGCACCGAGTGCTCGGCGGTCAGGCTTCTGACTGGTGAGGTAGGGGACGTCCCGCGCCTCGATGGCGAAGATGTGACGGGGGAGCTTGTAGGTCGACAGCTGGTGGCGGAGGGCGGCATGCAGCTCGTCGACGGACCGCTCGCCCACGATGAGCGCGATCACGTCCTGGCCGCGCTCGGCGTGGTCGACCCCGAAGACGAACGCTGCCGTCACGCCCTCGTGGGAAAGGAGCGCCTTCTCGACCTCGGCCGGGGCGACGTTGGCGCCCTTGGTCTTGATGAGGTCGGTCTGGCGCCCGGTGAAGAAGAACCACCCGTCCCTGAACAGGCCGCGATCGCCGGTGTGGTACCAGCCGTCGTCGTCGAACACGTCAGCGCGTTCCTGCTTGTAGAGGCCGAGCATGGCGCTGTAGCCGCGGATCCAGACTTCTCCCTCCACCCCCTCGTCGACGTCGTTCCCCTCGGTGTCGACGACGCGGTGCGACACGCCGGGGACCTCGTGACCGAAGGTGCCTCGATACTGCTCGGTCGTACCGTGGAGATCTTCGTCCAGCGTCCAGAACGTGTGCGGGCCACCCGACTCCGACATGCCGAGCGAGGTGACGGCGAGGCCCGGGTCGGCCGGACGGTTCTCCGGAGCTCTGCCTTCGTAGAACGTCCCGAGGCGCAGCGACGACAGATCGGTCGTCGCGAAGGCGGGATGCCCGGTCAGGGTGGCGCCGATCGATGGCCACGCGCTCACGCACGACACCTCCTCGCGCTCGAGCAGCGCCAGGGCCTCGCCGGCATCCATCCTCGGTTGGGTGACGAATGCGCCGCCCACGGCCAGCGCCCGGAGCAGCGTGAAGGCGAACCCGCCGACCCAGCACAGCGGCATCGGTGTCCAGATCCGGTCGGTGGGGCCGATGCCCGACATGGCGGCGAGGTTCCGGGCGTGGCGCAGCAGCGGGCCGTTGCCGTGGACGACACCCTTGGGTTCGCCGGTCGAGCCGGACGTGTAGGTGATCAGCATCGGATCCGCCGGCGTGACGTCGTCTTCCATCGCGGCCACGATCCGGGCCACGTGCGGGTCGGGATCGGTCTCGAGCGTCGCGCCCAGGCCGTCGCTCGCCCAGGCGACATCGGCCTCGTCCCAGAGGAGGATGTGCCGGAGCTGGGGGAGCTCGGGCAGCAGGAGCGGCCCGGTCGGGTCCGACTCGTGCAGGCTCGGCGCGATCTCGAGCAGACGTTCCACGTAGTCGTGGGGGTCGAGCATCGGCGTCGCGATGAGGACCTGGACGTCGGCGTGGCGGAGCATCGTGGCGAGCTCCGGCGCCTTGTAGAAGGTGTTGACGGGCGTGGAGACCGCCCCGATCCGGGTGATGGCCGCCCAGGCGACCACCCAGCCGACGCCGTTGGGCAGCAGCGTGCCCACTCGCGATCCCTTCCCCACACCCAGGCTCACGAGGCGAGCCGCGAGCGCAGCCGACCGCCGGTCGAGCTCGGCGTAGCTCAGGCGCTCGTCGGGTGTTGCGACGGCCAGATTGTCCGGGTGGCCGGCGACGGCGTGACGGAGCAGGCCGCTGACGGTCGGGGGGTGGTCCGGGAGGACCTGGCGGTTCGAGCCGCTCCACGCTGCGCCGGCGGCGGGTCCGGGTGCGACGGCGGCCATCGGGGAAATATAACAGCTACGTCAGGTATGGTACGTTGCGATCCGTGGACCTGGGGATGGCCGACCGCATCGCCGTCGTCACCGGCGCCGGTCGGGGGATCGGTCGCCAGGTGACGATCGGCCTCCTGGCCGAGGGGTGCAGCGTCGTCGCGTGTGCCCGGACGCAGTCGGATCTCGACTCGCTGCGTGCGCACGAGACCGATGCTGGCTCGGTGTTCGCGATGCCCGTCGACGTCGCGGAGGACGGCGCCGCCGAGCGCATCGTCGCGCGGACACTCGACCGCTTCGGGCGCCTCGACGTGCTGGTGAACAACGCCGGCGGACCGACCCCGGCCCGACTCGACCGGATGACCGGTGCGGAGTGGCGCGCCGGGTTCGAAACCGACTTCTTCGCCGCGGCCGAGCTCTCCGTGGCCGCCGTCGAGCCCATGCGGGCCGCCGGATGGGGTCGCATCGTCAACGTCGCCTCCACCTACGGTCGCGAGCCCGACCCGGCCTACGCGGCCTACGGCGCGGCCAAGGCCGCGCTGATCAACCTGACGAAGAGCTTCGCTCGGGCCTATGCCGCCGAGGGCGTCCACACCAACTGCGTCGTGCCCGGGGTGACGCTCACCGACGGGGTCGAGACCGCCGCCGCGGCCGCAGCGGAGAGGACCGGCTCGACGAGTGAGGCGGTGCTCGAAGCGACGATGGCCAGGGATCCGGTCGCGGCGGGACGATTCGGACGTCCCGAGGAGATCGCCGCTGCGATCTGCTTCCTCGCGTCGGATCGGGCGAGCTGGATCAGCGGGGCCTGTCTGGCCGTCGACGGCAGCACCCTCCGCGTCGCCCCGTGACCGTCTCAGGAGTTCGGCGAGACGATCGACGCGATCATGGGCCGGTCGATCTTGCCCATCGCGTTCCGAGGGAGGCTGTCCACGATGACGATCCGCTCGGGGACCTTGTACCCCGCGAGCTGCGTGGTGCAGTGGTCGATCATCTCGTCGGCGCCGATCGTCGATCCGGCATCGAGCTCGACCGCGGCCACCACCCGTTCGCCCAACCGTTCATCGGCGACTCCGGCGACCGCGCTTGCGGCCACGCCGTCGATGGCGTCGAGCACCCGTTCGACCTCGGCCGGATAGACGTTCGCTCCGCCGCGGACGATGACCAGGTTCTTGCGGTCCCGGATGTGCAGCCAGCCGTCGTCGTCGATCATCCCGACGTCGCCGGTGCGGACCAGGCCACCGGCGAAGGTGTCCTCGCTCGCCTGGGCCCGGTTCCAGTAGCCCAGCGGCGGTCGGTACAGGCCGGCGAATCCACCATCGGTGGCCGGGGCGAGACAGATCTCGCCCACCGAGCCGGTGGGCACCGGACCGCCGTCGGTCGTGATACGGACGGTGAGGTGGGGAAGGACCCGACCGCTGGCCCCGGCGACGTGCGTACCGTCCGGGGGATCGATGCTCACCACGGTCGGCGCCTCGGACAGGCCGTAGGTTCCGATGATCGGCAGACCGAACTTCTCGGCGAACCGCACCCGGAGCGCTTCGGGCAGATCGGCTCCCCCGGACCAGACCTCGCGCAGGCTGCGCAGCGCCGCCGGCGCGATCGAGTCGCTGTGGGCGAGGGTGTGGAGGACCGGTGGGGGGCCGTTCCAGACCGTGGTCTGCTCCCGTTCGATCCAATCGGCGACGCCCTCGGCGTACATCCGATCCATGATCACCGTCGTGCCGCCCGCCTGGGCGACGAGCAAGGTGGTCAGGACCATCATGTTGAGGATCGTCAGCGGCAGACAATCGCCCTTTCGCAGCGAGGCGTCGTAGCCGCGGTCGTCGACGAGGACGGCGCCGGGCAGCAGCAGGTTGTGCTGGGAATGGATCGCTCCCTTCGGGCGACCGGTCGTACCGCTCGTGTAGGCGAGTGCGGCCGGGGCGAACGGGTCGACGTCCGGCAGGTCCCGGCGTGCGGCCGCAGCGTCGACCGTGGTGCGCCATCGGGTCTCGGTGACCACGGTGTGCAGCGCACCGAGGTCGCGTCGATGGTGATCGAGCGCCGACACGGTCGCGTCGTCGCCCAGCAGGACCGAGGCTTCGGAATCTCCCAACAGGAATGCCTGCTCGGGCGGTGCGAGCGCCTGGTTGATGCCGACCCACACGGCACCGAGCCGCATGGCGCCGTGGAACGCGGCGATGATGTCCACTTCGTTGGGCAGGATGGCGGCCACCCGGTCGCCGGCCGTGACTCCCAGGTCGGAGAGGGCACCCGCGGCGCGGGCGCACTCGTCCTCGAGCTCCCGGTAGGTCCAACGCCCGCGTCTCGTCACGAGCGCCGGCCGGTCCGGATCGTCGCGGAGCGGACGATCGAACACGGTCGCGATCCGCTCCGGCATTTCGAACGCTTGCGTCATGTCCGTATGATCCTCCACGGAGGGCCGGGCTCGCACGTGGGACGGCGGGTCACCGCCACACGACGAGGGGGAGGAGTGCTCGATGGACTATGACCTCGGGGCACCCGCCGACGAGCTCCGTGCCCGCCTCCGTCGCCTCATCGCCGACGAGATCCCTGCAGGGTGGCTCGGCGCGTTCTCCGACGATCCGGCCGATCTCGAACGGGCGCAGGCCTTCTGTCGCACGCTCGCGGCCGAGGACCTGCTCACCCTCTCCTGGCCCGAGGAGTTCGGCGGTGCCGGCGGCTCGGTCTGGGACCAGACCGTCGTGCGCGAGGAGATGTGGGCCCACCACGAGCCCCGCGGCGCGCAGTACATGGGTCTCAACTGGGTCGGTCCGGCGATCATGACCTACGGGACCGCGGAGCAGAAGGAACGGTTCCTTCCGCCCATCGCCCGCGGTGAGGTCATCTGGTGTCAGGGCTTCAGCGAGCCCGACGCGGGATCCGACCTGGCGTCGCTCGTCACCCGCGCCGACGCGATCGCTCCCGACGAGCCCGGATCCGGATATCGGATCAATGGGCAGAAGATCTGGACGTCGTACGCCGAGATGGCGGAGTGGTGCGTCCTCGCCGCTCGGGTCGGTCCGAAGGGGCCGCGCAAGCACGAGGGAATCACCATGTTCCTCGTCCCGATGGACCGTGCCGGGGTCACCGTGCAGCCCATCCGTTCCATGCTCGGTCGGCACCACCTCAACGAGGTGTTCTTCGACGACGTCGAGGTCGGACCGCACGAGGTGCTGGGCGAGGTCGGTGACGGGTGGGCGGTGATCCGTCGTGCCCTGGCCCACGAGCGGGTCGGCATCGCTCGCTACGCCCGCTGCGAGCGTCTCCTCTCGCTGGTCGCCGAAGCGGTCGGCGGCATCGGCGCTCTTCCGCCTTCCCTGCGGGTCGCCTGGGCGAGAGCGCTGGTCCAGGTGCGAGGAGCCCGCCTGCTCGCGTATCGCACCGTCGAGGAACAGGAGCGTGGCGACCCCCGGGACGAGACCGCGAGCGCAGCACGACTCGCCATCGTGCAGTGCGACCAGGCGATCGCCGAGCTGCTGTTCCAGGTCCTCGAGGAGCGGAGCCTCGAGGCGGGTCCGAGCGCCCCACTGGCCGGCGCGGTCGAGGACCACTGGCGGTACGCACAGGCGGCGACGGTCGCGTCGGGCACCGTCGAGGTTCAGCGCATCATCGTCTCGCGCGCCCTGATCGGAGCAAGGACGTGAAACCGCACCTGCGCGACGACGCGCTGGTGTTCGGCGAGGTCGCGGCTCGTGCCTTCACGTCGGCCGGCGGCGTGGAGCTGGCCCGGCGGGCGGAGCTCGATTCCTCGCTGCGCACGACCGAGGTCGCACCGCTCCTCCGACAACTCGGTGCCGACGAGCTCGACGCTCGTGACGATCTCGGTTCGGCGGAGGCCGCAGCCGCCCTCTGTCGCGAGGCGGGTCGGGTGGTGTTGCCCTACCCGGTCGTCCCCCTCGTTCTCGATCACCTCACCCTCCGCCCCCGACGCTCGGAGCGTCGATTCGTGCCGCTCGCGTCATCGAGCACGCCGGTCGACCACGGGGACGTCTTCGACGAATGGCGCATGACCACGCTCGACGGTGACGCGGTCCGGGGTTCGCCGGACGGCACGAGGCTCGCGACCCGGCTCGGGCCGTTCGTCGCCGGCGTCGCAGGCGGCGAGGCGACGCCGGCGAACCGCGCCGAGATCGCGCTGCACCTCACGCTCACCGGCTTCGTTGTCGCCGGTGGTCTGACGGCCGCGCTCGATCTCGCCACCGGCCACGTCGTCGAGCGCGTGCAGTTCGACAAGCCCCTGTCGGCGTTCCAGGCCGTCCAGTTCCAGCTCGCCGATGCGCACGTCGCCGTCGCCACGGTCGACGAGCTCGTCCAGTTCGCGCTGTGGCGCTGTCACGTCGCGCCGGACGAGGCCATCGTCGATGCGCTCGCCGCCCGACTGGCCGCCCTCGATTCGGCCCGAACGGTCATGCGGATCGCCCAACAACTCCATGGCGCATCGGGCATGTGCGACGAGTACGACGTGTCGGTGATCGCCCGCCACCTCCAGCCGGCTCTGCGCATGCCGTTCGGTGCTGACGCGACGGCCGACGCGATGGCCGAAGCGGTCGGTGTCCACGGCTTCGCCGGGCTGTTCGAACACGGCGGCGCACCGGCGTGACCACGTTCGCGGGTCCCCCGCTCGACACGGTCGAGGGCGTCGGCTCCCTCACGCTCGGCAGCTTCCTGCTCGAGGTGTGCGGAGCCCATGCAGATCGGGAAGCGCTGGTCTTCGACGACCCGCTGCGCGACGGTGAGACGGTCCGTTGGAGCTACGCCGACCTCGAGCGCGAGGCCCGGGCGATCGCAGCCGCACTCGTGGCTCGTGGTGTGGGCCACTCGGCCAGGGTGGGCATCGTGATGGGCAACCGGCCGGAGGCGATCGCCGCGATCTTCGGCACGGCCCTCGCGGGCGGCGTCGCGGTGCCGTTGTCGACTTTCTCGACGGCCGCCGAGCTCCGGGACCTGCTGGCGCGTGCTGCCGTCGCCGGTGTGCTGACCCAGTCGCAGCTGCTCGGCAGTGTGCTCGGCGAGGACCTCGCGAGCATGGTCACCGACGAGGAACTGCCCTACCTCCGATGGTCGGCTGCGGTCGGTGCGGCGAGCTGGGACGCCTTTCTCGACGACGGCGCCGTTCACCGCGCCACGGTCGATGACCGCGCCGGTACGATCACGCCCGGCGACCCCGGCCTCATCCTCTTCAGCTCGGGGACCACCAGCGCGCCGAAGGGGATGCTCCATCTCCACCGTGCGCCCACGCTGCAGTTCTGGCTCCATGCCGACATCTTCCGTCGCACCGCCGATGCGAGGGTGTGGGCTCCGCTGCCGTTGTTCTGGACCGCCGGCCTGACCACGGCGCTCGGGCCGACCCTCGCCGCCGGCGGCTGCGTGGTCCTCCAGGAGACGTTCGATGCCGGCGATGCCCTGCGGCTGCTGGAACGGGAGCGGGTGACCGAGCCCTACACGTTGCCTCACCAGGCCGCTGCCCTCGCCGAGCATCCCGATTGGGCATCGGCCGACCTCTCGTCGCTCAGGGAGGTGTACGGCAAGTCGGTCTTCACCCGTCACCCGACCGTGCGTGGTGACACGACGTGGACCATGCCCATCGCCTACGGGATGTCCGAGACCTGTGCCAGCGTGGTCAGCCACCGTTGGGACACGCCTCGCGAGGTCATGAAGGCGAGTACCGGACGTCTCCTGCCCGGAGTCCGGATGCGCGTCGTCGAGCCGGACACCGGCGAGCCACTCGGCCCCGGCCAGGACGGAGAGCTCGCCGTGGCCGGTCCCACGATGATGGATCGGTACGTCGGCTCGACCCGCGAGGAGACCTTCGACGCCGATGGGTTCCTTCGCACCGGCGATGTCGGCTACGTCGACTCCGACGGCGAGGTCCACTGGACCGGGCGCCGGACCGAGATGATCAAGACGGCCGGCGCGAACGTCTCGCCGGCGGAGTTGGAGTTCGCGCTCCGCGCGTGCCCGTCGGTCCGGCGGGCCAAGGTCGTCGGCCTTCCCGACGAACGACTCGGCGAAGTGGTCACGCTGTGCGTCGAGCTCCTCGACGGGGCCGATGCGACCGAAGGCGAACTCCGGACGTTTCTCGCCCACCGGGTCGCCAGGTACAAGGTTCCGCGCCACGTCCTGTTCTTCGCGTCCGGTGAGCTGCCGACGACCGGCAGCGACGCCAAGATCAGAGACGACGAGCTGATCGCGATCGCCGCCGATCGGCTCGCCTCGACCACCCAGACCCCGCCGTCCAACCCATGAGGAACCCCGATGTCCGACTCCACTGAGGGCACTGTCGAGCCACAACTCGACACCTCCGACCTCGACCGCCACATGGGTGTGCCCATGCGGCCCGGTGAGCTCAACGACGATGTCACCGGTGGCGACATCCGGCGATGGGCGCAGGCGATGCACTACCCGAACCCGCTCCACTACGACGAGCGGTGGGCGGCCGAGAGCCGCTTCGGCCGTCTCGTCGCGCCGCAGTCCTTCACCGTTGCGACCGACACCAGTCACGGGTGCTCGCCGGCGCAGGTGGGCCGCATCCCCAACTCCCACCTCATCTTCGGAGGTGACGAGTGGTGGTTCTTCGGGCCGCGCATCTTCCCCGGCGACCATCTGGTGTGTCACCGGATGCCGTACGACTACAAGGTCACCGAGACGAGCTTCGCCGGACCGACGTGCTTCCAGCGGGGGGACACGCTCTACATCAACCAGCGGGGCGAGCGCGTCGCCCAGCAGCGTTCGACCGCCATTCGCTACCCGGTGCGCGAGGCCAAGGAGAAGAAGGTCTTCGACGAGGCCACCGATCCCGAGTGGACCGACGGAGAGCTGGCCGACCTCGAGGACCGCAAACAGGCGTTCATCCAACAGATCCAGTCGTTGGGTCACGACAAGCGGTTGTTCTCGTCGGTCTCGGTGGGCGACCGACTGGCCGAACACGTGCTCGGACCGCACAGCCTGGCGAGCTTCACGACCGAGTGGCGCGCCTTTCCCATGACGACCTGGGGCGGCATGAAGACGGGTCCGACGACGGTGAGCGCGCTCGACCTCGGCTACACGAAGGAGATGGCGGGTCACGAAGGGGACAAGCGCATGGAGCGCACCAATCCCGAGCTCACCGACGGCGCCTACCACGGGCCGTCTCGCGGTCACCTGCAACCGCGGTGGGCCCAGCACGTCGGGATGGCCCGTGGCTACGGGTACGGCGCGTCGATAGGAGCCTGGGTCGTCGACTACGTCGCCGCGTGGGCGGGGGAGTGGGGCGAGATCGTCCACTCGAACGCCCAGTACCGGAATCCCGCCTTCACCGGCGACGCCACGTTCCTGCGCGGCGAGGTCGTCGACACACAGGTCGAGCGGCGTCGGAGCCTGGCCGTCGTCGAGGTCGAGCTCACCAATCAGAACGATGTCGTCATGGCCAAGGGCACCGTCGACGTACAACTTCCGGTCTCCTAGGACGTGCGCCTGCACCACGACGCCGAGACCGAGGCGTTCCGCGCCGAGTTCCTGGCCTGGATCGACACCAACCTCCCGTCGGCGGAAGCGATGGCCGAGCCGATCCTGTCGACCGCGCACCTGCCGCGATGGGCCGCCGACTGGCAGCGAGCGATGTTCGACGCGGGATGGTTGATGCCCGGGTGGCCTCCCGAATACGGGGGCCGAAATGCCACGCCGCTCCAACAACTCGTGTACCACGAGGCCGTGGCCGTGCGAAGGGTCCCGCGGGGCTACAACCCCCAGGGCTTGTCGATCATCTCGCCGTCGATCATCGAGCGCGGCACCCCGGAGCAGATCGAACGCTTCGCCATCCCGTGTCTGAGGGGCGAGCTGACCTTCGGGCTCGGCATGAGCGAACCCGACGCCGGCAGCGACCTCGCCGCGCTGCGGACCGGGGCGGTCCGGGACGGTGACCACTTCGTGGTCAATGGCCAGAAGGTCTGGACGTCCGGTGCGCAGCACGCCGACTGGTGCTTCACGTTCGTGCGCACCGACCCGGACGTCGCCAAGCACGCCGGCATCTCGGTTCTGCTGGTCGACATGGCGACGCCCGGTATCACGGTACGTCCCCTGCCCGAGCTGACCGATCCCGACCACGCCGATTTCAACGAGGTGTTCTTCGACGACGTCCTCGTTCCCGTCGAGAACCTCGTGGGCGCGCCCGGTGATGGTTGGCCGATCGCCACCTCGTCGCTCGCCCACGAGCGGGGGATGCTGTGGGTGTCCGCGACGACCAGCCTCGAGCGTGAGCTCTCGTCGCTCGTCGAGGTTGCGTCGAGACCGCTGCGGGACGGCCGCGTGCTGGCCGACGACGCGGTCTTCCGATCGCAGGTGGCGCGGGCCCACATGCAGGTCCAGGCCATGAAGGCGATGGGCTACCGCGGGTTCGCCAAGGCCGCCAGGGGTGACGAGGCACCCGAGCAGTCGTTGCTCAAGTTGTACGGGAGCGAGATCGCCCAACGACTGGCCGCCGACGTGGTGGCGGCCCTGGGTGACCTCGGCCTCGACCTCGACGCCAGCCCGATGACCATCGACGGGTCGGCCGGTGCGTCGTGGGAGCACAGCACCACCGGCGTCGCGTGGTCGATCCGCTGGCTCCGCTCCTTCAACAACACGATCGCCGGAGGTACCTCCGAGATCCAGCGCAACATCATCGCCGAACGCGTCCTCGGCCTCCCGAGACGCTGACCCGTGCCGCGACACGTATGGTCGGGTCGTGAGTAGCCACATCGATGTGACCGCGGACGGGCCGGTGCGTGTGGTCACCCTCGACCGGCCCGACGTCCTCAACGCGGTGAACGAGGACCTCCACACCGATCTCGCGGCCCTGTGGCCGGCGCTCGCGAAGGACACCGATGCGGCCGCCGTCGTCCTGACCGGGGCCGGTCGGGCGTTCTCGGCGGGGGGTGATCTCGACTACATCCGACGGTTCCCGGACGATCCGGGACTTCGCCGCCGGACGATGGACGAAGCGCAGCAGATCCTCTGGTCGATGGTCCGCTTCCCCCTGCCCGTCATCGCGGCGGTCAACGGCCCGGCGGTCGGCCTCGGCGCGAGTCTCGCGCTCGCCTGCGACATCGTTCTCGTGTCGGAGCATGCATTCTTCGCCGACCCTCACGTCACCGTCGGACTCGTGTGTGGTGACGGAGGCGCAGCGCTGCTGCCGCTCGTGGCTCCGCTGCTTCGGGCCAAGGAACTGCTCTTCACCGGCGACCGCGTCGCGCCCGAAGTGGCGGTCGAGCTCGGCATGGCCAATCGCATCGTCCCGCACGACGACCTGTTCGCCGAGGCCATGACCCTCGCTCATCGCATCGCGGCCCAGCCGCGGTTCGCCGTGCAGGCGACGAAGCGGGCCATCCAGCTCGGCGTCGAGCAGGCGATCAGCGGCGTCGTCGAGTCGGCCGCCCGAGCGGAGGAGGAGTCGATGGCCACGGCGGATCATCGCGACCGCGTCCTCGATCTCCTGGCCGGCCAGCCCCAGCCCACCGAGCCCGAGAGCAGCTGAAACCTGGTGCCCTCTGCGTACTGGACTGGATCAGGGGGTCCGCTCAGGACCGTTCGGCCCGCGTTATGGCCATCGCGGCAATCAGCACGATGCCCTGGAACACGTCGGGTGCCCAGGTCGGGGCCCCGGCGAGCGCCAGTCCGACCTTGCCCGTTCCCAGCATGAGAACGGCGACCACCGTTCCCCAGACGTTGAATCGGCCATGGCGGAACTGGGTGGCACCGACGAACACGGCTGCGAATACGGGTAGGAGGTAGGGAGGTCCCGCCAACGGGCTCCCCGAGTTCACACGAGCGGTCATGACGATCCCGGCGAGGCCGCTGAGCACGGCGGAGATGAGGAACGCCGAGAACTGCAGCGACCTCACCCGAAGACCGACGAGTCGCGCCGCCGCTGCATCGAAGCCCACCGCGTACCAGGAGCGTCCGGTGGTGGTCTGTTCGAGCAGGTACCCGACGATGACCATCACCCCCAACATGATGAACACGGGGGCGGTGATCCCGAGAACCTTGCCCCTGGCGATCTGTTCGCTCAGCTCGGGAACGCGCTCGGTGATGACCTTCTCATCCGATATCCACTTCGTGAGCGCGAAGATGATCGTTCCAGTTGCGAGGGTCCCGATCAGCGAGTTGACCCTGAGGACCACGACGACGATCCCGTTCAGCACGCCGAGGAGCAGCACGGCCCCGAGCGTCAAGACGATGGCGAGCCACGGGGACATGGAAGTGTTGGCGAGCAGCCACGCGCTCAGGATGCCACCGAAGCCTGCGATGTAGCCGACCGAAAGGTCGAACACGCCCGTAGCGAACGGCACGACGAGGCTTATCGCGATGATGCCGGTCACGGCCTCGTTGTTCAGGATCGACTGGAGCGTCGCGGTCGTCGGGAAGGTCTCGGGCACCTTCCACCAGAAGAAGACGATGATCAGCAACCAGACGTACACCGCGCCGATGTTGTCGGGCGACAGGTAGCTCAGCACTCGGCGCCCCGGGCGCCGTCCTCCAACAGGTGCGGACGTCTCTTCTTCGGTGAGGATGGACGCGGTGGGGTCGGTCATGAGTGGGCTCCGGCAGCGTGGAGGAGGAGGGAGTCGAGGGTGATCTCGCCGGCACTCAGCTCGCACTCGATCGTGCCGTCGCGCAGTACCAACACACGATCGCACAGCTCGACCAGGTCCTCTTGGTCCGATGAGCACACGACGAAGGACGTCCCGGAAGCTGCCCGGTCCCGTATCACGCCGTAGATCGTCTGACGAGCACCTACATCGATGCCGGCGGTCGGATCGTCGAGGATCACGACCCGGGGACCGATGTTGAACCACTTCGCCAGGATGGCCTTCTGCTGGTTGCCTCCGCTCAGCAGCCGGAAGGCCCGCTCCGGGTCGGGAGGTCGTAGATCGAGCGCCTCGATCCAACGATTCGCCACGGCGTTCTCGAGCCGACGAGCAATCCGCATGAACCGGCTCACACCGCGAAGGTCGGTGAGGGTTATGTTCTCGCGAACCGTGAAGGATCCGATCGCGCTGCCGACCCTGCGGTTTCCGGGGACGAGCCCGATCCCGTTGCGCCGGGCCCTGGTCGGGTTCATGTCCCGAGGTAGCGACCGACCGTCCAGCACGAGTGCCTCCGTCGAGCTGGGCACGGCACCGACGAGCGCGTGGGCGAGCTCCTCGCGTCCGGATCCGAGCAGCCCGGCGACGCCGAGCACCTCTCCGGGATCCACGCTGAACGAGACCCCGCCGAGGACCGGGGAGCGAAGACCCTGCACGCGTAGGCGCGCGCTCGCGGAGCTCGATGGCACCGACGCGGCCGGGTGATCCGGGACGGCTGCTTGGCCCTCGGGATCGCCGTACGTGCGCGTGCCTGTGCGGGCGGCACCCAGGATCATCTCGACGAGGCTCCGGTGATCGAGGCCGGCGACAGCGCGGGTGCCTTGCATGCGTCCGTCGCGAAGAACCGACACGCGGTCGACCAGCGAGAAGACCTCGTCGAGGCGGTGCGAGACATAGATGGTGGTGACCCCGTGCCGGGTGATCTCACGTACGATCTCGAAGAGCTGGTCGACTTCGTGGGGTGGAAGGGCAGCCGTGGGCTCGTCGAGCACCAGCACCCCGCGGTCGAGATCGAGGCCGTCGAGCGCCCGCACGATGGCGATGATCGAGCGATCGACCGCCCGGCAGCCACCGAGCGGTCGGTCGAGTGGGATATCGACACCGAAGCGGTCGAGCAATCCGCTCACCCGGGCCGCCTGATCGCGCAACCTGATCGGGAAGCCAGGACGCACCTCGTAGCCGGAGGAGAGCGCCACGTTCTCGACGGCGGTCATCTGGTCGATGATGCCCAGGTTCTGGTGTACGAAACGCAGGCCGAGCCGCGCCGCATCGGTGGAGGACCCGAACCTGAGCGGTTTCCCGTAGATCTCGACCCGGCTCCCGGCATCCGGCGGATGAAGCCCCGAGAGCACCTTGATGAGCGTCGACTTCCCGGAGCCGTTCTCGCCGAGCAGACCGTGGACCTCTCCCCGCGAGATCTCGACGCTCACCCCGTCGAGCGCCCGCTGGCCAGGGAAGGTCTTGGACAGATCGGTGATGCGGACGGCGACTTCAGCTCGAGGCGCCGGGGACATCCTCACCCCCTGATCGCGACAGATGAGTAGCGGGCCGACGCTTGTCGGCCCGCTCGCGGCAGGTCAGCCCAGACCCCAGAGGGCCTTGTACTGCTCCTGGTAGTCCTCCACCAGAGGGTAGTTGTCGGTGGTGTCGGGCACGTGGCCCTTGGTGATGATCCAGCTTGGGAAGTCGTCGGAACGTGGTGCGAAGTCCTCATCGGCGAAGTACCGCAGGAAGGTGTCGGTCACCTGGAACATCTCCTCGGGACCGGGGAAGCCCACCACCGCGGCGATCGTGCCGTCTTCGACGGCCGCGCTGAGGGTCGGGTTCTGGTCGTGGGTCACGAGCGTCACCTGATCCGCTATGCCCGCGTCGGCGAGGGCGCCGGGCAGCCCCACGAAGAGATCGCCCAGAGGGCCCACGACGTAGTTGATGTCCGGATTGGCCTGGAGCGCGCTCACGATCCGAGCGGGAGAATCGACACCGATCGCCTCGGGCGGGACGTCGAGGGACTCCATGGGGCAGTCGGGGCAGAACTCATTGAGCGTCGGCTCGAAGCCGCCCTCGCCTTCATCACCCTCGAGTGTGGGGACGACGATCGGGTACGAGGTCGTGACCCAGAGGACGTTCGCGTCGCCTCCTGATTCGACGGCCGTGTAGAGGGCGAGCTGGCGACCGGCCTCGGCGTTGCGCGCCCCTCCGTTGATCACCGCCGTGATGCCATCGGTCGGCGGATCCGTGACCGTCACCTGGATGACCGGGATGTTCGCCGCGGCGAGCTGGCCCAGCTCCTCTTCGAACATGACGCGCGGGAAGCCACTGGAGACCACTCCGTCTGGCTTCTCACGCACGGCCTGCGCGTAGGCCTCCTTGATCGATTCAGGAGTGCCGTCGTGGCTGACGATGGTCAGGGTCCAGCCCAGGGCTTCGGCCGCGTCCTCCAGCGGGAGACCCAGCTCCACGCATGCCGGGACGGGGCACTGGATCCACATGATCTCCTTGTCGGCCGGAATCTCGCCCTCGAAGGGGGTCGTGTTCGTGATCTCGGTCGGCCGCTCGATCAGGGTGGCGACCTCCTCGGCAGCCGCGTCGGTTTCTGCTGCGGTGGTGTCGGGCGACGCGGTCGTGTCCGGTGACCCGGTGGTGTCGGGCGACGCGGTGTCGTCGTCGTCGCCACAGGCGCTCGCCAGTAGTGCCAGCACCGCGACGAGCACCAAAGCCACCAAGCTGCGAGGGCATCGTCGCCCGTTGTTCCAAGGTCGACTGGTCATGTGAAACCCTCCTCGATTGATGGTGCGCATTCATGCCGATGATTGCGAGCGATTGCTCAGGATGCCAGCACAATACACGGTCGCCGCCGGTGCCAACTCGGATCCAACTCTGCACACCTCCACCTCCCCGCTGTCGCTCGCCAGTGGGATGGGACCATCGGACTACACGCGTGCAGCTGACGCGAGGATGCACTGGGGAGACCGGTGGGCTCCGTGGTAGACCGACGCGGGTGGAGATCGAGTTCGACATCGACGCCTGCACCGGACATGGGCGGTGCTACTCGCTCTCTCCGGGGCTGTTCGAGCCCGACGACTTCGGGCACTGCGTGGACCCTTCGGGCCCGGTGCCGGACGGCATGGAAGCCGATGCCGTCCGGGCCGCGCGGAACTGCCCCGAGCAGGCGATCCGCATCGTGGATAGCTGAGACAAGGATGGTCGTGACAGCGCCGGCCCTCCGCTCGATCCGGAACTGACACATGTGTTAGATTCCTGCGATGACGTCCTTTCGTGCCATCGCCGCGACCGAACCGGGTCCCGCGACGCTCCAGGAGCTGACCGACGCTGATCTGCCCGATGGCGATGTGACCGTCGCGGTGTCGTTCTCGTCGCTGAACTACAAGGACGGGCTCGCCGTGACCGGCAAGGGGAAGATAATGCGCTCCCATCCCATGGTCGCCGGCATCGACCTCGCGGGAGTGGTCGAATCGTCGACGT
The DNA here is from genome assembly GCA_963695075.1 of uncultured Acidimicrobiales bacterium. Taxonomy (GTDB): domain Bacteria; phylum Actinomycetota; class Acidimicrobiia; order Acidimicrobiales; family CAWCAL01; genus CAWCAL01. The sequence continues at coordinate 32,916 of CAVOFR010000001.1, forward strand.
CGGTGGACTGGGCGCCCGGGGACGAGGTCCTCGTGACCGGATGGGGGCTCTCCGAGAGCCACCCGGGAGGGTTCACCCAGCGCCAGCGCGTGCGGTCGGAATGGCTGACGGCCAAGCCCGAGGGGCTCACGCTGCAGCAGACCATGGCGGTGGGCACCGCCGGCCTCACCGCGATGCTGTGCGTGATGGCGATCGAGGATGCCGGGGTGTCGTCGGGCGACGGTGAGGTCATCGCGACCGGTGCCGGCGGCGGTGTGGGCAGCGTGGCCGTCGCCGTGCTCTCGAATCTCGGGTACGACGTCGCCGCCTCCACCGGACGGACCGAGACCCATGACTACCTCCGCTCGCTCGGAGCGTCCTCGATCGTCGACCGCTCCCAGCTGGAGACGGCCGGTCGCCCCCTCGACGAGGAGCGGTGGGCCGGTGGCATCGACACGGTCGGTAGCCAGACGCTCGCCAGCGTGCTCGCCCGGACCCGGTACCGGGGCGCCGTCGCTGCGTGCGGTCTGGCCGGAGGGAGCGACCTTCCGACGACCGTGCTGCCGTTCATTCTCCGCAACGTCTCACTCCTGGGAGTCGATTCGGTGATGTGCCCGGCGCCGATCCGCTCCCGCGCCTGGCAGCGGCTCGGGACCGATCTCCCCACGGATCTGCTCGACTCGATGACCACGGTCGAGCCGATGACGGCGGTGCCGGCCCTGGCCGAGAAGATCCTGGCCGGTCAGACGCGCGGTCGAGTCGTCATCGACACGTCCGGCTGACGACGAGCCCGACCGGAGGTCCAAGCGTGGAAGTCATCCTCACCGACGACCAGGAGACCTTCCGCGACACGACGGTTCGATTCCTGACGGCCGAATCCAGCATCGCAGAGGTCCGCCGGATCGCGGCGTCCGACGAGGGTTTCGATCCCGCCTTCTGGCGGCAGGGCGCCGAGTTGGGCTGGACGTCGTTGCTCGTGCCCGAGTCGCACGGTGGCGGCACGGTCAGTGGCAACGGCGTGGTCGATCTGACGATCGTCGCCGATGCCTTCGGTCGGCATGTCGCACCGGGGCCACTCCTGCCGACCAACGTCGTCGCGGCGGCGATCGCACGTTCGAGCTCTGAGGCCCACGCCGGGTTGCTGGCGCGGCTGCTGGCGGGTGATGCGGTCGCGACCTGGTGCGGGGCCGAGCACGCCCTGGGCGCCGGATCGACGACCGCGGCGCGGACACCCGAAGGGTTCGTGCTCTCGGGCGCCTCCTCACCGGTCGAGTCCGCGGCGCGGTCCGAGGCCCTGCTCGTGACGGCGTCGGTCGGTGGCGAGCTCGAACAGTTCGTCGTCCCCGCCGATGCCGCCGGCGTGCGGGTCACGCCGTTGAGCGGTCTCGACGCCGTGCGGTCGTTCTCCCGCGTGGAGTTCGACGCGGTCGCCGTGTCCGCCTCGGACCGCCTCGTCCCATCGAGCAGCACCGCCGAGGACCTCGAGCGGCAGCTCCAACACGCGCTTGTGATCCAGACGGCGCAGATGGTCGGTGCCGCGCAGCGAACGTTCGACTTCACCCTGGAATGGTCCTTCGACCGGTACTCCTTCGGTCGCCCCCTGGCGTCCTACCAGGAGCTGAAGCACCGATTCGCCGACATGAAGATGTGGCTAGAAGCCAGCCATGCCCTGGTGTCGGCGCTGAGTCGCGAGGTGCAGGCCGGCCTGCCGGCAGCGGCGGAGACCGCGAGCATCACGAAGGCATACCTGGGGTCCTACCTCGCCGAGCTGATGCAGGACTGCGTGCAGATGCACGGGGGCATCGGTCTGACCACCGATCATGATCTGCATCTATATCTCCGCCGGGTGGTGACCGACCGGTCGTCATTCGGTACGCCCGCGGTCCATCGCCGACGGGTCGCCGCGATCGCGCTCGACCCGTCGGTCTCCGAGGAAGGGGAGGCGGCGTGACGCCGGCCGAGGAGGACCTCGAACCGGTCGAGTCCTTCATCGAGCGCGCCCGGGTGTGGCTGCCGGAGAACGTGCCCCTCCACGACCCGACCAAGGGGCTGCACGGTTTCGGCTCCGACGACGAGGAGCTGGCCGAGGTCAGCCGGATGCGAGGCATCCAGCGGACCCTGTACGACGGAGGCTTCGCCGGGATCTGCTTCCCGAGCGAGTACGGCGGGCTGGGCCTCACACCGGTGCATCAGCAGGCCTTCAACCGGCTCGCCGCGCCGTACGACATGCCGACGTTGATCAACGTACCGACGTTCGTGCCCTGCGGTGCGGTCCTGCTCGAGTTCGGGACCGAGCAGCAGAAGAAGACGCACATCCCCGCGATGCTGAAGGGCGAGGAGCTCTGGATGCAGTTCCTGTCCGAGCCCAGCGGCGGTTCCGACGTTGCCGGCGCTCTCACGACCGCGGTGCGGGACGGCGACGAGTGGGTCGTCAACGGCTCGAAGGTCTGGACCACCGGCGCCTGGTGGTCCGACTACGGGCTCTGCCTGTTGCGCACCAACTGGGACGTGCCCAAACACCGGGGCCTGTCCGTGTTCATCATCAAGATCCGCCAGGAGAACATCGAGGTCCACCGCATCGAGATGCTCAACGGCTCCCGCGAGTTCTGTCAGGAGTTCATGACCGACCTGCGGATCTCCGACGACGCCCGGGTCGGGGAGGTCGACGACGGATGGACCGTGGGCCGTCGGTGGATGTTCCACGAGCGCAGCGCAATGGGTGGCGGCTCGCCGTACACGAGCGGTCGAGCTCCCGGGCACGGCGACGTGGTGGCCGGCCGGGACCCCGTGGTCGAGTTGGCCAGGGCGACAGGCCTCGCTGACGACCCGGTGGTGCGGGACATGGTCGGCGAGGTGAAGACACTCCGGCGGGCACAGCGGGAGCTGAGCGCTCGGATCGGGAAAGGGATGGGCGCCGGTGTCATCCCGGACACCGCTGCGTCGGTGGCCCGTCTCATGAGCGCGGTCGTGAACGAGCGGGCGATCACGGTCGGTCTGGAGTTGGCCGGATCATCGGCCGCCGCATGGGCCGAGGACGACCCGGGCGCCGGATTCGGTACGAACTACCTGATGCGCCAGTCGAACAGCATCGGCGGTGGCACCACCGAGATGGCGCGCAACAACATCAGCGAGCGGGTCCTAGGGATGCCGCGGGAACGCACACTCGACAAGGACGTGCCGTTCCGCGACGTGCCCAAAGGGCCGCCGGCGTCATGAGGTTCTCGGTCACCTACCCGCTGGTAACCCATCCGCACGACCCGTCGTTCGTGACCGGGGAGGCGATCTCCCGCTTCGCCCGCACCGCGGAGTCGGCCGGCTTCTCCGGCATCGGGTTCACCGACCACCCGGCGCCGACCGATCGGTGGCTACGGGCCGGCGGCCACGACGCGCTCGACCCGTTCGTCGCCCTGACCTATGCGGCGGCGTGCACCGAGCGGCTCCTCCTGATGCCCAACATCCTCGTACTGCCGTACCGCAACCCGTTCATCGTCGCCAAGGCGGTGGCGACGCTCGACGCGCTGTCCGCCGGGAGGTTCGTGCTCGCCGTGGCGACCGGCTACATGAAGGGCGAATACCGTGCCCTGGGCGTCGACTTCGACGAGCGCAACGACCTCTTCGACGAGGCGATAGAGGTGCTGCGCGGCGTCTGGACGACCGACGACTTCGCGTACGAGGGTCGTCATTTCACCGCCCACGGACAGTCGGCCAACCCCAAGCCGGAGGCCGTGCCGCCGCTCTGGATCGGCGGCAACAGCAAGCTGTCCCGGCGCCGCGTCGCGACCGTCGGCGACGGTTGGAAGCCGTTCCCGGCCTCGCGGACGACGGCGTCCACCGCCAAGACGCCGGCCTTGGAGACCGTCGACGATCTCGCCGCCATGCTCGAGTACCTGTGGACCGAGCTCGAGGCCGCCGGCCGGGATCGATCGGAGATCGACGTCTCCTTCGGTACCGGCGTCGGAGGACACCCGGGAAGCGGGGAATTCGACGCCGAGGCGAAGCTCGAGGCGATCGACCACCTCGCCGCGCTCGGGGTGACCTGGATCGACGTCCGGGTGCCGGCCGGCTCGTTCGATCAGTCCGTCGAAGCGCTCGAGGAGTACGGCGAAGCGGTCATCCAGCGGGCGTGAGGCCGGCGACCTTGGTGTGTTCCTTCACGCCCATGAGCTGGGCCAGGTTGCCGCCCATGATCTTCGCGATGTCGTCATCGGTGAACTCGGTGAGCTCGTCGACGAAGCTGATCGGGTCGGCCATGCCCTCGGGGTGGGGGTAGTCCGACCCGAACAGGACGTGGTCGACGCCGATCAGATCGGCCAGGCCACGGGGGTCGTCCTCGTGGAAGGGGTGGACGAAGATGCAGCGCTTGAACACCTCGACGGGGTCCTCGTCGAACGTCTGGGGGTTGAACTTGTAGGCGCTCTCCATCGAGGAGATCAGGGGGCGGACCCAGCCCGACCCGTTCTCGACCGGCGCGACCTTGAGGTCGGGGAAGCGTGACAGCATGCCGTGGCCGATGGCCGAGGCCATCGTGTCGACGATGGCCCGGTAGGTGCCGCTCGCGATCGCGGCGAAGCCGGACGGCCCGGCAAACGGCTTGAATTCGTTGCGCGCGCCTTCCCACTCGTTGGTGTAGCGCTGGTATCCACTGTCGCTGGCATGCATCCCGACCAGGATCCCGGCCTCCTGGACCCGTTCCCAGAACGGGTCGAACTCGGGGAGCGCGAACGAACGAGGGCCGCGGAATCCGGGCACCGGTGCGGGCCGGACGAGGATGATCCGCGCCCCGCGTTCGAGCACCCATTCGAGCTCGGCCATCGCCTTGTCGAGGATGGGGAGCGTGATGACCGGCGTGGCGAAGATGCGGTCCTCGTAGTCGAACGTCCACTGCTCGTACATCCAGCGGTTGAGCGCCGACACCACGGCATGGATCGCATCGGGATCGTCGCTCAGACGTTCCTCCACCAGGCTCGCGAGCGTCGGCCACATCAGAGCACGGTCGATCCCGAGCTCGTTCATCAGCTCGAGGCGCGGCCCTGGTTCGCGGTAGGCATCCGGTGCCTCGATCGCCTTGCCCATGATCTCGCGCCGCGACTTGCCCTCGGGGTTGCCGACGCGGAAGTACTCCTCCTGCACACCCGGAGCCGCCACCTTGCTGAAGGTCGGGTTCGGGATGTAGTCGCTGATCTGGCCCTTCACCGTGATCTTGGTGCGGCCTTTCACGTCGACGTAGTCGATGACTCCGGCGTAGGCGGGGTCGATGTGCTTCGTGAGGGCGTCGGTGGTCTCGTACATGTGGTTGTCGACATCGAAGACCGGGAAGTCGAGTTGGCGTGACGGCATGGCAGGGGTCCCCTCGGCGCACTGACGATGGATTGATCGTCCCGAATACTACGTGACATCGGTGTTAGATCACAAGCAAGTCGAGACCGCTCGCACGCCGGGACGGGTCCCTCACATCTGGCCGAGGATTCCCCGGCGGATTATGAATCCGACGGCGGCGACGGCTCGCGACTCCTCGAGTGGTGCAAGCACCTGGACGCCGTGGGGCCCGTGCTCGATCACGGCGAGGAGGGCGAGCGCGTCGACGGAGGTGTCCCCGAACCCGCGACGGTGAACGACGCGCTCGAGCCGGTCGAGGAACACCGCCGTGATCTCCGCCGAGCGAGCAACCACGGCAGCGGCCTCGAACCCGATCTCCTCCCAGGCGCTGATGACGCCGCCCTTCGATCGGTAGTACTCGAACCACTCCTCGAGCCAGGCCTCGAGCGTGTCTGCCGGATCGTCCGGGAACCGCTCGACGAGACCGACCATGTGCTCGACGGCATCGAACGCGAGGACACCGAAGAGCTCGTCCTTGTTCCCGAAGTAGCGATAGAAGCTGCCGTGGGAGAAGCCCGCTTCCTTGACGATGTCGTCGACCCGGGTCTCGTGGTAGCCCCGCAATGGGAGCACTCGGCCACCTGCATCCAGGAGCTGCTGGCGGGTGACGCGGCCGCGGGGTCGGAGCTCTCGTTCGTCTTCGACGACCTCTGCGGGCCAGGGCGGAACCCGTCTCGGTGGCGGGTTCGTCAGTGGTCCGTCGTTGACGCCCTCGATCGAACCGAAGAGCATCCGGTGAACGGTCGACGCCAGCGCTCCGGTGAAGCGCGGCCGCGCCGTGCGTTCGAGACCCAGGAGCCAGTAGTGGATGCTTCGCAGGATCGTTGCCACGACCGCCTCGGCCAGCGTGTCGAGGTCGAGCTCGGTGGCAGTCCCATCGGGGAGGGTCGCGTGGGCATCGAGGACGTAACGGAAGTGGGTGGTGATGGTGCGGGGGAGTGGTGTCCGCGGTCCGTCCTCTCGATATGCCTCCCGGAACGAGACGAACACCGGCTGGTATGCCTGATAGAGGTCGATGAGCTCGCCCAGCCATCGATCGAGCGACGCGACGCCGTCCCGGTCGGGAGTCGGATCGTCGATCTGATCGATGAGTGCCCGCAGTTCTCTGGCCAGGTGTCCGGCGAGGCGCCAGAAGACGTCTTCCTTGCTCGAGAAGTACTGGTAGAACGCCGGTCTCGAACACCCGGCGGCCTCGGTGATCAACTCGACCCGGGTGCCGTGGAAACCGTGTTCGGCGAAGACGGTGAGGGCGGCGCCGAGAATCGAACGTTGCGTCGAAGCGCCGCGTTCTCCGACGTACGGGTTGTCACCGAACGGCTGTCGCCGCACGACCTCCGCTCCGTCCATCGTGTCGACCGTACCGGCGCTCACCGACTCCGCCGGTGATTGCCGGCTTGCGTTGATCGCCACGAGGGCTATTCTAACATCGCCGTCACCTATGGGGGGCACGAGCCCGAGCCGGGGGAAGCCAATGCGAGCGGAAGACCTGATCCTGGTCAGCGTCGACGATCACGTCGTCGAGCCACCGGACATCTTCGAGGGTCGTCTGTCGGCCGCGGCGGCCGAGCGGGCCCCCTACGTCGAGCGCACCGACGAGGGTCGTGACCTGTGGATGTTCGAGGGTGCCGCGCTGCCCAACGTGGGTCTCAACGCCGTCGCCGGCCGTGACCCGCTCGAATACGGGGTCGACGCGCTCGCGTTCGAGGAGATGCGCCCCGGTTGCTACGACATCGATGCCCGCATCGACGACATGAACGTCAACGGAGTGCTCGGTTCGCTCAACTTTCCCAGCCTCGCCGGATTCACCGGACAGCTCTTCTACACCTGCGAAGACAAGGACATCGCGATCGAGTTGCTCCGCGCCTACAACGACTGGCACGTCGACGACTGGTGCGGCGCGCACCCCGGTCGGATGATCCCTCTCGCCGTTCCGCCCATCTGGGATGCCGACCTGATGGCGGCCGAAGTCCGTCGCATGGCCGGCAAGGGTTGCCACGCGGTGACGTTCTCGGAGAATCCCGAGAAGCTCGGCCGGCCCAGCTGGCACAGCGACTACTGGGACCCGTTCCTTCAGGCGTGCGAGGAGGTGGGCACGGTCATCTGCGTCCACATCGGCTCGTCGAGCCAGTTGACGATCACGGCCATGGACGCGCCGATCGACACCATGATCACGCTCCAGCCCATGAACATCGTGCAGGCGGCGGCCGACCTCGTGTGGTCGCCGGTCTTCCGCAAGTTCCCGAACCTGAAGGTGGCGCTGTCCGAGGGTGGCATCGGATGGGTGCCCTACTTCCTCGAGCGCATCGACTACGTGTACGCCCACCACAGCCAGTGGACCAATCAGGACTTCGGAGACAAGCTGCCGAGCCAGGTGTTCAACGAGAACCTCCTCACCTGCTTCATCGACGACGCGGTCGGCATGGAAGTGCGCCACCACCTGAACCCGAAGCACATCCACTGGGAGTGCGACTATCCCCACTCCGACTCGACCTGGCCCAGCTCGCCCGAGATGGCGATGAAGTACCTGGGCGGGTTGCCCGACGAGGACATCAACCGGATCACGCACCTCAACGCGATGGAGAACTTCACCTACGACCCGTTCGCGCACATCCCGCGCGAGCAGGCAACGGTCGGTGCGCTCCGCGCTCTGGCCGGCGACGTCGACACCACGCCGGTCAGCCACGGCACGGGCAAGTTCCAGGACGACGGCATCGTGACCGCGATGACGCTCGCCGAGCGCGTGGCGAAGAGCTAGGGCGCGGTCGACCTCATGAGTGAGCAACCGTTCCGCGTCCTTCCGGCCATCGACGACACGAACGAGTTCTTCTGGACGTCGGGGGCCGACGGCCATCTCCGGTTCCTGCGCTGCGAGGCCTGTGGGTATTTCCTGCATCCACCCAGCCCCCGTTGTCCCGAATGCGGGAGTACCGAGGTCGGGCCCGAACCGGTGAGTGGCCGCGGCGAGGTGTTCAGCTTCACCGTCAACCATCAGTCCTGGGACGGCGGGACCGACCCCTACTCCATCGTGCTCGTCGAGCTCGACGAGCAGCCCGGGCTCCGGCTGACCAGCAACCTGCTCGGGGTCGATCTCGATGCCATCGAGATCGGGCTTCCGGTGCAGGTGGTCTTCGAGGAGCGCGACGGCGTCTTCTATCCCCTGTTCGAGCCGGCGTCGCCATGACCGACTTCGAACGGCGGTCGATCATCTCCGGAATCGGCCAGTCGCAGATCGGTCGGCGCCTGTACCGCTCGGGCATCGACCTCACCGTCGAGGCGTCCCTCGAGGCCATCGTCGACGCCGGTCTCGAGCCGTCCGACGTCGACGGCCTCGCCACGTACCCCGGCGGAGGAAGCGGCGCGGGCGAAGCGTTCTCGGGTCCGGGTACGCCCGAGGTCCAGGACGCGCTGCGGCTCGAGGTCGACTGGCACAGCGGCGGGATCGAGGGCGCAGCGCAGCTCGCGGCCGTCGTCAACGCGATGATGGCCGTCGGAGCCGGGTTGGCCAACCACGTACTGGTGTATCGCACGGTGACCGAGGCCTCGGCCCAGGGTGACGGTGGCCGTGCGGGTATCGGGACCGGCGGCGGGAGCGGAGGTGGCGCCCCCCGGATGGGTGGCTTCATGCAGTGGAACATCCCGTTCCGCGCCTACTCGGCGGCGAACTGGCTCGCCCTGAACGCGCATCGGCACTTCCACGAGTTCGGCACCACGGCCGAGCAGATGGCACAGATCGCCATCAACGCCCGTCGCAACGCGGCGCTGAATCCCAAAGCCGTGTATCGCGACCCGATGACGCTCGACGACTACTTCGCATCGCGGATGGTGACGACGCCCTTCCGGCTATTCGACTGCGACGCGCCCGTCGACGGGTCGACGGCCGTCATCGTGTCGCGTGCCGATCACGCGCCGAACGTCGACCACCGGTGCGCCCGCTTCGAGGCGGTCGGTACCGCACTCCGTGGTCGACCGTCCTGGGACCAGTTCGACGACATGACGACGATGGCGGCCCGCGACGCCGGCGCCCATCTGTGGGAGCGCACCGACCTGACCCCGGCCGACGTCGACGTGGCCGAGCTGTACGACGGGTTCAGCTTCCTCACCATGACCTGGTTGGAGGCGCTCGGCTTCTGCGGCAAGGGCGAGTCCGGTCCCTTCATCGAGGGCGGACAGCGGATCGCGCTCGACGGCGAGCTTCCGCTGAACACCAACGGGGGGCAGCTGTCCGGCGGGCGATTGCACGGGTTCGGCTTCATCCACGAGGCGTGCCTCCAGCTCCGGGGCGAGGCCGGCGATCGCCAGGTCCCGGGGGCCGAGGTGGCGGCCGTGGCGAACGGCGGCGGGCCGATCGCCGGGTCGATTCTGCTGACACGCGAGGGGTAGGTGCGTGGGAGAAGCTGATCCGGAGCAGTTCCGCGCCGAGCTCCGGGCCTGGCTCGCCGTGCACTTCACCGACGCGGTGGGAGAGGCGATCTCCCGGGGCGGCGACGAGGGCTTCGCCGCCCACCGGGACTGGAACGCGACGCTGTACGACGCGGGGTACGGCTCGGTCTCGTGGCCACGGGCATACGGCGGCCGTGACGCCGGGATCGCCGAGCAGCTCGCCTACAACGAGGAGATGGCGCGGGCGGGAGCTCCCGGCCCGGTGAACGCCATCGGCGTCGCCAACATCGCACCGGCGATCATGGCGCTCGGGACCGAACCCCAGAAGGAGCGGTTCCTCCGACCGCTGCTCCGGGGTGAGGAGATCTGGAGTCAGGGGATGTCCGAACCCGAAGCCGGGTCGGACCTGGCGTCACTTCGCTGCCGGGCCGACCGGGACGGTGACTTCTTCGTGGTCAACGGGCAGAAGACCTGGAACTCCAACGGCGGTCGTGCCGACTGGTGCCAGCTGTACGTGCGCACCGATCCCGATGCGCCCAAGCACCGTGGTATCACCTGTCTCCTCGTCGACATGCGGACCGAGGGGATCGAGGCCCGACCGATCCTGACCATGGCCGGCGGAACGGACTTCAGTGAGCTGTTCTTCGCCGATGTCCGCGTCCCGGCCGGCGCGTTGCTCGGGGAGGTGAACGAGGGATGGGGTGTCGCCACCAACACGCTGAGCAACGAGCGCGCCGGGGTCGCCGCCCTCTACCTCCGGACCCGAGCCACGTTCGACCGGTTGGCCGGGGCCGCCACCGTGCCCCGGACGGACGGACGTCGACCGATCGACGATCCGGTGGTGCGCGACGAGCTGATGCGTTGCTTGTGCCGGGTCCGCACGCTCGAGTTCCTGGCGAAGCGGACACTCGGCGCCGCGCTGGCGGGCAGGGCGCCCGGGGCCGAGGGGAGCGTCGTGAAGCTCGCCTGGTCCCAGACCAGCCAGCTGATCGCCCGAACCGCCGTGGATGCTCTCGGGCTCGACGGGCTCGAGGGGGAGTGGGCCGACTACCTGTTGTCGACGCCGTCGCTGTCGATCGCCGGTGGGACGACAGAGGTCAACAAGAACATCCTCGGCGAACGCGTGCTCGGACTCCCACGGGAACCGAAGCCCGACGCGAGGTCGTGACGCTCCAGCTCTGAAACCCGGGAGGTGCTCGTGGGCGTTACATGTAACATTGGTGCTGTGCCTGCACCCCGAGAAGACCGGAGCGTCAAGAAGCGCGTACGCGAGCACCGTCGTCGGCTCCGAGCCCAGGGGCTTCGTCCGGTCCAGATCTGGGTGCCCGATGTGCGCTCGCCCGAGTTCGCTCGCGAGGCGCATCGCCAGTCGGAAGCGGTGGCGACGAGCCGGCATGCTCAGGATGATCAGGGGTTCATCGACGCGATCAGCCTCGACACCGAGTGAAGCGCGGCGAGATCTGGACTGCGGCCTCGGGCAGTGGGTACGCCGGCAAGCCTCGGCCCGTGGTGATCGTCCAGGACGACCGTTTCGACGCGACCGACTCGGTGACCGTGTGCGCCTTCACGACCGACCCGACCGAGGCTCCGCTGTTCCGCTTGCGCATCGAGCCGGACGAAGCGAACGGGGTTCGTGAACCCAGCAGCCTCATGGTCGACAAGATCACGACGGTGCCCCGTTCGAAGCTCGGGGAGCTCGTCGGTCGGCTGAGCGACGAGGACAAGGTCCGACTCGGCAGAGCGATTCTCGTCTTCTTCGGAGTCGCGGGCTGATTCGGCGGAGGATCGCACCCGACAGTTGACATCCGAGACCTGCTCGATGTCGTAGCCCGCGGCGGGCCCGAGCAGTCCCGTAGGGCCGGCGGTCGAGGCACTGGCAGCAATGGTGGCGAACCTGCAACCTGTGCACACACGGTTGCGCCTCTGTGACCTTTGATCGGGAGCCTTCGGGGTCACTGCGAGCGAGCTGTGTGATGTCCTTGGGCCCTGGAGAAAGCCGCTAGAGGATCGCGCCGGAGACCTTGAGCTCGAGGACCTGGTCCATGTCATAGCCGGCGGCCAGGAGGACCTCGTCGGTGTGCTCGCCGTGGCCCGGACACCGGGTCATCTCGGGCGGTGTCTCGTCGAACTGCGCGGGGCTGGCCACCAGGTGGACCTCCTGGCCGTTGGCCGCGGTCATCGTCGGGAGCCAGCCGTTGGCGATCGACTGGGGGTCCTCGTAGATCTCGTCGAGCGTCTGGTACGGCGTCCAGGCTCCCGAGAAGTCCTCGAGGACCTCCCGCCAGTGCGAGAGGGGATGGGCTCCGAAGGCTTCGTCGAGCTGGGTCACGCACTCCACGCTGTTCTCGGCGCGGGCGGAAGCGTCGATGAATCGTTCGTCGGTCGCCATCTCGGGCCGGCCGAGCAGGGTGACCAGCTCGGTCCAGAACTTGTCGCTCTGGAGCAGGATGAGGCTGATGAACCGGTCGTCGCCGGTCCGGTAGTTCCCGACTCCGGGGTTGGGAACCTGGCGACGGTCGCCGCCTTGGGGGATCTTCGAGAACCCGAACAGCTTCGATGCCACGACCAGCGGCGAGTTCTGCCAGATCGCCGTGGCCATCAGGGACACGTCGACGATGCTGGTCTGTCCCGTGCGCTCACGCTTGAACAGGGCGGAACCGATGGCGCCCGCCACCGCGAGGCCGCCGACGACGTCACCGAACGCCGGGGCCGGCTGGCTCATCGGCCAGCCTTCGGCGTTCTCGGGCATGACCGATGCCATGCCCGACCGGGCCCAGTACGAGGTCCCGTCGTAGCCGGCCTTCTCGGCATCGGGCCCCTTGGTCCCCTGACCCGAGCCTCGGGCGATGATGATGTCCGGATTGGCCGCTCGGATGTCATCGGTGTCGATGGCGAGCTTGCGGCGGATCTGGGGCAGGTAGTTGGTGAGGAACACGTCGGCGGTCTCGACCAGCTTCAGCAGTGCGTCGCGACCGTCGGGCTTCGAGATGTCGATCGCCACCGACCGCTTGCCGTGGTTGGGCTGCTCCATCATGAAGTTCACGCCTTCGGCCCCGCCCGGAAGGAGTCCCGAGGCGATCAGCCCACGCTGAGGGTCACCCGTCTCGGGATGCTCGATCTTGAGGACGGTGGCACCCTGGTCGACGAGCACCGCGCCGGCCGAGGGCACGAACATCCAGCTCGCGACCTCGATGACCGTGATGCCCTCCAGTGGTCCGCTCATGGCTCGTTGCCTCTTCCTGTCTCGGATGTGGGGTTCACGCCGCGGGCCAGCCGACGGTCTTGGTCTCGGTGAAGATCTCGAGACCTTCGACGCCGCACTGGCGCCCGATGCCCGACTGCTTGTATCCGCCGAATGGCGCGTCGGCGCCGTACCAGACACCCCCGTTCAGCCCGAGGGTGCCGGTGCGGATGCGTCGAGCGATGCCCTTGGCCCGTTCGAGGTCACCCGAGGTGATCATTCCCGACAGGCCGTAGGTGGAGTCGTTGGCGATACGGACGGCGTCGTCGTCGTCGTCGTAGCCGATCATGCAGATGACCGGACCGAAGATCTCCTCCTGGGCGATCGTCATCGAGTTGTCGACGTCGACGAACAGCGTCGGCTCGACGTAGAAGCCCTTGTCCAGGTGAGCGGGGATCCCACCACCGTGGGCGACGCGGGCGCCTTCGGCCTGGCCGGTCTCGATGTAGCCGAGCACCCGGTCCTGTTGCTTCTTCGACACCACCGGGCCCATGAGGACCGAAGGATCGGTCGGGTCGCCGTAGGCCCACGACGCGAACGCATCGGTGGCGAGCTCGACCGCCTCGTCGTAGCGGGCGCGGGGGACGAGGACCCGCGTGGATATCGCACAACCCTGGCCGGCGTGGAAGCAGGAGCCGGCGGCGCCGGGGATCGTCTCGGCGAGGTCAGCGTCGTCGAGGACGAGGTTCACCGACTTGCCACCCAGCTCGAGGAACACCGACTTCAACGTCTCGGACGCCACCGACATGATCCGCTTCCCGGTGGCGGTCGAACCGGTGAAGGCCACCATGTCGACCAGGGGAGAGGTGGTGAGCACCTCGCCGACCAGATGGTCCCGGCTCACGACGATGTTGAGGACACCAGCCGGGATGTCGGTCTTGTCGGCCACGAGGCGACCGATCCGGGTCGCGTTCCACGGCGTGTCGGGCGCCGGCTTCAAGACGCACGTATTGCCCATGGCGAGCACCGGGCCGAGCTTGTTGAGAATGATCTCGACGGGGAAGTTCCACGGCGTGATCACCCCGACCACGCCGACCGGCTCCTTCCAGACCTCGCGTTCGGTCTCGCCCATGCCGAACGGGTCCTTGGCGCCGATCGACCGGCTCCAGGCGAACCGGTCGATCATCTCGGCCGGCCACGACAGGGCTTCAGTGAGCGGTGCGTCGAGCTGGGGCCCGAAGGTGGACAGCACCGGGCAGCCGACCTCGGCGACCAGCTCGGCCCGGAGCTCCTCGACCTCGGACTCGATCGCCGCCTGGAGCTGGAGGATGCAGCGCTGGCGGAACGCATGGTCGGTCGACCACGAGGTCAGGTCGAAGGCACGACGCGCCGCGTCGATCGCCCGCGACATGTCGCCGGCGGTGCCGTCCGCCGTCACTCCGAGGACCTCCTCGGTGGCCGGGTTGATGTTCTCGAACGTGGCACCGGTCTCGGCGTCGATGAGCTCGCCGCCGATCAGCAATCGCCTCTCACCGTGGGGAACATCGCTCACGAGTCGGCCCGAACGGTCGTCTTCTCGGCCGGAACGATCGGCGGTGCACTCCGCCAGTCGGGGATCCCGTCGGCGACCTGTGCTGCCGGGAACTTGTCCTCGTGGATCTCGGCCCAGTGTGAATGGTTGAGCTGATGCAGGCTGAAGCAGGCGTTCAGGGCGTTGTAGAAGCCCTGGTTGTCCTGGGTCTGGTTGACCGACTCCTTGATCATCAGCGAGGTCATGGAGGGAAGAGCGGCGATGCGCTCGGCGAACTCGACCGTGCGGTCGGAGAGCTCATCGGCCGGGAACACCTTGGAGACCATCCCGAGCGCGTGGGCTTCGTCGACCCCCATGCAGTCGCCGGTGAGGAGGAGCTCCTTGGTCTTGCGGGCACCGAACTCCCACGGATGGGCGAAGTACTCGAGGCCGCACATGCCGAGCCTGGCACCGACCACGTCGGCGAACGTCGTCTCCTCGGCCGCGGTGATCAGGTCGCACGCCCACATGAGCATGAGCCCGGCGCCGTATACCTTGCCGTGCACCTGGGCGACGGTGATCTTGCGCAGGTTGCGCCAGCGCCGGGTGTTCTCGAAGTAGTAGTGCCACTCCTGGAGCATCCTGGATTCGGTGCCGTCACGGGTGGCGCCGTTGATCTTCGAGGTCGGATGGGACCGGTATTCCTCGCGTGCGACGTCGGAGCCCATGTCGTGGCCGGAGGAGAACATCGGACCCTCTCCGCCCAGGATGACCACCTTGACCGCATCGTCGGCCTCGGCGCGTAGGAAAGCCTCGTCGAGCTCGACGAGCATCCCCCGGTTCTGCGCGTTCCGGGCATCCGGCCGATCGAGCATGATTCGTGCGATCGCGCCATCGTGGAGCGTCTCGTAGCTGATGAACTGGTGGTCGGTCATGTGGGGCTCCCCGAGGAGGCTCGTCCGCTTGCTGACGTGCATGTTAGAACCATCGGGCGACGGATGGCGGGTCAGCAACCGCATCACGGGACCCTCCGGTCACGTGAAGTCCGAGCCGCCGTCCACATTGATGTTCGCCCCGGTCATGTAGGTGTTGCGGGCCGATGCCGCGAAGGCGATGACCGGTCCGATCTCCGACGGGTCGGCGGCGCGGTCGAGGAAGACGTGGTGGCCGAAGCCCTCACCGATGAAGCGCATGACGTCGACCAGGTCGTTCTCGTCGACGCCCGGCATCTCGGCCATGGCGGCCTTGAACGACTCGGAGGCGAATGTCCCCGGGCTGACCGTGTTCACCAGGATGCCCTCGGGTGCGAGCGTTTGGGAGAGGTTCTTGCTAATGCTGGTCAGCGCCGACTTGGCGGCGGTGTAGGCGATCAGCGGAGGGGACTGACGCTTCGTCGACATGGCCGAGACGTTCACGATCCGGGCCCACTCGGCCTTGCGCAGATAGGGGAGGGCGGCGTTGACGACGCGCATGGTGCTCAAGGCGATGCCGTCGTACACGCCGAGGAAGTCGTCGTTCGAGTACGGCTGGAAGCTCGGCAACCCTCCGGGCATGGGGCCGGCCACGTTGACGACGGCGTTGAGGTGGCCCCATCGCTCGCCGATCCGCGCGATCCCGACGTCGATGGCATCACCGTCGAACAGATCGACCGAGACGCCGGTGGCGTCCGGCGAGCCGAGGTCGGTCAGGGCTGCGACGGTGCGGTCGATGTCGTCCTGCGAACGGGCGAGCACGGCGACACGGGCGCCGTCGGCGGCGAAGCAGTCTGCCGCGGCGCGTCCCATGCCGGTGGTGCCTCCGGCGACGATCAGGTGGCGAAGCGGCGCTGCACGGCCCTCCGGCGCCTCGCGATGACCGCTGCTCGCTCCTCGGGCGTGATGGTGCCGGTGGAGGTGGGGAGGTGCTCGCTCACCTCGGCGAAGGGCACCACCTTCGTCTTCGTCGCCGGACCGTGGTCGGCGACGACCCAACGGAACAGCAGGGGGCCCTTGGTGTGGCCCATGGTGTCGATCCAGTTCGGCACCCCCGGGTCGTGATGGGCGACGACGGCGCGGAAGGTCCCGTCGTCGTCGATCACGGCCTGGTGGTGGTTGAGGCTCGAGTGCCGGCTCGCGTAGTCGATCGACTCCCACCAGAAGTTCCCGGCGTGAAGGCTCCAGTAGCGCGCCTCGGCGGGCACGGCTTCGACGACGAGTGCCTCGTCCGGGCCGAGGTCATAGTGACCCCAGGCGTTGATGTTCTCCTGTGCACCGCCCATCTCCGACTTGACGGTCGCGTCGTCGAACTCGTTGGCCTTGGCGTCGAGGCCGAGGACCTCGACGTCGATCCAGAACTTGGCGTTGGCCTCGAGCCAGGTGCCGACCGCTTCGAGCTGGCGTGCCACCCGGTCAGGGGTGGCGACGAGGAGATGGGCTCCCGTGTCCGATGGGTGCGGTGATGTGAGCTCGATCTCGAAGCTGGCCCGCGCTTCGTTGTCCCAGTCGGCGAAGAACTGCCGGCTCACGATGGTGTCCGCGTCGGCAGGCGTGGCGAGCCAGTTTCCCGGCTGTTCGTCGGGGCCTATGAACAGCTCGAAGTTGCCGTCCGCGTCGCACGCCAGTTCGTCGTTGCGGATGTTGCCGTGGTTGGCCATTCCCTCGTTGACCTGGAAGCTCAGGTAGCAGACCGTTCCGACGTTGCCGGTGATCCGGTAGTTCAGGTCCCCCTTGATCGCGGTGGTCCGGTACGCACAGTCGGGACAGTCGAGGCCCCACTTGAAGACATCGGTGCGGGTGATCGAACCGAACGTCGGGGCGTAGGGATCGGCCGGCTCGAGGGCCTGGATGATGCCGTTGCCGATCAAGGCGAACATGTGGCGGTACCCCGCGGCGAGGTCGACATCGGCTCGGGCGATGTCGGTGCGCTCGAGCTGGGCGCCCATGCGATCGATGGCGGCGGCGAAGTCTCTCCACGCGGTGCCGTCGAGCAGCGCCGGATTGTCGTATGTGTCGGTGTGCAACGCCCGGTCGATGTTGCCGATGTACCAGTCGAACGACATGTTCATGACGATTCCCCCTGAGTGGACGAGTCTTCGGATCCGGTGATGAAGCGCTCGTTGTAGAACGCGAACTGGGCCCGGAGCTCGTCGAGATCGATGTCGTAGTCCTCGGGTGAGTACTCGTGGACGCCCTGCTTCTCGCGCTGCGCCGCACCGGCGTTGTTGTTCCACCACGTCGCCATACGGTCGGCGACTTCGTCGGTGAGCTCGACGTCGAGCCATGCGTAGAGCTCGCGGATCTCGCCGATCGGATCGGTCCGCATGTCGGTGAAGCCGATGTCGAAGAAGCGGGCGTCGTTGCCGTCGTCGCGGTAGTCGAGGAGATTGCGCATACCCCGCTCCCAGAACGCGGCCTCCTTCACGGCGAAGTCGGGCGCCAACGGTCCGTCGCGCAGCATCTCCGATGTGGCGTCCATCAGGCTGACGACCGACGGGATGACCTGCGCCACGTCCCGGTGCGTCATGACGAAAGTTGCTTCCGGATAGACCTCGAGCAGCGCGTCGATCGACTGCATGTGGGCCGGCGTCTTGAGTCGCCACGGCCGTGGTTCGAACTTCCACTGGAGCAGCTTGAGCACGCGCTCGTGGTAGCGGTACGCCGGGACCATGGCGCAGTCGGCGAACCATGCGTCGTAGTGCCGGTTGTCGCCGAAGGCGGAGAACATCGCCGACCGGAAGTCGAGGGCGAGCAGCTGCAAGCACTCGTTCGGGCCCGTTGGCGAGCTGGGGAGCATCCCCTTGAACTTCGGTGCCATCGCGTCCATCAGGGAGATCCGAGCGGCAGCGTCGGCGATCCGCGGGTCGGTGTCGTAGGTCGCCGGGTCCGGCGGCGGCGCGGGGGAGTTCGTCTCCCACGTGAGGAGCGAGCGGGAGCGGGGGTCCTCGGCCAGCAGGAAGCTCAATGCGGTGGACCCGGTCCGGGGGAGCCCGAGACCGAACAGTGGTGCCTCGATCACCTGGTCGTCGATCTCGGGATTGCGACGGTATGAATCTTCGATCGACAAGCGGTTCGACAGGAACTCGACCGCCTGATCGTGGAGGACGGCGATGCCGAGCTCGTTGTAGGTGCCGGCCTCTTCGGCCCCTTCGATCAGTGCGACGAGCCCGTCGAGGAACGAGTCGTCGCCGTAGTCGTCGAGTCCGGTCCGGTTTCGTGCTCGGGCGAGGAGGGTGTCAACCGTGCTCATCTCGAGGTCCCTCTGTCCTGTCGGGTCAACCGGCAGCCCGGGTGACGGAACCGCCGACCAGCCCGGCGAAGCTGCGCATGGCGGTCAGCAGGACCTCCGGTTCGGGGTGCGGCATCAGGTAGTGCGAGTACACGAGCCGGAGAAACATCTCCGCGGCCTGCTGACGGCTGAGGGCGCGGACCCGGACCGCTGGTACCTCGTCGAGGGCGTCGCCCAGGAGTGCGGCCAGGGTCTCCGATTCTGGCTCGAGGGCGGATGCCAGTGACTGGAGAGCGAACTCCGGGTCGACGCTGATGGCGCCCGCACCCACGGACCCGTCCAGGTACGTGACCAGATGGCGCAGCGCGGCGTCGAGCCTGCGGCGCGGCGATCGCTGCGCATCCACCGCGGACCGGAGACCCTCCGAGAAGAGCTCGATCTCGTGCTCGGTGATCGCGGCGAGCAACTCCGCCTTGGTCGGGAACCAGCGATAGAGAGTGGGCCGTGAGACGCCCGCTGCCGCGGCGACGGCGGACATGGTCAGCCGCTCGGGTCCTCGTTCCGTGATCGCCCGACGAGCCGCGGCGAGGATCTTCGCTTCGGATGTCGTCCGCTCGGCCATTCCCTACCATTACACTCAGGCGACGAAATGTAAAGGCGAGTGATGAGCGGTAGAGAAGAGAGTGGTGCGCCGCTAGAGAGCGTCGCGGGCCAGCGCTGCTCGCAATGATCGCTTCTTGACCTTTCCCGAAGGCGTGCGATCGAAGTCGGCGACGACTCGAACCTCCTCGGGCCACTGCTGCTTCGCGAGCCCGACCCGTTGCAGGTGGGCCTGCACTGTCGCAAGATCGAGCTGCGGTTCGGACTCGGTGGGGCGGATGACCGCGCAGGCATGTTCGCCGAACCGTGCGTCGGGTGCCGCGACGACCGCGACCTCGGCCACCCCGGGCATGGAAGCCACGTGGTGCTCGATATGGGCGGCGGACAGGTTCAGCCCACCGCGGATGATGAGATCGGCGAGACGGTCGGTGATGGTGAGGAACCCGTCGTCGTCGAGGAGGCCGATGTCGCCGGTGTGGTACCAGCCCTCGTCGTCGATGGCCGCCTCGGTCAGGGCGGGATCGGTGTAGCCGACGAAGAGGTCCGGGCCTCTGCTGAGGATCTCACCGGGCTCGCCGGGGGCGACCTCCGCCCCGTCCTCGTCCAAGAGCCGGACCTCGACTCCCGGCATCGGTCTGCCGTCGGTGGTGTTGCGCTTGATAGCCGCTTCGTCGATGGAGGAACCCGTGATCGACGGGTGCTCGGTCGATCCGTATGCCCGCGTGACCTTGATACCGAGTGATTCCGCTCGTCGCGCGACGGCGGTGGGGACCGGCGATCCGCCGAGTCCGAAGCGTGGGATCTTCGGTAGGACGTGGGGACCGAAGTCGGGATGGTCGAGCAGGCTCGTGAGGAAGATGGTGGCACCACCGCCGGGGCTGAGGTCCTCCGCCTCGATGATGGAGAGCACCCGTCCCGGATCCCAGCGGTCGAGGAGCTCGATCGGGTTGCCGTCGAACAACGGGAGCAGGCTTCCGCCCAGCATTCCCGTCATGTGGGCCAGTGGGGACGCCATGACCGTGGGCCGTCCACCGGCTACGCCGAGCGTGGCGAGCTGTCGGACCTCGGCGAGCAGCGTGCGGTGGGAGTGGATGACGCCCTTCGGGTCGGCCGTGGTGCCCGACGTGTAGGCGATCATCGCCGGCCGATCGGCGTCCACGATCGTCGACTCGGGCATCGGCGGCTGGTCGGCGAGCGTCGAGAGAGCGACGGCTCCGGGAAGCATGCGCGTGGGCACGGTGCCGTCGGCGACGACGATGGTCTCGACATCGAGCTCATCGCGGATCGACTCGAGATTGGCGACGTGGTCGATGCCGCCGAATCCGCCGACCGTCACCAGTGCCCTGGCCCCGGACTGACCGAGGATGAAGAGGACGTCGGCAGGCCCGTAGAAGTGGATGATCGGCACCATGGTGGCGCCGATGCAGAATCCGGCCCAGAGCACCTCGAGGGTTTCGACCCAGCTCGGCATCTGGTACGCGACGACGTCGCCGGGCCCTATGCCGCGGGTTCGGAGGCCGGTGGCTATGCGTCGGGAGCGGTCGTGGACCGCGCCGACGGTGGTGACCGCCGGCGCGGTATCCGACCAGATGCGGACGCGCATCGACGGGTCAGCCGCCACCCGTCGGTCGACGAACTCGGCGAACGTCTCGTCGTTCCACCAGCCGTCGTCCCGGTAGCGCTCGTGTCGGGAAGCGAGGCTCGTCATGGGTCGGCCTCAGCCGGTGCGGATCGGGACGTTCGAGTAGCCGGCCACGTTGATCATCTGGACCCGGGCCAGCCCTTTTTCGACGACCTCGTAGCGGGGATACCGCTCGGCCAGCTCCTCGATAGCGATCCGCCCCTCCAGGCGGGCCAGCGCGGCCCCGAGGCAGCTGTGGATGCCATGACCGAATCCGAGTGACAGGGTCGACGGCCGGGTTATGTCGAAGCGGTCGGGTTCCTCGAACTGGCGGTCGTCGCGTGTCGCGGCGCCCGTGACGAGGAGGACGGGCGACATCGCCGGGATCACCGTGCCGTGCAGCTCGACATCGCGTACCGCCATCCGACCCTGGAACTGCGACGGGGGCAGGTACCGGAGCAGCTCCTCGAACGCGCCGGGGATCAGCGCCGGATCCTCTCGGATCATCGTCCATTGGTCCGGGTGCCGGGCGAACATCACCACGGCGTTGCCGATCAGCTTGGTGACGGTCTCGGCCCCGGCGCCACCGATCAGGCTGCCGAAGCCGGCGATAGCAACGTCGTCGAGTCCGACCATGTCGCCGTCCTCGTCCTCGACCTCGACCTGGGTGAGGTGGCTGAGCATGTCGTCGACGGGATGGGCCCGCTTCGCCACCGCGAGCTCGTAGAAGTACGTACCCATGGCGATTGCGGCTTGCCGGCTGGCAGCCGAGGCGGAGGTCTCACCTACTTGGCGAGTGAGGGTCTCGTCGAGCCAGAGGCGCACCTGCTGTCGCATGTCGGCGGGAATGCCGAGCATGCGGCTGATGATCTCGACCGGGAAGTACGCGGCGAACTCGGCGACGAGATCCACCTCGTTTCTCCCCTCGAGCCGGTCGAGGTATCCGACGATGACCTCGCGCACCATCGGCTCGAGCGCACCGATCGCCAGCGGTGTGAACACCCGGCTCACTAGGGCCCTCAGTCGGTCGTGCTTCGGTGGGTCCATCATTATGAGGGACTCGAGCTCGTACATCGTGCCGGTCGTCAACGAGTCGAGCTCGACGCCGTAGGCGCTGCTGTAGGTGGCCCAGTCGCGCTCGGCGCTCACGACGTCGTCCCACCGCGACAGTGCGTAGAACCCGATGTCCTCGTTGTGGAGGACGGGGGCCTCGTCCCGCATCCGACGATACAGGTCGTACGGATCGTCGAAATAGGTCGCCGAGTAGGGGTCGAACACGATGTCGATGTCTGATCTTGCCATGGATGTCACGTGGGGCCCAGGGCGTAGGCGCCGGTCTTTGGGTCGTGGTACCAGCCGCCGGCCGCGTGGGTGCCGCCATCGACGTGAATCGTCTGGCCGGTGATGTAGCTCGACATGCCGGACGCGAGGAACACCGCAGCCGCAGCCATCTCGTCGACATCGCCGGGTCGGCCCATCGGCACCGCGTAGCCCATGCGCTCCTCCGCTCCGGGCGGTGCGATCGTCCTGAGGCCCTCGGTCATCGTCATGTCGGGTGCGAGCGCGTTGACCCGGATGTGGTGCGGGGCGAGCTCCAGCGCCGCGGTCTTCGTGTAGTTGATGACACCGGCCTTTGCTGCCGCGTACGCGGCGTAGCCCGGCGCCGCTCGCACGCCCTCGATGGAGGTCACGGCCATGATGCTCCCGGCGACCTTCGCGTCGACCATCGTCCGTGCGACCCGCTGGGTGCACAGCAGCACGTGGCGGAGATTGGCCTTGTAGAGCGCGTCCCACCCGTTCTCGCTCGTCTCGAGCACGGGTGAGGAGAACACGCCACCGGCGTTGTTGACGAGGATCGACACCGGCCCGAGCTCGTCGATGGTGCGGTCCAACGCTCCATCGACGGCGCCACCATCGCGCACGTCGGTCGGGAGCCCCAACGCCCCGATCTCGTCTGCTGCCGAAGCGCAGGTGTCGGGGTTCTGCTCCCAGATGGCGACCGATGCGCCGAATGCGGTGAGACCGGCGGCGATGCCGCGTCCGATGCCGGAACCGGCGCCGGTCACGACCGCGACCCGCCCGTCGAGGAGGACGTCCGAAGGATGGATCGACATGATGGCGACTGTACGCCCACCCGTGTGGCCTTCACCCGGGGGCCCGATGAGAACTACCGATCATGATCCCCGCCCGACGGGTTCTAACGCTGATGTCAGCTCTGGTAATGTCGACACCCGACCACGAGGCGCATGCACGAGGGGCACGCACGAGGGGCACGATGGAACGAGATGACGGGTCGGCCGACTACGACCCCGAGGCCGTACGCGCCAAGTACCTGGAAGAACGGGACCGACGCCTGGTCCCCGGCCGCACCGACGTCCGTGACCTTCGGCGGGACGAGCAGTTCGCGCGGTTGAGGAATGACCCCTTCACACCGTTCGAGGAACGTGACCCGCTCGTCGAGGACGTCGACGTCGTCATCGTAGGCGGTGGCATCGCCGGGATTCTGGCCGGCGTGCAGCTCCGCGAGGCCGGCGTCGAGCGGATCCGCATCGTCGACCAGGCCGGTGGTGTCGGAGGCACCTGGTACTGGAACCGGTACCCGGGCGTGATGTGCGACGTCGAGTCCTACATCTACCTGCCGATGCTCGAGGAGATGGGTTACCTGCCGAAGGACCGGTATGCCTCGGGCGAGGAGATCCGGCTCCACCTCCAGGCGATCGCGGATCGCCACGACCTCGTCGACGACGCGCTGTTCCACACCGACGTGTCCCGCGCCGCGTGGGACGACGAAGTCGCTCGCTGGCAGATCAGCACCGACCGCGGCGATGCGCTGACCTGCCGCTACTACGTCGTCGCGGTCGGGATACTCAACCTGATGAAGGTCCCGGCGATCGCCGGGATGGAGGAGTACCAGGGCCACTCGTTCCACTCGGCCCGTTGGGACTACGACTACACGGGCGGTGGCCCGGGTCAGCCGCTGACCCGGCTGGGCCACAAAGTCATCGGACTCATCGGCGTGGGGGCGACGGGCATCCAGTGCCTCCCGCCACTGGCGGCTGCGGCCGAGCACGTATACGTGTTCCAGCGGACGCCGTCCGCGATCGGCGTGCGGGGAAACCGACCGACCGACCCGGACTTCGGCCGACGGCTGGAACCCGGCTGGCAGCGGGAGCGGATGGACAACTTCCAGACCGTGATGATGGGCAGGCCCGTCGACGAGGACCTGACCGACGACGGTTGGACCCACCACTTCGCCGCCGTCCAGCACCCACCCCGTAGGAAGGGCATGACGGTCGAGGAGTACCTCCGCGGTGCCGAGGAGCTCGACTACGGGATCATGGAGGAGCACCGGCGACGGGTCGAGGCCCTGGTCGAGGACCGCGACGTCGCCGAGGTGCTCAAGCCGTACTACCGGTACCTATGCAAGCGGCCATGCTTCCACGACGAGTACCTGCAGGCCTTCAACAACCCGAACGTCACTCTGGTCGACTGTCCGGGCGGCATCGAGCAGCTCACCGAGCGAGGTCCCGTCGTCGACGGCGAACGGTACGAGGTCGACTGCCTCGTCTACGGAACGGGTTTCGAGCCGGAGCTCACACCGCTCCAGCGCCGCGCCGGTCACGACATCATCGGTCGGGGCGGCGTCAGCCTGGCCGAGAAATGGGCTGACGGCGCGGCCAGTCTGTTCGGAATGATGAGCCGCGGCTTTCCCAACATGTTCGTGATGCCCGCTCCCGGCCAGCAGGCCGTGGTCACGGTCAACTACACCCAGCTGGCCTGCCTCGGGGCCGAGTTCGTCGGTCGAACGGTCGGCATACTCGAGAAGCATGGCGCGGCGGTGTTCGACGTCAGTGCCGAGGCCGAGCGGGACTGGTGCCACAAGATCGTCGAGTCGTTCGTCGATACCAGTGAGGTCATGTCCGCCTGCACGCCGTCGCGGCTCAACCTCGAGGGTCATCCGGAGGCGATGAACCCGTTGAACGGCAACTACGGTCGAGGCTTGGGTGACTACTTCGGCTACCGCGAGATCCTGACCGAGTGGCTGGACGGGAGCGACTGCGCGGGCCTGGAACTCGACGCGCGCGTCGCCGCACCGACCGAGCAGTAGGGGTCTGATGGCCGAAGACACCGCCAACAATCGCCAGCGGGTAGCGATCGTCACCGGGGGTGGGGGCGGCATCGGCGCAGCCATCGCCGAAGAGCTCGGCCGCACGGGCGCCTTCGTGGTCACGATGGACCCGCTGGTGTCGGTCGACGGCGCCGAGCAGCTGCCCAGCCCGGAGGAGACGACCGCGGCGCGGATCGTCGCCGCCGGCGGCTCGGCTCGGGCGTCGTCGGCGTCGGTGACCGACCGTGACGGTGTTCGCTCCCTCTTCGCCGAGGTCGCCGACGAGTTCGGCGGGCTCGACGCGGTCGTGAACGTGGCGGGCATCACGCGGCCGACGAGTTTCACCCGCGGAAGCGAGGAGGACTGGCGCAGCGTCCTCTCCGTCCACCTCGACGGCTACCGCAACGTCCTGGACGCGGCTCTGCCGATCATGGCGGCTTGCGGGACGGGGGCACGTTCTCGGCGTGACCTCCGGCTCCGGGTGGCGACCGGCCGACACCGGCGCCTACGGCTGCGCCAAACGGGCGGTGGCGTCCCTCACGTGGCAGATGGGTCGCCATGGGCCTCCCGGCGTCGTCGTGAACGCCATCTCGCCCATCGCGATGACGCGGATCGTCACCGCCGCGCTGGGCCGCCGGCGACCGGCGAATGCACCCGCCGCGGGATCCTCGGCCACCGGTGGTCTCTCGCTCGGCTCCATGCCCGCGCCCGAGCAACTCGGGCCGCTGGCCGCACACCTGGTGAGTGACGGGTTCGCCGGCTGTCACGGCAGGGTCGTGTTCACCGCCGGCTCCGAGGCAGCTGTGATCGAGGAGCCGCGGCTCCTCGAGGTTCTCGACAGCGACGGCGTGGCCTCGCTGGCGCACGCCCTCGAGGCCGTGACCCCCGGAGCTCTCGTTCCTGCGGAGCTCGATCAGGAGAGCAGGGGCGGGACGAATCCCCGGTTCGGATCGATCTTCGACGAAGGGGACGCCGCGGCGCTGCCGTCGTCACCGGTGCGGTCGTGTGCGGTGGTCTCCGACCGCGCTGACGTCGCGGACGCTGTCGTCGCTGCGCTCGAGGCCCGCGGCGTGGCCTGCCGTCGGGTCGGGCCCGAGTCGGTCGGCGTCGGCTTCGACGGCGCGGCAGATGCTCTAGCCGGTGCAGTCGAGCGCGACGGACCGGTCGACGGTGTCGTCGTCGCGCCGCCCGGTCTGGCGCGGCTCCCGGGAGCGGTCGGCGGGTGGGAGCGCGTCCTCGCCGAGCATCGGGACATCGTGGAGCACATCCTCGACGATGCGGGGTGGGCCAGGGCCGTCGCCGACCTGGCGGCCCGAACGGGGAAACCCACCCGGCTCGTGATGCTCCTCGATGCCGGCACCGCCGGCGGTCGGAGCCGGGCCCAGGCATGCGCGCAGCTGACGCGCGCGGCTCGCGCCGCCACCGATGATCGTGTCGCCGCGTTCGCCGTCAGCGTCGAGACCTCGGCCGAAGGTGCGTTGCGCCCCATCGGCGAGCTCGCTGCCCACCTCCTGGGCAGCCCCGATACAACGCCCCTGTCGGGCGCCGAGCTCGTCGTCGGTGCCGGATCGATCGGTCTGCGCAGTCACCCACGGGTGGGAGCGAGCATGACTTTCGCGAGCTCGGCCGTTCCCGGCTGGTTCGACGACGCGCTCCGGAGCCTCGTCCGATGACTCGACGGCCGACACGGATCGTCGATGCCCATGTCCACCTGTGGGATCCAGCGCGCGCCGACTGGTATCCGTATCTGTCGGGCGGTCGGGAGCTGGACCTCGGCGACGTCACCGGCATGGCCCGCCTCTTCGACGTGGCGACCTACCGGGTGGAGTCGGCCGAGTGGAACGTCGAGAAGCTGGTGAACGTGGCCGCCGCCACCGGCCCGCACTCGATCGCCGAGACTCTCGAGCTCGACCGGCGCGCCGATCGCGACGGCCATCCCGACGCCATTATCGGAGGGATCACGCCGCCGTCGGCGGGAGCCTCGCCAGCGGACGCGACCGCCGAAGCGGTGGCGCAGATCGATCGGCAGATGGCCGCCCCACGGTTCCGCGGCGTCCGGCCGATGGGAGTCTTCGACGGCCCGCTCCCCGAGGCGGAGGTACTCTCGGCGCTGCGGGAGCGGGATCTCGTGTTCGAGCTGATGGCCCACCCCGATCAGCTGGAGGTAGCGGCCCGCGGCCTCGCCGGGTTCGACGACCTCGCCGTCGTCGTCGAGCACGCCGGCTGGCCCCGGTCGACCGAGCCCGAGGAGCGGGCCTTGTGGCAGCAGGGCATCGAGGCCCTCTCCGGTCTCGGCGAGAACGTCGCCTGCAAGCTGTCCGGGCTGGCGATGCCCATGGGGTCGATGCGGGCCGAGGTGCTCGGACCGTGGATCGAGCAGGCGCTCGAGGCCTTCGGCGTCGACCGGTGCATGTTCGCCAGCAACTTCCCGGTCGACGGGCTGCACGGGACGTTCGACGACCTGTACTCGACGTTCTCCGACATCACAGCCGGGCTCGACGACGACTCCCGCGACAAGCTCTTCGCCGCCAACGCCGAGCGGGTCTACCAGTGCTGAGCGAGTGGCCTGCCGTGGCGGGGCGATTCACCGAGTACGCAGCCCGTGCGACGATCGGTCGTGCCGACGGCATTCTCCGCGGCCGATGGTGACGTCCGGCGGGTGCGAGAGATCATTGCGCACCGACCGCACCACCGTCGCCGGTCTGGTGCGATCCAGGAGCGGCGACGAGAACGTCGGGCTGCGCTTCGAGGGGACCGACCGGTCGTGGGCCGAGGTCGTCACCGAGATGGAGGTCCGGGCGCGGCTCCTCGAGTACGAAGTCCGATCGGGTCCACCCCATGTAGGAGTCCTGCTCGACAACGTGCCCGAGTACATCTACACGCTCGGAGGGGCAGCGCTCTCGAGCCGGGTCGTCGTCGGGATCAACCCCACGCGGCGCGGCGATGAACTGGCCCGCGACATCCGCCACGCCGACTGCCAGTTGATCGTGACCGACTTCGACCACGCCGGACTGCTCGACGGGCTCGATCTCGGAGCCGCGAACGGGCGGGTATTCGTGAGCGATGGTGCCGACTACGAGGCGGCCCTACGTCCCCATCGCGGTCCGGACGCTGTACCGATCGCGGCCACGCCGACGGCCGACGACCTGCTGCTCCTGATCTTCACCTCGGGCTCGACCGGCGCGCCGAAGGCGGTCCGGATGACCCAGGGTCGGGCGGCGGCCAACGACGGGGTCGTGATGGGGTTCGGACCCGACGACGCGCTGTACTGCACTATTCCCGTCTTCCACGGCAACGCGCTGAGCACGATGGTCTTCCCGTCGATGGGCACCGGGGCGACGTTGGTGCTCTCCCGTAGGTTCTCGGCCTCGGGATTCCTCGACGACATCCGCGCCCACGGGTGCACCTTCACGAGCACCGTGGGACGGATACTGACCTACATCCTGGCCACACCCGAGACCGAGCACGATCGTGACCACCGGCTGAAGTTCATCCTGGCGCCGGAGTCCTCGGCCGCCGACATGAAGACGTTCAAGCGACGCTTCGGCGTTCCCGTCTTCGGGGGCTACGGGTCGAGCGAGAACGCCATCATCATGTCTCCGAGTCCGGGCCAGCCCGCCGATGCGCTCGGCGTGCCTGCCGACGGACTGGACGTCGCCATCATCGATCCGGCCACGATGCAGGAGTGCCCACGCGCCCGCTTCGACAACGACCGGAAGCTCCTCAACGCCGACGAAGCCATCGGCGAGCTCGTGGGGCGCAATGCACTCGACCGGTTCGAGGGTTACTACGAGAACGACGAGGCGACCGGTGAGCGCACCCGCGGCGGCTGGTACTGGTCCGGCGACCTGGCCTACCGCGACGAGGACGGCGTGTTCTACTTCGCCGGCCGCAACGCCGACTGGCTGCGCGTGGACGGCGAGAACTTCTCCGCCGCGCCGGTCGAGCGGGTGATCCAACGCTTCCCGGGCGTGTCCGGTGTCGCCGTGTTCGGAGTTCCCGACGACCGGACGGTCGACGACCAGGCCATGGCCGTCATCGAGATGCGTCCGGGCGTCGACTTCGACCCCGCCGCGTTCGACGCGTTCCTCGCCGACCAGCGCGACCTCGGCACCAAGTGGTCACCCCGATACGTCCGGGTCACGACCGACCTGCCGGTCACCGCGACGAACAAGGTCGACAAGGCGCCCCTGCGCCTGGAGCGCTGGGTTCCGCCCGGTGACGACCCGGTCTACTGGCGACCCGAACGGCGTGACGGACTCCGGTTGCTGACCGACCACGATCGCGCCGAGATCCGCTGACGCGGTTCCACGCCAGCGGACGGGCGGAGATACTCGACCGATGACAGCGCCCGGACCGCTGCTTCCCGCTGACGAGGGACTCAACCATCAGATCGTCGACACGTTCTCCCGCGTCGTCGAGTCCGACCGGTCATGGACCGAGAAGATCTGGGCGATGGCGGCCGCACGCGACGGATCGCTGAGCATCTCGTTCGGGCTGGGTAAGTACATCAATCGCAACGTGATGGACGGCTTCGCGGGAGTGTCCCGCGGTACCGAGCAGTGGACGGTTCGGGCCAGCCGACGACTGACACCGGACGTGGATCGGACCGAGATCGGTCCGATCGGCTACGACGTCGCCGCTCCCCTCGAAAGGACTCGCTATCGCCTCGATGCCAACGACATCGTGCCGATCGGCTTCGACGTCGAGGTCGTCGGTGTCGCGCCGCCGGCGATGGAGGCGCGGGAGACCCACGTCAGCCGCAGCCGCTCGCGCATCGACGCCGACGTCATGCGCTTCCACCAGACCGGTGTTGCCCATGGTTGGGTCGAGGTCGATGGCCACCGCACGGTCATCTCGGACGGGTCGTGGGTGGGCGCTCGTGACCGGTCGTGGGGTGTCCGCTACGGCATCGGCCAGCCGCTCACCGATGTCGAGGAGACCCCGATGCCGGAGGGCACGGCGGGCATGTTCGTGTGGATGCCCGTGACGATGGCCCGTCCCGACGGTCGACCGTTCACGTTCTTCGTCTACTACCAGCACTATCACGGACCCGGCTGGTCGACCGGGAGTGCGCGTGGATCGATCGAACTCCCGGACGGCCGGGTGAAGGCGTTCCACGACGTGATCCCCGATCTGGAGTTCCGCGACGACAACCGACGACTTGCCGGTGGAACGATCCGCGTGGTCATGCCCGACGGCGTGAATCGCTCGTACCGGGTCGAGCCGGTGTCGGACACCGGATTCCACCTCGGGACCGGCCTGTACGGCGGGTTCGAGGGCCACTTCCACGGCGAGTGGCGGGGCGAGCTCCACGTCGACGGGGAGCACGTCCGGGACTGCGACACCGTCGAGGTCGCCCGTCGGCTCCACCAGCACCGCGACTGCATCGTCCGGGTCACCGACCTCGAGGACGGCTCGACGGGCATCGGAACGATGCAGTCGAACGTCGTCGGTGCCCACCCCGACATGGGCCTCACCGCCGACGCGTCGTTCGCATGACGACCCTTCGCCCGACGACCACCAGACCGACCCGACGATCGAGGAGCAGTAGAGATGCCCGTCCACTACGAGTGCGGTGAGGACCACGTCGTCCTGATCACGATCGACCGTCCCGAGTCGCGCAACGCCGCCGACATGGAGCACTTCAAGCTGCTCCGCGAAGCATGGGAACGCTTCGATGCCGACGACGCCGCCCGGGTGGCGATCATCACCGGTGTCGGGGATTCGTTCTTCAGCGGTGCCGACCTGAAGACCTACATCCCGCAGATCACCGCGCTCCAGAAGGACATGGCGGAGAAGGGCGTTGACGAGATCGACGGCTACCGGCTCACCGATGGCGTGAAGGCGGTGCTCCGCGGCACCAGGATCTACAAGCCGATCATCGCAGCGGTCAACGGGCCGTGCACGGCCGGCGGGATGGAGATGCTCGGCGGTGTCGACCTTCGCGTCGCCTGTCCTGAGGCCACGTTCGCGGTGATGGAGCCGAAGCGTGGGCTCTTCGCCGGAGGCGGGACCACGGTGCGACTCCCGCGCCAGATCCCGTTCGCGCAGGCGATGGAGTTCCTCCTGTGCGCCGACCTGATCTCCGCCGAGCGGGCACTCGAGATGGGCCTGCTCAACGCGGTCGTTCCACGCGACGAGTTGCTCGAAAAGGCATACGAGTACGCCCGGAGGATCACGGTGAACGCACCGCTGGCGGTCCAGGCCACGAAGCGAAGCGTGCTCGAGGGCCTCGGCATGCCGCTCCGCGACGCCTACCGCAACGAGAACGCGATCAGTGGCGAGATCTTCGCTACAGAGGACGCGAAGGAGGGGCCGCGCGCGTTCGCCGAGAAACGCGATCCCGTCTGGCGGGGGAAGTAGGGGAGCGGTGCTCGACGACACCCGCCGGGTCGACGCCGTTCTGGCAGGCCTCGTGTCGTGGCTGGACGAGCGGTCCGCGCCGAGCACCCATGCGGTCGTCGGCCACGAGTCACCGGCGGCGGGGTACTCGAGCGAGACACTCCTCGTCGATATCGAACGAACCGATGCCGGCGAGGTCCACTGCCGGCGGATCGTGCTCAAGCTCCCGCCCCGAGGCCCGGCGATCTTCGACCGCTACGACTTCCCGATGCAGGCCCGGGTGCAGGAGGCGGCTGCCGAGTCGGGCATCCCGACGGCAACGCCGGTAGCGACCGAGGACGATCCCCGATGGATGGGCGCACCGTTTCTCGTGATGCCCGCTGTCGAGGGGCTGATCTTCTCGGCGACTCCCGTACTCGACCGGCGGTTGTCGAAGGCCGATCCGATCGGCAACGCCGCCTTCCACGCCCGATTCATCGAGCTGATCGCCGACATCAACCGCATCGACTGGCGAGGCGCCGGACTCGACGGCGTGGTGCCGCGACGGGACAACGCGGCAGAGCTCGGGTACTGGCGTGCGTATCTCGACTGGTATGCCGATGGTGAGGATCTCGTGCCCGCGCTGGCCGCAGCGCTCCGGTGGTGCGAGGCACACCGACCGGAGGACGACCCGAGCCCGTCGCTGCTCTGGGGCGACGTCCGCCTGGAGAACCTGATCGTCGACGATGACCGCACCCCGCTGGCGGTCCTGGACTGGGAGATGGCCACGATCGGCGCCGCGGAGCACGACCTGGCATGGATGCTGGCGTTGGACGCGACGCAGCACGCGCTGATCGGCCGGACCGTCCCGGGCTTCCTCGACCACGATGCATGCGTGCAGCGCTACGAGGCGAGTCTCGGCCGACCGATGCGGGACCTCGAGTGGTATGAGGTGCTCGCCGCGGTCCGCAGCACGGCGATCATGTCCCGGATCGCCCACCTCAACGACCAACGGGGCGAGCCGAACCTCCTGGCGGTGGCCGACAACCCGATCCTCGACCTGCTGGCTCGCAGGATCGACGAAGTGTCGGCCTCGGACTGAGCGCCGCCCACAGGGTCACCAGACCGCCACGTTGGACTTCCCGTCGGTGGTGAGTGTGACCGCTCGACCGACGAGCTCCTCGGTCTCGGCGTCGACCATCAGAGCGGCGTCGATCACCTTGGCGTAGGCGCGCCCGCCATCGGGGAGGTCGACCACGACGACGCCGAAGTCGGGCCCGTCGGCATCGTGGGCGATGGAATAGGCCGCGACGACGGCCGGTCCGTCGTAGGTGTCGACGATCATCGGTTCGTCGTCGGCGTCGAGAGCTGACTGCACCCGCGTGCCGTCCGGTGGCCTGAGCGCGCCTGGTGTCGTCGAGTAGACGCCGTACACGTGCTTGGTCATGTGCATGCCGACACCTGACACCATCCCGAACGATCCGGGGTCGTCGCGGAGGGTGTCGGCCATGGCCGCGATCGAATGGGTCATGTAGCCGCTGCCGGCGCCGCCGAAGGAGGGGAGACCGCCGGTGAGGGTCAGTGGTCGGGGGTCGCCGGGCCCGAGTCCGAGCGCGTCGCGAGCGAAGTCGACCGACGAAGCGAAGCACGAGTACAGGTCCAGATGGGCGACCCCGTCGAAGTCGATCGCCGCGCCCCCGAGCGCCTCCCGCGACGCTGCGGCCATCGCCGGTGAGCGCCACAGCTCGCGATGACCGGCGACGGCGACCGGGTCGGTGGCGTGACACCAACCCCGCAGGTAGACGCGCTGATCGGTCGGCACGCCGAGTGCATCGGCCTTCCCGTGCGAGCTGAGGATGAGCGCGGCGGCCATGTCGACGTCCATGACCGAGACCATGTACTTGGTGTACGGATAGCCGACCATCCGGTTGGTCGGTGTGACCGTCAGGATCTCCTCGACCGACCGCTCGACCGGGAACCACGCATCCGGGTTGCGCTTCGCGACCGTCGAGAACCGGTTCCAGAGCCGGGCGAGACCCAGGCGGTGCTCGTCGAGACCAATACCGACGTGTGCGCGGCGGGCGTTGTCGAACATCGCGAAGGTGAACCAGGCCTGGAACACCTCGTGCTCGACCTCGGCGGGAATGAACGGCGCTTCGAACGGGAACGGCTTCTTCTCGGGGTCCCGGTGGCTCCACGCCGGCCGGTCACCGCGCTTGCGGATCTTCTTCCTGGTGTCGAGCGCCTCGCCGCTGGCCACGAGCGCCATGTCGACGTCGCCGGCCTGGATCGCCAGTGCGGCGTCTTGGACCAGGACGTGGGGGGTGGTGCCACCGATGCCGGAGTAGACGCGGTGTCGCGGGCTCATGCCGAGTCGCGCGCTCAGGCGACCGACGGGATCGTCGTAGGGCCAGCTCTGGCAGTACACGAGCTGCGCGCTGTCGATCCGGGTCAGAACATCGGAGCGGGAACCGCATGCGGTGGCTGCCTGGCGGGAGACCTGCTCCCACATGTCGAGAGGCTCGGGTGCGTCGAGGTCCTTGGACTTGGCCCACGTGTGCTGGCTCCAGCCGATCAGACAGGGGGTCCGGGGATCGACTCTCTCAGGCATCGAGACCCGCGACGTGGCGCAGTTGCTGGAGCAGCTGGTCGTCGTCTCCTCGGATGAGAAAGTGGCTGAGCGCCACTCGGACGACGAGGTCGGCGATGTCGGCGGGAGATGCGGTCGTGGTGCGATCTGAGGTCGCCTCCAGCCCCTCGAACAACGGGACGAGGGGCGCGGTCATCGTGTGCAGTGCGACCTCGAGCTGTTCGAGCATGAATCCCGGTTCCACCGTGACGAGCCCGCGCATCGGGTAATCTCGCTGGAAGTCGACGACGAACTGCAGCGCGCCCTCGAGCCGATCGACACCGGACAGCCCCCGGAGCGCGTCGGCCAACTCGGACTGGTAGCGCTCCCGTTCGAAGGTCGCGAGCTCGCTGAGGAGCTCCTCCTTGGACGAGAAGTAGCGGTACAGCGTCGGTCGCGACACGCCGGCCCGAGTTGCGATGTCGGTGAGGTTCAGCTTGCGGGGACCGAACTGCGCCAAGGTGATGCTGGTCGCTTCCAGCAGTCTCGTCCGAGTGGCGTCGCCGGCGACGACGGACGTCTCCATGATCGGACCCTACCTCACAAGCTTTACGCCTGCTGACTCAGGTGTAAGGTGACCAGGGCCATGGACACGCTCGAACAACTCCGTATCGACCCCCACACGCCGGGGTTCTTCCTGCGACCCGACTACTACGACGTCCTGGCCCGGCTCCGGGCCGAGGCGCCGATCTTCGAGTACGCGCCGGGGGTCAAGGCCATCTCCCGCTATGACGACATCCGCGAGATCAGCCGAGATCCAGGCCGGTTCTGTTCGCGCCGCGGCGTGCTGGTCAACGATCCGATTCGTGACGGTCAGGCGCTCGAGGGATCGATCCTGCACATGGATCCGCCGCAGCACAACCACTGGCGCAAGGTACTCAATCGTGAGTTCACCCCTCGCGCCCTGGGTCGGATGGAGGGCCGGGTCCGGGAGCTGACCTGTCAGCTGCTCGATGCCATCCCCCGCGGCGAGGTCGTCGACCTGGTCGAGGTCCTCACCGCACCGCTGCCCGTGCTCGTGATCTGCGAGCTCCTCGGCGTGCCCGATGCCCACCGGCCGAACTTCCGGCGGTGGTCCGACGCGACGATCGTGGCGTCCGACGGTCTGGAGAACCTGTCGGCGGAGGAAGGCGAGGCCGTCACCGAGATGGTGACGTTCATCATCGAGCTCGCCGAGGCGAAGTTGGCTGACCCGTCCGACGACATCGTCTCGCTCCTCGTCACCTCGGAGATCGACGGTACCAGCGTCAGCCCCGCCGAGCTCTTGACCTTCATCATGTCCCTCGTCGTCGCCGGCAACGAGACCACGCGGCACCTGATGAGCGGCTCGTTCATCGAGCTCGCGGCACGACCCGATTCCCGGGCGGAGCTGTACGCAGCTCCCGACCGGATACCGGGAGCCGTCGAGGAGTGCCTCCGGTGGATCACTCCGATCCAGCAGTTCGCCCGGACCGTCACAGAGGACACCGAGCTCTCGGGTGAACGACTGTCCGAGGGCGACTACCTGGTGATGCTCTACGCGTCGGGCAACCGGGACGAGGCCGCGTTCGGTCCCACCGCCGGTGAGTTCGACATCATGCGCGAGCCTCCCACCGCCAACCTGGCGTTCGGGTTCGGTGAGCACTTCTGCCTCGGCGCCGCCCTGGCCCGTATGGAGGCCAGTGTCCTGTTCGAGGAGCTCAGCGCCCGGGGAGCCGCCTATGAGCAGGCCGGCGACGCCGTGTATCTCCCGTCGAGTCTCGTGCGGGGTCCCGACCGGGTCCCGTTCGTCTTCTACTGAGGGAGTTGGGGCGATGACGGCATCGCTCGAAGGCAAGCGAGTGCTCGTCACCGGAGCCGGCTCCGGCATCGGGCGCGCCGTGGCAGCCATGGCCGCCGACGCGGGGGCCGTGCTCACGCTCGTCGACATCGATCTCGAGGCAGCCGCGGCGGTGGCTGACGAGACCGCCGCCACAGCGGTCCGGATGGATGTGGGCGACGAGTCCGGATGGAACGACCTCGTGAAGGAGCACGGCCCGTGGGGCCACGTCGCGCTCAACGCCGGGCTGATGAGCGCGGCCCCCGATGCCGATCCAGCTGCGGCGGACCTGTTCCGTCTGGACATCGAGTCCTACCGACGCGTGCTCTCGGTGAACGTCGACGGAGTGGCCTTCGGCATCCGTGGCACGGTTCCGGCGATGCGGTCGCATGGCGGTTCGGTCGTAGCGACCGCTTCGGCCGCCGGGCTGGTGGGTCTCGGCAACGATCCGACCTACTCCATGTCGAAGCACGCCGTGATCGGTCTGGTTCGCAGTGTCGCCGCCCGACTCGAGCCGGCCAACCTCCGTCACCCCGAGCGGGCGGTACGGGTGTGCGCCGTCGCGCCGGGCTCGGTCCGCACCCCGATGCTTCCCACGGCGTTCGGCGACTTCCCGGCAATGGATCCGTCGGTGGTCGCCGCCGAGATCGTCGATCTGATGGTCAGCGGAGACAACGGGGAGGTGCGGGTCCGGATCCGGACCGATCTTCCCGCGCAGCGAGTCGACGAGCCACACCTCGACGGCTGGGTCTCGTGAACCTCCCGCAATACGACCTCTTCGTGCCTCAGATGCGCCTGTCGATGCCCGACCTCGTCGCGCGCGCCCGGTCCGCCGAGCAGGCGGGATTCCACGGCATCGCGCTCATGGACCACCTCAGTCCACCCATGGCCACCGGCCATCCCATGTTCGAAGCGATGACCGCAGCAACGTGGCTGGCGGCCCACACCACCGAGATCCGTGTCGGGCATCTGGTGCTCTGCGACGCCTTCCGGGAGCCTGCGGTGCTGGCCAGCCAGGCCGTCACGCTCGACCGGGCGTCGGGCGGGCGGTTCGAGCTCGGCATCGGCTGGGGCTCGGTGCCCGACGAGTTGGCCCGGTTCGGCATCACCGATGCCCGTCCGTCCGAACGGGTGGCTCGGCTGCGGGAGACGCTGGAGGTGGTAACGGCCCTGTGGTCGGGGGAGCGGGTCGACTTCGCCGGCGACCATCACCGGCTCGACGGAGCGGTCCAGCTCCCGACGCCGGTGGATCGGATCCCTATCGTGATCGGCGGCGCCGGGCCCAGGACCGTCGCTCTCGTCGCCGAGTACGCCGACTGGTGGAACTGCCCGACATACGCGCTCGACCGCTTCGACGAGCTCCGCCAGAAGGTCGGTGACGCCCGTCCGTCGGTCCAGCTCATGGTCTCGTTCATCCCCGACGAGTCGCGTCGGGCCGAGATCACCGAGACGACGATGCGTCGGTACGGCCCCATGAGCGACGGACTCGTCATCGGGAACGCCGACGAGCTGATCGACCACTTCGGTGGTCTGGCCGAACGTGGTGTTCAGCGGATCTACACCTGGATGGCCGACTTCGCCGACCCCGAGGTGCTGGCTCGGTTCGGTGAGCAGGTCATCGGCGCGTGATCCCGACCGTGGGTTCGGCGCCGCCGCGGTGAGCGGGCACGATGGGGCCATGACGGTCGCGCACGAGTTCAGGGGCCGAGATGGCAATCGGCTCGCTGCTGACTTCGCCGGCGACCCCGACGGTCCCTCGGTCGTCCTCCTCCACGGCGGGGGCCAGACCCGCCACTCGTGGGGAACGACCCTGGGTGTGCTGGGGTCCGGAGGTTGGCAGGCGTACTCGGTCGATCTCCGAGGTCATGGCAAGAGCGAGTGGTCCCGAGACGGCGACTACTCGCTCGAGGCGTTCGCCGATGACATCGTGTTGCTCGCGACGTCGCTCGCCACACCGCCGGTGTTGGTCGGTGCATCGCTGGGTGGGATCAGCTCGCTCGCAGCCATCGGGGAGCACCCCGACCTGGACGTCGCCCGCGGTCTGGTGCTCGTCGACGTCGCGCCGAGTATCGAGGAGAAGGGCCGCCAACGGATCGGCGCGTTCATGACGAAGCACCTGGCCGAGGGGTTCGGCTCGCTGGACGAGGTGGCTGACGCCATCCAGGCCTACAACCCGCACCGACCCCGACCGTCGGACCTCTCGGGCCTCGAGAAGAACCTGCGACGCGGCGAGGACGGCCGCTGGTACTGGCACTGGGATCCGGCGTTCATCACGGGCACCCGGAGCTCGGCCGACGAGACGCGATCGTCGCTCGTCGACAAGAACCGCCTCCACGACGCCGCTCGGGCCATCGCGGTGCCGACGCTCCTCGTCCGTGGTCGGATGAGCGACCTGCTCAGCGAAGAGGGGGCACAGGAACTGCTCGACCTCGTGCCCCACGCCCAACTGGCTGACGTGGCCGGAGCCGGCCACATGGTGGCCGGCGACAGGAACGATCTGTTCAACGACGCGGTGGTGTCGTTCCTCGAATCGATCCGGTGACCTCTCGGTGCCGGCTCATCGTTCGGGCATGGCCCGGATCATGTTGTCCTGTGTGAAGCTGGCCACCAGCCCACCGTGGTCGTCGAAGACCCGGGCGGTTCCGTGCGACCGTCCACGGCCGGCATAGGTGCTCCGCTGATCGAGCAGGAGCCAGTCGTCGGCGGCGAACGGTTCGTGAAACGTGAGCGTCTGGGTGAGGACGGTCGTGGCGACGCTGACATGGGCCATCGACTGGGCGACGCCGGGGTGGGGACGCATGGCGGTGGCGATGAGGAATCCATCGCTGGCGTAGGCGAGCATCGCCTGTGAGGTGGCGAGATCGGCCGGTGCGCCGGGGAAGCGGCTCCAGACGCGGAGCTCCGGTGGCCCGGTCAGTTCCGGTGTGAGGAAGTCGACGTCGTCGACGATGCGCAT
The DNA here is from genome assembly GCA_963695075.1 of uncultured Acidimicrobiales bacterium. Taxonomy (GTDB): domain Bacteria; phylum Actinomycetota; class Acidimicrobiia; order Acidimicrobiales; family CAWCAL01; genus CAWCAL01. Next base: position 71,581 of record CAVOFR010000001.1, read on the forward strand.
CTCCCAGAACTCGGCTCCATCGGCGCGTGACGGCCAGGCGTCGGGGCCGGCGGTCACCGCGGCCGGGGCATCGTCCGCGTGCCGGATCCGATCCTCGTCCGGTCGGTGGAAGAGCGCCAGGGATTGCGTGCACACGCCGCGGGATTGGCTGGTGGTCACGTTCACGCTGCTCATCGACCGACCCGACTGCAGGATCCGGACGTCGATGTCGAGAGGCTGGTCGAAGTCGCCGCCGCGGGCGAAGACCGTGTGGATCGACAGCAGTTCCTTGTCGGGAACGACGGTGCCGGCCGCGATGATCGACTGGGCTAGGAGCTGCCCACCGAAGACCACGCCGTGGCCCTCGTCGAGATGACGAGCTCGGAACGCGCCGTCTCCGACCGACTCCAGGTCGAGCACGTCGAGGAGGCCGGCCTTGTTCGTCATACGGTCAGCTAGTCGCCATGCTCGGGTCAGCTCGTCGCCGGAGTGGCCAACGTCAGGGGGAAGTCGTCGATCGAGCGGATCCCCGGCGTGTACTCGAGCTCGACACCGTCCGGGACCGAGTAGTCGGGAATCCGGCGATGCCACTCTTGAAGCGCGATCCGTAGCTCGAGTCGGGCGAGGTGGGATCCGAGACAGCGGTGGACACCGCCCCCGAAGGCGATGTGCTTGTTCGGCTCGCGGTCGAAGCGGACCACATCGGCATCGCCGATCGACTCCTCGTCGGTGTTCGCCGATCCGATGAGGGCGAAGATGCTGTCGCCCTTCGCCACCGGACATCCGCCGATCTCGGCATCGGCCATCGCCGCCCTCACGATGCCCATGACCGGCGTCTCCCAGCGGAGCATCTCCTCCACGGCCGAAGGGATGATCGACGGGTCGTCGACGATCTGCCGACGATGGGCCTCGTTCTGAGCCAGGAACGCGAACATGCAGTCGAGCGTGGCGGTCACGGTGTCGAGTCCGGCGATGAGGAACAGGAAGCAGATGTCGAGGATCTCGTGTCGGCTGAGTCGGTGGCCGTCGACCTCTGTCTCGAGGAACTGGCTCAACAGGTCGTCGCGCGGCTCCATCTCACGCTGGTCGAGCACTTCTTCGAAGTAGCGATAGATGGAGTCGGCGGTGGCCTTCTGGTATGCGACGGCCTTCGCGGAACCGAACGCCGTCTGAACGACGTGATTCGGGCGGATGATGCCGTCCTTCATGTCGAGGAAACGGGGCAGCTCGTCGAGCGGAAGGCCCAACAGCGTCAGGAACACCTGTGTCGGGAGGAGCGTCGAGAATTCCTCGGCGAAGTTGATGTCGGTCCGCTTTCCGAAGCCGTCGATGAGCTCGTTGGCCAGCGCGGCGACCGGCTCCTCGAGCTCGGCAACGACGCGCGGGGCGAAGAGCGGGTCGAGGATCCGGCGGTACTTCTTGTGCTCGGGTGGGTCGATCTGCAAGGGGATGAGCGGGCGGACGTTCTGGAGGTCGACCGCGGACATGTTCGACGAGAACAACTCGGGGTCCCGCAGCGCCTCGTCGACCTCGGCCCGACCACCGATCACGACGCTGCCGTCCAGCGGCAGGACCCGCATGGCGGAGCGCATCTCGCGGTAGACCGGTTGCGGGCAACGAGCCATCTCCGGATCCATCTGGCTGAACAGGTCATCGCTGCCAGCCTCGTCGTCGGGCGCTGCGCCTGTCGGTGTCGTGGCGGATTCGGTCATCGTGGGCCTGCGATCCTCGGGTGAGCGGACCGCAGAAGTCTACTAACACTTGCGTCAACTGCGGCTATCGAAGGTCGGCGGCGGCCCCGTCGCGGTGCGAGGCCGCCGCAAGGTCGAGTCACCGAGTTCTCAGCGGAGACGCCACTCGATTCTCGGCTTGTTGGCGAAGTCGTCCTGGCCCTCGTGGAGCAGTTCCTGGTCGGTACCGATGCGCGTGTAGAGGGCGCTGAGCTCCAGGGCCTGGGCGCGGGGGACCTCGTTGGCCATCCAGATGGCCCGCAGCGTTCCCTGGATGTTGAGTGGCGGCGCCGATGCGATCACCTCGGCGGCCCAGCTGGTGGCCTCGAGCAGCTCGTCGGCTTCGACCACCTGCGACACCAGCCCGACCTCGAAGGCGCGCTGGGCGCCCATGCGTTCGTGGGCGCCGAGCAGCGTCATACGGAGCACCTCCTGCAGGGGCATCTTCTGCAGCAGGTGGACCGCCTCGTAGGCGGACGTCATCTGGTAGGTGACGTGGGGATCGAAGAAGGTCGCGCCCTTCTCGGCGATGATGAAGTCCGCCTCACCGAGGAGATAGAAGGCGCCGCCGCAGGCGATGCCCCGGACCATCGCGATCACGGGCTTCCAGAACGCGTTGGCCTTCGGCCCCAAGCGCTGACCCGGGTCGTCGTACACCCACGGCGTGGAGTAGCCGAGCATGTCCCCTTCCACATCGGCGGCGCCGATGGTGGCATCGCGGTCGATGCCCACGCAGAACGCCCGATCACCGGCTCCCGACAGCACCGCACACCGCACATCGTCGTCCCGTTGCATCGACCTCCACAGCTGAGAGAGCTCGTCCTCCATCTGCGGGTTGAAGGCGTTCAGAACCTCCGGCCGGTCAAGCTGCACCCAGGCGACGCCATCGCGGACGTCACATCGGAGGGTCTCGAGCTCGGTCATCGGCTCACCTTACGTCGCGTCCGCTCGGTCTCCGCAATGAGCGGATCGGCCGGTCGCAGGTCCTATCGGATATGTTGCTGACGCTCACGTCAGGGTCCAGGGGAGAGACGCCGTGATGGTCAACCACGTCGGCCTGCGGGTTGCGGACCTCGCCCTGTCCACTCGGTTCTACGAGTCGCTCGGGTTCAGGCAGGCCATGGCCATGGACGTGCCCGACGAGCCGACCAACCGGCTGATCCGGGTGCCGCCGCCGGTGGGGCTGCGGGCCGTCTACCTGACCAATGGCCCGTTCGTGCTCGAACTGCTCGGCTTCTCGCACCATCCCGCTTCACCGGCCGATCGCGCGATGACCGAGTCCGGGCTCACCCATCTCTCGCTCGGGGTCGACGATCTGGCGGAAGCCAAGGAACGGGTCGACGAAAACGGCGGCGAGGTGCTCGTCGACACCGACGTCGGCATCGCTGTGATGGTCCGCGATCCGGACGGCCAGCTGATCGAGCTGCTCGACGCGGCCTACCGGCCGGTTTCACCCGACTGAACGACATCGGTGGCGATCCGGGTGAATCGGGCCGAGCATGGGCGCCCGAATGGCGGCTGACGGTCGGGACAGAGCAGGCCAGAGCTCCACAGAACCGGGGTGATTCGAGCTGACCTAGAGTCGGAGACCGCATGAGAGAACAGCCCGTCCCCCAGGACCTCGAGGTCCCCCGTTGGACATTCCTGACCAACCACGCTCACGTGCTGTTGTGCGTTGCCGAAGTACCCGACATCCGTCTCCGCCACATAGCGCTGCGCGTCGGGATCTCCGAACGAGCCGTGCACGAGATCGTCAAAGACCTCGATTTGGACGGATACCTCGTTGTAGAGCGGGTCGGTCGGCGCAACCACTACCGGGTCAATCCTGATCTTCCGCTTCGACACCCCCTCGAACAGCGGCACAGGATCGGCGACCTCCTCGCCACGCTGACGGACCCACCTGCCGCACCACCGAGCATCTAGATGGTTGGTTCCAAGGGTCGTTGGCGCGCTCGTGGCGGGCGGTTCGCCGATGGGCGCGACGAGCCGACCCGCGAGGTCTCGTCAACACGAACTCGCGGCCTCAGAACCCAGTTCTGGGCTCCTGGGCCGCCAGTTCGTCTGTCCGGGGCCGAGGCGACCAGTGCAGTATCGAACCGGGTGGCCGTAGCCGTCGGCTACCGAAGCTGAGGGACCAGATTTCGGCGAGAGGGGAGCGTGGCGCGCTCGGTTCCTGTGATCAGGCCCCGCCCAACCCTTGGAACCACTCGTCTGGGGCCGCTGGGCCGAGAACGGAGGGAAGCCCGCTCGTCGGCAGAAGACCCGCTCAGATCTGACTACGGGCGGGGAGACGGGCTCGAGCACCGAAGCGTGGCCGGAGGGCCGCGGCTCCAACCAGCGCGACCACCGCCCCGTAGGCGATGGGAGCTCCGCCGACGCCGGCCCATTCGAGCAGCACATGGGTGTTCGTCACCAGCAACAAGGCCGCGACGGCGATACCGATCGGACGCGGCGGAAGGTGCCGGACCATGACCGCCGCCGCCGGTGCGGCCAGCACCCCTCCGGCGAGCATGGCGGCGATCAGCGCGGCGTCGAGGCCAGCGGTGCCGAGCGACGCGACGACGGAGCCGGCCGAGACGGCTGCAACCGCCACCTCCGCGGTGTTGACCGATCCGACCACCCAGCGCGGCGGGATCCGCCGATGGAGCAGGAATGGCGTGACGATGGGGCCCCAGGCTCCGAGAAGTCCGTTCGTCACCCCGCCTGTCACCGCTGCCACGCGTATTCCTCGCAGTTGTCGCGGCTCGATGGACGGCAACCGGGAGGTTCGGTCGGCACCGGTTCGCGATTCGGGCATCGCTTCGCTGAAGCGTTGCAGGATACGTAGACCGACGATGAACAGCAGGAGGGCGAGGAAGGGGCGGAGCGTGTCGCCGTCGACGTGGTTGAGGATCGTGACGCCGATCAATGCGCCCGCGCCGCCGGGGATGACCAGTCGGCGGACGATACCCCAGTCGATGTTCCCGCACCGCCAGTGGGCGACGGCCGACGCGACGCCGGTCACGACCTTGGCCAGGTTGACCGTCCCGGCGGCGGCGGCGGGCGAGAGCCCGGCGCTCAACAAGATGGTCGATCCGGTCGGGCCGAAGCCCATTCCGAGGGCGCCGTCGACCAAGGCAGCACAGAAACCGGCCAACAAAACGAGGATGACTTCGTCCATGGAGATCAGGCGATCATCTGACCTTGCGGCTCAGGCAGGGTGACGCCGGCCTGGCCGGCGGGGCGCGTGGGCGACATGCTGATGAAGGCAGGATCGTCGCACTTGTCCACCACGGCACGCAGTCGCTCGGCTTCGCTCTTCACCAGAAGCATACTTCATGCTTACTACTTCTGCTGTCCTTGTCAAGCGCCGGTGATCAGCGCCCAAGTCGTCATGCCATCGTCACACACGTCAACCCGCGAAAACCCACCGGCCAGAGCTTCTGATGCCGACCATCACGCCGAGTCGGGCGCGCCGAGGATGATCACTCGCACGCGTCGCTCGCGAGCCAGAGTCCTCGCCACGCTGCCCTCGAGCCAGTCGGCATCACCCTTTCCGTGGGTGCCGATGACGATCAGCTCGTCGTCGCTGCGCACCGCGTAGTCGATGAGCGCCTGGGCGGGTGCTCCGGCCAGGACGACCGTGCGGGCTTGCAGGCCGGTCGTCTCCAGCGCGATCCTCGCCGCCGTCTTCAGCGTCAGCTCCGCTTCGATCCGTGCCCGAGAGGGGGCTGCCGAGGCGGCAGAATCGAACGGGATGACCTCGACCAGGGTGAGCCGCCCGATTCGGTCTCCGAGTACCTCGAGCGCGCCGATCAACGCCCGGTGGGAGGGGCCTGAGCCGTCGATGCCGATCAACACCGACAACGGTCCGGGGCCTGGACTCCCCCATTGGAGGGTTGTCGACTCCGTCGCACCGGCAAGATGTCGCGCCCACAGAGCGAAGAACGGACTCAAGGGTCCCGAGACGAAGGCGATCACCACCCATTTCGCCGGGTCGTGGCCCCGGCGAGTCATGTATACGAGGACGGCGGTGGCGATGAGTATCCACCCCAGGATGGCGATCTCGAGCACGTTGGCCTGGCCCATGGATCCAAGTATGGCCTCGCACCGGATCAGTTGAGCCGTCTTGGTCATCAACGAGAGCCGACGGAGCGGAACTGGACGCCGCAGGCAGGGGCGAGTAGCTAGGTGAGCGAGCCGAACCCGGGCGGTTTCACGACGAGAACCGAGCACGCGATCTGGTTCAGGACTTGCTCGGCGGTGTTGCCGATCAGGATGTCGTCCAGGCCGCTCCGACCGATCGAGCCCATCACGAGAAGATCGATGCGGTACAGATCGATGAGACCGCCGATGGCCCGAGCGGGAGGACCATCGACGAGATGGGTGTTCGGGCTGCGACCGATACCCGCGCTGTCGAGGACATCGGTGAAGGCCTGGTCGTGAGCCTTCTCGATCTCGGCGGCGAACTTGGTCACCAGGGGACCGCCCAGCGGGGCGAATTCGCTGCCGAGGAACATGGCATCGCTGTACGGCTGCCAGGCGTGCACCACGTGCAGCTCATCGCCGTGTTGCTCGGCCTGGGAACGAGCGAGTTCCAGGATCAGGCGGTTGAGCTCGGGATCGTCGTCAGGATCGATCGCGGCGAGAACGCGCCCGGCACCCACGGGTGGGCGCAGGACCCAGACCGGGCACGGGCACGCGCGAAGAACGCGCCGCACGACAGCCCGGCTGTCGTCTGAGCCATCCGACCAGAGAACCACGAGATCGTGACCCGATTCCTGCACGGAGCGGACGACCTCGGCGGGCCGACGACCGACCTCGACCTCCACCGAGATCGGTACCGTCGACTCGTAGTGGTCTGCCCATTCCTGAAGTGTCGCCATCCGTTCAGCGACGGCGAGCTCGGTGACGGATTTCTCGGTATCTCCGAGGCGGAAGAGACGCTGCAAGCGCGGAGCCGTGGGTACCACGGCGAAGACGGTGAGACGCGCACCGTTCGCCTCGGCCAACTCGACGGCCCGATCCATCGCCGGAGGAGGGCCATGGGCGAACCCGATCGGCACGAAGAGGATGTTCTCAAATCGTCTCATCGAGCGTCATCTCCGACGGCTTGTTCCACGGTAGTGGGATGGGTGCAGGGCCCAAGTATGGACCGCGCGCGTGATGCCCGGGTGACGGGTGTGCGCGTCGTTCAGATCGTGGAACGCCGTCCGGCACGTCTTCGACTTGCTGAGCAGGGAATCCCGGGTGGTCATCAGGCCACCGAGCAGTGGAGGTGACCGAGGGCGCCGGTCCGGCGGCGCGACCAGGGTCCCGGGCCGAACCCGATCGAACGGAGGAATGCCACGGTGATTTCAGCGGGCGGTAGTGTCGAGCGCGCGCCCACGACGGTTGCTGGACGGTTGCCGAGAGGCGTTCGCTTCCCGAGCGCAGGTGGGTCTCATCGTCGTGGAAGACTCACAAGGGGCATGCCGTCATGATCGCCGTCTTCTCCCTGCTGCTCGTGACCATCCTGTTCATCACCGCCTCGCGGGTCGCCACCATCGCTCTGGTCGGGACCGGGATGGCGACGGACACGGCGAACTTCCAGGCTCGCTCGGCCCTCATGGGTGTGGGCTATACGACGACCGAGGCCGAGGACGTCATCAACCATCCGGTGCGGCGCCGGATCATCCTCTGGCTGATGACATTCGGCAACGCGGGCATCATCACGGGGGTCACGTCTCTTCTGCTCGGGTTCGTCAACGCGCAAGGGGATCAGACGCTCAGACGAGTCCTGGTCCTCACTGCCGGGCTCGTCGTCCTTCTTCTCCTGACCCGTAGCCGAACGCTGGAGCGGGCCATGGGTCGTCTGACGCGATGGGCGCTCGCCAACTGGACGTCACTGGAGACGCGGGATCTGGCCAGCTTGCTGCGCTTCAGCCACGAATACGGCGTCATCGAGCTTCATGCCCGTGGAGAGGACTGGCTCGTCGGACGCCCGCTCAGCCAACTCCATCTCCCTGACGAGGGGGTGGTCGTCCTGGGATTGCACGGCCAGGACGGGCACTTCCACGGGGTCCCGACCGGCCGGACCACCATCCATGCCGGAGACACCGTGATCGCGTACGGGCGGCTCGACCACCTCGAAGAACTGGATGACCGCCATCAGGATCGTGCCGGAGACCTGGCCCACGACGAGGCCGTCCGAGAGCAGCACGACCTCCTGATCGAGGAGGAAAGATCGAGCGACGAAGACGAGCAGGATGGCGAATCCCCGTGACTCGATCGGTCGGTGGCCGACCGCGTCGATGTGGCGCGGATGCTCATTCGTGAGCCGCGGCCGTCCGCTCGGATAGGGTCGAGGCGACCGGCGCGGTGCCGGAGGGGGCTTGGCCATGAGCGGTGTGATCCCACTCGTCGACTATCTGGTGTTGGAGCCGAATCCACATCTGGTGGTGAACCGTTGCACTGCGTGCGGTGCGCCGTATTTCGACCGGCGCAACGCGTGCGCCTCCTGTTTCGGAACGAGTTTCGAGAAGGCGGCTGTAGCGACCGAGGGCACGCTGACGGCGTTCACGGTCGTCTCGTTCGCGGCGCCCGGCATTCCGGTGCCATTCGTCGCCGGCGTCGTCGACTGCGGCGGCACGCCGGTGCAGGCCAACATCGTCAACGTCGATCCGGATCCCGAGGTCATCACGGTCGGGATGAAGGTCCGGCTCGCCACCTGTGAGATCGGCGAGGACGCGGCGGGGACCAAGGCGATCGGGTTCGGCTTCGAGCCGGTCGCGTGACCGGTTCGGGGGCCTCGGCAAGCATGCAGCAAGACCGACAGAACGAAAGAGGGCCGTGACCATGGCAGCTGATGATGTGTGGATCCTCGGGATCTCGATGACCAGGTTCGGAAAGCACCCCGACAAGGACACTGTGGATCTCGCGGCCGAGGCCACGATGGCGACGCTGGCCGACGCCGGGGTCACGATGGCCGACATCGGAGTCCTGGCGGCCGGAAACCTGATGGGTGCCGCGGCGGGGATCGGCCAACAACTGCAGAAGCAGGTCGGCCAGACCGGTATCCCGGTCTTCAACGTCGCCAATGCGTGTGCCACGGGGGCCACGGCGCTGCGCACCGCGATCATGGCGATCAAGGCCGGTGAATGCGACATGGGCCTCGCCGTCGGGGTGGAAAAGCTGGCCGGGGCCGGGCTGTTGGCCGGCGGTTCGGCCAAGAAGGACAGCGATACCTGGGAACCGCACGGGCGTTACGGCGCGGTCGCCGGGGTCGATGGGCGTATCGGTACCCAGACCATGCCGGGAGTCTTCGCTCAGATCGGCCAGGCCTACGGCCACAAGTACGGTGGCACGAGCTTCGAGCTGTTCGCCCGCATCTCCGAGAAGAACCACGGCCACTCGACCCTCAATCCGCTCGCGGCCTACACGAAGCGGATGACGCTCGACGAGATCATGAACGACCTCATGATCGCCTACCCCAACACCCGGCCGATGTGCTCTGCGAACTGCGACGGCGCGGCAGCCGCGGTCGTGGTGTCCGACGCCAGACTGAGGACCCTGGATCCCGACCAGCGCCGCCGGGCGATCAAGGTCTCGGCGTCGATCCTGACGTCGGACCCCTACGAGCCGGGATGTCAGGTGCTCCCCGACGTCAACACGCTCACCCGCAGCGCGGCGAGGCAGGCCTACGAGGCGGCCGGCGTGGGTCCCGAGGATCTCGACCTGGTCGAGCTGCACGACTGTTTCGCGACCGCCGAGCTCGTCCACTACGACAACCTGATGCTGTGCTCGGAAGGTGAGGCGGTCCCGTTCTTCGAGAGTGGGGCGCCGTTCCGGGACGGATCGAAACCGGTGAACGTCTCCGGCGGGCTCCAGTCCAAGGGCCACCCCATAGCGGCCACCGGTATCGCCAATATCTGGGAGGTGTGTCATCACCTCCGCAACGAGGCGGGCGACCGTCAGATCGAGGGAGCCAGGGTCGGCCTGGCCCACGTGATCGGCCTCGGCTCGGCCTGCGGGGTCCACATCCTCCAAGCGGCCGCATGACCGGCGACATCGGTCCGAAGGGTCGCGGCCAGCGGCTGTAGAACGCTCGCCTCGCGTCGACCTGCCCGACGCCGCTTCGGCGCGGGTCGGTTCAGCCGACGCCGGCGGCCAGCGCGCCGCTCTCGTCGACGACGGCGTCCGGGGTGAAGACCCGGTCGAGCTCGAAGAGGGACCCGACGGTCCCCGCAGCGGTGACGATCAGGCCCAGGCCGAATGCGGCGGGGTGATCGCCGTACTCGTCGGCGCTGCCGAGCTCGGCGGCGATCCCGGCGAACATCACGGCCATGCCCAGTATCTGGGACCCCGAGAGCAGGTAGACCGCGCGACGCCACGGCTTTGACCCGAAGGCGGCGACGAGGGCGAATCCGACGGCGTAGAGTGCCATCCAGACCGGGATCGCCCATGCCGCAGCCATGGAGAGCAGGACTCCGAGGCTGCATACACCGAGACCGATCCAGCCTCGGCGGGACGAGGCCTCGCCCAGACTCGCGGTCCAGACGGCGGCGGTCGTCAGCGCGGCTGCGATCACGAGCCCGACGGCGAACACGAGGTAGGGGATCTGCCAATCATCCCCGGCGTCCTCGACGATAGTCATCCTGGCCCCGGATCCGGCGACGAGGAGCCAGCCCACTGCGGCGAGCGAGCAGAGGGCCCGGAAGTTGTTCCTTGTCATGAGAAAACTCCTTGGTTTGGGTCTACCTCTACTGACGAAGGCGGAGGCTCACCGGGTGACAGGATCGTCGGTGGAGGCGATCGCGTCGGCAGGGCCGCCGGGGCATGGTGCTCGGGGGGCTCACCGCGAGCAGCCGCCGACCCGCCGACGTGAGTCAGCGTCGACCCCTCCGACCGGTACGGTCGACCGGATGTCCCCGGCGCAGCGTCACCCGCGAGATGTCTGGATCCTCGCGATCGTGGTCGCCGCATTGGTCGCGGTCGGCGTGGGGCTGGCGCTTCAGACCGGTATCTTCTCCTCGGCCACGCCCGACCCGGCCGAGGAGGACCTCGTCCCAGCGGATTGGGGTGACGACCTGACTCCCGACGAGGTCGATCTCGCCTACGGACCGGACATCGGCTGTCCCGACGGTGCATCGGACCACGAATGCGGCGGGTCGCAGGAGCTCGACATCTACCTGCCCCGCGATGGCGGCAACCGGGGCACCATCATCTACTTCCACGGCGGCGGATTCGCGACCGGTGACAAGTCGGCGATCAGCGGGCTGGGCAACATCAAGCGCCAGGTGGCCCGGGGCTTCGGATTGGTGTCGGCCAACTACCGCCTCACCGATCCCGCCACGGGGGCCAGCGGGTTCCCCGATGCGATGGCCGACGTGGCGGGCGTGATCGACTGGGTGCAGGTCAACGGGGAGGACCATGGGCTCAACACCGGTGTGGTGATCGCCGCCGGCGGATCTGCCGGCGGGACGTTGGCCGCCCTGGCCGGCACGGCGGCCGACTCGTCGGACCCGGTATTCGCCGACCTCGGACCCGTCGACGGCTGGATGAGCATCTCAGGGGTGATGACATGGGAAGCGGGCGAGATGTCCGCGGGCTGGATGGAGGGCTGGCTGGGCGATGACTATCTCGAACAGCGCGACACCGCCTCGGTCACCGAGCATCTCGACTTCAACGACCCGCCGGGCTATCTGGCCCACGGGGCCCAGGATGGATTCGTCGAGCCCGACAACACCGGCCTCCTCGACAACGAGGTCGGGCTGTTCAACCGCCTCCTGTTCTGGCGTTACCGGGGCAAGATCACGATCGACGTCGTCGATGACTTCGCTGACGGCATCCCGATGGACGACAATACCGGCCACCAGCCGATCGGTGGAGCGAACAGCACGGTCATGGACGGGTGGGTCGACAGGGTCGTCACCCGCAACGCCGGGTAGGCGGATCCGCCGCGGTCAGAGTCCGAAGGGGTAGGTGTCCGGCATGTCTTGCACCTGGTGTGCCTCGATGGGCGTGACTGCGCTGGTCTCGTCGATCCAGATGTACTCGTCGAACTGGGTCGGGAGCGACGCCTGGAAGTAGTGGCTCTGCAGCTCGGTCTCGGGGCGGTAGATCACGCCGATGGCGCGCTCGAGGCGGGGCGGTGCCAGCTCGGCTCGCACGGCTTCTCGTCGCGGGTCGCGTAGGTGGAGAAGGAACGCGGCGACCTCGCTGTCGTGGCAGATCCGCTCGTAGCTCCGCGCGTGCGAAGGACGGATCGCCTTCCGTTCCATCGGTCCTCCCCAGGTCGATGCCGCCGCGACCACGCCGTGATCGGTGCCGAACCCGACGATGAACGCGTCGTCGGCGTAGTAGCGGCGGCACAGCATCCCGACGTTGTGCTCGCCCCTCGCTCCCATCTCGGTCGCCCCGGCATCGCCCACGTGCGAGTTGTGTTCCCACACCACGACCTTGGCCTGGGGGCCTCGGTGAGCTCTGACCATCTGCAACGTCTCGAACATGTGCAGGTCGCGCAGATTCCACGACTCCCGCGAGCCGCGGTACATCGCTCGGTAGTACTTCTCGGCATTGGCCACCACCATCGCGTTCTGCGCCGCCTCGACGAAGGCCGTCTCATCTTCGGCGGCATACTCGATTCTCCGGCGCAGGAGATCGGTCAGGTTCGCCACGACCTGGTCTTCGCACCCGAGGAATCCGCCCGAGACCACGGCTCGCCCGTAGCTTGCGGGGTCGCGTTCCCACGGGCTCAGGCAGCCGTAGCGCGTTCGGGCGACCGTCGCGGCGTGGGGATCGACGCGCTGGAGGTAGTCGAGGACCGCGTCTCGGGAGCTGAAGAGGCTGTAGAGGTCGAGGCCGTGGAAGCTCACCTTGCCGGCGGGTTCGTCGACCTCGGCATTGTGGGCGGCGAGCCAGTCGACGAGCGTCCGCACCTCGCGGTTGCGCCACATCCACGTCGGGAACCTCGAGAAGGGTTCGGCGTCGAGTCGGGACGGTTCGTGGCCGCGCACGTAGGCGTCGACGCGGGCGGCGTCAGGCCAGTCCGCCTCGACCGCGACCGCCACGAAGCCCTTCCTGCGTATCAGCTCACGAGTGATGCGGTCCCGCATCCGGTAGAACTCCGAGGTCCCGTGCGAGGCCTCTCCCAACAGCACCATCGAGCAGTCGCCGATGCGTTCGAGTAGCCCGTCGAGGTCGGCGTCCTCGATCGAGGCGATCGGCTCGGCCACCTCCGCCACCAGCCCCGGCAATCCATGTATGTGCGGGTGTTGGACCTGCTCTCCCGGTGGCAGGACGAGGCTCGGCCCCCGGGGCGGGGAGCTTCCTTCTTCTGTTCGCCGGCCGGTCTCGTCGGCAGGGTCCCAACCCTGTCGCCCGATGAGCGGGACGAACCGGACCGCTCCCAGGTTCCGCTCGTCGAACTCCTCACCCAGCCGGCGGATCCGGATGAGCTCCTGGCTCCGCGGATCGGGGCCGACGGGGATGACGAGCCGCCCACCGTCGGCGAGCTGGCCGACCAGCTCCTCGGGCACCTCGGGACCCCCCGCCGTCACCACGATCGCGTCGTAAGGAGCTTCTTCGGGCCAGCCCATCGTGCCATCGGCGCAGACCACGTGGATCCCGTCGTAGCCCAGCTCCGCGAGCAGCGACCGGGCCGAGTCGGCCAGTGGAGGGTGACGTTCGATCGTCCACACCTCTTCGGCGATCGAGCCCAGCACGGCGGCCGCGTACCCTGACCCGGTGCCGATCTCGAGGACACGATCCGACGGTGAGAGCTGAAGCGCCTCGGTCATGACCGCGACGATGAACGGCTGGGAGATGGTCTGGCCCTCGGCGATGGGCAGCGGCGTGTCCTCGTACGCGAATTCGCCGAGCTCGGATGGGAGAAACGCGTGCCGTGGCACCGACCGCATGGCCTCGAGCACGCGGAGGTCACGAACCCCTCGGCCGGCGATGTCGGAGTCCACCATTCGGCGCCGTTCCGCCGACCAGCGTTCGACGTCGGCGGACCGAATGGGAGGCTCCACGGCACCGATTGTCCAGCCGCTTCCCCGTTTCGGGGCAGAGTCGAAGGTCACCATCGCCCACCGGGGCGACCCGTCGCGGTGCTGCGAGTTGGCCTCAGACGAACACGACCGCGAACCCGAAGTAGATGAGGATCGACAACAGGTCTTGCATCACCGTGGCCAGTGGCCCGCTCCCGAACGCGGGGTCCTGGCCGAATGACCGCAGCAACCAGGGAAGCCCCATCGCGACCGATGTTGCCACCGTACATGCAGCCCAGATCGAGGCTGCGACCGTTGCCGCCACAGCATTGTTGGCCCAAAGCAAAGCCATAGGATACGCAACGACCGCCAACGTGGCCCCCATGGCGGCTCCGGTGGCCAGCTCACGACCGACGACCCCTCGGGCCGGAACACCCACTGACAGGCCGCGCACGATCACGGCTTCTGTCTGGGTGCCAACGGCATCAGCCATGTAGACGATGCCCGGAATGAAGAACGCCAGCGCAACCTCGGTCCGCAGGCGTTCCTCGAATCCGCCCACGATTCCCGCAGCCGCCATGGCCGCCACCAGACCGACGAGCAGCCAGGGCAGACGATGCCAGTACCGGCGCGCCATCGGTTCGGTCATCGCCGACCGGGCGACATCGCCCTGATGCAGATAGCCACCCAACCGAGCCATATCCTCGTCGTGCTCGCGGAGCAGGATCGCGAGCATCCGCCACGGCGGAATCAGCCCGACGAACATGCCCTCCTCGTCGGTGACGGCCAACGCTCCCTGGCCATGATCGACCGCCTTCCAGGCTGCGGCCTCCTGGGTCGTGTGGGGAGCAATGGTCGGCGGGTCGTGGTCCATCAACCCAGAGATCAGCGCCTCGCCGGGCGCACAGAGCAGATCCTCGATCTGGACCAGACCGACCAGCCGGCCGGCTTCGACCACGGCAACACCTGCGGCGCTCTCGAACCTCGGCGAGGACAGCAGATAGTTGCGGACTTCACTCGCGGTGGCATCGCTCGTCGTGACCGGAACCGATGCGGTCGACTGGGCCTCAGACGTTGCAGGGTCGGCCGACGACAAAGACTGATCATCCATCGAATCAGCATTCTCCGATCGCCGCGTAACCGCAACGCTCCGAGTATGTGAGCATCGTGAGGATGGTCTTCGGGGAACGATGGGGTGGCTTGTCGTCGGCTGAGGTCGATCGTCGGTTGCGGGAGGTCGGGCCGAATGTGCTTCCGCCCCCGCAGGTCGTACCGGTGTGGCGGAGCGTCCTCGGGCAGTTCGTGCATTTCTTCGCTTTGATGTTGTGGGCGGCCGGGAGTCTGGCCTTCGTTGCCGGCCTTCCCGCTCTCGGAGTGGCGATCTTCGTGGTGATCGTCGTGAATGGCCTCTTTGCGTTCGCCCAGGAGTATCGAGCCGAGCGGGCGGCGGACCGATTACGGGACCTGTTGCCTCGTGAGGTCACGGTGGTGCGTGATGGAGCGCGGGTGGCGATCGACGCCACCGGGGTGGTGCCCGATGATCTCGTCGTTCTCAGTGAGGGGGACAGGGTAAGCGCTGATTTGGTGTGCATCGAGAGCCATGGGTTGTTGGTCGATACGTCGACGTTGACCGGTGAGAGCGTCCCTGATTCGGTTGCCGCGAATGATCGGGTGATGGGGGGCACGTTCGTGGTCGAGGGTGAGGGCTTGGCGAGGGTCGTCTCGACCGGTGCCGGCACGGAGTTGTCGCGTATTGCGGTGCTCACGCAGCGCGTCGGGAGGCCGGACACTCCGCTCACGCGTGAGCTCCACCGGTTGGTGCGGACGGTGGCCGGTATTGCGGTGGCCACCGGGGTGGTGTTCTTCCTGGTGACGCTGGTTGTCGACACGCCGCCGTCTGATGGGTTCGTGTTCGCGATCGGGATCACGGTTGCGCTGGTACCGGAGGGCCTGTTGCCGACCGTGACGTTGTCGCTGGCGATCGGAGCGCAGCGGATGGCCGACCAGCATGCGTTGGTTCGCCGTCTCGAGTCGGTTGAGACGCTCGGCTCGACGACGTTCATCTGCACCGACAAGACCGGCACTCTCACTCAGAACCGGATGCGGGTTGTCGAAGTCTGGACTCCGGTAGGGGCCGCGCACTGCGATGGAGTCGGGTATGACCCGGTTGGGTCGATCGACTGGGAGACCCCCGATGTGCTCGCTGCGGTCGTCGATCTGGTGCGGGTGGCCCGCGGATGCTCGAACGGGCGGATCGCCCGAACCGACGACGGGCGGTGGATCGCCCGCGGCGACCCGATGGAGGCCGCCATCGACGCCCTGGCCCGCCAAGTCGTCTCCGTCGATGACCTCGACGACCACACAGGCTCGGTCGTCGCCCGGTTCCCGTTCGACCCCCGCCGACGTCGTGCATCGATCATCACCGCAGATCGAGTTCTCGTGAAGGGTGCTCCCGATGCTGTGCTCGGCCGATGCGGTCCAGGAGACCGAGGTGCCGAGGCGGTGCTCGGTGAGCTCTCATCGAGGGGCTTGCGGGTCCTTGCTGTGGCTCAGCGAACCCATGGAGGTCAGGTGCCCGGCAACGCTGAGGAGGCAGAGGCAGGCCTACAGCTGTTGGGTTTGCTCGGATTCCAGGATCCGCCGCGGCACGAAGCCAGCGCCGCGCTCGCGGCGTGCCGACTGGCTGGGATCAAGGTTGCCATGATCACCGGCGACCACCCGCAGACCGCGCGAAACATCGCCGACCAAGTCGGTCTGCTCGTCGACGATGTGCCGGTGCTGGTAGGAGCGGAACTGCCCGAGGACGAGCAATTGCTCGGAGCACTCGTAGACCGGGACGGTGTGGTCATCGCCAGAGTGAATCCCGAAGACAAGCTCCGCATCGCGCGCGCGTTGCGAGATCGCGGTCACGTGGTTGCCATGACCGGCGATGGTGTCAACGACGGCCCGGCCCTCCGGGAGGCGGACATCGGAGTCGCCATGGGTGCCAGTGGCAGCGATGTCGCCCGCGAAGCAGCCGACTTGGTCCTGCTCGACGACAACTTCGCCACGATCGTCGCTGCTGTCAGTCAGGGCAGAGCCACGTTCGCCAACGCCCGACGTTTCCTGACCTACCACCTCACCGACAACGTCGCCGAGCTCACACCCTTTGCGATCTGGGCGTTGTCGGGCAACCGCTTCCCCCTCGCACTCGGTGTCCTCCAGATCCTGGCACTCGACATCGGTACCGACACCCTTTCGGCTGCCGCGCTCGGAGCGGAACCGGCCGGAGAACACGTGATGCAGCAGCCACCCACCTCGGGGCGACTCCTCAACCGAACCGTCGCCATTCGCGCTTTCGGCGTCCTCGGACCCACCGAAGCGGCCTTCGAGATGGGGGCCTTCGTCGTCGCTCTCCTCGCCGCCGGTTGGCGGCCCGGTACCGCCTTCCCGACCGGCGCCGCCCTCGCCGCGGCGTCGGGCGCAGCGTTTCTCGCCGTCGTGATCGCCCAAACGGCGAACGCCTTCGCCTGTCGCAGTGCCCACCGGCCTGCCTGGCGAGTCCCATGGACCGCAAACCGGTTTCTCCTCGCCGCGGTTGCACTGGAACTCTGCTTCGCGGTCGCGGTCTTCGCTGTCCCGGCAGCGGCCCGCCTACTCGATCATCGCTGGCCACCGGCTGTCGCGTGGCTCGTCATCTCGGCCTCGGCGCCGGCAGTGTTCGCGGCCGACGCGCTCTGGAAGTGCCGGGCCCGTCGCCGCGAACCGGCTCCTCCGCTTGCTGCCGGTGTGCCTGGGTGACGATGTCGTCATGCCGGCCGGGCCCCCTGGTCCTGCGACCGAGCGGCCCGGCCCTCGATGGATTCGTGACCCGGTCACGTCCGAGCGTCGGGGACCGGGAACGCTCGGAGGTAGTCCAGTACCCGGCTCAACCGTGCTGTAGCCAGGGCGACGCAGGTGTCGGCGGCGCCGTAATAGAGGCGGAGCTCGTCGGTTGCCTCGTCCTCGATCGCACCGCAGGGGAAGACGACGTTCGGGACATCGCCGACCCGCTCATAGGGTTCGCTCGGAGCCAGCACCCAGTCCGGCGATCGGCAGAGCAGGCGGTGAGGCTCGTCGAGATCGAGTAGGGCGAGACCCACGCGGTAGATGGCCCCCGAGGGCGTCCCGCGGACACCGTGGTAGATGACGAGCCAGCCGTCGTCGGTCTCGAGCGGAGGTGCGCCGACGCCGATGCGGGTCGAGTCCCACCAGCCGCCAGGTCGCGTCCTGATCACCCGCTCGGGGGCACGCCACGCTCGGAGGTCGGGGCTCCGTGAAAGCCAGATGTCGGCCTGTGAGCCGGGGCCGCTCGTGACGGGCCGGTGGAGCAGTACCCATTCGCCGCCGAGTCGTCGGGGAAACAGTGCGGCGTTCTTGTCCTCGGGGGGCGCGATGAGACCGTGACGCTCGATGCCTCGAAGGTCTGTTGTCGCCAGGTAGACCGCCGGACCCGACTCCCCGTAGGCGGTGCAGGTGATGGCCCACTTGCCGATCTCGTCGAGGTGGACGATTCGGGGGTCCTCGAAGCCCCACGCTTCTGTCTCGACGGTCGGCTGGGGGCTGAGCAGCGGTTCCGGGTCGATGGACCAGTCCTGGATGCCGTCGGCTGATCGGGCGATCCAGAGGTGGGAGAGCCCGCTGGTGTCCTCGACCCGGCAAACGAGCGCAGTCTCGGTGTCCGTGCGGCAGGCGGCCGGGTTGAACACGCTGCTGACTTCCACCGGCCAGTCCGCGGCGGTCAGGATCGGGTTCGCGGGGTGTCGGGTGAAGAGGACCGGGCGATCCCGGGGCGGGGTGGCGGGTGCCTGCATCACGTCTCGTGGAGCGCCTGGCGGGCGACGACCGGGATCCCGGCCCGCTCCAGCGCGAGGCGGCTGGTCCAGTACGCCAGGGTCGACTCGGCGCCTTCGTTGGCACTGACACGATCGGGTTCGAGGCCGTCACGACACCCGCCGGACTGTGCATCGTAGAGTGGGAGGCGGAGTCGATTGCGGCCGAGGAACCAGCCGAACGCCCGGAAGGCCCGCCTTCCGTGCTCGGGATCGCCGGTGGACCTGAGTGCCTCGATCTCGGCTTCGACGAGTGCGGCCGCATCGAGTGGCTGCTCGGCGCCCTCGCCCGGGTGTGGGCAGCTTCGGTGTCGTCCCTGGTGTCCAGGCAGCCTGAGTTCTGCGCCGTCGATGTCGCACTGGTCGCCGTACCAGACGAGAGCGGCCAGCCCGACGTCGGTAGCTCTCTGTCGCTGCGTGCAGCGGCCGGCCACGACCAGTGCCTGGGGAAGGCGGGCGTTGTCGTAGGTCAGAGCGTCTTCGAACCACGGCCACTGGTCTGTCGCGTGTTCGTCGTGGAGGTCGATCAACCGGCTCGTCAGATCGGTCACGATGTCACGCCATTCGTCCTGGAGCATGCGTTCGAGCAGCGGGGCGAGCCCGAGGATGGCATAGGCGCTCGTGCGAGGCGCCGGTTCGGTGCGGGTCAGGTCGTCGGAGAGTCGGCCGAGCAATTCGGTAGCGGGTTGCGAGATGGCAGGGGGTGGTTCTGCCATGAGCAGGTCGCCGAGCGCCCAGATCGATCGCCCGACGTGATCGCCCATGTGGGGCTCATCGATCCACCGGCGGTCGAAGGACATGAAGTTGCGCATTCCAGGAAGCGCAGCCGAATGCTTGGCGTGGCTGAGGAAGGCGATTGCACGAAGCGAGATCTCTGTCCAATGCCCGTCCGTGGATCGCTCCACGAGCTGATGGGTGACCTGGAGCAGGCGAGCCACGTCGTCGACGCAGTAGCCGGTCGTCCGGTCCGGGATCACGCCGGCCGCGTGCTGCACGATGCCGACGTCATCGACGAGCGTGAGCAGGTGATCGAATCGCAACGGCGGGAGAACCTGTTCCTCCACGAGCGGCGATTCAGGGTCGGTTCCCTGCTCTGCGGCCTGCCTGAGAACCTCCGCGGTTGCCTGCCCGACCGAAGACCACGTCAGTGAAGCGGCGAACTCGCAGGCTGCCGCTCGGGCGAGCGCCAGCTGGTCCGGATTCTCGATCAGCTCCTCGATGGCCTCGGCGAAGGCTGCCGGGTCGTCGAACCCGACCAGTCGCCCCGCCCCCGCCCCGAGGAGATCCTGCGCATAGCGAAATGGAGTGGAGACCGCGGGGCATCCGGCGGCCAGTGCGAACGTGAGTGCACCCGACACTGTCTGTTCGGCGCCGCGGTAGGGGGTGACGAACAGATCGGTCGCAGCCAGGAGGGCTGCGAGCTCCTCGATATCGAGAAACCGGTCATCGAAGGTGACCTGGTCTTCGAGACCGAGCTCGCGCACCCGGGCCTGGAGGGAGAGCCGGTAATGCTCGCCATTCCGCTTGGCAACCTCGGGGTGAGTGCGGCCGGCGAGTACCAGCAGCACCTCGGGATGGCGGGGTGCCAGTCGTCCGACGGCGTCGATGGCTGTTTCCAGGCCCTTTCCCGGCGAGATGAGTCCGAACGACGAGAGCACGAAGCGATCTCCGGTGTCGGCCGGGCCGACACCGGCCCGGCCGCGGATCGGGATCACGTGCCCGGAGCCGTCCGGATCGGCGAGCTCGCAGATCTCGCGGGGTGCGCCGTGGGGCACGACGTGGACGCGCTCCTCGGCAGCGACGCCCGAGGAGGTCACGATCTTCCGAGCGCTGTCGGTGAACACGAGAACGCCGGTCGCTCGCCGGCACAGCTCACGAAGCACGCTGTCCTCGTGCCGGCTGGGCTCGGTCAGCACGGTGTGGAGCGTCGCGACGTAGGGCACGGGTAGCTCGGCGCAGAATGAGAGCAGGAAGTCCCCGCTGCCTCCACCGAAGATCCCGAACTCGTGTTCCACCATCACCGCGTCGACGCCGAGCCGGCCCGTGAGGCGGGCTGCCCGCACGTAGTCCGCTCGCACTTCCTTGCGGATGGTCGCCACGACCTGCGGCGGGTACTCGAGATCTTCGTTGTTGGTGATGGCGATGATCGACACGTCGTCGACTCCACGGGCCCGGCGCAGCGATTCGGCCAGATCGGAGGAGAAGGTCGCGATTCCGCACTGGCGGGGTGGGAACGTCGAGACGACGGCAATGTGCACTTCGTTGCTCCAGACACATCGACGACCTGAAGGCCCGGACCCCGGAGTAACCCCCGGTCGGATGAGTAGTTCTGCGCCCGCAGTGATCGGCGACCCGGGCAAAGACGTCCCGGGACGGCGGTGTTTGCGCAAGACTAGCGGCCGCCATGCCCGACCGTGCCACTGAGGACGACCTGCGGATCGGTGTCCTCGCGCCGATCTCCTGGCGGGTCCCGCCTCGCCACTACGGGCCGTGGGAACAGTTCGCTTCACTGCTCACGGAAGGCCTGGTTCGACGGGGACTCGAGGTGACTCTGTTCGCCACCGCTGACTCACGCACGCGGGCTCGTCTCATAGGCACCGCTCCCACGGGGTACTCCGAAGACCCGGATCTCGACCCGAAGGTCTGGGAGAGCCTGCACATCGCCGCTGCATTCGAACGGGCCTCGGAGTTCGATCTGATCCACAACAGCTTCGACTTCCTGCCGCTCACCTACAGCGCGCTGGTCGACACGCCGATCGTCACCACCATTCACGGGTTCTCGTCGGAGAAGATCGTGCCCGTGTACGAGAAATACAACGACCGGGGCGTCTACGTCGCCATCAGCCAGGCCGACCGGCACCCCGACCTGGACTATGGCGCCACGATCCATCACGGCATCGCGATGGACGATTTCCCGCTCGTCGACAGGCCCGGCGACTACCTGCTCTTCTTCGGGCGGATTCATCCGGACAAGGGGACGGTCGAGGCGATCGAGGTCGCGGCGGCGGCTGGAATGCCGCTGGTCATCGCCGGGATCGTCCAGGATCGCGAGTACTTCGAGCGCCATGTCGAGCCTCGGGTCGACGGCCGACAGGTCAGGTTGCTCGGAGCCGTCGAGGGGAATCGCCGAGCGGCGGTGCTCGGCGGGGCGACCGCCCTGTTGCACCTGATCGGATTCGACGAGCCTTTCGGATTCAGCGTGGTCGAGGCCATGGCCTGCGGCACACCGGTCGTGGCCTTCGACCGGGGCTCGATGCGGGAGCTCATCGAGGACGGGTCAAACGGTTACCTCGTCGAATCCGTCACGGAGGCGACAGCCGCCGTCGCCGACTGCGGTCGCCTCGACCGATCAGCGGTACGGCGATCCGTCGAGCGGCGGTTCGATGTCGATCGGATGGTCGACCAGTACATCGTGCTGTACCGCGACGTCGTCGCCGGTCGGCGGGGCCACGAGCGACAGCGGAACCATCCGACTACCCGGTGAGTCGCATCAGCAGCTCTTCGAGTCGCACCGTGGCGAACCCGGCCCCGACATCGGCGAAACCGTAGGGCAGCACCAGGTGCTCTCCGTGGATCATGCTTCCGCACGAGTACACGACGTTCGGCACGTAGCCCTCCCGTTCGTCGACTCCAGCGACGAGAAGTGGCTCGGCCAGGTGCCCGATGACCCGGCAAGGGTCGCCGAGGTCGAGCAGGAGGGCGCCGAGTGCATAGCGACGGAAGGGTCCCACTCCATGAGTGATCACCAGCCATCCCGCCTCGGTTTCCAACGGTGACCCGCAGTTGCCCAGCTGGATGAGCTCCCATGGGCGCTCGGGCTCCTGGATGAGCTCGCTGTCGCGCCAGACACGGACATCGGTCGAAGTCATCAAGAAGTTGTTCACGTTGTCGTGGCGAGCGAGCGCCGCATATCGGCCCTCTAGTTTGCGAGGGAAGAGGGCGATCCCCTTGTTCTGGGCTCGCTCGCCCGTGAGCGTCGCGATCCGGAACGAGACGAAGTCGGTCGTCTCGATCAGCTGGGGCAGGATCTGGAACCCGTCGTACGCCGTGTAGGTCCCGTAGTAGACCTCGCTGCCATCGTCGTCGACGAACCGTACGAGCCGGGCGTCCTCCATGCCGTGGCTCTCGGTCGGACCGCCGGGAAAGATCACTCGCTCGGAAAGACTGGAGCTCTCACGGAAGGCGACCTTGTAGTTCGACGACGCCAACCAGTGCAGCAAGCGCCGCGTCTCGAAGGAGATCGTCAGGTCGATGCCGTGCCCCTCGAGCGCAGCCATCGTCGACTCCAGTTCGTGCATGGTGAAACGATCATCGAGCCCGTCCAGAATCGCCCGCGCCAACTCGTTCATCGCACCGAGGTCGCCGAGCTTGGTCACGAAGAAGCCCTTGTCGTAGTCCGGTGACGAGCGTCTCCCTGTTTCGACGAAACGGGCCGGCTCGTCGATCGTGATCGTCAGGCCTTCGTCGATCAGTCCGGTGCGGAACTCGATCGACGATATGTGTCCCTCGCCCACGGCCCGGAGGCTCATCACGAACCTCGTGGTTCCCGTGGGCAGTGCGGACTGGTCCGGAGCAGGCACCATCGACGGATTGCCGAGAGCCGCAGCCTCGATCGAGTACTCGTGCGTGAAATAGGCGCCGACGAGTCGACGCCGATCCTCGGACAGTGAGGTAGGCAGGTCAATCCGCTCTCCTACGGCGCTCAGGCTCGCCTCCAGCACAGAGTCCAGATCGCGGTGTCGATCCGCGAACTCCTCGACGGTCCGTCGGAGTGAGGTGGCGACATCAGCGTCCGACATCGCGAGGATGCGATCGAGGACCACTTCGAGCCGCGATCGGCCGTCCGGGTAGTTCTGCTCGCCGGGCAGGAACGGCCTGGCAATCACCCGCTTCGGGTCTGGGCCGAGACGGATCTCGGAGCGGACGACGGGAAGTGGGTTCAAGGCGTTTCCATGGGACGGCTGGTCTCCTATCGGCCCACCCGCTCACGCGTTGACCTTAGGTCGGTCTCACTCCATGTCCGGAGCTTCGGGTCTGGGTCGTGTCCGCTGGAGCCAGATCATCAGCACCGCGATCAGGCTCACGCCCACGATTGCGATCGACCAGTAGAACGCGACGAAGTCCAACAGTGTCCCCGGGGGAGGCCGACCCGGCAGCAGTTCACGCAGTTGGGGGAGAGCGAAGAGCACGCCGACGAGATAGCCGAGGGACCAGATCGGCAGTTCGACCTGCCAGATCGTCAGCGCCCACACGATCATCACTCCGGCGATGGCCAGTCCCCACATCAACGCCATCATCCAGACCGCGTATGCCGTCGTGGTGGTCTCCCGGACGACGTCGAAATCCACGATCGCCCACGCGGTGGGCTGCGGCGTGTCCTCACTCGTGTTCGCGGCCACATCGAACTCGTCGACATTCGACAAGACGTCGAGACTGAACAGCACCGGTGCTGGCTCTCCCCGCCCCTCGGCGCCGAGTGTGATCGACAGCCCGGAGTCGTATTCGTCGAACGGGTAGCGGACCACCGAACCACCGGCCAGAGCCAGACTGACCTCGATCGGTCGAAGGGGTTCACCCTCCGGGAAGTCGTACGTGTTCGCTCCCCGCATGTCGTTGACATGCAGGACGAGGTCGATCGTCGGTCTGCCGTCCGTCAGTAGCTCGTCGCTCGGCGTAACGACGACGCGGGTCCGCAGCTCGCCGGCCGTCGCGGACACGCCGGTCAGGGTTGCCACCAGATGCGCCCCGCCGGCCGGAGTTTCCGCACCGTCTACGAGCGTGGTGACGGGCCCGTCGTCGGTTCTCAGGACGGCCAGGATCGCTACGAGCGGCCCGAAGGACAACAACGTGATGAGGCCGAGAACGGCCATCTGCAGCTTGGTCGGTCGCCGTCGGATCAGCCGCACCGACGAAGCCGCGGCGCCGGCGAGGCCTCCGGCCGCAGGCGGATTCTCCTCCTCGGGGAGCCCTGGTTCGTCGTCCTCGGGGCCGGCCATGATCCCTCGCTCTGCCTGCTTCGATCCTGCGCCGATACTTCCAGATCGTTCGCCGGCTGACGCATTCAGCGCCTATCGGCGGGGTCTCCGAGTCGGCGGTGAAGCCACCCCGACCTGATCCAAACGGTCGGCGGCGATGCCATGGAGGTTCTCAGCTTGTTCCAAGGTTCGGCCGCTTTGGTTGCACAGGTCGGTGCAGTGTCGATCGGACCGGCCCGGACCGAAGGATCTCATTCATGGCCAGCTTGCTCTACCGGCTCGGACATCTCGCGGTTCGGCACCGCCGCGTCGTACTCGGCATCTGGCTGGCGCTGCTCGTCGGCGTTGGCGCTCTATCGGTCGCATTCGGCGGCGAGACGAGCGACGAGCTGACCCTGCCCGGGACCGAGTCCCAGCAGGCGTTCGATCTTCTCGAGGCGAAGTTCCCGGCCCAGGCCGGGTCATCCACCCGCGTCGTGTTCGCCGCGCCGGAAGGGGCGACGCTGGACGATCCGGCTGCCATGGCGGCGATCGACGGTGTGATGGCCGATACCGAGGCGGTCGAGGGGGTCGGCTCGTCGACCTCGCCGAGCGACACCGGAACGATCTCGCCCGACGGGACGGTGGCGTTCGGGGAGGTGCGCTATCCGGTGGGAGGCCTCGAGGTCACCGACGCGACGCTCGAGGGCGTCGTGAGCGCCACCGGGTCGGCGGTCGAGGCCGGGCTCGTCGTCGAGTTCGGCGGCGAAGTGATCCCCGGCGCCGAGATGGAGCCGCCGTCGTCGGAGGCGATCGGCCTGGCGGTCGCCGTCGTCGTGCTCCTGGTGTCGTTCGGGTCGGTGCTCGCGATGGGACTGCCCCTGATCACTGCACTGATCGGTCTCGGCATCGGGCTCACGAGTATCACGTTGCTCTCGGCCGTCGTCGATCTCTCGTCGACCGCGCCGACGCTGGCTACGATGATCGGCCTCGCGGTCGGGATCGACTACGCGCTCTTCGTCGTCACCCGCCATCGCCAGAACCTCGCGCTCGGGATCGACGTCGAGGAGTCGGCGGCCAGGGCGAACGCAACGGCCGGCGGTGCCGTCGTCTTCGCCGGGATGACCGTCGTGATCGCACTCTCGGCTCTGGCCGTGATGGGTCTCCCCTTCCTGACGGTGATGGGTCTCGCCGCCGCCGCCACCGTCGCCATTGCGGTGCTGGTGGCCATCACGCTCCTGCCGGCCCTGCTCGGCTTCGCCGGTCGCAACATCGACCGTTTTCGGGTCCCCGGGCTGAAGAACCGCACCGGAGGCGTCGACGAGGGCCAGACCCTCGGCTCCCGCTGGGCGCGTCAGGTCACGAAGCGACCCGTCGTGTCCCTCCTCGGGGGTTTGGCGATAATGGGTGTTCTCGCCATCCCGGCCCTGTCCATGCGACTCGGCCTCGCCGATGCCGGCAGCGAGCCGCCCTCGACCACCCAACGGCACGCCTACGACCTCCTGGCCGCCGGTTTCGGGCCCGGCTTCAACGGTCCGTTCACCGTCGTGGTCGATCTCGGCGCCTCTACCGACCCCGAGCTTGCGATCGGCCAGGTCGTGACCGGACTCGAGAACGTGGCAGGTGTCGACGACGTGGCACCGCCCTCGTTCAACGAGACCGGCGACACCGCGGTGATCGCCGCCGTGCCGACCACGAGTCCGTCCAGCGCGGAAACGAGCTCGCTCGTACACAGCCTCAGAAGCGACACCATCCCCGAATGGGAAGCCGCCACGGGCGCCGAGGTCTTCCTCACGGGGGCGACCGCATCCAACATCGACATCAGCGACAAGCTCGCCGACGCACTGCCGTTGCTGATTGCCATGGTCGTCGGCCTGACCATGCTTCTCCTGCTCGTCGTCTTCCGCTCGATCGTCGTGCCGATCAAGGCAGCCCTGGCCATCCTCATCTCGATCGCCGCCGCCTTCGGGGTCGTCGTCGCCGTCTTCCAGTGGGGCTGGATGAAGAACCTGATCGGACTCGAGGAAGGCGTGCCGATCATCAGCTTCCTGCCGATGATGATGTTCGCCATCCTCTTCGGGCTGTCCATGGACTACGAGGTGTTCATCCTCTCCCGGATCCGTGAGGAGTATGTCCACACCGGCAAGCCCCGCGAGAGTGTGCTCACCGGGATCACCAGCTCGGCTCGCGTCATCACGGCGGCGGCGCTGATCATGGTGAGCGTCTTCGGGGCATTCGTGCTGGGTGACAATCCGGTGATCAAGATGTTCGGAGTCGGTCTTTCGGTCGCGGTGCTCCTCGACGCGACGGTCGTGAGGATGGTCATCGTCCCCGCGGTGATGACCCTGTTCGACGACGCTGCCTGGTGGTTGCCGAACCGACTCGATCGCATTCTGCCCAATCTCGATGTCGAGGGGGAGCGGCTCATGGCCTCGATCGAGGCGCGGGAGCTGGCCGAGCTCGCCGCGGAATCCGGTGACGAGCCCGAAGACCGGGAGCCGGTCCATGCGCTCCGCTGAGGAGGTCGCCCCCGAGGTATGCGGCCCGAACAGGGCGAGCGGGTTGGACCCGTCGAGTCGTGCCCTCGTCATTTCTCTCTCGGACGCCACCGACGTCGAAGCCGTCGGTGTGCTCGCCGTATCGCTCGGCGCGGCCGAACGCGCGGGGGTGGCCATGGCGGCGGCCATGGTGCTAACCGTCGAAGCCGTCAGGCGGATCCGGACCACCGGGCTGACGCCGGCCCGCTATCGGATTCCCGGTCAACGCGACCGGTACGGGCTCGATCCCGTGAACACCGCACTGGCCGAAGCGTGGCATCAAGCCGGCCGGGGCGGCCTGGCTCAGGTGGTTCTGCGCCCGAGCGGTCCCGAGGCGCGGGGTCTCGATGCCTCCGTCGAAGCCGAACGCAGGGCCGACACGTGGGCGGCGTTTCGACAGACCGTGATCGAGATGGCGACTTCGGACCGGGCCCACGCCATCATCGTCGAGCGTAATGCGGGCAGTACCGTCTCCGGTACGCTCCACCCACCATCGAGGCCGGCTCACCGATGGACGCTCGCAGTGGATGGCGGGAATACACCGGTCGTCCTCCCGCGGCGGCCGTGGCCGCTGGGGAGCACACCGCCCGGCCTCGACTCGTCCGCATCTCGGCAGCTTCGACGCATCGGCAGGAAGGTGAACCGGCCGTTCCGCTGGGCCATCGACCCCACCGGTCGGGCCCAGCTCGTCAGCCTCTGATCCGGCCGGGTTCGGGGTCTCCCAGGGGATTCTGATGAAGCTCCAAGGAAAACCCGGTTGACTGGGTGCCGGCAACCGAGCGTTCCGGAGACGAGCCGTGGATTTCACACCGAAGGGCGACGGGCGGCGCGTCCTCGTCGTGGACGACGAGGAGTACATCCGCGACCTGCTCAGCACCTCGCTCCGCTTCGTCGGCTTCGAGGTCGACATGGCCGACAACGGCAACGACGCACTACGGAAGGTGGCCGAGGACCGGCCCGATCTGATCATCCTCGACGTCATGATGCCCGGGATCGACGGGTTCGAGGTCTGTCGCCGCCTGCGCTCCGACGGAGACGAGACTCCCGTCGTCTTCCTAACCGCCCGCGATGCAGCGGAGGACCGCGTCTCGGGGTTCTTGAAGGGCGGTGACGACTATGTCCCGAAACCGTTCGGGCTCGAGGAGCTCATCGCCCGCGTCAACGCAGTGCTCCGCCGCGCCGGCGGCCCTGACGCCCCACCCAACCGGCACAGCTACGCTGATCTCACCCTCGACGAGGATGCGCACCGCGTCTGGCGCACCGACGGGGTGATCGACCTCTCACCCACCGAGTTCCGACTTCTGCGCTATCTGCTCATCAACGCCGAACGCGTCGTGTCGAAGACGCAGATCCTCGACCATGTGTGGCAGTACGACTTCGGCAACAACGTGAGCGTCGTGGAGACCTACATCTCCTACCTGCGGGCCAAGATCGACACGGTCGAGCCCAAGCTCATCCAGACGGTCCGCGGCGTCGGCTACACGCTCCGGCTCGAGGACTGAGCCGGCCCCGTGCACCTCCGCCGAAAGATCCAGATCCTGGTGCTCGCCACCCTCTTCCTCGCCTTCGCCGTGGCCGGCACGATCATCGTCCTGGCGGCCCGGAACCATCTCCTCGACGGGATCGACGACCGCATCACCGAGACGGCCGAGGCGCTCGTCAACGTCGGCCAGGAGTTGGGACCGACCGGTCTCGCCGATGCGGTCAGCGACGTGGGCGAGGCGGCAAGACGAACCGAAGCCATGATCATCCTCGAGGGAGATGAGTCCCTGGCGCTCGCCCTGCCGAGCGGAACCAGGGCTGCGGGCGATCCACTTCCTGATCTCGACGCCTGGACCGTCGCCGGGCTGCAGGCCGAGGCCGGCACCCCCTTCACGGTTGACAGCGCCGATGGCAGCATCACCTATCGAGCGGTCGGTGAGCCGCTCGGGCCCGGGGTGGTCGTGGTGGCCACGCCGCTCACCGATGTCGAGGACACCCTGCGCAGTCTGGTGTTGCTCATGGTCGTCGTCACGACCGGTGTATTGATCGTCGTGGGCCTCGTGACCGTCGTCCTCTCCCGGCGAGCGGTGCGTCCGATGAACGACATGATCGCGGCCGCCGATGCGATCGGCGCCGGGAACCTGGCGGGACGCATCCCGACGACCGACGATGTACCGGAGACCCGTCAGCTCGGCGAAGCGCTCAACAACATGCTGCACCAGCTCGAGGAGTCCCTCGCCGCTCGTGAGTCCTCGGACGAGCGGTTGCGTCAGTTCGTCGCCGATGCGTCCCATGAGCTGCGCACGCCGCTCACGTCGATCCGCGGTTATGCCGAGCTCTACCTGACCGGCGTGGCGACCGACGATGAAGCGGTCGGCAAGGCCATGCAGCGGATCCGCTCCGAAGCCGTCCGTACCGGCGACCTGGTCAATGATCTGATCCTGCTCGCCCGCGTCGACCAGGGTCGAGCGCTCGCGTCCGCGCCCGTCGACCTGTCTCGAATCGTCGACGACTCCGTCACCGACCTCCGAGCCGTGCAGCCCGACCGACCGATCGAGGTCGATATCCGGTCCGGCGTCGTTGTCGACGGCGACGAACCAAGCTTGCGGCAGGTGGTCGCCAATGTGCTCGACAATGCACGCGTCCACGCCGGCGACAGTCCGATGCAGGTACGACTCAGCACCGGTGATGAAGCCATTCTCCTGTCCGTCGCCGATGAGGGGCCCGGCATGGATCCGGAACAGGTCGAAAGCGTCTTCGACCGCTTCTGGCGGGCCGAGGACTCCCGGAGCCGGCGCAGAGGCGGAAGCGGTCTCGGACTGTCGATCGTCGACAGCGTCGTCCGTTCCCACGGGGGCACTGTCACGGTCCGGTCGGAGGTGGGCCGGGGAACGACTTTCGAGGTCCGCATGCCGGCCCGCGAGAACCCCTCGGAGCAGGTGGGAATGACCGCAGACGACACCGGGGGAGGGGCCGCGCCATGTTGACACGCCTGATTCGCACCCATCTGGGTCGGTATCGACCGGAGCTCCTGGCGGTGGTCGTGTTCCAATTCCTCCAGTCCATGGCCACGCTGTTCCTGCCGGCTCTCAACGCAGACATCATCGACAAGGGAATCGCCACGGGCGACACGGGCTACATCTGGCGGACCGGCGGTCTGATGCTGGCCATCACGGTCGTCCAGATCCTGTTCGCGGTCGGTGCCGTCTACTACGGAGCGCGAGCGTCGATGGGTTTCGGTCGCGACGTTCGCCGTGACCTGTTCCACACCGTGACCGACTTCTCGGCTCGCGAGGTCGGTCGGTTCGGTGCACCGTCGCTCATCACCCGGGTCACCAACGACGTGCAGCAGGTGCAGATGCTGGTGCTCCTGTCGTGCACGCTGCTGGTCCCGGCTCCGATCACCGCGGTCGGTGGCACGGTCATGGCGCTGCGGGAGGACGTGGGCATGTCGGGCATCCTGTTGGTGAGCATCCCGACGCTCGTGGTGGCGATGGGGTTGGTGATCTTGCGGTTGATGCCGCAGTTCCGGTTGATGCAGGACCGCATCGACGTGGTCAACCGCGTCCTCCGTGAGCAGCTGATGGGTATCCGTGTCGTGCGGGCGTTCGTACGGGAGCCGCACGAAAAGGAACGGTTCGGTGGGGCCAACGACGATCTCACGGCGACCTCGCTGAGGGCCGGGCGGCTGATGGCGTTCATGTTTCCGATCGTGATGATCGTGCTGAACGCGTCGAGCGTCGGCGCGATCTGGATCGGGGCCTCGAGGATCGGATCGGGCGAGCTCCAGATCGGTGAGCTGGTCGCTTTCCTCAGCTATCTCATCCAGATCCTGATGGCGGTGATGATGGCTACCTTCATGGCGACGATGGTGCCCCGAGCCGCGGTGAGTGCCGAACGGATCGTGGAGGTCCTCGACACGTCGTCGTCGGTCACGATCGCCCCGAATCCGGTCACCTCGCTGCCCGTCCGCGGGTCGGTCGAGCTCCGCGACGTCGAGTTCCGTTACCCGGGCGCCGAAGAGCCGGTCCTGACCGGCATCACCTTCACGTCGGGGCCGGGCCAGGTCACGGCGATCATCGGGAGCACCGGCTCGGGCAAGACGACCCTCATCGATCTCATCCCACGCTTGTTCGACGCCACGGCGGGCACCGTGCTGGTCGACGGCGTCGACGTGCGCCAGATCGACCCCGACATCCTGCAGAGCAGGATGGGGCTGGTCCCGCAGCGGCCCTTCCTGTTCACCGGCACCGTGGCCGACAATCTGCGTTTCGGCGCGGAAGACGCGACCGACGACGAACTCTGGGACACCCTGACGACCGCCCAGGCCGCGGACTTCGTGACCGAGATGGACGGTGGACTCGAGGCCCGCATCGACCAGGGCGGCTCCAACGTCTCGGGCGGCCAACGTCAGCGGCTGGCCATCGCCCGCGCCCTGGTGCGCAGACCCGGTATCTACCTGTTCGACGATTCGTTCTCCGCCCTCGACCTGGCCACCGACGCCCGGTTGCGGACCGCCCTGGCGCCGCTCGTCTCCGATGCCACGGTCCTGATCGTCGGGCAGCGCATCGCGTCGGTGAAGCGGGCAGACCAGATCCTGGTCCTCGAGGACGGCCACCAGGTGGGGCTCGGGTCCCATAGTGAGCTCCTCGAATCATGCCCGACCTACGTCGAGATCGTCGCATCACAGCGGGCCGAGGAGGCGGCATGACCGGCAACGGCGACAGCGAGGTCAACAAGGACGTGGCCAAGGTCGCCGCCGAGGCGCGTGCCTCGATGGCGTCCGGGCCCGGTCGAGCCGCCGGGATGGGAGCGCCGGCCGAGAAGCCGCAGGACATGAGCAGCTCGACCAAGCGGCTCCTTCGGCTGATGCGCCCCGAGGGACGGGGGGCGATCGCCGTGGTGATCCTGGCTGTGGTCAGTGTGACGCTGATGGTTCTGGGGCCCAAAGTGTTGGGTGCAGCCACCGACACGATCGTCGACGGCCTGATCGGAGGAGCCGGCATCGACTTCGACCGCCTGCACCGCATCCTTCTGGCCGCGCTGGCGCTGTATGCGACCAGCAGCGTCCTGGCCTACGGCCAGAACTGGCTGCTGGCCGGCGTCGTGCAACGCACGATGTGCCGGATCCGCTCCGACGTCGAGCACAAGATCAACCGCCTACCACTGGGCTACGTCGACCGGCAGTCGCGCGGTGACCTGCTCAGCCGGGTCACCAACGACATCGACAACGTGGCCCAGAGCCTGCAACAGACCTTGGGGCAGCTCCTCACCTCATCACTCATGATCGTCGGTGTCCTCGTGATGATGATCACCATCTCGCCGCTGCTCGCGCTCGTCGCGGTGGTCACCATCCCCACGGCCATGGTCGCCCTGCGCGCCATAACCTCGCGGTCGAAACCCCGCTTCATCGACCAATGGACCCACACCGGCGCGCTCAACGGCCGGGTCGAGGAGACCTTCACCGGTCACAGCCTGGTCAAGGCGTTCGGACGCCAGGACGACGCCGAGCGTCGGTTCAACGACGTGAACGAGGAGCTGTTCGGCGCCAGCTTCATGGCCCAGTTCATCTCCGGGATCATCCAACCCACGATGATGTTCCTCAGCAACCTCAACTTCGTGGTGATCGCGGTCGTCGGGGGTCTCCAGGTCTCATCGGGTGCGATGAGCCTCGGCGACGTACAGGCCTTCATCCAGTACTCCCGCCAGTTCTCCCATCCGCTCACTCAGCTCGCGTCGATGGCCAATGTGCTCCAGTCGGGTATCGCCTCGGTCGAGCGCGTCTTCGCTCTCCTCGACGCCGCCGAGGAGAGTCCCGAACCGGAGGCTCCGCCGACCGAGACCAGGCATCGGGGCCGAGTCGAGTTCACCGACATCGCCTTCTCCTACGATCCCGACCGCCCGCTGATCCACGACCTGTCCCTGGTGGCCGAACCCGGCCACTCGATCGCGATCGTCGGGCCGACCGGAGCCGGCAAGACCACCCTGGTCAACCTGATCATGCGCTTCTACGAGCTGGACCGCGGGACGATCACCCTCGACGGCGTCGACATAGCCACCATGAGCCGGCCGCACCTCCGATCGCACATGGGCATGGTCCTCCAGGACACCTGGCTGTTCGGCGGGACCATCCGCGCGAACATCGCCTACGGCAACCTCGACGCCACCGATGAACAGATCCTCGACGCCGCCCGAGCCACCTATGTCGACCGGTTCGTGCACTCCCTGCCCGACGGCTACGACACCGTGATCGACGACGAGGGCGGCAACGTCAGCGCCGGTGAGAAACAGCTCATCACCATCGCCCGGGCGTTCCTGGCCGACCCCACCATCCTCATCCTCGACGAGGCCACCAGCTCGGTCGACACCCGCACCGAGGTCCTCATCCAGCACGCCATGGCCGCCCTGCGCACCGACCGAACCAGCTTCGTCATCGCCCACCGCCTGTCGACCATCCGCGACGCAGACACGATCCTCGTCATGGACGACGGTCACATCGTCGAACACGGCGACCACGACCACCTTCTGGCACAGGGCGGAGCCTACGCAGCCCTCTACAATGCCCAATTCGCCGCGCCGGCCCGCGATGTGAGCTGACCCCGGGCCGGTCGGTCCCGCGATGATCCCGGGGGTGAGCGCGTCATGAGTGTGTTCGAGTGATTTCTGACGGTCTGGGTTGCTGCCGCGATTCTTGCCGGCGTCGGTCTCGGACTGGCCGCCCCGGATGTGTTCGAGGAGGTCGCGGGCCTGGAGGTGGCCCGGGTCAATCTGGTGGTGGCGGTCCTGATCTGGCTGATGATCTACCCGATGATGCTGAAGGTCGAGCCCGACTGTCTCGGTGATGTCGGGCGCCGTCCCAAGGGGCTGGCTCTGACCTTGACGATCAACTGGCTGGTGAAGCCGTTCACCATGGCGGGTCTCGCGATCCTGTTCTTCCGGTTCGTGTTCGCCGATCTCGTGCCGGCGGCTGAGGCCGAGGAGTACATCGCGGGGATGATCCTGCTGGGGGTGGCTCCGTGCACAGCGATGGTGTTCGTGTGGAGCCAACTGACGAATGGCAACCCGAACTACACACTGGCCCAGGTTTCGATCAACGACCTGATCCTGGTGTTCGCGTACGCACCGATCGCCGGGCTTCTGTTGGGGGTCACGGACCTGACGGTGCCCTGGGGAACACTGGTCGCATCCGTCGCGATCTTCGTCGTTGTTCCGCTCGGTGCCGGTTTGCTGACTCGCTCGTGGCTGCTACCACGCGGTGGCCCCGCGGCCGTCGAAGCCCTCGCGGGTCGGCTGAAGGCGACGTCGGTGATCGGACTGTTGTTGACCGTCGTGTTGTTGTTCGGGTTCCAGGCCGAAACGATCGTCGACCAGCCGACGAGGGTATTGATGATCGCGGTGCCGTTGTTGATCCAGAGCTACGGGATCTTCGCGATCGGCTACGGGTCGGCCCGGGCCATCAAGCTCCCGTTCGACGTGGCGGCGCCCGGCGCCATGATCGGCACCTCGAACTTCTTCGAACTCGCGGTCACGGTGGCGATCAGCCTCTACGGGCTGGGTTCGGGAGCGGCGCTGGCGACCGTGGTCGGAGTACTGATCGAGGTTCCGGTGATGTTGTCGCTCGTGAAGTTCGCCAACCACACCAAGGGATGGTTCCCCGAGCAGGTCGACGCTCCCGGGCCGGGGCCGCGACGTCCCGCAGCGCCCAGTACCGGCCGGCCCTGATCGAGGTCACTTCGACGCAATGGAGGTCCACTTTGCCCACAGGGGCTCGGTGGAGACGCTGGTACGGTTCTGCCAAAGTGAAGAGCGCAGGTGCGTGGGAGGACTGCTTCATGCCCGGCAATCTGGCCTCGAGCTCACCGTCCCTGCCGATTGTCGTCCGAGACCGCGACGGCATGGGCCTACCGTTCTCGCGGGGTCTCCTGGCCACGAGCATCCTGGCTACCGGGCTCGAGGCGGCCGAGGCATACGCCATCGTCGCCGATGTCCAGCGTCAGCTCGAGGACAGGGGGTGCGACGAGGTCGATGGCGACACGCTCGTCGATCTGACGGCGGCGACCATCGCCGCATCCGCCGGGGACGCGGCCGCTCGCAGATACCGCTCCTGGCGAGAAGCGCGGCATGCCGGACGCCCCATCATCGTGGCTCTGGGTGGGGCGCCGGGCGTGGGGAAGTCAACCATCGCGAGTCGGCTCGCGGTCCGACTCGGAATCACGCGCACGGTGACGACGGACACGATCCGAGAGGTGCTCAGGACCGTCATTCCCGAGTCTGTGCTCCCCGAGCTCCACGCCTCGACCTTCGAGACCACCGCGCTCGACCAACTCGGTGAGCCGGCGCTGGGGAGCTTCCTTCGCCAGGCACGGTCGGTGACCGGAGCGACCGTCGCCGTCGCAGCTCGATATGCCGACGAACAACGAAGTGTCGTCATCGAAGGCGTACACGTACTTCCGGGGTTCCTCTCGCGCGAACTCGGACGGAGCAGTGCGAACCCCATCGTGGTCGAGCAGCTGCTCATCCTGGGTGATGAACCGCAGCACAGGGGACATCTCAGTGCTCGGGCCTCGGTGGAGCCCGGGCGTCGGGGGCAGCGTCATCTCGACCATCTCGACACGATCCGAGCGATCCAGGCGACGTTGGTCGAATTGGCCGTCGAGGCCGGGGTCGAACGCTACGACATCGGATCACCGGACGACCTCACCCAGGTCATCGTCGACGAAATCGTCGCCGCGATCTGAGCCGGCAGCGGCGGGAGCATCTCCCGGCTGGTCGGGAACACGCCCTCTGGTGGGCGGGAACGGCCGAGTGGTCACCTTTCGGCATGAACCATTCAATGAGGTACCTGGCAGTCGGTGGCTTCGCCCTGATCGCGCTCGTCACCGGGTGCGGGGACGATGACACGTTGTCGACAGCGGAATTCACCGAGCAGGCGAACGCGATCTGTGCGGAGGGAGACCTGGAGATCGGTGCTGCGGTCGGCGCTGTCTTCGGGGCCGCGGAACCCAGCCCGGAACAGATGCAGGAGGCACTCGACACGATCGTGTCGGTCTCGAACCGTCAGCTCGACGACATCGAAGCGCTGGAAGAACCGTCGAGCATGTCCGACGACGTCGAGGCGATGGTGGCCGAGGGCCGTTCGGGCACGGAGATCGCCGAGAACCAGGGCCTCGGGTTCTTCGAGGACGATGGCGATCCGTGGGAGCAGACGCAGCAGCTGGCCGTCGAGCTCGGACTCGACGCATGCGCAGGCGAGTGAGGAACCGCACGATCTGCGCGAAGCTTGAGGCGTGAAGCAGATCCGGCGCCGCGCGAGCGGGGAAGCGGCGCTCCAGATCGTTCCTCTCCTCGTGTCCGGCATCTCGGTGGTGCTCGGTGTGTTCGCCGTGGTTCTCGCCGTCGGGAACCGAGACCTGGTCATCGATGTCCCGGTACCGGAACCGTCGGGCTGGTTCGTGCCGATCCAGATCGCCAGCGCTCTGGTCTGGATCGCGGCGAGCCTGTCGCTGCTCCAGCGTCGTGACCTCGCGTGGTCGCGGCTCGCAGCGATAGCGGCACTGAGCCACGCGGCCGTGGCTGCGAGCTATGCGTGGGCGATCCACGGGCTCGTCGGGGGAGCGATCGCACCGGGCGCGTCCTACGCCGCGGGTGCCGCTCTGTGGCTGCTCGCGGTCGAGATGCCGGTGAGCCTGTTCATGTTGGTATCGCTGCCTACCGGACGCCTCGGTAACACCGGGCTGGATCGACTGGGCCGGCTCGCGGTCGGCATGGCGACCGTGGGGGTGGTGGCCGGAGCCGTCGGGGTCCCCGATGTCGCCGGCACCGACTTCTCCTCGGCTCGCAGCGCCCTCGGATCCGGCATCCCGGTCGGGCCGCTCCCGCCACTGCTGATCGCTCCGGCGTCGATCATCGCGCTCGTGGTCCTGGTGGCGAAGTGGAGGAGGAGCCGAGGCGCGGACCGGCTCGCACTGAGGTGGGTCGTCGGGGTTCAGGTCCTCGGCACCTTCCTGGTGATTCCACTCTTCGCGCTGGCGTCGCCGGCCGTCTCCGTGGGAGTCGCACAGGTGGTCAGCGCGCTCGGCGTCCTCGTCCTCGTCACCGTGGTTCGAAGGCAGCATGTGCTGGGGGTGGAGCGGGTCTTCGAGCGGACCTTGCGGTTCGTCCTGTTGGCCGGCGCACTCACGCTCGTATACGCGGCGGTGGTGGCCGCGGGTTCCGAGATCCTCGGTGGCGGTGTCCGTCCCCTCGCAGCCGCGGTGGTCGCTCTGGCGGTGCTCCCGGTCCGCGATCGCATCAGCGCTGCGGTGGCGCGGTTCGTCTACGGCAACCGGGCCAATGCCGCCGCGATCGTGAGCGGGGTCGCCGAACGCGCCGCGAACCCGACCACACCGCGTGAACTGGTCGAGCATCTCCTCCACAGCCTCATGGTCGGAACGGGATGCCGCGGTGGCACGGTCGTATTGGATGGTTTCGGTGAGATCGCCACCGTCGGCTCAGGAGGCGAAGTCGTGGGGGTTCTGGATGTTCCGCTACGACACCGCGGTGCGGTGATCGGACGACTGACCTTGACCCCGGCTGCGGGCGAGGTGTGTCTCGATCCGCTGGCCGTCCGGGTGGCGGTCGAGGTCGCCCCGCACATAGCGCTCGTGTCCGATGCATACCGGACCGAC
Organism: uncultured Acidimicrobiales bacterium; assembly: GCA_963695075.1. Classification (GTDB taxonomy): domain Bacteria; phylum Actinomycetota; class Acidimicrobiia; order Acidimicrobiales; family CAWCAL01; genus CAWCAL01. The sequence goes on from CAVOFR010000001.1 coordinate 109,231, forward strand.
ATCGAGTTGGAGCAAGCCCGGGTGCGGCTGGTGCTGGGACGCGAAGAGGAGCGCCGTCGACTCAGGCACGATCTCCACGATGGACTGGGACCGATCCTGACGGGGGTGGCCTTCTCCGCCGATGCGGCGTCGAACCTGGTCGAGGCCGACCCGGCCAGGGCGGCCGAGCTGATCGGCGCGGCCCGTCGCGAGGTCAGCACCGCTCTCGATGAGATCCGGCGCATAGTCGAGGATCTTCGACCGCCCGCGCTCGACGAGCTCGGCTTGGACGAGGCGATCCGCCAACATGCCCAGCACATTCCCCACCTGGAGGTGGACGTGAGTGGACCGGTCCCCGCGGTCGAGCTTCCGGCTGCGGTGGAGGTCGCCGCCTATCGAATAGCGGTCGAGGCTCTCACGAACGTGGCCCGCCATGCCGGCGCCACGAGAGTGGCCGTGGACGTGAGGCTCAACGGCAACCTGGAGCTCACGGTCGCTGACAACGGGACCGGATCGATCAGCTGGTCACCGGGGGTCGGTCTCGCGTCGATGCGCGATCGGGCCCGGGAGCTCGGCGGGGACCTCACGGCGGGTCCGGGTCCCGAGGGCGGCCTCGTCGCGGCGATGTTGCCGATGGGACTGCCATGACCGGGAGCGCTGGGCCCGTGAGAGCGTGAACGCCGACATCCATGTGGTGATCGCGGACGATCATGAGGTGGTCCGGCGCGGGATTCGATCCCTGCTGAGTACCTTCGGCGACATCGAGGTCGTGGGCGAGGCGGCCACCGGCGACGAAGCGGTTGCAGTCGCGGCCGAGCTACTCCCCGACGTGATCCTGCTTGACCTCCAGATGCCGGGTGGGCACGGGCTCGAGGCCACTCGCGAGATCACCACGACACTACCCAGCGTGGCGGTCGTGATTCTCACCATGTACGAGGACCTCGATTCGATCGAAGCAGCGCTTCGGGCCGGCGCTCGCGGTTACCTCCTCAAGGGCGCGAGCCAGGACGACGTCGCCCACGCGATCCGCGCCTCGGCGGGAGGTCATGTGATCCTGGGCCCGGGGCCGGCCGAACGACTCCTGGAGCGGTTGACCACGTCCGGCACGGGATCGGTCGCCTTCCCCGAGCTCACCGACCGCGAGCGCGAGGTCCTACGGCTCGTCGCCGATGGTCACAACAACGCGGCGATCGGTCGAGCACTCCACCTGGCCCCCAAGACCATTGCCAACCACATGTCGAACATCCTGACCAAGCTCCAGATGGCCGATCGGGCCGAAGCCATCGTCGCGGCCCGTCGTGCCGGCCTGAGCTGCGACTCCCCCGAGGCGGGCTGACGACCAGTCGGTCGTCCGATGGTCAACCGTTGCGGCGCTCCGGATCCGGCTCAAGCCGGACGAAGGTCGAGACGTCCTCGGCCAACTCCACGAGATCGTCCGGTGGCTCGATCGGCGTCCTCACCAGGAGGCAACCGTCGAGTTGCTCCATCAGCGCCTGGATGCCCTCGAGCGTCTTGGCGATGCCCGGACCGAGGTGGTCGGTACCGGAGAGGTCGACGGCGAGGTCACGGATGCCGTGGTTCTGGATGAGGTCGCGGAGGATCCGGTCCAGGCGACCGGATGAGTCCTGGTCGGCGGTTCCGCTGACCCGTACGACCGTGGTCCGAGTGATTGCGACGTCGAAGGCCCCATCTGCAGCGCTCACCCCGTCATCATGCCAGGTGTATCGGAGTCCCGGTCGGCCGAGGTCGCCGGCTGCGCCTCACGGCAGTGGATTGTCCGTGGATCCCGATCCTCGGCACTCGCTGCCGTCCGAATCCTGTCACCGTTCCATCTGCTGGCTCAGGTCGAGCCAATCGTCCTCCAGCTTGCCGAGCTCCTGTTCGACCGCGGTCAGATCGGCTCCCAAGGTGCTGATCCGCTCGTAGTCCTGCTCGCCGGCCAACGCTTCGTGCAGCTCGTCGCGCCGGCGTTCGAGGGGGCGCATCCGTTTCTCCAGTTGCTTGACGCGGTAGCGCAGCGTGCCGTGTGACGGGCCACTCGCCGCGGCGGGCTTCTTCGGTGTCCTCGCCGGCGCGGGCGATGGCTCCGGAGAACGGAGAGATCCGCTCCGCCACCGGGTGCGCCGTTCGGCTTCCCACGTTTCGTAGCCCCCCGGGACCCGGCATGTCCCTCCGTCCTCGATCACGAGGACGTCGTCGACGGTCCGCTCCAGAAACGCACGGTCGTGGCTGACCACGACCAGGGCTCCGGGCCACCCGTCGAGGAAGTCCTCCAGCGTGCGGAGCGTGTCCAGGTCCAGGTCGTTCGTGGGCTCGTCGAGCAGCAGCACGTTGGGCCGTTCGGCCAGCACCAGTAGCAGCTGGAGTCGCCGGCGTTCGCCGCCGGACAACTGCTCCACGGGTGCCCACTGCGAGTCGCGATCGAACCAGAACCGGTCCAACAGTCGCGTCACCCGCCAGTCGGGCTCCCCGCCACCGGGTGTCATCACCTCCCGCACCCGCTGGGTGGGGTCCAGGTCGCGACCCAGCTGGTCGTAGTACCCGAGCTGCACCGTCGAGCCCCAGGCCAGGCGACCGGTCGTGGGCTCGATCCTCTTCGCCATGATGTCGAGCAGGGTCGACTTCCCCGATCCGTTCAACCCGACCAGGCCCAGTCGCTCGCGGCGGTGGAGCGACAGGTCCAACCGCTCGAAGAGCGGTGGTGCCCCGCCGAAGGTGTGACCGACGTCCTCCAGGTCGATGACCTGATCCCCGAGCCGGGGCACGTCCACGTGGAGGTCGAGGTCGTCGTCTCGCGCCGTGCGCTCCCGCCTCACCGAGGTGATCTCGGTTGCCTTCCGGAGCCGCGCCTTGGCCTTGCTGGTCCGCGCCGGCGCGCCTCGTCGTAGCCAAGCCAGCTCGCGGCGAGCCAGGTTCTTGCGTACCGACTCGGCTTTCGCTCCCCGCTCCTCACGCTCGGCCTTGCCCTCCAGATAGCCCTGATAGCCACCGTCGTGGACGTGGGAGGTGCCCCGCTCCAGCTCGAGTACGCGATTCGTGACCCGGTCGAGGACGTGGCGGTCATGGGTGATGATCACGATGGCGCCACGAAACGCCGCCAGCCGGTCCTCCAACCAGGCGATCGCGTCGATGTCGAGGTGGTTGGTGGGCTCGTCGAGCAACAGCAGGTCGCAGTCGGCGAGCAGGGTTCGGGCCAGCGCGGTGCGCTTGGCCTGACCACCCGACAGCTCGGCGACCGGTGTGTCGAGCATGGACCCCATGCCCAGCCGGTCGAGCACGGACTCCGCCTCCCATCCCTGGCCGACCGCGCCGCGGACGGTCCCCGCTCCGAGATGCGGGTGCTGATCCAACACCGCTATCCGTACGTCGCGACCCCGGCGAAGCGTTCCGGACTCCGGATCGAGCCGGCCGGACAGGAGCCGCAGCAACGTCGACTTGCCGGTGCCGTTGATGCCAACGATCGCCACGCGGTCACCACTGGCCACGGTCACCGAGACCTCGTCGAGCAGCGGGCGACCGGGTCGAGCCATGCACACGCGCTCGGCGTCGATCAGGATCACATCGGGAGGCTAGTGACCCGGGGCGGCCGGAACGCCAAGGGGACCATTCCGTAGGGACTTCCTACCCTGGGGGATGCCGCAAGCGGTAGACAGGATGACGCGGAGGGAAGGTGGTCATAACGCCATGAAGCGATTCGAGAACATCCTCTTCGTGCCGGTCGGGTCCGGGCATGACCCTCCTCCGGCGATGGATCGGGCGGTCGACCTGGCCGAGGCCAACAGCGCGCGTCTCACGGTGTTCGCCGCGATCCCACCGGCTCCGATGCTCCAACGCATCTTCCGCCTGGGAGAGACCGAGAAGACCATCACGGACCTCCTCGTCGAGGAGCGTTCGGCCATGCTCGACGAGTGGGTCGACCGTTTCGACTCGGGGATCGCGATCGCCGTCGATGTCGAGGTCGGCCGTCCGCCGGTCGAAGTGGTCCGCGCCGTTCAGGAATCGGGTCACGATCTCGTGATGCTGTGGTCGGACGGCTCCGACGACAGCAAGGCGGTCGTGCGGCGCGTCCTCCGCACCTGTCCATGCCCGGTCTGGGTCCTGCGGCCACCGCTGGGAGCGGGCCGGGTGCTCGCCGCGGTCGACCCCGACGACGATCCCGAGCTGACCCGCCTCACCCTGGAGCTCGCCCGATCCCAGGCCGAACAACGCGGCGGCGACCTGCACGTCGTCCACGCCTGGCAGCCCTATGGCCACGCGGTCTTCCTGGGCAGCGAGTATGCGTCGGTCGCGCCCAACGAGTTGGTCGGTCTCGCGGTCGAGATCGAGCAAGCCCACGACCGGGCGTTCACCGAAGCCCTCGCCGGCGCCGGCATCGGCCGGAGCCCGACCACCCACCTCGTCGATGGCTTTCCGGCCCGTGCCATCAGCGGTCTGATCGACCTGTACCGAATCGATCTCCTCGTGATGGGATCGATCGGACGGAGCGGCCTCGACGGCATCCTGATCGGCAACACCGCCGAACAGGTCCTGAGCCAGGTGGCCTGTTCGGTGCTCGTCGTGAAGCCACCCGGGTTCGTCACGGCCTGAGGTATACCGCTGGTCCAGCCACGCGTCGCGGGTTCAGGTCGAAGCGATCCGTTCGACGGACACGACATCACAGGAAACGACCCCGTCGGCACTGGTGAACGAGACCGTTTCGCCCGGGGCGGACTCGCCCGGCCGGACCGCGTTGATGACGCCGCTTCCGTGACCGATCCGGACGCCGGCATCGTCGAGGAAGGCGACCTCGATGAAGTAGTCGCTGATCTCCGACGAGGAGTTCGTCGCGGAAACGGAACCGACGGCATCGCCGGCGAAGTCGGGGGGACCGAGCTCGCATCCTTCGACCTCGGCGAACTCCGCGGGATCGGATTCCCCGGCGAATCTCTCGACCTCGATGACTTCGCAGCCCGGCGTGGGGTCCTCGAAGACGAACAACGATTCCCGTACGTGCTCGTCCGGCCGCACCGAGTTGACGAAGTGGACCTCATCGGCGGACCTCGCGCCGGCCTCGTCGAGGTACGCCGTCGTGATGATGTAGTTCGACGTCTTGGATGAGTTGTTCACCAGTTCGATGACGATCTCGTCCTGCTCCTCGCCCTCGTTCCAGACGCAGGACAGGACATCGTCGACCTCGTCCGCGTCGCCTGCCGCGTCTCCCGCCGCGTCCCCCGCCGCGTCCCCCGCCGGCCCGGTCGGCTCCGTGGATCCGGTGGCCGCGGTGTCATCGGGGTCATCATCAGAACTGACGAGGACGGCGGCGATGACGGCGGCGACGACGAGGAGAACGCCGACTCCCAGGCCGGCCCACAGGCAGCCCGAGCGGCTCTTCGGTGCTCGGCCGGCGCCGGGCGGCCCGACCGGGATCGGCCCGTGACCGGCCGGCCACCAACGGCCGTCGGACGCTTCATACCAGCCTTGCGGAGGTGAACCGTCGTAGGTGTTTCCGTCCCAGGCTATGTACCCCATCGTTCGCATCTCCGGTGTCGGTCGGGTACTCGGGCGCACAGACTGCGCTGCGCGTCCGTCCTTGCGCCTGGATGTTATTGCCACACACGTCATGCCCCCGGGATGCACTCGGAGGGCCGCGCCGGGTGCGCCTACCATGGTTCGGGGCTTGGTCGAGGCGGGTCCGTGCATTCCGAGGAGTTGGATGATGGAGCGCCTTCGCGGGCTGTCGAAGTACCACGTGCTGATCCTGATCCTCGTCGTGGTCGTCGGTGTTGCCTTCGCCACGAGGGAGCAGTGGCACTGGCTGCTCGATGACGGCCATGCCCACACCACGACCGCCGCCGCGCCGACCATCGACGACCTCGACGGGTCGACCGAACGGCTCTACCGGATCGCTCCCGATTCGGGCTCGGCGCTGACCTATCACGTCGCGGAGACCCTCGCCGGCCGGTCGAAGACCGCCAGTGGTACGACCGAGGTCCTCGCCGGCGACATAGCGGTCAACCTCGAGAACCCCGACGCCAGCCGGATCGGGACGATCGTAATGAACGTCGAGATGTTCGAGTCGGACTCGACCCTGCGAGACAAGCGCATCCGCCACGACTTCCTCGAATCCACCCACTACCCGTTCGCCACCTTCGAAGCGACCGAGGTAGATGGGATCCCGACCTCCGTCGACGACGGAACGAGCAGCGAGCTGACCGTCACCGGCGAGCTCACGATCAAGGAGACGACGGCACCGGTCACCTTCGAAGGAACGGCCACCCTCGACGACGAGACCCTCCGGGCGACGATGAGCGGGACCGTGATGATGTCGACCTACGGCATCGGTCCGATCCACGTCGCCGGTCTCGCTCACACCGGCGACGAAGTGCAGTTCGACCTCGAGCTCGCGGCCGGACGGACCGACATGGCCGACGCGCCGCCAGACGACGACGCGCTGACCTTCGTCCAAGCCGACCTCGACGTCGGCGAGGGCGACTTCTCCGGAACGGTGCAGCCCATCCTCGAGAGCGGCTGCGTGTCCTGTCATTCCGAGGACGGGCCGGGCTGGACCACCGTCGAGCTGGATACCGCCGGACAGGCGGCCGAGATCGCCGAGGACCTGGCGCTGGTCACGACCGCTCGTTACATGCCGCCCTGGCCGGCGTCGGATCTCGGGCTCGAATTCGAGCACGACTTCTCCCTGTCGGACGCGGAGATCGGGGCCATCGCGTCCTGGGCCGAGGCCGGGGGCGGGCTCGACGTGGATCCGTCCACTCCTCTGGTCGCCGAGGACCCGCCGTTCGACCCCATCGAACGCGATCAGGTCGTCCCCGCCCGCGGCGTCTACATCGGCGATCTCGCGGTACAGGACGACTATCGGTGCCTCATCCACGAGATCGAGGATGCCGAAGGCGACGGTGAGTGGGTCACCGGCATGGCCTTCGAGCCGGACGAGACCGACGTCGTCCACCACTCGATCATCTACAAGGTGCCCGCCGAGGGGCTGGAGGAGGCCGAACGGCTCGACGGATCCGACGGGCGCCCGGGTTGGACCTGCTTCGGCCGGTCGAACATGCAGACACCGGGCGTGCAGTCGATCGGCGGGTGGGCGCCGGGCCAGCAGCCGCGGGTCTACCCCGAGGGTGTCGGCCTGTATCTGGAGCCGGGCGACTTCATCGTCAACCAGATCCACTACCACTTCGACGAGGAGACGCCACCCGACCAGTCTGTGCTGGTCTTCGACACGCTCGGCTCGGAGGAGCTCGCCGACCGCGACGAACCGATGACCCACATCACGGGACGTAGCTACCTGACTCCGGCCGAGGGGCCCTGCACGCCGGACGAATCCGGCCCGCTCTGCGAACGTGGCGCCGTGCTCGAGGACATCGGCGACAAATACGGCTTCGGAGCCACGTTGATCCCCGACGCGCTCCTCCGGGTCTGCGGCGGGACCGTCGACGACTTCGACGATCTGGACGGTACGAGATTCGACAGCTCGTGTGACCTCCCCGCGGCCGACTTCGGCACGCTGTACTCGGTGCTCGGGCACATGCACGAGTTCGGCGCCGCCTACCGCATGACCCTCAATCCCGGCACGCCCGACGAGAGGATCCTGCTCGACATCCCGTCATGGAGCTTCGAGTGGCAGTTGTACTACGTGCCGACCGAGACGATCCGGATAGAACCGGGCGACATGATCCGCTTCGAGTGCACGTGGGATCGGGCCAACCTGACGATGCCCGAGCCGCGCTACATCACCTGGAACGAGGGCACCGTCGACGAGATGTGCTTCTCGAGCGTGTCGGTCATTCCCGATGTCGATGTCGAAGGCGGAGCCAACGGCTTCGGCGGCTGACCGAACGGAGCACCGCCCCGCCGCACCAGAGCGGGGGTCTGGTCCAGCGGGACAGAAGCGACCTCCGCCCACCCTCGGTAGGTCTCTGCTCTGAGGGCGAGTCTCTCATGGAGGGGCGTGTCTTGTCATGAGTAGGGGGTACTCATCTTCTTGCGCGAATCAGGCCAAGCACTAGGCTTGGAAACGGGAATTGGGGGGGTGTCGCGATGGGGACCGAGTTGGATCTGGTGGGCCGGGGCGACGAGCTCCGCCGGTTGAGCCGTGTGCTCACCGATGGCGGTCTCGGGTTGCCGCGGGCTGCGGTGCTGGTGGGTGAGCCGGGGATCGGCAAGACCAGGTTGCTGGAGGAGTTCGCTGCTCGGGCCGGTGAGCGGGGGTTCCATGTCGTCGTCGCTCGAGGTCGGCCGGGGACGAGTGCGGTGCCGGCGGGGGCGTTCCTCGATGTGCTCCCGGCCGCGCCGCCGGCCGGCGATGAGGCGTCGGTGCTGTGGTGGGTGCGCAACACCCTGGTCGGCATGGGGGAACGATTGGTGGTGGTCGTCGACGATGCTCACCTGGCCGATGAGCTGTCGTTGGCCGTCTGCCACCACTTGGCCGATTCGGGTCGGGTCGCGGTGGTCGTGGCGGCGCGGTCGACCGAACCCGCCCCGGAGGGCCTGAGTCATCTGGTCGAGACGGCGGGCGTCGACATGGTCCGGCTGGACCCGTTGGATCTCGAGGCCACCGCATCGCTGGTCGGTCAGATCGAGGGAGCGGAGGTGGAGGAGGAGGGGCTGCGGGAGGTGTACCGCCTGACCGACGGGGTCCCGCTGGTGGTTCGAGAGCTCGTCCGTGCCGCGGCCGACGCCAAGTCACGCGTTTCCCAAGGACCGTGGCGGTGGGATCGGGCGATCGCCCGGGACCCGAATCTGGGCTCGCTGCTGGCCGGACGGTTGGGCCACGTCGAGTCCGATACCCGCAGTGTGCTGTGGCTCCTGGTCGCCGCCGACGGTCCGGTCCCGGAGACAGCGGCGACGTTGGCGGTGTCCGCGACCGCGGTTGATGACGCCGTGCAGCGCGGTCTGTTGACCCGCAGCGAAGGGTGGTTGGAATGGTCGCACGCTCTTCTCGGCGAACTGGCGGTCGACAGCCTCACCGGGAGCCGCACGACGAGCTCCCGGCTCGAGCTCCTCTCGGCGCTGCGCGCCGCGGGCCTCGCGGACCCGGACATCCTGCAGCTGGCCGCCGATCTCGACCTCGAGAGCTCTGACCGGGACTACGAACTGCAGCTCGCCGCCGCTAGGGCGACCTCGGAACGCGGCCTCCATGCCGTGGCGGCGACACACGCCGAGGCCGCGATGGAGCGAGAGCCCCAGAGTCACGAGGCGTGTCTGCTCGCGGGTCTCGCAGCGGTCAGCCTCGGCCGGAGTGACGCGGCTGACCTCGTCGGGCGTGCGCTCGACACGGCAGGGACCGATGATCAACTCCTCGATGCGACGACGGCCTGCGTGCACCGGATCTTCGGCACCTCGGGTGACGCGGGCAGGGCGAGCAATGTCGTGTCCCAGGCGAAGAGCCGCACGCAGGACCATCAGCTCGAACGACGGCTCGACTACCTCACGCTCGTCATCGCCATCGTCGCCTCCTCACCCGAGGACTTCTTGGCAGCCGCGCTCGACTACCGGTCATCCGACGAGCTCCACCCGGTCGACAAGGCGGCGGTGGAGGGCACCTTGTCGATCATGCTCGCCATCGTGGGCGAGGTCGAGGAGGCGGCAGGACTCGCCGCGTCCTCACGCGAAAGCCTCAGCGACGACATGAGCGGCTACGACCAGACCGGAGGATTCTACGGCGGTGCGCTGGCCGCGTTCTTCGCCGGCGACGCGCACGAGGCAACCCGCCTTCTCGTCGCCGGAAGCGACACCCTTTCCGGGACCCCCGGATCAGAGGAGGAGGTCTCGGCGAGGAGCATGCAGTTCGCGGGCGATGTCTTTCGGGGGCACTGTGACACGTCGATGTCGGCATTCGCGGGCGAGGCGGATGCGATCGGCAGCCTCCGCTTCGGCGTGTTGTGGCGGGCCTATGCGGTCTGGGATCTGGCGTTGCGGCGCGACCGGGATGCGGAGCGGTTGTGGGAGGAGTTGCAGCAGGCGCCGGCTCCGCTTCGGCAGGGGCCGGCGTTCTTGGAGGCGCTCGCCGGCGTGGCGCTGGTGGCGTCGAAGGGACAGACGGCCGACGCCGCCGAGATGGCACTCGGGATCGCCGAGCTGATGGCTCCCGCCCGGAGCGCCGCGGCGTGGTTGTTGCACGACGCGGCTCGGCACGGCCGCGCCGCCGATGTGGTGGATCGGCTCGACGAGATCGCGGCGACCCAGCCGAGGCGCTACCTGCCGGCGATCTTCGCCGATTCGGCTCGCGCGATGGCATCCGACGACCCGGATCAGCTGACCGCGGTCGCGGCGGAGTTCCGAGCCGGCGGGTTCGACCTGTTCGCAGCAGAGCTCGACGCCCTGGCCGCCGCCCGGTTCCGTGGTCGGGGTGAGGGCACCGAGGCCGCCCGCTGCGTCGTCGATGCTCGGGCTGATGTCGACCGGGCCGGCGGGTCGTGGACCCCGCTACTGGACATCCTGGAGGATCATCCGCTCACCGATCGGCAGCGTGAGATCTGTCGTCTCGTGGTCCAGGGGAAGACCAACGCCCAGATCGCCGAGATGCTCTTCATCTCGAAGCGTACGGTCGAGAACCAGCTCCACCGGGCCTATGCCGAGCTGGGAGTCAGCCGAGCCGAGCTGGGCAACATCCCGCTCTGATCGGGGTGCGAGGTACGATCCGGCGCCAATGGGGGATCGATACGCGTGGTGGCTGCGCCGGGTGGTGGCGTTGACCGTCGCGGTCGCACTGGTTCTCTCCGTCGCACGGGCCTACTCGGCCGACCACGGGTACTTCGGATTCCAGATGTTCCCGGAATCGAGCCAGTGGCAGGCCACCATCGAGCGCGAGCTCGCCGACGGTCGGCGGGTCGACGTCCGTGAGTCCTGGCCGGGCGGCTACGAGTGGTCGGAGCTCGTCAGCGGACGCGGGCTCGGCCACCCCTTCGCCCGGCAGCACGCCGACTCGGGGCTCCGCTCGACGCTGCACTTCTTCACCGAGTCGCTGGACTGGGTGGCGGGCAACACGCCGCTCGACACCGAGACCGAGCGCTTGATCGCGACCGTGACCACCTGGCACAACGGCGGCGACGCGGCGACGACGGTCTTCGTCGCCGAGCGATGACGACAGCTCTCGAGCGACTCCGGGCATGGAACCGCACACTCGACGACCCGATCGACGTGCGCGCGCTGGCCGTGCTCCGGATCGCGATCGGCCCGATCCTGTTGCTTCACCTTCGGCCGTTCCTCTCGGACGCACTCGACGGCGTCACCTACGCGGACCGTTTCACGCTGCCGTTCTGGTCCTGGTATCCGGAGCTGCCCGAGCCGGCTTACGTGGCTCTGCTGTGGATCACCGCCGCTGCCGGCGTGCTTCTCTCGATCGGCCTCTTGAGTCGACTTGCGGCCTGGGTTGCCCTCACCGGTGTCGCCTACAACCTCTTTCTCTCGCAGACGCACTTTCATCACAACCGAGCGTTCCTGGTCATCCTGCTCAGCGGTATCGCCGTCCTCCCGGCCGGTCGCACCGTCTCGGTCGACGCGATGTTGGCCCGGCGGCGCGGTGCACCGCTCGATCGAGAAGGGGGACACCGGCTGGGGTTGCTCGTGCTGAGGTTCAGCATCGCCCTCGTGTATTTCGCCAGCGGTTTCAGCAAGCTCCTAGACCCGGACTGGTGGGGCGGGACGGTCACCCGACTCCGGATCGAACACGGGCGGGAGCGGCTCGCCGACACCGGGCTGCCGGAAGGGCTGGTCGACCTGCTGGCCGATCCCGGTTTCCAGGCCGTCGCGGCGAAGGTCATCGTGCTGACCGAGCTGTTCATCGCCATCGGGCTCCTCGTGCCCAGGATGCGCAAGGCAGCGGTGTGGGTGGCCATCATCTTCCACGTCTCGATCGAGGCCACGGCGTCGGTGCAGGTCTTTTCGCTCGCCGCTGTCGCCGCCCTCGTCGTCTGGGTCGACCGGGCATCGTATGACCGGTTGGTCGAGGCGGGAGGTCGCTCGCGGCTGGCGATCCGCGCGTTGGACTGGACCGGTCGGTTCGGTTTCACCGACTCGGCTGGATCGCTCGTGGTCCGCGACCGCGGCCGAGCGCGGGCCGGGGCCGACGCTCGCTGGTTCGTGCTCAGCCGGCTCCCGCTCACTTTCTGGTTCGCGGCTCCGGTTCTACTCGCTCGCTCGGTGGCCGGCGCACGGCGAGGCCGAATCCACTCAGCGCCGCACCCACCGTCGACAACATGACCGCGAGTGTCAGGAGATCGCCGGCCCCGGTGGCAGCGAGCTCGCTCGGTAGTGTCTCCGCTCCCCGGCTGACCGTATTCGGTGCGGCCACCACGCCGATCGTCGTGGGCGGCGTGGTGACCGGTGCGGTCGTCGGGCTCATGGCGGTGGTCGGTGGCACCGTCGTCGATGCCGGCACGGTCGTCGGAGTCGTCGTCGAAGGTGGGAGCACCACCTCGATGGGGTGGTCGTCGGCCGCGTCGCCGTGGACCGTGCCGGCGGTCCACGAACCCAGGGCCCGGTTCAGGTACTGACCGGGCCGTGCGTCACCGGCCATGCTGGTCTCGATGGTGATGGCGGGCGCTGCCGTTCCCGGCCCGAGCGGGCTGTCGAGCGAGCAGTCGAGCTCGTTGCCGGTCGCAGTACACGTCCACCCGTCAGCGTCGTAGCCCGTGAGGCTCAAGCCGGGCGGGAGTGGGTCCCTGATCGTCACCGCGTCGAGATCGACGTCACTCGGGTTGTGCGCCCCGATGGTGAACTCGATGGCGGAGCCGGGTTGCTGTGGGGCGACGGGTCCGTCCTTGGTTACCGCCAGTGTCGCCGGAGCGAGGGCGATCGTCGCTCCGATCCAGGAGAGGCGCTCGGTGTATGCATCGCACTCGCCTGCCGCTACGGAGTTCGGCAGCGAGGTGTTGCACGTGTCGTCGTCGCCGACGACGACGAGCATGGCAGCAACGACCGGCTCGGTGTTGGCGAAGCCCACCCATCTGGTGGCCTGGTTTCCGCAGCCCAGCTGATCGGTGTCGGTGTCGGAGCCACCGCAACCGTTGGCTTGGTCGGCGGTCACGGTCGGAAGTGCCTCGTTGCGGACGACCGACCCGGCGCTGTCGAACAGCTTCACTCGGGCCGGAACGCCTTCGCCGTCGGTCCTGGTCTCGAGATCGCCGAACCATGCCCCGAAGGCCCGAACCGGGGCGGGGAACTCGAACATCACGGCGTTGAGGTCGGTGGACGCTCCGTACAGGGCGTTCCACTGGCGAGGCTGCGGTTGCGTTGCGCCGTCATAGAGGAACTGGGGTCGGGGAGCGCAGTCCTGGAGGGTTCGACTGGACGTGCTGGCCCCCCAGGCCGGTGTGTAGGGGTCGCGGTAGCCCGCCGGCTCGACATCGCCGTAGGACGAATCCGCGCTCGACAGGGATTCGGCCGACGTGATCTGGCGATGGGAGACCTCCACGGCGACCCCCGACGCCCCGGACCGCATCGGTGTCGGGTGGCTGTCGACCTGGTTGGCGTCGGCCGGGTCGGGGATGTCGACCATGTGGAATTCGGTGGCGCCGACCCCCACGGATCCGGCGCGCCAAGCGTCGTCGAGGGCTTCAGTTGCCACTCGGATCGGCGCCGCCGCGAGGCCCTGGTCGGTGCAGTCGGATTCGGTGGCGAAGACCTCGTCGGAGACGTACAGATCGGTCGCTGCGGCAGCGGGACGGGACGAGCTGGGGGCGGTCAGGACGACCGCGAGGAGGGCGACGAGGAGGATCTGCAGCGCAGTCGCGCCGCGATTCGGGCCGCGCTGATGCAACGTGTGGCGAAGGTCCATACCGCACCATCGGCCGGGGAGCCGCCGAGATGAGCCCGGCTCCCCATGACCGGCTCGCTACTCGTCGAGCCAGGCGGGAGCACGGTCGAGGAGGTACTCACACACCGCGTGGCACCGGTCGAGCTGGTCGCACAGCTGTTCTCGGCCCATGAAGATCGAGGCCATCGACACTTCCGTCTTGGCCGTGAGCGTCAGGGCCCGCTCGGGGCCGTCGGTGACCGCGGCGTAGTTGTCGATCGCCGACACCTCGACCGGGAGCTCGGTCCCGCCGACACCGGCCAGTTCGGTGGCGAGAACGAGGAGATCGGGGCCGGCGGCGAGGGGAGGGAGGGCCCAGTTGAACAGCAGCGGGAGGTGATGTTCGTCGGGCGGCTCTTCGTCGTCTTCCAGGGTGAGCAGGGCGTCTTCGAACGCGAGTGCGGCCCGGGGTTCGACGTCGAGCGCGATGTGGAGGTCGAGGGGACCACCGCAGGCGTGTTCGGGGTGTAGGTCCACCTCGAAGGCCTGACGCAGCGAGTACGTCTCGACGAAGTGGCGGTCGTCGTGGATGTGGAAACCGTGGTCGCCGACGTGGTCTTTCAAGTCGGCTACGAAGGCTGGAATGTCGAGGCCAGGCACGAGAAACTCCGGTGGTGGCAGGGGAACTGAGCGTAGGGCGGATGGGCCGAAATCACGATGTCGCGGCGAGAGGCGACGTCGGTCGCCGCCTCGCCCGGTACGGTCCGTTGGGTGACGGCCGACGAAGCTCGCGACCAGAAACTGCTCGCTCTGTTGCGTGCGGCCGCTGACGCAGCCGGCGCGGCCCTCTCCGCCGGATTGGACTGGAGCGTATCGGGCGGCCATCCCGGTCAACACGTGGGCGACGTCGTGGTGGACGAGGCCGTCCGATCGGTGCTGGATCCGGCCCCGGTCGGTGTGCTGAGCGAGGAGAGCGGCTTCGACCGTGGATCTCACGCCGTGGTGGTCGTGGTGGATCCGGTGGACGGGTCGACCAACGCATCACTCGGGATTCCGTGGTACGCCACGAGCCTCTGTGCGGTCGACGAGGACGGCCCTCGGGTCGCCTTGGTCAGGAACCAGGCGACCGGGGTTACCTTCGAGGCGATCCGCGGTGGCGGCGCGAGGCGTGACGGCCACCCGGTCAGGTCGAGCGGGGCCACCGATCTGGGTGACGCCATCATCGGGCTCAACGGTCGGTCGCGATCCCACTGGGGTTGGCGCCAGTACCGGTCGTTTGGAGCGGCGGCGCTCGATCTCTGCGCCGTGGCCTCGGCCACGCTCGATGGCTTCGCCGATTGCACCCGTGACTCGTTGGGGGTCTGGGACTACGCCGGGGCCATGCTCATCTGCAGCGAAGCCGGTGCGGTCGTGCGGGATGCGCTCGGTCGGGACCTGCTGGTGCTCGATCCGGCCGCGCGGCGCACCCCCGTGGCGGCGGCGACCCTGTCGCTGCTCGATCAACTGCTGACCGCCCGTGCCGGCTGACCGGAGCCAGGCCGTACGCTGGATCCCATGATCACGGCGCCGACTCGGCCCTTCTACCGGACCGCGTTGTGGGTCTACTCCCGGATGCCGGTCGAGATGCGGCGCATGACGTACCGTTACCTGAGCCCACGGTGGATGATGACGGCACGATGCCTCGTGCGCCTCGACGACGGCCGGGTGCTGCTGGTGCGCCACAGGCACTGGACCGACTGGGGGCTGCCCGGGGGCATCGTGAACCGGGGCGAGCTCACGCAGACAGCGGCGATGCGCGAAGTGCGTGAAGAGACCGCCGTGGATGTGCTGCTGACTTCGGGCGAACCTCTCCCGGTCGTCCAGAGCCACGGGCGATCCGTCGAGCTGGTCTACGAGGCCGAGCTGGCCGACGGGGCCACCTCGGAGGACGCGCACCCGTCCTGTGTCGAGGTGGCCGAGGTCGGGTGGTTCGCCCTCGACGAACTCCCACCGCTGGCTGCGACCGCGGGCCTGACCCTCGAGCGCATGCGCAGGGGTGAGCCACTCCGGTGGACCCGCCCCGCCGGCGACCCGTGAACAGATTCCACGACGGGGTCGCCTACCCCGCGCTCACTGGCATGCCCAACTCGGCCGCGGGGGTAGCATCGCCGTCCCGGGCGCTTAGCTCAGCTGGCTAGAGCACTTCGTTTACACCGAAGGGGTCGGGGGTTCGAGTCCCTCAGCGCCCACCTGTTGTGGAAATGGCAACGATGTACACATCGCCTCAGAGCGATGTCGAACCTGGTGTCGGTTTCGAAGCGGTGGACTGCTGATCAGCGTTCAAGGATGCGTGCGCCGCTGGTCGGCACGCCCGGCAGGTTCTCGCGGACGGGGGGAGTCCGTCCTGACACCTGCGCATCGCCGGCAGCGGCGGCGCGTTCGATCAAGCAGCCTTGAGCTTGCCGAGTATGTGGTCCATCACGGCGGTGTGCTCCAGCTGGGGGCTGAACAGGATGACTTCGGCGTCCACATCGACCAGGACGCTGTGTCCGGGCGGCCAGTAGAAGACGTCGCCGGCCACGCAGCGGTCGGTGGTGCCGTCGTCGTAGGTGACCGTCAGGTCACCGGCGATCATGTAGCCCCAGTGGGGCGCATGGCAGGCGTCGCCGTCGAGGCCCTCGAGCAGCGGGGCAAGGTCGGTGCCCGCGCCCATGCTGAAGTACTCGGCGCCCATGGTGCCCGCGGCCTCGCCGAAGTCGGGCAGCTGGCGGGCCGTGGCGCCGGGAGCGTCGATCTTGACCGGGATGTCTTCTTTGGAGAGATGCAATGTGGTTCCTTTGGGCTTGTTGGAGTTGGTCGATCGAGGGTCAGATGTTCCGGCCGCTGAACGCGGCAACGCGTTCGATGGGGCCGGCGTCGGCGGGCGGTGCAGTGGCCTCCTTGAACGTGTCACCGTCACGCATCTCGGGGGTCAGGGCAGCGTGGGCGAATTCGTCGACCGCCGAGATCACCTCGGACGGCAGGTGGTACTCGGATCCGGTGGCCGATGCCAGATCCCAGCCGTGCACCAGACCGTCGAAAGCCACCAGGCGGGCGAAGGTCTCACCCGGCATCTGCCCTATCGGGGCGATCACGGTGCGCTCCATGGCGCCGGGCGAGTTCACCGCGTCGAGCAGATCCTCCATCGCCCGGCGGAACTCGGCCGAGGGCACGCGGCCACCGGTGTCCGGTGCGACGATCTCGGGGGACTCCTCGCCGCGGAACGAGTAGGCGAAGGTGCCGCCGAGCACGATCATGTGGTTCAGCACGTCGTGCACGTCGTACTTCGCGCACGGAGTCGCCTTGTTCAGCTGTTGCGGCTTGATGCCGTCGACCACCTTGGTAATGGTCGGCAGGATCTGCGCCAGCTGTTCTCTGGGGTCCATGGGGTTGCCTCTCGATCGCTTCTGTCAATTGGACGCTCCGGCGAACCGGGGCTACATCGGAGAGGCGTGACAACTGATGTCACAATGGGACAAAGCAGCGCTGTCCAGCAGCAAACACGAATCGAGACCTCATCTCCCCATCACGAGCACGGCCATGACGAGCCTCGGTGTGCTCGCGGAGGCACGCTCGGCGGTGGAGCGGGGAGAGTGGCGAACCGCACTCGATGTGCTGGCAGGGTGCGGTGACAGGGCCCTCTCTGCCGAGGCACTCGAGCTCAAGGCCCAGGCCGCCTACGCCAACGGGGAGTTCGAAACCGCGGTTGCGGCCTGGGAGGACCTGCACAACCTCTTCGTGGCGGAGAGCGATGGTATCGAGGCCGCCCGGGCCGCTGCCATGGTCGCCATGTACCTCATGATGGACACGGGGTTGATGGCGGCGGTGAGGGGCTGGTTGAAGCGGGCCGAGCGACTGTTGGAGGGCCACGACGAGGCTCCGGCTCATGCCTTGATCGCCATGGTCCGCACGTACGAGCGCCTCATGTGCGGCGACATGGATGCGGCCGACACCCAATCAGCGCTCGCCATCGAGCTCGGCAGTCGCTTCGCCGTGACGCCCGCAGTGGTCATCGGGCGGGTTGCCGCCGCCCGGGTCAAGATCTTCGCCGGCCGCGTGGGGGAGGGTTTGGACCTCCTCGACGAGGTGGGTGCGCTGCTGATGTCGGGCGAGGTCGACCCCCTCACCACAGGCATGATGTACTGCGAGCTCATCTGCGCGGCGCAGGGTCTCGCGATGTATGACATGGCCAACGAGTGGACCGACGTCATGGAGCGTTGGCGTCACGGGCGTGCCTTCGGTGGCATCAACGGACGATGTCGGGTGCACCGGGCCGAGATGCTTCGGATGTCGGGCCCATGCGACGCCGCCGAGGAGGAGGCGCTCCGAGCCTGCGACGAACTCCGACCGTGGATGCGTCGCGAGTTCGGATGGCCCCTCACCGAGCTCGGCAACATCCGGCTGCGCCGGGGCGATCTCGACGGCGCCGAGGAGGCCTTCATCGCGGCCCACGAGCACGCCTGGTCGCCCCAGCCGGGGCTGGCCCTGCTCCGGCTTGCTCAGGGTGATATCGAATCGGCTGCGGCCCTCGTCCATGCCGCCATCGCACACCCGTTCCAGACTCCCTCGAAGGAACGTCCCCCATTCGGAGACCTGCGGCTGGCGCCGCTGCTCGATGCCCAGGTCGAGATCGCCGCAGCAGCCGGTGACGTCGAGACGTGCCGAACCGCCACCGACGCCCTACAGGCCATCGCCGACGCCTACGGCAGCCCCTCGCTCCGCGCGTCCGCCACCCTCTGTCGCGCCCGGACCGCGCTGCTCGAAGGCGATCTCGTGCAAGCCGCCGACAAGGCGACCGAGGCCGTTGTGGGCTGGACCGACGTGGGCGCTCCCTACGAGACGTCGGTTGCGCGAATGGTTCTGGCCGATGCGCATCAACGGTCGGGCAACGCAGGGGCGGCACAAATGGAGCGGCGTGCCGCCAAGAGCGCCTTCGAGGCCTTCGGGGCGATCCCCTCGGCCGAACGAGCGGCGGCGCTGGCTGAGGGAGCGGATCCTGTCGACAAGCCGCGACACCCCGGGCGATCGGCCACCTTCAGCTGCGAGAGCGACATCCGCACCGTCTCCTTCGCCGGCGAAGCCGTGTCCCTGCGCGACCTCAAGGGCTTCCGCTATCTCGAGCGCTTGCTCGCCGACCCCAACCGCGAGTTCCACGTGCTCGACCTGGTGGCAGTTGAACAGGGCACGCTGCCCACGGTCCATGCTCCTGGGCAGGGTCTCGACTTCGAAGCGGGTCTCGGTGACGGAGCCCTCCCCGTGCTCGATGAAGAGGCCCGACTGGCCTACCGACGGCGGCTCACGGAGGTGGATGAAGACATCGAGGAAGCCACCGACATGAACGACACCGGCCGGATCGAACTGGCGCAGCGCGATCGCGACTACCTGATCGCCGAACTGAGCCGGGCCGTGGGGCTCGGTGGCCGCCACCGCTCGGCGGGCGGCAGTTCCGAGCGGGCTCGCACCGCCGTTACGAGATCTCTTCGCTACGCGTTGGGGCGGTTGGCCGAGCATCACACCACCCTCGCTGCACACCTCGAACAGAGCGTGCACACAGGCACCTACTGCTCCTATGCCCCCGACCCCCTCACCGACATCGACTGGCGGATCTGAGCCGACGAGCGATGATCGGTGCTGTGACAAGGCCATTCAGGGTTGAGAGCTGTCCCATGGCACCCACACAAGGGTGTGAAACCGACAGCGATCTTTCAACTACCGTCATCCCGGTTCCCTGGCGCACCGAAATGCGCCGAAACACGACAAGCTCGAGCCGGGAGATCACCCAATGTCCATCGCAATCACCGACGAGCACCGAGCTCTGGCCGACACCGCGTCCGACTTCCTGCGCAGCCGCGACGCGCGCGGAGCGGCACGGGAACTGCTCGAGGCGCCCGACGAGGACTTGCCCAAGCTGTGGCGCGACGTCGTAGATCTCGGTTGGCTCGGTCTGCATCTCCCCGAAGCTCTCGGCGGTTCGGGTTTCGGGCTCGAAGAGACCGTCGTTGTCGTGGAGGAACTGGGCAGGGCCGTGACGCCCGGTCCCTTCGTCCCGACGGTGATCGCCAGCGCGTTTCTCGACGCCGTGGGTGACGACGCGACGAAGGCGAAGTTCGTTCCGGGTCTCGTCGACGGGTCGATCTGCGCTGGTGTCGCCGTCGACGGATCGGTCGTTCTGGAGACAGGCGCCGCGACGGGGAGCGCCGACGCCGTGCTCGGCGGCGGCCTGGCCCAGATCGTGGTGGTGCCGTCCGGAGACGACGTCGCCGTGATCGAGGTGGGCGACGGTGTGTCGGTCGAGGTGCCGCCCAACCTCGACTTGACCCGCCGGTCGGCCCGGGTGACCTTCGAGAATGCCGGCGCAACCGTGTTCACCGGCGCGCGGCAGACCCTGGTGGACATAGCCCGCGTGATCCTGTCGGCCGAGGCCGTCGGAATCGCCGGTGAGTGCACCGAGCTCGCTGTCGCATATGCAAAGGAGCGCCACCAGTTCGGGCGCCCGATAGCTATGTTCCAAGCGGTGAAGCACCACTGCGCCAACATGGCGGTGGCGTCCGAGCTCGCGACGAGCGCGGTGTGGGACGCCGCTCGTGCCGGTGCTTCCGGCGGCGAGCAGTTCACGTACGCGGCCGCGGTCGCGGCCACGCTTTCGGCTCCGGCCGCGGATCTGTGCGCAAACCTGAACACGCAGGTCCACGGAGGAGTCGCCATCACATGGGAGTCCGACGCCCATCTCTACATGCGTCGGGCCACGGCTCTCCTCAACTACCTGAAGGCCGACCAGGCCGCATCGCAGCTCACCGCTCTGGTCCGGCAGGGTGTCGAGCGACCCAAGGCCGTCGACCTGCCTCCCGAAGCCGAGGAAACCCGGGCCGAGGTGCGGGCCTTCGTCGAGAGGGTCAAGGGCCTGGCGGCCGCCGAGCAGCTCAGCGAGGTCATCGACGCCGGCTACGCGATGCCCCATTGGCCCGCGCCCTACGGGCGCGACGCCGGAGCGGTCGAGCAGCTGGTCACAGAGGAGGAGTTCGCCGACGCCGGCATCGAGCGCCCCAAGCTCGGCATCACGGCGTGGAACATCCTCACGCTGATCCAGTACGCAAACCAGGACCAGCTGGACCGGTGGGTGCTGCCCGCGCTCAGAGGTGACGTCATCTGCTGTCAGCTGTTCAGCGAGCCCGACGCCGGGTCCGATGCCGCGGCCGTCAAGACCAAGGCGACCCGTGTGGATGGCGGCTGGCTCGTCAACGGTCAGAAGGTGTGGACTTCCGAGGCGCACCTGGCGGGTATCGGCCTGGCCACGATCCGAACCAATCCCGATGTGCCCAAGCACGAGGGGATCACGACGATGGTCATCGACATGCACGCCGAAGGCGTGGAGGTGCGGCCGTTGAAGATGACGATCGGTACCTCCATGTTCAACGAGGTCTTCTTCACCGATGTGTTCGTTCCTGATGATGACGTCGTCGGGCCCGTCGACGGCGGCTGGAACGTGGCGAGGGCCACGCTCGGCAACGAGAGCGTCAGCATCGGCGGTGGCGACGCCGCGTTGTCGATACCCGGCACAGCGCTGATCGCCCCGTTCGACGCCCACCCCGACCGGCTCGACGGAGGAGCCGCCCGGGTCGGCCGGTACCTGGCGGAGTATCAGGCCATGGGTCTGCTGAACCTGCGCAGCGCACATCGCGCCGTGGCCGGCTCTGAGCCCGGACCCGAGGGAGCCATGACCAAGTTGATCCTCTCCGAGCTCGGCCACGAAGCCGCTGCGATCCTCACCGCGCTCGGTGGACCCGATGCTCTGTACATGGACGGTCCGTCGTTCATGACCAACATGGTCGTGTTGATGCACCGGGGGATGTCCATCGCTGGGGGTACCTCGGAGATCAAGCGCAACCAGATCGGCGAGCGCATCCTGGGAATGCCGCGGGATCCTCTCGTCAAGTGAGCGACCCGACTCCGGGGCGGGGACCGTAGCGGCCGACTCGGTCGGTCAGCCTCCGGGGGCGAACTCCAGGACCTGTTGGAAGGTCGGCCGGTTGGTCGGGCGGAAATCGTCGGGGATCAGCTCGGGGATGAACGTGGCACGCTCGGCTTCGCCCAGCCACGCCGCGGGGTCGTCTCCCCGTTCACCAGCCAGCGCGGCGCTCACCTCGTCGACCACAGCCCACAACGAGGCGCGGCAGTCGTCGAGATCCCCGGCACCGCAGTAGGCCAGGTTGAACGGGCCTTCAACCTCCTGGCCCAACAGGGTGCGCAGGTCCTTGTCGACCAGGCTTGCCGAGTTGATGCCCCGGAACTCCACATCCTCGTCGTCGACGAGCCCACCGAGCACGGGTCGGGCCACGGCGGCAGCGATCCGGTCGTCCAATTCGTCGAAGATGAGCGGGCCGGCGTCGTCGTAGAAGCCGTCTTCGTCGGCGTCGAGCCACGGCGCGTCGTCGGCCACCCACTCATCGAGCAGGTCCACCACCTCGGCGGCCAGCTCTGACGGTGGCTCGCCGTTGGTGAGTACCTCGCTGATCACCGGCCACACCGTGGCGCCCGTGTCCTCGGTCGCCGCCAGGTTCATCACACCGACGACGCCGGCGAGGTCGACCTGGTCCGGCCACTGGTCGAAGTTCTCGACCCGGTGCACCGACCCGTACAGGTTGTCGTCGGCGTGCATGAACCCCGGGGCCGACTGATTGTTCCAGTTGAGCAGGCGATCGGTTGGATGGCCGTCGGCGTGCGGGTGCTGGTCCCGGTCGAGAAACCCCTGCCATTCGTACTCGCCGTTCCCCAGCGTCGGCAGCCGTCGATCGAGGCCCGCAGCGCGCACGGGCAGCCGGCCTGAGCTGAAGTAGCCGACGCCGTCGCGGTTGGCGTAGCCCCAGTTGAAGGTGAAGCCGAAGTTGTCGGCCGCATCGAAGAACGCCTCGGGAGTGTCGGCGTCTCCCTCGGTCATGTCCTTCAGCGCTCCCAGGTTGAGCCCGTCGCGGCCGAACGTGGACCGCTGGCTCGTCAGGGTGACCGGCGTTCCTTCCGAGGTCGCCGTACCGATCACCGGGCCGTGCACCGATGTCGGGTAGCGGATCGGGATGTCCCCGAGCGTGCCCGCATCGAACTCCTCGAACGGGATGCACTCGCCCTCGAACTCGTAGTGGCCCGTGGTGCGGGTGGGGGTGGAACCGTCGGGTTCGCACAACACCTCCACGAACACGTCCCGCACGTCATGGGTGGCCGAGGTCAGGCTCCAGGCGTAGTCCTGCGTGCGGCCGATCAGCATGTACATCGCCAGGCCGGGTACCGCGGCGCCCTGCGCCTCGATCCCCGGTCCGCTCAGGTGGATCTGTTGCACGATCTCGGGGTAGTAGTAGCCGAGCTGGGGACCCATGACGGCGAGAGTGTTGCCGGTGGTCGACGCGTCCGGTTCGACGGTCAGCCAGTTGGACGCCGTCTGCGTCGGTGGTCCGTCGGCCGCCTCGTAGCTCAGGCTCGCCGGGGTCACCTGCGGCAGGGACCCTTCTTCGGGTGCCCGTGGATCGAGCGAGATGATCGAACCCTCGTCTATCACGACCGACCCGGTGACCTCGCCGCCGGTGAACGTTCCGTACTCGAAGCGCTCGTCGATCGTGGTCGGCGCCTCCGGATCGTCGTGTTGCAGAAGGTCTTCCCAGACCAGGCGACCCTGCTCCTCGCCGAGCAGGTTCTGCAGCGTCGAGAGGAACTCGGCATTGCGGGCCTCGCCGCCGCCGCCGGCTCCGAAGATCGAGCCGATGAAGGCGGTGACCGCGATGACGTCGTTGACCGTCGCGGTCGGCCGGTCGATGCCATTGGCTTCCGCGAAGGCGTTGATCCCGTCCGCGTAGGCCTGCGCATCGGCGATGATCTCCTCGCCCTCCGCCCCGTAGGTGTCGATGATCAGCTGGACCTGATCGGTCACCAATTGCTCGGCCGCCTCGCTGGGCGTGAACGTCTGGCCACTCGTGACCAGGTCGAACGCATCGATACCGGGGATGTCGGCGACGGCCGCCCGGGCCGCTCCCGGTCCGAGATCGAGCCACAGTCCGCGGTCGCGCGCTGTGACCCATCCGGCACCGAACGCCAGGTCTTCGCGGGTCTCACCGGTGATGTGTGGCACCCCGAACTCGTCGTACTGGATGATCGTGCCGGGTCGACCGGTCGGCTCCTCGACCGACTCCCCCACGGGCGAGAAGTCCGCGGGAAGGAAGTACTCCTCGAGATCGGCATCGGTGATTTCGCCGCGCAGTGGTGTCAGCCCGTCGTAGAGCGGGAGTTGGTCGAGGGAGTTCTCGTTGGTCGGCAGGCCGCCGTAGTTGCCGGGCGGCAGGATGTAGAACGCGCGATCCTCGGAGGTTGCCGGCTCGGTGGCGTCGACCTCGCCGTCAGAGGTGTCCGCCTCCGGTCCGGTGGATGCTTCGGTCGTCTCGTCGGCGTTCTGGGGAGGGGTTCCTGTGAGCAGGGGATCGCTCCCGTCGCCGGAACAAGCTGCCGCGACGAGGGCGAACACCAATCCCAGCGAAAGCACCGCTGGCCGCCACGATGACCGACTCGACTGTGCTGGCATCCCGTACCCCTCCGAACGACCGCGTTGGTCGTCTTTCTGACGAGCCGGACGTTACCCCGGCGAGTGGTCGAGCCAACAAGGCACGGGGCCAGGTGCGGCAAGCCCAAATCTGGTCCGTCAGCGTCGACTCACGACGGTTCCGCACGATGAGATCGCATCACGGGCGGGCGGCCCCCGGCTCCGAACCCGTTCGCTCTGCCTCGATCGTGCGCAGGGCATTGCCGCCCAGCACCTTTCCGATGCGGTCACCGTCCCAGCCCCGCTGCATCAGCGTCGCGACCAGCCTCGGGAGCTCGGCGTGGCCTCGCAGGTCGCGGGGCGGGACCACGAGGCCGTCGAGGTCGGTCCCGATGGCCGGTGTGTCCTCGCCCGCCACCTTCGCTATGTGTTCGACATGATCTGCCACGGTCTCGACCGTCGAGGTCCGTCCGCCGAGGAACGACTCTTGAAGGATGACCCCGACGCATCCGCCCGTTCCGGCGATGGCTCTCAGCTGATCGTCGTCGATGTTCCGCCACATCGGGTGGACTCCGCTGACGCCGGTGTGGGTGACGATGAGCGGTCGGGAAGGGTCGTGGATCTCGACGGCGTCCCAGAAGCACTGCGGACTCGCATGGGCCAGATCGACCAGGATCCGGTACTGGTTGCAGCACGCTACGAACTCGCGCCCCCGCTCGGTGAGTCCCGTCGTCCGTCCCGCTCGGTTGAACGGTGCGCTGGTCTCGCCCAGGGCCGACGTCGTCAGGTGCACCAAGGTGACCCGAACGACGTCGCCGTTCGCGAGGAGGGGCTCGAAGTCGGTGGCGCGGAGCGCGTTGCCGCCCTGAATTGCGATGAACGCGCCGTGCCGACCCTCCGCACGCGCGGCGCGGTACTCGGCCACGGTGCGAACGTGTCGAACGTTCGCGTCGGCAGCAAGCAGCTTCTTCAGCCGATCGAGGTTCTTCGCGAGGGCCCGCTGACGCCCTTCTGCCGATCGGAAGGGGTTGGTGGTGATCGACCACATGCCGCCGGTCAGGCCACCGTCGATCGCCCTGGGTATGTCCACCTGACCCAGGTAGCGGCGCCCCGTCGGCGTCCGGCGGTGGCGAGTGCTGAGGTCGTAGCCGAAGACGCGCGTCCAGATGAACGAGTCGATATGGAGATCGAAGACCTCGGACTGTCGGTAGAGCTCCACCGCCTCGACCGGCACACCGAGGGACGATGCCCAGGTGGTGGTGTCGCGGGCGTGCGGTTCAGGTTCCATGGTCCACGAAGTGCTCGATCTGTCGAGCCAGTTCGACGGGGAGCTCGGTTTCCAGCGAGTGGCGGGCACCCTCGAACACGTGGAGCTCGGACCGGGGGAGCATCCCGTGCAGCTTCGCCACGCCGCGACCCATTCCGGCGCCGTTGTCGCGGTCGCCCCACATGAGGAGCACCGGTTGTTCGATCTCCGGCGCTAGGTCGAACAGGCTGGTACCGATCTGGTCGGCGGCCAGGCCCCAGTACATGCGCACGAAGCCGGGGCCGATCACTTCCCGGTAGTAGGCGAAGGTCGTACGCAGGGCCTCCTCGCGGCCGGGGAAGTCACTTCCGTACCAGAAGCGCGACTGGACCCTGACGGTCGGCCAGAACAGCAACCGGGCAATCGAGGCGTGGTCTCCGATCCAGTGCATCGTCCTGGCGAGCCGGGGGCGGGCGCCCCAGGCACTGCCGGGGGCCCAGACCACGAGCCGCCGGAACCGATCGGGAAAGCGGTGGCCGAGTCGCAGCACGAGGTTCCCGCCCAGGCTCCCCCCGACGGGTACGGCCTCTCCGATGCCCAGGGCGTCGAGGAACCCGACGATCGCGTCCTCGTAGAGCTCGAGGTCGTAACGGCGCTCGGGTTTGTCCGCGTAGCCGCTGCCCGGTAGGTCGAGTATGAGCACGCGATGACGCTCGGCCAGGGTCGAGGAGAGCTCGTCGTAGCCCTCGATCCGGGAGGTGTGGCCGGGGATGACGATCAGGGGCGGTCCGCTCGTCGTCGCGGCGGTTGGACCGGTGTCGACGTAGCGCAGGGAGCATCCCTCGACCTCGACATCCAGCTGGGGGAATCTTGAGCCCGCGACGGCGGCCGGTCGAGCCATCGCGGGATGGTAGTCGGCGGGCCCGTTGCACCGACCTCGATGACGACCGGGCGAGCCCACGTGGACCCCCACCGCCGAAATCTGGTCCGTCAGCGTCGATTCACGACGGTCCGGCACCGGGAGAACCGGCCACGGGCGCGCGGTTGCCGCCTCCGAGTGCGTCAGCCAACGCGGCGACGGCCTTCGCCTCGTACGCCCTCGAGGACTCGAGGAGTCGGGTGAGGGCGAAGCTCGCGTGGAGGTGGCCGGGCAGCCGAACGTGCTGCGCCGGAACGCCGGCCGCTCTGAGCGCGAGCGCGTAGGCCTCGCCGTCGCCGCGGAGGCGGTCGTACTCGGCGCTCATGATCCATGCCGGAGGTAGACCTCGGTGGTCGTCGGCCAGCAGGGGAGAGCAGCGGGGGTCGGTCGCCATCGCCGGATCGGGGAGGTAGTGCTCGAGGTAGTCGTCGATCGCCGCGGCGTCCAGCAGGTAGCCGTCGGCGACCTCCCGGTGGCCCGACTGAGCCAGTGTCAGGTCGGTGGCCGGGACATCGAGCCACTGATGGCAGATCGTCGGTCCACCCCGGTCGCGTGCCATGAGACAGACCGCGGCCGCGAGGTTGGCGCCGGCCGACTCGCCGCCCACGGCCACCCGGTCGGGATCCACGCCCAGTTGATCGGCGCGGTCGACCAGGTCACATACCGCGGCGTAGCAGTCCTCGGGCGCGGTCGGGAACTGGTTCTCCGGGGCCATGCGGTAGTCGACGGACGCGACGACGCACTCGGCCCCGACCGCGATCGTGCGACAACGGGGGTCCCGCTCGTCCAGTCCCCCCTTGCACCAACCGCCACCGTGGAAGAACACGAACAGGGGCAGCGGCCCGGGAACGAAGGGCCGGTACAGCCGTACGCGGATCCGCCCACCGTCGACCGGCACGGCGATGTGCTCCAACGAAGCGACGTTCGGTCCCGGGAGCATCAAGGTCCATCCCGCCATGCGCGCCTGCCGAGCGTCGCTGGCCCGACGCGTTGGCATCGGGACGTCGAAGTCGTCGCGCTGCAGCCGTCGAGCGATGGGGAGGAGTCGCCTGATGCGGGCTTCGAGCGGCATCCAGGGGACGCTACCGGGCGTCGAAGGGGGCGAATCTGATCGCGGGGATGAATCCGGTCTTCTTCAGCAACGCGAACCGACCTCCCGGCACAGCGGCTGCCTCGGCCCGGATCATGGCGGTGATCTCCGCGGTGACCCCCTCGCGAGGGTGGTCGCGGAGTACCCGGTCGACAGAGTCGGCCGGTACGTCGCACAGGCGGAGTCCGCCGAGGTCAAGGGTGGCGCCGGCCTGGATGTAGAAGCCCTCGGGTCCGTCGGTGACCGGATCGATCCCAGGCGTGGTGTGCACGGTGATCGCGTCCTGCAGCCGGCGAACCTCGGCCTCGTCGCGGTGGGCCGCAGCGCACGCGGCCGCGGTACGTGCGCTCCGTATGGTGAAGTCCTCGCCGGCGATCGACTCGGCGATACCCGCGTCGTGGAGGAGTGCCCCGACGTAGAAGAGCTCCTGGTCGAGCGAATTGTCACCGTCGAAGACGGCCAGGGCCCGGCCGAAGGCCCACGTGCGGTACGAGTGACCGATGATCGAGGCCGGTTGCTCGGCGCACGCTTCTTCGGCCTCGCGGGCGAGCGCGCTGTCGGGTGGCGGCGGGAGATCATCGACCCGGTCCGGACGTCGACCGAGGAGTACCTTGACCCGGCTGGCGATGCCGTCGAGTTGGCCACGGCCGATGGCGACGAGGAGAGTCCGGCGTTCTCTCGACGTGAGCGTCCCGCCGGTCCGCTCGGTCCAGTCGATGCCGCCGACCCGCGCGGGATCGGGAATCGTCGTGGATGCCGGGCCCGGGTCGATGGATCGACGCTAGTTGGTCCGCAAGCCGCAGGTCAGCGGTCGAGGAACTCGCGTGTTGTGTCGACGACGAAGTCGGTGTCGTCGAGCCATGGTGCGTGACCGGCGCCCGGCATGATCGTCAGCTCGGCATCGGGGACGTGTGCGCTGAACTCGGTGGCCGTGGTCGCCCCGCCGAAGGGATCCTCTTCGCCCCACAGGAATGCCACCGGTGTCGCAATACGGGCGAGGAGGCTCGTCGGCAGGAGGAAGTGGCCCATCGGATCGCCCCAGGGGTGGGGAACCGGTGGCCCGGCTCGCAGCTCGTTGCGCATCGTGTCGGTGTGCCGGAGCATGGCCACGAACCATTCGATGAGCTCGTCGGAGACCCGGCCGGCGTCGAGGGCCTGCCCGAGCCCTATCTGTCGCAGCATCGCGCGCACCGCGCCGCGCGTCGGAGGGACAGCGGCCATCACCCGACCGAGGCCGGGGAGGGCGCCGACCCTCATCACGAACGGGAGGGTGCCGGTCGGGGCGCCGACGGTCCATGCGATGTGGACCAGACTCGTGACGCGATCGGGGTTCGCCGCGGTCGACCGGAACGCGAAGTAGCCACCGAGCGAGGTGGAGACGACCGCCGCGGCCGGTAGTCCGATGCCGTCGAGCACGTCGCCGACCAGTTCGTCCGCGTACGCCTCCAGTTCCGCGACGTTCTCGAACGGCCGGGGGAGCGGTTCGCTTAGCCCACAGCCCGGCCGGTCCAGGACGACGCGGCGGAATCCGTCGAGGCCGGCGACGAGGGGCGCCCAGCTCGCCCCGCAGTTCGTCGTGCCGTGGATGAAGAGCACGGTCGGTCCCGTTCCGACCTCCTGGACCCGGACCGAGATGCCGGCCCGAGGCAGCTCGATCCGCCGCTCGGAGGGAACGACGCCCACCGACTCCCAGAGCCGCCGCTCGGCCTCTCGGTAGCGGGCCTCCATCGTCACCCTCCGAAATCTGGTCCGTCAGCGTCGGTGAGCGACGCCTGCGTCGTGGGAGTTCGCCCTCGAACTCTACGCGTGGACCAGTGGCTCGGCCGGTTCGAGCTCGGTCGGCTCCTCGCCGTGCAGCCAGCGACCGAGCAGCCCGAGTCCGGCGGCGAATAAGGCCGCTCCGACGCCGAGCCCGACGGTGTTGGCGTGCCAGTATTCACCCCATTCGTCGACGGGCCCGAACTCGATGGCCCGTAGCGTCGTCCCGGTGGCGATCCCGATGATCCAGGCCGAGCCGAGGAGTGCGGTGGGCAGCCTCGGGGCCACGTCGACGCTCACCATCGCTGCGACGAACAACGCAGCCCCGAACGCCACCAGGGAGGCCCATATCAGGGGAAGCCACGCGGCAACGCCGGCGAGAGCGCCGAGGCTCATGCAGACCATTCCCGTGGTCGCGAGGAGACCGAGGCCGCCGAGGCGCTCCCGCAGGCCGACCATCACGGCGACGGTCAGTGTCGCGGCCGCGACGAGGGAGAACGTCCCGACCATCCAGGTCAGCTGACTGACGGTGTCCCATCCGCCCTGGGCGTCATCCCACCACAGCGAAATGAGTAGGCACAACGGCATGACGAGCCACAACCCGGCGGTGACCATCGCGAGGAGGCCGACGCCGTTGGTCGATCGGGTGGGCACAGCGATTCCAGCCCGGGAGGTGGTCGCCAGCGCTGCGGCGACGACCTCCGGCTCGCCGAACCGATCCAGGATGCGCTGCTGGGCGGTGTCGTCGCCGGAGGCGCCACCCACCTCGTCCATGGCCGAGTACAAGTGGTCACGCAGCTCGTCGATGACCTCGTCGGCATTGGCCCGCCAGTGCAAGCGGCCGGAGAGCCGCTCGAGGTAGGAGTCGATCAGGTGATAGCTGGCCACGGGGTACCTCCCAGCACCATGCCGACGGCGGCCGAGAAGGATTCCCAGCTCTGCCGCTGCTCTCCGAGGGCTGACCTGCCCCTGTCGGTGAGTCGGTAGGTCCGCCGCCTCCGGCCCTGGACCACGGACCACTCCGAGGCGAGGTGGCCGGCCTTCTCCAACCGGTGGAGTGCCGGGTAGACGGTTCCCTCGGGCAGGTCGAACACTTCGCCACTGCGGGAGCGGAGCTCCTCGATCACCGCGTAGCCGTGCTTCGCTCCGTCGGCGAGGACCGCCAGGGTCAGGAGGTCCAGGTGGCCCTTCAGAGTCTGGGTGCTCATACCTAGGGTTTCTATACTAAGAAAGACTAGGTGTCAACCCCTCGGCCGGCTCTGTTCGAGCCGCTCACGACTCGAGGCAGCCGTACACCGCGTCGATCAGGTTGGTGGTCCGGGGGTCGCCCGTGAGGCCCAGGAACATCTTGTTCATGACGTAGCCGAAGCCCAGCTCGTGGTCCGGATCGGCCATGCCCATCGAGCCGCCCGCGCCGAAGTGACCGAAGTTCCGGTCGTTGCCCAGCGGCATGATCGACGAGGGCAGCATGAATCCCAGCCCGTAGCGCAGGTCCATGTCCATCAGGACGGTGTCGGTGCCTTCGGACTGCGGTTCGATGGCGTCGGCGACCTGCTCGGCCGACAACAGCCTGGTCCCGTCGACCTCACCGACACACGCCGCGTACATCCTGGCCAGCGACCGGGCATCGCAGATGCCATTTGCCGCGGGGATCTCGGCCCGCCAGGTCTCAGGATGGTTGTAGCGGTCCATCTCGACCTCTTCGACCGGAGCGGCGAGCGCACGGCCGAGCAGCGTCTCGGGACCGATGAACTGGTCCATCATCGCCTTGATGGTCGGGTCGTCGGGTACCGGGAAGGTCTCGAGCATGGCGACGCGGTGGTGGTGCTCGTCGGGCGTGCCGATCCAGAAGTCGAGCCCGAGCGGGCCGGCGACCTCGTCCTGGAAGAACGAGCCGACGCTTCTGCCGCTGACGCGCTTGATCACCTCGCCCACGAGCCAGCCGTAGGTGACGGCGTGGTAGCCGTGTTTGCTGCCGGGTTCCCAGACAGGTGCCATGTTCTCCAGCGCGGACACGACCGGTTCCCACTCCAGCATCTCCGCGTGGGTCATCGTGTCCTCGACATAGGGCAGGCCCGACTTGTGACACAGCAGGTAGCGCACCGGAATCGTGTCCTTGCCGTGCTTGCCGAACTCGGGCCAGTAGTCGACGACGGGGGCGTCGAGATCGAGCTCGCCGCGCTGGGCGAGCAGATTCGCGCAGATCGCCGTCGCTCCCTTTGTGGTCGAGAACACCAGGGCGAGGGTGTGCTCGTCCCAGGCCCGGCCGGTCGCGGGATCGGCGATTCCTCCCCACAGGTCGACCACCTTCTCGCCGCGGTGGTACAGGGAGAACGCAGCGCCGATCTCCCGGGGACTGCCGCCCAGCATCGGAGCCAGCGGATCGACGTCCAGTTCGTAGTTAGCCTCGAAAGCTGCTCGGACCGGCTCCCAGCCGTTCGCTGTCTCGCCGTGGATCTCGGGCATGGTTTCCCCCTTGGTCGTCGGTCCCGGAGGCGCCAACGGTAGTACCTGCATGCCCGGGTGACCGCCTCCCATCCGCGAAGCTGTCGGCGTGAAATCGTTCCTGCGAAGGGTCGCGCCGGTGACCGAGTGGCTCCCGTCCTACCGGCGCGCCGATCTCCGCCCCGACCTCCTCGCCGGCGCGACGGTGGCAGCCGTGCTCGTCCCCCAGGCGATGGCCTACGCACAGATCGCTGGTCTCCCCCCGGAAACGGGTCTGTACGCCGCGACCTTGCCGATCGTCCTGTACGCCGTCTTCGGGTCGTCCCGACAGCTGGCGGTGGGTCCCGTTGCGCTCATTTCGCTCATGACGGCGGCCGCGCTCGCCAACACCGAGCCAGGGGTCGACCCTCTTGCCGCCGCCGCGGCCCTGGCCCTGCTGGTGGCGGTGGCTCACCTGGCTCTGGGCGGGTTGCGACTCGGCTGGCTCTCGAACTTCCTCTCCCATGCCGTCCTCGTGGGCTTCACGGCAGCCGCGGCGATCCTCATCGGGGTCAGCCAGGCTCGCCGGCTACTGGGGGTCGACATCGAACCGAGCGAGCGGTTCGTCGAGTCGGCGACCCGGATCGGCGATCGACTGGGTGAGGTCCACGGCCCGACGCTGGCCGTCGGAGTCACGGCGATCGTCGTCCTGTTGGCCATCCGGCGGTTGGCGCCGACCCTGCCGGGCGCCCTGGTCGTCGTGGCCGGCGCCATAGGTGTGAGCGAGCTCTTCGACCTCGAGGGGAAGGGTGTGGCGGTGGTCGGTGACATTCCCGACTCGCTCCCCGGCTTCGGCCTCCCCGATGTCTCGAGCTCGCTGCTCGTCGATCTCGCTCCAGCCGCCGTCGCGATCACGCTGGTCGGCTTCCTGGAGTCGATCGCCGTAGCCAAGGTGGCCGGTCGGCGGCACGATCACGAGCCCGGGCCCAACCACGAGCTGGTGGCGCTCGGGATGGCGAACGCAGGCGCGGGCGTGTTCGGCGGTTTCCCGGTCACGGGCAGCTTCTCGCGTACGGCGGTGAGCTCCGAGGCCGGAGCCCGAACGCAGCTCGCCTCGGTCGTCGCCGCCACTCTCGTCGTCGCCACGATCGCCCTGCTCACGCCGGTACTCTCGTCGCTGCCACTGGCGGTTCTCGCGGCGGTCGTGATCGTCGCGGTGATCCGGCTGGTCGACGTGGCCGAGATCCGTCGCATCGCGCGCGTGAAGCCGATCGACATGGTGAGTCTGACCGTGGCGTTCGCCGCGACGCTGCTCCTCGGAGTCGTCGTCGGCATCTCGGCCGGCATCGTCGTGTCGCTGCTCGTGGCGCTGATCGAGCTGGCTCGGCCCAGCGTCGTGGTGCTCGGCCGGCGTGCCGACTCGACGTCGTATCGGAGCGTGAAGCGATTCGACGATGCCGATGAGGTGCCGGGCGTGCGCATCGTCCGGGTCGACGCACCGCTCGTGTTCGCCAACACGTCGTGGGTAAAGAATGTGCTCGTCCTCGAAGCCCGGACCGCGGCTGACAACGGCGTCCACGTGCTCGTCGTCAACTGTGCCGGCATGAATGACGTCGACTCGGGTGGTGTTGCCATCTTCGAGGAAGCGCTCGACGAGATCGAGGCGATCGGTGTGGAACTGCACCTCGTCGACGTCAAGGGCCCGGTGCGAGAGGTGTTTCGCCGGAGCGGCACCTGGGAGCGACTGGAGGGCCGGCTGCACTACGGCATCCACGAGGCGGTGGAGTCGGTGCTCGGCCACTGACGGCGTGCCGCGTTCAGCTTCTGGTCAGGGGACCCGGAGCATGGTGGAGGTGAAGAACGCTCGGATCGAACACGGGAGATCTCATGAAGCAGCGTACGAAGTTGTTCCTCGCCGGTGGAGTGGCCGTAGCCGTGGCCCTCGGAACGGGCGTCGGTGTGGTAGCGGCCGGTTCCGCTGACGACGACGGCACGACAGGACCCATCAGCGGTGCGGCCTATGACGAGGCGACCGCCGCCGCACTCGCCCACACCGGTGAGGGCCGGGTGACCGGAACCGAGGCCGGCGACGAGCAAGGCGCCTACGAGGTCGAGGTGACCCTCGATGACGGACGCCAGACCGACGTCCACCTGGACGCGCAGTTCAACGTGATCGGCGCCCATGCCGACGACGAGAGTGAAGCCGGCGACGCCGACTGAGGGACACCGCCGAGCCGAGTCAGGTCGTGTTCAGCTTCCGTTCAGACTGGATCGAGCATCATGGACGCCATGCGGGTGCTCGTGGTCGAAGACGAGAAGCGACTGGCCGCCGGGCTCAAGAAGGGTCTGGAGGCCGAGGGATTCGCCACCGACATCGCCCTGACCGGGACCGACGGCCTCTGGATGGCACACGAACACCCCTACGACGCCGTCGTCCTCGACATCATGCTCCCGGGAATGAACGGCTACAAGGTCTGTGCGAGCCTCAGGGAAGAGGGTGATTGGACTCCCATCCTGATGCTCACCGCGAAGGATGGTGAACTCGACGAGGCCGAGGCGCTCGACACCGGTGCCGACGACTATCTCACAAAGCCGTTCTCCTTCGTGGTGCTGGTGGCCCGCCTGCGGGCCCTGATCCGCCGAGGCGCTCGCGAGCGGCCCGCCGTGCTCGAGGTCGGCGACCTCCGGCTCGATCCGGCCGCCCGCCGGATCTGGCGGGGTGACGACGAGGTCGCGGTCACGGCCCGGGAGTTGTCGTTGATCGAGTACATGCTGAGCCGTCCGGGCGAAGTCGTCTCGAAGCGAGCGATCCTCGACCACGTCTGGAACTACGACTTCGACGGAGACCCGAACATCGTCGAGGTCTACATCCGTCGCCTCCGGAACAAGATCGACCGACCCTTCGACCGAGCTGCCATCGAGACCGTCCGGGGCTCGGGGTACCGCATCGACCCCGACGGCGGATGATCCGCCCCGAGCATGGCCGCCCCTGGCGCGCCGGCCTCGGGACCGTACGGGTCCGCACGACGACCATCGCCGTGCTGGTCGTCGGTCTGGCGCTCGTCGTGGCATCGGTCGCGTTGCTGGTCGGCGTGCGTCGTTCCGTCGTCGATCGCGTCAGATCCAACGCCGAGCTACGAGCGGCCGACATCGTCACCGCCATCGACGCCGGTGTGCCGGCGGCTGACCTCGCTCTCGACGAGGGATCCGACCGCTTCATCCAGATCGTCGGATCCGACGGCGATGTCATCGCCGCGAGCCGAAGCGCCGCCGATGTCCAGTCACTGGCCGACCGGGCCGGGACCGACGTGCAGCTCCCCTTCGGCGACGCTGACGATCGGTGGGTGGTTTTCGTCGACCGGCCCGCGACCGGCGACGTCGGCGCCGTGATCGTCGGCCGGGAGCTCGACCCGGCACGGGAGACCTCCGGCACGCTGACCCTGCTCCTCGTGATCGTGGTTCCTGCCGTGCTCGCCGTGGTCGGGGTCACGACCTGGCAACTGACCGGCCGGGCCCTGGCGCCCGTCGACGCCATCCGACAGGAAGCCGACGAGATCAGCGCGACCGAGCTCTACCGGCGACTTCCCGAGCCGCACGGGGCAGACGAGATCGCCCGCCTGGCCACCACCATGAACAACATGCTCGACAGGCTCGAACAGAGCCAGACCCGCCAACGTCGGCTCATCTCCGACGCCTCCCACGAGCTGCGATCCCCGGTCGCCTCCATCCGTCAACACACCGAGGTCGCCCTCACCCACCCCGGAGAAACGTCTCTCGACCAGCTCGCCGAGACCGTCTTCGCCGAGAGCCAACGGCTCGGCCACCTCGTGGACGATCTCATCCTCCTCGCCCGGGCCGACGAACGATCGCTGCCCGGAGGGCGCACCCCGGTCGACCTCGACGACGTGATCTTCGCCCAGGCCGAGCACCTCCCCACGCGCCTCCTGGTCGACCGGACAGGGGTTTCGGCCGGCCAGGTCATCGGCGACCGCCGCCAACTGGAACGCGTCGTCCGCAACCTCGCCACCAACGCGGCCACCCACGCGACCGCGCGGATCGCCTTCGGACTCGCCGAGAGTGATGGTGACGTCGTCCTCACCGTCGACGATGACGGCCCCGGGGTCGCACCCGCGGACCGGGGTCGCATCTTCGAACGGTTCGTCCGACTCGACGAGGCCCGCGACCGCGACCTGGGGGGGAGCGGACTCGGGCTCGCCATCGTCGACGAGGTCATCCGTGCCCACGACGGCCGCATCGCCGTGTCCGACTCGCCGCTCGGGGGCGCCCGCTTCGAGATCCGACTCCCGGCCGCTCCCTGACCCAACCCCGCACCGCTCGACCCGGCACCGCTCCAACCCCGCCCCAACCGAAATCTGGTCCGTCACCGTCGGTTTCCGACGGCTGGGTGAGGTTGGTAGGAGTACGTTCGGGTCATGGCCTGGGTCGATGGTGTGCTGCTCGACATCGATGGGGTGTTGACGGTCGCATGGGAGGCCATCCCGGGAGCGTCCGAGGCACTCGTCGAGGTGAGGGACCGGGGGGTCCCCCTCCGATTCGTCACCAACACCACCTCCCGGACCCGGTCCGAGATCTCCGTGCTGCTGCGGAAGGCGGGCTTCGCGGCCGACGTCGAGGAGATCTTGACGGCGCCGGCCGCGACGGCGGCGTATCTCCGCGCCAACCATCCGGGGGGACGGTGTTTCGTCCTGACCAGCGGAGACGTGAGTGCCGATCTGATCGGGGTGGAGCTCGTCACCGAGGGCCCGGCCGACGTGGTCGTGATCGGCGGGGCCGGCATGGTGTTCACCCACGACCAGCTCAACCACGCCTTCCGCCTGCTCCTCGACGGTGCAGGTTTCGTCGCCATGCATCGCAACATCTACTGGCGAACCGCCGACGGGTTGTCCCTCGACAGCGGCGCCTACGTCATGGCCCTCGAGGCGGCGACCGGCCTCCGGGCGGTGGTGGTCGGCAAGCCGGCCCCGGAGTTCTTCGGCTCGGCGCTCGAAGCCCTCGGCCTACCGAAGGAGAGGGTCGCCATGGTCGGTGACGACATCGTCAACGACGTTCTCGGCGCCCAGACCGCCGGGCTGCACGGCGTGCTCGTCCGGACCGGAAAGTACCGCCGGGATGCCGTCGAGTCGGCCGATGGCCGGCCCGAGGTGATCATCGACTCGGTGGCGGACCTCCCCGAGCTCCTCCGCCGGGGTCCCTAGCCGAAATCTGGTCCCGGGCCGTCGCTCTGCGGTGGTTCGGCGCGCCTTGTTCAGGGTGCCCGCGGGCGGTCCGGACTCACGGCCACGATCCAGGCCACGCCGTCCGCCTCGCCGTCGGCCAGGACGTCCAGGTCGGCGCAAACCCTCCGCAACTCACCCCGACGGGCCCGGAACCGGCCCGGCTCGGCGCCGACCTCGCTCAGTACGGCGACGGCCAGCATCCCGCCGGGCGCCAGGCGCTCCACGAGAGAGCCGTACAGGTCCGGGTCCCGGAAGCGATTGCACAAGACCAGGTCGGTGGGCCGGCCATCGGGGAGACCATCGTCGAGGTCGACCACGTCGAAGTGGCAGCGGTCGGCGACCCGATGCCGAGCTGCCAGCTCAGAGCCGCGGGCGACGGCCACGGGCGACACGTCGAGGCCCCGCACTTCCATCCCACGGAGCGCGAGCCACACCGCGCTGTGGCCCGTTCCGCACGCGAGGTCGAGGGCGCCGCCTCGGGTCGGGAAAAGGTGCTCGACGGCACCGAAGGGCGACGGGGGGCCCGGCACTTCATCGGGGGTCGCCGTCTGCGCGCGGTACCGAGCATCCCAGCGTCGGCGGTCGTCCTCGCTCACCGGTCACACCGTAGGCCCTCGTGACATGTCACCAGATCCGCCGAACTTTGTGCGCTGGCTTGCACATCGGTACTGCCAGAGCACAAAGTTCGGCGGTCGGGCTCAGAAGCCGAACAGCTCGGTGATGCCGTGGTCCCGTCCGGCGGTGTATCCGCCATCGACCGCCAGGGCCTGGCCCGAGATGAACGATGCCTCAGGTGAGAGGAGGAAGGTCGCCGTGGTCGCGATCTCGTCGGGCCGCCCGAAGCGGCGGAGCTTGTGCTCCCGCTCGGTGAGGCGACGGGGCTCTTCGAGCCCTTCCATCGCCCAGACCGAGGCCAGGAGCGGGGTGTCGATGAACCCCGGACAGATGGCGTTGGCCCGGATGCCGACGGCGCCGTAGTCGATGCAGATGTTCTTGGTGAGG
The DNA here is from genome assembly GCA_963695075.1 of uncultured Acidimicrobiales bacterium. GTDB lineage: Bacteria > Actinomycetota > Acidimicrobiia > Acidimicrobiales > CAWCAL01 > CAWCAL01. Next base: position 147,155 of record CAVOFR010000001.1, read on the forward strand.
AGGATCACGCCGCCCTTGGAGGCGTTGTACGCACTGCCCCCGGCCGTCGCTTCGAGCCCCTCGACGCTGGCGATCGTGACGATCGAGCCCCGTTCCTCATCGATCGGATCCTGTTCGAGCATGGCGGCGGCGGCATGTTTGCAGCCGAGGAAAGTGCCGGTCAGGTTGACGTCGATCACGCGCCGCCACTCCGACTGATCCATCGAGCTGACCGGACCACCGCCGGCTATGCCCGCCGCCGTCACCAGGCCGTCGAGGCGGCCGTGGTCGGCGACCACCGAATCGATCAGCGCCTTCGTCGCTGCCTCGTCGGCGACGTCCAGCGCGATGATGTCGTCGCGGCCCTCGGGGATGGCGATGTCGCTGCGGACAGCGGTGCCGCCCTCGGCTTCCACCCGGTCGGCACAGGCGGCGCCGATGCCACTCGCGGCGCCGGTGATCAGCACCACCTTGCCGTTGAGCTTGCCCATGGTTGTCTCCCGTTCGGCGTCCGTCTCGCCCGCGATCGGTACGGGTCTATCAGATCGAAATCGCTGCGTCCGCGGGGGTGCCCACCGCAGTAGCGTCTGGTGACGTGGCTCGGGTCATCGTGGTCGGATCGGTCAACGTCGACCTCGTCGTCGTGGGTGCAGAGCTACCCACTCCTGGTGCCACCGTGACCGGCGGCCGCTTCAGTCGGACCCATGGCGGCAAGGGCGGCAACCAGGCCGCTGCGGCCGCTCGTCTCGGGGCCGAGACGGTGATCGTCGGCGCGGTCGGCGACGACGAGTACGGAGTCGATGCCCGCGCCGCGCTCGAGCACGTGGGCGTCGATTGCCGTCACCTGGCCCGAACCGGCTCCGCCACCGGCATCGCGCTCGTGATGGTCGACGCGGCCGGCGAGAATCTGATCTCCGTCGCCCCCGGCGCCAACCGTGATCTTCAGATCGGACCTGTGGCAGGCATCGTTGCATCGGAGACCGAGCGGGGTGACGTGATGCTGCTCGGTCTGGAGATCCCCATGCCCGTCGCAGTCGCCGCGGCCCGGGCCGGCGCTGCGGCCGGGGCGAGGGTCGTGCTCGATCCCGCACCGTTTCGGCCCCTGTCCGGAGCACTCCTGCAGACATGCCATGTCGTTACGCCGAACGAGGGCGAGGCCACCTCTGCGGGAGGGGCCGAGGCACTTCTTGCGGCGGGGGCCGACGCGGTCGTCGTGACGCTCGGCGATCGGGGAGCGACGCTCCATACCCTCGGAGCAGATCCACTCCACCGCCCGCCACATCCTGTCGACGCCGTCGACGCCACCGGGGCGGGCGACGCCTTCGCTGCGGCCCTGGCCGTCGAACTGGCCCGCGGCTGCGCACTGGCGGACGCGGTGAGCGTGGCCAACGCAGCCGGTGCTCTGGCGACGCGGGCGGTCGGAGCGCGTTCGGGTAACCCGACCCGACCCGAGGTGGAGCGCCTGCTCGCGGGCCGCGAATCCTGAGCCGGACCGCGGTCGTCGACGATCAGGAGACGCGGAACCGGCTGATCTGGATGTCGCTGGTTCCCAGGTCGCGATAGTTGTCGCCGGCGCGGCCCTTCATGAGGTCTCGCCAAGGGAACGGTCGGTAGCGGGGAGCGCCGTCGGCCAGCTGGTCGAGCGGGGCGATCACCGCGTCGCGGGCCGGGTTGAAGAAGTACGGGATACTGAAGCGGCCGCGCTCGTGCATGGGAACGACCCTGTGGACAGCCGCTCGATACCGGTCGTTGGTCCAGACCTGCATGATGTCGCCGAGGTTCACCACGATCGTCCCGGGCCGAGGAGGCACGTCGATCCACTCCGACGAGCGGGTTGCCGTCTGCAGGCCACCGGTGTCGTCCTGGAGTAGGAGCGTGATCACCCCGGGGTCGGTGTGGTCGCCGAGGGCGTTGTCGCCCAGGTCGGCCAGGCCGATTCGATCCGACGGGGCGACCGGATCGCCGACCGGATAGTGATTGAGCCGCACCGTGCTGCTCCCACGGTCGCCGACACCGCCCGCCACCGGATCTCCGGAGAGCCCGAGCGCCCGATGGATCATGGCAACCACCTCGGGGGCCAGTGCCGACATCGCCTCGAAGTACTCAGCCATTGTCGTCCTGAACCCGGTGAGGCCTTCCGGCCACCGATTGAGCTCGCCTTCGGAAGGCAAGGCGGGATCGATGAAGTCGAATACCTCTTTGTGGTCCCGCAGGCGTTTCGTGAGCTCGCGGTCGAAGTAGCCGAGCGGGTTCTTCTCGGACCGGACGATGCGTTGACGCACCGATCGGTCAGCCGAGAAGAAGCGACGGCAATCTGCCCAGGTCCGGTCGATCAGGTCGTCGAGGCCGTGACCGGCGATGAGGAAGAACCCGTGTGCTCGACCGGCCCGGTCGAGGGCTTCAAGCGACGTGGCCGACGGGTCGCGCAGATCGACCGTGGGGACGAACTCCATGGGCCCGACGCTATCCCCACCGCTGGGTCGACTCGCGCCGGCGGGCGCTATGGAAGGTGCAGGGCCAGCAGGTGGGCGGGGGCCCCGAAGCCGACGGGAATCACGATGAGGTCTCCCGCGATCGCCGGCCATCCGTTGATGCCGCCGTCGGCCTGCATCGACCACACCTCGTAGCCCGTCTCGCGGTCGAGAGCGAGGATCAGACCGTTCAGGGTGGAGGTCAAGACCAGGTCGTTGACGACGGTCATGGCGCCGACCACGTCCCCATCGATCCGGCGATCCCACAGGACCGTTCCGTCACCCGCATCGACGGCCACGACGTTGCTGGGCATGACCCCGACATCGGTACCGAACCCGGTGCTGGACTCGTCCGGTGCGTAGGTGATCGGTGCGTTGATCATCGCTACGTAGGCCACTCCCTCGGCGAAGGCGATCGGCGTGGCCACGCCGCCGAGCCCGCCGGGAAGCACGCTCATCGCTTCGTCGAGCTCGACGACCCCGTCGTTCTCGTGGCTTCCGACGCTCCTCGACCACAGCTCTTCACCCGATGTGGGATCGAGCCCGAACACGATTCCACCCTTGCCGGCGGTGACGAGCATCGGACGAGCATCGTCACCCGTTCCCACCCGGCCCAGGGCCGCGTGGACGTGATCGCGGTCGAACAGATCGTGGGGGAACGGTTGATGGCCCCAGGCGAGCTCGCCGGTTTCGCCGTCCAGCGCCACCGTCGAGCTCGTCCACCGATTGTCGCCGGGACGGCTCGTGGCGTTGGGGAAGCCTTCCGCCCCGGGGAACGGGTAGGGATTCCCGACACCGAAGTAGATCGTGTTGGTGTCGGGGTCGACGGCCGGCGGGTACCAGGCTCCGCCCCCGCTGTTGACGTCGGGGTGGCCCCACAGGTCGGGTGACTCGATCGTGTCGAACTCCCAGACGACCGCTCCGGTCGCCTCGTCGAGCGCGGTGATGGTTCCCCGGACCCCGGCCGGGAAGCCCGACGTCGCACCCAGGACCAGCCCGTCGTGGACCGAGGTCTGTATGTTCACCTGGCCGCCGTTGGCCGTGATGTCCGTGGCCCAGATCTCCTCACCCGATTCGACGTCATAGGCGGCGATGTACTGCCCCGGTCCGCTCTCGCCGGTCTTGGTCCCGAACACCTTGCCCCATCCCACGGCGACGCCCGTGGGTCCGAACAGGGACCCCGTCGGACCGGCGGTCCAGAGCCCGCTCCCGGTGTCGCGGTCGACGGCGTGCACCACGCCGCTGTTGTCCTCGAGGAAGATGTCGTCGCCGAGAATGAGCGGAGTCGTCGACGCAGCACCGAACGTGCCCGAGTTGGGGAGCTCGTAGCGCCACGCCTCCTCCAAGTCGGCGACCGTGCTGCTGTCGATTGCCGTGTCGAACGTCGATCGGCTGTTGGCGTGGTCCCGGTTAGGCAGGGGCCAGTCGGCCGCGTGGTCGATGATCTCCGGCGGTGCGCCGTGGGTCGTCCGTTGATCGGCCGTCGGCTGACCGCCCGGATCCGCTGGTGCGGTCGAGTGCAGGTCGGAGCGGACGAAGGTGACGATGGCGTCGATCGCCTCGGCTGAGAGCTCGTCTCCGAAGCCGCTCATCTGGGAGTTGCCGTCGGAGACAACGAGGGCCATCTCGTCGAAGGTGTAGTCGTCGTTCGCGGCACCGTCGGCGATCGCCGGACCGACGGCACCGGATCCATCGGCAGCGTGGCAGGTCGAGCAGTTCTCCGCGAAGAGCCTGGCGCCGTCCGATCTGGTGTCGGACCGCGCGCCCACGCTCTCGCCGCCCGAAGAACAGGCGGCCGAGACGATCAGCAGTCCGGTAGCCGCCAGCCGACCGATGGTCATGCGCCGCCCTCCCGGATGAATGCGTCCGTCGAGCAGTCGAGGGGCGCCGGGGTGAGGCCGAGCTCGACCGGTCCCGAAGAACCCTTCGGGTGTGAGGCCAGGAGCTCGGCCCAGTACGGCGTGGCGTGGGTGATCCAGATGTGACCGGCGTCCTCGGTGCACGCCACCTGCCGGACGGCGGGTTGCGCGTCGTAGTACTGCGATGCCAGCGAGGCGTCGGCGACGAACTCGACCGTGACGCAGCCCGGTTCGTCACCGAATTCGGCGCCCATCCGGCCGTCGGGGCAGCCGGTCCACACGTCGGTGTCGCCTCCCCAGGTGACGACGACGACCATGTCGTCGAGGGGTATGGGGTCGCCGGGCGAGGTGAGGATGAAGTTGCCTGACCCGACGATGCCCCCGGCGAACAGGTACGAATGGCGCTGCAGGAGGTAGTTGACCATCGTCCCACCGATCGAGATGCCACCGACGAAGATGCGGTCCCTGTCGATCGGGTGGCGGGCGGCCAGACACTCGATCAGTTCGACGATGAACGTCGCATCCGGATTGGGTTGGGTCTGTTCAGGGGTGCGCAAGGCGTCCCACGGTTCCCAGATCACGCCGTTGCCGTTCCGCACCGGTGCGACCACCATCCAGCCATCGTCGGGCAGCCGGTCGATGCCGGACTGCTCCATGAACGCAACCTCCTCCTGCACGGTTCCGGTGAGGGAGACGAACAGGGGCACGGGCTCCGACGCATCACCGTTGGGCAGGAGGAGGTGGAACGATCGGTCCTGGCCGGCCGATGCGAAACCCTCGTGGGTTCCCGCCTCGGGCGCGTCCTCGTCGAAACCGTTCGGGCAGTCGGTGGGGTCCCGGGCGGCGCCCTGCTCCGGCCCGGCGGAGTCGCTGCACGCCGCCGACAGGAGAGCGACCACCATGAGAAGCGGGATGAGGATCCTGCTGCCGTCAGGCATCGATCGGCTCGAAGCGGGCTCCGAAATGGCGAAGGGGCCGGGGCGGGCTGGTGATGCGGTAGCCACCGAGCTCGTCCGCACGCTCGGCCACCTCGAGGCAGACCTCGATGACGTAGTCGATGTGGCTCTGCGTGTACGTGCGGCGAGGGACCGCGAGTCTGACGAGCTCCATCGTCGCGGGTTGTTCGGTTCCGTCGGGCTGGAGCCCGAACATGACCGAGCCGATCTCACATCCCCGGACACCACCTGCCTCGTACAGCGCCACGGCAAGGGAATGACCGGGATACTCGAGTGGCGGGATGTGGGAGAGCAGGGAGCCGGCATCGATGTAGACGGCATGCCCGCCGATCGGCTGCACGACCGGGATCCCCGCATCGGCCAGGGCATTGCCGAGGTAGGCCGTCGAGCGGATGCGGTAGCGGAGGTAGTCATGGGACACGGCTTCGCGCAGGCCTTGGGCGAGAGCATCGAGATCGCGGCCGGCCAACCCGCCATAGGTCGGGAATCCCTCGGCCAGGATCAGCAACGTACGGCATTGCTCGGCCAGCGCTTCATCGCGCATCGCCAGCCAGCCGCCGATGTTGCCGAGCGGGTCCTTCTTCGCGCTCATCGTCATGCCGTCGGCCAAGGCGGCGATCTCTCGAACGATGTCGCGCACCTCGCGGTCGCCCTGTCCGGCCTCACGTTCTCGGATGAGCCAGGCGTTCTCCGCGAATCGGCACACGTCGAGGAACAGGGGGACGCCGTGGTCGTCGCAGACCTCGCGCACCGCCCGGAGGTTCCCGAGTGAGACGGGCTGGCCGCCCCCGGAGTTGTTCGTGATCGTGACGAAGACGACGGGGACGGTCTCGGGGCCGTGCTCGGCCAACAGGCGGGCCAGTCCGTCGACATCCATGTTTCCCTTGAAGGGATGACGCGACGCGGGGTCGCGACCTTCGGGTATCACCAGGTCCACCGCTGTCGCCCCGGTGTACTCCACGTTGGCGCGCGTCGTGTCGAAGTGCGTGTTGTTCGGAACGATCTTGCCCTCGCCCCCGATCGCCGTGAACAGGATCTTCTCAGCGGCCCGTCCCTGGTGGGTCGGGATCACGTGCTCGAACGGGAACAGGTCCTGAACGCTCTCGAGGAATCGGAACCACGAGGGCGAGCCGGCGTAGCTCTCGTCGCCGCGCTGGATCGCGGCCCACTGATCCCGGGACATCGCGCCCGTGCCCGAGTCGGTCAGCAGGTCGATGAGTACATCCTCGGCCCTGAGCGAAAACAGGTTGTGGCCGGCCTCGGCCAGCGCGGCTCGCCGATGATCCGGCGTGGTCATGACCAGCGGCTCGACCGAGTGGATGCGGAACGGCTCGATGATCGTCCGGAAGGGCATCGACCCATGATGCTCCAAGACAGGCCGGGGCGTTCGGCTCATCGGACGAGCCGAGGGACGCGATGCAGGACGCCGGCCTGACCGGCGGCTGGGCCGAGCGGTCCTGCCGGTCAGTCCTTCTTGAGGACGGTCATGCCCATGGCGGCCACGTCGGCCCAGCCGGACAGGCCACCCTGGTTCTCGGCGAAAGCGATCTTCGGGTCGCCCGGCACCTGGTGGTCACCGCACCGGCCCATCAGCTGCTCGTACAACTCGACGACCTGGAGGACCCCGGTGGCGCTCACGGGATGGCCTCGACCGATGAGGCCTCCGCCCGCATTCACCGGCTGTCGCCCGTCGCGGCCCGTGTGCCCTGCCATGGTGGCCTTGCCCGCCTCGCCCACGCCGTAGAACCCGCACGCCTCGAGGGCCCACAGTTCCTCGAAGGCACACGCGTCGTGGACTTCGATCACGTCGACGTCCTCCGGGCCGATGCCGGCCTCTTCCCAGACGTCGTCGGAGAGCTGGGTCATGCGGTCGTGGTCTTCCATCGTCCCGTCACCCGAGAGGAACTTCGTCGAGATGATCTTCGGTCGGTCCGGGCACTCGTCATCGCTGATGACGAGTGCCCCCACGCCGTCGCTGAACGCGCTGCACATGGCCATGCGGAGCGGGTCGGCGATCACCGGGGAGTCCATGACCTCGTCGAAGGTGACCGGCTTGCCGCTGAATCGAGCCTTCGGGTTGATGGCGCCGTTCCCGCGGTTCTTCACCGCGACCCATGCGGCCTCTTCCTCGGTGGTGCCCCGCTCGTCGATCTGGTGTCGGGCCCATGACGCATTGATGCCCATGAACACCGAGTTGAACGGGTTCTGGTTGGCCTCGATCAACTCCTCGCGGAGCCGCTGGTTGACCCCGCCTTCCATCAGGGTCATCAGTCCATCGCCGTGATCGATGTTCCAGATGTCGGATTGGACCGTGGTGTACATCTTCTCGGCGCCGATCACGAGCACGGGACCGGATCCGCCGCGCAGGGCCATCGCCCCGACCTCGATGGCGGTGGCCCCTCCGGCGCAGGCGTTCTCCACGGTGAGGACCGTGGCCCGGCCGTATTCCATCGGATACAGCCATGCGTTGGCGACGACGCCGCCTTGACCGTCCCAGATGCCGCCGATGTTGCCCATGACGACGACCTCGATGTCGGCCGGCTTCACGCCGGCGTCGTCCATGGCCTCGGTGACCGCGGCCTGCACCAGGTCGTGGCCCCTGGACTCGAGTCTCCCCTGATCGCTCATCGCTGCGCCGCGGATCGTCCAGCTCATCTCACTCTTCCCCTCGACCCCGCACTTGCTGAATGTCGTTCAGGAGAATAGGAAAGACTCAGCGACGATGTCAGATCGGGACGACCGATACCGTGATCCGCATGCGACGGCGCTCTCCGGTACAGCTCGCCCGTGAGCTATTCGGTGGCCTACTCATCGGGGTGGGCACGATCTTCCAGCCGAAAGCCCGGCCCGACGACCACTGGTCCAGGAGCCCGAAGGTCGAGATCCGGTCGGAGGAGGTGGTCGAGGCTCGGCGCCGGATGCCGATGCCGCACCGAATGCGCCGTGGATGCGACGATCACCGGGCCGGTTGAGGCAGTATCTCCATTGAGCCGTATCCCGAGAGCAAAGCAAGGTGACTCATGGTCTTCCTGTGGTTCGTGCGCACCGTGCGTTCGATGTGGAACAAACCCAACAGCCGGATGCTGATCGGGGCCTCGGGATTCACGATGCTGATGGGCACCGTGTTCTACCGCTTCGTCGAGGACCTGAGCTGGGTCGACTCGTGGTACTTCACCATCGTCACGCTGACGACGGTCGGCTACGGGGACATCTACCCCTCGACGACGGCGGGGAGGCTGTTCACGAGCTTCTACCTGCTCGTAGGCGTGGGGCTGATCCTGGCGATGCTCAACGCCGTCGTCGCCAACGCCGCCGCCGACCGGAAGGAACGACGCGAGCAGAGCGGAGAATGACTCCGGCGGACCGCCGCGCCGCTGCAGCACTCGCCGGGCTCTTGCACGCCGCCGACTCTCTCCGCCGCTCGGGACGTTCGCCGAGGGGCGATGCATGAGTTCGCCCGAACCGACCGCCGCGGCCGGTCTCTGGCGAGACGCCTGTGCTCGACTGGGGGAGATCGGGTCCGAGATCCTCTCGGATCCGATCGTGTCGACCGACCGGGAGCAGGCCGAGGGCATCCGCCACCTCCTCCGTCAGCTCATGTTCACCGTCCGGTCCGAGATCGAGTACGCCGACCCTGCCCACCCCACGCTGTTCCGGTTCGATGACGACGTGGTCAAGTGGGGCGGTCCCAACGCCGACAACCACTACCTCCGTGCCGCTGTCGACCCAGACCGGACGTACCGGTTCAGCGCGGATGTGACCGGCGTGAACCAGCTGATCCTGAGCCTGCACGAGGGCGACATGCAGCTGGGCCGGTTCGGGGTCTACGGCGAGCGGTCGTTGGAGCAGCTCCAGGTCGATCCCGACGGAACAGTGACGGTCACGATCTCGCCCGACGAGCACCCCGGCAACTGGATCCTGAGCGATCCCGCGGCGCGCCTGTTCCTGGTGCGCATCTATGTCTCGGACTGGGGCCGAGACCGGATCCCGGCGCTGGTTCTCGAGGCGTCGGACCCCGACACCGGGCCCGCTCCGGTGACGCTCGACACGATGGTCGACGGCCTCGACCGGGCCCTGAACTGGATTCGGGACAGCGTCCCGTTCTGGTTCTCGTACCTCCGGGGTCTGGACGCCGGCGAGCGCAACGAACTCTCGCCGCCGACGGCACCGCCGGGCGGAGCGTCCGACATCGCCTACGGGGGTGGCCTCTGGCAGCTCGCGGACGACGAGGCGTGGCTCATCGAGTTCGACGCGCCCGACGCCGACTACTGGTCGGTCCAGACGTGCACCTGGCCGTTCTTCGAGTCCGGTGACCTCGCCCACCAGACCAGCCTCAACCACGAGCAGTCCCACGTCGACGACGACGGCGTCGTCCGCATGATCGTGTCGGCTCGCGATCCCGGCGTGGCCAACTGGATCGACACGGAAGGTCGCGCTGACGGGCTCATCGTGTACCGGTGGATCTGGGCGCGTTCCCGCCCGGTCCCGGCGGGCCGGGTCATTCCCGTGTCCGATGCCACCGCCGCGGTGCCCGGCACTCACCCGAGGGTCGGTCCCGCCGCCCGGCTCGACCGGTTGGTCGAACGGCGGCGGGCCGTGCAGCAGAGGTTCAGTCGATGACCGTGCGCCCGAGCTGGACCCCGCCCGAACTGCCGACGTGGGCGCGGAAGCTCAACTCGCACGGGACGTCGGTCGGAGGGCCCGAGCGCCTCGTGGGGTTGGATCGCGACGAGCTGATCGAGACGGCCCGCTCGTCGACAGGGCTGCGGGACTTCGGCGACGACGGATGGCGGTCCCACTTCGACGCACTGATGGACTCCATCGACGCCGAGTGCACCCTCCATCTCGTGGGCAGGATGATGCTGCGGGCCGACCTCCTACGCGTGCTCGGAAATCGCCTGGCGCTCGCCGATGCATGGGTGCAGACGCCGCAGATCCGCGACGAATCGACCGCCGAGCCCCTCTTCGTCGTGGGAGCTGCCCGGTCCGGCACGTCCATCCTCCACGAGCTGCTGGCGTTGGATCCCGCCCATCGAGCCCCCCTGGGTCGGGAGGTCCACCACCCGCTGGCGACCGCGGGACCCGAGCATCCAGCCGAGACGGCCGACGACCTCTGGACGTTCTGGCACGAGGTGCTACCCGACTACGAGGCGATGCACACGAACGGTGGAGACCTGCCGGCCGAGTGCATCTTCATCACCGGCCACCAGTTCATCTCCGACCAGTGGGCGGGCAACCACACCGTGCCCGCCTACTCGATGCACGTGGCCATGGCCGACCACGCACCGGCATACGCCTACCACCGGGCATTCCTCCAGACCCTGCAGCACGGACAGCCGACCCGGCGGTGGGTGCTCAAGGCGCCCAGCCACCTGCCGGTCATGGGGGCCCTCTTCGCCGAGTATCCCGATGCCCGAATCGTGCACATCCACCGGGACCCCCTGAAGACGGTGCCGTCCACGCTGTCGTTGATGGGAACGCTCCAGGCCATGCGCTGCGAAGGCGTCGACCTGGCGCCGCTCGCATCGATGCTGCCTGGCGGGATGGCACACATCCAGCGGCAGCTCATCGAGGACCGGGCCAGCGGTGCGGTCCCCGACGCCCAGTTCCACGACGTTCGCTACTCGGACCTGATCGCCGATCCCGTAGGGTCGGTCTCCGGGATCTACGACCGTTTCTCCTGGGATGCTCCTGTCGACCTGGGTAAGCGAATCGTGGACTATCTCACGGCCAAGCCGCGTCACTCCCGGGGGGTCCACCCCTACTCGGTCGAGGAGATGGGGCTATCGGCCGAGGAGGAGCGGGAACGATTCCGGTTCTACACCGACCGGTTCGAGATCCCGACCGAAGGATGACGCCTCCTATGATCGCCTGACGGCCGCGGGCCGCAGCAAGACCGAGGGGGAACACGATGGCACTGCCACCGCACGGATCGCCGACCGACGACGTCCTGGCCGAGCTGGCCGCATTCAAGGACGATGACATCTCGTGGGGTGACGGGAAGGTGATGACCAACGTCTTCCTCGGCACCGACGAGGGTCGTCGGGTGGCCGAAGAGGCCTACACCATGTTCCTCTGGGAGAACGCTCTGGATCCCACCGCGATCGCCAGCCTGCCCCGGCTCGAACGTGAGATCGTGGCCATGGCGAGCGGTCATCTCGGCGGCGACGACGACGTGGTCGGCTCATTCACCAGCGGTGGCACCGAGAGCTGCATGCTGGCGGTGAAGACGGCCCGCGACCGGGCCCGCGAGCTCCGGCCCGACATCGCGCGGCCGAAGATCGTCATCCCCGCCACCGGCCATCCGGCGTTCCACAAGGGATGCGACTACTTCGGGGTCGACGCGGTCGTCACCGCTGTCGATCCCGAGACGGGTCGCGCCGACGTCGATGCGATCGCCGACGCCATCGACGACCGGACCGTGCTCGTCGTGGCGTCGGCGTGTTCCTTTCCCCACGGCTCGGTCGACCCCATCCGCGAGATCGGTGAGGTGACGGGACGACGCGACGTGCTCTTCCACGTCGACGGTTGCATCGGGGGATTCCTGCTGCCGCTCTGGCGCGAGCTCGGCGCCCCGATCACCGACTTCGACTTCACCGTCCCCGGGGTGACCTCGATGTCGATGGACTTCCACAAGTACGCCCTGTGCGCGAAGGGAGCGTCGATCATCCTGTACCGCGACGCCGAGCTCCGGCGTCACCAGTTCTTCACCTACTCCGGTTGGCCCGGGTACGTGGTCGTGAACTCCACGATCCAGAGCTCCAAGTCGGGCGGACCGATCGCGGCGGCATGGGCGACGCTGCGTCACTACGGGATGGACGGGTACGTCGATGTCGCCCGCTCGCTGAAGCAGGGGACCGACCGTGCGATCGAGATCATCGAGTCGATCCCCGAGCTGTACGTCGTCGGGTCCCCCGAGGTGTGCGTCTTCGCCATGGGCTCCGACTCGGAATCCGTCGACATCCTCGCCGTCTCGGCCGCGATGGAGGCCAAGGGGTGGCACATGTACCCCCAGTTGAGCAGCCACGGTCTGCCGGCCAGCCTGCACGTCAGCCTGCTCCCCTGGAACGTCGAGCACATCGAGGAATGGGGGACCGATCTGGTCGCCGCGGTCGAGCAGGTCGCCGCGAGCGTGGGCGAAGCGGGAGGTCTTGCGGCCATGGTGGCCGAGATCGACGTCGAGAACCTCTCGATCGACGAGATCGAGGGTCTGATGGACATGGCCGGAATCGACGCCCACGCCCTGGGGGGCGACATGACCGAGGTCAACCATCTCCTCGACGACCTGCCCGCCGACGTGACCGACCGCGTCCTGAAGGTCTTCCTCGACCAGCTGACGAAGCCACCGTCCCCGTAGACGACGCCTCAGCCCCGCGGGGTCCATTCTGGTCGTTGGATGGCGTCGCTGAGCGACGGTGAGGGACCAGATTTCGGATGGCGGGGGATGGGGGGTGACCTACCAGCCCCGTAGATCCACCGGCCACCGGTCCACGACGGCGGCCTCGAGCCCGGGGCCGTCGGCGACGTGCAGGACCTCGTGATAGGCGATGGTCGGATCGATGTGAGCGGGATCGACGAGCACACGGTCGCCCGGGGTGAGTCCCGTCGGGCCGTCGTCCGGCGCGAAGGTGATGTGTTCGTCCGAACAGAACCACACCTCGGCCCCTTCGACGGCCGGTTCGCCGTGGTCCATGCCCAATGCCTTGAGGCCGCAGTCGGCCACGGCATGGTTCGGGGTGACGTTGAGGACGGTGGCGACCACCCGCAGAGCCAGCTCGAACTCGGGAACCACCCGGAGATAGGCCGTGTCCGAGAACACGTAGCTGCCGGCCTGGATCTCGGTCGCCACCTCGTTGACGAGATAGGTCCCCGTGCCACCGGCCGACACGACGTCACCGCCCACCGCGTCGTGGGCGAGCTTCAAGAGGGCCATCGATGCCGAGCATTGTGCGGCGCGGGCGTCGTCGTCGGGATTGCCCACGACGTGACCCTCGTATCCCATCACGCCGGCCACCTCGAGCCCGGCCCGGGAAGCCGCTTCGGCGAGCCGGCCGGCCACTTCCGGTTCGCACCCACCTCGCGGTAGGCCGACGTTCACGTCGATCAGGATCGTCCGGATACCGGCGCCGGCGGCCGCCGAGATCGTCTCGGCCGAGTCGACCGCCACGGTGACCGGCGCGTCCAGGCCGGCGAGGTGCATCAACCGGTCCGGGTCCAGGCACTGGTTGGCCAGGAGGAGATCGGCGCCGACACCCGCCTCGGCCAGCCCGATCAGTTCGCGGGGTGTGGCCGCGCAGAACGTGTCGTGTCCCACCTCCTGCTGGCGCCGGGCGACCTCGGTGGACTTGTGCGCCTTGACGTGGGGTCGGAGAGACCGGCCCGGCCTGGCTCGGGCCATGGTGGCGAGGTTGCGCTCGAAAGCCGGTAGATCGACGACGAGCGCAGGCGTGGGGAGTTCGCCGACGTGCACGATCATCGACCTTATCCGGGGCGGCCGCGACGGGGCCGGGGGCTCAGGGTCGGGCGGCGGACGGGCGGCGTGGCATCATGACGCCATGGGGGACACCACGACCTTTCTCGACCGCCTCGCCGACCGGTTCGAAGCCGATCAGATCCTGATCGGCGACGACATCAACGAGGACTACACCCACGACGAGGCGGTGACGGTCGAGCCGGTGACGCCGGCGGTGGTCGTGCGGCCCCGGTCCACGGCCGAGGTGGCCGCTGTCGCCTCGCTCGCCAACGAGCTCGGCGTGCCCGTCACGGCACGGGGAAGTGGTACCGGCCTCTCAGGGGCGGCGGTTCCCGACGCCAAGGGAATCCTTCTGTCCTTCGAGTGGATGAAGGAGATCCTCGAGATCGACGACGCCAATCACGTAGCCGTCGTGCAGCCCGGCGTGACCCTGGCCGAGCTGAACGAGGCGCTCGAACCGCACGGCTTGATCTATCCGATCATGCCAGGCGAGGAGTCGGCATCCATCGGCGGCAATGTCGCCACCAACGCCGGCGGCATGCGGGCGGTCAAATACGGCGTCACCCGGCACCAGGTTCTCGGCCTCGAGGCGGTGCTGGCCGGCGGCGACGTGATCCGATCGGGAGGCAAGTACGTCAAGGCCACCACCGGCTACGACCTGGGCCAGCTGATCATCGGCTCCGAAGGGACGCTGGCGATCGTGACCGAGATCACCGTGAACGTCGTGCCCCGCCTGGCCCACAAGGCCACCGTGCTAGCGCCTTTCGCGACGATGGCCGAGATCACGGCCGCCGTGCCGCGGATCCTCGGTGACGGACTCGGCCCCCTCATGCTCGAATACGTGGATGCCGTGGCCATGGCGGCGACATCCGAGTCGGCCGGGCTCGATCTCGGGATCCCCGACGAGGTGAAGGAGTCGGCGGCGGCATACCTCATCGTCGTGCTCGAGAGCACCTATGCCACGCGTCTGGACGAGGACGTCCAGGCCGTCGGCGAGCTGGTCGTCGAGCTGGGGGCGGTGGACGTCTACGTGCTGCCGCCATCGGCGGGGGCGGCGGTACTCGACGCTCGGGAGAAGGCGTTCTGGGTCGCCAAGGAGCTGGGGGTGAACGACATCGTCGACGTCGTCGTGCCCCGCGCCTCGATTCCCGACTACATGGATCGGGTGAGTGAGATCGCGGCTCGCCACGAGGCCTGGGTTGCAGGTGCCGGTCACGCCGGAGACGGGAACGTCCACTTCTCGGTGTTTCAGGGAGACGATGAGAAGCGTCACGCCCTGATGACCGAGATCCTGAGTACGGGCATGGAGCTCGGGGGAACGATCTCGGCCGAACACGGCATCGGGTTGGCCAAGCTGCCCTACCTGATGGCCCTCGAGGACCCGACCAAAGTGGCGCTGATGCGGCGGATCAAGAAGGCATTCGACCCCAACGGGATCCTCAACCCCGGGAAGGTGTTCTCGTCATGACGATGAATGGCGCACAGGCGATGATGCGGACACTCGTGCGGTCCGGTGTCGACACGTGCTTCATGAACCCGGGTACCTCGGAGATGCACTTCGTGGCTGCGCTCGACGACGTCCCCGAGATGCGAGGCGTGCTCACGCTTTTCGAGGGTGTCGCCAGCGGTGCCGCGGACGGCTTCGCCCGTATGGCCGACCGGCCGGCATGCACGCTGCTCCACCTCGGGCCGGGGCTCGGCAACGGCATCGCCAATCTGCACAACGCCCGCCGGGCCCGCACGCCGGTGGTCAACATCGTCGGAGACCACGCCACCTACCACAAGGCGCTCGACGCCCCGCTCGAGTCCGACATCGACGCCCTGGCCGGCAACGTGTCGGGATGGGTTCGGTCCTCGAAGCTCGCCTCGGCCGTCGCTCGGGATGCGGCCGACGCCGTGGCCGCGGCGATGGCGCCGCCCGGTCAGGTCGCGACGCTGATCCTGCCTGCCGACGTCTGCTGGTCGGACGCCGACGGTCCGGTCGATCCCGTCGTTGCGCTCACCCCTTCGGCGGTCGAGGAACGGGCGATCGACGAGGTGGCGAAGGTCCTCACCGAGAACGCCGGCTCGCCGGGATCGGTCGCTCTCCTCCTCGGGGGCAGCGTCGGCCGCACGCAGGGCCTGGAGGCGGCCAGCCGGATATGCGGCGCCACGGGTGCCAAGCTCCTGGCCGAGACCTTCCCGACCCGCCTCGAGCGGGGAGCCGGGAGACCGACCGTCGAGCGGCTCGCCTATCTCGCCGAATTCGCCCAGATGCAGCTCGACGGCGTGAGCCATCTCATCCTCGTCGGGTCGACCGAGCCGGTCTCGTTCTTCGCCTATCCCGGCAAGGCCGGTCGGCTCTCGCCGGAAGGATGCACGATCCATCGGCTGGCGTCCCCGGCGGACGACCACACCGCAGCGCTGGAAGCGATCGCCGACACGCTCGGTGCCCCGGCTGATGCGTTCGAGCGCGCCGAGGTGGGCCGACCCGAGGCACCGACGGGCTCACTCACGGCTCAGAGCCTGTGCGCGGCCGTGGGGGCGCTCATGCCCGAAGGTGCCATCGTCTCCGACGAGGGCAACACGGCCGGCCTCTTCCTGCCGGGCGCCACAGCCGGAGGCCCACCCCACGACTGGCTGTGCCTTACCGGTGGTGCCATCGGCCAGGGTATGCCGCTCTCGGTCGGAGCTGCCCTGGCGTGCCCGGACCGGCGGGTGATCAACATCCAGGCCGACGGCTCGGCCATGTACACGTTGCAGTCTCTGTGGACCCAGGCTCGCGAGGCCTCGGACGTCACGACGATCATCCTGAACAACGGTTCCTACGCCGTGCTCAACATGGAGCTGGACCGGGTCGGAGCCGAGGAGGCCGGCCCACGGGCGAGCGCCATGCTCGACATCTCCGGACCCCGCCTCGACTTCGTCTCGCTGGCGGCGGGCATGGGGGTGCCGGCAACCCGAGCCGAGACAGCGGACGAGTTCGTCGAACAGCTCGGACGGTCACTCGCCACCGAGGGGCCGACGCTGATCGAAGCCATGGTGCCGGCCGGGCTCTGAGGTGGCCCACTCCCCATGACCGTCGCATTCCTCGTCGCGATCGCACTCGTCGGGCTGATGGCCGGGTCCTTCACCACGATGCTGATACACCGCGCCCCGGTCGACACGTCGCTCGTGGGCGCGCCCGTCTGCCCACACTGCGACGCCCGCCTCGGTGGGCGGGAGCTCGTCCCCGTCGTGTCCTGGTTCGTCCAGGGCGGCCGGTGCCGGCACTGCGGTCATGCGTTGTCGCGGCGGTACCCCATCGTCGAGTTGGCGACCGCGGCACTGATGGTGGTGCTGGCGATCGCCTTCGGGGCGACTTGGGAGGTGGTCCCGCCGTTGGTGTCGGTCCCGGTCCTCGTCGCGGCGAGCGCCATCGACCTGGTCACCTACCGGATCCCGAACCGGCTCGTCTGGCCCTCGTTGGCGGTGGGTGTCGTCGTGGTCGTGGCCTGCGCTCAGCTGATGAGCGAGACCGATCGCATCGTGGGTGCGGGGGTCGGAGCACTGCTGTTCTCCGGGATGCTGTTCATCCCTCATCTGATCATGCCGGCCGGGATGGGATTCGGCGACGTGAAGTTCGCCCTCTTCCTCGGACTCAACCTCGGCTGGCTCCATGCCGCACTGCCCTTACCGGCCATGGTCACGGCGACCCTCCTCGCCGCCGTGATCGGCCTGGCCCTGCGGGGCACCGGCGTGATCTCCGCTCCCTCGAACGAGGACGGAGAGGGCGGTACCGAGGGACCCGAAGGGCTGCCACCGCCGAAGCGGAAACTCCGACGCACCCGGATCCCGTTCGGGCCATTCCTGGCCGCGGGTACGTACATCGCCTACCTGGTCGAGAACCCGGTGATCGACGCCTGGCTCAACTCCTAACCGAGCGACGACCAGACACCACAGCCGTTGGAGTCGAAGCGATCGACCTCGGGTCCGATGTCGACGGTGACCGGTCCGGCTTCGGTGCGCTCGTCGCTGAACAGCACCCGGTCATCGGCGGACAGCTTCTGGTACCGGCAGCCGGCAGGGGCCATGGTCCGGTAGGTCCCGGCCGCTATGTCGGTGCCGACACGGAAGACTCCCGAAGCGAAGGCTTGCGCCGTCGGACCGGGGACGGTCGAGCCGGTACCGGCGTCCAGACCGGCCTCCCTGGCGTCGAGCTCGGCCTCCCGGGCGTCGAGCTCGGCGACGAGCGCCTCGATCTCGCCCTCGCGCTCGGCGACGTCTCGCTCCCGGCTCGTGATCAAGACCTCGTCGGCGAAGCCGGGAGAAACGGTCGTCGACGTCACGGTCGTCGACTCGAAACCCACCTGGGCGTCGATCTCCTCCTGGAGCTCGTCACGCTGGTCGATCGCGATGTCGAGTCGCCGCTCGAGGAGTTGCTGGCGGCGGGAGAAGTCGAGTGCGTTCAGCGTCATGGCGACGATGATCAGGCCGCAGAATGCGACGAATGCCCACGGCAGCCAGGGCCGGCGGCCGCTCCACGAGCGAAGCGGCGGGAGGTCGGTGGCCTTCGGGGGTCGCTTCGGTGACCCGGTCGTCGGCCTGGGGCTCGCCTTCCTCGCCTCGGAGGTACCGGCGCGCTCTCCCTCTCCGTTTCCCCGTGCCATCACGTCCCCGCATCAAGCCCTGCCTTCGGGCGGTGTCATGGTAACCGTTCGGACGACGCCGAGGAGCTGCCGGGTCGGTCCGAAGCTGCAGCGGCTGTCAGACACCGACGGGCAGCGGCACCTCGACGCCGTGGCGAAGTGAGTGGAACGGGTGAGCCACCGTGCAGAACCAGATGAGGATGTCGGATGATTCCGTCGGAACCGCGGTGAACTCGACTCCGATGCGCCAGGTGTCGCGCTCCGCGAGCCGGCTGCAGTGGCGTACGAGGCCCGGCAGGTGGAGGATCTGGGGGTGGCCGCCCGCGTCGGTCAGCGTGGCCTGGACGTCGAGCGTCTCGTACGGCTCGTACGCGACGGCGGTTTCGATACCCATGCCGAGGGGGCTGATGTCCAGGACATGCACCACCGTGTCGTCCACGACGGCCTGCATGTCGGTGAGTACACGGAACCGTCGACGGCGCTGAACGTGGCGGGACAGGATGCCCAGCACGTCCAGGATCTGTACGACGAGCCAGCCCGCGACCGTGAACAGCACCAGGACGGCCAGGCCGCGGAGCGACCCCGGCTCGCGGGTGACGGCGACAGTGCGGTATGCCATGGCCGCCACCACCGCGGCGAGTACCCCCGTGAGGAGGCGCAGCTGGGAGAGCGGAGCCGCACCGCCGGTGGTGGTCGGGTCCTTGGGGACGTACCGGAACCGCGACCGGCGCCCGAACAGGGCGCCGCTCAGCCCCGCGATGTGCACCCCCAGGTACCGAAGGTCCTGGCGGGTCCAGTCGCCCGGCTCGAGGCGGCCCCGAGCCAGGATCACCCGGCTGGCTCCGGCAAGAACCAAGTAGGGGACCGCGATGAAGGCGAGCTCGAAGATGGAGGCATGCAACGGTAGCGATCCCGATACGAGGGCGCCGACGAGGACGGCGATCACGAGGAGTTTCTGTACGGCCATGAGCGGCCGGACCAAGAGGCTGGCATGGCCCAGTCGGCTTCCGATGGACAGACCCGGCGCCCACAAGGGGGAGTCTGTCGTCAGGACGGCGCTCCACCGGCCACGCGTCGACCGCTCCCGGGTGCGCATCAACGCTTCCACCGACTGCGGTCCGTGGGTTTCGACCAACGTCTCGGCGTGGTGCCGGATCACGAGCCGCTTGCGCTGCATTCGCAGGCCGGTCAGGTACTCGGGTGTCTGGCTCAGCGTCGCCATGCCCCCGACGAGAAGAAGCGCGTCGCGGCGCACCATGGCGGGTCCCTCGACCCACGGCAGGTTGCCCGACCGATCGAGGCTGGGGACGATGACCTCGCGTTCGAGCGCGAGGTCGTGACGATCATCGAGGCTGTGGGTGATCGGGCTGCGGCTGGCGTCGCGGGATCCGCAGATCACGACCGCGACGTCGGGATCGTCGAAGTAGCGGTCGGTGGCGGTGAGCGTGTCCGGCATCGGCACATCTCCGGCGGCCAACAGGAGGACGAGCTCGGATGACAGCCGGGGGAGCAGCTCGTTGATGTTGCCCGCCCTCGCTCCATCGGTGGATCCGCGATGGACGTAGGCGACGCCGAGGCGGTGGGCCAGCTCCCGGAGCTCGCCTCGATCGCCGTCGTCGGCCAGCACGATGTTGGCCGCACCTGCGACCGACAGCGCGCCGAGCAACGACGTGCGAACCGAGGCGACCGGGTCGTTGAACGTGGTCACCACGATGTCGGTCGTGAAGTCGGGGCGGCGTCGTTGCCAGTCCCGGTCGGGCAGGTGCCATGTCTGCGACACGAGCAGGGCGAGCCCGACCCAGCCGATCATCTCGGCGATGATGAGCGGCCAGAACAACCATGGCGCGGCACCGTCGACGGTCGCCTGCATGCGCCAGCCCAGGTATCCCAGTCCCCAGATCAGGGTCACGACGCCGGCGCCGCGAACGGTCCGCTCTGCCACCGGCGATCGGCGACGGTACGGATCGGTGGCGATGCGTCTGTTGCTCGACGGCAGCCCTCTTGGTGCACGCATGGAAACTCCCGGATGTATTCGCCCACCATCTGCATCGGCAGCGAATGGCGTGACCTGAGGCGACCGGGTCGTCAGTGGCCGGACAGCGACCCCACGATCGGTGCCATCGCCTCGCACGCGTCGCCCTGGAGGACGTAGTAGGAGACGCCCCATCGGTCGCGGCGGGCTTCGAGATCGGCCCGGATCTCGGCTTCCGATCCGATCCAGACGTGGGGGATCTGCAGGGCGGCGTCTCCGTCGAGGCCGAAGAGGCTGCCGATCAGTTCGGCGGTGCCGGCTCGATCATCGGTCAGCACGGCGGCCAGGACGAGCATGTTGAGCTCGACCCGATCCCAGCGGTCGCCGGCCACCTCGCGCACCCAGGCGACCTTGCGGTCGGTCGCCTCGGCAGTAGCGTCGGCTGCGGCCTCGGGTCCGACCTCGCCGGCCTTCATGCTCGGGTTGATCCCGACGATGTCGGCCTCTCGTGCTGCGATGGACAGGACTCGCTTGCCGCCTCCGCCGATCAGGAAGGGGGGTCGAGGTCGCTGGACCGGCTTGGGGGTTCCCTCCAAGCCGGTGACCCGGTAGTGGTCACCGTCGAAGGTGACAGGGCCGTCGGCGAAGAGCCCCTTGATGACGGCGATGGCCTCCTCCATGCGACCGACCCTGACGCCGGGTGGGTCGAGCGCGATGCCGGCCTGCTCGTAGTCGGTGGTCATCCAGCCCGCACCGAGGCCCACCTCGAGTCGGCCGCCGGAGAGCACGTCGATGGTGGCGAGCTCCTTCGCGGTGACGACCGGGTGCTTGTAGTCGTTGTCGAGGACGAGCGCGCCCACCTTCAAGCTGGTCGTGGCGGCCGCCGCTGCCATCATCGCGGGCATCGGAGCCAACTGGTCACCGAAGTGATCGGGAAGGAACAGTGAGTCGTAGCCGAGCGACTCCACGTGCCGGGCGGTGTCGGCCCATGATCGGTCTCCGAGGGGTTGATTGAGCTGGATACCGAACCGGAACGTACGGAGATGCGCCATCCGCCGAATCTAACGGATTCGCCGAATCCAACGGGCCGAGTGGTGCCTGCCTCGAGTGCGGGGTTGCCGATGAACCCAGGACCGGAGGCGTTAGCCTCAACTGGTCGTGAAGTACTTCGGTCGCACCGCTCTGCGCCTCATCGCGGTCTTCGTGATCGGTCCGCTGCTCCTGGTCGGCACCGTACTGGTCGCAGCGCCGTACGTGGCCGAGCTCGCCGGAGTCGCTTCGGCCGAGAGCGACGAGATCGTTCTGCCTCCGCCCGAGAACCGCTCTGTGGTGTACGCGGCCGACGGCTCGGTACTGGCCGTCCTCCACGGTGAGTTCAATCGATCCAACGTCCCGCTGTCGAGCATCCCCGATGCCGTGATCAATGCGGTCCTGGCGGTCGAGGACGACGACTTCTACGAACACGACGGCGTCGACGTCAGCGCCACGGCCCGGGCGGCGTTGGCCGATGTCTCGTCCGGAGAGATCGAGCAGGGTGGTTCGACCATCACCCAGCAGCTGATCAAGAACACGGTGCTCGACTCGGGCCAGGACGTCGAGCGGAAGTTCCGCGAGGCCGTCCTGGCCATGAGACTCGAGGACCAGTACGAGGCCGAGCTCGGTTCCAAGGAGGCCGCCAAGGACAAGATCCTCGAGGAGTATCTCAACCGGGTGTACTTCGGCGGTGGCGCCTACGGAGTCGAAGCCGCGGCCGAGGTCTACTGGGGTGCCCCGGTGTCGTTCCTCGGCTACGGCGAGGCAGCTCTGCTGGCCAGTCTCATCAGGAGTCCGCACGCGTACGATCCGACACGATCACCGGACGTTGCTCGCGAGCGTCGCGCTCTGGCCCTGGGCCGGTTGGTCGAGGAGGAGCACCTCACCCGGGCCGAGGCCGACGAGTATCTCGATGACCCCCTGCCATCGGCCCGCCAACAGGTCCTGCCTCCCCCCGAGGACTACTTCGTCGAGGACGTCAAACAGCAGCTGCTCGACGACCCACGGTTGGGCGACACGGCCGAGGAGCGGCAAGCCGCGGTCTTCTCGGGTGGCCTGGCCATCCACACGACGCTCGACCCGGTCGCTCAGGAGCAGGCGGTGGCGGCCCGTGACGCCCGTCTGCCCAGGGAACCCGTCGAGGTCGTCGATCCCGCGACGGGGGAGCTCACGACGGCGACGTTCGATGCAGCCATCGTCGCCGTGCAGCCTTCGACCGGGGCCGTCCGGGCCATGGTGGGCGGGCCCGGGTTCGACACGGTCCAGTTCAATCTCGCTTCGCAGAGCAGGAACTCGCCCGGGTCCTCGTTCAAGATGTTCGTCCTCGCGACCGCGCTGGAGGAGGGCATGGTCCCGACCGACACCATCTCCGGCAGCGGGCCCTGCGTGTTCGAGAATCCGCCGAACGCCGACTACGAGGCCGAGAACTTCGGGAATTCCCGCGGACGCACCGCCACGCTGAAGAGCCAGACCACGTCGTCCTCGAACTGCGCCTTTCTCCGACTCGGTCAGGTGGCCGGGCTGGAGAACGTGATCGACACCGCCCATCGCATGGGCATCACCAGTCAGCTCGATCCCGTCCTCTCGCTCCCGCTCGGCTCGATGGTGGTGACCGTCCTGGAGATGGCCGGCGCCTACGCCACCATCGCCAACGACGGCGTGCACCATCGGCCCTACCTCGTCGATCGAGTCGTCGACGGTTCCGGGAACGTCCTCGTCGAGCACCGGGACGATGCGCGGCGGGCGGTCAGCCGGCAGACGGCCCGCCTGGTCACGGAAATCCTCGAGGCGAACGTCCGCGGTGGCACCGGGACCAATGCCCGACTCGACTATCCCTGCGTGGACGAGCCGCTCGAACAGCCGGCGGCCGGCAAGACGGGCACCGGCCAGGACTTCAAAGACGCCTACTTCGTCGGCTTCACCCCCCATCTGGCCACCGCGGTCTGGATGGGTAGCGCCGGAGATCAGAAGTACGAGATGCGTGACGTGCGGGGGACCGATCGGTGCGGCGCGACGCTGGTACGCAGCGTGACCGGCGGTTCGTTCCCAGCTGTGATCTGGGGTGAGTTCAACAACGCCTACCACCAGGGCCGCAGAGTCGTGCCGTTCGTCGAGCCCGAGTCGACCCGCAGCGGTCGCCACATCGATGAGGACGACGGCCTCACCTCCGGTGGGGGGCAGTCCTATAGCTCCAGCTCACCGGGAACGGCGACGTCGACGACCACGGTGCCGACCTCGTCGACGACGATCGACCCGGACGGACCGGTGGCGACGACGATTCCCCCCGAACCAGAACCGACGGTACCTCCGCCCCCGGTGACCGAACCGCCTGCCACCACGGAACCGCCTCCACCGCCACCTACTAGCGTGGCGGACTGACCGAGCCGACCAGGAGGGTACATGGGCCAGTTCGAGGCGCTCTTGATCGTGCAGGAGCTGGACACCACGCTCGACCAGCTCGAGCATCGAAGGGCCACTCTGCCCGAGCGCGAGCGGTTGACCGCCGCCGAGGAACAACTCGCAGCCATCGATGGGGTTGCGTCCGAGGTGCAGGGACGCCGGGACGAGCTCGGCCGCAGGGCGAAGCGGATCGAGGACGAGGTGGCGCTCCTCGACGAGAAGATCGCTCGGGAAGAGGACAAGCTCTACCGGGGCAATCTGACGTCGGCCAAGGACGCGCAGATGCTGCAGGACGAGATCGCCGGGTTGCGACGCCACAAGACCCAGCTCGAGGACGGCATCATAGAGCTGATGGAGCTGAGCGAGCCGGTGGACGACGAGCTCACTTCGCTGGCTGAGCAGCGCGGTGGCATCGACGCCGAGATGGTGGCGACACGCGCCGATCTGGAGGCCGCTGAAGCTGAGATCGGCGGTGAGGTCGCCGTCCTCCGGGGTCAGCGAGATGAACGGGTCGGTGAGATCGATGCAGATCTCCTCGCTGAGTACAGCCGCCTCCGCGAGCAGCTGGGCGGGGTCGCTGTGGCCAGCTTCTCAGCGGGTCGCTGCCACGGCTGTCCGCTGAACCTCCAGCATCCGGCGATGGAGGTCGATCGCATCGCCCACGAGCCGCCCGAGGCGGTCGTGTACTGCGACGAGTGCAGCCGCATGCTCGTGCGAGTCTGACCTTCGGTGTTCTTCTGGTTCGTCGGCGCAGGCGTCCTCCTCGTCTGGCTCGTCTTCCAGACCCCGACGATCGACTATCGCCTGGTGGCGGTCGGGTCGGTCGTCCCCCTGGTCGACGGGTTCTTCGGTGGCCCGCGGGTTCTCCACACGCTGTTGGCCCCGGTCGTTGCCTTGACCCTCGTGATGGTCGCCACCATCGGGAAGCGCCTGCGTAGGAGGCAGTGGCTCGGCATCCCGATCGGGATGTTCCTCCATCTCGTCCTCGATGGGACCTGGTCGGATCAGGAGCAGTTCTGGTGGCCGCTGCGAGGTACCGAGTTCGCCAGTGGCGGGCTGGCCGAGTGGAACCGGGGCGTCACGGGTCTCGTCCTGGAGCTGGCCGGAATCGTCGCCATCTGGTGGATGGTGCACCGCTTCGATCTGGTTGATCCCGATCGCCGTCGGCGCTTTCTGGACACCGGCCAGCTCGATCGATCCCTGCTCGCCTCCGACCACACCCCACCGCCGTGTTGATCCTGGTCCGTCACGGGCGCACGGCAGCCAACGCGGCGGGCCTCCTCCAGGGCAGACGTGACAACCCGCTCGACGAGGTGGGCCGGAAGCAGGCGACCGCCGTCGCCGCCCATGTCGGCCCGGTGGATCGCGTCGTGGCGAGTCCCCTTCTGCGGGCACGGCAGACGGCTGCGGCGTTCGGCGGGGAGGTCCGGGTCGACGATCGCTTCGTCGAGCTCGACTACGGCGAATGGGAAGCGCGACCGGTCGCTGATGTACCCCTCGAGACGTGGGCGTCCTGGCGAGAGGACCTGGACTTCAGACCGCCCGGCGGTGAGTCGCTCCGCACTCTCGGTACCCGCGTTCGGCTGGGGCTGGACGACCTGGTCGTCGAGGCGGCCGACCAGCGGGTCGTCGTCGTCAGTCACGTCTCGCCGATCAAAGCGGGGATCGCCTGGGCCCTTGGCGTGGGCGACGAAGCCACGTGGCGAATGTGGGTTGGAACGGCTTCGGTGTCCGAGATCGGGCTACGCAACGGCGAGCCGTCGTTGCGTTCGTTCAATCAGACCGCCCCGACGGGGGAAGGCTCGACGGTCGGATAAGGGTTTCAGACGGCCGCTTTCCGGCGTTTGGCCGGGAGCGGGTCAGTGGCGGCCGGATCCTCCAGGTACGTGCGGAAGATCCTCGAGATGGTCGCGGCCTGATAACCGTCGATGAACCGATGGTCGATCCCGGCTGCGAGGGGCAGGATCGGGCGGGCGACGACCGCGCCGTCCTCGACGACCGCCATGTCCTTCACTCGGCCCACGGCGATGTTGACGGGGGCTTTGCACATCCGGGGCATCGGAGCGTAGGCCCGGTCGAGCCCGAATGTGCCGACGTTGGTGACCAGGACCGATCCGAACGGGCGAGCCTCGAGCCCGAGCAGGGGGAGGGGAAGCTGGAGGTCTTCGGTGAGGAGCGTCGTGATGTTCACGAATGAACGCAGGACCAGCGGTGGCATCAGCCTGGTCAGCTGCTTGGTGGCCTTGAACATCGGATCGTTGCCGGTCCGGATCCGGTCAGCTCGATCGTCCAGCTCGCGGGCGATCTCCCACGGTGTCTTGTGGTCGACCTCGCGGACCACCGCTCCGGACAGGTCGGTGGCCTCGGCTTCTTCCCCGCTGGTGGTCACGTCCCGGCGCATCGAGACGGTGAAGAACACGTCGATGGTGGGGGAGGGGAGAAACCGACCTCCGAGCACGCGACCATTCAGGGCGGGCAGCTCGGCGATCACAAGCCCGCTGGCCCGGCCGACGAGGTGGTTCATGGTGACGTGCTCGCCGGTCCGGGAGCGTGCCGACCGGATGAAGGACAAGGCTCGGCGCGCGTCGATGTCCAGGTCGGCCATGATCCAGCCGTCGGTGCGCCGGCTCCATGTGGCCATCGCGATCTTGCGCCATTGGGAGAACGGGATCTTCTTCGCGGCCATGACAACCCCCTGAGGTCACCCCATCCTCATCACCGCTTCGCCCGGCGCGCTAGGGCCGGAAGTCACCGCCTCGGGTGTTTCAGCCCGGCCAGAACTCGATGATGACGCCGGTCGCGTTGATGCACAGGTGGGCGATGATGGCGGCTCCCAGCCGTAGTTTCGTCCATATCGTGAGCAGGGCGAGGATCACTCCGAAGACAGCGATGACGACGGTCACCGTGATGACCCCGGGCCACTCGGGTACGCCGGCCAGGTGGGGGAGTGTGAAGATGAAGGTCGTGGCGATGACCGTCGCGGCGACCGACCAACCCCGCTTCAGACCGGAACGCAGGAAGAGGCCCCGGAAGAACAGTTCCTCGATGACGGGGGTCACGACGCCGACGCCGAAGAGGAGCAGGAGGAACGGCGGCCAGCCGTCCACCGACTCGATCGGGATGTTGGAGGTGGGCTCCTCGGCGCCGAGAGCGTTGTCGACGACCGTGCCCAGCACACCCCCCGCGACGAGGGCGGTGATCCCTCCAGCGACGCCCAGGGGGATATCGACCCACTTGAAGGACAAGCCGAAGTCGCGGGCCAGGCTGCCGAGACCCTTTCGCCGGGTCACCAGGTAGGGGATGCCCGCGAACGCGAGGACGTTGGCGAACAGCGCGAGGCTGATCCCCCAGACACCGATGTCGATATCGGCGGTGTCGGCGTTGGCGAGGTCGATGTCGCCGTTGGCGATCATGACGCCCAACACGATGAAGCTGACGAGGAACTGGCCGCCCCAGAAGGCGAGCATCCCCCAGCCGAAGTCGCCGAAGCCCCAACGGCTGGATCGCCAGTGATCAGCAGCGGCCGGTGGAGGGTCGTCGGGTGGGTACCAGCGATGGTCGCTGGCCAGCCACCAACCCGGTGCGGGTGGTGTCGCGGTCTGTCGCCACGTCTGGTCGGTCGCCAGGTACCAGCCCTCTTGCTGCGGTGGGGGCGATGGGGGCGGGTAGGACGGCAGATCCGGGGAGGTCACCCCGTGATGGTAGGGCTGGGAACCGGTGGCTCCATGTCATCGGTCGACCGGTTCGGGAGAGCTTCCTCGGCGTCTCCGTCAGGCGACCTGGTAGCCGGCTTTCTCGATGCCGGCGACGATGATCTCGTCGGCGGCGCCGCCGGCCACCGCGACGGTCTTCGAATCGACGTCGACCGTGACGCTCTGGATCGCATCGATCGAGCCCAGTTCGGTTTCGATGGCGTTCTTGCAGTGGTCACAGCTGATGGATGGGACCGAGAAGACTCGGGTGTCGCTCGTCATCGGCTCGGCTCCGGATGCTCGGTGGTCGGTGGAACCATAGGCCCTGATCTCCATCTCCACGCGGCGCCCGCAAGTCCATGGTCAGCCAGTCCGGCCTCGCAGTGGTCCTGGTCGTCCTGCCACCGTCATCCGACCGGGCCATTGATCAGAAGTCGATGTCAGGTCCGTCGGGGTCGCTGTCCATCGCTCCCATCAGGTAGTCGAACGACCCCACCAGCCAGAGAAGGGTGCCAAGCCCGATGACCCCCAGCGCCGGACCGAGGAGCGGTCCCGGGTCCTCCAGGACTGACGCCCCGACCTCTTGATTGATGCCGGCACCGAAAGACACCGCGCAGTAGCCGATGACACCGAGGACGGCCACGACAAACCCGCTCATGACGAGCCGCTTGCCGCGGTGCATCCTCTGCTCGGCT
The DNA here is from genome assembly GCA_963695075.1 of uncultured Acidimicrobiales bacterium. Taxonomy (GTDB): domain Bacteria; phylum Actinomycetota; class Acidimicrobiia; order Acidimicrobiales; family CAWCAL01; genus CAWCAL01. The sequence goes on from CAVOFR010000001.1 coordinate 175,291, forward strand.
CTGGCATAGACCTCCGCCTTGGTGGCGAGCGGCTCGAGTTCGGACTCGATCGTGTCGTTGCTGTGCGTCGCGCCCATCGAGACGGGCACGACACCTGTGTTGCTCACAGTGCTCATTACTGGGTACCTCCTGTTGCCGGTGTGTTGACGGTTGCATGGACCGGGGTCCGTTCGAGATGTGCGTAAGGTCGGTGGAAACGGAGCAGCACCGCGTACAGCACCCTCCGGGCCAGTCCTAGAAAGGTGAGCAGCCAGGCCGCGATCGCAGCGATGACGAACATGCGGGCGATCCACAGGAGAAAAGGCGCACCCATCGCGTCCGACAGGCGGAATGTGCACGCCGCGTACATTCCGATAGGGAAGACCAAGCCCCAGTAGAGCGGATCGTATGAGAGCCGGACGCCTTTGACCCAATGCCTCCAGATCCCCAGGACCACGAGCATGGGGATCCACCAGGTCGCGGTCGCCCAGAACATCACGCTCAGCCCAAGGATGAAGGGGCGGAGCGGAGCGAGCATCACCGAATCCTCGACTGCGCTCGCAAGCATTGACCCCGCGTACGTGGAGATGGCGACTGCGCCCATGTTGATCCAGTACGGAGGCATGAGATCGTGCGGTGAGAAGGGGAAGAACATGTAGCGATAGAAGATGAGGCCGATGATCCACAGGTAGAGCATTCCCCCGCCGAGCCAAAAGGCCATGAGTGTGAACAACGCGGCGTCTCGATCACCGAGGAGAGCGCCGTCGAGCACCAGGCCCAGGACGCTCACCGCCTGGGTGGCGACCACCGCGACGAGCCATCCACCGTTGATCCCCTTCGCCAGGGATGGCTTGTCCTCGCCCACAGTGAGCAACGCGAAGATGGTGTAGGTGCACGCCGCCCACAACGCGACGCAGACCCACCACAAGACCTGCGCAACCAGGATGGCGTCATGGAGCAGCACCATCTGCGCGCCCAGCACGCCGGTTGCAGCGACGATGGTGAAGTAGCCGGGAGCGCGCGTATGGTCGCGCCAATCGGCTGCCACCCGATCGGGGAACATCACCGCCCGTGTGATGAATAAGACCCAGAGTGTGGGATAGGCCACCAGGTTGATCCAGGAGAGGAGGCGGGCCAGATCGTGCAGGCCAAGCAGATAGCACGAGACCGCGACGATCCCCGTTGCCATGGCAAGCGCGAAGCTTGCCGGGTGCATGATGGCCAGCCGAGCTTTTAGATGAATGACGACAGGGAGTTCGGCGTATTCGCGAAGGTCCGCGATGTCCCTCGTCGGCTGAGATTCCAGCAGCATGCTGCTCATACTTCGAGGCTAGGACGCACCGGGCGGAGGGCATATCGGCGCTCGTCTGAACCCCATGCCAGATGATCGGGAGCTGTCTGTAGGTGTTTGACTGACACCGGCCGGTGCTGCACTGACCGGTGGAACTGGCCGTCTACTGCACCAAACCGTGCCGCATTGCGTAGCGCATGAGCTGCGCATTGGAGCTCATACCCATCTTCTCGAGGATCCGCGACCGGTAGGTGCTGATGGTCTTGACGCTCAAGCCGAGCTGAGCGGCGATCTCGGACACTGAGCGTGCCGACGCCAGGAGCAGGAGCACCTCGTACTCGCGGGGAGAGAGCAGATCGTGCGGTGTTTCGGATCCGGATCCGACGAGAGCGACATAGTCTGCGAGCTCCGCAGCCACGGTCTCGCTGAGGTAGCGCTTGCCGTCGAGCACGCTGCGGATGGCCTCCAGGAGCTCCTCGGGCGCACGGTCCTTCGTCAAATAGGCTGAGACGCCAGCGCGCAGTGCACGGACCACGAACTGCCGCTCGCCGAACATGCTCAAGACGACGATCGGCATATTGGGGCGGCTCTCCAGCAGCTCTGGCACCAGCTCCAGGCTGTTTCGGTCTTCGAGCGCGATGTCGAGAACGAGTACGGACCAGCTCCTCTCGCGGATCTTGTCGCGAAGCTCGCTGCAGGAGCCGACCTCGCCGACGATTGCGCCGGGAAACGCATCGGCGACGATCCGGCGCAGCCCTGAGCGTAGGATCACATGGTCGTCAGCCAGGAGAATGCGCATCGGCGCCTTCCGCTCGGGTCTGCACTGGAACGGTCACGGTCACGGTGGTCCCCTCATGTGGGGCTCCGTGGATCGAGATGCGCCCATCGACGAGCGTCGCCCGTTCACTCATGCCGATGATTCCCAGCGACTCGCCGCTGTCGATCGCGTCCGTCGTGATTCCTCTTCCATCGTCGCTTACCACGAGAACCGTGTCCTCTCCCGTCGTTGCCAGGTCGATTTGGACTACCTTTGCCTGCGCGTGGCGAACCACGTTGTTGAGCGCCTCCTGTGCGATCCTGAACAGCGTCACCGAGACGAGCTCGTCGAGGGCCCCGTCGTCAACTTCCGACTCCACCTGGATGGCGAGGCCGGTACGGGTCTCGATCTCGCGAGCCTGCCACTCGAGGGCCGCTGTGAGCCCGAGCCTGTCCAGCACACCGGGCCGGAGATCCGAGGAGATTCGTCGCACGAAGTCCACCGCGTCGTCGAGCTGTCGGGTCATCGCGGCAGCTCCCTCTTGGAGCGCTGCCGCACAGTGTGGCGGCCGGTCGTCAGGGGAACAAGACGACGCCAACCGCGACAGGTCGATCTTGAGGGAGGTGAGTGTCTGGCCGATCTCGTCGTGCAGCTCGCGGGAGATCCGTGTCGCCTCCGCCTCGCGCGCCACCTGGAGCCGGCTTGCGAGCGCTCTCAAACGAGTCTGCGCGTCGACGGCTTCGCGCTGACGGGCGGCGAGGGACTCGGCCATCTCGTTGAATGCCGTGGTCACCGACGCCAACTCATCGTGGGCGCGTGGCACCTTGGCCCGCGCCGCGAGGTCGCCGGCTCCGAGGCGGCGAGCAGCACGCGCCAGGGAGCGCAGACCACGCAGGAACCCGAACTCGGCCGCGATGAACACCGCGGCGATCGTGAACAGGGTGAGGACGGTCAAGCCCGCGAGCGTGCGGTAGAAGGCTGAGTTGGCTTGCTCCACCACGCGATCGTAGGGAAGAGAAACAGCCGCGAAGAGCTCCGGTGATTCCTGCAAGGGGACGGCTACGAAGTAGCGACGGTCGCCCGTATCACCGATTTCGAGCACCCGCCCCTGCTGCGACTGCGAGAGCTCCGAGACGCCGGCGATGCGCGGAGCACTGGTGTTCTCGACCTCGGCGCCACCACTGTCAGCTACCGCGAGCAGCCGATCTCCCGAATCCACGATGAACAGGGCGAGTCCGTCTGGGAGACCGTTCTGTCGATCGATGTCCGAGAGCCAGGCGAGATCGAGTCCGTTGAACAGTACGGCCATCACCTCGTCGTTGGCATCTCTGACTGCATAGGCGAGATTGAGCGTTGGGCGCTCGAAGATGGTTGAGACGACATAGGTCCCCGACGCAACCTCTTCGGAACGCAACGCGGCGATGTAGGCCGGGTTGTCTCGCCAGCTTTCGTAGCTCGAGAGGGGATAGGCACTCGCGAGGACCTCGCCGTCAGGCGAGAGAACGCCGATGTTCGCGAGCTGCGGGTGACCGGCGAGCAGCGCCTCCAAGAACCCGGGGTCCTCGAGGATCGGTGACTGCAACCCGTCAGCGGCCATCTTCGTACCGAGCCAGGACAGCAGGTCGCGGGCGCCTTGAATCTGATGGGCGTGCTCGCGGCTCGCGAGGCCCGCCAGGTGTAGTGCATCGAGTTCCGTGCGCTCCAGCGCAGCGGAGCGCTCGTTTCCGGCCACGAAGAATGCGAACAGAACCGCCGGCAGCGTGGCGAGGCAGATGAGAAAGAGCATCCGACCGCGTAGCGACAGCGGAGTTCTCCTGATGCGGCTCATTCGATCTCCCGTCGGGATCGCCGGCGATGATCATCCAGGCGTGGCGGTCTCGGATCGCCATGGCTTCTAAGCCCAACCGAACCAACACGCTGAACGATCATGACTTGCCCTGTCACACCAATGCCTCCAGGTAGGTCTCCACGCCGCTTTCGACCCGGCTGAGGCGGGGCGAACCGGAGGACCTCGTCCGGCCCGAACCCTTCGTGTCGGAATCCAAGCTCGAGCTCGGATCCGGCGATTATCCCACCGGAACTGCCCCGGCGCCTGTCGATCGACGGGTTGGTGACGGTGAGTCGGCCTGTAGGCGGGGCACAGATCACCCAACCGGCGAACCGTTACCAACGATGGGATCGGGGAGTTACGCCGACCGGCCGTGACAAAGCCATGACAACGCATCGTCCGAGGTTCCCATGACTTCGGCGACGGCGGACCTCGTCTCCTCGGCTGAGTCCGCCACGTGCACCCAGGGAACGGCGCCGAACTTTCGAACACATCGACGGCTCGGAGGAGAAGTTGTCAATGGAATGAAGCGGTTCGTGTCGCGGACGTCATCCACCGCCCGAGATCCGAGACTTCACGTGAATTCGTCGGCCTGGGATCGGGTACTCGGATGCTCGCGCAACACAGTGACGAGGATGAAGTACAAAACCGGGACCGAGAAGTACAGGACCGTACTGAGCGTTGTAGACACATCGGCCAAGGCGATCGCCACGAGGTAGAGGGCGAGCGGCGCCGCCGTGATGGCGAGCCCCAGGCCCGTTCGGTCGGTCGACAGGTCGGTCCACAACAGTGCCGGCCGTTTGACCGCGTACCGGTAGAGCACAAATCGCATCAGGGTGGCGGCGATCAACACGACGCCGTAGAGGTGCAGAGCGACCGGCTCGTCTGGATACTTTCCGAGCACCGACGCTGCAAACGGGATCAGACTCACCGGCAGCAGGAACAGCAGGTTCAGCCAGACCAGATCGCGATTGACGACCCTGACGCGAGCGAGGAGGTCGCGGTGGGCAACCCAGAACATGCCGGTCAGCAGGAAGCTGATCACCCACGCGACGAGGGTGGGTCGCAAGTCGTCGAGGGCCTCGTGCAGCGACTGCTCCGAGAGATTCTCGGGGACGGCGATCTCGAGCACCAGTATCGTGATGATGATCGCGAACACACCGTCGCTCAGCGCCACGACGCGATCAGGGCTGCGCAGTCGTCGCTGCGTACCGTTCGTTCCCGAGTCGGGAGGGCCCTGCTCCTCAGTCATCGAGCCATCCTCGCAGACACCACCGGCGACGCCAATCGCTCATTGTGGATGATCGTTCACCGACCGACAGCTGCAAACATGGTTCGGATCCGGGTGCGTTGATCCCGGCGCGGCAACATCGTGGCGTCCGTACCAGAACCCGAGGCACCAACATGACGACGGCGCTCCCCATCGACCGACCGTGGTACCGACAACTTCTCGCCATCGCCCTGGCGATGGGACTCGTCATCGGCCTGCTCGGGCTCGTCTATCTCGCGATCACCGGCGGGTTGACCGATCGGATCTTCGGTGATCCACGGATCGACACCTGGTCCGGCGACTGGTGGTGGATCCCGTTCATCGCGGCCGGCGGTCTGGTGGCGGCGGCGGTGCGCAGCTGGCTGAACATCACCGATCACGTGCCCGGTGGCGTCGCCGTCATCGAATCCGGTTCGGTCGACCACAAGGTCGCACCGTCGTGGGTCCTCCTCTCGGCCGTCTCAGCGATCGCGGGCGCCAGCCTCGGGCCATCGTTTGCCCTGGTCATGATCGGAGGCGGCCTCGGTTCGTGGATCGCATCGCGGCGCTGGCCGGGTGACGAGCCGGCCCGTCTCGACACGACGTTGGCGGGCATCTCCGGTGGCTTCGGTGGCGCCTTCACCTCCCCGGGTCTCGGGACGCTGATCGTCAGCGAGCTGGCCCCAACGCCGAAGGATCGGTACATCGAGTCGATCCTGCCGCAACTGTTCGCCGCGACGATTGCCTTCGCCGTGTTCTTCGGCGTGGTCGGCACGACGTTCCTCAACAGCTTCGCAGTGCCGGTCGACGACTTCTCGAGCTGGCACCTCCTCATCGGTGCCGCGCTCGGAATCGCCTCGAGCGTGATCATGATCGTGTTCGTCTTCATCGTGAAGCTGATCCAGGCGGTCGCGACGAAGCTGTCGAACCCGTACGTGCGCGGCGCCGTCGGTGGCGCGCTCGTCGGGCTGATCGCGTTCGCACTCCCGCTCACCATCGGGGCTGGCAACGATCAACTCACCACGGTGATCGACGAGTCGGCATCGATCAGCATCTGGCTGCTCGTCGCGGTGCTCGTCGGCAAGATGCTGGCGATGGCGATCAGCCTCGCCACGGGCTTCATCGGCGGCAACGTGCTGCCGATGCTCTTCGTCGGCGGCACCGCCGGCGTCGTCGCGCACCTGATGTTCCCCGACATCCCGTACGCAATCGCTGTCGGGTGCATGCTGGCGGCCGTCCCAGGGGCGACGATCAAGGCGCCGATCGGGCTCACGTTCATCGCCGTGCTCGCCGTGGGCCTCGGTCCACTCACGGCCGCTCCGGTCTTCATCGCTGTGGCGACGGCGTACCTGACGACCTCCACCGTCGTCGCGCTGATCAGGTCACGGCGAGTCGACGTACCCGAGCCGCACGCCTGACCACCGGATGGTGAATGGTCGCGGCGTCGTCACCCAGGGGGTGCGCTCGGGTGGAGCGTCTGATGCATGGCGACCGCGGCCTCGATGTTGTCGTGGACGTGGCTCCGATCGACGAGGTCGAAGAAGCCGTCCCGTTCGAGCACCTCGGTCACCTGTGGTTTCACGCGGGCGAGGTGCAGGTCGATGCTCTGGTCGATGCCGGCCCGGGCGATCGCCGTCAAGACGTCGGCCCCCTCGGTGTCGATGAAGTTGACGCCCTCCATGCTCAGAATCACGCCGTCCAAACCTGTCGGTTCCTGGACACGGATCTGACGGAGGCGGTCCGCGAGCGCATCGGCGTTGACGAAGAACAGCCCGCCGTCGAACCGGAGGATCTTCAGCCCGGGAATGGTCTCACAGTCGTCGTGCCGCTCGAGGTCGTAGAACGCATCGGTCCCCGGCTTGCGGCCCAGCTCCGGGATGTACGGCAGCGCCGAGACCGCGATGAGCCAGATCATCGAGATCCCGACTCCGATGAAGACCCCTTGCAGGATGCCGAATGTCATCACGCCGAGCAGGGCGAGGAGCGCAGCGCCGAACTCGTACCGCTTGACTGTGACCAGTCGCCTCATCTCCCCGACGTTCATCATGCCGAGCGTCACGGCCTCGATGATGATCGCTCCGAGCACCGCCTCGGGGAGCTTCGAGAAGATCGGCGCGAGGAAGAGCAGGGTCAGGATCACGAAGCCACCCTGGGCGAGGGTCGACACCTGTGACCGTGCCCCGGCGCCGTCGTTGACGGGGCTCTTGGAGAGGCTGCCGTTGTTGAAGATCCCCTGGAATACGCTCGACGACACGTTCGACATGCCCTGGGCAAGCAGTTCCTGGTCGACGTCGATCCGGTAGTTGTGCTTGGTCGCGTATTGGCGCACCCCGGCGGTCGTCACCGAGAACCCGATGAGCACCAGTCCGACCGCTGCGCCGAACACCACCGACCAGTTGTCGAAGATGATGTCCAGGTCGGGGAACGAGGGATTCGGAAGGCCTCGCGGCACGTCGGCGATCAGTTCGACTCCGCGGTCGCCGAGATCGAAGACCACGGTCGCGAGAATGCCGAGGAGCACCGCGACCAGCTCGGCGGGTACCTTCGGCACGAGGAACTTGAGGCCGAACAACACGACCAGCGCCACCGCGCCGACGGCGACCGTGGTCCGGTTCGCGTCGGACAGGCTCGCCGCCCACTCCCAGAGCTTCTCCCACGTGTTCGAACCCGACTTCTCGGTCCCCGCGAGCTTGAAGAGCTCACCGGACACGACGTTGATTGCGACGCCGAAGATGAACCCGGTCAACACGGCCGCCGAGAGGAACTCGGCGATCCAGCCCATCTTGAGTACGGCCATGATTACGAACAGCAGCCCGGCGACCAGCACGATGGCCGTGGCGATCGCCACCGCGTCGTCGGAGCCCGCCGCTCCGATCGACACGATGGCCGCACCCAGCACCGGGGCGGTCGACGAACCCGGGCCCTGCACCAGTTGCTTCGACGTCGTGAAGAGCGCGAACACGATCATGCCGAACGCCGCGGCGTACAACCCGTTCTGGACCGGGACGCCGCTCAACGACGCGTAACCGAGCGAGGTGGGGACCATCAGCGCCCACACCGACAGCCCGGCGATCACGTCCTTGGTGAGCCAAGACCGCTGATACTGGGGCAGCCAGGCCAGGATCGGAACGAACCGCTTGATCGAACTCGGTTTGGATTCCGCCGTCGCGACCCCTTGGCTGCCCTCAGCACCCATCGCGCATCAGCTCTCTGCCTCGGCGTCCTTCTTGATCTCCGCGGTGTCAGCCTCGAGCTGTTTCTCCTCGACCTTGTCGGCCTTGCCCATGACGCCCTCGATCTTCGCGCCCATGTCGGACACACCGACCACGACGAGCCCGGCCTCGCCGGCATCGAGGTTCTCTCCGAGCTCCTTGAGGTCCTTGCGGCTCATACCGGCCGCTGCGTGCCCGGCCATTGCACCGAGGGCCGCACCGCCACCGGTGGTTGCCGCGAGCAGCCCGCCCCCTAGCGCGGCCGCCGGGAACAGCGCGACGACAAGGCCGGTCGCGAGGCCGATGCCCGCGCCACCCCAGCCGCCCGCCCGTGTGGGCGTCTCGTGCTTCTTGACGATCTTGACCTTACCGTTGTCCTTGCGCTCGATGACGGCGGCGTCGTAGGCGTCGATGAGGCCTTCCTTGGTGTGGAGGTCGTGAACTGCCTGGTAGTCGGCCTTGGCGTCGTCGACGCCCGAGTACACGCCGACGTACGCCATGAATGTGTCCATTGCCATGTCCTGCTCCTTCGTTCGGTGAACCACTTGACAACGCCATCCTGACCCCGACTCGCGCAGCAGCAGTCATGCAACCTGGGTGATCCGATCACCGACGGGATCGACCGGCGGATGTGGATTCCCGGTGTCAGCCGAGCACGCTCGGCGCCAGCAGGCCCAGCTCCCGGGCCCGGTCGACCGCCTCGCTACGACCGGACACCGCCAGCTTCCGGTAGATCGAGTTGGCCTGGGTGCTCACCGTGTTCCTCGACACATCCCGAGCGACGTGTGAACTCAGCTGCCGGGTGATCGCGCCCCGCCGGGGTAATCACTCCGACGACGCGCTGCCACCCCACCCGCGGATGACGCGCTCCTGTTCGGTCTGATCGGTGATGGCCTTCGTGCCGGTGGGGTTGCGCCATCAGAACTTGCGGTCGTCGTCGTCGCCGGTGCGGTCGTAGATCGGGTAGTCGGCATCTGCGGGAGGGAATGCATCTCTGGACGCTGAACGGGCGACACGCCTGTGCGGCGGTTGGGCCCTAGTAACCCAGTACTTCATGTGCGGCGAACAGTTCGTGTTCGATGTCGCACGGCAACTGGACATGCCGACGTACGAAGCGGAGCAACTCGTCGCCCATTTGGAGCAGTACCAGCTCCGTCGTTCGACTGGGTGATGAACTTCACGCTGGCGTGAACCTTCGGCGCAGGCGCAACCGTGCCAAGGGTCCAGCGAATCGGCGCCCCGAGCCGCTGAGCGGCTCTCCGACCGCCGCTGGGGTCGCCTGCAAGGGGCCGGTAGTAGCGTCCATCGTCCAGGCTGATGAAAGGCGCAGCGACCTCAGTCACATGCGCCACGACCTCGCCAACGTCAGACTGGAGAGGGCGTCGCCTTCAGGCGTCGTGGGAGCAGAACCAGCCGCAGTCGGTGCCTGAGCAGCCGCCCTCCGAGCAGACCGATCGGCAGGACTCTGGGGGCGGAGCGGTCTTCGGCGCGATCACGTAGCGGGTCTGGCGGACAAGAACGGCGATTCACGCCATTCGCGTCCGGAGTTCGTCATAGAGCGCTCGGTAGGTGGCGGCGGCGGCGGTCTTGGGTCGTTCGACGGTGACCGGGGAGCGGTAATCGGCCATGGTCTCGATGTGGACGGAGGCGGGAATCGACTGGTCGAGAACGGGCTCGCGCTCGAGCGGGAGGCGTTCGGACAGCTCTCGGTGTCGCTTCTTGCGTCGGTCGACCATCGAGAGGAACGCGAGGGCTTGGACGTTGCGGAGTTTCCTGTCGGCTCGGAGGTAGGCCGTCAGTTGGTCGAAGCTCCGTAGGGGCAGTGCCGCCGGAATGATCGGGACCAAGACGGTGTCGGTCGCTCGTAGCGCCGTGTCGATTGTCAGCGTGATGCCGGGAGGGCAGTCGAGGAACACCGAGTCGAAGCGATCTTCGACTCGTTCGAGGATTCTCGTGATCTGCGCTCTCGGCTTGGCGAGGTCGGCGAGTTCGAGGTCGAGGTAGCGGAGCGAGAAGTCAGCGGGCACGACGTCGAGCCCTGGGTGGATCGTGTGGACGATCGATTCGCTCATGCGGCGGCGTTTCCTCACCATCCTCCTTCCACCCCCTGGGACGCGCTCCCCGACCCGCAGGATGTGGGTTGCAGCACCTTGGGGATCGAGGTCCCAGAGAAGGGTGCGGTCGCCGGACTCGGCCGCGAGTTGTGCGAGATTGACCGCGGTCGTTGTCTTGCCGACACCACCCTTGATGCTCGCCAGTGCGATGACCTTCATCAGCGGCGCCTGGTGGCGAGGTCGGCTCGGTCGGTCCGCTTCCACTGCTTTCGAAAGTCGGCCTCGCAGTGGCCGGCGCGAGCGACGAGCAGGCCGGCCAGTTCCCCGGCCGCGAACGCAAGTTCTGGATGTCGGCTTGCCGTGGTGGCCAGGTGAGCTCTGATGACGATGGCGTCGTTGAGGTCCCCCAACGAGTTCTGGATCAGCTTCATCGCCTTCGCCAACCGGCGGGCGGGCTTGCCCATCACCGGCTCGACTGCCTCCGCTGCATACCGGCATCGTTTCGACCTGATTCTGATGCGATGGATCTCCCCATGGCTCGGTTCCGGGCCGAGCCGTGCCACAGCCTTGCGGAGCTTGCGCCATGGCCGATCGACCAGCGCCGGGATGGTTTCCTCGGCGGGGTCATCAGCCTGAGGGGCCGTTCGTGGGTCATCGGCTGCGGCGACCAGGTGGTCGAGGAGTTCGGTGCACCGTGGGCTGTCGAGCGCTTCGAGGAGGCGGGCATGCGCTTGGTTCCGTTCGACCCGCAAGTGCTCGAGCAACGCCTTGGTGTCGTCTTCGTCGATATCGGGCTCGCCGTCGATCACGTGGGTCAGGACCTCGATGCGGACGTCGGCGTCGCGGACTTCGCCGAGCCGGTCTCCAAACCATCGAACCTCGTCGGAGACCTCAGCGACCCAGATCGGATCCAGAAGCGGACCGAAGGTCCTCAGATCAGACCGAAGGCGCCGTAACGCCACCCGGGCCTGATGAACACCTTCGGTTCCCTCGCCGACCCGTGCGATCGGAAGATTCAGGAGATGCGATTCGACCGATCGGGCGATCGCAGCGTGGATCACCTCCCTCGCCGTGGGAGAACCGCTCACGGGAGGAATGACCACGTCCGGAGGGGACTCGGCGGACGCTCCGAGTGCACGTGACAGCTTGGATTGAAGCGTGAGCCGGCCGCCCGCCTGCTCGTAGCACTCCAGGATGGAAGCGACGTCGTTCGTCGTGCGTCCCTCTGCGAGCTCGATCTCCACCATCTTGAAGTTCCACGCAGGCTGCCCCGGCACCTCGACGCGGACGTCGTCTTCCACGAGTTCTGCGACAGGGTGGCTGTCCGCATCGAGCACAAGGACCGGCTGTCGGATGGTATGGAGACGGGCAACCGTGACGAGCGCCTCGCCGCGGGCGAAGGGGCCGACGAGGCGGCTCGCGAGCGCCGGGGGCGACGATCCATCGTCGGCGATCAGGACCTCGGTGCGCAGCAGAACTCCCGAGCCGTCATTCCCGGTGGGCGCAGGGAGTTTCACCATCCACCCCTCATCGGACCGGCGCCGCAAACTGCACCCCCAACGGGTCAGGCGCAGGCTGTCCCCCGTGTCGAAATACTCGGCGCCGAGCTGGCGCTCGGGCAATACCGTGACCGAGCCACGACCGGCGCCAGCGGTCTCACCCAGATCCGGAATCACCAGTCCCGCATCAAAATCCAGCTTGATCTCTCGCTCGACCGACGCCATCAGTGATCCGCCGAGCCAAGCATCCTTGCGGTGGACGAACTCTGGGCGAGGGCGCCGAGCTGGCGGTGGTGACCGACAGCCACCGCGTCGGACATCTCCGGCGTCCTCAGCGAACGCGCCGGCGGCGGCCGGTTGAAGGATGCGTGGCTCGCGATCCGGTGGCTGGCGCTCAACAGGGACTCCGGCGGCAGACGATGTAGACGCCGGTCAACATAGCTGGGGGGAGGAGGCCCACCGACGCACCGAAACCGAATCATGCAATCTGGGTGATCCGATCACCGACGGGATCGACCGGCGGATGTGGATTCCCGGTGTCAGCCGAGCACGCTCGGCGCCAGCAGGCCCAGCTCCCGGGCCCGGTCGACCGCCTCGCTACGACCGGACACCGCCAGCTTCCGGTAGATCGAGTTGGCCTGGGTGCTCACCGTGTTCCTCGACACGTACAACCGTTCACCGATCTCCTTGAGCGAGAGATGCGTCTGCAGATACGGCAGCAGACGGAGTTCGGCGGTCGACAGTGCGGTGCCGTGCAGATTCGTCGGCCACTCGCTCAACGTCTGTCGGAGCACGTCTGCTCGCGCGCCGAGGCGGCCGAGTTTCGGTCGCCGGTACAGGACCCCTTCGACCTCCTGTAGCAGCGTCCTGGCGGCCCCGGGATCGCTCAATACCAGGTGGGCATCGGCCATCTCGAGACGCAACCACACCGCACCCCACGGGTTCACCCAGGTGACCGACGTCCGCAAACGCATTGCACGGGACAACGACACCCGACCCGTCTCGGTCTCGTTGCGCTGGAGCAACAGCCGGGCGCGGGCCGCCTCGACGATCGAGTTGACGGCGTACTCGGCGAGCTGTGCGCCATCGACCACCGAGACGGCGAGCTTGAGGTCGCGGTCGGCACTCTCCCAGTCGCCCCGATCCATCGACAGCACCGCCCGGTAGGCGAGGTAGCGCGCCTCGGGGTCGTCGAATCCGTCGACGCTGGTTGTCACCTCGATGCTCTCCGAAAGGAGTGCGAACGCCTCGTCGTCGTCGTCCTGCAGCCATCGGGCCACCGCGAGAAAGCCCAGGGAAGCCGGCCGCCATAGAGACCAGACCGGCTCATCGGTCACGACCGATCTCGCGTCCGCTTCCATCTGCTCGAGGCCGTGCGCACAGAGAAAGGCCCGGAGCGCAGCACGGCTCGACACGAACGATTCGTCCTCCGAGTCACCCGCGGACGTCAGGCGCTCGATGCGATCGGCCCAGCGCTGCGCTCCGACGGCATTCCCAGTCAATGCTTCGAGCCAGCCGACCAGTCCGGCCAGTTCCGGATTCCGTTCGATCATCTCCTCGCCGAGTTGGTCCAGCCAGCTCCTGACAGCGCTCAACCGTCCGTCGTTGTACGCACGCGGCACCTCCGTGACGATCACGTCAGCGGCGATGGTGAGATCTCCGCCTGCCCGAGCATGTTCGATCGTGCGCTCGACCGAACCGGCCGCCGCCCACCACCGAGCGGCGCGCAGGTGGCGCTCCCGAACGGCGTCCAGTCCGGAACGGCTGGCCTCGTCGAGCAGCGCCGTCCTGAACATCGGGTGATAGCGATACCACCCGGCATCTCCGGCGAGTGGCGTGACGAACAGACGCGCGTTCATCAGGGTGTCCAACATCGCCGCCGAGTCGGTCGAGCCGACGACCGCGTCGCAAAGCGAGGGGTTCAGCACGTCCAGGATCGCCGTCCGATGCAGAAAGCGCGCGACCTCTGGTGGGAGCCCAGCCAGGACCTCCGATCGGATGAGTTCGGACACGGCCCGGTCGGGCGACGACGGCGCGATGCTGGAACCGATCATTGCCGAGTCGCTGCGCTGGGTGAGCGCCAGGAGCGCAAGACCAGCGGGCCATCCCTCCGTTCGCTCGAGCAACCCACGAACCCGTTCGGGTGACGGTGCCAACCCATGGAGATCGAGGAGTTCCGCCGCCTCGACAGCGTCGAAGACGAGATCGGGCGCACCGATCTCGAGCACCTCGCCGTGCACGCGCCGACGACCCCCGGCGAGCCACACCTCCCGGCGACTGGAGACGACCAGCTGGACCTGCTCGGGCAGGAGATCGAGGAGCAGCCGGAGCGCGTCACGGCAGTCGAGTGATCGGACCTCGTCGAGGTGTTCCAACACGATGACGAGCGGCTCGTCGACCGCACCGATCGAGGCCGCCAACGCCGGCACGACACGGCCTAGTATCGAGACGTCGGGCGAAGCCAGTTCCTGGGAGAGGGAGGGGTCGAGCTTCCGCACCCGCCTCACCCCGGTGACGATCGATGTCATCAGCGTCGCGACGTCGTCGTCGGTCCGGTCCAACGACACCCACGCGACTGCGCGATCATCCTGTTCCAGCCAGTCGACGAGCAGCGTCGTCTTGCCATATCCGACTGGCGCCGACACGACGACCAACGGGAGGTCCGCGCCGGCCGCGAGCAGGCTCGTCAGGCGCCGCCGCCGGACGATCCCCGAACGCACCCGCGGCACACCGGTCTTCGCATCGACGAGAACCTGGTGAACGTCGATGCCGCCGATCCGGGTACCCATGGTCCCGACACGGTAGCGGAACCCGCTCGGCCGCTTCCGAAGGTGTGGGCTCCGACATCCACGCCCTGTCAGAGGTCGCGGACGATGGGCACCCGGCCGTCGTCGACGGCACCGATCAGTTCGTCGTAGTCCTGCTCGGTGCGATCCGCATAGGCCTCGGCGAACCGGGCTACCGCCCGATCGAAGGTGTCGTCGTCGCCGATGTACCCGGAGATCATCGACGCGTCACCGGACCGGGCGTGGGCGCGTCCGAGCGCTGCTCCACAGGCCATCGCATAGCGTCGGATCACCTTCGCCGTCATGGTCTCGACGTCAGCGGACGCCTTGCCGTCCCAGAGTTGACGGACGTAGAAGTCGGTGGTCGATTCGTCGTCACGCTCGTAGCGGGCCCACCCGAGGAGCGCGTCCGGTGTCGCCTGGATCCTTCGTTGGCCGTCGACGACGCGGTGGCCTTCCTGGTCGAATCCGCTCGGCGCCAGGTGCGCCTCGAGCACCGACGGCGCCGCCTCCTTGATCTGCAGGAACAGCGGTTCGCCGTCGCCCGATTCGAACAGCGCGATCAGACATCGGGTACCAACACTGCCGACGCCGACCACCTTGCGTGCCAGGTCCGTCAGCGAGTAGCGGTCCATCAGTTGGCGCCGGTCGGCGTTCAGCGTTGCCCGGTAGTCGTCGAAGAACCCATCGATCCGCGTCATCTCCTCCCGGCGTTGCGCATCGGTCATCGCCACGATCAAAGGCGGGTTCGACACGATCACGCGGCGACCGTGGACCACGTCGGTGAGCTTGCCCAGCGCCCCGAGGCTGTTCTTCTTCGCCGACTTCCTGCGCGTCTTCGCCAGACGGCGCCGATCGCTCTTCGCCGTGGCGAGCGTCGTGGCCAGCTCCTCGACATCCAGCCGGTAGTAGAAGAGATCGAGTGGGTTCATCGCCGCCGCGGTCTGGATCGCCCGGCGATACTCGGAGGTCGCTGCCCGCGCGATCTTCCGACTGGTCTTCTTGTCGAAATGGTTGTTCCGGCCCGCCACCACGACGCTGGCCGCGAGTCGCTTGACGTCCCATTCGAAGGGTCCCGGAAGCGTCTCGTCGAAGTCGTTGATGTCGAACACGAGACGGCGTTCGGGTGAGGAGAACATCCCGAAGTTCGACAAATGAGCGTCACCGCACAATTGCACGGTGATGTCGGTCCGCGGACCCGCCGCCAGATCGGCTGCCATGACCGCCGCCGACCCGCGCAGGAACGTGAACGGTGTGGCCAACATCCGCCCGTATCGGATCGGCACGAGATCCTGAAGTCGGTTCGCGTCCTGGGCCTGCAGGATCGCCAGAGCGCTGGCTCGATCATCGGGAACGACGAGATCTGCGTGCTCATCGAGCGGCACCGACTCACGCCGGCCCCGACCGGCAGCAGCCCGCGCTACCTTGGGCTCGCGCCGACTCTCGAGCGACCAGCGTGGGTCACGCTGGGAGGTCTTCGGGACACCCATGACTTCTCCCTGTGGTAGGTGGCGTGGTGGTCGATGGCGTGATGAGCCACGATCGCAGGATCGATCTTCATTTTCCAGGACGGCGATGCGATCCGCATCATCCGTTCTGCGCGATGCCTCCCCGTTCACCCGCAGTGGACGACGGGCCCACTCTCGGGCCACCGGACAACGACGCATGGTCTCGACGCCGTGACAACGCGATGGCAACGGTGAGGACGAGACCGGACGAAATCGTGAGTGTCCGTGCGAAAGCCAGCGGACCCCGGATCCCCTGTGCCCCTTGGGATTCCCCCTGAAACTCAGGGCCGGTGACGGTGAGTCGGCCTGTAGGCGGGGTTCTGTCCAGGAGTCCATTGCCGGGATCTCCCTGTGTGACCATCCATCTGTGCGGCCCACCTGGGGACTTGGTGCCGAAGCACCGGACGAGCAGCCCATGTCCCACGCTTGGCCTTGCTCCATGTGGGGTTTACCGAGCCACCCCGGTCGCCCGGGGTGCTGGTGCGCTCTTACCGCACCGTTTCACCCTTACCTGATCCCCCTCCGAGGAGGGGGCCATAGGCGGTCTGTTCTCTGTGGCACTTTCCTGCGAGTCACCTCGACTGGCCGTTAGCCAGCACATCGCTCTGTGGAGCCCCGACCTTCCTCGACCCGACGACCCCGCGGGCGGGATCCCGAGCCGCGGTCACCCGGCCGACTCACCGTCGATCCCCAGTGTGCCAGCTCCTCCGAACTTTGGGCAACGGCCCCTCACATACACCGGTATCTGCCCAAAATTCGGCGTCACGGCCGGGGAGCGCCCAGATTTCGGGGCGGTCGCCGCTCAGAACTCGACGGCGGAGAGGTCGCTGTGCCATCGGGCCGATCGATCGACCGCCTCGCGCCACCGGTCCCGGTCGGTGGCCGGACCCGGGTCGACCACCACGGCCGGCGACCACAGCTCGGCGATCTCCTCGAAGCCGGCCCACATGCCGGTGGCGAGGCCGGCCAGATAGGCGGCGCCCATGGTGGTCGCCTCGGTGATCGGTGACACCTCGACAGGTCGCTGCGCCGCGTCGGCGAGCGCTTGACAGAACGTACGGTTCTGGCTCATGCCGCCGTCCACCCGCAGCGCCGGGATGTCGATCCCCGCGTCGGCCTCGGCGGCCTCGACCAGATCGGCCCCGCTCTCGGCGACGCCTTCCAGGACGGCGCGCACCAGTTGGGGGCGCCCCGTGCCGCGGGTCACGCCCAACAGCGTGCCCCGAGCGCCGTAGTCCCAGCGCGGCGTTCCCAGCCCGAGGAGCGCCGGCACGAACACCACACCATCGGTGTCATCACAGGCCGCCGCGATCTCGTGGCTCTCGGCGGCCGAGGCGAGCACGCCGAGGTCGTCCCGCAGCCACTCGACGTTGGTACCCGCCGCCAGCATGATCGCCTCGAGGCCCCACACCGGTCGGCCCCGTTCCTGCCACGCCACTATCGGGAACGTGCCGTGCTGACCGCTGACGTCGAACGACGGACGATCCGGGCCCACGCAGACGTCGAGCATGCCGCCGGTGCCGAATGTGATCTTCGCCATGCCCGGCCGGACCGCGCCCTGACCGATGAGCGAGGCCTGCTGGTCGCCCGCGATACCGGAGATCGGCGGCGCACCGTCCAGAACGGTCGCCTCGGCGACCTTTCCGGTCGAGTCGACGATCGAGGGCAGCATCGCGGTCGGGATGTTCAGCCGGTCGAGGACGGTCGAGTCCCAGGTCGGCCGCCCGTTCTCGACGAGGCCTGTGACGGCCACGTTGGTCCGGTCGGTGATGTGGGTCCGGCCTTCGGAGAGAAGCCAGACGATCCATGTGTCCATGGTGCCGAACCGGAGGTTCCGGGAGCGGTCCGGATCGTGCAGATCGAGCAGATGCGACAGCTTCGTGGCCGACTGGTTCGGTGCCAGCCGCAGCCCATCGGCCTGCAGGACGAGGCAGTCCCCGACGGTGCGGAGGTCCTGCCAGCCGATCGCCGGAGCGACCGGTTCACCGGTATCGGCGTCCCAGACCACGGTGGAGGCCCGCTGATTGGCCACCCCGACACCGACGACCGGACCGGCTGCGGCGAGGGTGGTTCGAGCCGCGTCGAGCGCCGCTTCGGCCACCGCGATCGCGTCGAACTCGACCAGGCCCGGAGCAGGCGTGACGGGAAGGGCGGCGCGGACCTCTTCGTGGGACACGGTTCCGTCCGCGGCCACGACGGCGGCGCGGACCGAACTGGTCCCGAGGTCGATCACCAGCAGACGCGATGTCACGGTTCCCCCTCCGTCCCGGATCGGGCCTTCCGATCCTCGCCGACCATCCAACGGTTGGCCACCATCCCCCCGACGACCCCGAGCGACGAGGCGAGGATCCCGAAGACCGGGTAGCGCCAGAGGTCGACGGGATCGCCGGCCGCGAGGCGGCGGAGGTGGAGGACCACCTGGAGGAGGACATAGGCGATGACGGGGGCGAGCGCCGCGTGCTGGAGCGGAGTGGTGCGCTCGATACGAGCGGCGCCGAAGCCGGCGGTCATCAGGCCGAACGCGATGGCCAGCACGAACAGGGCCACGACCCCGGCACCGGCACCGTTCCGGGTTATCAGTGTGCCGATCACCGCGGCCGGACCGGCGATGAGCAGACCGGCCGCCGCTCCGTTGACGAGCGCTCCCCAGTTGATGGTCATGCCGCTCCCGTCACGTCGTCACGCCCGCGTGCGGGGCCCCTCAGTCCCACGGCGGGGCGGAGCCGAACGGGTCGGGGAGACCCAGCTTTCCCGGATTCAGGATCCCGTGAGGGTCGAGAGACCGTTTGAGGGAGACGAGTACGTCGAACGCGTCGCCGAGCGCCTCGGGCACGAACCGGGCCCGGTTGACGCCGATGCCGTGATGGTGGCTGAGCGATCCGCCGTGTCCGAGGACCGCCCGGGTCCCGGCGTCCCACACCGCCCGGTAGTAGCGGTCCTTCCCGCCGGCGGGAGGCTTGCCGGCGAAGGTGAAGTAGAGGCAGGCCCCGTCCTGGTAGGCGTGGGACTGATGGGACGAGACGGCCAGGGTCCCGTCGGTGCCCCCGATCGCCGCGATGGTGTCGTCGTAGATGCGGGGAAGGGCGGCCCAGGATCCGGTGATCTCCATGGTGTCCACGACCAGGCCGCCCGAGATCAGTTGCTCCAGGGCCGAGACCTCGTTGCGGTGACCCATCCACTGGTCTACGAGACCCGCATCGAGCGGCTCCGCGCCGTCGCATGCGGCTTCGGCCATGTCCATTCGGGTGCCCACCAGGTCGCCTTGGCCCTCGTCCATGAGCAGCAGGACGGCGTGATCGGGGCCGGTGCCGTAGTTGCGATCGCTCTCGACCGCGTCGTAGAGGCGCATGACGGCGGGGGCGGCGCCGGCCTGGGTCATGGCTCGGCAGGCGTCGAGTCCGGATGCGAACGAATCGAAACCGAATGCGGCGGAGCGGGTCGCGGTCGGGACCGGATGAACGCGCAGCCGGGCTCCGACGATGAGACCCAGGGTGCCCTCGGAACCCACGAAGAGCTGGTTCAGGTCGGGGCCGATAGCGGCACGGGCGTTGCCGCCGGTCCGGATGAGGCGGCCGTCGGCCAGTACCACATCGAGGCCGACGACCATGTCCTCGATCTTCCCGTAGCGGTTGGACAACTGTCCGGCGCCGCGGCACGCGAGCCAGCCGCCGACGGTGGACAGGGCGATGCTCTGGGGCCAGTGGCCCAGCGTGAGGCCGTGGGTGTCTCGGAGCTCGGCTTCGAGCAGGTCGCCGAACGTGCCGGGAGCGACGTCGAGGATCATCGACGTGCTGTCGACCGAGGTGATGCCGGTCATGGCGCAGAAGTCGATGACGATCCCGCCCCGGGCGGGGACCGAGGACCCGCAGACGCCGGAGCGCCCAGCGGCAGCGGTCAGGGGGATGTGGTGGTCATTGCAGATCCGGGCGATGGCCTGGACCTGGCCGACCGACGTGGGGAAAACGACAGCCCCGGGGAGGGCCAGGACGCGGTTGTCGAGCGCCCAGGTCATCGCCAGCGGCCACCAGTCACGGGCGTGTTCGGCCCGCGACCCGGCATCGGTCTCGACCGAGGCGCCCGTCCCGCGGAGCTGCTCGATGAGGTCGGCTTCCACCGCGACGCCCTCCTTGGCCGTAGCGGTCGTGGCGGCGGGCTCGCCGGAGAGGGCGATCGGCGGGGTCGGGGCGCCGGGCCCCAGTTCTGGGCTCATGGCGTCAGGCTCCGATCAGGTCGGCCAGATGGGTCTCGGGCAGGTTGGGGGCCGCCCGTTCGGCCACCACGGCCCGCCGGTAGGCGGCGATCTGTTCCTCGCGCTCGGTTTCGTCCCAGCCGAGCACACCACCGATGAGCTCGGCGACGTCGGCGGCGGCGTCGGACGAATCGTCGCGAGCCCAGAGGCGAGCTCGGGTTCGGCGCGAGAGGACGTCGTCGACGGTGTTGGCCATCTCGTGGCGGGCGGCGTAGACCGCCTCGGCCCGGAGGTAGGGGAGTCCCGGCACCAGGGGGTCACCCAACGAGGCGTGGCCTTCGACCATGGCCAGGAGGACGCGGGCATCGCCACCGAAACGCCTGTCGAGATGGGCCACGGTTGCGTCGGAAACGATGCCTCGGCGGGCCCAGCGGTCGAGCTCTCCCCGGTGGTCGTGTCCGCGGAGCGGCAGACGCTTGGTGCGCGACCGCCCGGCGGAGACATCATCGGGGAGGAGCGGGAGGGCCGCGTCGACGGTGTCGGCTGCCATCTCCCGGTAGGTCGTGAGCTTGCCGCCCGTGACGGTGACGAGGCCACGCTCGGAGGTCACGATCGAATGGCGGCGACTGAGATCGGCGGTTCGTTCGCTCTTGGCCGCGTTCACGAGGGGTCGGAGGCCGGCCCAGGTGCCGACGACGTCGGAACGGCTGATCTCGACGGTGGACCAAGCATTGACCGTCGAGATGAGGTAGTCGACGTCCTCGGGTGTGCACTGGGGGTCGTCGAGCGGTCCGTCGTAATCGGTGTCTGTGGTGCCGATGTACGCCAGGTCGCCTTCGCGCACGATGAAGATCGAGCGCTTGTCGTTGGGCACCGGGAGGATCACGGCGGTTTCGTTGCGGACGCGGTCCCACGGCACGGTGACGTGCATTCCCTTGGCCGGGCGGATCATGTCGGGATCGCGTCCCTCGTCCATGGTTCGGAGGTCGTCGACCCATACGCCGGTGGCGTTGATGACCGCCGAGGCATCGACGGCCACAGCCGTTCCGTCGACATGGACCTCGGCCCCTGTGACGTTCCCGTCGGGGCCGTGGCGCAGTCCGGTGACCTTCGCTCGGTTCACGACGACCGCACCGTGGTCGAGCGCCGCGGTGCGGGCCAGGGTCAGCGTGAGCCGGGCGTCGTCGGCTCGGCAGTCGTAGAAGAGGTAGCCGGCGGCGAGGCGGTCAGACCGCAGCGTTGGCATCCGGGCCAGCGCTGCCTCGGCCTTGAGGCGGCGATGACGTTTCCCGATGCGCCAGCCGCCGGTGAGGTCGTACATCCACATGGCCATGCCCAGAGCCCGCGACAGCTTGCTGTTGATGAGACCGTCCCTGGTGAAGATCGGAAGGAGGAAGGGCTGAATCGACACGAGGTGGGGCGCGTTCTTCAACAGCCGTCTCCGCTCGCGGAGCGCCTCGTACACGAGTCGGACATCACCCTGCTGGAGGTAGCGGAGTCCGCCGTGGACCAGTTTCGACGACTTCGACGAGGTGCCCGATGCGAAGTCGTCCCGCTCGACGAGAGCGACCCGCAGCCCTCGGCTGGCGGCGTCGAGGGCGACGCCACACCCGGTGATCCCACCGCCCACGACCAGGATGTCGAACCGCTCGGAGCCGAGCGCCTCGATGTGTTCGGCACGGTCGAAGGTCGCGGATCTCAAGCTCCTCACTCTAGGTGCGCCGGGCTGGTGGCTGCCCAGAGGACGGCGATCGCCTGGTCCCGGAAAATCGTGAGCCTGGAACCAACAACGATTGTTGATTGAGGCTAGGATCATCGGCGATGACGCCCGATCTCCTTCTGGAAGCGCTGCGCTCCGGTGGTCGCAAGATCACCGCTCAGCGTCGCGCCGTGGCCGTCGCCCTCGCTGAGGGAGATGGTCATGCTACGGCAGAAGTGATCTGGCGTGCGGCCCGAACGAGTCTCCCTTCGCTGTCGCTCCGCACCGTCTATCAGGCGTTGCACGAGCTTGAAGCGGTCGGGGCCGTGCGGGGCATCGATGTGGGTCGCGGTTCGACTCGATTCGATCTGACCACCGGCGCTCACCACCACGTGGTGTGCAGTCGGTGTGAGCAGATCGAGGACGTCTGGAACGCGGCTCCCGGTATCGGGGTTCCCCCCGATGCCATCTGTGGCTTCGAGGTCTCCTCGGTCGACATCGTCTATCACGGCCTGTGTCCTGCATGTGCCGCCGAATCGACGACCAACCCGGGTCCCACGAAGTCCTAGCCAATCAACTCACGAGGAGCACACAATTCATGCCAGATCTCAACGGATCCCAGACCCTGGACAACCTGAAGGACGCGTTCGCCGGCGAGAGCCAGGCCAATCGCCGTTACCTCTACTTCGCGCAGAAGGCCGACGTCGAGGGCTACCCCGACACCGCCGCACTGTTCCGCTCGGTCGCCGAGGGTGAGACCGGTCATGCACACGGCCACCTCGCCTACATCGCCGAGGTCGGCGATCCGGCGACGGGCGAGCCGATCGGGCCGACCGAGGACAACCTCAAGGCCGCCATCGCCGGCGAGACCTACGAGTACACCGAGATGTACCCCGGCTTCGCCAAGACCGCCCGCGACGAGGGCTTCGAGGAGATCGCCGAGTGGCTCGAGACCCTCGCCCGAGCCGAGAAGAGCCACGCCGGTCGGTTCGGCGAGGGCCTGGCCGACATCTCCTGACCCGAGGGGACGGCTCATCGATGCCGTCCCCCGACCCGTGAGTCCGACCCGGGGTCACACCGGCCCATCCGGCGTGACCCCGGAGGCTCGCCGCCGATCACCGACGCGAAGGAGCCTGGTGCTGCGATGACCACCACGTACGACCCGTTCCACCCCAAGTACTTCGATGACGGCGATCTCCGCGAGGAGATGAACCGGGTCTTCGACCTGTGTCACGGCTGCCGGCTCTGTTTCAAGTTCTGTGATTCGTTCCCCGTCCTGTTCGCTGCCGTGGATCAGCACGACGACCAGGACACCGAGAAGATGACGCGGGCCGAACAGGACGCGGTGGTCGACGGCTGCTGGCAGTGCAAGCTCTGCTACGTCAACTGTCCCTACGTGCCCGAGCTCCACGAGTGGAACCTGGACTTCCCCCGGCTCATGATGCGGGCCGAACAGGTCGCCTTCCGCGATGAGAAGCGTTCGATCGGCACCAAGCTGACCGACCAGGCGTTGGGCAACACCGATCTGGTTGGCAAGCTCAGCACCAGCGCGGCTCCGTTGGCCAACAGGGCCATCTCCACCCCCGAGTCGGCAACCCGTAGGCTCATGGAGAAGACGGTCGGCATCGCGGCCAGGCGCGTCCTCCCGCCCTACAACCGCACCCGTTTCTCCACGTGGTTTCGCAAACGTCGGACCACCCGATCAGCCGACAAGCAAGCCACGGTCGCCCTGTTTCCCACCTGCATAGTCGAGTACCAGGCCGGATCGGTCGGTCGAGCGCTGGTCGAGGTCTACGAGCGCAACGGTGTGGAGTGCACGCTGCCCGAGGGTCAGGTCTGTTGTGGTGCTCCGTTCCTCCACCAGGGTGACGTCGACCGGTTCCGCAAGAACGCCCGCACCAACATCGAGGTCCTGTCCCAGGCCGTCCGCTCGGGCCGGGCGAACGGCGACGACCTCGCCATCGTCGTGCCCCAGCCCACCTGTGGCTACGTCCTGAAGAACGACTACGTCGACTACATCGGTGGGCCCGACGCCGAGTTGGTCGCGGCTCACACCATGGACAGTTCCGAGTACCTGTGGGACACGATCCACAAGGGTGACGGCACCGAGCTCGATCTCGACTTCGACGGGGACGTTCCCGAGTCCATCGCCTATCACGCCCCCTGTCACCTCCGTGCTCAGAACGTCGGCCTGAAGAGCCGAGACCTGCTCAAGAAGACGGGTGCAGAGGTGTCGGTGATCGCCGAGTGCTCCGGGATCGACGGCACCTGGGGTCTCCGAGCCGAGAACTACGAAGTGGCCCGGAAGTACGGCGGCAAGCTCGGTCGGGCGATCGAGAAGGCCGACGCAGAGGCGATCGCCGGGGACTGCAACCTGGCGAACGGCGGCATCGTCGAAGAGGTCGGTGTCACCCCGTCGCACCCCATGGAGATCCTGGCCCGTGCCTATGGCCTCGGCGATCCCGAGGACCGGCCATGAGTCGGGCGCTGCGGTTGTCCGACATCGCTGACGTGCGAGCCTACGAACGCGACCGAGACGACGCTGTGCGCCGGATCATCGAGCTGAAGAAGCGCCGCCGGGTCTCGGTCGGGCCGTTCGTGACGATCATCTTCGAGAACCGCGAGACCATACGGTTTCAGATCCAGGAGATGGCGCGCGTCGAGAAGCTGACGTCGGACGAAGCGATCGAGGGTGAGCTGCGGGCCTACAACGCGCTGATCCCCGAGCCCGGCACCCTCTCGGCCACGCTCTTCATCGAGCTCACCTCCGACCAGGGTCTCCGCGAGTGGCTTCCTCGGCTGGTCGGTATCGAGCGGGCGATCGAGCTGCACTTCGGCGACACGACCGTCTCGTGTCTGCCCGAGGACGAACACGAGAGCCGGCTCACCCGAGAAGAAGTCACGGCCGCGGTCCACTACATCCGCTGGGAGCTCGACGCTGATCAGGTCGAGCAGTTCGCTGACGGAGCCGTGACGCTGCGGGTGGCCCATGAGCACTACGACCATTCGCAGATCCTGCCGGCCGAGACCGTGGCCGAGCTCCTGACGGACCTCCGCGAATAACCGAGGCCCGCCCGGCGGTGCGGTCCGGTTTTGCAGGGGGGCCGGTGCTTGGCAAGAATCGGCCTCTCACCCCCGGGAGCGGGCCGAACGGCGGAGTACACCTGCTGGCTGCTCCCTTCCCCGATATCGATTCTCAGTTGTCTTCACGCGAAACCCGACCATTGACCACTCTCCTCTCCGCCCAGCCGTGGCGCTCCCGAGCGTCGTGCATCGGGCTCGACCCGACGCTCTTCTACCCGGCCGACGACGACGGTGCGGCCACCGACGCGGCCAAGACCATCTGTGAGGCCTGCGACGTTCACCAGCAGTGCCTCGAGTACGCGTTGGCCGCGCGCGAGAAGGACGGCGTCTGGGGTGGCCACACCGCTCTCGAGCGTCGGCGCATCATCCGTCGCCGTCGGCGTAGCGCCTGACGCGGCGAGAGCATCGGTCCCCGGCGGGAGCAGTAGGGTCCCGCCAACCCGCAGATCGCCAGGGGGAGCAATGACCGAATTCATCGGCTGGCCCGAAGTACTGCACCGGACGACGGCCCGCAAGGATCTGACCGCGGCCGAAGCGGAGGCGGCCCTGACGCAGGTGCTCACCGGGGAGGCGGAACCGGTCCAACTGGCAGCACTCATCGCCGCGCTCCGCACCAAGGGCGAGAGTGTCGCCGAGGTGGCCGGGATGGTCGATGCAATGATGGCCGCCGCTCAGCCGCTCGACATCCCCGACACGACGATCGACATCGTGGGCACCGGGGGCTCGATACGCCGACGATCCAACGCTGTCAATGTCTCGACGATGGCCAGCTTCGTCGCCGCTGCCGCCGGAGCCACGGTGTGCAAGCACGGCAATCGAAAGGCCTCCTCCTCCAGCGGGAGCACGGATCTCCTGGATGCCCTCGGGATCGCCGTCGAGCTCGGGCCGGATGGCGTCGCGGGCTGCGTGGAGGATCTGGGGCTCGGCTTCGCCTTCGCCCGGGTCTTCCACCCGGCCATGCGCCACGCCGGTCCGGTGCGAGCGGCACTGGGCATTCCGTCGGTGTTCAACATCCTGGGCCCGCTCTCCCATCCGGGGGGGCTCACCCGGCAGGTCATCGGGGTCAGCAAGCCCGAGCTGGGGCCGCTGGTGGCCGGCGTGCTGGCCGAGCGAGGTAGTCCGCACGCATGGGTCGTCCATGGCAGCGACGGACTCGACGAGCTCACCGTCACCGGCCCCAGCACGGTCTGGATCGTGGCCGACGGCCAGGTCGACGAGCGAACGGTCACGCCAGGCGATGCCGGCCTCGCCACGCACGACGCCTCCGACATCCGGGGTGGTGACCCGGACCGCAACGCCGAGTTGTTTCATTCGATGCTGCGCGGCGAGCGCGGGCCCGAGTCGGATCTCGCGCTCTTGAACGGGGCCGCCGGGCTGGTGGTGGCGGGCGTGGCCGACACCCTGGCCGACGGCGTCGAGGTCGGCGCGGCGGCGCTGGCCGAGGGAAAAGTCGAGGATCTGTACCGGCGCCTGGTCGAGCGGACCGACGCTCTCGGCCCGAGCTGAACAACGCCCGGCCCCTGCGGCAGCCGGTCAGCGGCGGCTCGTGTCGCCCCGCTCGGCCCGTTCGACCTCGTGACGGGCGGCTTCGATGGCGTCGAGCTCTTCGGCCAGCTTCTGCAGGCCGACCGGCTCGGGAATGGGACCAGGCACGGCATCGGGCGGCAGGGCGGCCGTGGCCAGACGCTGGGCCAGCGATTCGACCTGTCGGACCTTGACCGCGAGCTCCCCGAGGCGGGGTCGACGGTCCGCGGCCGGGAGGGCGGCGACGATGGCGAGCTGATCGTCGATGGCCAGCGCCTCGGTCTCGAGCTCTCCGGCCAGGCGACCGACCTGGGGAGACGCTCCAGGTCGAGCCGCGATGGTCTGGGACCTACGGCACGAGGCGATCAGCCGCCGGTGCATTCGGGCTGCCGGGCTGGGTGAGGCAAGCCAGCTGGTGGGAGCGGGGGAGGAGGCCTTGGGACTCACCCGGTTTCGGCGCTTCACCCGGTGGGCGGCGAACAGCGCCAAGCCGACGGCGACGGCGACCATCCACATGATGATCAGCACCAGGAGAAGCAGCACATTCACGTTGCGATCCTACCGGTCGGTTGCGCCGCCCGCTTCGGTGGGAACGAAGTCGGGCAGGCGGGGGAGCGGTGAGACCAGGGGGTGGTCGGCATGGACGAGGCGAATTCGGTGAGCGCGGCGATCGAGCCAGCTGACGATGCAGCGCAGCTCGTCGACCTCGTCGGCTCGGATCGGACGGTCAGGGCCGTTTGTCGGTTCGTCGGGGTCGAAAGCGAGGCGGGGTTGACCGTCCTCGGTCCATGCCGAGATCAACCGGCCGGCCGACACCTCCGCCCCGCCCTGGCCGGGCAGCTCGACCCGGATGGTGCCGGCGCTGCGGAGGGCATCGAAGCGACGCTGACGCGTCAGGGTGCGGGCCAACGCCTGGGCCCGATCCCGGGTGGCGGCGGCCTCTTCGAATCGGGCTTCTTCGGCGAGCTGGGTCATCCGGCGGTCGAGCGGGGCGAGCAGGAGCGATGGATCCTCGGTCAGACCGCGCCGCACCCGCTCGGCGACGGGTCGATACTGCTCGGGCTCGATGCCACCGGCGCAGGGGCACATCGCGACACCGAGCTGGGCGGGTACGCAGGCGGAGGACCGTTTGCTCCGCCGAGGATCCCCGGTGCAGCGTCGGATCGGCACGGCGGTCTCGATCGCCTCCTGGACTTTCCGGGCGGCCCGGGTGGAGCCGATCGGGCCCACATAGAAGCCGCCGTCGGGCTTGATGGCACGGACGATCGAGAGCCTAGGGAACGCCTCGTTCAGCGTGAGTTTCAGGTAGCGGTATGACCTCCATCGTTTGCCGTCGCGGTTGAAACGGGGCTCGTGCTCGTGGATCAGCCGCGTCTCGAGCACGTCGGCCTCGAGCGGGGCCGGGCACTCGATGTGATCGACCCGGCTGGTCTCGCGGAGGAGTTGCGGCACCTTTCGGCGGGTGTCGCCGGAGAAGTACGAGCGGACCCGGGATCGGAGGTTGGTGGCCTTGCCGACGTACAACACGCGGTCTCTCCGGTCACGGAAGAGATACACGCCGGGCTCTCGGGGCAGGTGTTCGGTCAGCGCGAGCTTGCTGAGCTGGGGGTGCCCCTTGATGGTCGGCAGCGCCAGGAGGTCGTCCAAGCCGGTGATGCCCATCGAACCGACCCGCTCGAGGAGGGCGTGGAGCAGGTCCGCCGTCGCCCGGGCATCGTCGAGGGCGCGATGGCTGGGGCGGTTGGGCAGATTGAGTCGGCTGGCCAGCGTGCCGAGCTTGTGGTCGGGTACCTCGTCGCTGAGGAGCCGACGGGCGAGGGTGAGGGTGTCTAGCGTGGTGTTCATGAGGCGGGGGCGATCGCACTGCTGGAGTGCCGCATTCAGGAACGACACGTCGAACCGGATGTTGTGACCGACGACGACGGCATCACCGATGAACTCGAGCAGTGAGGGGAGCACGGTGTCGATGGCGGGCGCGGTGACGACCATGGCCTCGGAGATCCCCGTGAGCACGACGATTCGTGGCGGGATTGTCTGACCGGGATTGATCAGGGTCTGGAACGTGCCGAGGAGCTCTCCGCCCGAGTACAGCGCCGCGCCGACCTCGGTGATGGCGCAGGTCCGAGCATCGCCCCCGGTCGTCTCGAGGTCGAGAACGCAGAAGCGGACCTCGTGCAGCGGCCGGCCGAGGTCGTCGAAGCTGGCCTGGTGGGCCGTCGGCCGAGGAGAGGAAACGACACCGGAGCGCATCGAACACGTGTTCTAGCAAACATGTGTTCGAGGGGCAACCCCTGCGTTGTCCATCCCCCGGAGCTCATCCACGACGACGAGTGCGTTATCCGGGGACAGACCCCGAATAACGCACTCAGGCGCAACGGGCCGGGCCGATAGCCTCCGTCTCGTGGCGGTAGCTCGGTATCGGTGTACGACGTGCGGGAATCTGACCCGCTTCGACGTGGTGGCGACTCGACGAACGCGCGCCTACCACCACTACTCGGTCGGCGGTGAACTCGAGATCGAACAGGAGGACCTCCTCGACGAGACGATCGAGAGCGTGACGTGTCGCTGGTGCGGTCCGACGGGCACGGTCGAAGAGGCCGACTGAAGGTCGGGACGCTGCGGGCGGGGCTCCGGTGTCGCACCCCTCGCTCATACTCACGGTCATGGACGAACCGCTACGAATCTCCTGTGACTCCTGCGCCATGAAGGGCACCGCTGCATGCGATGACTGTGTCGTGACGTTTCTCTGCCGTCGGGAGCCCGATGACGCCCTGGTGATCGACGCCGACGAGTGGCGAGCGCTGAAGACGCTGCGGTCGGCCGGGCTGGCACCACCGCTGCGGCATCAGATCCGGTGGGGGTGAGGTCCCAACCCGTGGGGGTGCGCGAGCATGCAGTGTGGCCAGTCCGAGCGATCGAAACTACCGGGACGATCTGCTGAGCTTCGCCCGGACCGTCGGGTTGTCATCTGTCGGTGTCACGTCGGCGGCACCCTTCCCCGAGACCCGCGGCCACCTCGAGCGGCGTCGCGACAGCGGTCTCTCCGCCGGAATGCAGTTCACGTACCGCAACCCCGAGCGGGCAACCACCCCGACCGTGTCGCTGCCGGAGGCGGCGTCCATGATCGTCGGTGCTTGGGCCTACGGCGGGCCCGACGGCGAGCCGCCGCCGCTGGCGGCTGCCGGCCGCGTGGCTCGCTTCGCTCGTGGCAACCCGTATGCCGCATTCCGGACTGCACTGGATGCGATCGCCGATCGGCTCCGCGCCGATGGCCACCGAGCCCGCGTTCTCATGGACGACAACGCACTCGTGGATCGGGCTGCCGCCCACCGGGCTGGTCTGGGTTGGTGGGGGAAGAACACGACGCTGCTGTTGCCCGACGGGGGGAGTTGGCACCTCCTCGGATCCGTACTCACCGACGCCGGGCTTCCCGGGACCGATGGCCCGGTCGCCGACGGCTGCGGTGGCTGCCGCCGATGCCTCGACTCCTGCCCGACCGGGGCGCTGGACGAGCCGGGTGTTCTCGACGCGCGCCGATGCCTCACATGGCTGCTGCAGGCTCGCGGCGCGTTCCCCCGCGAGTTCCGCGTCGCTCTCGGCGATCGGATCTACGGCTGCGACGATTGCCAGGTCGTGTGCCCTCCCAGCCGGGCCGGTCGATCGGGGGCCGCCGCCCAATCGGGGGCGTGGCTCGACGTCGTCGCCCTACTGGATCTCGACGACGACGCGTTGATGGAGGCGGTCGGCCACTGGTACATCCCCGGGCGCCAGGTCCGATACGTCCGTCGGAACCTGTTGGTCGTGCTCGGTAACGTCGGTGACCCCGACCACCCGGTGGTCATCACCGCAGTCGATCTTGCCCTCCGCCATGCTGATGCAGTCGTGCGCTCCCACGCCGTGTGGGCTGCGAGACTCCTCGGCCTGGACCGGCTTCTCTCGGTCGTTGCCGATGATGCCGATCCCTCGGTCCGAGACGAGCTCGACGCCGGGATGTCATGATCCGGTGGCCGCACCGGTGGCCACCGCGATAGACACGAGCTCTCACCATGCACCACCTTCTGGTCACCAACGACTTCCCGCCCAAACTGGGCGGTATCCAGTCCTATCTCTGGGAGCTGTGGCGACGACTCGACCCCGACTCCTTCACGGTGCTGACCACGCCACACGCCGACAGTCCGGCCTGGGACGACGAGCAGGCCTTTCGGGTCGAGCGCACCCGGGAACCGGTGTTGCTCCCCACGCGGTCGCTCAGCCGTCGGATCGACGCCCTCGCCGATCAGGTCGGTGCCGATCTGGTCGTGCTCGATCCGGCGCTTCCGCTGGGCCACCTCGGACCGGGTCTGGAACGGCCGTACGGGGTCGTCGTGCACGGAGCCGAGGTGACCGTCCCGGGCCGATTGCCCGGGGTGCAGTTGGATCTGCGCCGCACGTTGCGCGGCGCCGAACTGGTCGTGGCGGCCGGTCACTACCCGGCCGCCGAGGCGCGTCGGGCCGCGGGGCGAGAGCTCCCGATCGTCGTGGTGCCCCCGGGGGTCGACACCGAGCGGTTCGTGCCACTCGACGCCTCCCGGCGGGCCGAAGCTCGAGTCGAGTTCGGACTCGATCCAGACGCTCCACTGGTGGTCA
Organism: uncultured Acidimicrobiales bacterium; assembly: GCA_963695075.1. Classification (GTDB taxonomy): domain Bacteria; phylum Actinomycetota; class Acidimicrobiia; order Acidimicrobiales; family CAWCAL01; genus CAWCAL01. The sequence continues at coordinate 206,576 of CAVOFR010000001.1, forward strand.
GCGTGAGCCGTCTGGTTCCCCGCAAGGGGATGGACGTCCTGATCCGAGCCGTGGCCGGTGTGGCCGATCGGATCCCCGATGTCGGCCTGGCCATCGCCGGCCACGGCCGGGATCGGGGACGACTCGAGCGACTGGCCGATCGACACGGTTCCCCCACCCGCTTCCTCGGCCGGGTCGGCGACGACCGACTCCCGCTGCTCTACGGGTGCGCGGACGTGTTCGCCATGCTCTGCCGGAACCGCTGGTTCGGGCTCGAGCAGGAGGGATTCGGCATCGTCTTCCTCGAGGCTGCAGCCTGTGGCGTGCCCCAGGTCGCCGGAGCCAGCGGAGGATCGGCGGAGGCGGTCGATCACGAAGAGACCGGCTTCGTCATCGATCCAGCCAACGATCCGGCTGCCGCATCCCGAGCGATCTCCCAGATCCTCTCCGATCCCACCTTGGCCGGCCGGCTCGGGGCCGAATCACGGAGCCGGGCCGAATCCCACTACTCGTACGATCGCCTGGCCGGGGACCTGGCGAGCGGGTTGCGGTCGTGGGTGTCCTGACCGTGGCGGTCACGGGGGATCCGCATGACTGAATCGGACGAGCTCCCCGGCGGCCTGTTGCTCACGGTCGACGCGGCCGCGACCGTCGCCTTCACCGGGTTGGCCGCGGCAGCGGTGATCCTGGGTGGGGCCTGGGTCGGTCTGCTCGTCGCGTCGAGCTCCGTGCTCTTCGTCGCGGGCTCGGTGGCGTGTCTTTGGGCATTCGGCGTGGCCGTTCAGCGCAGCCGGGAATGCGAGATCGGTCCGGCCCAGCTCTACTTCCTCACCGGCGGGTGCGCACCGGCGAGCGTCCGGAACCGATTTGGCGCACTTCTCGCGATCCAGACCGCCGTCGGTCTGGTCGCGGCGAGTATTCGACCCTTCACCGGCGTCGCGTTCGGGATCCTCGTACCGATGCTCGGTCTCGGCTTGGCTGGCTTGTGGGCAGCGCGTAACGGTGTGTACCCCGACCGGGTCCCAGCCGGCGAGCGCAATCGCTCCGACAAGCCCGAGGATCGACAAGAATGAGGATCGATGAGGGAACACGCCCGATGACAGAGAAAGCGGTTGCGTCCACCACCATCGCGGCCGGAGTGGCGGACTGTCTCGACGTGGTCCTCGATTTCGAGCGCTACCCCGAGTGGGCCGCCGACATGAGCGAGGCTGTCATCACCGAACGCGATGACGAGGGCCGAGGGCTTTCGGTGCGTTATCGGGCCGAGGCGTTCGGACGAACCGCGTCGTACACGCTCACCTACGATTTCGCCGATCTTCCGCGCGAGATGCGTTGGTCGCTCGCTGAAGGCGACATCATGCGATCCTGCGATGGGGTCTACTGCTTCGACGCCGACGCCGACGCCGACGCCGACGCCGACGCCGACGCCGGGCCGACCACGGTCACCTACGAGCTCGAGATCGAGCTCGCAGTGCCGCTCCCGGGCTTCGTCAAGCGCCGGGCGGAGGCGCGCATCGTCTCGACGGCCATGCGTGAACTGAAGCGCAGGGTCGAGGCCTGACACCGGTGGCTGACGGCATCGAGCCCGGCTCCGTCGAGAAGGGCACAGAGCACCTCCAGGTGGCAGCCCGCGAGATGCTGTCGGCCGCCCGAGCTTTTCTCGACGCGATCGAGGACATCGTCGAGGATCCCGATCGGATCCGCGAGCTGGGCCAGGCGGTCGGCTCGGTCGCTCAACAGGCCGTCCGGGTGGGGAAGTCGGCCATTGGCGGCGAGGCGGGCCAGGCGTGGTACGACGGCGGCGAGGGGCAGGACGATGCCGAGGGAACGGCCGGTTCTGACCCTCTGTTCTGATCTCCGCGTCATTCGCCCCGGCCGGCGCCACAGCCCGCCATGAAACCCGATCGAATCCTCATCCGCACCCGGCGAGGGCCGATAGGGGTTTCGCTATGCGATTCCTGCGATATGGCGATGACGGCCACGGCCTCACGCTCGACTTCCACGAAGACGTCACCATCCTCGCCGCGCTACGACCGATCGAGGAGGCGCGGGTCGTGCGAGCTCTGCGCGCAGCCATCATGGGACGGGCCGTCGACGCCCCGCTCCAGGTCGAGATCGACGGTGAGGTCGTGCAGCTGGCGGCAGGTGATCGGATCCCCGAGACGAATCACCATCCGATGGACTGCGTCGGCCAAGCGGATCAGATCGCCGAATTCGCAGCCCAGACCGATTCGGCCGTAGCGGCTGGTCGTCACCGGCTGAAGGCGGCCGATCGTGCCGTCCTGGTTCTCGAGGAATCCGTCGCCGCCACTCGGGCGCAGCACGATCAGCTGGCGGCGGAGCGCTCTCGACTGGAACACGAGGTTGAAGTCGTCGGCCTCAGGGCGGAGGCGATGCGGGCGGAAACCGACGAAATCCGGATCAGGTCGATGGCTCGTACCCAGATCGACCATCTGAGGAGCCACGTCGAGTACCTCCGAGACCTGCCGGTCACAGAACTGGTGCGGCTGGCCGACGAACTGCGCATGGCGAGCGGGCCAGGACCGGTCCCCGACCAGCGGGCCCAGTCCCTCGCCGATCACTGGGCTGACGTCGCAGCCCGCGCTGCGGCACTCGAGGAGAGCCTCGTCGACGAGGGTCGGAGCCCCGAGGAGTTCGCGGCCAGGATGGAAGCCGCTCAGCGAGCGATCGGTGCCGAGGAGGCGCCGTTTCGGCCCGGGGCGATCGACGGCGAGATCGCGGAACTCGTCGAGGCCGCCCACGAAGAGGTCATCGAGTCCGAGGCGAAGCGGCGCCGATTCCTCGGATCGAAGTCGGCTCGCAGGATCGAAGAGGCTCACGCCAAGGAGCGGGAGCTCCTGGGTCAGCTCGGATTCACGACCTGGACCGGCTATGTCATGGGAACCGTGGGCATGGACACGGGCGACCGGGCCGAGCGACTCCAGGTCGCACAGGAGGAGCTCGCGGCTGTGCAGGCCGAGTGGGACGAGGTCAGCGCGGAGCTTGCCGAGAATCCCGCGTATTCGGCCTTGTTCGAGGAGATGGAGGTTCTGTACGCCGAAGCGGTGGAGCTGATCGGTGGGGACCCGTCCGGCGACATCGAGGAGACGCTGCGGTCCATCACCGTCGAGCAGGACCCCTCGGCTGACCCGGACGCGCTGGCCTTCCAGGTCGTCGGTGCCCTTCGTCGCGTCGGCGTGACGATCGACGACGGCCTCACCCACGAAGAGGTGAGCGAGCAGGCCGGACACGTCATCGATTCGCTGGCCGACGGCGCCGCCGTCGCTGACGAACAAGCTGAGCTCGCCGACCGGTTGGAGCGGCTGCTCGAAGCAGTGGAGAACGAAGGGGCGGCCGTTGACGATCTTGCACAGGAGCTCGGCGACGAGCTGTCCACCGATGTTGCTGCGCTCGAGCTACGCGCCGACGAGATCACCTCCGAGATCGTTGCCATCGACACCCGGATCGCTGAAGTCGACGACCTGATATCGGCTCGCCTGACCCTACGGGACACTGCCGTGGCGGCAACCCGGAGGACCGCGGTGGACCTGATCGATACCGTGGCCGAGGCGGGCTCGCTGCCCGAGGCGGCGCAGAACGAGTACCTCGCACACCGGCTGCGGAACCACCTCGACGAAGAGGACGTCCCGCCCTTGATTCTCGATCACGCCTTCGCCGGATTCGTCGACCTCTCCGAGCCCCTCGGACTCCTCGAAGCCGAGCAGGGTGCGATCCAGATCATCGTGATCACGGCTCGTGCCGACCTGAGCGATTGGGCCGGAGAGCTCGGCGCGACCAACGCCGTGGTCATCACCCGGTGAGGGGCCGGTAGCATCGCCGGCCGTGGCCGGTACGACTGACGAGAGCGTGATCGGGATCGATGTCGGTGGAACGAAGATCCTCGCCATCGCCTTCGATCCATCCAATCCGGCGAACATCCGGGCCGAGGCCCACGTTCCCACGCCGAGCGGGGCGGACAGCCTCGTCGAGGCACTGGTCACCGTTGTGCGGGGCCTGGACCAACCGGCGGGGGTCCCGGTGGGAATGGGTATCGCCGGACTCGTCGATCGCAGCGGTCGACTGCACATCGGCCCGAACCTGCCCGGTGTCATCGACACCCCGTTCCAGGAGGTGCTCGCTTCTGGTCTCGACCGGAGCGTCGTGGTCGTCAACGACGCATCGGCGGCAGCGTGGGCCGAGTACCGGCTCGGCGCGGGTAGGCGGTCGAGCGACATGGCGATGGTCACCCTCGGGACCGGGATCGGCGGTGGATTCGTCCTCGATGGCGAGCTCTACGCCGGGGCCAGGGGATTCGCCGGCGAGCCGGGTCACATGGTGGTCGATCCTGACGGGCCGCTCTGTCCGTGCGGTCGGCACGGCTGCTGGGAGCGATACGCGAGCGGGTTCGGTCTCGGCCGTCTCGCCCGCGATGCCGCACTGGGCGGCAGGAATGGCGCCGCCGTGCACCGAGCGGGGGGCGATCCCGAGGCGGTTCGGGGTGAGCACGTCACCGCAGCCGCGGCCGACGGCGATTCCGAGGCGCTGGCGGTTCTCGACCGGTTCAGCTGGTGGTTGGCGCTCGGGCTGGCCAACATTGCCGCACTGATCGATCCTGATGTCGTCGTGCTCGGCGGCGGGGTGATCGATGCGCACCATCTGTTCCTGCCGCCGACTCGACGTCATTTCGGTGAGCTCCTGATGTCGGCGGACCGTCGACCGCCGATCGCGGTCGAAGCTGCCGTCCTGGGTCCCGGTGCCGGAGCGATCGGCGCAGGCCTCCTCGGTGCCCTCTGACAGCAAGCCGCCAATACGTCGGGACCGGGTGGGCGACGCAACTACGCTCGCCACCCATGGAGTTCCGTCGCATCAACGAGCTGCCCCCGTACGTCTTCACCATCATCAACGAGCTGAAGACCGCACGCAGGCGAGCGGGCGAAGACGTCATCGACCTGAACTTCGGCAACCCGGACCTCCCGTCGCCGGAGATCGCGGTCGAGAAGCTGGCCGAGGCGGCTCACAACCCGCGGAACCATCGCTACTCGTTGAGCCGCGGCATCCCGCGGCTGCGCGAGGCGATCGCTTCGCTGTACCAGCGACGATTCGGTGTCGACCTCGATCCCGAGACCGAGATCATCAACACGATCGGCGCCAAGGAGGGCTACTCCCACCTGATGTGGACGTTGCTCCAGCCCGGCGACGCGTGCCTGGTCCCCTCGCCCTCGTATCCGATCCACATCTACGCGCCGTTGTTCGCCGGAGCTGACGTGCGCGAGATTCCGCTGTCGACCGGCAGCGACTTCTTCGACGCGATGGTCCAACGGTTCGAGTACTCCTGGCCCCGGCCTCGGGTCATCGTTCTGTCTTTCCCCCACAATCCGACCACCACGTGCGTCGACCTCGCGTTCATGACCAAGATCGTGGAGTTCGCCCGCGAGCGCGAGGTCCTGCTCGTCCACGACTTCGCCTACGCCGACATCGGGTTCGACGGCTACGAGCCGCCGTCGATCCTCGAAGTGCCCGGAGCCAAGGAGTGTGCGGTCGAGCTCTACAGCATGACCAAGTCCTTCTCGATGGCCGGGTGGAGGGTGGCCTTCATGCTCGGCAACCCCGAGATCGTGGCCGCACTGGCGAAGCTCAAGAGCTACCTGGACTACGGCACGTTCCAGCCGATCCAGATCGCCGCCACCGTGACGATGAACGAGGCGGTCGACTTCCCGCTCGAGGTCAACGCCATCTACCAGAGCCGCCGCGACACGCTGTGCGACGGTCTGGATCGCATCGGATGGAAGATGGATCCGCCGCAGGGAACCATGTTCGCCTGGGCGCCGATCCCCGACCCCTATGTGCACATGGGTTCGATCGAGTTCGCCTCCCACCTCGTCCGGGAAGCCAACGTCGCCGTTGCGCCCGGCGTGGGTTTCGGGCCCGGCGGCGAGGGCTTCGTGCGGTTCGCTCTGATCGAGAACGAGCAGCGGATCAAACAGGCGATCCGCCAGTTCCGCCACGCCATGCCCGAGCTCGGCGCCTGACCGTGCCAACCCCTCCTCCTATGCGAACTTTGGGCATTCTCCCGGATATGTGAGGGCCCCATGCCCAAAGTTCGGGTTGGGGCGCGGGGCTCAGCGGCCGAGGCCCCGGAGGCAGAGGTGGACGGCGGCCTCGGTGACTTCGTCGACCGGTTTGGACCCTTCGAGCAGGTAGGTCTGGGCCAGGTGGAAGATGATCCCCATGATGGCGTGGACGACCAGCTCGGGATCGACGACGGTGCACCCCTGGGCTCGGAGAGCAGCGTCGACGTAGGACCGGGCGTCGTCCACGGCGATGGCCAGACCGAGGCGCATCGCGGGGGCGAAAAGCTCTTCCGTGGCGGCGAACTGGACCAGACTGAACCAGGAGTGGTTCTCGTCAGCCCACTCGAGAGCGGCCCGGATACCGGCTGCCACCTGATCGAGGGGATCGTCGAGGTCGGCGATCGCGGCCAGCTGGCGGCGGCGCAGGTCGTTCTGTGCGCCCTTCAGGATCTCGAGGAACAGCTCCTCTTTCGAGTCGAAGTACCAATAGAACACGCCCTTGCCGACGCCGAGCTCGTTGACGATCTCGGTGACCGACGTGGGGTGGTAGCCGCGTTCGGCGAACCTCCGGCTGGCCACATCGATCAGCTGGCGGCGGCGTTCGAGTCCACGCGTAGTGAGCTGTCGGGTCCCCACGGGCCGCACGCTACGAGTCTCTTGACCGGTCGGTCAAGAACGGGAGACCCAGGAGCGGCTCCGCTCGACCGCCTCGAGCCAGCGGTCGTGGCGTTCGTCGGAGTCGCTCGGATCGGCTGCCGGGTCGAACCTGGCTTCGATGTCCCAGTTGGTCGACACCTCCTCGGTGGAGGTCCACACGCCTTCGGCCAGACCGGCCAGGTACGCCGAGCCGAGGGCCGTCGTCTCCTGGATGGTCGGCCGGGTGACCTGGACAGCGATCTGGTCGGCCTGGAACTGGAGCAGCAGATCCATGACCGACGCTCCGCCGTCGACCCTCAGCTCGGTGATCGTGCGGCCCGAGGCTGCGACCATGGCGTCGATGACGTCGCGTACCTGGAACGCCATCGACTCGACGACGGCTCGGGCGATCTGAGCACGACCCGTGCCACGGGTGATCCCGACGATCGTGCCGCGGGCATAGGGATCCCACCACGGGCTGCCCAGGCCGGTGAAGGCGGGCACGACGTAGACCCCTTCGGTGTCGTCGCACGAGGCGGCGAGCGGCCCGATTTCGGATGCCTCGTCGATGATGCCGAGGCCGTCACGCAGCCATTGGATGGCAGCGCCGGTGACGAAGACAGCGCCCTCGAGGGCGTATGCGGTCGGAGGCGCGCCGGCGGCCACCGATTCCGGAATGGTCCACGCCACGGTCGTGAGCAGACCCTCGACCGGAGGCGGAGCGCTGGCGCCGATGTTCATGAGGACGAAGGAGCCGGTGCCGTAGGTGTTCTTCGTCATCCCGGGGGCGAAGCACGCCTGCCCGAAGAGCGCTGCCTGCTGGTCGCCGGCGATCCCGGAGATGGGAACACCGTCGCCACAGGGCAGGCCCCCGGCGGTGACACCGAAGCGGCCGGACGAGGCCTTGACCTCAGGAAGGCAACCGGCCGGGACCCCGAACAGGTCGCACAACTCGTCGGACCAGGCCAGCGCGCCGATGTCGTAGAGCATCGTCCGGCTCGCATTGGAGGGATCGGTGGCGTGGACCGCGCCATCCGTGAGCTTCCAGAGCAGCCAGGAGTCCACGGTGCCGAAGGCCAGGTCGGCGTCGGCCTCGACTCCACCGTCGGCGAGGAGCCACTCGAGCTTGCTGGCCGAGAAGTACGGGTCGAGCACCAGGCCGGTAGTGGCGCGCACCAGATCCAGGTGGCCCAGGTCGGAGAGCTCGTCGCAGCGCTGTGCCGTTCGACGGTCCTGCCACACGATGGCGCGGTGACGCGGCTCGCCGGTGCGCTTGTCCCAGACCACCACGGTCTCACGTTGGTCGGTGATTCCGAGGGCGGCGACGGGCTCGTCGAGGGTGGTACACAGTTCGGCCAGGGTGGCGACGATCGCATCCCAGATCTCGGTCGGATCGTGCTCGACCCAACCGGGACGAGGGAAGTGTTGGGTGAACTCGCGGTAGGACCAGCCGACGGTTCGACCCCGCTCGTCGATTGCGAACGAACGGACCCCGGTCGTGCCGGCGTCGAGAGAGATCACCACTGCCATGAAGTGACACTACCGAGTGACCCCAGGGGATCAGTCGTCGATCTCGATCGCGCAGCCTTTCGGCGGGCGGGGAGACGGCGGTGGATCGTCGGGGTCGTAGTCCGGGGCGAGCGTCTGGAAGTCGTCACGGTTCACGCAGCGGGACACGGGCTCACCGGCGTCGGTCAGCACCGACTGTGGGACGTCTTCGATCCGGAATTCGATCAGTGCGTCCTCGTCCAACTCGGTGACGGTGTAGACGATCTGGGCGAACGCCTGGCTCTGTGCTTCGCGCTCGACTTCTTTGAAGGTGTCGTTGAAGTTCAATACGAGCACCCCCCGGACCTCCTCGGAATCGAGGAGCTCGGTACCCTGGGGGATCGCCGTACGCAAGCCGCGTCGCGTCTCCCGGCCGGTGGTGCCCGCCAGCAGGGCGTCGGTGACGGCCCGCACGCCGACCGGCGGAGCCACCTGACGGCCCGTCTCCGCGAGCCGGGACGTCTCGGTGTCGGTCAAGAACACGGTGACGGCCTCGCTGTTGGGTTCGGGAACGCTGGTCGTGGTCGATGTGACGAAGAGGTCACCGACCTCGTCGAGATCGATCGGAGTCGCGTTCTCGTCGGTCGGTACGCCGCACGACACCAGGAGCACGGCCGCGACGAGCAGGGCGATGCGCTTCATGCCATGACCTCGTCGGGATGATCGAGTGCCTCACGCTCGGACGGATCCGGAAGGGGGAGCGCGACGACGAAGCGGCCGCCGGCGGAACCATCCGGTTTGGACTCGGCCCACGTCTTCCCACCGTGCAGGGCGACGTGCTCGGACACGAGGGACAGGCCCAGGCCGACGCCGGTGTCGGCCCCCCGGTTGCCACCCTCGGTGCCTCGGGAGAACCGGTCGAAGATCCGGCCGACGTCGTTCTCGGAAATGCCCGGTCCGTCGTCCTCGACGACGATGAATGCGAACTCGTCGTCACAGCCGATGTGGACGCGGGAGACGGCCCCGGCGTACTTCTCGGCGTTGCCGAGCAGATTGGCCATGATGCGCACGATACGCCGCTTGTCGACATCGATCATCAGATCGGCGACCGCCTCGTCCACTTCGATCGGGACGACGTGATCGGTCGAGATGTCCACGGCGGCCCGAATGACCTCGGGAAACAGGACGGGCTCCAGGCTGAGGTGAGCGGCGCCGGCGTCGAATCCCGAGATCTCCAGGAGGTCCTCGACCAGTTGCTGGAACCGGTCCATGTCGGCCGCCAGCAGCGAGAGCGCCGTACGGGCGCGCTCGGGGAGCTCGTCCTCGGAGTTCTTGAGCACCTCGAGTGACGCGGTCAGCGTCATCACCGGTGACCGCAGCTCGTGCGACACCTCGGTGGCGAAGCGCTCGTCGCGCTCGATCCGTTCCTGGAGCGCGCTGGCCATCTGATTGAAAGAAATCACCAGGAGCTCGAGGTCGGCATCGGAGGTGTCGTCGAGCCGGGTGTCCATCTGGCCTTCGGCGATGGCTCGAGCCGCCTCGCTGACGTCGGCGAGGGGGCGCAGGGTGCGCCGACTGGCCCAGGCCCCGATGGCCGCTCCCGCCAGAGTGGTGACGATGCCGGCACCGGTGAGCGAGATCGCCAGCAGACGGAGGTTCTCGTCCAGCTCCTCGAGCGAGACCCGCTCGAAGAACTGGCCCCGCTCGAGGGGGACCCCGATGGAGAGCACGGTCACACCGTCGGCCGTCTCGTGCACCATCCGGGCTGCGACCCCGTTGTCCACCTGGTCCTGAAGTGGGTCGGGCAGGCTCTCCTCGGGATCGCCCACCTCGAGGGCGTTGGTGGTGAACGCTCGCCCCTCGACGAGGAGGATGGGAACCGCGCCCTGGGGCTCGGGCAGCCCGCTGAGCAGCTCATTGACACCGGTCAGGTTAGGGGTCAGTCCGTTCTGGACCTGGACGGCATTGCGGAGCACCCTGGTCTCGGCGATGGTGATGCGTTCGCTCAACTGGCTCTCGCGGGTGAGGGTCCACGTGATGCCGCCGACGATGATCGACAGCAGGAGCCCACCCAGAGCGAACGCGATCGTGATGCGGGCCCGAAGGCCGAGCCGTCGCGCCCAGCCGAGAAGGCGCCGGATCCAGCGAGGTGAGGTCATGTGATCCAAGGGGTCGATCGGGCCGTCAAGACGATGTCTTCACTGCTGGAGCTTGTACCCCAGGCCACGAACCGTCACGACGTGCCGGGGATTGGCGGGATCGTCCTCGATCTTGGTGCGCAGCCGGCGGATGTGGACGTCGACCAGTCGCCCGTCTCCGAAGTAGCCGTAGCCCCACACGCGCTCGAGGAGAACCTCGCGGCTGAAGACCCGACCCGGACTGGTGGCGAGCTCGACCAGGAGCCGGAACTCGGTCTTGGTCAGGTGGACCTGCTCGTCGTTCTTCTTGACCACGCCCTCATCGGGCACGACCTCGAGATCGCCGAAGCTCAGGTGCGTGACCGACGGATCCGTGGCACGGGCTCGCCGGAGGAGGGCCCGGATCCGGGCCGAGAGCTCCTTCGGGGCGAACGGCTTGGTCAGGTAGTCGTCGGCTCCGGCCTCGAGGCCGGCCACGACGTCGTGGGTGTCGGCGCGTGCGGTCACCATCACGATGGGCACGTCGCTGTTCCGACGAATCGACCGGCACACCTCGAAGCCGTCGATGCCCGGCAACATGATGTCGATCAGGACCACGTCGGCCGGCTCTCGCCTGAACGATTCGAGCGCGTCCTCACCGGAGTCGGCCTCGGAGACGTTCCAACCCTCGTCTTCGAGGGCGAGTTTCACCGCCGTCCTGATGCGTTCGTCGTCCTCGACGGTCAGAATCCGCGTTCCCACCCGGCCATGGTGCCTCATGACGGACGCCGATGCGGTGCATCGAGCGCGATTTCTCGCGTTTGCGCAGCTCGGCGGTGACCCGGCCCGGATCCGATCAGGCGCCGAGTTCGGCTGCACCCGATCGATGGAGGAGTTCGAGGACGGGCTCGACGAGCGCCGGTGGAGAGGCCAACACCGATCCGGGTCGAGGGGCTCCGCCGTCCATCGACAGCACGCGGGCGCCCGCTTCCCGGGCGATGACCGTCCCGGCCGCCAGATCCCATGCTGAGAGCCCGGCCTCGAAGTACACGTCGACGCGCCCCCGGGCGACGGCGCAGAGGTCCACCGCGGCCGCACCCATCCGCCTGATGTCGCGGACGCGCGGCAGGATCTCGACCAGGGCGGTCGCCTGGTCCCGGCGCCGGCCGCGCTCGTATCCGAAACCGGTGGCGACCAGAGCGGTTTCCAGGTCGGTGCAGTCGGAAACGGTGATCGGCAGATCGTTGCAGAAGGCCCCGCCTCCCCGGCGAGCGGTGTAGAGGTCACCGTGGGCCGGATCGGCCACCACGCCCACGGCCAGCTCTCCATCGAGCTCAGCCCCGATGGATACACCCCAGCCGGGGTGGCCGTAGACGTAGTTGGTGGTTCCATCTACCGGATCGATCACCCAGCGGACGCCTGAGGTTCCGGTGCGGTCCGACCCTTCCTCGGCCAGGATGGCGTCGTCGGGTCGATGCTCGAGAATGTGGGAGACGATGAGCTCCTCGGACGCCCGATCCATCTCGGTGACCAGGTCGGTGCTGGTCGACTTGCTGGCCACGGTCCGGGGTCGGTCGAGCGCCTCGACGAGCATGTCTCCCGCCCGCCCGGCAGCGTCGCGCGCCAGCCCGAGGAGTTCGTCGAGGAGGGTATCCGCGGCCGTCATGGCGGATCGGTCTGATCGCGGTCCTTGATCGTCTCCCACTCGTTCATTGCCCGGAGGGCGAGGACGGTGACCACTCCGGTCCCGGCCGCGAAGACCACAGCGCTGATCACGCCGCCGAGTCCGGACTGGACCGTGCAGTCTCCCTCGCATTGGAGGTCGACGAAGGCGTAGCCGATCAACCCACCGCACAGGCCGGCCAGGAGAATCCCCAGGAATGCCAGAACCCGTGCGCCACTCGACGGGAGAGAACTGACCGGATCGGTCGGTGGCGGGGAGGACCTCTCGGGGTTGTCGCCGTTGGCCTGCACGGTGTGGATCGTACGGCGCACCGACGCGATCAACCTCATCGTGCCCACCGACGCGGATACGATCGCTGCGTGCGAACCCTCGTCGTGCTCCCGACCTACCAAGAAGCCGAGAACATCGAGCAGATGCTCGAGTCGGTTCGCAAGGTCGAGCCCGAAATGGACATCGTGGTGATCGACGACGGGAGCCCCGACGGGACGGCCGACCTGGCCCGATCACTCGCCGACGAGCTCGGTCAGATCGAGGTGATCCGACGTCCAGCCAAGCTCGGCCTGGGATCCGCCTACCGGCTTGGATTCAACATGGGCCTGGAGGCCGGCTACGACGCGGTCGTCGAGATGGACTCCGACCTCTCCCATGACCCGACGGCTCTGCCGCTGTTCCGGGAAGCCCTGGAGGATGCCGATCTCGTCATCGGCTCTCGCTACGTGCCCGGTGGTCGGATTCCCGGCTGGCCGTGGGAGCGTCGCTTGCTGTCGAAGGCCGGCAACATCTATGCCGATCGGATGCTGCGTCTCGGACTGCGCGACGCGACGGCCGGCTATCGCATGTACCGGACCGAAGCGTTGCGGGCGGTCGATCTCGACACCGTGTCCGCCGATGGCTACGGCTTCCAGATCGAAATGGCCTACCGGGTGTTGCAGACCGGAGGCACGGTGGTCGAGGTGCCGATCACCTTCACCGACCGGCTGCACGGCTCCTCGAAGATGTCCCTGCGCATCGTGATGGAGGCGGTCCGCCTCGTCACCGCGTGGGGCATCCGCGATCGCTTCCGTCGTTCATCGACGCCCGGCCCGTCAGTAGTCCGACCATCGACACCTCGACCATCGACACCCCGACAAGGGAGTACCCCGTGACCGACAATTCCGAACCTGACCTGCCGGGGATCGGCGACCTGCCTCCCGACGAGGTGTCCGAGCCCGACCTCGCAGACACTCCTGGAGCGCAGTCGGCGGAACCGGCCGCGGAGGAAGCGGGGGTGATTCCTCCGCCACCGAGCCCGCCCGCGGCGGAATCAGCCACGGGCGGAGCCGCAGGGGCCGCGGACCCGGGGTGGTATCCCGCGCCTGGTGGGCAACGCTACTGGGACGGCCAGGAGTGGACCGAGCACGCGGTGGCGGCGGGTGGAGCAGCGACATCGGGTGCTCCGGCAGAGAACTCCACGGCAATGTGGACGCATCTCTCGGCGCTACTCATCAACTTCCTCGCCTGTGGGCTGCTCGGCTGGATCGGCCCACTGGTGATCATGAACGGGCAGGGCCAAGAGTCCGCCTACGTGAGACACCATGCGGTCGAGGCCTTGAACTTCGCCATCACGCTGGCCATCGCTTTCGTGGTCTCGATCGTGCTCATGATCGTCGTGATCGGGTTCATCCTCCTCCCGATCATCGGGATCGGCGGTCTGATCCTCCAGATCATGGCGGCGATGGCCGCGAACCGGGGCGAGTGGTACCGGTACCCGATCAGCATCCGGTTCGTCAGCTAGCACCCGCTCCGTCGGACGACCGATGAGCGGCTTCCGGGAACCCGCACCGTGACGACCGTCGAGACCGGCGACGGGCTCGTCGAGGGGATCACCCGCGGGTCGACGACCGTGTATCGGGGGATCCCCTACGCCGCGTCCACAGCCGGGTCCGCGCGTTGGCAGGCGCCGGAGCCGCGGCCCCCGTGGACGGGTGTCCGTGAGGCGACGTCCTGGGCGCCGGCAGCGCCACAGCCGCCTTCCCCTCTCGGTCTCCGGCCGGGGGCGGCCCAGAGCGAGGACTGCCTGGCCGTCAATGTCTGGACGCCGTCGCGCAACGAATCGCTCCCGGTCATGGTGTGGTTCCATGGCGGCGGCTTCACCGGCGGCACCGGGGCGACCCCCTGGTACTCGGGCACCCGACTCGCCGGGCGAGGGGTCGTCGTCGTGACGGTGAACTATCGACTCGGCGCTCTCGGGTTCCTCGACCTCTCGGGTCTCGCGCCGGACCGCTGGCCCCACGGCGCCAACGTCGGACTCCTCGATCAGCAAGCGGCGCTGCGCTGGGTGCGGGACAACATCGCAGGATTCGGCGGCGATCCGGACCGCGTGACGATCTTCGGAGAGTCGGCCGGAGCGATGAGCACGGCGCTCCACCTCGTGATGCGGTCATCGACCGGCCTGTTCGATCGGGCGATCATGCAGAGCGGCGCGTTGGCTCATGCTCGGTCCCCCGAACGGTCGCGGGAAGTGGCCGACCGCCTTCTCGCCCGGCTGGGAGGGCGCCTCGATCGGCTCACCTCCTGTTCGACCGAGGAGGTGCTGGCCGCACAGGTCGCCATCGCCCCGGAGATCCGAGGGCCGTTGCCGTTCATGCCCACCACCGACGGTCAGGTGGTACCGACCGACCCGCCGGGTGCGCTGGCCGAGGGCTCAGCAGCCGGAGTACCGGTGATCATCGGTACCACGCGTGACGAGGCTCGCCTCTTCACCGCGTTCGATCCGGACCTGGTCACCGACGAAAGCATCTCGGTCGAACGATTCGAACGTCTCCTCGATCGCCACGGCGCGACGCTCGGGGCGGAAGCGGTGACCGACATCTACCGCCGGCGGCTCGGTCCCGCCGCGACACACGTCGACCTGCTCAGCGCCGCGATGACCGACACCGAGTTCCGGGTTCCGGCGGCCCGGCTGGCCGATCTCCAATCGGCCCATGCCGATGTCTTCACATATCTGTTCACCTGGTCCAGCGACGCCTGGGAAGGGCGTCTCGGCTCTTGCCATGCCCTCGAGATCCCATTCGTCTTCGACAACCTCGAACAACCGGGCGTCGCGATGCTCGTCGGTGAACAACCACCGAAGGATCTGGCTCGGGCGATGGCCGATGGATGGGTGGCCTTCGCCGCCGGCCGCCCGCTCGAGGTTGACGGCGCCGTGAAGCGGATCTCCTGGCCGCGGCACGATGAAGCGAGCAGGCCGACAATGGTGTTCGACACGACCCCTGGGATCGAGCTAGATCCACTGGGAGAGGAGCGGGCGGTCTGGATGCAGAGCGGTGTCGTGGCGTGAGACGTCGAACCGAACCCGGGGACTCGGTCCTCCGTGCGTGACTGGCAGGTCGGCGGAGCCATCGTCGAGTCGGTCGGCGGCGTGCTGATGGTCGAGAACCACCGATGGGACGATCGCGTGGACTGGAGCCCGCCCGGAGGCGTGATCGACGAGGGTGAATCGATGATCGACGGGCTCGCGCGCGAGGTCAACGAAGAAACCGGGATCACCGTGCACCGATGGCTTGGCCCGGTCTACGAGATCGAGGTGATCGCTCCCGATCTGCAGTGGAGGCTACGAGTCGAGGCCTACCTGGCCGCCGACTTCGACGGTGAACTCGAGGTCAGCGACCCCGACGGCATCGTCACCACGGCCGAGTATTGCGCGGGCTCCGTGCTCGAGGAGCGTCTCCACGGTAGTCCGCGATGGGTGTCCGAACCGCTCACGGATTTCCTACTGGAGCGATGGTCCGGCGCTCGCTCGTACCGCTACCGGCTCGAAGGGGTCGATCTCGCCTCGATGCGCGTGACCCGGGAATGAGGGGTCCAGGTCCGATCCTGACGGTCACATCGGAACCGTATGCCTGTACAGTGCACGCGAATGACTCCCGGATCGTCCCGTCTGGTGGCCGTGGTCCTGCTCGGATCATCGACGTCGTGGCCGCCGACGTGCATTGTCGGCGCCGGTTCGGTGTGCGACACTGGTCCGGAAGGCGATGTACCACGAGCAGCTGTGAGGGGGAGCGCCTGTGCCGCTGAGTGAGGACGAGCAGAGGATCTTCTCCGACATCGCGCAGAGTCTCAACGAGACGGATCCTGAACTGGTGCGCGAGCTCGGAGCCAAGACGCTCTACACGTACGCGCGGCGCAACATCCTCTGGGCTACGGCGGGGTTCCTGGTCGGTGCAGTGCTCCTCGTCCTCTTGCTGTCGGTGCATTTCGTGGCCGCATTCGTCGGATTCCTGGTGATGTTCGGCGCGTCGCTCGTCATCGTGCGCAACACCCGTGTCATCGGCCGAGCCGGCATCGAGGACGTGACCCAGGCCCTTCGCACCGGCAGCTTTCGTGGCTACCTCGGTTCGCAGCGCCGAACCGACGTGGAGACCGACGAGGACTGATCGTCCGGTCGATCGGCGTCAGGAGTTCGGTGGTGGGGGCCCGGGAAGTCGGGGGTCCACCCACGTTCGGAGTCGGACCCCCGGGGGGAAGTCCCTGTACAGGTGGGCCCGAAGCGCCCCCGAGGCGGCTTCGGCCGCTTCCGCCCGATGGGTGTCGAGACGATCGCCCGGGGCGTAGGACGCTTCTGCGCTGAGCGAGGCCAGCCGGTCCAGGTCGGCGCCTGCCTTGCCGAGATCACGATGGACGCGGGCGGAGAACTCGAGATGGGTTTCGCTCGGCCGGGAAGGGACACCGGAAAGGCGGAGGTCGGCGTCTACGCGCTGCCACGCCTTCTCGATTCGGATTCGCGGTTCATCTTCCAGGAGGCGGCGACGACCGTGGTGCCGGATCCACCAGAGAGAGGCGACATAGAGCAATGCGGCCGTGGCGAGCCCGACGGCCAGCAGGGCCAGAGTGGTGGTCCAGCTGCCACCGGCGATGTCCCCGCTCGAGGTCGCGACGGGGCTCTGATCCTCGACGGCCCGGGTCCGGGGAGGCGTGGTGGCGGTCGGATTGGTCGGGTCGGCGGACGGCACCGACGTCGGCGTCGGGAGTCCGGGCCCGACCCCGGGTGAGACGTCCTGTGCGGCGTCTATCGAGTTGATGGCCGTCGAGGCCGGATTCCCACGACCGGGGGTCGGCTCGAAATGGGACCAGCCGACGCCGGCCAGATAGACCTCAGGCCAGGCGTGAGCATGCCGGCCGCGCACGATGTACTCGCCGGGCACGTCGGTCGGATCGCCGGTGGTGAAACCGACGGCGACGCGGCTGGGGAGCCCCAATGATCGGGCCATGGCGGCGAAGGTGGTGGCGAACTGTTCGCAGTAGCCCCGGCGGACCTCGAGGAAGTCTTCGATCCGGTTGAAGCTGTGACCCGACGAAACCGTGATGTCGTAGGTGAACGCTCGGAGGTAGGACTGCAGGGCGATGGCCTGTTCGTACGGTGACGCTGCACCGGCGGCCACGTCTCGTGCGGCATCCGCAACAGCCGGGCTGAAGTCAGATGGCAGCTGGGTGAATCGATCCAGGACCTCGTCGGGGATCGCCCGGTCAGCCGCCGCGACAGCGGTGGCACTGTCGGCCCGGGGGATCTGCGACCTGATGCTGTAGCTGTGACCGGCAAGCTCGTCCTGTTCGTCGGCGAGGAGCAGGGTGCTGCTCACCGGATCGAACAACAGGTCGAGGTCGCTGTCGGCCGCGACCGGGTCGAAGGCAGCCGGTACCCAGTCATCGGCCAAAGCGGTGATGTCGAACGTCTGAGCCGTGAGAGAGCTGGCGGCCACGACCGAGTCGTCCGATGCCGGGAGCTCGCCTGTGACCTCGTCGAACCCCCGCTCGAGCCGCCATCGGTCGTTCTCGAAGAGATCGAGGGCCATGAGTCGCCAGTAAGAAGGTGTATCGGTGGTCACCCGGAAGAGCTCGATGTCGGACTGGTTCACGAGACGAGCCTGGATGTCGACCAACGGGCTCACGGCGTTGCGCGGCGTCGAGTCGCCGGGTCCGCCGCGAACATCGAGCACAGGGTCGGCCTCGGCGCCCGGGAGAAGCGGCGCAGCGACGGCCCCAGCGACGACGACCGGCAGCAGCATCAGGCCGGCGGTCAGCATCGTGTGCCGCACGCCACGCCTGGTCTGTCCCGCCAGCCAGGTCGTCTCGGATGCCGTTCTTCCCATCCGCTCGACCACGACGAAGAGACCGGCGGCGGCGACGAAGATCGCCCCATGGAGGATGGCGGCGCCGTCGCCGGTCTTCGGTCCGAGCACGCCGTTGTAGGCGACCAGGGCGAACGCCGGTACGAGGGCCTCGATCGGCGAGCGGGATCGGAATGCCTCCCAGTCGGAGAGGACGGCGATCAGCCAGGCTCCGATCGCGGCGGCCACGATGTAGCCGGGTATGGGCTCGACCGGCGCGCCGGCATCCTGGAAGAGGAACCACGCCTGGTCGAGATCGGCCCCGGCCTCACCGGCGGTCGTCGACGTGGGGACACCGAACCACAGGGTGTCCGCGTACAGCGTCCAGACGATGAGGAAGCCGCCGGTGATCGCCGAGCCTGCGGTCGCGACGATCGCTCCGACGTTGCGTCGTCTGCCGATGGCGAGGACCAGGTGGGTCGCGAGGAGGACCGGGACGGTGGTCCGGAGGGGACTGGAGGTGAGGAAGAGGCGATCAAGTCCGATGATGGCGACGCTGTTGACACCGACCAGGGCGAGTTCTGCGGCCAGGTCGTGACGAGCGGTGGTCCGACTCACGATGGTCTGCTTCCGGACCGGCTGAGCCGGGCGCGGGCGACTTCGATCGACCGGTCCCACGCTGTCGCGAAGGTCTCGTGCGGGCCTACGACCACGGCGTCCGGATCGGACGCGATGACATCGGGATCGTCGCCGACACCCTGGAAGAGTACGGGCCGCACGGCGCCGAATCGAGGTCGCAGACGACCAGGGAGATCGCGGTCCTCAGGCCGGAACCGAGCGATCATGACCAGGGTGCCGCCACCTTTCGACTGCCCGAGCCGCTCGGCCAGTCCTCGGATACTGCGGTGGGGAGTGGGTGCGACGATGGCCAGGTAGTCCATGATCGCCTCGATGGCCAAGGGCCCGGCCACGAAGCCGGTGTCGTAGCCGTCCGTGCTCACCAGCCGGACCAGGTCATCCCGCTGGCGGTGGACGACGCTGGCGGCGGCCGACACCGCCCGTTCGAAGATCGTGTCGCCCATCGTCTCGCTCCGGGCGTCGAGCAGGACGGTCGTTCGGCGCTGCCAGGGCAGTTCGTCCTGTCTGACGATGAGCTCGTCCCGGCGAGCCGAGGCGCGCCAGCTGACGCGGCGCAGGTCATCGCCGGGCACATACGGTCGCAGGGCGTAGAGGTCGTCACCGACATCACCGAGCCGATGGCGGTGATCGCGACCCGAGAGGGGATCGTGGCCGCTGGTGAGGGGCACACGGCTCAGCTCATCGACGCGGGGGAGCACGGTCAGGACGTCGAGTCCCGTCACGGTGCTGCGGCGACGGGTGAGCCCGAAGGGATCCCCGTGTTCCACGCGTAGCGGGCCGACCGTCAGGATGCCGCGCCGCTCGGTCGGCAGGCGATAGACCGCCCGCGACCGCGATCCGGGACCGAGTGGAGCCAGCCGCACCGACGCTCCGCCGGTGGATTCGACCTCGTCGTCGATGCGGAGGACGGGTGTCCGGCGCCGCCCGACGTTGGTCACGTCCAGGGCTGCCTGGCTCGGGTCACCGAGGTGGACCCGGCTGGGCTGAATCGTCCGTGTGACCCGGAGTCGGGGCCGGGTCCTGTGGTTCACGACGAGGGAGGCGACGAGCAGACCGACGAGGGCGATGCCCACGACCGATACCTCGAGCAGGGCGAGCAGTCGACCGGCTATGAGGAAGACGAGCCCGAGGAGCACGGCGCCCCAGCCCGTTCGGGTCACGGCCTCGCTGGCCGAGGTCGGACGGTCACGTCGGTGCGGGTCCGGCGGGCACCGGTACCTGGCGGAGGACGTCCTCGAGCACCGTGTCGGCGACGACGCCGGAGAGCTGTGCCTCGGGCCGGACCAGGAGTCGATGGCTCAAAACGGGCGAGGCGACAGCCTTGACGTCGTCGGGCAGGACGTAGTCTCGGCCGGCCCGCGCGGCTCGGGCTCGGCAGACGCGCTGGAGGCTGAGGGATGCCCGAGGAGATATCCCGAGCGCGAGCTGGGGGTGTCGTCTCGTGGCATCGGCGAGATCGACGATGTACTGCTGAACCGGTTCGGACACGTGCACGTTGCGGGCCGTCTCGGCCATCGCTGCGACCGCATCGCGGCCGATGACCGGGCTCAGGTCGTCGAGGGTCGAGTGGTTGCCGTGAGCACGCAGGATGTCGAGCTCGGCCGAGCGACTCGGATAGCCGACGGAGATGCGCATCAGGAATCGATCGAGCTGGCTCTCCGGGAGCGGGTAGGTGCCCTCGTGCTCGATCGGGTTCTGGGTGGCGATCACCATGAAGGGCTCGGGAAGCGTGGTGGTCTTGCCATCCGTCGTGACCTGGCGCTCGGCCATCGATTCGAGGAGGGCCGCCTGGGTCTTCGGCGATGCCCGGTTGATCTCGTCGGCCAGCACGATGTTGGCGAAGACGGGACCCGGTCTGAAGTCGAAGGTGCTGTCGTTCCGGTTCCAGACGGTTACGCCGATCACGTCACTGGGTAGGAGATCGGGTGTGAACTGGATCCGACCGAATGACGCATCCACCGACCGTGACAGTGCCTTGGCGAGGCTGGTCTTGCCGACGCCGGGAGCGTCCTCGATCAGCAGGTGACCCTCTGCGATCATGCAGAGGACCAGGAGCTCGATCACGTCGCGCTTGCCCTGGATCACGGCCCCGATGTTGTGGGCGACGGCGTCGAAGAGATCGGAGAAGGTGACCGGTCGCTGGTCGGTGGTTTCGGCTGTCATGGGGCTCCTGCGTCGGCGCTCCGCCCAGGCTAGGGGGCCGGAACGCCCCCGCGTAGCCGGTGGTGTCGGCTAGAAACGCCCGATGGGAGAGATCGCGCTCGCCGTCGACGTCGGAGGGACCAAGATCGAGGCGGCTCTCGTCGATCGACAAGGCGTGGTGACCCGCAGGGACAGGATCGAGACGGCGGGCATCGATGGTGAAGCGCTGTTCGCTGCCGTCGCCGGGTTGCTCGGGCCTTACCAGGATGGATCGATCTCCGTCTGTGGTGTCGGGTGCGGGGGTCCGATGACCGACGGCGGGGCGTCGGTCTCACCACTCAACATTCCGCAATGGCGGCGGTTCCCGCTCCGGGACCGGCTGGCCGACGTTCTCGGCGTCGAGGTCCGTGTCGACAACGACGCCAAGGCCTTGGCTCTCGCCGAGGGCTGGATCGGGGCCGCGGTCGGTGTGCGGAACTACATCGCGATGGTCGTCTCCACCGGGGTCGGTGGCGGAATCGTGCTCGACGGTCGCCTGCTGGACGGCAGCACGGGCAACGCCGGGCACATCGGCCACGTCGTCGTCGAACCGGATGGCTTCCTGCTTCCGCACCACGTGCGCGGCGTCCTCGAGGGTGAGGCGTCGGGCACGGCGATCGCCGCGATGACGGGCCGGCCGCCGGCCGAGGCGACGCCCGAGGTGATCACCCGGGCTGGCACGGTCGTCGGTCGAGCCGTCGGCTCGGTGGCCAATCTCCTGGACCTACGCCTCGCGGTGGTGGCCGGGTCGGTGGCTCTGGGTTTCGGCGCGCCGTTCTTCGCCGCGGCTCAGGCCGAGATCGACCGAATCACCGACCTGGACTTCTCCAGGGGGACGCGGATCGTCCCGTCCGGGTTGGGGGATCAGGGTCCGCTGGTCGGCGCGGCGGCCGTGGCGTATCGGGGACTGGGCTTCGATCCGATCGCAGACCGCGCACTGCATGGTTGATCTCCCGGCTCGAATCCTACGATGAGCGCATGCACCCCGTAGCCTTCCCCATCCTCGGTCCCGCACCGATGTCGCCGACGGGTAGCGCACAGTCCCCCTCGTTCCGGACCGACGATCCCGGTACTGATTCCTCGATCGAGGAACGGAGTCGAGCGTGATCATCGCCGTTCTCCGCCGTCC
Source organism: uncultured Acidimicrobiales bacterium (assembly GCA_963695075.1). GTDB lineage: Bacteria > Actinomycetota > Acidimicrobiia > Acidimicrobiales > CAWCAL01 > CAWCAL01. Next base: position 228,586 of record CAVOFR010000001.1, read on the forward strand.
CGACCTCTGGTTCACGGCGTTGCGCCAGCTGCGCCGCTCGATGGCCCCCGGCTTCTGGCGGGATTGGCCCTTCATCCCTCGACCGGACTCCGCCTACCTGCGATTCCGGTCCGTGACCATGTACGGCGACGCCGCCCGACGCCCGGGTGGAGGCGATGTGATCAGCTATCTCGAATGGTGCCGATCCGTCGAACCGCTGCTGGAGCCCTGAGGCCGGCCCGAGCGGCCGGTCGGCGAAGCCGATGTGAGCGGGGAGGCCGGCCCGAGCGGCCGGCCCGAGGAGTCTGAGTCGGGATTTCGCGGGCCGCCGGGGCGCGTGGCCGATAATCTCGGGCGCCATGGGCCGGTCCCTTGTGCTCAACGCCACCTACGAGCCGCTGTGCGTCGTCAGTCAGCGCCGCGCGGTCGTGCTGGTCCTGGGCGACAAGGCCGATGTCGTCCATGAGACGGGAGCGGTCCTGCACAGCGAGCAGCTGAGTGTCGCCGTGCCATCGGTGGTGCGGCTGCGGTACTTCGTGCGGGTGCCATTCCGCCGCCGTGCCCCGCTCACCCGACGGGCGATCTTTCTTCGCGACGGGCATCGGTGCCAGTACTGTCGCCGCCCGGCGGAAAGCATCGACCACGTCGTGCCGCGGAGCCGAGGAGGCGCGCACTCATGGCCCAACGTCGTCGCGGCCTGTCGCCGCTGCAACGCCCAGAAGCGTGACCGACTCCTGACCGAGACGTCCATGCGGCTTCTGGCCGAGCCCCGCGAGCCGGATCGTCTCAGCTGGGTCCGGGTAGCGGCTTCAGCGAGCGTGCCGGAGCACTGGGAGCCGTACCTGGCCGAGTCGGCCTGATCGTTGCCGGCCTGGAGGGTCGAGCGGCTCCGGGGCCCGGTGGCCGACCTCGTGACAGCGGCGGAGGCACCGCGTCATCAGACAGAGGGACGGAAGCTCCTGCTGTGCGAGCCGACCGACCGGGCCTTGGTCCTGGGGAGCTCCCAACCCGAGCCGTCCGAGGACCTCATCGACGCACCGGTGCTCCGTCGTCGCACCGGTGGTGGTGCCGTCTGGATCGAGCCGGGAGCCCAGACCTGGCTCGAGGTCATGATTCCGGCCGAGGATGTGTTGTGGGATGACGACCTGAGTCGTTCCTTCGACTGGCTGGGCCGGGTGATCGCCGACGCGCTCCGCATGCTCGGACATGAGCCGGTGGTCCACGGGGGGGCGGCCCGACCGGGCCGGTGGGGGACCACGGTCTGCTTCGCCGGCCTGGGGCCCGGCGAGATCTCGGTGGCGGATCGCAAAGTGGCGGGGATGAGCCAACGCCGCAACCGGGCCGGGGCCCGATTCAGCGTGGCGCTCCTGCATCGCGTCGACCTCGCGCCCTACGGACGGGCCTTCGGACTCTCGACCGAAGCGCTGTGGTCGATCGGTGCGGCGGTGGGTGCCGTCGACGCGGACGGCCTGGACGAGGCCGTCCGCGCTGCCGTGACGACCGTCTGACCGAGTCCGGGACGCAGAGCCGGCGCCCCGCGTCGGGGCCTCGGCCCATTTTTTCCCCGTTTTCGGACGACTGGTGGGGATAATGGGAGAAAATGGGAGAGAAGTGTTGACAAGTGGGGAGAAGTGGGGAATAGTGACCGAAACGTGAACGTCAAGGAGGGGTCCTCGACGGGACCGGGCAACGCAGGCCACGCGATGCCGGAAAGACAGCATGTTCGTCGGAATGTTCGATCGGTCGATCGACCAGAAGGGGAGACTCGCTCTCCCACCGAAGTTCCGATCCCGGCTGTCCGACGGCGGATTCGTGACCACCCTGCAGACATGCCTGGGCCTGTGGACCCAAGAAGGGTTCAACCAGATGGCAGAACGGCTCGATGCGCTGGCGACGGAGGGGAAGGTGGACCAATTGGCCCAGCGGAACTTCTACGGCTTCGCCGAAGAGGTCGGCGTGGATTCGCAGGGTCGCATCTCGCTACCGCTTCGACTGCGGGACAGCGCCGGCCTGGGGCGTGAAGCCGTCTTGCTCGGCCGCAACAAGCGGGTCGAGATCTTCGCCCCCGACACCTGGCGCGAACAGGAAGACCCGGCCAGCGTCGCTTCGGTATTCGAGGCTCTGGCTCTATGACCTGCCCACCCACACCGCAAAGGAATCGATTCGTCCCGACCTCGCTCATGTGCAGCCTTCCGGTCAGCGAGATGGAAGGCCCCTACTCCGCCCGCTTCCCATCCAGCCCGCTCGGGGAGACATCCCGACGTGCGTCCGCTGGCCGGAGGGCTGCAGATGAGCGACGACGGCGCCGCCAACCCGACGCGGCCTGACAGAACGGATCGGCGGCCATGGGGGCAACCATGACGACGAGCGCGAGCGGGCGCGGCGGCTTTCCGGCACCAGCCCGTGCTGGTGAGCGAGGTCACCGACCTTTTCGCCCCGGTGCCGCCCGGTCTGGTCGTGGATGCGACCGTTGGTGGAGGCGGTCACGCCGCCTCGCTGCTGAGCGCTCATCGCCATCTGTCCCTTCTCGGCGTGGATCGAGACGCTGCCGCTGTCGCCGCAGCCACGGAGCGTCTGGCCCGGTTCGGGTCGCGAGCCGATGTCGTTCGGGCCCGGTTCGACCAGATCGGTCGGCTCCTCGACGAGCGCACCGACCTGCCGCTGGTCGGCGTGTTGTTCGACCTGGGGGTCTCCTCGGTTCAGCTCGACACGGCGGACCGAGGGTTCAGTTTCCGCAACGACGGTCCACTGGACATGCGGATGGACACCCGCCAGGAGCTCGACGCTGCAACCGTCGTCAATACCTATCCGGTCGACGAACTGTCCAGGCTGATCGCCGAGTACGGCGACGAACGCTACGCCGGCAGGGTCGCCCGGGCGATCGAGCGCAGCCGCCCGATCACCTCGACCCGCCGCCTGGCTGAGCTGGTGCGTGACGCCATCCCCGTGCCGGCCCGACGCGAGGGTGGCCACCCGGCTCGGCGCACGTTCCAAGCCATCCGCCTCGAGGTCAACCAGGAGCTCCCACTGCTCAGCGCCACCCTCTCCGACGTCTTGGAGCGTCTTGTGCCCGGCGGAAGGGCGGTCGCGTTGAGCTATCACAGCGGAGAGGATCGCATCGTCAAGGAGCAGTTCCGGAAGTGGTCCAGCTCACCGCTGCAACCCGCCGGCCTCCCGGTCGAACCCGACACCCCGCCGGGTAGGTTGGTCCACCGCGGCGTACTGGTGCCCTCGGCCGAGGAGCAGTCGGCCAATCCCCGATCCAGTAGCGCCAGGTTGCGCGCCCTCGAGGTCACCGGGGAAGGCCCGGGAACGCCGTGACCGCAGTCGCCGGAAACCGGCTTCCGTCGCGCGGTGGTTCGCAGCGGAGGCATCTCGGTGTCGTCGGGGAGGAAGGCGTACGTGCCCTCTCCGGGGTGACGGGAACGGTCGTCGGGGTGGGCATCGTGTTCGTGGTTGCAGCACTCTTCGGGCTGGCGGTTTCACACACGATGCTCGTGCAGGGCGAGGATCGGCTCGTCGAGATGAACCGGCGGCTCGAGACCGCATCCGAGCGATACCGGGAGCTGAGCGCCGAGGTGGCCGGCCTGGAGTCTCCGGCGCGGGTCGAGGCCGAAGCGGAGGGCCGCCTCGGCATGGTCCGACCCGAACGGGTCAGTTGGCTGGTCGAGGTCGATCCGCACACGGAGTTGAGCGCTCGCGACCTCGATGGTCTCCTCCCGGAGCAGGGAGCCTCGCAGCCGTGAGTGCCGGGACGCTCTCGTTCTTCACTCGCCCTCGGCCGCGCCCCCGGGCGACCGTCACGGTCCAGCGGCAGGTCACCGCCCACCGCATCGCCTTCCTCCTCGCCGCGCTCGTGCCGGTGTTCCTGGGAGTCGGGTATCGCCTGGTGAATGTCCAGGTGTTGGCCCCGGACCGGTATGTGGAGCTCGGACAGGATCAGCGCAGCCAGAGGCGGGAACTGGCCGTGAACCGCGGCCCGATCCTCGATCGTGACGGCAATGAGCTGGCGCTCAGCGTCGTGCGTTCGTCGGTGACGGCCGATCCGAGGACGATCGCCGACCCGGGAGCGGTCGCCCGGCAACTTGCGCCGATCCTCGGCGTCCCGGAGCCGGAGCTCGCCGAGGACCTCTCGAGGACCGACCGGAGCTTCGTTTACCTCGACCGCAAGGTGGACGAGGTGGTGGCCGACGCGGTGGCCGAGCTCGCCATCCCCGGCGTCACGCTCGAGGACGAACCGTTGCGCACCTGGCCGGCCGAGGGACTGGCTCGGTCGGTGATCGGCTACGTCGGGACCGACAATGTCGGATTGTCGGGCCTCGAGCTCCAGTACGACGCCACCTTGTCGGGCCTGGCAGGTGAGATGATCGTGGAGAGCGACGGGTCGGGGAGACGGATTCCGACCGGCGCGAGCTCGGAACGACCGGCCCTCGCCAGCTCGGGCCTGGTGCTCAGCCTGGATCGCTCGCTTCAGTTCGAGGCGGAGCGCGTGCTCTCGAGGGCGGTCGAGGAGACCGGAGCCAAGGGCGGGATGGTCGTCATCTCGGATCCGCGGTCCGGTGACATCCTCGCCATTGCGAACATCGGGCGGAGCGAGGACGGGACGGTCGGGTCGACGGGCGACAACCAGGCGCTGACCACGGTGTTCGAGCCCGGCTCGGTCAACAAGGTCATCACCGTCGCGGCCGCATTGGAAGAGGGCACGGTCGAGCCCGACACGGTGCTCTCCGTCCCCGACCAGCTCACGGTCTACGACTACACCTTCTCGGACCACGATCCGCACGCGACCGAGTCCTGGACGGTGAACGACATCGTCACGAACTCCTCGAACGTCGGGACGATCCTGCTGGCCCGCGACGTCGGGGCGGAACGACTCGACGAGTACCTCCGGCGATTCGGATTCGGTGAACCGACGGCGCTGGGTTTCCCCAGCGAGTCGGCGGGCATCATGCTCGACCTGGAGAACTGGTCCGGGACTTCTCTCGGGGCGATCCCGATCGGCCAGGGGGTCGCCGTGACGGCGATGCAGATGCTCGGTGTGTTCAACACGGTGGCAAACGATGGTGTCGCCCAGCCGCCCAGGCTCGTCTCCGGCATCGCCGAAGAGGGTGGGATCGAACCCGTCGAGCTGGATGAGGGCACCCGGGTGGTGTCATCGGAGACGTCCGCCCAGCTCAGGGCGATGCTGGCCGACGTGGTCGAGTCCGGTACCGGACAGGCAGCCGCCATCGACGGGTATGCCGTCGCGGGGAAGACGGGAACGGCCCGCAAGCCCCAGGAGACCGGGGGCTACACCGACGAGGACGGCCGCTTCCACTATGTCTCCACCTTCGCCGGGTTCGTCCCGGCCCGGGATCCGCAGCTCTCGGCCATCGTCGTGATCGACGAACCGCGGTCCTCGATCTACGCCAGCGAGACGGCCGCTCCGGTGTTCGCCGAGCTCGCGCAGTTCTCCCTCCGACACCTGGACATCGCACCGACGCGTGCCGGATCCCCGGAATCGAACGTTGCAGGCCAGGACACCGAAGAAGACCCAGGCGGTGGTCTCGCGGGGGCGAACGACCTCAGCGTGCTCGATAGCTGATGCGACTCGACCAGCTCGTCGACTCCCTTCGCTCGGAGTCGGTCGAGGCGAGAGTCGGGCCCGACGCTTCCGCTGGAGAGGTCGAGGTGAGGGCGGTCTCACACGACAGCCGTTCTGTCGGCCCGGGCGACCTCTTCGCGTGCGTGGTGGGGGAGCAGTTCGACGGTCACCGGTTCGCCGCGGAGGCTGTCGATGCCGGTGCGGCGGCCCTTCTCTGCGAGCGTGCGGTCGACGTCGACGCCGCCGTGATCACCGTCGGCCGGGTCCGGGAGGCGCTGGGCCCGGCCGCGGCGGCGATCCTCGGACGTCCCTCCGAAGAGATGTCGGTGATCGGGATCACCGGAACCAACGGTAAGACGACCGTCTCCGCGATGGTGCGGAGTGGTCTCGAGGCGCACGGAAAGCGGTGCGAACTGATCGGCACTCTCACCGGTGCCCGCACGACACCCGAAGCCCCCGACCTGCAGACCCTGCTCCGGACGTGGGCGGACGACTCGGTGGAGGCGGTGGTGATGGAGGTCTCCTCCCACGCGCTCGACATGCATCGGGTGGACGGGACCAGGTTCGCTGTGGCCGCCTTCACGAATCTGGGACGGGACCACCTCGACTACCACGAGACGACCGAGGCCTATTTCAGAGCGAAAGCCCGACTGTTCGAGCCCCAACTGGCGGAGCGAGCGGTCGTCAACATCGACGATCCGTACGGCCGGCTCCTCGGCGATACGATCGACATCCCGGTCCTTCCAGTGGCGCTGAGCGAGGTGCACGACCTGAGGAGCGAGACGTGGCGGACCACGTTCGAATGGAGGGACACCGGGTTCTCGGTGCCGCTCGCCGGTACCCACAACGCCGCGAACGCACTCCTCGCCGCCGGGATCCTGGTCTCGCTCGGCGTTCCCCCGGTCACCGCTGCCAGCGGGATCGCCGCTACCCCGGTGATCCCGGGTCGGTTCGAGCGGGTCGACCACGATGGCCCCCTGTCGGTGGTCGTGGACTACGCGCACACTCCCGATGCGCTCGAGGCCGTCCTGCTGTCGGCCCGAGAGCGGACCGCGGCACGGGTCGTCGTCGTGTTCGGATGTGGCGGCGACCGCGACCGAAGCAAACGACCCATGATGGGTCGCGTCGCCAGCGCGCTGGGGGATGTCGTCGTCTTGACCAGCGATAACCCGAGGACGGAGTCGCCAGGTGCGATCATCGACGACGTGAGGCGCGGCGTGCAGTTCCCTGAACGGGTCGAGGTGATCCCGGATCGAGCAGAGGCCATCCGGCATGCAGTGGCCCGCGCCGGCCCGGACGACCTGGTCCTCATCGCCGGTAAGGGACACGAGACGACGCAGATCATCGGCGACGAGGTCCATGGGTTCGATGATCGCGAGGTGGCCCTGGAGGCGCTGGACGCCCGATTCGGTACGGAGGGGGACGGGGCCCGATGACCCGGCTCATGATCGCAGCGGCGCTGGCGCTGGCGACCTCGTTGTTGGGTACCCGTGTCCTGATCGTCCTGTTGCGTCGAGGCGGGCTGGGTCAGCCAATCCACGAGGACGTTCCGGAAGGGCACGTCACCAAGGCCGGCATCCCCACGATGGGCGGCCTGGCGATCGTCGGGGGAGCGGTCATCGGCTACGTGGTCAGCGACCTCTTCGGGGGGATCTACACCCGCAGCGGCATCATCGTGATGCTCGCCATCGTCGGAGCCGGGCTGGTCGGCCTGCTCGACGACTGGTTGAAGGTCTCGCGCGAACGGAACCTGGGGCTCAACCGGCGAGCCAAGACCGTCGGACTCCTCGCCGTCGCGATCTGTTTCGCGGTGGCCCTGATCAATCTCACCGATGTCCACACGACGCTGTCGTTCACCCGCTTCGACCATCCGGGTTGGGACCTGGGCGATCTGGGCTGGATCGTCTGGGCTGTCCTGTTGATCTACGCGACGTCCAACTCGGTCAATCTCACCGACGGCCTCGACGGACTGGCCGCAGGATCCGGTGTCTTCGCGTTCATGGCGTTCCTGGTCGTCGGGTTCTGGTCGTTCCGACACCCGGAGATCTACGACACCAACCATGCCCTGGACCTGGCCATCGTCGCGGCCGCCATGCTCGGCGCCTGCGTCGGCTACCTCTGGTGGAACGCGGCACCGGCGCAGATCATCATGGGCGACACCGGCTCGTTGGCGATCGGCACGGCACTCGCCGCGCTGGCGATCGGATTGAACGTCCAGCTGCTCCTGATCATCGTCGGGGCCATCTACGTCCTCGAGGCCGCGTCGGTGATCATCCAGGTCGGGTTCTTCAAGCTGACCCGAAAGCGCGTGTTCCGGATGGCCCCGATCCATCACCACTTCGAGCTGAAGGGCTGGCCGGACACCTGGGTCATCATTCGGTTCTGGATGTTCGCCGGTCTCGCGGTGGCGGTCGCGCTCGGCGTCTTCTATCGCGACTTCACGCTGGTCGAGGTGCTGCCGTGACCGTCACCCTCGTCGCCGGCGTCGGCGTCCAGGGTCGAGCTGTCGCCCGATCGCTCGTCGCTCATGGTCAAGCCGTGGTGGTCGCCGACGACCGGCCGACCGCCGAGGCCAGAGCGATGATGGTCGAGCTCGGTCTGGTCGTCCACGAGGCACCAGGACCCGAGGGATGGGAGCGTCTGGTGAGCGACGCGGACCGTGTCGTTCCCAGCCCCGGGCTCTCCGAGAACCATCCGGTCTTCGGTGCGGCCTCGCTGCTTTCGACTCCCATCCGAAGCGAGCTCGATCTCGCCGGCGAATGGGACAGCCGCCGGCTCGCCGCGGTCACCGGCACGAACGGCAAGACCACCGTGACGACGATGCTCACCCGGTGCCTCGTCGCCGCCGGCATCCCGGCTGTCGCCGCCGGCAACACCGACCTGCCACTCGTCACGGCGATCGCCGACCCCTCGACCGAGGTCTTCGTGGTCGAGGCTTCGTCTTTCCAGCTCGCGCGGACGGCCCGATTCACGCCTGCAGTCGCCGTGTGGCTCAACTTCGCGCCCGACCATCTCGACCTGCACCGCACGGTCGACTCCTACCGGTCGGCGAAAGCTCGGATCTTCCGCGATCTCGGGCCGGACGATGTCGCCGTCGTAAACGCCGACGACCCCACGGTCGCCGCGGCCGGGACCGGCCGGGCCCGTCGGGTGACGTTCGGACTCCGGACGGCTGACTGGAGGGTTCGGGAAGGATCGCTGATCGGCCCCGGCGGTGCGGTGATGTCCACCGACGATCTCGCCCGGGGGCTACCCCATGACATCTCGAACGCCCTGGCCGTTCTCGCCTGCGCCGACTCTCTCGGCGTGCCCATGGAGGTTTGTCGGGCGGTGTTGGCGGAGTTCCCGGGGTTGCCCCACCGCGTGTCCCTCATCGGCGAGGATGGTGGGGTGCGATGGTACGACGACTCCAAGGCCACCACGCCGCACGCCACCGTCGCCGCTCTCAGCGGGCTCGACTCGGTTGTCCTGATCGCGGGTGGCCGCAACAAGGGCGTCGATCTCACGCCGCTGAGGCACCGCTCGGTGCGAGCCGTCGTCGCCATCGGAGAGGCCTCGGGCGAGGTGGAGGCCGTCTTCTCCCCCACGGTCGAGACCGTGACGGCCTCGACGATGCACGAGGCCGTGGCCGCCGCAGCCGAGCTGGCCCGACCGGGTGACACCGTCCTTCTGTCGCCGGCGTGCGCATCGTTCGACTGGTACTCGTCCTATGGCGAGCGAGGTGACGAGTTCACCCGTGAAGTCGTCGCGTTGATCGGTGGTGACGATGACTAGCGGCTCCACCGCTCGACGCTCGGCCCCGAAAGGCCGGTCCCGACCGTCGGTGCGGTCGGTTCCCTCGGGACGACGGAGCCCGCATGGCAGCCGAACCGGCCCGTTCACGGGACTGCTCGCCCTCGTGGTGGTCCTCGGTCTCGGTGGCCTGGTGATGGTGCTGTCAGCGTCTTCGGTTGCGGCACTCGACGAGTTCGGGGATTCCTACTACTTCTTCAAGAGGCAACTGATCTGGCTCGTCGTCGGTGCCGTCACCATGGTGGCCATCATGCGACTGGACTATCGCGTCTGGCGGCGCTTCGCCGGACCGGCTGTGGTGGTCGCCCTGATCGCCCTCGGGCTGGTCCTGATCCCGCAGATCGGCGTCGCTGTCAACGGCTCCCGTCGATGGCTGGGAGCCGGCCCTCTGCGGTTCCAGCCATCGGAGCTGGCGAAGCTCGCCGTGCTCCTCTTCAGCGCGGAGCTGCTCGCTCGCCGGGGATCCCGTATGGCCGAGTCTCATCTGACGCTCCGACCGGTGCTCGCCGTGACCGCGCTGCTGGCGGGGCTGGTCGTGATCCAGGACCTCGGCACGGCGATCGTGATCGTCGGCACCGTACTCGGCGTACTGTGGATGGCCGGAGCGCCGGCGATCCAGCTGGCGGGCGTGAGCATCGGATTCGGCGCGGCAGGTGCGGCTTTCGCGCTCTACGAGCCCTATCGCCGCGCCCGCTTCACCGTATTCCTCGATCCGTGGCAGGACGTACAGGGGAATGGTTGGCAGACGATCCAATCACTGGTCGGTGTGGCCTCCGGAGGGATTCTCGGGGTCGGCCTAGGCGCCAGTAGGGCCAAGTGGGGATTCCTGCCCTTCGCTCACACCGACTTCATCTTCGCGGTGATCGCCGAGGAGCTCGGGCTCATGGGCGCCATGGCGGTGGTCGCCATGTTCTTCACCTTCGGATTCCTCGGGCTCCGGGTCGCGGCCCGAGCACCCGATCGGTTCGGCTCGCTTCTGGCCGGCGGCGTGACCCTTTGGATCCTCAGCCAGGCGCTGGTCAACATCTGTGGCGTTCTCGGTCTGTTGCCTGTGACCGGCGTTCCCCTGCCGTTCATCAGCGCCGGCGGGTCTTCGCTGGTGGTCACCATGGCGGCCACCGGAATGCTGCTCTCCGTCGCCCGCCACACGAAATGACCACCGTCGCTCCGACATACGCCGTGATCGCCGGCGGAGGAACCGCAGGCCACATCGTGCCCGGTCTCGCCATCGGCGCCGAGTTGGCCGCCAGGGGGCGAGGGACCGACGCCATTCTGTTCGTCGGCAGTGAGCGCGGCGTCGAACGGGAGATGGTGCCCGAGGCCGGGTTCGAAGTGATTCTGCTGCCGGGGCGTGGTCTCCAACGGCGGTTGACCCTGCAGAACGTCTCAGCCCTGTTCGGTATCCTCCGGGCGGTGGTGGTGGCATTCTCGCTGCTCCGGCGGCGGCGGCCCGCGATCGTGGTCGCCATGGGGGGCTACGCCAGCGTCCCTTGTTCGGTCGCGGCCTTCCTGCTCCGGACTCCGATCGTGGTGGCCGAGCAGAACGCGGTCCCGGGCCTGGCGAACCGGATCACCAGCCGATTCGCCCGCGCCTGTGCGGTGAGCTTTCCGAACACCGGCCTGCCGGGCGAGGTGGTCACGGGCAACCCGGTACGCCCACTCATGCTGACAGTGGACAGGGAAGCGGGTCGAGCCTCCGCCCTCCGCCGATTGGGAGTCGACGCCGATCGCCGGCTTCTCGTGGTGTACGGCGGATCGCTCGGCGCACTGAAGCTGAACGAGGCGGTGCTCGACGCACTCCCGGCGCTGGTCGGGCGGGCCGATATCGCCGTTCGGCACATCGTCGGAGCTCGAGATCATCCCAGCCTCCAGCCGAGGATCCCCGACCTGCCCCCTGGTGGGCTCCAGTATCAGATGGTGGAATTCGAGCGGGACATGCCCACCGTGCTCTGTGGGGCCGATCTCGTCCTGAGTCGGGCCGGTGCCACGTCGGTCGCCGACTTCGCCGTCCTCGGAGTTCCGTCGGTACTCGTGCCCCTGCCCGGGGCGCCGGGAGACCATCAAACCGCCAACGCCCGGGTCCTGGCCGACGCCGGCGGCGCGATCCTCGTCCCCGACGACGAGGTCACCGCGGAGCGCATCGTCGCGCTGGCCACCACGGTCCTGCTCGATCGCGATCGCCTGGCCGACATGGGTCGTGCAGCGGCGACGTTGGGTCGACGCGACGCGGCCGGGCTCGTGGCCGATCTCGTCGAGGAGCATGCCCGTGGCTGATCTCGACCTGGGAAGCCCGCAGCGCCTTCACATCGTCGGTGTCGGTGGGGCCGGCATGAATGCCATCGCCACCGTGTTGGCCCGGATGGGCCATACCGTGTCCGGGAGCGACCTCCGGGACGGCCCGGGACTCGACCGGCTACGTGCGATGGACGTGGCGGTACACATCGACCACGACGCCGCGAATGTAGGCGACGTCGACGCGGTGGCGATCTCGACCGCCATCCCCGAGCACAACGTCGAGGTGGCCGGGGCCAGGCAGCGGGGGATCCCCGTTCTCAGTCGGGCCGAGGTTCTGGCAGCCATCGCCCGAACCCGCACGACGATCGCTGTGGCAGGGACGCACGGGAAGACCACGACGAGCTCGATTCTGGCGCTCGCTCTGATCGAGGCCGAGTTCGCCCCCTCGTTCATCATCGGAGGTGAAGTCAACGAAATCGGCTCCGGCGCGTCGTGGGGAGCCGGCGACTGGTTCGTCGTCGAAGCCGACGAGAGCGACGGGACGTTTCTCGCGCTCCCGCATGCCGCTTCGATCGTGACCAACGTCGAGCCCGATCACCTCGAGCACTACGGAGGGTTCGAGGAGCTCCTCCGATCGTTCACCGTGTTCCTCCGGGCCACCGATGGGCCCAACATCGTGTGCGCCGACGATCACCACGCCTCGCGGCTGGCCATCGAAACCGCTTCCATCACCTACGGGACCGACCCCGGGGCCACCTACCGCATCACCGGGTTGCGGGGTGATCGAAGCGGCAGTTCCTTCGGTGTCACCGGTCCCGGGGGACCGATCGGCGAGTTCGAGCTGGCGGTCCCCGGTGCTCACAACGCACGGAACGCCACCGCCGCGGCCGTGGCCGCGGTCGAGCTCGGAGCTGATCCCGAGGCCGTGCGGCGAGCGATCGGGCGATTTGCCGGGGTGGCCCGGCGCTTCGAGGTACGGGGCGAGACCGCCGGGGTCACCTTCGTCGACGACTATGCCCATCTTCCCACCGAGGTGAGGGCTGCGCTCCAAGCCGCTGTCGACGGTGCATGGGGTCGGGTCGTCTGCGTCTTCCAGCCGCACCGCTACAGCCGAACGGCCGCGATCGGCCCCGGGTTCACGGACGCCTTCGACAGCGCCGACCTGGTCGGCATCACCGATGTCTACCCGGCGGGTGAGTCACCCCGGCCCGGCGTCTCCGGCCGACTCGTGCTCGATGCCATCGAGCGAGGGGCCCAGCCGCCCCGCTCCTTCTGGCTTCCGCACCGGGAGAACGTCATCGACTGGCTCGTAGAACAGCTCAGGCCCGGTGATCTGTGCCTCACCCTCGGTGCCGGCGATCTGACGTCGGTACCCGATGAGGTCCAGGACCGGCTCCGGGAGGGTGGATGAGCGCGGTGGAGCGTGCGGCTCGTCGGTTGGCCCCCATGGTCTCCTCCGACTCCGATCTGGGATCCCGGACCACCTACCGCGTGGGTGGGGCGGCCACGGCCCTCGTGGAGCCGACCACCGAGGAAGACCTCGCCGAGGTCTCGGCGGTGCTCGCGGAGACGGCCGCGCCCACGCTGATCGTCGGCATGGGCTCGAATCTGCTCGTCGCGGATGCCGGGTTCGAGGGGATCGCCATCGTGCTCGGCGAGTCATACGCCGCCATCGACATCGCCGGCACCGGTGTTCAGGCCGGCGGGATGGCGGCCCTACCGGTCCTGGCTCGACGAACCGCCGCTGAGGGTCTCACCGGCCTGGAATGGGCGGTCGGAGTTCCCGGCTCGGTGGGCGGGGCCGTGCGGATGAACGCCGGGGGTCACGGGAGCGACATCGCTGCGACCCTGCAGGACGTGGACCTCCTCGACCTCTCCACCGCGGAGCGGTCCCGCGTGGTGGCGGCCGACCTCGGACTCGCCTACCGCACATCGAACATCGCGTCTCACCAGCTGGTCGTCACGGCTTCGTTCGAGCTCTGTCCCGGTGATGTCGAGGCGTCGCAGGCGCTCATCGCCGAGATCGTCCGCTGGCGGCGTGATCACCAACCGGGCGGTGCGAACGCGGGATCGGTCTTCCAGAACCCGACGGGGGACTCTGCGGGCCGCCTGATCGAAGTGGCCGGATGCAAGGGGCTTCGCCTGGGAACGGCCCAGGTCTCCGAGAAGCACGCCAACTTCTTCCAGTCCGACGAGGGTGGTTCGGCCGACGATGTCTTCCGCTTGATGAAGGTCGTCGCCGCCAAGGTCAGAGCGAGCGCCGGAGTGGTCCTCGTACCGGAGACGCGTCTGGTCGGCTTCGCACCGTGGGAGGCGCCGTGAACAGCACCACGGCAACACGCCCGCGGATCGATCCTCGGATTGCCCGGAGACGCCAGGCGGTAGCCAACGATCGGATCCAGCATCGCCGACGGGTCGTCGCCGCCGTCTTGGTGGCGGCCGTGCTCGTCCTCGCGGTGGTCGGCGTCACCCGGTCGCCGATCCTCGACGTCGACCGCATCCAGGTTCGAGGGTCGGGTTCGTCGGCCGAGACCGCAGCGGTCGCCGCCGCCGCAGGCGTCGCGCTGGGCGACCCGATGGTCGACCTCGATGCGGGTGCCGTCAGGGCCGCGGTCGAGTCGATCGCCTGGGTGCACACCGCGACGATCGGACGGGACTGGCCCGGGACCGTGATCGTGACGGTGCGGCCCCGCGTCGAGGTGGCGGCGGTCGAACGTCCCGCACCGGCCGATGGCGACGTCACCTGGGCCCTGGTGGACGGCGAAGGGGTCGTCACCGGGGTGACCTCCGAGGCCCCGGCGGGCCTACCTCGCGTGACGGGGAGTCCGGTCGGCCAGGCGCCCGGGGCGTCGGTCGACGGGTCCCTCCTCGCCGCCCTGGCCGCGGCCGAGGCCATGCCCGCCGCGCTCGATTCCGGCTGTTGATCACATCGGTATCAGCCGGCGGGGAGTGGATCTCGTACTCGAACTGACGCGCCCGTTGACCGTCCGCCTCGGAGCTCCACGGGACCATGCTGCGGCATATCGAGCCCTCGCCGCCATGATCGAGGACGACCAGATGACGTGCGCCGTATCGCTCGATCTCGAGGTGCCCAGCCGCCCGCTGTTGACGCGGGATCCCGAATGTCCGTAGCCTCTTACGTTCGAGTTCAGGTTCAGGTCTCCTCGTCTCGACCTGCACTCAACCGTCAGGTTGAGCCTCGGGCCATCGTCAGCCGTGTTGCCTCGAAACCGGCGCATGCCATGGAAGGGAACAAGCCAGCATGACCACCTCGAATCCACAGAACTACCTCGCCGTCATCAAGGTCGTCGGCATCGGCGGAGGTGGTGTCAACGCCATCAACCGCATGATCGACGGCGGCCTCAAGGGTGTCGAGTTCATCGCCATCAACACCGATGCCCAAGCGCTGCTGATGAGCGACGCCGACATCAAACTCGATATCGGCCGAGAGCTCACGCGGGGTCTGGGCGCCGGGAGCGACCCCGAGGTCGGACGACAAGCGGCCGAGGACCACCGCGGCGACATCGAAGAGGTGCTGACCGGCGCAGACATGGTCTTCATCACCGCCGGCGAGGGCGGCGGCACGGGGACCGGGGGTGCCCCGGTCGTGGCCGAGGTGGCCAAGACCCTCGGCGCATTGACGATCGGGGTCGTCACCCGGCCCTTCACGTTCGAGGGTCGGCGCCGGTCGGTGCAGGCCGATCAGGGCATCACCCGGCTGAAGGAGAAGGTCGACACCCAGATCGTCATCCCGAACGACCGTCTGATCAACATGGCCAACGACAAGACGACCATGTTGAACGCGTTCAAGATGGCTGATGACATCCTCTTGCACGGCGTTTCGGGAATCACCGATCTCATCACGACGCCGGGGCTCATCAACACCGACTTCGCCGACGTCCGGATGGTGATGACCGATGCCGGCTCAGCGCTGATGGGCATAGGGATCTCGTCGGGTGAGGGGCGAGCCGAGAACGCGGCCCGAGCCGCGATCGCCAGCCCGCTGCTCGAAGCCTCGATCGACGGCGCCCGGGGAATCCTGCTCTCGATCGGTGGAGCGTCCGACATGGGGTTGTTCGAGGTCAACGAAGCGGCCGAGATCATCCACGAGGTGGCCCATCCCGATGCGAACATCATCTTCGGCACCGTCATCGATGACGAGTTGGGCGACGAGATGAAGGTGACGGTCATAGCGGCCGGTTTCGACCAGTGGGACTCCGATCGGTCCCATCCCACCGACGACATCCCGTCGGTGTTCGGTGACGACGATGAAGACGACCTCGGCGATGACGACGACGACTTCGATGTTCCGTCCTTCCTGAAGTAGCCCGGCTTGGACGAAGTGGCCTTCTCCGCCGGCCCAGCGCGGGTCGCCGAATGTCGGTTCACCGAGAGGTCGGACGGGGACTTCCGGATCGACGCGTCGCAGCCAGGGCTCGACGATCGGCGGAACCGGGTCATTTCGGCCCCCTGGACCTGGCTGACCCAGGTGCACGGCCCGGCGGTGGTCATCGTCGACGAGCCGGGTGGCCAGGCGGGGGTGGAGGCCGACGCGGCGGTGACGACCGTCGCGCGGGCCCCTCTCTCCATCCAGACAGCAGACTGCGCGCCGGTCCTACTCATCGGCGGTGGGGTCATCGGAGCGGCTCACGCCGGATGGCGAGGCTTGGCGGCCGGCATCCTGGAGGCGACGATCGCCGCGATGTGCGAGCGGTCGGACGGGCCGATCCGGGCCGTCGTCGGACCCCACATCTCGTCCGTCGTCTACGAATTCGGGCGCGACGATCTCTGCGACCTCACCGAGCGGTTCGGGACAGAGGTGGCGGCGACCACCGCGGACGGTTCGCCGGCTCTCGATCTGGCTGCAGCGGTTCGGGTGGTACTGCACGGTCGAGGCGTCGACGAGATCGCGCTCAGGGGCGGATGCACCGGGTCCTCCACGCGCTGGCACAGTCATCGCATCCGGGGTGAACGAGAGCGGCAGGCATCGGTCGTGTGGCTCGAGGACGAGCGATGAACCTGGCGCACGACCTCGCGTCCCTCAGGGCCCGGATCGTCGAGCAGGTGCCCGACCGTGAGGTCACGCTGGTAGCGGTGACGAAAGGCCATCCGACCGAGGTCGCCGCCGCCGCCCACGAGGCGGGACTGCGCGTGCTCGGCGAGAACTACGCGCAGGAGCTCCTGGCCAAGGCGACGGTGCTGCCGGACGACATCGAATGGCACTTCATCGGCCGCCTCCAGCGAAACAAGGTGAAGACGCTCGCTCCGTACGTCTCGCTCTGGCAGAGCGTGGATCGCATGGCGGTGGCCACCGAGATCGCCAAGCAAGTTCCGGGGGCGGCGGTCCTCGTGCAGGCGAACCTCTCGGCGGACCCCACGAAGGGCGGGTGTCCCCGTGGTGAGGTGGAGTCGCTGGTCGCTGGAGCGGCGGATCTGGGACTAGACGTCAGAGGTCTCATGGGTGTCGGTGTCTTCGGCGATCGCGATGCCACGGCCGAGTCCTTCTCGTGGCTGGTGGACACGGCCGATCACCTCGGTCTGGCCATTCGCTCGATCGGGATGACCGACGACCTGGATCTCGCCCTCGAGGCGGGCTCGACGATGGTCCGGGTGGGTACCTCGCTCTTCGGCCCTCGACCAGCCGCTCGGTAGCGCGATGGTGGCGGAACCGGAACGGCGTGATGGCTGTCCGGTGGCCAATGATGGGCCTCGGGGACCGTCCGGACCCTACACTTGCGCCTCGGAGGACACCGATGGCATCTCTCTTGCGTAAAACGCTGCTCTACCTCGGCCTGGCGCCGGATTCCGAATACGAGGACCTCGGCCACTACGACGAGGCTCCCAGCATCGATTCCGGAGCTCGGCTCGGGCCGACCCAAGCGGTCCGGAGCCCGGCGGCAACGCCGTCGATGGCTCAGGACCACGACGAAGCGGCATCCGCCGTGCGGACGATCAGCCCCGTCAACACACCAACCGTCGCCGGCTCGGCGGGGATCCCGAGCTCGAGACTCGAGTCGGAGTCGCGCGTGGCACGCCCGTCGGTGGTCCGGCCTCTGCCGGTGGCCCGTTCCACGCGACCCCACAAATGCGCTCCCGAGTCCTTCGACGATGCGCAGCTGATCGCCGATCGCTACAAGAACAGCCAGGCGGTCATCGTCAATCTCCAGGGCGTCGATCAGGCGCTCAGCCGCCGAATCATCGACTTCGCCAGCGGGCTCTGCTACGGGATCGGTGGTCAGATGGAGCGGGTCGCCAATCACGTCTACCTGCTGACGCCGGCCGACGTCGAGGTCTCCGAGGACGTCATGGCCGAGATCGACCGCGCCGGAGACTGACGCTTGCTCTTCGTCTGCTGGCTCATCAACCTGGCCATCCTGGTGTTCTTCCTCCGGGCGGTCCTCAGCTGGTTTCCGCTCGAACCGGGGGGTGTCATGGCGCGGGTCCGCTCGACGCTGGTCTCGGTCACCGAACCGGTGCTTTTGCCACTCCGGCGGGTGATCCCGCCGGCCGGGGCACTCGATCTCTCTTTCCTCGTGCTTATCTTCGGCCTCTTCATCCTGGCCAGCGTCCTGGGCTGCTGAACCCGGCCCGAGTCCGACGTTTCCGTTCCGGCCTGGGCATGGCGACGATCCGGCGCTCAACGGAACTACCATTCCGCTATGGACGTCACGCCTCAACTCCTCCAGGACATCGAGTTCCGCGAGAAGGTTCGCGGGTACCACCCCGACGACGTCGACGACTTCCTCGAGCGCGTCGGTGTCGCATTCTCTGAACTCGTGGATCGCCTGCGGCAGGCCAACGAACGTGCCGATGCCGCCGAAGCAGCGTTGGCGAGTCGAGCTGATGTCGACGAGTCCACGCTCTCGCGGACCCTCGTCCTTGCTCAGCGAACCGCCGATGCGGCCATCGCCGAAGCCAAGATCGAAGCCGAGAAGCTCGTGGCCGGCGCCCGGGCCGAGCGTGAGTCGATCGTCCGCGATGCCCAAGCCGAGGCTCGGCGAGAGGCCGCTGCCCTGACCGGGGCCGTCGAGGACGAGGTCGCCCGCCTCGAGTCCCGGCGCCAGGCGATCGCGGAACAGTCCTCCGGCCTGGAGGAGTGGTTGGGCGCTCAGCGGTCCAGGCTCGAGTCGGTCGCCGACGACCTGGGCGCGATCCTGGCCGATCCCGAGCGACTGCGAGTGGTGCCCGCTCCTGGCCTGGCGGAGATCCGGGAGGAATCGACGGGTGAAGACCCGACGGTCGCGGTCGAGGACGAGGCCGGTGCACCGCCGCTGGCCCTGGTGGACACCGAGCCGGAGCGGCAGCCGGAGCCGGCGGCCGAATCCGGGCCCGCCGCGTGGGAGATCGCTGACGAGGTCGACCCACCGGTCGAGGTTCCGGTCGATCCACCGGTCGAGGCTGCGGTCGAGGTTCCGGTCGATCCACCGGTCGAGGTTCCGGTCGATCCACCGCCCGAGGCTCCATTCGCCTCGACCGGTGCACCCGACGTCAGCGTGGCCGAAGTTCCGGCCGGATCGGATACGGGGCCCGGTCCCGCCCATCCCGAGCCGCTCACAGTCGAGTTCGACGCCCCCGACCCGGCGGCCGATGTTCTCGAGGATCGGCCCAGCCGCGTTTCGGTGGTGCGGTCGTCGCTGAGCGAGGAGAGCGAGGGCGAGTCAGTGTCGACCGGTTCGAGCGACACGTTCCTCGAAGAGCTGCGGCGGGCGGTCGAGGCACCCACCGACTTGGTCCAGACCGACGAGGACCGGGCTCTCAGTGCGTTCTTCGAGCAGGACGACGACGAACCGCGGCGGCGGTTCGGCCGGAAGAAGTAGCTCCGGGACCCACCGGTCGGGAGATCGTTGTAACCGGTTGGCGTCGACCCTAAACTGTCGTGCTCTTTGAGCAGCAGCGTTTGCCGGTCCGCTCCGACCAGCAAGAGGGAGCGCCCACCATGGCGCAGTCGTCCAAGAAGAAGCCGGCGGGCAAGCCCGCGGCCGCCATGAAGAAGAAGGCCGCTTCGGCGGGCAGGAAGAAGCCGGCCGGCAAGCCCGCTTCGGCCCGCAAGCCCGCGATCGCCAAGAAGAAGAAGGCCGCTTCGGCGGGCAGGAAGAAGCCGGCGGCCAAGCCCGCTTCGGCCACGAAGAAGAAGCCGGCTTCGGCGTCGAAGAAGAATCGACTCGACAAGAAGTTCCTCGACGCCCAGCGGACCCTCCTGCGCGAGGAACGAGCGAAGTACCTCCACAGTGCAGACATCCTCGAAGCCGAGGCGGACTCGCTGCTCGAGGCGCGCGAGCCGGGCGATGTCCAGTTCGACGAGGAATCCGGAGAGGGCGACACCCTGGCGGTCGAGCGGGAGCGGGACCTGGCCTTGAGTGCGCAAGCCCGGTCGGCGGTCAGGGAGATCGACGCGGCCCTCGAACGGATCGAGGGTGGCACCTACGGGGTGTGTGTGATGTCGGGCAAGCCGATTCCCAAGGAGCGGCTCCAGGCCATCCCGTGGGCCGCGGAACGTGTGGAGTACAAGGCAGGAGGGATCCGCCGCTGACCTCCGATCGGGTTGTTGGCCAGGTGAGTGAGACCGACGACCGATCGCGTCGTTGGATGTACGTGGTGGGACCGGCGGCCGGCGTACTCCTCGTGGACCAGTTCACCAAGTGGCTGGCGGTCGCCATGCTCGACCTGGGCGATCCCGTTCCCGTGTTCTGGCTTCTCCAGCTCAACCGCACGAGCAACACGGGGGCCGCGTTCAGTCTGGGAACGGACTGGGGACCCATCATCGCGATCGCCGCAGTGGGCGTCCTGATCCTCCTCGCCCAATTGGGCCGGTCGCTTCGTCGGCCGTCGTCGCTCGTCGCCCTCGGGGTGGTTCTCGGTGGGGCGGTGTCCAACCTGGGCGATCGGCTTTTCCGCGCCGGAGAAGGGTTGCTCGGCGGCGCGGTCGTCGACTTCATCGACACGCAACGGTGGCCCATCTTCAACGTCGCCGACATGAGCATCGTCCTGGGAGCCATCGCTCTCGTCATCTGGGGTTCGACCGAACCGGACCCGGCGGGCGACGAGGTCGACGAGCCCGAGCCGGACACCGTTGGTCACTGAACCGGTCCGGTCGGCGGTCATCTCGGGAGTGCTCGACGGGCAGCGCCTCGATCGCGTCGTCGCTCTGGCCGTCGACGTCAGTCGCTCGGTGGCCCGATCCCTGGTCGAGGACGGGGCGGTGCGCATCGACGGGCGGGTCATCACCGTGCCGTCTCAGAGGGTCGCTTCCGGCTCGACCCTCGAGGTGACGTACGAACCCGAGCCGCCGGTCCGAATGGACCCGGACCCGACGGTCCCACTCGAGGTGGTTTACGACGACGCCCACGTGATCGTCGTCAACAAGCCGGCCGGAGTCATCGTTCATCCCGGCTCCGGACATGCCGGCGGGACACTGGTCAACGGGCTGCTCGCCCGCTACCCGGAGCTCGCCGAGGTCGGCGATCGGGTCCGACCCGGTGTCGTCCACCGTCTCGATGCCGGGACCACGGGGCTCCTGGTCGTTGCCCGCACTTCGGTCGCCCATGAGCGGCTCGTCGCCGAGCTCTCGGCCCACGAGGTCAGGCGCGAGTACCGATTGCTCTGCGTCGGGGTGATCGAGCCGCCGGCCGGGGTCATCGACGCACCCATCGGTCGCTCACCACGCGATCCGACGGCCATGGCCGTGGTGGCCGATGGTCGCCCCGCCCGGACCCGATACCGGCGGCTGGCCCGCGCCGACGCCGTCTCGCTGGTCGCCTGCGAGCTCGAAACCGGCCGTACCCATCAGATCCGGGTCCATCTCCAGGCCCACGGATTCCCGGTTCTGGGCGACCGGCGTTACGGCGGTGGTGGGCCCATGCCCGAGCTCGACCGGCCGCTGCTGCACGCGGCGGTGCTCGCCTTCGAGCACCCCGTGTCCGGTGAGCGGCTGAGGTTCTCCGCACCCGATCCGGTCGACATGGTCGAAGTGTGTCGCTCGCTCGGTCTGGACGGTGCGGAGCACAACGGTTAGCGGGACCAGCGGGTTGGAGGCTTGGTCACCCACCCGGCCACGATGTGTCACCATTGGCCATGTCTGCGATGTCGGCGAGGCTGTACGACTCGAGGTGTTTGCGCATGAACCCCCCAACTTCGGCCCAGATGGCCAGCAGCACGCACTGGCCTTCGTGGTCACAGGCCCCGTCCTGATGCGGGTCGCCGAAATCCCCCACGACGATAGGACCGTCGACCGCGCTGACGATCTCGCTCAGGCGAATCTCCGCCGGCGGTCGGGCGAGCAGGTATCCGCCGCCCACGCCGCGCTTGGAACGAACCACACCGGCACCCTTCAGGGCGAGCAGGATCTGCTCGAGGTACGGCTGTGGAAGACCGGTGCGCTCGGCGATGTCGCGCACCGACGTGGGTGCCTCGGTGCCATCGTGCAGGGCGAGCGAGAGCAGTGCTCGGCTCGCATAGTCACCCCGGGTCGACACCTTCACGCCGTTCATCGTACGAGGCGCGGCGCCGAGTCGACGTACTCGGTCGATGGGGGCCACGCACGGCTGCGTAGCTTCGGGCACGGATGGCTGTCCGGCCGGCGTGGGCCAACCGCATGACCGGTGCCCGTCCGTCGATCGTACTCCCGGATTTCGGTGGAGCCTGCATCTCCAATGTCGCCTCGGGTCTGATGGACCGCCGTGATCGGCTGCCCGGCTGGATGCCGGCCGAGATCGCCGGTGCTCGCAGCGTGGTTCTGCTGGTCCTCGACGGTCTGGGCTGGGAACAGCTCGAGGCGCGGCGCCATCTCGCTCCAGCGATGAGCCGCATGACCGCACGGCACATTACGAGCGTCGTCCCGTCGACGACGGCTACGGCTCTCACTTCGATCGCCACCGGCCTCGCTCCGGGCGAACACGGGCTCGTCGGATACCGAATGGACGTCGACGGCGAGATCCTCAACGTCCTGCGGTGGACCACCGATGGTCGGGACATGCGGCGACGCCTTCCCCCGGCGATGCTCCAACCTCACTCGGTCTTCCAGGGTCGCAAGCCCCCGGTGGTGACGAAGGCCGAGTTCGAGCTGTCGGGATTCACCGCCGCCCATCTCGGGGACGTTCGCTTCACCGGATACCGGCTCCCTTCCAGCCTCGTCGTCGAGCTCTGTCACCTCGTGCAGTCGGGCGAGCAGTTCGTCTACGGCTACTACGACGGCATCGACAAGGTGTCCCACGAGCACGGGCTCGACGCGCACTATGACGCCGAGCTCCGCGCCGCCGACGGCCTCGTAGGTCAACTTCTCGATGCCCTTCCCCACGACACGGTGCTCGTCGTGACCTCCGATCACGGCCAGGTGCACGTGGGTGATCGCGAGCGGACGCTGCCGGCGTCGGTCAGTGGCCATCTCGACCACCAATCGGGTGAGGGGCGTTTCCGGTGGCTGCATGCCGCCGGCGGAAGGGTCGGACCGCTGCTCGAGGCCGCAACCGATGCCTTCTCCGATGAGGCGTGGGTCGTATCCTGCGAACAGGTGGTCGACGAAGGCTGGTTCGGTCCCCGGGTGGGACTCGAGGCCCGTCGACGGCTCGGCGACGTGGCCCTCGTCGCGTTCGAACCGGTTTCCTTCGTGGACCCCGACGACAGCGGGCCCTTCCAGCTGGTCGGACGGCACGGATCGGTCACGTCGGCCGAGATGCTCGTCCCGTTTCTCGTCACCGTCCTCTGACGGGATCGTCGAAGCGGCGGCGGCCCGGTCCGGCATTCCCGGGACTATCGTTCGAGATCCGCGAGCGACGGAGTCCCGGATGTCGAACGAAACACCAGACGCAGCGACCGGCGGCCCGGTGGAGACCCCCGAGGTCGTCGATCACGGAATCCCCTCGGAGCCCGAGGTGGAGCAGCCCGGCGACCGCGATTCCCAGGCCATCGAAGAGCCGGCGAAGATCATGCGGATCGGCTCGATGATCAAGCAGATGCTCGAGGAACTCCGCCTCACGGAGTTGGATGCCCAGGCCAGGGTCCGCCTCCGCGACATCTACGAGCAGTCACTCGTCGAGCTCGGTGCATCGCTGTCACCCGAGTTGTGCGAGGAGTTGGCCCGGCTGACCACCGACTTCGATGAGGACGAGACGCCCACCGATGCCGAGATCCGCATGGCGAAGGCGCAGCTGGTCGGCTGGCTCGAGGGTCTGTTCCAGGGCATCCAGGCCACCCTCATCTCCCAACAGATGGCGGCGCGCCAGCAGCTGGAGCGCATGCACCGGCAGCTTCCACCCGGAGCGATGCCTCAACCGGGCGGTGGGATGGCCCCGGGAATGGCACCGGAGGCGGCCAGCGAGCGTGGCGATCGCCCCGGCACGTATCTCTAGTTGCCACGGTGCCCGGATCGGCGACGGTCCGGTCCGGAGCCGGGCTGGAACCCGCGTCGTCCGGCAAATAGCATGTGTGTAGTTTGTACCCAGGCGGTGGACGGAACTGTGGAAGTACGGGTGATCGAGAAGCGTGGTCCGAGCACAACCGATCGACCGCGCCCGAGGAAGTTTCGTGGCTGACTCCTTCACCCACCTCCATCTCCACACCGAGTTCTCCATGCTCGACGGCGCTGCCCGCGTCGAGGAGGTGGTGGCGGCGGCAGTCGCCGACGGTCAGCCGGCCATCGGGATCACCGATCACGGCAACATGTACGGGATCCTCGACTTCTACAAGGCCTGTCAGCAGCACGAGATCAAGCCGATCCTGGGTTGCGAGCTCTACATGGCCCATGACGACCGAGCCGAACGACCGAACCGTCGCGGTCGCATGGACGACTCCGGTGGCGAGGTCGACGGAGGTCGCAAGCTCTACTACCACCTCACCGCCCTGGCCGAGAACCGCACCGGCTACCAGAACCTGATCCAGCTGGCCAGCCGGGCCTACCTCGAGGGCTACTACTACAAGCCACGCGTGGATTGGGAGCTGCTGAACCGGCACTCGGCCGGGGTCATCGCCACGACGGGCTGTCTGGGCGGTCAGGTCCTGCAGGCGCTGCTCCAGGGCGACGAGGCCGAAGCACTCCAGCGGGCCGGCCGACTCCAGGACATCTTCGGACGGGACAACCTCTTCGTCGAGCTCCAGGACCAGGGCTTGCCCCAGCAGACGCGGACCAACCCACAGCTGATCGAGATCGCCGCCAAGATCGGCGCGCCCCTCCTCGCCACCAACGACTCCCACTACACCCATCGCGATGATGCCGTCTCGCATGACGCGCTCCTGTGCGTGCAGACGGGCTCGCTCATGAGCGATCCGGATCGATTCAAGTTCTCCGGCACCGAGCACTACCTGAAGACCTCACACGAGATGCGCCGGATATTCGACGGACTCGAGGTCGCCTGCGACAACACGCTGTGGGTTGCCGAGCGGGCTGACGTCGAGATCGAGTTCGGGAACCCGCAACTACCGGACTTCCCGATTCCCGGGGGCTTCACCGGCGACGACGACTACCTGCGCCACCTCACCATGGAAGGGGCGAAGAAGCGTTGGGGCACCACCCTCTCCGACGACGCAGTGGAGCGCCTGGCCTACGAGCTGAAGGTCATCGGCGACATGGGCTTCTCGTCGTACTTTCTCATCACCTGGGACTTGATCCGCCACGCTCGCGACTCCGGCTTCCGGGTCGGACCCGGGCGGGGGAGTGCGGCCGGCTGCGCCGTCGCGTACTGCCTCGAGATCACCGATCTCGATCCCATCGAATACGACCTGCTCTTCGAACGGTTCCTCAACCCGTCCCGGATCTCGATGCCCGACATCGACATGGACTTCGACTCGCGCTACCGGGACGAGATGATCCGCTATGCCGCCGAGCGGTACGGCCGCGATCACGTCGCCCAGATCGTGACGTTCTCCACCATCAAGGCTCGAGCGGCGGTGCGCGACGCGGCCCGCGTGCTCGGTCACCCGTATGCGGTGGGTGACAAGATCGCCAAGGCGATGCCGCCGTTGATAATGGGCCGCGACACGCCGTTGCGGGCCTGTTTCGAGAAGGAGGACAAGTTCGCCGACGGCTACGCGATGGCGGCCGAGCTGCGGGAGATGTACGAGTCGGATCCCGACGTCACCGAAGTCGTCGACGTGGCTCGGGGCCTCGAGGGGCTACGCCGCCAGGACGGCATCCACGCCGCGGCGGTCGTGATCACCAAGGAGCCATTGACCGAGTACCTGCCCATCCAGCGCAAGCCCGAGTCCGGGGTCGATCCGGCCGACGCCCCGGTCGTCACCCAGTACGAGATGCACGGCGTCGAAGAACTGGGCCTGCTGAAGATGGACTTCCTCGGTCTGCGCAACCTGGACGTGATCTCCGACGCGCTGGAGCTCATCCGCGCGACCCGTGACATCGTCGTCGACATCGATCGGGTGCCCCTCGACGACGAGGCCACCTACGAGTTGCTCCAGAAGGGCGACAGCATCGGCGTGTTCCAGCTCGAAGGGGGACCGATGCGGGCGCTCATGCGGTCGCTCGCTCCGACTTCTTTCGAAGACGTGGCCGCGCTCGTGGCGCTCTATCGGCCGGGCCCGATGGCCGAGAACATGCACAACGACTATGCCGACCGCAAGAACGACCGGCAACCGGTGTCCTACCTGCACGAGGACGCCGAAGAGATCCTGTCCGACACGTACGGACTGATGATCTACCAGGAATCGGTGATGCGGATCGCCCAGAGGTTCGCCGGGTATTCACTGGCCGACGCCGACAACCTCCGGAAGGCCTGCGGCAAGAAGATCCGCGAGGTGATGGAACAGGAGCGGGCCAGCTTCGTCCAAGGGTGTGAGGCCACGGGCTACGGAGAGGAGCTGGGCCACCGGTGGTTCGACATCATCGAGCCGTTCGCCGACTACGCGTTCAACAAGAGCCACAGCTACGGCTACGGCTACATCGCCTATCAGACCGCCTACCTCAAAGCGAACTACCCCGCCGAGTACCTGGCCTGCCTCCTGACCAGCGTCAAAGCCAATCTGGACAAGGCCGCGGTGTACCTGAACGAGTGTCGTGTCATGGGGATCAAGATCACGGTTCCCGACGTCAATGCCTCGGTCTCGGACTTTCGCAGCGACGTCTCGATCGACGCCGAGGGGTTCGAGCGGCGTCGCATCCTGTTCGGGCTGTCCGCCGTTCGCAACGTCGGCGAGGGGCTGGTCGAGCTCATCGTCGAAGAGCGAACCAAGAATGGCCCCTTCACCGATTTCTACGAGTTCTGCGAGCGAGTCGACACCGCGGTGCTCAACAAGCGGACGATCGAGTCGCTGATCAAGGCCGGCGGATTCGACTCGATGGGCCATCCCCGCCAGGGGCTGATCACCGTCTTCGAGCAGATCGTCGATCACACCCTGGCCCGGCGTCGAGAGCACGACATGGGCGTGCTCTCGCTCTTCGAGGACGCGGTCGACGCAGAGGCTCCCGCGTTCGACGAGCGCACCGCGGTTCCCGATCTCGAGTTCGACAAGGCCACCCGGCTGAGGTTCGAGAAGGAGATGCTCGGGCTCTACGTCAGCGACCACCCGCTCATGGGGGCCGAAGCCGCGCTCCGTCGACGGTCCGAGCACACGATCGACCAGATCAACGACGGCGGCCTCGGCGACGGCTCATCCTGCGCCGTTGGTGGGGTCATCACCTCCCTCAACCGGAAGTACACGAAGAAGGGCGATCTCATGGCCGTATTCGTCCTCGAGGATCTCCAGTCCTCGATCGAGGTGATGGTCTTTCCGCGCACGATGCGCGACGTCGGTCACCTGCTCGAGGAAGACTCGGTCGTCGTGCTGAAGGGGAGGGTGGACAAGCGGGACGATCAGCCGAAGCTGATCGCGCAGACCGTCGAGGTGTTCGACGGTATCTCCGACGGAGCGCCGCCGGTTCGGATCCGGATGTCGCCCAACGACGTCACCGATCAGAACATCGGCGCGCTGAAGCAGGTGCTGGCCGAACATCCCGGCGAATCAGCGGTGTTCCTCCACATCGGAGAGCAGAAGGTCCTCCGTCTTCCCGAGGCGTGGACGGTAGCGTCGGGCAACGCTCTCATGGCCGATCTCCGCGTGCTGCTCGGGGCCGGGGCCCTCCTCTCCTGATCCACGCATAGGACCGGTCATCGCACCGAGTTGCGCAAGTGACCCAAGGTTCGCTGGACTAGGGGTCGCCCACACGACGCCGCAAGGGGGCTGGTCAGAGTTATGCCGATACAGATCGAGACCAAGGACTGCACTTCACTCACCGATGCCGAGATGGCCGAGATGGCCGATCTCTGCACCGATGGACCGCTGACCTTCGAGGCCGGCGACATCTCGAAGCAGGCCCAGAACTGGGTGCTCATCTGTCAAGCCCATGAAGGCGACAAGCTGCGCGGCTTCTCCTTCTGCACGCTCGAACGCATCGGCGGCACGCCCAGTGTGATCATCGGACTCGGCTCGGTACGACGGACCGCGAGGCGTGATGCAGTCATACGGGCGTTGATGACCGACCAGCTGTACCGCGCCCTGCTCGCCTTCCCCGACGAAGATGTGCTCATCGGTGCCCGCCTCGCCGCCTTCGGCGCATTCGATGCCTTCGCCATGCTCGACGGCGTGGTACCCCGGCCCGAGCACAAGGCGACAGGCGAGGAGCGGGCATGGGGTCGTCGCCTGGCCAAGCGGTTCGGCCACGAGAACGGCAGCTACGACGACCGGGCGTTCATCGTCACCGGTGACGGCTCGATGCCTCATGTTCTCGATCATGAGTCGGGGAAGCCCGATCGCATCGATCAGGCCGTGCGTGCCTTCTTCGACGACCTCGATCACGATCGCGGCGATGCGCTGATCGCCTTCGGCTGGGCCATGGCCGAGGATCTCGCCCGTCTCGGCTGACGCCGAAGCCGCCGAATTCGCCGCCGTCGTTCGTCGACGGCGCATGGTGCGGTCATTCAGCGACCGACCTCTGGATCCCGCCGTCCTGCGCCATGTGATCGCGACCGCACAGCGAGGCCCGTCGGCCGGCAACGTCGCATCGCTCCACTACCTGGTTCTGGACCAGCCCGACACCGTGGCGAAGTACTGGGCGACGACGCTTCGGCCGGGGGATCGCGATGGATTCGCCTGGCCGGGCCTGCTCCGCGCTCCGGTGTTGGTCGTGCCCTGCTGCTCGGCGGAGTCCTACGTCCGCCGATACGCCGAACCGGACAAAGCCACTACAGGCCTCGGCGAGAACGCGGATGCATGGCGGGTGCCGTACTGGTTCGTCGACGGTGGAGCCGCCGTGATGCTGTTCCTGCTCGCATCGGTCGATGCGGGCCTCGGAGCGCTCTTCTTCGGTCAGTTCGGGCACACGGTCGCCGTCAAGAGAGCCTTCGCGATACCCGACGAGTTCGAGCCACTCGGGACGATCGCGCTGGGCCACCCCGCCCGGGACGACCGGCGGGGTCGATCGAGCGGACGAGCGCGCCCGCCGCTCGATCAGGTCATCCATCGGGGAGAGTGGGGCGATCCGACGGAAGCCGACCGGTGACCGAACGGGAGTACGGTCCGGGCATGCAACTCGAACTGAACGGTCAGGGTGTCCTGGATGGCAAGGTCGCGCTGGTGACCGGCGGCTCGCGCGGTATCGGTCGAGCGATCGCCGCGGCCTTCGTGGCTTCCGGCGCGAGGGTCATGATCAGCTCCCGCAAGCAGGAGGTTCTCGACGCCGCGGCGGATGCGATCGGAGGGGAAATCGACGTCTTCGCGGCCAATGCCGGTGATCCCGAGGCGGCTGATGCATGCGTCGCTGCCACCCTCGAACGGTGGGGCGCGTGCGACATCCTGGTGAACAACGCCGCGACGAACCCGTACATGGGTCCAACCATCGGGATCGACCTGCCCCGCTACGACAAGACATTTCAGGTCAACCTGCGCGGCCCGCTCGCCTGGACCCAGGCCGTCCATCGAGCGTGGATGGCGGACAACGGCGGCTCGGTCATCAACACGGCTTCCATCGGCGGGTTGTCCGTCGAACCGTCTATCGGCGTCTACAACACGACCAAGGCGGCGCTCATCTACCTGACCGAGACGCTTGCGTCAGAGCTGGGGCCCGCGGTCCGGGTCAACGCGCTCGCTCCCGGCCTGGTGAAGACGGATCTCGCCCGCGCCCTGTGGGAGGCGGCCGGCGATCAGATCGCTGCTGGGTTGCCGCTGGGCCGGCTGGGGGAGCCCTCTGACATCGCCGGAGCCGCTCTGTTCCTGGCGTCGGATCTGTCGGGCTGGGTGACGGGGCACACGCTCGTGGTGGACGGGGGTGCGCTGGTCGCTGGAGCCGGGTGAGTCGATCGTCCAGAGATCGATCGTCCTGAGGTGCTCATCGGCAACTTCGTGGGCCGAGGGCTCGGGCCCGGGTTCGCATTCATCGGAGCCGCCGGACCCCACCACGTCGCCGCCCGACTCGGTCGAGACGGGGGCGTCGGGTTCGCTCCAGTCCGCCATGAAGTGTCGGCCGGTGACTCCGGAGAGCACCACACCCGCCACCGGCATCCCTTTCGATTCGAGCCGTTCGAGAGCGGCTCGGGTCGTTCGGCGGTCCGACACGCCGGCCTCGAGCACCAGGACGACGGCGTTGATGACCGGAGCGAGCGCGATCCTGTCGTCGGTCGCGGTGACGGGACCGTCGTGGAGAACGACGCGGTCAGCACCGCATGTGATGTGAGAGAGCAGTTGAAGCGCCTCGGTCGAAGCGAGCATCTCGTCGGGCCGTTCCCCGGGCTCACCACCGGCCAGGAACCACACCTGACCCTCGACGCCGATCTGTTGAACGGTGTCGATGTAGCTCGAGGTGTCGGAGAGGATGTCGCTGAGGCCGGGCCTATCGGATGCATAGAGGTATCGGTGCAGTGCCGGGTTGCGAAGATCGAGCTCGACCGCGACCGTGACCTCGCCGGAGCGAGCACAGCTGGCGGCGAATCCGGCCGCCAACCGGGCGGCCGAGTCGCTGCTGTCGGGGGTAGAGAAGAGCACGGTGACCGCTCCCGGCTCGACTTCACCAAGCCGGAACCTGAGCGTGTCGTGGCCGTCGCAGATGGCACCCTCCCCGGTGGGTCCGGTCTCGGGCGAGACCGGAAGCGCGACCAGGAGCGGACAAGGGAGCCCTTCGTGCTCGACATCTGCGGCGACGAGGAAGGTGGGGGAGAGGCGGCGGCCCAGGCCGGTGAGCACCATTCCCCCGCCGAAGCCGGCGACCCCACCGAGAAGGATGGCGAAGAGGTTGTCGGTGAAGACCAGGGTGATCAGCGCGCCTATGAGCGTGGCGAGCAGCAGGAGCAGCCGCGATGTCCACAGCGGTGCTGTCATGGCGTCGATTCCCCCCGGTTGCTCGCTCAGCGCGGTGCGTTCCGATCGTACCGGTCCTGCTACGATCGGCGCAGACCGACCATCCGAGGTGGAGCGTCGCGTCGGCAATCGAGGGTTGGGCCGGCGTTTCATTGGCACGATGGGGCCTGGCCCCTATATCTTGGTTCGGAGACCGAGGGACTGGGCACACGCCAGTACTCGAATGCGATGCACGACACGGCGGGGGAGCACGTGGCACTCGAAGCACAGATGGAAACTGACTTCGACGCGTTGGCCGGTCAAGGTCCGCTCGAGGCGGTCCGAACCGAGGAACCGAGTTCGGACGAAGCGCAGGTCGTCGATGCCGGATCGGGCATCGAGCTCGTCCTCGACGACGACATCACCTGCGGGTACGGCTCGATCGAGAACCTCGTGGCGGCCGAGCTGGAACTGACGCCCGATGCGGCAGCTCCGGGACGGGCGTACCGGTTCGCCAAGCGGGCCCTCGACCTGCTCGTCGGCGTGCCATCGCTGATCCTCGCCGCTCCGGTGATGCTGATCATCGCTCTGGTGCTCAGGCTCGATTCGCCCGGCCCGGCCATCTTCCGCCAGGACCGGGTCGGTCACGGTGGCCGGTTCATCCGTTTCTACAAGTTCCGCACGATGTACGTCGATGCCGCCGAACGATTCCCGGAGCTGTACGAGTACAGCTACACCGCCGAGCAGCTCGAGCACACCTACTACAAGGGTGGGGTCGACCCCCGGAACACGCGTGTGGGTACCTGGCTCCGCAAGACCACTCTGGATGAGCTGCCCAATCTCATCAACGTGGTGCGTGGCAATGTGAGCCTGGTCGGGCCCCGACCCGAGCTGAAGGAGATGGTGCGCTATTACAGCCCCCGCGAGCTCTCGAAGTTCACGGTCAAGTCCGGCATCACCGGGCTCGCACAATGCAGTGGTCGCAACAACCTGACGGTTCGCCAGCAGATCGCTGCTGATGTCGAGTACGTCGAGACCCAGTCCATGTGGACGGACATCAAGATCCTGTTCCGTACCGCGTGGTCGGTCATCCGTAGCGAAGGTGCGATCTGAGCCAGCGCGGCCCTGCCGAAGCTCCCGACCTCGCAATCCTGATCGTCGCCTACAACTGCAGCGACGACATCGACGAAGCGCTCCGGTCGATCGCCGAAGCCGAACTGGACCTTCGAGTCGAGATCGTGGTGATCGACAACGACTCCTCGGACGGGATCGTCGAGCACCTCCGGGACAACGCTGCTGTCAGCGTCATCGAGATGGGGGACAACACGGGGTTCTCGCGGGCGAACAACGCCGGGATCGCAGCCACTACGGCTCGCAACGTCGTCCTCCTCAACCCGGACACCGAGGTCCGGCCCGGGTCGTTGGAGACGATGGTGGCGTTTCTCGACGAGCACCCCGACGCAGGGATCGTGGCACCGAAGCTACTCAACACCGATCTCACCGACCAGGGCACGGCGCGGGCATTTCCCAGCCCGGCCGCTGCGGTCTTCGGACGCCGCTCACCCCTGACCAAGTTGTTCCCCGGCAACCGCTGGGCGAAGCGTTATCTGACGGGCCTGGACCGCGCGGGCGACGAGCCGTTCGAGATCGACTGGGTGTCGGGCGCGTGCCTGATGACGCCGCGTCGGGTCATCGATGACGTGGGCCCTCTGGACCAGGACTTCTTCATGCACTGGGAAGATGCCGAGTTCTGTCACCGGGTCAAACGGTCCGGGTACCAGGTCTGGTGCACCCCCCGTGCGTGGGTAATTCACCACGAAGGGGGCGCCAGAGGGGGGTGGCCGGCAAAACAGGTCTGGTATTTCCACCACGGAGCGTATCTATACTGGTGCAAACATCACGCCACGTCACCGTGGCATCCCCTTCGGTACGCGGCGGGGGCAGCCCTATTGGCTCGAGCAGGATTCATCATCGTGCGCGATGCCCTTTTGGGATTGCTAGCGGGTACCAAGGTGGGATGACCGCGACGTCGTTCGCCAGGCAACGACCCGTGGAGCCTCGAGGGAGGGCACATCAAGATGGAACCACAAGACATGTGGCGAGAAACGAAACGCTACTGGCGGATACCCGCGGTGGCGGTGTTGGGCGGGCTGCTCGCCTTCATCTTCTCGTACGGAGTCTCCCGCGAGTACGAGGCCACCGCAACGGTGCTGATGAGAGTGCAGGACAACTCGATCAGGAACACCTCGGGCAACCTCCCGATCACCGATCCGCTCGAGGCCCAGGCGTCGATCACGCTGGGTATGACCTACACGGCTCTCCTCGAGTCGCGGACCGTGGCCCGTGAGATCGTCCTCGAGCTCGGCCTCGATCAGGTCGAGGAGGAAGAGGGCCTGCTCACCACGATCTTCAACGGCATCAAGAAGGGTCGGGCGTACATCACCCACGGGTACTACAACGAACCCGAACCGCTCGAAGAGGCCATCCAGAAGGCCCACCGGAGCATCTCGGCCAGCGTGCACGAGCTGAGCTACGTGATGCGCGTCAGGGCTGCCGCCGATGACCCGTACCTCGCACGGGACATGGCCAACCTGGCAGTGCTGAAGATGATGGAGTCCAACACCGAGCGGTTCGCTCTCGGTTCACAGGGCACCATCGACGCCCTCGAGAGCCGCATCGTCGAAGCCCGCGATCGCCTCGAGTTGGCCCAGGAAGATCTGGTCGACACCCAGGACGAACTGGGCGTGTCGGGCAGCGTGGTGGAGCAGCTCACCGGAGACGAGGCCGACGCGATCGAGGACCGACTGCAGTCGGCCGAGACCGCGCTGGCCAGCACCCAGGCGCAGCTGGCCGCCGCTGATCAACAACTGGCGTCCATGGAGCGCAATGCGGTCAGCGAGCAGGTCATCACCAACGGCCGCAGCCAGTCGAACATCGAGACCACGTCCCAGGACTTGGCGTACACCCAGCTGTTCATCCAGAGGAACACCCTCGCCTCGACGGTCGCAGGCAACGAGGCGACCATCGCCGAATTGAAGCGTCTACTGGGCGAAGAGGAGGCCGGTCGCCCCGCGACGAACGCCGGCGAAGCGCTCCTCGCTCTGAAGCAGGTCGAGGTCACCGGCTCCACCGCCGAGGTGACCTCCCTCGAGGCCCAGCTCTCCAACGCCCGGACGGCCCAGGCAACCCCTCGGGCCGACCTCACCCTCGAGGACGAGGCTGGCGTCCCCACCTACCCGGTCAAGCCGCAGCGCTGGCTCTACGCTCTCGTCGGCATCTTCGTCGGCATGCTCTCCGGCGCCGCACTGACCTGGATCATCGATCGCCGCAACGAAGACGACGAGTCGCCTGACGACGACACCGACACTGCCGAGCCGGTCATCGTGGCCGATCTCCGCGAGCACAAGGTGCCCTACACGGCGCCGAGCGTCGAGATCGGGTCGGCCGGCGGTTCCGGATCCGGAGGGACCACCAACATATCGAAGGCACTCCTGGATCTCACCCGGCCGTCTTCCGGCGCCGGCGGAGGTGACCCCGGCGCCGACCCGGCTGCCGGCCTGTCCCACCGGGGGCCGGGGGAGAGCTTCGACCTCGAATCAGACGACCCGCGCTAGGACCCTGCGGGTGGCAACCACCGAACCCACTGTCGAGGAGGGGAGCGGCATCGCGCGCCGCGTCGCGGTCAGCACCGCGGCGCAGGGGCCCACCCGCGTCCTGCAGGTCGTTCTCAACGGCTTGATGACGTACGTGATCCTCGACACGTTCGGCCAGGACCGGTTCGGTGATTACGTCCTCGTGCTCACGGTCGTGACGTTGATCGGGCTCGGGGTCGACTCGGGGTTGGGGCAGATAGCGGTGCGAGAGGTATCGCGAGGCGAGGACGAGAACGCCACCCTCGGCACGGTGGTCGGCATGAAGCTGGTCTACGCGACCGTCGGGACGATCGCGGTCCAGGTCGTCCTGACCGCGTTCAGTCCTACGGTCGAGCTGCGCATGGCCGCCCTGTGCGCGGGCAGCATCTATGTCGTCGACGCGCTCCTGGTGGTGACAGCTTCCTTCCAGAGCCGCCTCGAGCAGCAGTACGACGCGCTGGTTCGCAGCATCAACGTCGTCCTCAAGTCGATCACCGTGATCGTCCTCGTCCGCGCCGGCGCGACCTTGGTTCCGGTCATC
Source organism: uncultured Acidimicrobiales bacterium (assembly GCA_963695075.1). Lineage (GTDB taxonomy): Bacteria > Actinomycetota > Acidimicrobiia > Acidimicrobiales > CAWCAL01 > CAWCAL01. Next base: position 263,597 of record CAVOFR010000001.1, read on the forward strand.
GCGGCGCAGATGATGATCCCGCTGATCGGCGGCTTCCTCGCTGTCGTCCTGGCCCGACAACGGTTCGGGGTGCGCCTCCGTTTCCAGCGCAGTCGGGTTCGCTGGTTGTTCGGCCAGAGCTGGTACATGGGGATCTCGGCCTTCGTCGCCCTCGCCTGGCTGCGCATGGACAGCATGATGATCGACCTCATGCGTAACCGCACCGAGCTCGGCCTCTACGGCAGTGTCCAGCAGCCGCTCGAGTATCTGCTCATCGGAGGGAGCGTCATCACCTCGTTGTCGCTTCCGCTCATGTCGCGGTACCACGATCGAGATCCCGACCGCTACATGATGGTGCACCGCCGCACACTGGAAGTCGGCCTCGGCTTGTACGGTCTCATCGCGGCGATGGCGTTCGTGGTCGGCGACGACGTCCTGGCCATTCCCTCCGACGGAGAGTACGCCGATGCCTACGGCGCCCTCTGCTTCCTCGCACTGTCCATGATCACGATGGGTACCGCGATCTGGCACTCCGCCGTGCTCCTCTCGGCCCAACTCCAACGTCTCACCCTCTTCGTCAACCTAGGCTCGATCGCCCTCGGCATCGCGCTGAACCTCCTGCTCATCCCCGCCTACGGCATCGAGGGTGCGGCGGCTGCGACGCTGCTGACCGGCCTCACTGCTGCAATCGTCTCTGGGACCGTCGCCTACCGGACTACGGGTGTATATCCGGCCTGGTCGCGGCTGGTCCGGCTCGCTGCGTCCATCATGATCACCGGGGCCATCCTCTACGGCCTGGAGGCGGTGGGTGTGAGCTGGCCGCTGATCAGTGTGATCGGTGTGCCGATCTACGGTGTACTCCTCGTCGCCACCCGCAGCATCAACTTCGCCGAGCTGAAGTCAGCCCTGGACAAGGGCGAAGCCGACGACAGCGACGAAACCGACGACGACTCGGCGGTGGTGGCGTGACCTCCCGCCACGACGGTCCCGTCGTCGAGACCGATCTTCCGGTGGTGTCGGTCGTGATGCCCACCTACAACCGTCGCGAGGTCACCAGGACCACACTCGAACATCTGATCGCCGGTGACTACCCGGCCGACAGGCTCGAGATATTCGTGTGTGACAACTCCGGCGACGGTACCCCCGAGATGGCGCGGGCACTGGACGCCGAGACCGACGTGGCCATCCATGTGCAGTTCTCCGACGAGCGCCTGCCCGCCGTCAAGCGCAACCAGGGGCTTCTGGCCGCGTCCGGCGAGCTGGTCATCTTCATGAACGACGACGTCTGGGTCCGGCCCGACTTCGTTCGCCAGCACGTCGCCGCCCATCGAAGAGCGGGTCGACCGGTCGCGGTGCTGGGCCACTGCGAGCAGTCGCCGAGGATGGAACACACGCCGTTCCTGGACTGGTATCCCCCCTTCGGCTACTACCTCATCGAGGACGCGGTCGACGAGCCGCTGTCGTACCGGTGCAGCTGGTCGATGAATCTCTCGTTCCCTCGCCAGGTGATGCTGGACGGAAACCTCCTCTTCCACGAGGACTGGGCGCTCATCGGGAGCGAAGACGTCGAATTGGGCCGACGATGGACTCTGGCCGGCCACGATCTCATCTACGAGCCCAACGCCTGGGGAGAGCACTTCCACCCCCACGACCTCGACTCGGCCAGCCGGCTCCAAGAGAGCATCGGCCGGGGATTGCGCGACCTCGAACACCTCGTCGACGATCCCACCCTTCTCGAGTCCTATGGCGTATTCACCTGGCGGAACAGTCCCAAGGGCATCGGGCGCGGACTGGTCCGGCGCGCCCTGTTCAACGAGGCGACGATCCCGCTCGTGCGGCGGTGGCTCGATGGACTGCACCGGCGCAGCCGGCTGGCCGAGTGGGTCTACCCGAAGGTCCTGCTGCACTACACCAACCGCGGATATCGGAGTCAGCCCCAACGTGAGCCGGCCCGACGGCCGATCGTCGCCGTCGGCGACGAGGCTGTCCAGCCGCTCCGGCAGAAGGTCGCGGCGGCATGAGCGTCACCGAGATCCAACCGGAAGCCGCCGACTCGGGCGAGCCGCCCCACTCCGGCGACCCGGAGCGGGCCCCTGAGAAGAAGATGCCGCGCTGGTGGCGGGCCTGGTGGTGGTCGGTCGCACTCTTCGGCACGGCAGTGACCAGCTATCTGTTCACCTCGGGTCAGATGAAAGGCATCATCACGCTCAGCGTGATCTGCGCCGCGATCGTCGGCGGCGTGGTGTTCTGGAAGTTCCTCCAGACCTGGTTCTTCGATACACCACCCGACGAGGTCATGGACCGCGACTTCCGCTATCTCGAGGATGTGATGGGCTCGGCGGTCCGCCGGCCGACGGTGCCTTTCCAGGTCGCCACCATCCTCGTCATCAGCGTCATCGCGGCAGTCGCCAGCTTCGGGATCAACAGCATCGGCGATCTCAAGTGGTGGCTCGTCGCCCTGCTCGGCGTGCTGGCCGTGTTCACGCTGGTCGTCGTACGCAACCGGCCCCTGTTCGCGCTCCTGGCCGTGATCGGGTCGATCGGCATCCCCCTGATCAAGTCGTGGGGGCCGCTGTACGCATATCTCTGGAACTGGAACATCCTGGCTCCGGGGCTCTACACCGCGACATTCGACATCGCCATCGTCATCCTCTACATCGTGTGGATCAGGTCCGGAACGTTCAGGGCCGACATGGGCCGAGCGTTCTCCCACTGGGCCACCTGGCTACCGTTCGTCGGTTTGCTCACCATGCTGCCCAGCGTCGCCGCCGCCGCGAACAAGTACACGGCGATCACGCAGTTGCACCGGTTCGTGTGGCCGGTGCTGATCTACCTCTACCTGGTCGCCCGGGTCCGTCACCGGTCCCATCTGTGGGCCATCCTCGGCGGGTTCTTCGTGATCATCGCCATCCAGATACCGATCGTCATCATGCAGTACAAGACGGGCGGTGTTGGCCCGCTCGAGTTCCTCGAGGTCAGCGCGGCCGACAGGGAGCCCGGCCAGGCGACCCTGCCCGGCACGCTCGGCCGACCGATGGGGACCTTCATCCATCCGGCCGTTCTCGGCTCTGTGGTCGGAGCATTCGCGCTCATTCTGTGTTCGGTCGGCGCGTCGATGCCGGCCAACAAACCACTGCGCTACGTCCTGTTCCTCTCGGCGCCCATGGCGTGCCTTCCCATCGTGATCTCCCACACCCGCTCGCCGTTCCTCGCCATCCTCGTGTTCGGCCTGGTGGTGATCGGGATCGTCACCTACCGGGGTTGGCTGTCGTGGAAGATCGTCGCGGTCGCCTTCCTGACGTTGTTCGCCGGACTGGGCATCTTCCACGAGAAGGTCGAATCCACGATCGGCGATCAGATCACGGGCGAGAAGGTCTACACGGAGCTCCAGGCGCGGGTGCGGCTCAGCTCGGTCGCCCGGCGGATGACCCTCGATTCACCGGTCGTCGGCATCGGGTTGAACAACTTCCAGCAGGAGAACCGCGACGAGCAGTACCGGCGGGAGAACCTGCTGTTCATCCACAACGCCCACAACTTCTACCTCTTGATGCTCAGCGAGACCGGCTTCCTCGGCCTCATCTCGACCTTCCTCATCGGGTTGACGCTTTTCGTGTTGTCGTATCGGTTGTCTCGATCCAAAGACATCTTCTTCCGGGGCCTCGGCGTGGGAGCGATCGGGTTCTTCGGCTTCCTGTCGATGGAGGCCGGGCTGAGCTTCCTGCTCCGCATGGATCAGCTCAATGCGTACTACTGGGTCGTCGCTGGCATGGTGGTCGCGAGCCTGCACATGGATGGCAACCTCAGGCCGAAGAACGCGGTGTTCGGCGGTCCGCACGACCCGCACGACGACGATCCCGAAGAGATCGACGGTCCCTCGCACATCGAGCCCGATGACCGCTCGGTCGCGATCGGCCCGACGTCGCTGGTCCCCGTCACCGTGCCCCGTCGATTCGTGCCCGTGGGTCGAGGGAGCCTTACGCCGCGACCGAAGGCACCGGTCCCCGCCCTCATGCAGGCGATGCGCCGGCAACGAGTCCATGGTCGGCACGCCCAGCACGGCCCGTCATCGCGGTCGCTCCACCGGACGCCGGCTCGTTCGAGGGCATCGGGCCGGGCGGAGGCGATCTCGGGACTCGGGGCGCGCATCCGGGCCACATTCGGGCCGGCCCACGGCCGGGAGGCCGTGCTGGCCGGCTCGGCCGGCGATGGCGGCGGGAGCATCCGCGGCCGCGGGCGAGGCCCGGGTGGATTCGGTCGTCGTTTTCTCCGACCGACCGCCGTTCTGACCATCATCCTGATCCTCGGGGCCAGCCAGGCGGTGACGGCGGCGCCCGATCTGGTTCCCGACGGAACGCGGATCGTGTTCAAGGCCCTGGACGGGAACGGGGTTTCGGGGATCTACGTCGCCGACGCCGGAGGAGGGGGCATCCGCAAGGTCACCCCCGACGACGGGCGGGTCTATTCGGCTCCCACCTGGGCCCGCAACGGCAACGCCATCGTCTACCTCGTCAGCGGCACGGCGGTCGGCGGCAACGACATCGAGATCATGGCGCCCGACGGCTCGGGCGTGCAGTCCGTGCTGGTCGGCCAGACGGTGCAGTCCGCGGTGATGAGCGCCGACGGACGGTCCATCGCGTTCAGCTCCACCGCGCCCGGCGGAAGGGCGAGGGGCATCTACTCCGTCGACCTGGAGACGCTCGCGGTCACGGCCCTCGACGCCGAAGGGTCGGCGAACCGCACCAGCGTCCGCCGGACGGGTACCACCGATCGTGTCGTCTACACCCGATCCGATCCGGAGTCGTCGCCCGACATCTGGACCCATGACGCATCGGGCGGCCCGCGCCCGCTTCTCGTCCACAAGTTCGCCGACCTCATGCCATCGCTCTCCCCCGACGGCAGCAGGCTGGTCGTGAGCCGCAACGAGGGGAACATCCTCGCCGCCCTGCCCCGGGCGCTGATCGGAGACCTGTTCGCGCTCAGCGGGTGGAAGCTGCTCAATGTCGATCCCGCCACGGGCCAGACCATCGAGCTCACGGAGGGGGGCGGCTGTACCATCCGGTCGATCAACGACCCGTGCGACCCGACCCAGACCTCCGCCCTCCTGGGTCGGTGGTCTCCAGACGGAGACACGGTCGGATTCATCGCCGAGCGCAGCAACGACGTGACCTGCATCTGTCTCGTATCGGCCGACGGGTCCGCGTCCGATGTCCTGATCGAGCGGCCCGACCTCGACATCCGCAGCTGGGACTGGGCCAGGCCCGGTCCGATGCCGTCGAACGCGGTGTTCGACATCGGTGCCAGTGCCCCCAATCCCGAGATCCTCGTGGCCGGCGTCGGTATCGACGGGTCGGCCCTTCGCCGGGTCACGCCAGACGGGTGGCGGATCGAGAGGATTGACACCGGTGACCTCGTACCCAGCTGGGCCACCCAGAGCGGCGACGGGTCGAAGATCGTCTTCTCGGCCCGGGTCCCGTACGATCCGGCCGACGCCGCACCCCATCCTGCGGCTCCCGCAGGTTCCCAACGTAACGAACACTTCACGTTCGAGGATTACCTGTCCCTCAAGAACCAGGCCGAACCGAACGCCGAGATCGGCGAGGAACAGATCTTCATGGTCGATGCGAACGGCCGGATCACCCAGATCACCGATCCGTGGATCGAGGACTGGCGGGTGGGTGTCCAGGTGGGTGATCACCGCGGCAACACGACTCCGTCCCTCAGCCGGGACGGTCGCACCCTGCTCGTCACCAACCGGTCGTCTGTGGCGGGCGAGTCGTTCATCCTCCGGATCGATCTCGAGACCGGCACCGTGCTCAACCTCACCAACGGCACCGCCGGAGCTCAGCGTGTCGATGACAACTTCCCGGACCTGTCCGCGGACGGCTCGCGGGTGGCGTTCTCCTACACCGACGACTCCGGTACCGACATCCACGCGATGGACGCAGCGACCGGCCTGGGTTTCCGGTCCATCAGCGATGACGCCTTCTTCAACACCATGCCGGCCTGGTCGCCCGACGGCCAGAGCCTCGTCTACGTCTCCAACCGGAACTACACCGAGGAGGAGCTGTTCGATGCCGTGGTCTACGGCGAGGGCGAGATCCCCCAGGACGGCTGGGTTCTCATCCGCCATGAGCTGTCCAGCGGGGCCGAGGTGCATTTGACAACGGCCGACCGATCGCCCACCCTTTTCCCGACCTGGTCGCCCGATGGAAAGAAGGTGGCCTTCATAGGCGGGGGCCCCGGAGTGACCGACGTCGTCGTGGTCTACGCCGACGGTAGTGGGGAAGCTCCGGGCATTGGTAGCACGCCCGCCACCGTGGAGACCTCTGTCGATTGGGCGTAGGGGTATCGCCGCCGACCACCACCCGGTCGAGCGGGTCGAGCGACCGCGGAACAACTCTCGATCGATCCCAGAGAAAGCAGAGCGAAGCACATGACCACACTCGTCACCGGAGCAGCCGGGATGTTGGGCAGTTCGCTGGTCCCGGCCCTCGCCGGACATGGCCACGACGTCGTCGTCACCGACATCGACCTCAGCAATCCCACACCGTGGGGGGCCGATGGTCCGACGCTGAGCGAGCTCGACGTGCGGAATCGTGACGCCATCCAGGAGGCGTTCGCGAAGGTCGAGCCGGACTTCCTCGTCCACCTTGCGGCCGAGACCGAGCTGGAGCTGAGCGACGCCGATCAGGACCACGCCTACCTCACCAACACCATCGCCACGAAGTATCTGGCGATCGAAGCCGGCCGAGCCGACATCCCGATCGTGTACATCAGCACCGCCGGCGTGTTCGACGGGGTGAAGGAGACGCCCTACACCGAGTTCGATGCACCGAACCCGATCAACACCTACGGAGCCTCGAAGTTCGAGGGAGAGAAGTATGTTCGGGACTTCTGTGATCGGTACTTCGTCATCCGGGCCGGCTGGATGGTCGGCGGTGGCGCCGGCAAGGACCACAAGTTCGTGGCCAAGATGCTCAACCAGCTCCGCGACGGCAAGACCACACTCCACGCCGTCGGGGACAAGCTCGGGACCCCGACCTACACGCCCGACTTCGCTCGGACCTTCCTGGGCCTGATCGACTCGGGTCTGTACGGGCTCTACCACATGGCCTGTGAGGGCGAGGGAAGCCGGTACGACGTGACAGAGCAGATCCTCGAAACCCTCGGGCTCAGCGACAAGATCGACCTGGTCGAGGTCGAGTCGGACTTCTTCGCCGAGGAGTTTCCGTCGAATAGGCCGCGCAGCGAGATCATGCGCAACATGGCACTCGACCTCCAGGGCATGAACCTCATGCGCCCCTGGCGGATCGCTCTCGAGGAATACCTCCTCGAGAACTTCTCGGACCTGTCGGCGACGACGGCATAAGGAGCAACAATGACCGATACCAACGATCTGAAGGTCTGCGTCGTCAGTCCGATGCCGAGCGACCCGCCATGGGAGCTCTTCGACGAGATCCCCGATGACGTGCCGATCATCGTTCCCGACGACAGCGACGGCAATCTGGCGCCCGCCCCGCGCGACAACGTGACGTACTTCGACTATGCCGCGCAGAAGGACTACTGCGGTGAGCACTACGATGCGATGCCGCACAAGAGCGCGGCCAGCCGCAACTTCGGCCACTACTGGGCCTACAAGGAGGGCTTCGATGTCATCATCGCGCTCGACTTCGACTGCGGAACGAGGCCGGGTTGGTTGAGCGCTCATCTCGAGACGCTGGCTACCGTCACCGACCATCCCGCCGTCAAGGGTGACTGGATCAACTCGGTCGAGTGCGAAGGGTTCTACGCCCGGGGGTATCCGTACGAGTACCGCACCCCCGAGCGCAGCCAGGTCAGCGACACGACCGCCAGCGGCCGCGTCGTGATCAACATGGGCGTGTGGGACAACATCCTGGACCTCAACGGCATCGACAAGTACCACACGGAGCCCCCCTACGATCCGGGCCTGCGGGGAGAGCAGAACTACGTGGCGCTGGGCAACATCCCCGTCTGCGGCATGAACAACTCGTTCCTGGCCGAGATCACGCCGGCGTACTACTTCCTGCCCGACGTGTGGGTCAACGACGGTTCCCCGGGAAACTGGCAGCTCAGCCGTCACGACGACATCTGGGGTGGATACGTCCTCAAGAAGCTCATGGACATCAAGGGCGACCTCTTCACATACGGTCGTCCCATCGTCGAGCACACCAAGCAGACCCCGCTCGAGAAGGTCACCGTGCTGGAGCAGTACATGCACCTGATGTCGATGGGGTTCTACAACATCGTCGACGAGGCGGTCACCGAGGTCTCCGACGGGGACTACACCAGCATGTTCACCCACTTCGTCGAGGAATACGATCGAGCGCTCGAGCGGAGCCCGGAACCACCCCACTACCTCGGCGTGTACCGCGAGCTGGGCGACTGGATGGGCCGCTGGGCCCGAGCATTCGCGTGAGCAGCGAAGAGCCCACCACCGCCGAGCTCATGGCTCGGGAGCCGGTAGGGAAGGCTCCCGGCCCCGACGAGGTCCTACTGTGGGAGTTCCTGCGAGAGGACATCAGCGAAGCCCTCCGGTTCCTTCGCTGGGATGACGAGGGGGCCCGCGGTTGGGTCAAGGCCCTCGTCCTTCCGAGTCTGTGGGCGGTCGTGTTCTACCGAATCAGCTCATGGGCGTTCCACAAGAGCAAGCTGCTGTGGCCGGTCGCCATGATCTTCTTCTGGCTCAACATCGTGCTGTTCTCGTGCGAGATCGCCCCCGGGGCCAGGATCGGCCCGGGGATGATGATCGCCCACACGGTCGGCGTCGGCATCGGCCACGGCGTGGAGATCGGCAAGCGGTTCCGCATCATGAAGGGGGCGACGATCGGCAGTGTCGGCCGATTCCTGAACCGTGATCCTGGAGTTCCGGTCATCGGAGACGACTGCTGGCTCATGTTCATGGGCGCCATCGGCGGAAAAATCACGATCGGCAACCGGGTCATGGTCGCGGCCGGTGCCGGTGTCATCAACGACATCCCGCACAACTCCTTCGTGATGGGGAACTTCACCGCCAGGGACCACATCGATCTCGACCTCGTCATCCCCGAGTGGCAGCAGCCGATCCAGGGTCCGGACGGCGAGTGGGTCTCGCCCAACTGCCGCACGCTCTTCGGGCCCCCGAAGCCCGGGTTCGTCCCTCCGCCCGCGGATTCGTAGCTACCGATGGGACTGCTCAGCCCATGAGAGTCGCCATCGATGCACTTCCGCTCGGATCGGGTCAGGGAGGCGACGAGACGATGATGGCGGGGCTCCTCACCGGCCTTTCCGTGGCGGCCGAGGCCGATGACGAGTTCCCGATCTTCCTGTCCTCCGGCGGCGTCCTGCCGGCGTCGGTGGCCGACGACTCCCGTTTTCCCGTGGTCAGAGCCCTCCGTCGTCTCCATGGGATCTACCACTACTCCGGTCGGTTTTCCGCCGAGCTGGCCGCGCAGGCTCGGCGGCAACCGATGGATCTGGTGTTCTCGGCCAACAACGGCCCGGTGTGGGCGCCGTGTCCGAAGGCGCTCATGGTGCAGGATCTGTCCTTCATCCACTACCCGAGCTACTACCCGCCGACGAACTACCGCCTCCTGATGGAGATCGTGCCGCGACTGGCCCGCCGGGCCCGGGTCGTTCTCACGGTGTCAGAGCATGCCCGTCACGATCTGGTCGAGGGACTCGGCCTGCCCGAGGATCGCGTCTTCGTCACCCCGAACATGATCTCGACTCCCATGCCGTTCACCTCGGACGACCGCGAGCGGGGCGCCATCTGGCTGAAGGAGCAGGGGATCACCGGACCATTCCTCTTGTATCTGGGGAATCTCCACAAGCGCAAGAACGTCGTCCGGACCGTCCGGGCCTTCATCGAGGCGAAGAAGGCCCATCCCGAACTGGCTGATCACCAGATGGCGATCGCCGGTGCCGCCTGGTGGGGGAGCGAAGCGGAACACGAAGCCATCGACAACGCCCCCACCGGATCTGTCGTGTACCTGGGCAGGGTCGACAACTGGCAGCGCGAAGTCGTGTTGCGGATGGCGACGGCGCTGTCCTATGTCTCCATCTTCGAGGGATTCGGCCTCCCGCCCCTCGAAGCCATGGCCCGGGAGACGCCGGTGCTGTGCTCGAACGTGACCTCGCTTCCCGAGGTGGTCGGCGACGCTGCGGTCCAGGTCGATCCCTTCGACGAGCACGAGATCGCCGAAGGTATTGCGCACATCCTCACCAACGAGGCGTTGCAGGCCGAGCTGGTGTCGCGGGGCCTTCCCCGTGCCGCCTCCTACACCGCCGAGCGCACGGGTCAGGCGGCGATCAGGGCGTTCCGAGCCGCCCTGGATTGAGTCGGGGCACTCACATTTGGCGCAGCGATAATCCGCTGCGCTGCCTTCGGCGTTCACGTTGGCGCAGCGATAATCCGCTGCGCTGCCTTCGGCGTTCACGTTGGCGCAGCGACAATCCGCTGCGCTGCCTTCGGCGTTCACGTTGGCGCAGCGATAATCCGCTGCGCTGCCTTCGGCATCCGGGTGTCACCGCAGGCTGCTGCTTCGGCTTGCGCCTGCGCAGCGTCTACTCGAGGCCCGGGGGGCGTTCGCGTTCGCCGATCTTCTTGGCCGGCACGCCGGCCCAGATCTCCCATTCGCCGGTGGACTCGAGTAGGAGGGCACAGGCCGCGACGAACGTGCCGCGGCCGACCGTGAGGCCGTCGTCAGGACCGTAGATGTTGGCCTGCCCACCGAGGATCACGTCGTCCTCGACCGTGACGCCGATGTAGTCATCGGGCTCGGGGACGAGGATGTTGGCCCGGCCGACGGTGACCGCCTGGTGGATCTTGCAGTTGCGGCCGATCTTGACCTTGGGGTGAAATCCGACGCCGTGGGAATGGACGATCTCGGTTCCTTCGCCGATCACGACGCTGTTCGGCAGCATGAAGTTGTAGTAGCCGCGCAGGATGATCCGGGCGACGTCCCGGAGGATCGGGTACTTCCGCAAGCGGAGCAGGAATTCAACCATGGCTGGCGAGGATAGCGACTGGCCATGACACCGAGTAATCACGATGCGGGTCGGCCGAGGGCGTTTCGGTACTCTGCATCCGCAGACAGCACACCGACGACAAACGCGGGGACGACACAGAGCAATGGCCGGGCCAGAACAGGGATTTTCGGGGCTGACGAAGCGTGACCTCTTGGACATGTTCGGCGAGCCGAAGCGGGTGCTCCAACGGGTGCGCGGCGCGTCGTCCAAGGCGCCGTTCGCCAAGCGGCTCCTCTGGGACGCCGTGACCCGGCCGCATTTCGCATACGGCATGTACCACGGCGCCGACCAGGCCCGGGCGCTCGGCCTGGAGGCGATCAGCGTGCTCGAGTTCGGTGTCGCGGGCGGCAACGGCCTGGTCGCCATGGAGGGCCTGGCCGGCGAGATCACCGCCGAGCTGGGCGTCGAGATCCAGATCTACGGCTTCGATACCGGGTCGGGCATGCCCGAAGCGAAGGACTACCGGGACATGGCCTACGTGTGGCCTCCCGGCGCGTTCGAGATGGACGTTCCCGCGTTGGAGGCCCGGTTGACGGGAGCGAAGCTCGTCCTCGGCGATGTGGCCGACACGATTCCGACATTCGTCGCCGACTTCCGGCCGGCGCCGATCGCGTTCTGCTCGTTCGATCTCGACTACTACTCGTCGACGATGTCCGCATTCCGCCTCTTCGATCAGGACGCGACGGCGTTTCTGCCCCGCGTCTACTGCTACCTGGACGACGTGGTGGGCAACGACATCGAGATCCACAGCAAGTACACGGGCGAGCTGGCCGCCGTCGAGGACTTCAACCAGTCCCACGAGACGCGGAAGATCTCGAAGATCCACGGGCTGCGCTGGAAGCGCCAGATCCCGGCCATCTGGAACGAGCAGATCTTCGCCTTCCAGGTGTTCGACCATCCCCGGTTCGACGTGCACATACAGCCGTCGCGCGACGCCGAGTTCCAGCTCTCCGACGACGGTACCTGACCCGATCGGGCCGTCAGCCGGTGTCGATCCGGGGTGCCACGGTCTCGCGCGCCCAGCGATAGTCGGCCTTGCCGGCCGGGCTCCGCGCTATGTGGTCGCTGAACACGATCTCCTTGGGGAGTTTGTACCGGGCGATGTGCCGTGCGGCCTCGGTCAGAAGGTCATCGGGCGACGCGGTGACGCCGTCGTAGAGTTGGACGACCGCGACGACCTCGCTGCCCCATCGCTCTGAGGGCCGGCCGCACACGACGACGTCATAGACCGCTTCGTGGGGCATGATCGCCTGCTCGACCTCTTCGGCGAAGATCTTCTCGCCGCCCGAGTTGATGGTGGCCGAATCCCGCCCGTGCAGCTCCATCGTCCCGTCGGCCAGGAGCCGCGCCCGATCTCCCGGTATGGCGTAGCGGCGGCCGTCGATCTCGATGAACGTGCGCTCCGACTTCGTCGCATCGCCGAGGTATCCCAGTGGGACCCGTCCCTCCTGGGCGAGCCATCCGAGCTCGTCGTGGCCGGGTTCGGCCGGAGCGCTGAGGTCGTCGGTGAGGACGGCCATCCCCGGTCCGGGATCGAAGGTGCCCGTGGTGGCCTCGGAACCGGGTGTGCTGAGCGAGCGGGCCTGGCTCCCCGTCTCCGACGCTCCGAGGCCGTCCATCAGCATCATGTTGGGGATCTGGGCCAGGAGGCGGTCCTTCAGCTGTGCGGTGAGCGCGGCGCCGCCGTTGACCAGCACCATCAGGGACCCGACGTCGTACTCGCGGCGGTCGAGCTCGTCGGCCAGCGGTCGACCGAACGCGTCGCCCACGATCAGGAGGATGCTCACCTGCTCGCGGGCGACGGTGTCCCAGAGCTCGGCCGCATCCAGCGACCTGGTGTGCGGGGGCAGGACCACGGTGTTGCCCCCGGCGAAGGCGTTGAAGGCGAGCCAGTGAGCGGCGCCGTGCATGAAGGGCGGAGCGGGAAGAGCCCGGGCACCCCCGTTGCGGGCGGCATCGACGACGGTGTCGAGCGACGGCCATTCCTCCGCGGTGGCCAGGTCGCGACCTCCCAGGGCGGCCACGAAGATGTCGGCCTGTCGCCAGAGAACGCCTTTGGGCATCCCGGTCGTGCCGCCGGTGTAGAGGATGTAGAGATCGTCGGGGTCGGGATGGACCGGCGGGTCGTCGCCCGAGGTGGCGGCGAGGGCGGACTCGTATTCGACCGCTCCCGGCAGGAGCTCGTGGCCCGAGTCGTCGGCGACCTGGAGCAGTACTCGGAGATCCTCGAGTTCGGGGAGTACCTCGGACAGGATCGGAGCGAACTCGGCGTGATAGACGATCGCTTCGGCTCGGGCGTCGCGCAGCAGGTACAGGAGTTCCTCGGCCACATAGCGGTAGTTGACGTTGAATGGCGCGACCCGTGCCTTGTAGGCGCCGAGCATCGCCTCGAGGTACTCCGGACCGTTGTGGAGGTAGCAGCCGAGATGAGCCTGTCCGCTCTCGTGGCCCCGGCGCTCGGATCGCTCCGCTGACACGGTGAGGCCCTCGGCCAGCAGGTGATTCGCCAGCCGTGTCGACCGGTCCGCGACGACGCCATAGCTGCGTCGCATGGACCCCTGGACGACACAGTCGCGGTCGGGGACAGCATCGGCGACGGCCGAGAACACCTGCGCCAGATTGAACTCCATCATCACCTCCGGCTGGCGATCGTACGGTGATCGGTCCCGGCCGCGCAGATCGGGACCCAGGCGCAGCTGGGCGCCTGGCCGAGTCGTCCAACGGAGCGGGCGCGGTCTGGTCGCGGGAGCGACCACGCGCCCGGTTCCCCCGGCTGCCGAAATCTGGTCCCTCAGCGTCGGCCAGCGACGCCTACGGCCACCCGGTTCGACGCCGCACGGGTCGCCTCGGCCCCGTACAGGCGAACTGGCGGCCCAGGAGCCCAGCACTGGGTTCTGAAACCGCGAGTTGGTCCCGACGAGGCCGTGCGGGTCGGCTCGTCGGGCCGTTCACCGAACACGCACAAGCCGTCACATGCCGGCGAACCGCCGGCCGGGCCGTGCGCTAGCAGCGGCTGCCCTCGGCGGGGGTCGCGAGGTCGATCAGATACCCGTCGGCTACGTCCCTGACACAGCCACTCTGGCGGTACGAGAGATGGCCGGTGCCCTCGTGGGTCAACAGGACGGCCTTGGCCAACTCGTCGGCGATCTCGACGGCATTCTCATAGGGGGTGGCCTGGTCACCGGTGTTGCCGATGACGAGAATCGCGGGCGCCTCGTCGGCCGAGACGTCGGTTCGTGGGCCGGTGGGTGGGGCCGGCCAGGCCCCGCACGGTGATATCTCGTTGGCGATCCCGGCGCCGAACCGGGAGTCGATTTCGGCGAGCCGATCCGCCATGGCGGCAAAGGCCCCGGGGGAGCTCGGCCCCTTCAGATCGACGCAGGTGGTGGCGAGGTAGGCCGGGAAGTTCACGAGCTGGTGATATCGGTCGGCCAGCGACCACAGAGGTCCTCCGTCGCCGTCCTCGGCGTGGGCGAGGGCCGAGTAGTAGTCGGACCATGCGTCACCGGAATAGCCGTAGGCCGAATAGAAGCTCCCGGTGACGATGTCGGCCGGTCCGAGGTCGTCACCGTGTGGGGTCGGCAGCGGAGCGGAATCGGCCGCGGCCAGGACGCGCTCGACGCTGGCGTCGAGGTCGTCGACGGGGCAGTCGTCTCCGCAGGCCGCGGCCATGTCGTCGAAGGCGGCGATGAAGCCCCGGAGCTGGCCGCTGAGGAACTCCTCCATGTCCTGATCGGGATCCACGACACCGTCGAGCACCATGGCCCGGACCCGCTCGCCGAACCGGTCCGCGTAGCGCAGGCCGAGGTACGTGCCGTACGAGAAGCCGATGTACGAGATGGATTCTTCGCCGAGAGCACGGCGGAGTGCGTCCATGTCGCCGACGGTCGACTCGGTGTCGACGTGGGCCAGGATGTCACCGTGCTGCTGTTCGCATTGATCGGCGATGGCGGCGGCGGCGCGGTCGAGCTCGGCTTGCTCGGTGCTGTCGTCGGGGCTCGAGTCGAGTTGCCAGAGTGCCTCGAACGGTTCTGCGCAGGTCAGGAGGGTGCTGCCTCCGGTGCCCCTGGGATCCCAGGTGATCAGGTCGAACCGCTCCCGTACCTGGTCGGAGAGGAGCGAGCCGGTCGCATAGTCCGTTCCCGGTGCCCCGGGGCCCCCCGGGTTGAGGAGAAGGATCCCGATCCGGTCGCCGGTCGCGGCCCGCCGGGTGACGGGGATATCGGTGGTGGGGCCGTTCGGGTCGTCGTAGTCGAGCGGAACGGTGAGGGTGGCGCAATCGACACCCCCGCAGTCGGACCATTCCGAGAGCGACGCCGGTGGATCTACCCGTCCTGGTCCAGCGGGGGTCTCGACGGCAGTTGTCGGCGACGCCGTGGTGGGGGACGAGACCGATGGCGCTTCGGACGTGCTCGTCCCTGCAGACACGGACGGCTCGCCGTCGTCGGAGCAGGCCGCGGCGACGAGCGCGACCGCCAGCAGGGCGACGAGGAGCTTCATGACGAGGAGCGTAGAGGCGGCCCGGCAGGGATGGGCCGCAGCAACCTACGGGAAGTACAGGGTCACCGTCTCGGCCACGCAGGAGGGTTTGTCGGCGCCCTCGACCTCGATCACCGATCGCATCACGACCTGGACGGATCCGTCCGCTCGGTCCAGGACCGAGACGAGCTCGAGGCCGAGCCGCAGCTTCGATCCGACCGGCACGGGGGAGGGGAACCGCACCTTTTCGGTGCCATAGTTGACTGCCATGGAGACACCCGAGACCCGCACCACCTGCGGTGACAGCATCGGCCCGAGCGAGAGGGTCAGGTAACCATGGGCGATGGGGCCACCGAACGGGCCGTCCTTGGCTCTTTCGGGGTCGACGTGGATCCACTGGTGGTCACCGGTGGCGTCGGCGAACCGGTTCACCCGGTCCTGTGTGATCTCGAGCCAGTCGCTGTGGCCGAGATGCTTGCCCACCATCGCCTTGAGGCCGTCGATACCGTCGATCGTCGTCGTCATTCGGCCATGGTAGAGGAGCCGCTATCTGAACCAGATCTTGGCGTAGCTGCGGCTCATCGGGTGCACGAGCGCGACGAACTGGGCGATGGGAAACACCAGGCTGATGATCAGCTGGAGATTGAGACCGAAGTCGAAGATGAGCAGGACCGGCAGCAGACCGAAGGCCGAGGCGACGATGCCCGCCCAATACCACGGCTTCTTCTCGTTGGCGATCCCCCACGCCGAGGCCGCGTAGATGGCGGCGATGGCGATCGCGATGAGCGCTCCGGTCCCGCTTGCGCCCAGGGCGCGCAGGGCACCGAAGAACGCATCGAAGTACAGGAGGAAGACGCCGATCTGAAGCGTCTGCGGTTGCGAAGGGTTGGTCCATTTCGTGGCTGCCATGGGTGACAGTCTGGCAGCCCTGGTGCTGGCCGCGGGTACTGGCTCGCGGCTGAGTCCACTCAGTCTCGAGAGACCGAAGCCGCTGTGCCCGGTCGCCGATCGCGCGATGATCGATCACGCCATCGACCGAGTCGAAGCGGTGACCGGGGCAGTGGCGGTCAACGTGCACCACGGTCGACATCGGCTCGAGGACCATCTCGGTGATCGGGTCCACATCTCGGTCGAGGAACAGCCCGGTCTGGGCACGTCGGGCGCTCTGGTCGAGCTGGCGTCATGGCTCGATGACCGGCCGGTACTGGTGACGAACGCCGACACTCTCACCGACGGGGACATCTCGGGTGTCATCGAAGCTTGGGACCGTGAACGGGTCGCGGTGATCCTGCACGAGGAGACCGAGCTCGGCCCCCGCAGCCGCATCGTGGCAAGCCTGCTTCCCCCTGGGGCCAGGCGGTCCCTTCCGGCCGGACCCGCCGGCTTGTACGAGACGTGCTGGCGGCCGGCGCAAGAGGACGATCGGCTCCAGGTGCTGTCGCTGAGCGGCCGGTTCCACGACTGCGGGACCCCTGCCCGGTATCTGGCCGCCAACCTCGACTGGTCGGGAGGCGAATCGGTCGTGGCCGCCGACACCGAGATCTCCGGTCAGGTGGTCCGTTCGGTCGTCTGGCCCGGGGCGGTGGTATCCGCCGGCGAGGTGCTGGTGGATGCGATCCGTACCGGTTCGGGCCGAACCGTGCTCGTCCGCTGACGAAGCTGGCCGCACGCGGCGTCGATCTGGTCGCCCCGGTTGGCTCTTACGGTCACCGTGACGCCGGCCGCGCCGAGTTCCGACCGGAACCGGTCGATGCTGGAGCGGGCCGAGGCGGCGGCAGGCATCCCGTCGGTCGCGTTCAATGGGATGAGATTCACGTGGGCCTTGAGGGGAACCGCCAGCGCGGCCAGCTCTCGGGCGTCGGCCACCGAGTCGTTGAGGCCGGCGATCATGGCCCACTCGAACGAGACGCGACGGCCGGTGGCGTCTACCCACCGCGCACAGGCATCCATCAACCGGGCGAGCGGATAGCGGCGATTCACCGGCACGAGCTCGTTGCGCAGCCGGTCGTTCGCCGCGTGGATGGAGACCGCCAGGGTGATCGGGAGCCCCTCCTGCGCCAATCGGTCGATTCCCGGGACGATACCGACGGTGGAGACCGTAAGGTGGCGGGCCGACAGGCCGAGGTCTTCCCGAAACCGCACCAGCGCGGCCCGCGAGGGCTCGTAGTTGGCAAGCGGTTCGCCCATTCCCATCAGGACCACGTTGGAGAGGCGGCGCGGTCGGGCGGCCCTGGCGGCCCGCACGACCTGTTCGACGATCTCGCCGGTGTCGAGGTGGCGTTCGAACCCGGCCTGGCCCGTCGCGCAGAATCCGCAGGCCATGGCACAGCCCACCTGTGTGCTTATGCACACCGTGGTCCGATCGTCGTAGTCCATCAGGACGGTCTCGATGTGGTGGTCGTCGCAGAGGCGCCACAGCCACTTGGTCGTCCTGCCCCGGTCTGCTGTCTGCTCGGCCGCGAGCGTGAGGGCGGTCGGGAACCGCAGGTCCAGGTCGTCGCGAAGGCTGGAGGGAAGGGGAGCGATGTCGGGGATCTCCCGCAGCTCGGTGTAGAGCCCCCGCCACAGCTGGTCGAGGCGATAACCCGGCTCGCCGTCGAGAACGGCGGCGAAGTCGCCGCGGTCGGCCGCGTAGAGCGAGACCGGGTTCATGGCCCGGTTGCGACCGTGTAGGCCCGTTGAATGTGATGGAGGGTGAATCCGATCCTCCGGTAGGCGGCGAGTGCCGTGGTGTTGTCCGACTCGACGTAGAGGCCGCCGATCACGGCGCCCGCTCGATGGAGGTGATCGAGGCCGGCGAGAGTGAGCTCGCGCCCGAGGCCCGCTCCGGCGAAGTCGGGGTCGACCGCGATGACGAAGATCTCGCCGAGAAGCGGATCGTGGTCTCGGTGGACCTTTGTCCAGCAGAAGCCGGCGAGCCGCCCCTCCCGTTCGTGGAGCAGGAAGCCGGCGGGATCGAACCACGACTCGGCGGTGATGGCGGCCAGTCGCACCGGGGTCATGTCCGACTGCTCGGGGTGCCAGGCGAACGCCCGGTTGTTGAGGGCGATCCAACGGTCGGTGTCAGCCGGTGTGAACGGCCGGGTGACCAGACTCGGGTCGGGGGCCGGTGCCGGCAGGGAGATCCGGAGATGGAGCAGGTCACGACTCGGGTCGAGCCCGGCGACCCGGGCGGTGTCGTCGGCCGCTTCGGACGCAGGGGAGGTCCACCACCGCACGCTGGTGGCCCCCATCTCGGTCGCAGTGGCGACGCCGAGGCGGAGCGATTCGGCGGCATCTGGCCCGAGGTCGACTCCCTCGGGGAGCTCCAGATCGGCGATGGCGGGCTGGTCGAAACGGATCGACGCAGCGGGGGTGGACTCCACGGGCCGAGCGTACCGATTCCGGGTAGCGTCACTCACCCATGGCCCGACCTCGTTCCTCTCGCGGCCGAGCCCGTCTGACGCACGCTCGATTGGCCGAGGAGTATCCCGACGCCACATGCGAGCTCGATCACGACTCACCGTTCCAGCTTCTCGTGGCCACGATCCTGTCGGCCCAGTGCACCGACGAGCGGGTCAACCTGGTCACGCCCGAACTGTTCAGGCGATACCCGAGTCCAGAGGACCTGGCTGAGGCCGACCCCGTAGAGGTCGAACGCCTCGTCCACTCGACCGGGTTCTTCTCCCAGAAGACGAAGAACCTGATCGGTATGGCGGGCCGCCTGGTGGACCAGTTCGACGGAGAGGTTCCGGGGCGGATGGCCGATCTCACCTCGCTGCCCGGTGTCGGTCGCAAGACGGCCAACGTGGTCCGCAGCGTCGCTCTCGGTCTGCCGGGCCTGGCGGTGGACACACATGTGGGTCGGCTGGCGCGGCGGCTGGGACTCACCGACGAGTTCGATCCGGTGAAGGTCGAGGTCGAGCTCAACCCGATGGTGCCCGCGGCCGAGCGGGGTGAGTTCTCCCTGCGGCTGATCCTGCACGGGCGAAGGGTCTGCGCGGCGCGCAAGCCGGCCTGCGACCGATGCCCGCTCGCCGGCTTCTGTCCGTCGGCCGGGATGGTCTGAGCCTCGAGATCCCGGCCGTCATGGAACTGTAACAATGCGGGAGATCCAGTCGTAGGGTGGCCATTCGAACCACGGTCGGTGTGATTCGGCATCGAAAGGTGCCCTCATCCACAGAAAAGGCGAGGTGACCGTCGCCAAAATAACGCGGAGCGTTGTCGAGAAACTTCTCAGCGAGAGATCGCGAGGGTAAGGTACCGCTCGACCAGGTTCCCGCCACCTGGTAATGGCGACTACTGGGATCCGCCGCCCGGAGTCGCCCGCCGGCGCCCCACTGGGGCGCCGGCATTCCTTTTGGCCTGTGTCGTCGGAGTCGGACCGGTACGCTGACCAGCCCGATGACCGCCCCCGTGCAATCGCTCCTGACCCGACTCGATGTCCGCGGTCGCAACGAGCTCGACCTTCCGCAGCCGGACCGCGGCTCGACCGAGGACCTGCGTGACGCGACGCGGGCCATCGTCGAAGCCGTGCGCACGGGTGGGGACACCGCGGTGCTGCGCTACACCCTCGAGTTCGACGGCGTCGAACTGGCCTCGATGCGGGTACCGCCCCGAGAGGTCGCCGAGGCCTTCGACGCACAACCGCAAGAGATGCAAGATGCCCTGCGGGCAGCCGTCGAGCAGATCACGTGGTTCCAGGGCACTCAGGTGCGGCCCCGGCACTCGGTCAGCCGCAACGGGGTGGTCATCGACGGCTGGTCCCAACCGGTCGACCGGGCCGGCTGCTATGTCCCGGGCGGTCGGGCCCTGTATCCGTCCACGGTGCTCATGACCGCCATCCCCGCCCGCGTGGCTGGTGTCCCCGAGATCGCGCTCTGCGTGCCGCCGGATCGGTCGGGTTCGGTTCCCGTGGTGACGCTGGCGGCGGCGGCGGCAGCAGGAGTCGACGAGGTCTATCGGGTGGGTGGGGCCCAGGCGATCGCAGCCATGGCCTACGGGACCGAGTCGATTCCGGCGGTGGACGTGATCGTGGGGCCCGGCAATCTCCATGTCTCCATGGCCAAACAGATCGTGGCCGGGCGGGTCGGCGTGCCTTCTGCTTTCGCCGGGCCCTCGGAGGTGGTGGTCGTCGCCGATGCCGACGCCGATCCCCGGCTCGTGGCCATCGATCTCATGGTGCAGGCCGAACACGGACCGGACGGCCTGGCCTGGTTGGTGTGTTGGGACCCCACGGTGGCCGATCGTGTCGAAGAGGCGCTGGCCGAAGCCGTCGCCGAGGCGCCGCGGGCAGACGACATCGCGGCCACCATGGCCGCCAGCGGGTACAGCGTGGTTTGTGACGGCCCAGAGCAGGCGGCAGCGGCGGTCAACGAGATCGCTCCGGAACACCTTCAGGTCATGACCGCTGAACCCGAGGCCGTAGTCGGCCGCGTCCGCCACGCCGGAGCGATCTTCGTGGGCGACACGGCGCCGGCCGCAGCAGGCGATTACTTCGCCGGGCCTAGCCATGTCCTTCCCACCCATCGAACGGCGCGTTTCTCGGGGGCGCTCGGGGTGGATGACTTCTGCAAGCCGATGCACGTCGTCTCCATCGACTCCGACGGGGTCCGGGCCATGGCTCCGCACATCGAGGCACTGGCTGCCGCCGAGGGGCTCGCGGCCCACGCCTTGTCCCTGCGTGCACGGCGAGAGCGATGACCCGGCGTCCGGCCCTGCGATCCGACCTCGAGGGGTTGTCGGGCTACCACTCGCCACAGATCGATGTCGACGCTCGCCTGAACACCAACGAGTCGCCCGAAGCTCCGCCCATCGCATTCCGACGCGCCGTTGCCGATGCCGTCGAGTCCATCGCCTGGCACCGGTACCCCGATCGTGGTGCCGCCGAGCTCAGAGACCGGCTGGCCGAACATCACCGGGTCGATGCGGTGCAGGTGTTTGCCGCCAATGGTTCCAACGAGGTGCTCCAGACACTTCTGCTCGCCTACGGAGGACCGGGCCGGAGCGCCGCGACCTTCGAGCCCACGTATGCCCTCCATCGCCACCTCGCCTCTATCACGGGAACCGGACACCTCACCGGTGAGCGCGACGCCGACTTCGCCGTGACCGAGGCCGAGCTCGATCGGATCCTGGCTCATGAACCGGCGATCGTGTTCTTCTGCTCCCCCAACAACCCCACCGGCAACGCGGAGCGCCCCGAGATCGTCCATGCGGCCGCGCGTCGGGTGACCGAATGGGGCGGTCTTATCGTGGTCGACGAGGCCTACGGGCAGTTCAGCTCGTGGTCGGCGCTGGATCTCGTGGCGCCGGACGCCAATCTCGTCGTCGTTCGGACGTTCTCCAAGACATGGGCCATGGCGGGGGCCCGGCTCGGATATCTCGTCGGTCCCGACTGGCTCGTCGCCGATCTCGAGAAGGTCGTGTTGCCCTATCACCTCGACACGGTCACCCAGACCGTCGGCGCGCTCGCCCTCGATCACACCGTCGAGATGGCGGCTCGGGTGGCGCGCCTGGTCGAGCAGCGAGGGCGCGTGTGGGCGGGCCTGACCGAGTTCGCGGTCGACGTGTGGCCCTCCGAAGCGAACTTCATCCTGTTCCGGCCCCGCGACGCCGACGCTCGTGATGTCTGGCAGGGCCTCGTCGACCGCTCCGTGCTCGTGCGCGACTGTTCGTCGTGGCCCCGGCTGGCCGGGTGTCTGCGGGTCACCGTCGGTACACCCGAGGAGAACGACCGGTTCCTCACTTCGCTCGAAGCCGTGCTGGAATCGTTGCGAGCCCCAACGTCGCCGTCGAAACAGGAACCGACATGACCAGAGCTGCCGACCGCCGCCGAACCACCGGCGAGACCGAAATCGCCATTCAGCTCGACCTGGACGGCGTCGGGGAGGCCGCGAACGCCACGGGCCTGCCCTTCTTCGATCACATGCTCGACCAGTTGGGCCGCCATGGCGGGTTCAATCTCTCCGTACAGGCCACCGGCGACCTGGCGGTCGACGCTCATCACACCGTCGAGGACACCGGCATCCTGCTGGGTGAGTGCCTGAACGAGGCGCTGGGGGACAAGGTCGGTGTGCGACGGTTCGCATCGAATGTGGTGCCCCTGGACGAGGCTGCGGTCGAGGTGGTCCTCGATCTGTCCGGCCGGCCGTACTTCCACTACGACGTCCAACCGCCAGGCGAGAAGATCCTGAGCGACCCGCCCTTCGATCCCCAGCTGATGGAGGAGTTCTGGCGAGCTCTGGCGACCGCGGCCGGGTTCACGCTGCACATCGTCATGCTTCGGGGTCAGAACACCCACCACATCATCGAGGCATCGACCAAGGGTGTTGCCCGAGCCCTGCGGGACGCGGTCCGGGTCGAGGGCTTCGACGTGCCCTCGACCAAAGGGGTGCTGTGACCGCGGCCGAGGGACGGCGGTGAGTGATCGACCGCTCGTGGCGGTACTCGACTATGGCATCGGCAATCTGCGATCGGCCGAGAAGTCGCTGGCCCGGGTCGGCGCTGATGCCCATCTCACCGCCGACCGTGGGCTCATCGCCGACGCGGCCGGTGTGGTCCTTCCCGGCGTCGGATCGTTCGGTCGATGCATGGAGGAGCTCCGAGCCTCCGGGCTCGACGAGGTCGCGGTCGCGGCCGTCGCCGATGGGCGGCCGTTCCTGGGGATCTGTATCGGAATGCAACTGCTCTACCGGGCATCGGAGGAATCGCCCGACAGCGGCGGTCTGGGCATCATCGATGCCGATGTGGTCCGGATGAACGACCGGGTGAGGCTTCCGCAGATGCAGTGGAATGTCCTGCATGGTCCTGACGGCTCGGGCCATCCTGGCCACGCCATGTTCGCCGGCTTGGCCGAACCGGCCTGGATGTACTTCGTGCACGGCTATTCCGCTGTGAGCACAGTCGACGTGGTGGCGACCTGTGACTACGGCGGGCCGATCGTCGCCGCCGTCGCCCGTGATCGTCTCTGGGCCACGCAGTTCCACCCCGAGAAGTCGGGGACCAACGGCCTGGCGATGCTGGCCAACTTCCTCCATGGGTTGGAGCAGTCGTCGTGACCCACCGACTGGAGGCCCTGCCGGCCATCGACCTCCGCGGTGGCCGGTGCGTGCGGCTCTATCAGGGTGACTTCGACCGTGAGACGGTATACGGCGACGATCCCGTGGCCCAGGCTCGAGCGTTCGAGGCCGAAGGGGCAGACTGGATCCACGTCGTCGACCTGGACGCCGCTCGTACCGGTGAGGGGGCCAATCGCTCGGTCATCCGGGACATCGCGGCCGCGGTCGACGTCCCGGTGCAGTGTGGCGGCGGCGTGCGGTCCGAGGCCGACGTCGCGGCTCTGGCCGAATGCGGCGTGAGCAGAGTGGTGATCGGCACCGCAGCGCTCGAGCAACCCGACCTGGTCGCTCGGGTCGCTGCGACCCGGTCGGTGGCGGTCGGAATCGACGCCCGCGGCGATGACGTGGCGGTGCACGGCTGGGCGGCGGGAAGCGGTCGCAGTCCGGTGGAAGTGGCCCGTCAATTCAGCGAGGTGGGTGTCGACGCCCTGGTCGTCACCGAGATAAGTAGGGACGGGACCATGGAAGGGGCCGACACCGAGGGGCTGCGCCGCATCCTCGAGGCCACCGACTGTTCGGTCATCGCCTCCGGTGGGATCGGATCGCTCGATCATCTTCGAGCCCTCGGCGATCTGACCGGGGCGGGCCGCTCGCTGGGTGGTGTCATCATGGGTCGGGCGCTCTACGAACGAGCCTTCACCTTGACCGAGGCCGTAGCCGTTCTCGGCGGTGCAGCATGAGGGCCATTCGCGTGATCCCGTGTCTCGACGTCGACGAGGGCCGGGTCGTCAAGGGCGTGAACTTCGTCGACCTGGTCGATGCCGGCGATCCGGTGGAACTGGCTGCCCGCTACGACCTCGAGGGTGCCGACGAGGTCGTGTTTCTCGACATCACCGCCTCGTCCGATCAGCGCGAGACCATCCTCGATGTGGTCCGCCGGACCGCGGACGAGGTCTTCATCCCCTTCACCGTCGGCGGCGGGATTCGATCGGTCGAAGACGCCCGGCAGATTCTCCGGGCGGGCGCCGACAAGGTCGCGGTCAACACCGCCGCCGTCCAGCGACCGGAGCTGGTGGCCGAGTTGAGCAACGAGTTCGGCGCCCAGTGCGTGGTTGTCGCCATCGACGCTCGGAGGGGGACCCACCCCAAGTTCGAAGTGTTCCTCCACGGTGGCCGCACCTCCACCGGGATCGACGCCTTGACATGGGCGTCCCGAGCCGAGTCCCTGGGTGCGGGCGAGTTGTTGGTCACGTCGATGGACCGGGACGGGACCAGGGACGGATTCGACACCGAGCTCACCGCCGCGATGGTCGAGGCCACCAATGTGCCGGTCATCGCATCCGGCGGCGTGGGGGAGCTGGGCCATCTGGCCACGGGGGTGACCGAGGGGCACGCCGACGCCGTGTTGGCCGCCTCGATCTTCCATTTCGCCGAACACTCCGTGGCCGACGCCAAGGCCGCCCTGGCCGACGCCGGCATAACCGTCCGCCCCGCCTGAGTGCGTTACCCGGGGACAGACCCCGAACGCACTCAGGTGCCTGACACCCGGTAGCGCGCTGGCCCGGAGTGCTGGCGGAGTCGGGTCAGGTCAGGTCGTCGAACGCGGCGAGGGTCCGTTCCACGACGCCCTGAGCGGCGCCGGCGAGCGAGTGATCCGTTCCCGGGATCGACTCGACCGCGGTCGCGGTCCAGCCCCCGACGGCGGCGCGGGCCACCTCGGGTGGCGCGAACTGGTCGTGTTCCGGGGCGAGGATCAGGGTGGGACGGTCGTCGCAGCCGGCCGGTGTGTCGGCCGGACGTTGGGCGGCCGGCGGGGCGACGGCGACCCATCCGGTGATGTGCGGCGACCGGTGAGCCAGCAGGATCTCCGCTCCGAATGACCACCCGGCAGCGATGAGGGGGAGGCGACCGGTCTCGGGAAGTGCGTCGACGGCCGCGTCGATGTCGATGTGTTCGAGCTCGCCCCCGGTATGGGTCCCACCGGACTCTCCACCGCCGCGGAAGTCGAATCGGATGGTGATGATGCCGGCCGCCGGGAGCGCTCGGAACCACGAATCGATCAGGTGGACCCGGCGACTGCCGCCGAAGCTGGGGTGGGGGTGAGCGAGAACCGCAAGGCCTCGGGGATCGGGAACGGTTGCGAGATCGGCCGCGAGCTCGACGCCGTCGGTCGTGACCAATCGCGGATGGATGATCGTCGGTGTTGCGTCGGGCATCGAAGAGAACGGTAGCGTCGAGCCATGGGATCGGACCCTCCAACGTCGCCAGCCTCTCGATCCTCGGATCGCGTGGCGGGGACCGACGAGCACTCGATGGGGCCCGACACCGGTGCCGAGAAGCTCCCCATCAAGATGCTCAACGACCGGATCCTCGTGCAGATCAACAGCCCGGACGGAGAGAGGCAGTCCCGGGGCGGCATCCTGATCCCCGCCACGGCGCAGATCGGGAAGCGACTCACGTGGGCTGCGGTCGTAGCGGTCGGGCCCAACGTCCGCTCGGTCGAGGATCGTGACCACGTGCTGTTCAATCCCGAGGATCTGTACGAGGTCGAGGTGGGTGGCGAGGACTACATCATCCTGCGTGAGCGTGACATCCACGCCGTGGCCGCCGAACGCCTCGACGAGGGCTCGACCGGGCTCTACCTGTAGCACCACCCGAACTTTGTGCCTTGGCTCGCATATGGGTACCGCCAGCGCACAGAGTTGAGATGTGGGCCCGGAGTTGGCCTCATCTACCAGGCGTGAGGTGGCTCGCCATCCAGTCGACGGCGTGCTCGACGAGATCGACAGCGTCGATGAGTTCACTCCTCGCATGTCCAACGGTGCCGGTGCGGGCGCGACCGGTTTCGAGGTACGAGCGCAGGATCGTGGCGAAATAGTCCTCGCCGGGGTGCTCGACGATGCCGTTCGTGTCGTCGAGGGCTTCGATGACACGCACCTCGGGGCCGGTCGGCGTGGCGACGAGGCGATGGCGGCGTACCCGCCTCTTGTCGGGCACTGGGGCGAGGTATTCCGCATAGTGGAGGAGCGTGACCGTGTCGGAATCGGCGCCGATCCGCAGCACCTTGCCACCGCGTCGAACGAGGCGCTCGAGTGCCGACCCGGGCCCGTAGTAGTCGTCCCACGGTGGGTCGGCGGCGAGCGGAGCGGCGAGGTGGCCGCGGGCGGCGAAGCGACCTTCGGGATGGTCCGTCACCAGGGTGCCCGGGAGTTGTCGGAAGACCTCGGCGAGGGTCCCCACATCCGGTTCGGCGGGGGTGCGCCAGGCGTCGAATGGTTCGGCGCCGGAGAGGAGCTCCGCCCGGTCCGATTCGGGGCGTTCGTTGACCCAGGTTCGGTCGTCGCGAGCGCCGAGAACCATGAGCAGGGTGCCGGTCGGTCCTACAGCCCGGTCGAGCGCAGCGATCAACCCCTCGGCCCCACCTCGACCGGACCGACTGCTCGGAGCGACGCGTGCACCATCACGACGTCACGATCATCGATCCCCAGTCCGGTGAGGTCGGAGGCCAGACGGTCGATGGTCAGCACGGTTGCCACGCGGTGGTCGATCAGAGCGAAGGCAGGACGAAGAACTGGATGCAGGCCAGGTGGGACAGGCCGCCGGCGATGGTCAGGAGGTGGAACACCTCGTGGTAGCCGAAGGTCGCAGGCCACGGGTCCGGTCGTTGCAGGGCGTACACGGCCGCGCCAGCCGAGTAGAAGAGTCCTCCGAGAAGGAGGAGGACGAACCCGCCGGCACCGAGTGCGTCCCAGAGCTGGGGGAGTGCGGCGACCGCAATCCAGCCGACCACGACGTACGCGGTGGCCGTGACCCATTTCGGCGCGTCGATCCAGAAGACCTTGGCGACGATGCCGAGCACCGCTCCGGTCCAGACGAGAAGCAACACCCAGAAGCGCAGCGGACCGGTCAGCATGAGTCCAGCGACGGCCGTGTAGGTCCCGGCGATGGCCAGGAAGATCGTCGAGTGGTCGAGTCGGCGCATGATCCGTCGGGCGTCGGGTGACCACGTCGGACGATGGAAGAGCGCACTCACGCCGAACATGGCCGTCATGCACAGGAGGTAGACGAGAAGCTCCGGGTAGGCCGCTCTCGGCGCGGTGAACGCCACCGCGAGACCGACGACCACCGACGCGTAGAACGACACCTCGTGGGAAACCCCCCGAAACCGGGGCTTGACCGGTGTCGTGTCCGCGTCCACGTCGCGACTCTACGCCGCTTGACACCAGGCTGAAGGACCCGTAGTTTATGGAAAAGTTAATTAAGCAGTCCGTTAAGTATGGGCCCGGGCCAGGTGACGGTGATCACGACAGAAGACCGACTCAGCGAGACGTTCGCCGCACTGGCGAATCCGACGCGACGGGCGATCTTGGCCCGTTTGGCCGAGGGTGAGGCCAACGTGAACGAGCTTGCCGAGCCGTTCGACATGACCTTGCCGGCGGTGTCCAGGCACATCAAGGTGCTCGAGAGAGCCGGGCTGGTCGCGCAGGGTCAACGAGCGCAATACCGGCCCTGCACCCTCGACGCCGGGCCGCTCGAGGCGATCTCCCGGTGGACCGAGCAATACCGCCACGTCTGGGAAGCACGGTTCGACCGCATGGACGACTACCTGAACCAAATACAAACCAACCCGAAAGACGGAACACGAAATGGCTGACACCGACGGTTCGCGAGACGCAGTGGTGATAGAGCGAACGCTCGATGCTCCGGTAGCCCTCATCTGGCAGATGTGGACCGAACCCGAGCATTTCCGGGTTTGGTACGGACCGAACGGCGCGAGCATCCCCGTGGCCGACATGGACGTGCGGGTCGGCGGTACTCGGTTGGTGTGCATGGCGATGGACACGCCGAACGGCCCCATGAAGATGTGGTTCACCGGCGAGTACCGCGAGGTCCTCGTCAACGAACGTCTCGTCTATACCGAGAGCATGTCCGACGAGGACGGCAATGTCGTGTCCCCTTCTGAGATGGGCATGCCCGAAGGGCACCCGGAGACGACCGAAGTCGTGGTGCAACTGGAGGATGTCGGCGGACGCACGAGGATGGTGATGACGCATGTCGGTGTACCCGCAGACTCCGGCGGTGCAGGCGGTTGGGCGATGGCCTTCGACAAGATGGCCGCTCACGTCCAGACGATCCGCACCTAATGGCTTCGGCGAGAAGCGTCGCGCGCCCTGTTCAGAACGATGCCGGGCACCGTAGCGTGGTACTCGTCTGCGATCCTCAGGATCCAACTCGAGATGGAGGTGCTACGGTCCCGCCGCCGACAACTCGATGCTGTGGAGGCCATGATGGCGCACATCTTCATCCAACACGAAGTAGCCGATTACGACGCGTGGCGCCCGGTCTTCGACGCCGACAAGCCGAATCGGGAGGCAGCAGGGGCCACCGATGTCGCCGTACTGCGCGACGCCGACAACCCCAACTCCATCTGGATGGTAGTGGAAGCTGACCCATCGATCGTCGAGCCGATGATGAGCGACCCCGAACGGGGAGCACAGATGCAGGCGGCCGGAGTGCTTGGACCTCCACAGGTCTGGGTGAGCTGATCCGAACTTGAGAACCGTCCATCGGCGCAGACGCGAACGGGGCACCGGCTGACTCCGAGGCCTTCTCGCGCGCGATGGAAGCGCGATGACGCCCTGACCGCTCGAACCGGTCTGCCTCCGATCCGCAGATCGTTGCTCCGCCAATGATCCGACTACACAGCCATCGAGCGACCGATGATCTCCTTCATGGTCTGACCGGGGTCGAGCACGGACGATGGCGGGCGTGATTCGTTGAAACGATGGGGAAGTCGGACGGCGGCGACCACGGACGAACGAGTGCGGTCGCGCGATAAACGCGCGATGGATCGCCCGGCCCGTCCTTTCGGGAGTGGCCTGTTGCTTCGGTAGCCCGTCGTGCTGAGCGAGCCAGCATCGTTCGATGACGACCTGCTCAGCTGGTTTGCTGAAGCCGGTATTCCCTGACTACACGGAACCGGTTTGGCGTTGCCGATTCCATGTCGCCGTGCAGAACGTCCGGATCGAGATCAATCCCTCCCGGCCAGCACACCGTGCCGGCGACAGGGTCGACGCTGGCGCGGCCGAACGCTGTGTCATCGTCGATTGCAGCAAGTACACCTGGGAGCGCATCGTCGAAGTCCAGCTCTCTCACCAGGCCATCGGCGAAGACGATGCGCAGGAGGCGATCACCGAGGAACTCAACGCCGGTAACACGGACAGGACGAGCCATCACCCCAGCCTACTGGAGCGGTTCGATCGCTGACAGGGAAGCGGGTTCCTGGGCGCGCTGCCAGTTGTCGAGTAGCTCTGTCTCGTGCAGCGCCCGCCATTGCTCGACGAGACGGGCTGCGGTCCTCGGCAATTCGCCACCGATCGTCGATCCGTCGTCGATGCGGATCAGAGCCTCATCCTCGGCGTAGATCGCATGGAAATGTGGCGGGTTGTGATCGCTGAAGTACATGAAGATCACGATTCCGTAGAACTCACTGAGCCGGGGCACGGTTTCACGCTAGGTCCGGAGCGGTCAGGAGGGTGACGCCCGATCGCGGCCTCGTTGGGGGTCTGGTTGGCGACGATTGGGCGTTGCGGTCGTCGACGGTGCAGAAACGCTGGTTTGCACCGTCGACTGCACCGGTTGGTCGATGGACCGAACGACCAGCGATCCAACGACACAGCGACGGCCCTCCGGCTCCGTATGGAATGGGCGGGCCGTCGGCGGTCCAGGAGCGCCATGCCGAAGTCTGCTCAGGTCCGTGCGGACCTCTCGGCTCGCTCGGCCCACTGCTGACGATGTCGGAGGCTGACAGTGATGCTCGTGGGCCACGGCGGGTTGACCCATCGAGACTGCACCATCGGACCGCTGACTGTTCGGCACAGGCATGCCAGGTGCGCCTTCGGCACACCCAGCGTCGGTCGCCTCGCCAGGTGCGCAAAGCGCAACTGGCAAGACATCCCATGGGTGGTTGTTGTCAAGCGGCGGTGTTGATTTCGATGGTGAGGTTGTTCTCGGGGCGGTGGGCCCAGGCGGTCTGTTCGTCGTAGCTGGTGTGGTGTCGGAGGCAGCCGTGGAGGATGCCGACGAGCCGGTTCGCGAGCGCCCGGAGCGCCTGGTTGTGGGTGTCGCCGGCGGATCGGCGGTGGTCGTAGAACGCTCTCGCTCCGGGGCTGGTGGTGATCGCGCAGAACGCCCAACGATGGGTCACGTCCGCGAGGCGACGGTTGCGAACGAACCGGGCGGTGACGACGTGGCGGTTCCCGGATGCGCGGGTGATGGGTGACGTGCCGGCGTAGTTCTTGCGAGACTTGGCGTCGGCATAGCGGTTCGGGTCGTCCCCGAACTCGCCGAGCACCCGGGCGCCGAGGATGACGCCGAGTCCTGGCAGGGAGCGGTAGATGTCGGCGTCCGGGTGCTGTTCAAAACGGTCGGCCAGCTCGGTTTCGAGTCGGGCGATCTGCTGGTTGGTCACGACGAGGACCGCGATCAGCGACGACACCGACGCGCCCAACGCGTCGGCCATCTCGTCGGGTGCCTCGAGGTGTTCGACCCGGAGGTTCTCGGCGATGTCGGCGGCGCGGGTGTCGATGTTTCGCTGACGGCCACCAGCCCGTAGCGCCGAGCGGATCTTCGCGACCGACATGGCACGGGCGGCTTGGGGTGTCGATGCTTTGGCGAGCACGGCGAGCGCGTCACGATCCGCGAGTTCCGGGAACGTCGCGACCGCGGCGGGGAAGAACTCCAACAAGGTCGACCGCAGCCGCAACACGGTGCGGGTTCGTTCCCAGATCAGGTTCTGATGGGCCCGTGCCAGCACCTTGACCGCATCGACCGCTGCGCTGTCGCCAGCGATCATCCGGTGATGGTGACGGTCGACCCGGACCAGCTCGGCGAGCATCCGGGCGTCCCCGCGATCCGATTTCGCTCCCGACATCGAGTGTCGTTCCCGATAGCGGGCTGCCGCACGAGGGTTCACCCCGAACACCTGATAGCCCGCCTCGACCAGAGCCGTGACCCACAAGCCGCGGTCGGTCTCGATCCCGACCGCCACCTCGGCCGGGTCCTCGGCATGTTCGGCGACCAAGGCGTGGAACCCGGCGGTCCCCGCCACCCCCTCGCCCAGGCGTCGACGGGCCAGCCGAGTGCCGTCGACGTCGCACACTTACACCTCGTGGTGGTCACTGGTCCGAGACCACGGGCGCGCTGTTCGCCGCCGCGGCCTACCACGACCCCGAGGATCCGGCGGACCGGGTCTTCGCCTACCTGGACTTCCGGGCGTCCCTGATCTCCGGGGCGCCAGCCGAGTACACCTGCCTGGTCGGGACGATGGTCCAGGAAGCCTTCGACGCCAGCCCCGCCGTGCGCGAGGCTTGCGCCGCGAGCCTGGCCAGGCACACCCAGAGCGTGCTCCAAGGTACATTCGTGCTGTCCAAGGCCGCCGACGATCCGGCGGTCGTGCACGAAGCGATCGGCCATCTTCGTCGATACCTCGAGTGCGTGCTCGGCCGCCCATCACCCCAGGAGACAGATACATGATCATCGTGAGCGGCTGGCTGAGAACCGACGCCGATCGTCGCGAGCACTACCTCGCTGCGTGCCGGCCCGTCATCGAAGCGGCCCGTGCAACGCCCGGTTGTGTCGACTTCCATCTGGCGGCCGATCCGCTCGATGCCGACCGCATCAACGTCTTCGAGCAGTGGGAGAACGTCGAATCGGTCGAGCAGTTTCGCCAGGCCGGCCCGGACACCGAGATGGCCGAAGCGATCCGCTCTGCCGACGTTCAACAACACGAGATCGCCACGACGATCCCGTTGACCTGAGAGAAGGGACCATGTCCGCTGAGGAGATCGACGAGTACCTCGCGGGACAAGACGAACCGAAACGCGACACTCTCGAGCAGCTTCGCCTCTCGATCCTCCGAGCCGCTCCCGAAGCAGAGCAGGGCCTCGCCTACGGCGTGCCAGCCTTCCGGGTCGACGGCAAGGTCATCGCCGGATTCTCAGCCGCCAAGAACCACCTCAGCTACCTCCCACACAGCGGCACCGTGCTGGCCACGCTCCGAGCGGCCGACCTCGAAGGCCTCTCGGCCTCGAAAGGGGCACTCAAGTTCCCGATCGACACCCCGCTCCCAGATGACCTCGTCGCCCAGCTCATCACCGCTCGACTCACCGAGATCGCCGGCTGAACCCGGAGTACCCGCAGCGGATGCTCATTTCCGATGTTGTGCCGACGAACAACGAATCTCTGGCTACCGTGGCGTCGTGGGTAGTACGCGAGTTCCCGGCGGTGTAGTGCACGACCTGCCGGGCGATCTCCGCTCGGCGCTCGTCGGCAACGCCGTAGCCCTCGCGGCATGGAAGGACATCACTCCGCTGGCCCGCAACGAGTTCATCTGTTGGGTCGAGGACGCGAAGCAGGAGGCGACCCGCGAACGGCGCATTCGTCGGACCCAGGAGGAGCTCGAGGAAGGCCAGCGACGACCGTGCTGCTGGCCGGGCTGCAAGCACCGCGAGCGCAAGGGCAAGTAGCCGCCCAGCGCCTGCTCCCGCGAAGCGACAAGCCGCTCACCTAGTTCACGGCCCGACACGAGATCACGCAGCCTGCGGCTCACGATCGCGTCGGCGAGTCTCGCTCGCTCAACCGGCGATCGGTGACGCTCTCGTGGGATTCAGGCGACGCCGAGATGGCGAGCGAGCTTCTGCATCGTCTGCAGGCCGAGCTCGACCGCGCCGAAGCCGATGGTTGCGTCCCGCCTCTCGACGGTCGGGTGGAGCTGTCGCAGCGTCAGCACGGTCTTTCCGTCTGCTTGTTCATCGATGGTGATCGTCAGTCGGAAGCGGTCTGGGTCATCGTCGGTGTCGGACCCGTGGTCCATCACCAGCCTCTGGCCCGGAACGATCTCGAGGTAGTCGAAGCGGTTCGTGTACAGGGTGCCGTCCGCGGAGGTCATGTCGAAGCGCGATCGGCCACCCGGGCGTACGTCCATCTCGTGAAGAGTGCAGGTGAAGCCCTCGGGGCCGAACCACCGGCAGAAGGCATCTGCATCGGTCCACGCGGCGAACACCGCATCGCGGCTCGCTTCGAGAACTCGAACGAGGACGATCTCACGGTCGAGCGCCCACGTCGTCGGGTCGGTGCGGGTCGGGTTGTTCGTCATGTCTTCTCCGGTGTCGGTTGGGATTCGGTTTGGTCCGACGTGCGCTGGAGGTGCGCGTCGAGGCGGTCGAGGCGGTGTTCCCATGAGGTTCGGGTGTGCTCGGCCCACGCCGCGATCTCGATAAGTGGCTCCGGCCGCAGTTGGCAGGGCCGCCGTTGGCCATCCCGGCTGCGACTGATCAGGCCTGACTGCTCGAGGACTTTCAGGTGGCGGGAGATGGCCGGGAGGCTGATCGGGAAAGGTTCGGCCAGCTCGAGCACGGTTGCTTCACCGTCGGCCAGCAGACGCACGATCGAGCGTCGGGTGGGGTCTGACAACGCTGCGAAGACGACGTCGAACCGGTCGGGAGCCGTCACGGTCATCGTCGTTGTCGCCCCGTTGGATATTTCATAGAACAGTTATTTAACACGATAGCTAAATATTGTAAATGTTGCCGGTGTGTCCAAGCGGCACCCGACCCCAAGGTGTGCCGATTGGTGGCACCCATTTCGCTCCGGACTCAAGACCACGCACCCGGCTCCATAGCGGCACTCACTTCTGATCGGGCCGGGGCTGGTGCTCGACGGGGCTCCAGCTGACTTCCAGGCTCGCTCACGCGCGATGAACGCGCGATGAACGCTCGGATCGGGCTGCCGCCGATCCGCAGATCGTTGGCCCAGCAACGATCGTTCTACACGCCCATCGAGCGACCGATGATCTCCTTCATGATCTCGGTCGTGCCGCCGTAGATCGTCTGGATCCGGGCGTCGACGTAGGCCTGTGCGATCGGGTACTCGAGCATGTAGCCGTACCCGCCGTGGAGCTGGAGACAGGTGTCGACGGTTCGCTTCTGGAGTTCGGTCGTCCACCACTTCGCCATGGCCGCTTCCTCGGCGGTGAGCACTCCCTCGTTGAGAGCGATGACGCAATCGTCGACGAACCGCTCACCGATGGTGATCTCGGTCTGCATCTCGGCGAGCTGGAACCGGGTGTTCTGGAACGTTCCGATCGGCTTGCCGAAGGCCTCGCGCTCCTTGCAGTACTCGAGCGTGTAGGTGAGGGCTGTGCGGGCGGCTGCGATAGCGGAGGCGGCGATGCTGAGCCGCTCCTGGGGGAGCTTGTCGACCAGCTGGATGAATCCGGTTCCCTCCTCTCCGATGAGGTTCTCGACGGGCACCTTGACATCGTCGAAGAAGAGCTCGGCCGTGTCCTGGCTGTGCATCCCGATCTTGTCGAGGTTCCGGCCCCGGGTGAAGCCCTCCATGCCCTCCTCGATGACCAGCATGCTCATGCCCTTGTGGCGCTCCTGCGGGTCGGTCTTGACCGCGGTGATGGCCAGATCGGCGTTGATGCCGTTGGTGATGAAGGTCTTCGACCCGTTCACGACGTAGACGTCGCCGTCGCGGATCGCCGTGGTCTTCATCCCGGCCAGATCGCTCCCTGCGACCGGCTCGGTCATGCAGATGGCCGTGAGGAGCTCGCCCGAGCACATCCCCGGCAACCAGCGGGCCTTCTGCTCCTCGGTGGTGCCCTTCAGGATGTACGGAGCACACACGTCGTTGTGCAGGTTGATGACGGTACCGGCCCCGGTGACCCGGGCGCGTTGGACCTCTTCGTTGGTGATCAGGTTGTAGCGGAAGTCGTCGACGCCGCCCCCGCCGTATTCGGCTGGCGCGGCCATGCAGAGGAATCCCGCCGCGCCGGCTGCCAGAACCATCTCACGAGGGGTTATGCCCTCTTTCTCCCACGTCTCGAAGTTGGGGACCACCTCGCGCTCCAGGAATGACCGGAACGCTTGCCGGAACATGTCGTGTTCCTCGTCGAAGATGGATCGTTCCACCTGTTGCCTCCATGCTCAGGGGTTGAGAGGCGGCCGCGCCTCGCTCGGCATCAGGCTAGGGGGCGACCCCCGCCCGTTCGCACATCGGGGGCGCCGAGGCGCGCTGCGTCCGCGGTGGCGTCGTCGGGCTGGCGTTGCGCGTCGCGTTCGGCGTCGACGCGGGAGTGATAGTGCCAGAGCTCCCGTTCCACTGCGGCGTCGTCCCAACCCAGGCCATCGGCCATGAGATGGGCCACGACCTCGGCCGCGGCGAGGCCGCGATCGCGTGCTTCGATGCTGATGCGAGTGCGGCGGGTCATGACGTCACTCACGTGGAGCGCTCCCTCGTGGGTCACCGCTCTCCGGACCTCGGCTCGGAGGTAGCGCGGTGCGCCGGGAAGCGGTGTGCCCAGCTCGGGGTCGGCAGCGATGAGATCGAGCAGCTCATCGACCTCGCCTCCGTACCGACCGATCAGGTGGTCGATGGTCGGAACGGACACCTCGTGAGTGCGCGCCAGCCGGGCTCGGTGGGCCCGGACCCGTTCCCAGCCGGCCGCTCCGACGAGAGGGACACCGGAGGTGATCGAGCTGGTGGTGAGGCCGGCTCGCTCGCAGACCGCGTCCACGGTCTCCGCGGCCATGACCCGGTAGGTCGTGTACTTGCCGCCGGCCACGGTGAAGAACGACGGCACCGGTTCGGACACCGCGTGTTCCCGGCTGAGCTTGCTCGTCGCCTCCGATTCACCATGGAGGAGCGGGCGCAGGCCGGCGTACACGCCGACGATGTCCTCGGGGAGGAGCGGATCGACGAGGAGCTCGTTGACGTGGCTGAGTAGGTAGTCGATGTCGCGCTGGCTGGCCGCCGGGTGTGCGAGGTCGAGATCCCAGTCGGTATCGGTCGTGCCGATGATCCAGTGCTCCCCCCAGGGGATAACGAACAGCACGCTCTTCTCGGTACGCAGGATGAGCCCGCTGTCCGACGGGATGCGCGATCGTGGAACGAGGATGTGGATGCCCTTCGAGGCCCGGACGTTGATCTCGGCCCGCCCGACCATGTCCTGGATCTGATCGGTCCAGACGCCCGAGGCGTTGATGACGGCCCGAGCGGCGACGTCGACGGTCGAGCCGGTTTCGAGGTCGGCGACGGCGACGCCGTGCACCCGACGCTCGGGGCCCACCTGGTGGATGCCGACGACGCGCGCGCTGGTCAGTACCACGGCGCCCTTGGCAGCGGCCGTACGGGCCACCGCGACCGAGTGCCGCGCGTCGTCGACCTGAGCATCCCAGTAGCGGATGGCGCCGGTGAAGCGGTCGGTCCTGAGGGCCGGAACCAGATGGGAGGCACCCCGCCGGGTGAGATGCCGGTGTCGCGGTAGGGGGTTGTCACCGGTCGCGGCCAGTAGGTCGTAGAGAGCGACACCGGCACCCACATAGGCTCGCTCCCACACTCGGTGTTGCAACGGGTAGACGAACGACACCGGTCTGACCAGGTGGGGACAGAGGCTGCGCAACATCAGGCTGCGCTCGCCGAGAGCCTCCCGCACCAGGCCGAAATCGAGTTGCTCGAGATACCGCAGCCCGCCGTGGATCAGTTTGCTTGATCGGCTGGACGTGCCGGCCGCGATGTCGCGTTGCTCGACCAGGGCCACCGACAGACCCCGCGTGGCGGCGTCGAGCGCGCAGCCCAGGCCGGTGATGCCGCCTCCGATCACGACAACGTCGAACGTCTCGCCATCGAGGCGCTCGAGATTGCGGCTCCGGCTCTGTGGTCCGAGCGTTGCGGTCATCCCGGCAGACTCGCCGGTCACCGCCCGCGACGCAACCCTGTCACCCCGGCCCGTCATGTTTGTGCTCGCTTGTCGTGTCATCGGGCCCAGATGGCGCGACGATAGGGGTTCATGAGCAGCGACCCGCCAGGCTCCGCCGAGCAGACCTTCGGCCTTCCCGAGTCCGACGAACAGATGGCGACCATCAACCCGTACAAGTCGTCGGGCATGGTGGACGAGGCCGACGCCATCGTCGCGGACGAGTCCAAAGAGGGCTTCCGGCGGGTCGAACGAGCCGACGGCACGATCGAGCGGCACTACACCGACAGCATCTGGATCATCGCCCTCGATGGGACCACGACGACGTGGCGCCCGGACCAGACGGCGACCGTGTTTCATCCCGATGGAGCACGGACCGAGGTGGATCGGGCCGGGAACCGGTACACGGTGCGCAGCGACGGCAGCGCGGCCGGTGTGGTGAGCTCCACCACGACCGATGCGGACGGGACGCTTCGCAGTCAGCTGGCCGACGGTGGTGAAGTGCTGGCCTCCGTCGATGGCACGTTCACGCTGGTTCTCACCGATGGGACCACGTCGGTCACTCGCACCGACGGCACGGTCGAACGGATCAGCGAGGAGTCCACATGGGAGACGGGGGTCGACGGCACCACGGTCATCCGCCGGATCGACGGATCCGTCTCGACGATCCACCCCGACGGCTCGCGTACCGACGTGTCACCCGACGGCGGCGTCGTGGAGATCGACAGCGGTGAACGGCGGGCGCTGAGCGACGAGATACTGATCGAGGAGCCTCCCGAGCGCTCCCCCTGGATCTGGGCTCTGGTGCCGGCGGCGGTCCTCGTCCTCGGTCTGATCGTCACCCTCGTTCTCCTCGGTGGCGACGACACACCCACCGACACGAGCTTCGTGGTTCCCGAGGCCGCCGAGGCCATGCGGGACGCACCCGCGGGGTTTGATCTCGTGGCTTGGTGCGGCGACGTGACCGAGGCGATGCGAACGCAGATCGCCCTGGACCGAGCCCTGGCCCGAAACGAGAGGAAGAAGGCCGCCAGGGCATCGGCGAGCCGGATCACCGCCATCGAGACCGCCAGCGATGGCGCTCCGCCCGAGCTCGATGAGGACTGGCAGCGGGCGGCGGTCGTCGTCGCCGTCGACGCCGCCGCGCTCGAGCAGGCTCGCCACCGGCTCGACCGGTATCTCCTCGCTCAGGCCGAGGGGACCGTGCCGGCCGGTGCCCTGGACCAGTTCCTGGTCGAACAGGTCGACGCCTGCGTAGCCGCCGAGGTCAATCCCTGAGCGTGCTCCCGCGTCAGCGGGACGTCAGCGGATCACGCTCGCCCGACCCGGCTCGGGGAGTGCGACCCAGGTGGTGCCCGGCTGGAGTCTGATCGCCTTGCCGTTGTCACGGCGGAGGAACGTGGGGGAATCGGGTGTCGTTCGCTCCCAGCGGCCCTCGGTCAACTGACCGTCGCTGAACACCCACGCCGGCCCCGAACCGACCGTGATGGCCTCGGGCGAGCGGATATCGGCCGAGCTGGGCCGGTACTCGGTGAACTGGACGACGACGTTCCTGACGCCGACCTGTTCGCCGGTTGCGGCATCGTTGTGCTGCACACCGTCGGTGCTTCGTAGCCACGAGCGCCGTTTCCCGTCCCACCGGAACACGCCCCGGACGCCCCCGTAGTCCAGGCTGACGCCGGAGACCGGAGTGCCCACGTTCTCCTCGTCGTCGAGGAGGTACTCGTAGGCGAACGGAGGTGGATCGGCATCGGCGAATGCGGCCCGGATCGCGTCGGTGTCGGCGAAGAGGTTGTGCGGTGCGCTGCGGGAGCCGTCGCGGGAGTAGGGGCCGGCGAGCCGCGTGGCACCGGCATCGCGCACGGGTGCGAACGCGAGATCTCTCAGGACGTTGGCGTTACCGCCCGAGTTGACGAACAGGGGGCATCCGAGGTTGGAGAGGATGTCGAAGTCGCTGGTTCGCGCCGACCTGACCGGACCGACCACGCCGGGGTCACGGGACTGGAAGACGGCGACGAATCGGGTGATGTTGCCTTCGACCTTCTCCTCGAAGATCAGGTCGGCCTTGGAGAGACCTGCTTGCGGTCGGGCTTGCGGCGCGTTGTCGATCTTGACGGCGACGGCGGGTCGCGGCCGAACCTTGTCGGTGGTGATGCCGGTGAGGGGATGGCGGATGCCGAGCTCGAGGATGCGGTCGAGTTGAGCTGCGAGCTCCCTGAGCTCCTCCCGGGTTTCGAGCCGATCGCGGTGGGCCTGCGAGAGCCGGATGAGCAGGTCATTGCGGGTGGTGGTGGCCTCGACCAGTTCGAAGCGCGTCTCCTGCAGGCTGTCGGCCAGGTCCTGGGCCCGCTTGTAGTGGTTGCGGTTCTCTTGGCGGGCATACGCCCTGATCTCGCCGAACAGGGCTCGCCGGACGAGCTGCTGCGAGGACCGCTCGGGACCCAGCATGTCCATCAGCGGGTCGGGATCACTCCGACCGGTCACGTAGGCGGCCACGGCAACCTGGCGGCCGAGGGCATCTGCGTCGTCGCGGTTCTTGATCGCGACTCGGTACAGCCTCCCGGCCTCGACCAGTCGGTCGAGGATCTCGCCGCGCTGCGTGGCGGTTTCTGCCAGTTGGGTCTGCAGGCCGAGGATCGCCACGTCGGTGGCCTCGGCCTGGGCGGTCAGCTCATCGAGTCGTTTCTCGTCGTCGCGGAGCGAGGCGCAGGGATCGGCGGGTGGCACGGGTTGCTCCTGGGCACGCGCCGATCCCATGGGGAAGACGAGCGGGGCCACCAGGACGCAGACCAGCAGGAGCAGCGCGCGGCGATGTCGGATCACGCAGTCTCCTCTGGTGCGTCGAGGTGTATCGGGGGCGTGGGCGGTGGGTCCAAGTGTGCCCGCTCGAGAGTACCGTCGGAGTCATGGTGCCGAGGCGCGGGCCGAGCGACGGATCGCAGTTGGCGACGACCGAGGCCGACGGCACAGCGGGTGCCGATTCCGCCGGGTTGCTCGTACTCCTGCACGGAGCCGAGGACCAGCCGGCCGACGTCCTGGCGTGGGCGGCCGAGGTGGACCCGGAACGTCGCTACCGCGCCGTGGCACTGACGGCGCCCTTCCCCGCTCGATCCGGGCCGGTCTGGTTCAGGAGCACTCCGCGTGGGCCGTCGGTCGATGACCTCGCCAACGCGCTCGTACAGATAGATGCGACGGTGGCGAGCCTCGTCCGGGAGCGGGGACCCGCTCGGAGAAGAGTGGTGTTCGCCGGGTTCTCCCAAGGAGGTGCCATGGCGCTCATGGCAGCTGTCGACCCGCGCACCGGAGTCGCTCGGGGCGCGGCCTCGGTGTGCGGCTGGCTTCCCGATGTCGAGGGGTGGGAGCCCCAGCCGGCCGTCGCACCGTCGCCTGTCCTGTTGCTCGTCGGCGCCACCGGAGACGACGTCGTGCCGGCCGACTTCAGCGAGGCCGCTGCTCTGACCCTCGCAGCGGGCGGTCATGACGTGACGTCGTTGGCGATCGAGGGAGGCCACGAGGCGTCTCCCGAGGCTCTGTCGGCGCTCCGATCGTGGTTGGTGCGGCTCTGAGCGGACCCACCGGAGCGAATCTCCTGTCCGAGGGGGCCCGAGCCGAGCCGGGATCTGCTCACCCGGGATCGGGACGACCACCGGGTACGTAGACGTCGTGTTCGAGGTAGATCATGGTGGCGATCGGCACGACCTCTCGGATGCGCCGCTCGGCATCGTTGACCACGGCCGCCATCGCCGCCCCGTCGAGATCGGTGTCGAATGCCAGCTTGGCGGCGACGAGCAGGTCCTCGGGTCCCAGGTGCTGGGTCTTCAGGTGGATGAGGCGCTCGACGCCAGTGGTCTCGGTCAGCGCTCGTCGGATGGCCTCTCGGTGATCGCGGGTTGCGCCTTCGCCGATCAGGAGGCTCTTCATCTCGACTGCCAGGGTGATGGCGATCACGCCGAGGAGCACGCCGATGGCCAGTGTGGCGGCCCCGTCCCACACGGGATCGTCGGTGACCACAGTGAGGCCGACACCGCCAAGGGCGAGGAACAGACCGAAGAGCGCACCGAGGTCCTCGAGCAGGATGACCGGGAGCTCGGGCACACGGGATCGCCGGATGAATTCGGTCCAGGACAGCTGACCCTTGTGCGGTCGGGATTCGACCACGGCGGTGTGAAAGGACCAGCCCTCGAGCAGGATGCCGGCGGCGAGGATGACCACGGCCACCCACGGTTGCTCGAGGTGGTGTGGATGCCGGATCTTCTCGACTCCCTCGAACAGCGCGAACGCCGAACCAAGGGTGAACAGGATCAGGGCCACGATGAACGACCAGAAGTACCGTTCGCGGCCGTAGCCGAACGGGTGGATCTCGGTCGGCGGCCGCTTCGCGACGCGATGGCCCCAGAACAGCAAGCCCTGATTCGATGTGTCGGCGACCGAGTGGATGCCCTCGGCGAGCATCGACGAGGAGCCCGTCACCGCGAATCCGACGAACTTCGCGACGGCGATCCCGAGATTGGCGAGGAACGCGGCGAGGATCGCCTTGGTTCCACCACTCGCAGCCATGGGGGTGGACAGTAGTGGTCGCGCCCCCGAGCTGGGCGAAGCCCGACCGGACTCGACGGCACCGGGGTCCAGCAGCAAGTATCGGCACACGTTCTAGTCGGGAGAGCCCGTGTACCTCGCGTATACCGAAGATCAAGAGAAACTGCGCGACGAGCTGCGAGTCTACTACGACAAGCTCCTCACGCCCGAGATCCGGGAGGCGCTCCACCTCGAGCACGGCGTGGGCCCCGTCACCAGCGAGATCATGCTGCAGATGGGCAGCGATGGCTGGTACGGGATCGGCTGGCCCACCGAGTTCGGCGGTCAGGGCCGATCCCAGATCGAACAGTTCCTCTTCTTCGACGAGTCGATGCGGATGGGTGCACCGGTGCCCATGTTGACCATCAACACGGTCGCGCCGTCGATCATGGCGTTCGGCAGCGACGAGATGAAAGCTGAGTTCCTGCCCCGGATGCTGGCCGGCGAGGTGCAGTTCTGTATCGGATACTCCGAGCCCGAGGCGGGCACGGATCTCGCCGCCCTGCGGACGAAGGCGATCAAGGACGGCGACGAGTACATCATCAACGGACAGAAGATGTGGACGAGCCTGGCGAGCGGTGTGCAGTACTGCTGGCTGGCGGTGCGGACCGATCCCGATGCTCCGAAGCACAAGGGCATCTCCATCGTGGTGGTCGACATGGACAGCCCGGGCATCACCGTCGACCCACTCCATCTGATGTCCACCCACGACATCAACGCCGTGTTCTACGACGATGTGCGGATCCCGACCTCACGGCTGGTCGGCGAGGAGAACAAGGGCTGGAACTACATCACCAACCAGCTCAACCACGAGCGCATCACGATTTGTTCACCGGGGATGCTCCAACAGTCCTACGAGGACGTCGTCGAGTGGGCGGCTGCCACCAGGGACGGCGCCGGCACCCGGGTGATCGACCACGAATGGGTCCAGATCAACCTGGCCCGGGTCCACGCCGGGCTGGAGTTCCTGCGGCTGGCCAATTGGAAGACGGCCTGGGACGCGACCAACGGCAACATGGACATCGCGCTGGCCAGCACGATCAAGGTATTCGGCACCGAGTTCTATCTCGAGGCGTTCCGCCTCTTGATGGAGATCGTCGGTCCTCGCGCCTATCTCGAGCGCAACTCGGCCGATGACCAGTTGGGCGGGCGGCTCGAAACGCTCTATCGCAGCCTTATCATTCTCACCTACGGCGGTGGCACCAACGAGATCCAGCGCGATCTGATCGGCATGTTCGGCATGGGCCTGCCCCGCACGCTGCGCGGCTGACGCGGCGACCCCGGACGACAGGAGCATCGACCATGGACTTCGAATTCAGCGACGAGCAGA
Organism: uncultured Acidimicrobiales bacterium; assembly: GCA_963695075.1. GTDB lineage: Bacteria > Actinomycetota > Acidimicrobiia > Acidimicrobiales > CAWCAL01 > CAWCAL01. Next base: position 306,783 of record CAVOFR010000001.1, read on the forward strand.
AGGCGGTCTCCGAGCTCGCCGGGCAGATCCTCGCCGACAAGGCCAGCCACGAGGCCGTGCGCGCCATCGAGACCGGCGAGGGGTTGCGCCACGATCCCGAGCTGTGGGCCACCATGGCCGAAGCCGGCCTGCTGGGTATGGGCATCCCCGAGACCCATGGCGGAGCGGGCCTCGGGCTGATGGAGGTCGCCGCGGTCCTCGAACAGGTCGGTCGCGCCGCGGCCCCCGTCCCGGCGTTGGAGACGCTCGGCATGGCGGCCCCGGCAATCGCCGAGTTCGGATCCGACGCGGTTGCCTCGGCGCTGCTGCCGGGTGTGGCCGACGGATCGGTCCTACTGACAGCCGCGACGATGGACGAGCTGGCGCAGGTCGACGTCGCCGACACCGCGGCGACGCCGGAAGGCGACGGCTACCGGGTGACCGGCGCAAAGGTGTGCGTACCGGAAGCACAGCTCGCCGACCGCATGCTCGTGTCGGCTCGGACCGACGACGGCACCGTCGTCGTGGTCGTCGATCCGGCGGCTGACGGGTGCAGCGTCATCCCGGTAGCGACCACCGCCGGGACACCCGACGCCAGGGTGGAGCTCGACGGTGTCCTCGTCGCTGCGGACCATGTGCTGGGGGCCGGAGATCCCGACGCCGTGTCGCCCTGGCTCATGCAGAGGGCGACGGCCCTGCAGTGCATCATGATGCTCGGCGTCTGCTCAGCCGCACTCGACGTCACAACGACCTACATCTGCGAGCGCAAGCAGTTCGACGTCCCCATCGCGTCCTTTCAGGCCGTGGGTCAACGGGCCGCCGACGCCTACGTCGACACCGAGGGCATTCGCCTCACGGCCTGGCAGGCGCTCTGGCGCCTTGATCAGGGACGCGAGGCGGCGATGGAAGTGGCCGCGGCGAAGTTCTGGGCCGCCGAAGCGGGCCAGCGGGTGGTGCACGCGGCCACCCACCTGCACGGCGGTGTCGGTGTGGACCGGGACTACCCGTTGCCGCGGCTGTTCCTGGCCGCCAAGCAGCTCGAGCTCCAGCTCGGGGGCAGCACAGCGCAGCTTCGCCAGCTCGGTCGACTCATCGCAGCATCCGCATCGTCAGGCTCAGCCTGATCAGGATCAGTAGGAGCCGAACACGTGGGCGGTCCAGACGACGCCCGACGAGTCGACGGCGACCCCGATGCCGATCTGGCGTAGCCCCGGGTTGACCATGTTGGCGTAGTGGCCGGAACTGGCTTGGAGTGCGCTCTGGACCTGGGAAACCGAGCCGCCGTAGCCGACGTTCTCGGCCCATGCCGTCCATCCGCCCGGTATCTGGGATTGGACCGACGGATTGTGGGCGAGCGTCTGCGAAGAGGCCATGTGGTCGGCCCAACGCTGGGCCACACCGTTCAGTGCGGCCATCGGTGCCAGCGCCGGCGCGCCCCGGGCGGCGCGTAGGCCGTTGATGGACGAGAGGAACTGCGATGCAGCGCCGGGTGCAGCCGTGGCCACGGCAGGCGGCGGTGGAGGAGGCGGCGGAGGTGGCACCGGGACGGTCTCGACGATGACCGGCGGCGGCTCAGGGGGAGTGGTGGCGGGGGGAGCGGTCGTGGCCACGGTGGTCGGCGGCACGGTGGTGGGAGCCGCGGTCGTGGGGGGAAGCGTGGTCGGCCGGGGAGCGACGGTGGTCGGTGCGGTCGTGGTGGGGGGGACCGTGGTGGATGTGGTGGGGGGCGCGATCGCACCCTCGGTGGAGCGAATCGACGGGTGCACCGGCCCGAAGGCCGATACAGGCCGATCCTGATCGAACGGTAGGGTCACGGCGCCGGCGGCCAGGAAGGCCGACGTGAGGGTCACGCCGAGGACCGCGGCTGCCGCAACGGGCCACGGGGAAGAGAACAGGGAGATCAGTCGAGGGAGCGGAGACGTCGGTGGGCGTTTAGGCATCTACCCACCGTCGGCGGCCGAACCCCGATCTTGACGGTTCTGTTACGAACCGACTGAGTGCGTTATCGGGGTCTGTCCCCGATAACGCACTCAGCGGGTGAAGAAGAGCTGGAGTTCGATGGTGCCGTTGTCATCGACCGAGGCCACGACCGGTGCCGACGGGGGATCGATGTCGAAATCGGAGAAGAGCACCGGGGCTGTGCCGGTGACCGCGATGGTGTCGTCGACCAGCTGCGCCTCGAGCGGGATCTCGACCTCGTTCACGACGCCGTGGAGGTCGAGGTCGCCGACCGCGGTGACCTCGACAACGGTGCCTTCCACCGGAACGTCGCCGAAGTCGATCGGCGCGGTCAGTGTGAATGTCGCGGTCGGGAAGGTGTCGGTTTCGAGCGCCTGCTTGCCCAGCGCCCCGTCGCGAAAGCCGCTGTCCGACTCGAGGGCCGTGAGGTCGGCCTCGATGTCGACGCTCGTCGCCGTGGTCCCGTCGATCACGAGCGTGCCCGATACCCCGGGCGACCGCCCGAACGCCGTGGACTCACCGATCTGGACCAACTCCTCCTGGACCTTGTAGCCGACGAACGTGCGGTCGTCGATCGACTCGCCGCCGACCGTGGTGTCGATCGTCCACGTCGCACTCATGGCGGCGCCGGCATCATCGGCATCGCTCGTGTCGGGCGCGCTCGTGTCGGGGGTCGAGGTCGTCGAGGTCTGGGCCGTGTCGTCGGTCTCCAGCGCATCGCGGGCTGATTCGCTGTCGGGAGCATCGGGCGCATCGCTGCGGATGAGGAAGTACCAGCCGCCGACGGCGACCACGACGACCGCGACCAGGATTCCGATGATGACGAGCGTGCGTTTGGCCATGGCCGGAGAACCTACCGCTGCGAGCCGCCTGGGTCAGCGCGGATCCCTGGTGGACGGTCCCAGCGAACCGTCCTTCGGTCGGTGACGAGCACGTCGAGGGGCACGTCCCACGGCTGGCCGGTCAGCGGCGAATCCACCAATTGGAAGTCGTGCCCGTATCCGACGATGACCGGAGGAGCCGGTTCGGCGATTCGATGGCGCAGGGCCCGGTCGTAGTAGCCGGCGCCGCGGCCGAGACGCTGGCCCTGCTGATCGATCGCGACCAACGGGGCGATCACGACGTCGATCTCGGCGGCCGATCGCCGCTCGGTGGGTCCGACCGGGACCGAAATTCCCCACCGGTCGGGCTCGAGTGGAGCGCCGTCAGCCCAGGCCGCGAACTCAAGTCCGCCGTCCGCAGTCGTCACCGGGAGGAACAGCCTCGTGCCTCGTGCCCGGAGAGCGGTCACGAGGGGCGCCGGGTCGATTTCACCGTCATCGGCCAGGTAGAGGCTCGCGGTGGAAGCCGAGGTCAGTTCGTCGAGGACGACGGCACGCGACGCGGCCGCCTCGGCGTGCTCTCGCTGTGTCGCCGTGGCTAGCGCTCGGCGCAGGGCCCGGAGCTCGTTGCGAATCCGGGCCGCGGCGCGGTCATCCGGCCGGGGCGTCACTTCAGGAGGCGGAGGAGGCGGGCCGCGTGGGCGTCGAAGACCTCGGACACGCCCGAGGACCGCCAGCCGAGATCGTGGATGGGGCGCCGCTCACCGACGGCCCGGCCCAGGACGACCCGCTGGGGAATCGGCGGCTTCCAAATGGCGCGCCGCCCGACCATGGTGGCCAGTTCGTCGTACCGGTGTTCGGCCTCGGAGCTCACCGGTGGGACCCGATTCACCACGATGCCGGCCACGTCGAGGTTGCGGTTGTGGTCGTGCCACACCTCGTCGATGAGCTCCGTGGCCGCCTCGAGGCCATGGATCCCCAGGGCGGATGGCTCGGTCACCAGGAGCACCAGGTCCGACGCCACGAGCGCCGAGCGGGTGTTGAGGCCGAGCGAGGGTGGACAGTCGATGAGGACGACGTCGTAGACATCGGTCACGCCGTGGAGCGCTCGGCGCAGTCGATCCTGAGGGTTCACCCGGGCGATCTCGGTGTCACGAGTGGTCAAGTCGGCCGAGGCAGGCAGCACGTCGACGAGCGGACCCCAGGACGACTCGTAGATGGCACCGGCCGCCACCCCGTCCCGATTCAACTCCATAGAGGTCGCGACGTCCGCGTCATAGGTGCCCGGGTCGATCCCCAGCCCCCAGGTTGCCGACTGCTGGGGATCGAGGTCGACGACCAGGGTCACCTTTCCTCGGGCCCGCAGGGCAGAAGCCAGGCCGAGGGTGACGGTGGTCTTGCCCACCCCGCCCTTCTGGTTGAGTATCGCGATCGTGCCGGCCATCTCGCTCATCCTCCCACGCGTACCGTCGCGACCGTTGCCCCGGTCGCGACGACGAGATCCTCGGGTGGGACCGGGAAACAGGTGTCGGCCGTGCCCGCCGCCGCCCAGACCTGATCGAAGGCCAGCAATGCATCGTCGAGGATCACCGGCAGGTCGGTCGTGTGACCGAACGGCGGGACGCCACCGATGGCGAACCCGGTGGCGGCCTTGACCCGGTCGGGGGGACATCGTTTGGCATCGACGCCTCCCATCAGCTCGGCCAGTGCGGTCAGGTCCACCCGCTCGGCGCCGCTGGACAGCACCACGATGGGAGCGTCGTCGACCAGGAACACGAGGGAATTGGCGATCTCGGCCACCGAGACTCCGATGGCTTCCGCCGCCTGCGCCGCGGTGCGGGTTCCAGCGGGGAATCGGGTCGGTCCGACGACGATCCCCAGTTCGGAACCTGCCGCGATCACGTGCTCGACCTTCGGGTCGGCGGTGTGCTCGGTCAACTGCTCGGCGCCGCGGCGAGCGCGACGGCGACGTCTGCCCCGACCTCGGCGTTGTGGACGACGAGCTCGATGTTGGCCGCGACCGAACGTCCGTCGGTCGCGGCAGCGATGGCGGCGAGGACACGGGGGGTCACGGCAGGGCCGATCACGCCGGAATGGACAGCCGACCGCTGGGCCCGGTCGATGATCTCCTCGAGTTCCCCCCGGTCCAGGGCCACCTCGGGCGGAACCGGTACGGCTAGCAGGGTCCCCCCTCCACCGAGCTGTTGTCGGGTCCGGTGGACCGCGGCGACCTGGATGGCGCCCTCGACCCGATGATCCACGAGTAGGCCACTGGAGTGGGCATAGAACGCGGGGAACTCGTCGGTCTGCCAGCCCAGGACCGGGACCGAGAGCATCTCGAGGTGTTCGAGGGTGCGCGGTAGGTCGAGAAAGGCCTTCGCCCCACTGGACACGGTGACAACAGCGTGTCGGGAGATGGCTCCGAGATCGGCGCTGATGTCGCCACTGCTGGTCGCATCTCGATGGACGCCGCCGATGCCCCCGGTGGCGAACACCACGATCCCGCAGTGAGCCGCCAGCGCGAGAGATGCCGAGACTGTCGTCGCACCGAATTCGACCTGGTTGGCCACCGCTACGGCCAGGTCCCGTTCGGCGACCTTCGTCGACGCATGGTGGAGCCGGGGGAAGTCGCTCGCTGCTATCCCGACCCGGGCGACTCCGTCGATGATCGCGGTGATGGCCGGCGTGACCCCTCGTTCGCCACATGCGGCCAGGGTCCGTTCGAGGGCTTCGGCGGACGCGTCGGGCGGCAGGCCCAGCGTGCTGTACACGGTGCTCTCCAAAGCCACCACCGGCCGATGGTCGTCGAGAGCTTCCTGAACGGTTGGGGCGACGGCGACCGGTTGCACGAGGCGGGATCCTACCGGCCCGGTGCGCGGCCGGGTCAGCCTCACGTTCGACCGCATGGCTGCCGATGAGAACCGAGGCGAGACCTCGCAACAGGATGATGATCATGCTCGACACCTTTGTTCTCTATGAGCGAACCCGCGAGCGGGCCGAAGCGATGGTGAGCCGAGTCGCTCCCCGACAGCGGGCGCTTCCGACCCCCTGCGAGGAATGGCAGGCTCAGGAGTTGATCGACCATCTCGCAGGTCACGTCCGGTACGCCGCCTCGGTGACCAACGGGACCGATGGCCTCGATCGGATGGTGCCGTTCCGCGAGGGGGCAGGGGAGTGGCGGCTCGAGACTGCTCTCGCTGCGACGGCTCTGGAGCTGGCGACCCACACGTGGGATCTCGCCCGCTCGATCGCCGCCGACGAGACCATCGATCCGGAGGTCCTGGGGACGCTCTGGGACCGTTTTCTGGCCGATGGACCCGGCCCACCCCGCGGCCCCGGCCTGATCGGCCCAGCCGTCCGGATTCCGGTCTCGGACCCGCTCCAAGCCCGGTTCCTCGGCCAGATGGGCCGGGATCCCGTCGCGGGAGTCCCCGCACTGTTGGGAGAACGGCTCATCGACGCCGACTCCGCTCCGAGCCTCACGATACGATGAGCGGGTGCGTGTCGTAGGTCTCGTCTACGACGGGGTCGCAAGTCGTGAAGTCCTGGGGCCGATTGCCTCGTTCGAGAGCGTCGGCGCGAGCTGGGAGCTGCAGTCCCGGAGCGGGGGAGCGTGCGACGGTTTCGACCCGTACGCGCGACTCGAGGGTGTGCCACTGGCGCCCTGCGCCCCCGATGTGCTCGTCGTTCCCGGTGGTTTCGGCTGGCAGCAGCTGGCTGCCGATACCGAGGTGGCAGCTTGGCTTGGTGCGGTTGCACCGGCGGCCCGAACGGTCCTCGCCGTGTCCACCGGAAGTCTGGTGCTCGACCGGCTCGGTCTTACCGGAGGTCGGGCCATGACCGGCCACTGGCTGAGCGGCTCGGCTTTCACCCGGTCGGCCGCCCTCAGCCTCGACGACCGGATCGTCGACACGGGATGGCTGGTGAGCGCGGCGGGAGCCGTCAGCGCCATGCGCGCCGCGACCCGCATCGCCGAACGGCTGACCTATGGGCCCCCGGGATCGGCGGGAAGGGTGCGGGGCGGAACGGAGCTGCCGCTCGGAAGAGGCGAATAGCGTGGCGCCGCCGGCGGATCATCGCCGGCCGAAGGTCAGAGCCAGGTGCTCAGCTGTTCGGCGATCTCCTCGGGGGTCACGGCCGGCTCGAAGCGCGCCGCGGCCCGACCCGAACGGTCGACCAGGAACTTGGTGAAGTTCCAGGTCAGATCGGAAGTGTCGCCGTCACCGGGCTGCTCGGCCTTGAGCCATCGGTACAGGTCGCAGGCACCGTCGCCGTTGACCTCGATCTTGGCGAACATCGGGAAGGCCACGTCGTAGTTGGAAGTAGCGAACTCGAGGACCTCGGCGTTGGTACCTGGTTCCTGGGCCCCGAACTGGTTGCAGGGAAAGCCGAGGACGGCGAACCCCTGGCCCTGGTGCTCTTCGTGAAGCGTACGCAGACCTGCGTACTGCGGTGTCAGTCCTCACTTGCTGGCGACGTTCACCACCAGGCAGACGGTGTCTCGGAAACGGTCGAAGTCGACCTGGTCGCCGGTGATGGACTCCATCGCGAAGTCCGTGAATGCCGTCATGGATCCTCCCAGGTTGGTTGCTCGGGTTCGGATCCTACCGTCGTTGTCGCCCGTCACCCGGGCCGGGGGGCGCTCGGGTTGTTCGGGGGCCCCGCCCCCAGAGATCCAGATGGTTGGTTCCAAGGGGTCGTTGGCGCGCTCGTGGCGGGCGGTTTCGCCGATAGGCGCGACGAGCCGACCCGCGGGGTCTCGTCAACACGAACTCGCGGCCTCAGAACCCAGTTCTGGGCTCCTGGGCCGCCAGTTCGTCTGTCCGGGGCCGAGGCGACCAGTGCAGTGTCGAACTGGGTGGCCGTAGCCGTTGGCTACCGACGCTGAGGGACCAGATTTCGGCGACAGGGGAGCGCGGCGCGCTCGGTTCCCGTGATCCGGCCCCGCCCCCAGAGATCTAGGGCAGGCTGATCACGTCGGTGACGGTCTGGGCCGAGTCATCGATGCTGTTCTCGTTCGTGGAGCCGAAGAATCCGAGCGCCGAGATGCAGGCTAGGGCGATCAGCGCGGTCAGCAGACCGTACTCGACGAGACCGCCACCCCGTTCGCCGAAGCGGCGGTCGCGGTGGTGAGCCTCAGCCGATGGGTCTGGTTCCTCGGGCACGGCTGGATGGCCGGACATGGCTCGTTCACTCCTGGAAGAGATGCGGATGGAAGAGAGCGGCCACCGGCGAGCTCCGAACGGGGGGACGATCGGAGCTCGCCGGTGGTCCTCGAGATCAGGATCCGATCTCTTCGGCAACCTCGTTGAAGTTCTCCGAGGCGGCCGAGCCCAGGGCGGTCACCGCTGCGATACACACGACGGCGATCAGCGCCACGAGCAGGGCGTACTCGACCAATGACGCACCACGCTCGGAGGTGACGTCGAGTCGGGCCGGGATGTAAGCCATGAGGAATTCAAGTTGAGTCTTCATTGTCGGAATTGCTCCCTTGTCGGCCCACCCCGGAAAGGGCGGGAGTTTGCTGTCAAGGGAGGTATCGGCCCGACTTTCCGCCGACCTGATGGGCCGATCGGCCTGTCCGGGAGCAGAAGTACCCACGGTCTTCCACGGGAGGTCCAACTGGACGACGGCGTCAGTCGAGGTGGACGAATCCAGCGTCAGTTGAGCTGGACGATGCCCATGCGCACGGCCTGGAGCACAGCCTGGGTGCGATCGCGCGCCTCGAGCTTCTGGTAGATCGAGGCCAGGTGGTTCTTCACCGTCTTCTGGCTGATGTACAGAGCCTCGGCCACCTCGGTCGTCGAGCATCCGTCGGCGATTCGCTGGAGGACTTCCTCCTCACGCTTGGTGATCAGGCGGTTCTCCTGGGAGCGCTCCTGCTCCTCCATACGCCGTACCTCATCGAGCATGGTGGCGGCCAGCTGCGGTGAGAGCGCGGTCTGGCCGGCGGCGGCGATCCTGACCGCATCCGCGATCTCGTCGGTGGAGCAATCCTTGACCAGATAGCCGGAGGCACCCGCCCGGATGGCGTCGGCCAGCACCGACTGATCGGCGTGCATGGTCAGCATGACGATGTGGGTGTCCGGCAGCACGTTCTTCACCTGTCGGCAGGCTTCGACGCCGTCCATGCGCGGCATCGTGACGTCCATCAGGATCACATCGGGTCGCTGCGCCGAGGCGCGCGTGACCGCCTCGTCGCCGTCGGAGGCCTCTCCGATGACGTCGAAGCCGATCTCGCTCATCGAACGACGAAGCCCCTCACGGAGCATCTGGTGGTCGTCCACGATCATCAGGCGGATTGGCATGAGGACTCCTCGTTTGCGGCGGGCCGGCGAAGACCGGTCGCGGTGTGCTGTCGGACGGGATGTCGGGGATCTCCCGCCCTCGTTGACTCGAGTGAGCAGCGAATGGTGGTGCCGTTTCCGGGGCTGCTGTCGATTTCGAGCAGCGCCCCGATGCTCGACGCACGTTCCCGCATGCCCATGAGGCCGTAGGAGTCGATACGCCCGCTCTGGCCCATCTCGAATCCCCGACCGTTGTCGGTTATTTCGAGCAGTGCCCGCGCTCCGTCGTTGATCCAGATCAACTTCACGTTCCTTGCATCGGCATGTCGTTCCACATTGGTGAGTGCTTCCTGGGCGATTCTCCACATCTCGCGTTCCTGGAGAATCGGCAGGCGGCCAATGGATTCGGTGCGAACCTCGATGTCCAGCCCGGACCGCTCCTCGACGCGACTGGCGTAGGTGTGCAGGACCCGAGCGACCTCCTGATCGTCGGAAACGTCGGTCCGCAGGTCGTACAGCGTCTCGCGCACCTCCCGGACGACCTTTCTGACGTCCTGTCGAAGTTGGCTGATGTCCGCGCCGACGTCCTTGCCCTCGCTGTGTGTTCTTGTGAGCCGGTCGAGTTCGATGGCCAGGTAGGCCAGCGACTGGCCGATCCGGTCGTGGAGGTCGCGGGCGATCCGGTTGCGCTCCTCGTCGGCGCCGACCGTACGGATCCGGGTGAACCAGCGGGCATTGTCGATGGAAAGGGCGATCGGCTCGATGAATCCGGTCAGGACGTCGACCGCTCGGGAGTCGTAGTGGTCGGGTTCGGGGTGCTCGATGGCCAGAAGGCCGATGATCTCGCCCCGTGATTCGAGGGTTGCATAGAGCCCGGAGGACGTTCTGGCGTTCAAACCCGGACCCGACGGGCCGAGCAGATTCTCGACCAGGACGACACTGCCCTCGGCCAGCGCCCGCCGCAGTGGCGGAGGCAACTCGGTGGGCCCCAGCCGATCGGGCAGTCGGCTGCCGACCGAGCGGGCCACCTGCCACTGACCGTCGGTTTCGTCGAACAGCATGATGCAGGCGGCATCCACGTCGACGAGCGTCCTCAGCCGTGCCATGGTCGTGTCGAGTGCACCGTCCATGTCCAGCGACGCAGGCAGCGTCTGGGTGATGCGGTGCAGCGAGTACAGGAGCGCATTGGCGTCCGACAGCCGCCCGATCCGGCGTAGGACCACGGATTGCTGACGATCGGCTTGACCGGTGATGCGGCGCGCGTAGGCGGCGACGACGGCCACGAGGACGACCACCAGACTCCACTCCGAGGCGAGACGCAACTCCTCGGTCGTTCGCTCCGGGCCGATGAGGGACACCGCGCTGATGATCGTGCTCGATACGACGGCGGTCGGTATGGCCAGCCAGAATCCTGCTGCGAACCCGGTGATGATCACGGTCGCGACGAGCGCGAACGCGAACGGGCCAGCCCACTGTCCCGTACTGGCTACGAGTGTCGTCGCCAGAGCGACCTCTATCAGGATCTGGGTCAGCGTGGATGGACTGGCCATGTAGCGGAGCGGAACCAGCGAGCGAAAGATGGTGTAGGCGACCAGCAGGCCGCACAGGAGGCGGGTGTTCGTCCCCTCGCCCGTCAGGCTGGAACCGACCAGCGCGACGACCATCACCGTGGTGCTCCATCGGATCGCGAGGATTGCCGGGGCGAAGGGAGCCAACCGGTCCACGGCCGGAGGGACCGGATCGGGGGCGGACTTGCCCAGCGCGACGTCGAAGCCCTCCTGGAGATCGCGCTTGCGATCCCCGGGCGCGCGTCGCGAACGTCGCGGGGCCTCCGCCGATGCTACGGGTGATGGGGTCGAGACTGTCATGGCACGGGTTTGGTCCGTTCCCGTCGGCAGGAGGCGGCCGGTTCTTACCCTCCGGAGAGGGTTGCTCGGACGGTGACATTCCGCCGAGCCGACCGAACCGGCCCCGAACACCGCTGCTACCGTCGTCCGGATGATTCTGGTCGGGCTCACCGGTGGCATCGGTTCCGGGAAATCAACCGTTTCGGCTCTGCTTTCCGAGCGCGGCGCGGTCATCATCGACGCAGATGCGATCGTCCACGAGCTCCAGGTGCCGGGACAGCCCGTGTTCGACGCGATCGTGGCGGAATTCGGCAGCGAAGTTCTGGCCGTCGACGGAACGCTCGACCGCCCGCGCCTGGCCTCGATCGTGTTCGGTGACGCTGACCGGCTGGCTGTGCTCAACGGGATCGTGCATCCCGCGGTGGGCGCGGAGATCGCCCGCCGGATGGTCGAGGAGGCCGGAGGGGACAGGGTGGTGATCCTCGACGTGCCGCTGCTGGTCGAATCGGGCCGGGACGACATGGCCGGCACGATGGTGGTCGACGTGGATCCCGACGTGGCGCTTGCCCGTGTGGTCGAGCATCGAGGGATGAATGCCGCCGACGTCCGATCCCGGATGAAACGACAGGCGAGCCGCGAGGATCGTCTCGAGAAGGCCGATTTCGTCATCGACAACTCGGGTGACCAGGACGATCTCAGAGCCCAGGTCGATCGGGCGTGGGCCTGGATCGAGGCCCTTCCGCTGGTTCGGACGACGGATCCGGCTCCCCAGCCGGCTTCGGGCGAGTCGTGACCGAACCCTGTCCGCGATGCGGATCGGCCGTGCCCCGGGGCCGGGGCCATTGCCCCAGCTGCCTGGGAGCAGTCCCGGTGACCGTGCCGGCCGCGGCATCCGATGCCGCGGAACCCCACCCCGTGTTGCCTTGGCTGATCGCCGCCACCCTTGCTGTGGCGGTCGTGTTCCTGCTGGTGCTGCTGATCGCTCGGGACCGCCGCGAGGCGGTCGCGACCGGGAGCTCGAGCACGACGGTTCCCCTTGTCCCGCCCGGGACCACGCCGACGCCCACCCTGCCGCCGATCACACCTCCGACCACGGCGGCTCCGCCGACCAGCACGCCTCCGACGACCGCTCCCGGGCCGTCCACCCCGCCCGACAGCGGTCCGGCCCCGAGTACGACCACCGTGCCGGAGGACGAACCCGCGTCCCGGTACGATCCGCTGCGGTCGGCCCGTCAGACGCTCAATGCGGCTCCGGTCGGGCCGCCGACCCGCCTCTGGCGATCGATGTTCCCGTCTCCCGACTTCGAGACGGCGCTCGGGTTCCACGATCAGCCCACCGCCGACGTGATGGTGGTCAACGCGGCCAGTGGGCTCTTCGTCCTGAACCCCGAGGACGGAGCGATCCTGTGGCAGACCTCGTCGTTCGACACCGACTTCAGGGTCATTGACGTCGGTGAGGACGACGTCGTCGTGGCGTCGGCCGCCGAGACCTGGGTGGTGGATCGCGAAGAGGGTGAAGACCTCTGGCGGGCCCCCGTCCCCGCCGGGGCCACCGTGAGCGCCACCGAGGACTCGGTGGTCCTCGCCCGAAACGACGGTTTCGAGGTCTTCGATCGCTCGATGGGCGAACGCCGGTGGGACGAATCCGGGACCGAGCTGGCGGTCGCCACCGACGCCACCCACATCCTGGCCGCTTCCGGCGGGCAGCTCCGGCTGTTCGATCGGGTCGGCGTGGCCCGCTGGTCCGTCGACGTCGCCCCGGTGGTCGAGTCGTGGCTCCTCGATGGGATGGTCGTCATCTTGACCTCCCCCGGAGGAAGGCGTGAGCTGACCACGCGCGATCTCGACACCGGCGCCGAGCGGTGGTCGAGATCGCTGGAGGACCGGGAAGTGGTCAACATCGCATCCGACGAGGTGATCGTCGTTTCCACCGACGAGCGACGGACGGGCTTCGACGCGGCCACGGGGGCCGAACTCTGGTCCACCGATGTGACCATGGACCAGGATCTCACCACCGACGATCACGACGGCCTTTCGGTCGAGACCCGGGGGCTCGACGAGATCATCGTCCGCCGGGTCGGCGACGGCGGGGTCGCCTGGCCACAACGGATCACCGATCGCGGCCCGTCGGCGACCGGTGACCGCATCGTCATGGTGCTGAGCGGCACCGAGGTGATCGGCTTCGACCTGGTCACCGGCACCGAGCTCTGGCGGGTCGAGCCCGAGATCCCCGACGCCATCCTGATCTCGGCCATCGAGAGTGGCTTCGTCGTGGCGAATGCCTCGGGTGAGGTAGAGGGGTGGCGCCTCGCCGGCGGCGGCGACGCCACCTCCAAGGCCTGACTGGAGCAGCCGCGACACGGCCGTGCGGCTGCGGAGCAGAGCGCAGCAGCGGCATTCGCGTGGCCGGGATGGCGAAGCCGGCCGGCGGATTATCGCCGGCCAAGGGGTGACGGATCATCGCCGGCCCAAGGTGACCGTCACACCCGGGCCATAAGATCTCGGGGTGCCACCGTTTCGCGTCAGCTCACCCTACGATCCGGCCGGCGATCAGGCTGCGGCCGTCGCCGGTCTCGTCGAAGGCGTCAACGCAGGCGAGCGGTTCCAGACCCTGCTTGGCATCACCGGGAGCGGCAAGAGCGCCACGGTGGCCTGGACCATCGAGCAGGTGCAGAAGCCGACTCTGATCATCGCTCCCAACAAGGCCCTGGCCGCCCAGTTGGCCAACGAGTTCCGTGAGTTCTTCCCCGACAACCGGGTCGAGTATTTCGTCTCGTACTACGACTACTACCAACCCGAGGCGTACATGCCGGCCTCGGACACCTACATCGAGAAGGACTCATCGGTAAACGACGAGATCGACCGGTTGCGCCACGCCGCCACCTCGGCGCTGCTGACCCGACCCGACACGATCGTGGTCGCGTCGGTCTCGTGCATCTACGGCCTGGGCTCTCCCGACGAGTACCGGGACAAGCTGCTCCACCTCGAGAAGGGCCAGACCCACGACCAGCGCGCCATTCTCCACAAGTTGGTCGACATGCGGTACGAGCGCAACGACATGAATCTCGTCCGGGGCAAGTTCCGGGTGCGGGGCGACACGATCGAGGTGCATCCGGCCTACGAGGAGACGATCGTGCGCATCGAGCTGTTCGGTGACGACATCGAGCAGATCAGCACGGTCGATCCGATCACGGGCGAGCGGGTGGCCGAGCTCGACGAGCTCTCCGTCTACCCGGCGACGCACTACGTCGCCAGCGACGAGAAGCTCACCCTGGCGGTCAAGCGGATCGAGGCCGAGCTCCAGGAGCAGCTGGCGTTCTTCGAGAAGGAGAACAAGCTGCTCGAGGCCCAGCGGCTCCGGATGCGGACCGAGTACGACCTAGAGATGATCCAGGAGCTCGGGTTCTGCAACGGCATCGAGAACTACTCGGCCCCCATCGACGGCCGGGCGCCCGGCGAGGCCCCGTTCACCCTGCTCGACTTCTTCCCCGACGACTTCCTCATGGTGCTCGACGAGTGTCATGTCGCGGTGCCGCAGCTCCACGGCCAGTACGAGGGCGATCGCAGCCGCAAGACCACGCTGGTCGAGCACGGATTTCGGCTGCCGTCAGCGGCCGACAACCGACCGCTGCGCTTCGACGAGTGGCTCGATCGGGTGAACCAGTGCCTATTCGTGTCGGCCACGCCCGGTCCCTACGAGCTCGAGCACTCCAGTCGGGTCGTCGAACAGATCGTGCGTCCCACCGGGCTCGTCGATCCCGAGGCCCAGGTCCGGCCCACCAAGGGCCAGATCGACGACCTGCTCACCGAGATCGAGGCCACCGTGGAGCAATCGGGCCGGATCCTGGTCACGACCCTCACCAAGAAGATGGCCGAGGACCTGACCGACTACCTCCTCGAGCTCGGGGTTCGGGTGCGGTATCTCCACAGCGAGGTCGACACCATCCAGCGCATCGAGATCCTGCGCGACCTCCGCCTCGGTGAATTCGACGTGCTGGTGGGCATCAACCTGCTGAGGGAAGGGCTGGATCTGCCCGAGGTGCAGCTGGTCGCCATCCTCGACGCCGACAAGGAGGGCTTCCTCCGGAGCGAGACGTCGCTCATGCAGACGATGGGCCGGGCGGCTCGCAACGTCGACGGCCGGGTCATCATGTATGCCGACCAGATGACCGATTCGATGCAACGGTCCATCTCCGAGACCCAGCGGCGACGCGGACTGCAGCAGGCCTACAACGAGGCCAACGGCATCGATCCCCAGACCATCCGCAAGGCCGTGACCGACATCCTGGCCATGCTCCGGCCCGAGTCCGAGTCCAGGACCGCACCGATCCCGGGGACCGAACGGCGGAACGCACGTCCCGGCGAGCGCGAGCGACTCGAAGAGCTGGCCGAACTCCCGCATGACGAGCTCGAGCGGCTGATCCGGACACTCGAGTCCGAGATGCACGAAGCGGCAGCCGATCTCCGGTTCGAGTACGCCGCCCGACTGCGGGACGAGATCAAGGAGCTCAAGCGCGAGTTGCGCGACATGATCTGAGCGGGCTCAGATCATGTCGCGGCGAACTCATGCAGCGATGTCGGCCGCGTTCGGGTCCTCGGAGTCCTCGCCGACCGCCATCCAGACGAAGGCGGCGATCACGGCGCCGATGATCGGAAAGACGATGAATGCCCAGAGCTGCTCGAGGGCGTCGGCGTTGAAGATGGCCACGCCGAAGCTGCGGGCCGGGTTCACCGAAGTGTTGTCCACCGGGATGCTGATCAGGTGGATCAGCGCCAGCGCCATCCCGATGGCCAGTCCACCCGCTGCCGGCGTGAACTTCTTGGTGGTCATGGCCACCCGCGTCCACACGAGGAATGCGGTCATCACGATCTCGACGATCATCATTCCCAGGAAGCCGTAGGCGTTTCCATCCGCGGCGCTGGGGGAGCGGTCGGCCCAGCCGTTGGTGGCGAAGCCGGGGCCGCCGCCGACCGGATCGGCGGTGCTGAAGTCGAGGGCACCGTCGTTGGCGATCAGGTAGATGATGGCGGCGCCGGCGACGGCTCCGAGCAGCTGCCCGGTGATGTACCAGGCCGCGTCCTTGACCTCGGTCTTGCCGGCGATGATCATGCCGATCGTCACGGCCGGGTTTACGTGGCCACCCGAGATCTGGCCGAAGGAGTAGGCGACGACCAGCAGACTCAACCCGAAGGCGAACGCCACGCCCAAGACGCCGACATACTCGGCGGCGAGCACGGCGGTGCCACACCCACCGATCACCAGGATCATGGTGCCGACCAGCTCGGCCAACAGGATTCGGACTTCGCGTGTCATGAGTCTCCCAGAATTGGGTCAACGCGATAGCTCGCGTCCGCACGCTTCGCCCTCTTGCGCCGAAACGTACCATGAGCAGCCACAGATGGCGGCGATGTGAGCGCTTTCACTGACCGCCACCAAACGTGTGTTCGATCGAGGTGCGACCCGCTAGAGTGTCGGCGTGACGGACGAGCTGGTCATCAGAGGGGCGCGGGAACACAACCTGGCCGACGTCTCGCTCGAGCTGCCCCGCGAGAAGCTCATCGTGTTCACCGGCCTTTCGGGCTCGGGCAAGTCGTCCCTCGCGTTCGACACGATCTACGCCGAGGGCCAGCGCCGCTATGTCGAGTCGCTGTCGGCGTACGCCCGGCAGTTCCTGGGCCAGATGGACAAGCCCGACGTCGACTTCATCGAGGGCCTGTCGCCGGCCATCTCCATCGATCAGAAGACCGCGTCGCGCAACCCGCGGTCCACCGTCGGCACGGTCACCGAGGTCTACGACTATCTGCGGCTGCTCTATGCGCGTATCGGCGTGCCCCATGATCCCGAGACCGGCGAGCAGCTCGTACGCCAGACGCCGCAGCAGATCGTCGACCGCATCCTCGAGCTGCCCGACGGCGAGCGGTTCCAGGTCCTGGCGCCCGTGGTGCGGGGCCGCAAGGGCACCTACGAGACGTTGCTCGAAGACCTCGCCAAAGAGGGGTTCGCCCGGGCGATCGTAGACGGCGAGCCCCACGAGCTCGACGACGACGTCGACCTGGCCCGCTACGAGATGCACACGATCCAGGTGGTCGTGGATCGGCTGGTCAAGAAGGAGGGCATCGAGCGGCGGCTCACCGACTCGATCGAGACGGCCCTACGGTTGGCGGAAGGCGTGGCCGAGATCCAGCTCGTGCCCAAGGACGGCGAGCCCCAGACCATCGTGTTCAGCCAGCATCTGTCGCGCCCGAGCGACGGCAAGTCGTTCGAGGAGCTGGCACCCCGCAACTTCTCCTTCAACTCGCCCTATGGGGCATGCCCCACGTGTGACGGACTTGGCAGCGTGTTCGAGGTCGATCCCGAGCTGGTCGTCCCCGATCCCGAGCTGACCCTCACCGAGGGGGCGATCTCTCCGTGGAGCGGTGGGCGGAGCCCGTACTACTCCCGGCTGATCGAGGCGATCGCCGCCGACAACGACATCCCGATCGACCTGCCATGGGAGAAGCTCAAGGCCGCGCAGCAGAAGAAGATGCTCTACGGCGTCGCGGGCCGGGTCACGGTCCGTTACAAGAACCGGTATGGCCGCCAGCGCAGCTACAACGCGAAGTACGAGGGCATCATCCCGTATCTCAAGCGGCGGCACGAAGAGGTCGAGTCCGACAACCAGCGCGAGCAGATCGAGGGCTACATGCGCCAGGTGGCCTGCGGCGTGTGCGACGGCGCCCGGCTCAACCCGCTGTCGCTGGCGGTCACCCTCGACGGGCACAACATCCACGAGCTCTGCAGCCTGCCGATCGGTGAGGCCCGCGACATGCTGGCTCATCTCGAGTTGAGCGACCGCGACATGCTCATCGCCGAGCGGGTCCTGAAAGAGGTCAACGCCCGGATCGGATTCCTCTGCGACGTCGGTCTCGATTACCTCAATCTCCATCGGTCGGCCGCCACGCTCGCCGGCGGCGAGGCGCAGCGGATCCGACTGGCCAGCCAGATCGGCAGTGGCCTGGTCGGCGTGCTCTACGTGCTCGACGAGCCGTCCATCGGACTGCACCAGCGCGACAACAGACGGCTGATCGAGACGCTCGTCCGCCTGCGTGACCTGGGCAACACCGTCCTGGTGGTCGAGCACGACGAGGAGACGATCAACTCGTCCGACTACGTGGTCGACATAGGGCCCGGTGCCGGCGAACACGGCGGCCGGATCGTGCACGCCGGGTCGGTGGCCAACCTCAAGAAGAACAAGGAGTCGGTGACGGGTCAGTACCTTTCGGGCCGGCGCCGCATCGAGGTGCCCGAGTTCCGCCGCCAGCCGGGTCTCGACTGGATCACGGTCAAGGGAGCGCGCGAGAACAACCTGCAGGGCATCGACGTCGAGTTCCCTCTCGGTTGCTTCGTCGCCGTCACCGGCGTCTCGGGCTCGGGCAAGTCCACCCTCGTCAACGAGATCCTGATGCGGGCACTGATGCAGCGGATCTACAAGTCGAAGCTACCGCCGGGCAAGCACAAGAAGGTGGTTGGAGCCGATTCGATAGACAAGGTCATCAACATCGACCAGTCACCGATCGGTCGCACACCCCGGTCCAACCCGGCCACCTATACCGGCATGTTCGACCACGTGCGCAAGCTCTTCGCCAAGACGCCCGAGGCCAACATCCGCGGCTACCAGCCGGGTCGGTTCTCGTTCAACGTCAAGGGCGGCCGGTGCGAGGCGTGCTCGGGTGACGGGACCATCAAGATCGAGATGCATTTCCTGCCCGACGTCTACGTGCCGTGCGAGGTCTGCAAGGGGGCCCGCTACAACCGCGACACGCTCGACATCCAGTTCAAGGGCAAGAACATCGCCGAGGTCCTCGACCTGCCCTGCGAGGAGGCGCTCGAGTTCTTCGCCAACCAGCCGCCGATCGCTCGCCACCTGCAGACCATCGTCGACGTCGGACTCGGGTACGTGCGTCTCGGCCAGCCGGCCACCACGCTGTCGGGCGGCGAGGCGCAGCGGGTGAAGCTGGCCAGCGAACTGGCCAAGCGGTCGACCGGTCACACGATGTACGTGCTCGACGAGCCGACGACGGGCCTGCATTTCGAGGATGTCCGTCGGTTGCTGATCGTGTTGAGCCGGCTGGTCGATGCGGGCAACACCGTCGTGGTGATCGAGCACAACCTCGACGTGGTCAAGGTGGCCGACTGGATCATCGACCTCGGACCCAACGGCGGGCGCGGCGGGGGAACCGTCGTAGTCGAGGGGGCGCCCGAGGTCGTGGCCAAGACGCCCGAGAGCTTCACCGGCCAGTACCTGGCCCCCATGCTCGGCCTCGACTGACCCTCGCCGACCCTGTCAGGTGATGTCGAGCATCCGCTGGAGTGCGATGCGGGCCGAGACGGCCGTCTTCTCGTCGACCGTGATCTGGTTGACCACGCGGCCCTCGACCAGGTTCTCCAGTACCCAGGCGAGGTGGGGCTGGTCGATGCGGGCCATGGTGGAACACGGGCAGACGATGGGGTCGAGTGAGATGATGGTCTTGTCGGGCGACTCGTTGCCGAGCCGGTTCACGAGGTGGACCTCGGTACCGATGGCGATGTCCGAGCCTGCCGGGGCGGCTTCGACAGCCCGGATGATGAAGTCGGTCGAACCGATCTGGTCTGCTTCCGCACAAGTCTCCCGAGGGCACTCGGGATGACAGATGACTATGCCGCCCGGGTGTTCGGCGCGGAACTCGGCGATGTGTTCGGGCCGGAAACGCTGGTGGATCGAGCAGTGTCCCTTCCAGAGGAGGAATGTGCTGGTCTTGCAGTCGGCTTCGGTGAGCCCACCTAGCTCCCGGTGCGGGTTCCAGACCCGCATGTCCGATTCGGTGTAGCCCATCGCGTAACCGGTGTTGCGTCCCAGGTGTTGATCGGGGAAGAACAGCACCTTGTCGCCGCGGGCCAGAGCCCATTCGAGCACGGCCTGGCTGTTGGTGGACGTGCACACCGCGCCGCCGTGGTCGCCGACGAAGGCCTTCAGCGCGGCGCTCGAATTCATGTACGTGATCGGAACGACGCGCTCGATGTCGATGATGCGATCGAGGGCTTCCCAGGCCTCTTCCACCGAGTCCAGGTCGGCCATGTCCGCCATGGAGCAACCGGCGTTCAGGTCGGGAAGGATCACCTGCTGTCGGTCCGCGGTGAGGATGTCGGCTGACTCTGCCATGAAGTGCACACCGCAGAACACGATGTATCGGGCGTCGCCTCGCCCTTGAGCCAGCACCGAGAGTCGATAGGAATCCCCTCGGGCATCGGCCCACTGCATGATGTCGTCGCGCTGGTAGTGGTGGCCGAGGATGAAGACATCGTCGCCCAGGGTGGCCTTGGCTGCGCCGATGCGCCAGGCGAGGTCGTCATCGGACGCGTCGATGATGTCGTCGGGTAGGGGGGATTGGAGCCGAAGCATGGAATCTGAGCCTCCGATCGGTGTTGGGACAACACCGGGGATATGGGTCGGCTCTGATCTGGCCAGTGGGGGCAGCCCGGTCGCCTCGCCACGGGGATGACGGCCTCAGAGCCGGATATGGTGCCGGATACCGAGCCGGCACAGTCAGTGTATCCCGTGGGCGCCTCAAGAGCGGGTCCTGCGGTGCCGAAGGGTGGGGATGGCTGGCTCAGATCCGTCGGTGGGCGAACGGATCGACGACCTGGTCGGTCGGGGGATGGCCCGCCCGGTGGTCACGGTGGCCGTTCTGCTCATGGCCGGGGTCGTGGCAGCGTTGCTGGTGTCGATCGGTTCCGAGGGCTTCGCGTCTGCGACCGGCGGGGACTTCGCCGTGTTCCACACCGCCGGCGAGTTCGTGGCCGAGGGCCAGGTGGACGACCTCTACGACGACGGTCTGGTGGATCTCGCCAACGACAAGGTCGGGTCCGGAACCGAGGGCAACCTGGTGTTCCTCAACCCGCCGGTGATGGCGCAGGCGCTCCGACCGCTGAGCGCACTGTCGTATGGTGCGGCGTTCGCGGTCTGGACGGCGGTCACCCTGATGCTGACGGGTGCGGCCCTCGCCCTACTGCGTGCGCCGCGGGGGTTCTGGCTCTTCGCTCTGGTCGTTCCCCCGGCCGTGCTCAACCTGCAGCTGGGTCAGAACGGCGCCGTGAGCCTGATCATCCTGGCCGTGGTGTACCGGCTGCTGCAGTCGGATCGGCCGGCGTGGGCCGGCTTGGCCGCGTCGCTCCTGATCCTCAAGCCGACGTTGGCATTGGGCGTGGGCGTCTGGTGGGTGATCGAGCATCGGCGGCACTGGCGTGCCCTGGCCGGGAGCGCGGTCGGGGGAGTCGTCATCGTCGGCGTGTCCGCCGCCGGCATCGGTTTCCAATCCTGGCGGCGGTTCGCCGAGGTCGCACTGGGCGAGGGCTCCGGCGACGGCACATGGTTCACGACGGCGAGTGTGACCCCGTGGGAGCTCTGGCGCGAACTGCTCGTCGGCGCCGACTGGCTGGTGGTTCCCCTTTGGTTGGTTGCGGCCCTGGTCGGCGTGGCGGCGTTCCGTGCCTTCCTCCGTGCGACTCCCGGCCGCACCTCCTTGCACTTCGCCGGGGCCGTTGTGCTCACGCCGTGGCTGGCGCCCCACCTGCTCGTCTACGACTGGATGATCCTGCTCATGCCGGCGGTGATCCTGTGGGTGCGGCTCCCCGAGCAGCGCGAGCGGTGGGTGACGCTCGGGGCGTGGCTGGTCGTGGCCAGTGTGATCTGGCGTACCTCGTCGATCCAGATGGACGCGTTCGGTCGAGCGCTGCAGGTCGGCGTGTTGATCTACGGGTGGGTCGCGGTGAGCGCGGCCCGAGTCGTGTTCGCCGAGGGCGAGTCAGCCGCCGACGAACGGGGCGATGCGATCCTTGGGCCGCCCGATGATGGCGGCGCCGTCCCTGACGATGACGGGGCGCTGCATCAGTCGGTGATGTTCCAGTAGGAGGTCGACGACGGCGGCCGGTCGGTCGACGTAATCGGCGTTGTCGAGGCCGAGTTCCTTGAACTTGGCGTCCTTGCGGACAAGGTCAGCGACCGGGTCCTCCAAGCCTTCGACGAGGGCTTCGAGCGTGGCGCGGTCGGGTGGGTTCTTCATGTACAGGACGGTGTCGAACTCGACTCCGACGCCCTCGAGAATCTCGACGGCGTTGCGGGAAGACCCTCAGTGAGGGTTGTGATACAGCGTGATCATGGCTCCAGACCTTACCCCATCCTGACCGATCGGAATCTGTGCAAGGTTGGGCTGGCTGAGGCCGCCCAACCTTGCACAGATTGCCTATGAGGCCTGGTCGAGGGCGGTTCGGACGGTCGCGATGAGCTCGTGGCTGCGCTCGACGTAGTCCTTCCAGGTGAAGTTGAGGACGGACCATCCGAGGTTCTGGACCTGGTTGCGTCGTCGGGGATCCTCCTCGAACGACGTCCGATTCAGGTGCCATGTGGCCGAATCCAGTTCGATACCGATCCGGTGGTTTGGGTAGGCGAGATCGAGGTCGGCTCGGAACCCGTCCGGTCCGTCTACCCGGTACTCGAGCTCGGCACGTGGGAGCCCGGCATCGGTGAGCATCTCCCGGACCAGCCTGCCCCAGCCGCTACGGGACATGGTCTTCTCCCCGAGGTGGCGGTCGAGCAGGTGACGCATTGGTCCGCAGCTCGTCCGACCCTGGCGACTGTGTCGCCGGTAGACCGTGTAGAGGTCGGGCCAGCGGACCAGCCCCCGGAGTCGAGCGCTGTCGACCGCGATGAGAAGCTGCGTTGTCGACAGCCCCCACGCCATGTCCAAGAGTGTGCGAGCGACGCCCGTGACCCGGATACCGGAGCGAACGGACGCTTGGATCCGGTCCCACTGCTTGGTGCGGTGCACCGTCGCGATCCGCGAGATCCGACCGCTCGAGATCGGGACGGTGATCTCCGGTCTGATCCGTCGGACCCCGTCGAGGTCCCAGAGTGCCCCTGCCGTCCGGTGGCTGGCGACGCCGCCGGTGCTGAGCGACGCTGCCAGCACTGCCGTGAGCCAGGAATCCGGATGGCTCCCCAGCCGGTAGACGCCGCGTTCCACCACTCGCCACGTGCCGCGGCGCGTTCGTTCCTTGATCTGGTTCGGGCTGTAGCCAGCCTCGATCGCTTGCCGCCGAGTCACGAGGCCGTGCTGCCTTCGTGCGAGGTCCACGATCGATACGCGGTCGATCATGAGTTTCCTCCCTGTCGTCATCATGTCGGGGAGGAAGTCCACTCAGGCTATGCCCGTCCGCTGCGAATCTGTGCAATGTCGGGTTGGCTGAGGCCGCCCGACCTTGCACAGATTCCGTGGTCGTAGGCTTGGGGCGTGGTGCAGCGACCGCCAGCGGGGACGATTCCCGACACGCCGGGCTCCTACCAGTTCAAGGATGCCGACGGCCGGGTGCTCTATGTGGGTAAGGCGAAGTCGCTTCGCTCCCGGCTGAGCAACTACTTCGGCTCGCCCGCCACCATGCACCCCCGCACCGCCCAGATGGTGGCGTCGGCCGAGACGGTCGAGTGGATCCAGGTCCGCAACGACGTCGAAGCGATCATGCTCGAGTACAGCCTGATCAAGCAGCATCGTCCCCGGTTCAACATCCGGCTGGTCGACGACAAGAGCTACCCGTTCCTGGCCGTCACCCTGGACGACGACTGGCCTCGGGCCATGGTCATGCGGGGCCGGACCCGCAGGGGCGTCCGGCGCTTCGGCCCCTACGCCCACGCCTACGCCATCCGCGAGACGCTCGACCTTCTCCTGCGCACGTTCCCGATTCGCACCTGTTCGGACAACAAGCTGCGCCACCACGAGCGGCTCGGCCGCCCCTGCCTGCTCTTTCACATCGAGAAGTGCGCCGGCCCCTGCGTGAACGAGATCGAACCCGAGGCCTACGCAGCCCTCGTCGACGAGTTGCTCGAGTTCCTCGACGGAGACACCGACGAAGTGGTCGGGCGGCTGGAACAGGAGATGCGCCAGGCCTCGGAGGCGCTTGATTTCGAGCGGGCGGCCCGGCTGCGCGATCGCCTCACCAGCGTCCGCCGCGCCATCGAGAAACAGCAGATGGTGGCCGAACGCTCCGAGGACCTGGACGTGATCGGCATCCACGATGACGAGCTCGAGGCCGCGGTCCAGGTCTTCTACATCCGCAAGGGTCGGGTGGTGGGCCGCAAGGGTTTCGTGCTCGACAAGGTGATCGAGCTCGAGCGGGGTGAGCTGATCGCCCGCATCCTCGAGGAGCTCTACTACGACGAACCACCGATGGGGATGCCCAAGCAGGTCCTCGTACCCGAGCTGCCACCGGATCCGTCCACGTACGAACAGTGGCTGTCCGAGCACCGGGGCTCGAAGGTGCCGCTTCGCGTGCCGATGCGGGGTGAGAAGCGTCGGCTCATCGAGACGGTCACCCAGAATGCGGCCGAGACCTTCACCCGCCATCGGTTGAGGCGGGCCAGCGATCACAACTCACGAGCCCGGGCGTTGAACGAGCTCCAGGACTCCCTGGGCCTGCCCGAGGCTCCGCTGCGCATCGAGTGCTACGACATGAGCCACATCCAGGGCTCGGACTACGTCGGGTCGATGGTGGTGTTCGAGGACGGCCTGGAGAAGAAGCGGGACTACCGGCGCTTCAAGATCCGTGACGTGCCCGGCAACGACGACTTCGCCGCAATGGAGGAGGTGCTCACCCGGCGGTTCACCCAGTACCTCGAGGAGCGGGCCCTCCCCGTGGAGGAACGGTCGGGGAAGTTCAGCTACCCGCCCCAGCTCCTGTTGGTCGACGGCGGAAAAGGGCAGCTCGGCGTGGCCTCGGCCGTGCTGGAGTCGCTCGGACTGGCCGGCGAGATCCCGATCGCGTCCCTGGCCAAGCAGTTCGAGGAGGTCTTCGTGCCCGGTGAGGCCGATGCGATCCGGTTGCCCCGGCAGTCCGAGGCCCTCTTCCTGCTCCAGCGCCTGCGCGACGAAAGTCACCGGTTCGCGATCACGTACCACCGGCAGCTGCGGAACAAGCGCATGACCAAGTCGGTGCTGGACGACATCGCCGGCCTGGGTCCGAAGCGGAAGAAGCGGCTGGTGAAGGAGCTCGGCGGGGTTCGGGCTGTGCAAGCGGCGGATCTCGACACGCTGAAGGCGCTGTCCTGGCTCCCCGACGACGTGGCCGCCGCCATCTTCGCGACGGTCCACAAGGACGCAGCCCGTCGATGACGGAGTCGACCGAGCCGACGGCCGATCCCAGTCGCGCCGACTGGGAGGCGCACGCCACGTGGTGGCAGGAGGAGTTCACCGGCGGCGTCGATGCCGAGTACGAGGAGCAGATCCTGCCTCTGGCCGAGAAGCATCTGATCGGGGCGCGTCGCGTGCTCGAGGTTGGCTGCGGCGAGGGTCAGGTGGCCCGCCGGGCGGTGCAGGCCGGCGCGACGACCGTCGTGGGGCTCGACCCGTCGGCCACCCAGGTGCGGATGGCCATGCAGCGAGCGGGTGGACCGGTCTACGCCAGGGGAGCGGCGGACCGGTTGCCGGTCCCGGATCGGTCGTTCGACGCGGTCGTCGCCTGCCTGGTCTTCGAGCACGTCGACGCGGTCGATGAAGCCCTCGCCGAGGTGGCCCGAGTGCTGGAGCCGGGCGGGCGGTTCCTCTTCTTCCTGAACCACCCGCTGCTGCAGACGCCGGGCTCGGGTTGGATCGACGACCAGATCATCGATCCCCCCGAGCAGTACTGGCGGGTGGGTCCCTACCTGAATGAGGCGGTAACGGTCGAGGAGGTCACCGCCGGAGTTCACATCCGCTTCGTGCATCGTCCGCTGCACCGGTACGTCAACACGATGGCGGAGGAGGGCCTGGTCATCACCGAGATGGTCGAGCCGGCCCCTCCGCACGGTTTCCTGGCCCGCGCCGAGGAGTACCGGCAGGCCGCGACCATCCCGCGGCTCCTTCTCCTTCGGGCGGAGCTGGTTGCCTAGAAGTTCTCGGGATCGGCAGCAAAATCGAGAAGCCAGCCGGTGATGTCTTCGGCGTGGTCGGCGAAGAGGTTGGTGCCGTGATGGCTTCCGTCGACGATGAATCTGGTCACCCCTGAGTCCGCACCCGCGTCGATGATGGCATCGGAGATGGCCGTGGCGTCGTCGGCGTACGGCTGGTCGTCGGCTGCCGCTATCACCAGGAGCGGCTCGTCGATGTCGCCCGCCACATCGAGAGCCGGGAGGCCGAGGAACTCCGCCGGTGCGGACAGGGTGGCTGCTCCGGCCAGATCGAGCTTCGACGCCACGTTGATGGTGGCCGTGCCGCCCATGGAGGCGCCGATCACGACCACGTCGTCTACGCCCGCGGCGGTGAGGTATTCGATCGCAGCGGTGAGATCCACGTCGAGTTCCGTGTCGACGGTGCCGGTCGATCCGCCATAGCCCCGGAAGTCGAATGCCAGCACTCGAAACCCGGCGGCTGCCGCGGCCTGCGCGAAGCCGGTCCAGGTGGATCGGTCCGCTCCGCGCATGTGGGCCAGCACGATCCCCCGCGGTCCGTCGCCGTAGACGGAGCCTTCCAGGGTCTTGCCGTCGACCGTCGAGATCTGGACGATCTGCTCGCCGGGGGCTCCGTCGTCCGTCGCCGGGGGAGCACGGCCGGTGTCGGCCGATCCCACCGTGTCGGTCGTGCTGGTGGTGGTCTCGGCGACCCCGGTGGCGGCCGTGTCATCGTCGTCTCCGCACCCGACGAGCACGAGCGCTGGGGCGGCGACGGCGATGAGGGCGGACAGGGCGAACCGGCGAAGGCGGAGCACGGGTCGAGGCTACTCAGGGCCGACATACGTCCCTTGCCACACCGCGCTTGACGCCAAAACCGTGCGATTGTCGACCGCGCCCGCTATCAAAGAAGGAGATGAATCGCTTCATCGTCATCACGGGCCTCTCCGGGGCCGGCCTCTCGACGGCGGCCGACGCGCTCCAGGATCTCGGCTGGTTCGTGATCGACAACCTCCCGCCGATGCTGATTCCCCGTGTGGCCGAGCTCGCGGGTCAGGATTCGTCCGAGATCACCGACGTGGTGTTCGTGACCGGCATCGGGCCGTACCACCGCGAGGTACTACCAGGCATCGAAGAGTTGCGAACCTCCGACCACGACGTGCAGGTGCTGTTCCTCGAAGCGTCGACGCCAGAGATCGTCCGGCGGTTCGAGAACACCCGCCGACGCCACCCGCTCTTCGGCGAGACGGTGGTCGAAGCCATCGAACGGGAGCGGGAGCTGCTCACCCCGGTACGAGCCGAAGCCGACGTCGTGCTCGATACGAGCAGCTACAACATCCACCAGCTCAAGGCCCGCATCCGGGAGGAGTTCGGCGCCGAGCGTGACACGAACGGCATGCACCTGTCGGTGCGGTCGTTCGCCTACCCGAAGGGTCTCCCGCTCGATGCCGATCTGGTCTTCGACTGCCGGTGGATGGACAATCCGCACTACGACCCCGAGCTCCGGGCCATGACCGGGGCCGACGAGGAGGTCCAAGCGGTGGTGTTCGGGTCGGACGGGGCCGACGAGTTCGTCGACCACATCGTGAATCTTCTCGCCTTTGCCATCCCGCGCCACGAAGCCGAGGGCAAGGCCTATCTCTCGATCGCGTTCGGCTGCACCGGCGGCCGCCACCGCTCTATCGCCGTGGCGCTGGCCGTGGCGCGACGGCTCGATGACCTCGGGTACGAACCTCGGGTGGTGCACCGCGACACACCGATGTGATCGAGCTGCTCGCGCCTCGAATCGACCCGAAACGCTCCGCGTTTGTGGACGCGGTCACGATCTGCTCCGATGGACCCACCTGATCAGGAGGCAACAACAGCAATGACGGTACGCGTAGGCATCAACGGATTCGGCCGGATCGGCCGCAACTTCTTCCGAGCCGCCAAGAAGCGGGGTGCCGACATCGACTTCGTCGGCGTGAACGATCTCGGTTCGCTGGAGACGATGGCGCACCTCCTGCAATACGATTCGGTCATCGGCCGCTACCCCGAGCCGGTTGCGGCCGGCGACGGCGAGATCACGGTGGGCGGCGACACGCTCAAGGTGCTGTCCGAGCGCAACCCCGGCGACCTGCCCTGGGGCGACCTGGGAGTCGACGTCGTCGTCGAGTCCACCGGCATCTTCAACGACCGCGACAAGGCGGCTGCCCACCTCGACGGTGGCGCTCCGCGGGTGGTCATCTCCGCTCCTGCCTCCGGCGTCGACGGCACGTTCGTCATGGGCGTCAACGACGACACGTTCGACCCCGACAAGCACACGGTCATCTCCAACGCCTCCTGTACGACCAACTGTCTCGTGCCCATGATCAAGGTGCTCGACGACGCGTTCGGCGTGGAGAAGGGCCTGATGACCACGGTGCACGCCTACACGGGCGACCAGGCGCTGGTCGACGGCCCCCACAGCGACCTGCGCCGGGCCCGTGCCGCAGCGGTCAACATCATCCCCACGTCCACCGGAGCGGCCCGGGCCACCGGCCTGGTCATGGAGTCCATGAAGGGCAAGCTCGACGGCATCGCAATGCGGGTACCGATCCCGACCGGGTCGGTAACCGACTTCGTGGGCAACCTCGGCCAAGACGTGACGGGCGATGAGGTCAACGCGGCGTTCGCCGCCGCCGCCGAGAGCGGACGACTGTCCGACGTGCTCGTGTACAGCGAGGCCCCACTCGTGTCGAGCGACATCGTGGGCTCGCCGGCTTCGTGCACCATCGACGCCGGCCTGACCATGGCCACCGGCAACCTGGTGAAGGTGGCCGGCTGGTACGACAACGAATGGGGCTACTCCAACCGGCTGGTCGACATGGCCATGCTGGTCGGCGCAGCCAACCAGTAGCGGCCGGCCCGCTTGATGCAGGTACCGGTTCTCGAGAACCTGGGCGACCTCGACGGTATACGCGTGCTGGTCCGGTGCGACTTCAACGTGCCGCTGTCCGGCGCCGAGATCACCGACGATCTGCGCATCCGCGCCGCCCTGCCCACGTTGCAATGGCTCCAGGAGCGGGGAGCGCAGGTCACCGCGTGTTCCCACCTCGGCCGGCCCAAAGGCGAGCCAAATCCCGACTTCGCGATGGATCCCGTTCGGGCGCGCCTGGCCGAGCTCGCACCCGGCGTGGAACTGCTCGAGAACCTGCGCTTCGATCCGGGCGAGACCGGCAACGACCCGGCTTTCGTCCGGAAGCTGATCGAGGGCCAGGACGCCTACGTGAACGACGCTTTCGGCGCGTCGCACCGCGCTCACGCCTCGATCGTCGGGCCACCGGCGTACCTTTCCTCGGCTGCCGGGCGCCTCCTGGCTCGTGAAGTCGAGGTCCTGGGCGGACTGCGGGACTCACCACGGCGACCGTTCGTGGCGATCATGGGCGGCGCCAAGGTGTCGGACAAGCTGGCGGTGATCGAGTCGCTCCTGTCGTCGGTCGACGGATTGATCGTCGGAGGCGGCATGGCCTTCACGTTCCTCGCGGCCCAAGGCCATTCGGTCGGTTCATCGCTGCTCGAGAAGGACATGGTCGACACCTGCCGGAGACTCCTCGAGGCCGAGACGCCCATCCACATCCCGTCCGACATCACCGCGCTGGGCCCGGGTGGAGAGATAGGCGATCCCGCCGCTGGTGGAGAGGTGCGCCAGATGGGTACCGACCTTCCGGACGGCTGGATGGGCCTGGATATCGGTCCTGGTACGGCGGCCGAATTCACCGAGGTCATCCTCGAGGCCGGCACCATCCTGTGGAACGGGCCGATGGGGGTTTTCGAGGATCCTCGGTTCGAGGCCGGCACACGCACCGTGGCCGACGCCGTGGCCGACGCCAACGGATTCAGCGTCGTCGGTGGCGGCGACAGCGCGGCGGCCGCGAAGCAGTTCGGTGTCGATGACCGCATGGACCACGTGTCCACCGGCGGCGGGGCATCCTTGGAGTTGATCGAGAAGGGCGACCTCCCGGGGCTCGCCGCGTTGCGAGGAGAGTTCAACGATGGCTGACCGAAAGCCGCTGATCAGCGGCAACTGGAAGATGCACCACAACCACTTCGAGGCCATCCAGCTGGTCCAGAAGATGGGGTACCTCATCGACAAGTCCGACGTCGAGGCCGTCGATGTGTCGGTGCATCCACCGTTCACGGATCTGCGGTCTGTCCAGACCGTCATCGAGTCCGACAAGCTGCCGTTCCGGCTGGGTGCACAGAACTGTCACCCGGAGGAGAAGGGGGCGTTCACCGGTGAGGTGTCGCCACCGATGTTGTCCAAGCTCAACGTCGACTTGGTGATCGTCGGTCACAGCGAGCGCCGCGAGGTCTTCGGCGAGACCGACGAGTTCGTCAACCAGAAGCTGAGAGCCATCTTCAAACACGACATGACCCCCATCCTCTGTTGCGGTGAGACACTCGACGAGCGGGAGGCCGGCCAGGCCGAGAGCAAGGTCGAGGGGCAGATCCGGCAGGGGCTGGCTGGGCTCAAGCGTGACCAGATCGCCTCGATGGTCATCGCCTACGAGCCGATCTGGGCCATCGGCACTGGCAAGACGGCCACGGCTGACGACGCCCAGGCGATGTGTGCGCACGTTCGATCGGTCGTTGCCGACGCCGCCAACGCCGAAACAGCAGCAAAGGTCCGGATCCAGTACGGCGGGTCGGTCAAGCCGGCAAACGCCCCCGAATTGATGGGCCAGCCCGACATCGACGGCGCCCTCGTCGGCGGAGCGAGCCTGGTTGCCGAGGACTTCGCCGGCATCGTCCACTTCCGCCTGGCAGGGTGAGCCGGTCACTCGAATGGCGGGACCCGCTGCTATCGTCGACGTCTCACGTTCTGTCTGAGGATCATCAATGCTGACAACGATCGTCACGATCATCCATTTCGCGGCATCGATCACGCTGATCGTCCTCGTGCTGCTGCACAGCGGCAAGGGTGGTGGCCTCTCCGACATGTTCGGTGGCGGTATGGGTGCGACGGCGGCCGGATCGACCGTGGTCGAGAAGAACCTCGACCGGTTGACGATCCTGTCGGCTCTCGTGTTCTCGTTCACCACGATCAGCCTCACGCTTCGACTCTGATCCGACCAGGTTCGAGGTCGTGTCGGACCCGAGCTCGAGTCGAGCGCTCCGAATGGCTCCAGATCGCTGACGCTGCGCCGACGTAGTCAGGGTGCCAAGAGCCCTGCGATTGCTGCCCCCCGCCCTCATCGGCCTGATTGCCACCGCGTGTATCGGGGCTTCGGAGGCGAGCCCACCGTCGCCGATGGCGGCCACCCCGACCAGCACCTCGGTGCCGACGACTGTCGATCCGAACCTGCCCGTCGACGGCGGTGTCCTCGGCGTGGCGGTGTCCGAGGTGAGTACCCTCGACCCGGCCCAGAGCAACATCGGCTCGGCTACGGACCTGCTGCTTGCCGACCTGATCTTCGACGGCCTGACTGACATCGCGGTCGGAGAGACCGAGGCGTCGCCGGCCATTGCGCGGGAGTGGACCGCGGCGGCGAACTGGACGAAGTGGACCTTCGTGCTGGATACGGAGCGGACCTTCTCGGACGGCACACCCATCACGGCGGAGGACGTGGCGTTCACGCTCCAGCGCGCTCGGGCGTCGTTCGGGCTGGTCGCTCAACCGTTGAGTGTGATCGAGTCGGTCAAGGCGGTGGACGGGCGCACCGTCAGGGTTGTGCTCAAGGAGCCGACCGCTCGGCTGGCTGAGTTCCTGGCCGCGCCGTCTCTGGGTATCGTCTCGAAGCGCCAGGTCTCCG
This sequence comes from uncultured Acidimicrobiales bacterium, assembly GCA_963695075.1. Taxonomy (GTDB): domain Bacteria; phylum Actinomycetota; class Acidimicrobiia; order Acidimicrobiales; family CAWCAL01; genus CAWCAL01. The sequence goes on from CAVOFR010000001.1 coordinate 338,380, forward strand.
ACCACGCTTCTCGCTTCCTGACACACCCGATCGGCTCGGGCCCGTTCGGGCTGGTCGAGGGAACACAGGACGGGGTCCGACTCTCCGCCACGTCGGACGGGACACATCTCGCCGCGGTGGAACTGATCGAGACGGGGTCGGGGGCGGCGGCGTGGGACCTCCAGCAGGATGGCGAGGTCGATCTGGCGCTCGTGCCGGACGCGGAGCCATCCACGAAAGAGACGGTGACAGCACCGTTCCGGGCGCTGATTTTCTTCGGGATCAACGTGAAGCATCCCTCGCTGGCCGACCCGGCTGTGCGGCAGGCACTGGTGGCGGCCGTGGACGCCGACGCCGTGGTTTCCTCCACGTTGGCCGATAGGGCCGAACCAGCGACGGGGGTGGGAGCCGACGCCGATGGATGCGGGCCGCTGTGTGATCACGACGCGGACTCGGCCGCCGCGATGGCCGCAGAGGTTGCTGATGGTCTTCCCACCCTTCACGTCGACCATCGGGACGATCCTGCGGAGTTGGCCATCGCTGAAGCCGTAGTGGGGCAATTGCGGTCCGCGGGTTTCAGCGCCGAGACCCGGGCCCACGCGGCGACGGACTACGGCGAGTACATCGTGTCGGGTGAGCACGAGATCTTCACCTTCGGCCATGTCGGTATCGTCCCAGTCGGCGATGCGTATCTGCCGTTGATGTTTGGATCGAAGTCGGCCAACAACGTGACCGGCGTTGGCTCGGAGACTCTGGACCAAGCTCTGGCCGATGCAGCGGGCTCGGTCGACGGCGATGCGTGGAACGAGGTCGAGGCTCAGGTCATGGAGCAGGCACCGGTGATCCCCTTGGCTCGTTACCTGACCCGTTGGAGCGCCGGCGAGCGGGTTCGCGACCTGGAAATAGACCGCGACGGAACCTTCGATCCAGCAGCGGTCTGGGTGGTCGACGAGTAGCCGGAACCGTCTCGGCGTCACGCTATCAGCGCGCTAGGATCACCACTCGGTCCGGTCCTTCCGGGCTGCCACGTCGGAGTGGCGGAATTGGCATACGCGCTAGGTTAAGGACCTAGTGCCCGCAAGGGCGTGGGGGTTCAAGTCCCCCCTCCGACACACTTCAGATCGCGTTTTACCTGGTCAGCGCAGGAATTTCGGCGTGTACCGCAGTCGATATACGCACGTTTCGCCGAAGTGGTGGCGTTCAAAGCGCTGGCGCCTCGCTTGGGCTACGCCGCTCTCCTCTGCTCTCGGTAGCAACGAGGCGTATTGCCCCGGCTGCCGACGATTCGGAGCACGGGGTGGCCGTTCCTTCTTCGGGCAATGGGATCATGTGTGAGGTTTGCCCAGTCAGTTCGAGGGCGCGATCGAGAACCTGGGTGAGTACGCGGGTTGCGGCGGCGACATCGTTCTCATCGAGGTCGCGCCAGACGGGAGCAGTTAGTTCGTCGATCTTCGCTTGGATGCTGGCGGTCACCTTGTCGCCTGACGGCGTGGGTCGTCCGCCGACGAGAAGACCTCGCCCTGTGAGCTCAGCGACGAGCTCAGCGGCATTCACTAAATGAGCGCGTTCGGCCACCGCTGATCGGAGATCGTGATCCTCGCCGGAGGCATGGAGTTGGCCAGAGATCTTCATCGTGACCCACTGCCGCTCGCTCAGATCCGTTTCTTCGAGTAGTCGGCGAAGGACAGCGTTGAGGGTCTTCTCGGTCTGGCCGATGAGTTGGGGACCGAACGGGATCGACATTCCTACCTCCGAGATTGTTGGTGCAGCCAACGATAGACGGGTTCGTTGGTATCACCAACGAATATTGGCTACCGTTGTGGTCATGTCTGGACTCAACAGGGTCGAAGGTCGAACGACGTGGCTTCTCGGTCGGGCGAACGGCCGCGCCCACGGTTTGCTGAGCCAGGCGTTCCGACAAGAAGGCGCGAACGGTTACCAATTCAGAGTGCTTGCGGGACTCGACCAGTACGGCCCGTCGAGTCAGGCTGACCTTGGTCGCTACGCCAGTCTCGATCGCAGCGATGTGGCTTCGACGCTTAGCAGCTTGGTGGCCGATGGGTTCGTGCGTCGGGGACCCGATCCGGCCGACCGGCGACAGAAGCTTGTCGTCATCACTGCTCAGGGTCGAGCTGCTCTTGAACGACTGGACGACGTTCTCGACACCGTCCAAGAAGTCGTGCTCGAGCCTCTGACCGAACGCGAACGAAGGACTCTCGTGAGGCTGCTGGCAAAGCTGACGTCAGGAGACTGAGCCGACTTCGCCGACCACCCGGGATTTGGTCGAGTAACTAGTGTGCAGGTTTGGTCCATTGGGGTGTGGCCTGGTGCACCTCGGGTGGTCCGTCGAGGAGAGGTTCAACCGCTGCAAGGTAGGCGACGTAGTTCGGGTGTCTGAGGAACTCAGATGCTGCGGCGGGAGACCGGTAGAGCTGAAAAACTCGGATCACGTCTTCGTCGTCGGGATCGAAGCAGTAGTAGTAGGAGACGTGGTCAGGGTTGGCGGCGATGACCGGTTCCATGTGCTGTTGCCAAACAGCTCGGACGTCGCCTCGTCGACCGGGAAGCGTGCGGTGAGTCAAGAACACGCCATGAGTTGCCATGAGGGATCAGCGTTGTTTGCCGTCGAGGAACAGGCTGATGGCTTTGTCGATACGGCGTTGCCGGGTTTCGGGGGTTTTGGCTGCGTTGATGTTGTCGACGTGGTAGCGCTGAAGACTGTTGGAGAACGTTCCGAAGAACGCGGCTGCGTCTGGGTTCGCGGCGAACGCTGCTTCCAGATCGGGTGGGTTCTCGACCGTGCGGGGTGTGGCGTCGACGACGAGGTCTACGATCAGGTCGTCGCCGGCAGTAATCCCGGCGTCTTTGCGGACTGCGGCGCTCACGGGGATCATGGCGTTGCCGGCCATGATGCCGATGGTGGTTCGGTACTCGTGTCCGTTGAGGGTGACTCGCACTGGCGGCTTCTTGCCTGCGTTCAGTTGATCGATCACCTCAGGTGGGACGACGATCCCCGTTGCCTTCTTTCCTGGGGCCTGGTGAAGGGTGGCGGAGAATGTCGCTGTCGGTGGTTTGGTCATCGGTCTTTCTCGTTGTGAGGGGAGGCTCGCATGGTGGGTAACAAGTGGGTCAGTGGGCGGTGTCGGCCTGTTGGGCTTGCGGCACTAGCGGAACGTTGTGGAGGGCTGCGTGCACGACGCTACGTAGGAGGCGGTCTTTGAGGTAGAGCCCGCCCCACAGCACGATGGCGACGTAGACCGGGAACAGCGTGGTGGATAGCAGTGGCTCCTCGACGCGCAGATTGGTGGCGACTGCTCCACCCAGGTACCCGGTGAGCAGGACCACGCCCAGCAGCGACGTCCTGGGATACAGGAAGAGGCAGAGGGCTGCCGCTTCGATGATGCCGATGATCAGCGTCAGGTGCTCGGGCCATCCGAGTTCGGACATTGCTGTCTTCACTGTGGCGGTGTTGAGGAGATGAATGATCGCATCGAAGCCTAGGAACACGCTGGCCAGCCCGGTCAGCAACCAGCCGATGCGATGCTGGATGGCGGTGACCGTGGTGTTCATTGGTTTTCGGGGGTGAACATTTGGCCGATGCGGATGGCGTTGCCGAACGGATCTCGGATGCCGAAGTCGATGCCGTAGGGCCTCTGTGTCGGCTCGTCGGTGATGTCGACGCCTCGGTCGCGTAGCGTCTCGAACGTGGTCTGGGCATCGTCAGTGGTGAGGAACAGCGAGCCTCCTATTGCTCCCTTGGTCACCAGGTCACGGACCTGGGCGGCGGTGGTTTCATCCATGGCGGGCGGGCCCGGCTTCTCGAGCAGGATCTCCCGCACCTCATCACCGGGCACTCGCACAGTGAGCCAGCGCATGAATCCGAGGTCCATGTCGGCAGCGACCTCGAGGCCGAGCTTGGTCACGTAGAAGTCGAGTGCGTCGTCTTGGTCGAGGACGAAGATTTGGCTGCGGGAGATGTTGTTGAACATGTGACTCACCGTAGGACCGGGCGTGACTCGGCGGCTTCTCCGAAACTGCTTGGTCTGGTCCATCTCGATACGAAACAACCCGGTACGTCAGGCAGTGTGCCTCGAGCCCGGAACGTGGTTGGTGACTCACCGACGATGTCGCGGAATGTGCGGCTGAACGTGCCGAGGCTGGCGAACCCGACAGTCATACAGATGTCAGTCACGTCGGTCGTGGTGGTTCGTAGCAGGTACATTGCGCGCTCGATCCGGCGCCGCTGCAAGTAGCGGTGTGGTGTTTCCCCGAATGTGGCTTTGAACTGTCGAATGAAATGCGCTTCCGAGACACAGGCGATCGACGCCAACGAGGCGATGTCGAGTTCGAGTCGGTGATCTCGATCCATTGCGTCACGCGCCCGCAGCATCAACCGATTCGTCAACTCGCGGTCTGAGGCCTCCATCGACCCAGTACAGCACGAACCTCACCGGTCGATCGTCCGCAGTCGTTGTTCGAGGTATTGCTGCTCGCCTGGGTTGTCGGTGAGCTCGATGGCGCGCTGGTAAGCGGCTTTGGCTTCGGTCGTTCGGCCGGTGCGGCGGAGGAGGTCGGCACGGGTCGCGTGCCATGGTTGATAGTGATCGAGCTCGAGCTGTTCGACGATGTCGAGGGCGGCGTCGGGGCCTTCGATCTCAGCTAAAGCGACGGCCCGGTTGAGTTCCGCGATTGGGGTGTATGCGATGTTGAGGAGCTGGTCGTGCAGTGACAGGATCTGGTGCCAGTCGGTGTCTTCGGCCGTGGCGGCGTCGGTGTGGACGGCGTTGATGGCGGCCTGAATTTGATAGGGCCCGGGCCGCTGTTGGGACAAACAGATCCGGACGAGTTGGTGGCCTTCGGCGATGAGGTCGCGGTTCCAGCGGCTTCGGTCTTGTTGGCCGAGGATGACCAGACCGCCCCTCGTGTCGGAGCGGGCGGGCCGGCGGGCGGTGATGAGCAGCATGAGGGCGAGGAGGCCGCGGACTTCGGGTTCGTCGGGCATGAGGCGGAGAAGCATGCGACCGAGGTAGATGGCTTCGTCGCACAGGTCCGGTCGGTCCAGTTGGTCGCCTGACGTTGCGATGTAGCCCTCATTGAAGATCAGGTTGACGACGGCCAGGACGGGGGCGATGCGATCAGGAAGTTCTGTGTCGTCGGGCATCCGAAAGGGATAGCGGCGGCTCTGATCTTGCGTTTGGCTCGAAGTAGCCGCTGGCTCATGGTGGCCTCGGTGATCAGGAACGCTCGGGCGATCGCATCGGTGTCGATGCCGGCGACCAGTCGCAGCGTGAGTGCGATCTGCGACGGTTGGTCGAGGGCGGGGTGGCAGCAGGTGAACACGAGGCGAAGGACATCATCATCGATCGATTCGCCGCCGATATCGAGGCCGGGCCAGTCCTCGCAGGCGCCGACAGCCGATGCTTCGCGTTGTTTGGTGTCTCGGCGGGACTCTCGGCGGGCGCGGTCGATTGCGCGCCGGCGTGCCACAGCTGTTATCCACCCGCCCGGGTTATGTGGGGGCCCAGAGGTCGACCAGGAGTTGGCGGCCTCGGCGAAGGCTTCCTGAGCGGCGTCTTCGGCAAGGTCGAGATCGCCGAAGGCGCGCGCCAGGACGGCTACCACGCGGCTCCACTCGTCACGAAAGACCTGGCCGAGGACTGACTCGTCGGCCAGGTCGCCGCCGGCTTCGTTCATGTCGTGGGGTCGTCCATGAACGGGCGCACCTCGATGGGGCATGTGGTCGCCGCTGCCATCCGTTGGGCCCAGGCCGTTGCGGCGTCAAGGTCAGCGACGTCGATGATGCTCAAACCACCGATCACTTCTTTGGTGTCGATGAAAGGGCCGTCGACGGTGGTGACCGACCCGTCGCGAGACGTGATCACGGTGGCAGTGCCGGGATCGTGCAAGCCGCCACTGAACACCCACGAACCCTCGGCCTGAAGGGCGGTGCGCACTTCGGTGACGTTGCGCATGATGCCCTCCAGTTCGTCGGAGCTGGGAGGGTTTGCGTCGGCTGAGTAGCACACGGACATGAGATAGCGGGTCATTGGAACACCTTGTATGGGATGGGATCGACCCGGTGTCGATCCGTTACCCATACGTCGAAGACCATTGTGCCAATCCGACAGCCACCCGGGATTCTTTCTCGCGCGCGCTTTCCGGGCGCAAACTAGGAAGGTCGAGTCCGGTGGCTCCCCACAGTCATCGAGGAGCCGGGCGGTCGTCACCCTCGACCGCCAACGGCTTCGAGGCTTGCTTGGTGAGGAACTCTCGTTCTGCCTGGTTGGTGGCGAGTTTGATCGCTTCGTCGTAGGCCGCGACCGCTTCGGTTGTGCGGTGTGCTCGCACCAGCAGGTCGGCTCGGGCGGCGTGGAACGGCGGGTAGTTGGCGAGTTCGACAGCGAGGTGGTTGACCGTTTCAAGGGCCGCGTTGGGTCCGTCGAGTTCTGCCTGGGCGATGGCCCGGTTGAGTTTCACGATTGCGGTCGGTTGGTGGTGGAGGAGTTGGTTGTAGAGCGCGACGATCTGGCGCCAGTCGGTGTCGGTGTAACTCGCTGCGTCGGTGTGGACGGCGGCGATGGCTGCTTGGATTTGGAAGCGGCCCGGTAGTCCGATCCGCAAACATCGGCGCACGAGATCGTGACCCTCGCCGATCAAGGTCTGGTCCCATTTGGTGCGGTCTTGGTCCGACAGCCTGATCATCGATCCGTCCGAGGTCGTCCGTGCGGGTCGGCGCGCCTCGGTGAGCAGCATGAGAGCCAGGAGGCCGAGGGTTTCGGGTTCATCGGGCATCAAATCTGAGATGACCCGGCCGAGCCGGATTGCTTCGGTCGTCAGGTCGATGCGTGTGAGCGAGTCGTTGGAGGTTGCGGTGTGGCCTTCGTTGAATACGAGATAGATGGCGGTGAGAGCGACGTGAAGTCGATCGGGAAGCTCACGTGCCTCTGGGATCCTGTAGGAGGCGTGGTTGTCACGGAGCTTGCGTTTCGCCCGCCCGATCCGTTTGTTCATCGTGTCGGGGGTCACGAGGAATGCCCGTGCGATCTCGGAAACCGTGAGCCCTCCGAGCAGCTTCAATGTCAGCGCCGTTTGCCGCGTCGGGGTGCAACGCCGGGTGGCAGCACAAGAACAGCAGCCGGAGTTGATCGTCGGCCACGACATCGACCAGTGCGTCGAGGTCCACAAGGTCAGGATCGGAAGTCATTGGCTCGCTACTTTCGCTGCGTAGCGCTGCGACATGGCGGTCGTGTCGGCTGGCTTCGCGGCGTAGCCGGTCGATGGCCCGGCGTTTGGCGGTGGTGGTGATCCACCCGCCCGGGTTCGCCGGAATCCCTTCGGTCGGCCACTTGTCGACCGCGATGGCGAAGGCCTCGGCGACGGAGTCCTCGGCGAGATCGATGTCGCCGAGGACCCTGATCAACGTCGCGGTGCAGGCGCCTGCTTCGCGGCGGAAGACCGCCTCGAGGTCGACGTCACTCACCCTGCAATGGGCGCACCTCGACGGGTCCCTCACACGCTGTAGCGCCACGTCGGCCCCATTCGAGCGCCGCATCCGTGTCGGCGGCCTCGACAATCCAGAACCCACCCATCTGTTCCTTGGATTCAGCGTAGGGGCCGTCAGTCATCGACACATCGGAACCGGTCGAGCGCACCACGGTTGCTGAACTTGCCGGATGCAGACCCCCGGCGAACACCCAGGCGCCCACGGTCTCGAGATCTGTGTTGAACTGGCCGACTTGGGCGACTCGGCGCTGTGCCTCCTCGGTGGTGAAGTCAAGTTCGTAGTCCTCGTCGTGCCACACCGAGATCAGATATTGAGCCATGCTGTTTCCTCCATCAAGAAACTTTCGTTGCCCGACAGCGTCGCCGGGCATCTATTCAACGAACGGGACAACCGGAAAAGGACACATCGTTTCGTCAGGCCAGTGAAGCGACACGCTGGTAGGCGGCATCGAGTTCTGCGAGAACACCGTCGGCAGGTGGCGGCTGGCCTTCGAGATGAATGCTGCGGAGTTCGTCCATGAACCGTTCAGCCATGTCCGGGCCGCCGTCGGCGAGCAGCTGGGCACGGATGGTCAGCTCCGGAGTGGTGGGGAGCCAACGTGCACCCCATGCCCCGAGTTCGACGATCAGCGGGACGAGTTCGATCGCGGCTTCGGTGAGGAAGTAGTCGATCTTCTGACGGTGACCGGGAACCGGGTGGCGGCTGAGCAGGCCTGCGTCGGTGAGCTTGGCGAGCCGTGATGCGAGCACGTTGCTGGCGATGCCCTCGAGTGAGTTGCCGAGGAGTCTCGCGGAATCGGGTGCGGCCACCGAACATCACGTCGCGGAGCACGACGAGGCTCCAGCGGTCACCGAGTAGTTCCATTGTCATGTTGATCGGACAGCCCGATCGGCCGTCAGGAACCGTCAACTCTTGAGTTCGATCCGGTTGCACCATGAGAGCAGTGTAGTTAGTGTCTCGCTAGACCGGTTGCGATTCGCAACCAGTCGGTTGGAGAGGGAGCGCGCATGGTGCAACGGGTCAGGGTTCAGAATTTCACGGTCTCGGAAGACGGATATGGCGCCGGCGAGGGCCAAAGCCTGGAGCGGCCGTTCGGGCACGCCGACCCGACCGAGCTGATCGCCTGGGGATTCGACACGGCGAGCTGGCCAGGACGAACAGACGGCGCGGCGGACTCGTGGGCTCGACGATTACTTCACTCGCGACTTCGCAAGCGGGATCGGCGCCGAGATCATGGGCCGCAACAAGTTCGGCCCCCAACGCGGACCGTGGGCCGACCACGAGTGGGTGGGCTGGTGGGGCGACACACCGCCGTTTCACACCCCGGTGTTCGTGCTCACGCACCACGAGCGCCCATCGATCACGCTCGCCGACACCACGTTCCACTTCCTCAATGCGACACCGGCCGAGGCCGCCGAGCAAGCAAAGGCCGCCGCGGGCGGACTCGACGTCCGCCTCGGCGGCGGTGCGACCACCGTCCGTTCGTTCATCGACGCCGGTCTTGTCGACGAGCTCCACGTCGTCGTCGCTCCCGATCACCCTCGGCGGCGGCGTCCGACTCTGGGAATCCCCCGACGAGTTCGACGAACGGTTCCACCACGAAACCATCCCGAGCCCCAGCGGTGTCACCCACCACCTCCTCTGGCGTGACATCTCATGAACCGAACAGGAGCAGTCAGTAGATGCCCATCAAGCACCTTCTCGCCGGGGTCACCGACACCGGCTGGCTCCAGGTCTTCCACGACCCGGAACGTGCAGGTGTGAGCATGGTCAACTTCGCCGTCGTCGAACCTCGATCATCATCAAGCAAGCCTCGCAGCCCGGAGTATCGAAACCGGAGAGATCGTCGAAGCCAACAAGGAGGTCAGGCTCTGCTCGGTGAGCGACCCCGACAACAACACGATCACCTTCATCGGGAGCTTCCGTGATCAGTACTGACCCCGCACCAGTCATCGTTGCCGGCCATCTCACCGTCAAGGCCACCGACCGAGACGACTATCTGGCATCATGCGAGTTGGCGGTCCGTGCTGCCCGGACAGCAGAGGGATGCCTCGACTTCGCAATCGGTGCCGACATCGTCGACGACACCCGAATCAACGTCTATGAACGCTGGCGCGACCGGGCGGCCCTCGAAGCATTC
>CAVOFR010000002.1:0-106019 GCA_963695075.1 uncultured Acidimicrobiales bacterium
ATGAACACGCGCAGTCTCCGATTTTCACCACAGCCGGGCACGATACCCGCGAACCGCGGTCGATCTCACGGCCGGTCATGAGCACGCTCAAGCAGGCGATCTCGCTCGAGATACCCCGACAAGTCCTCACCGTCGAGGCCGGTGGAGACCGAGCCGCTCCGGTTCCCACCTCGGTGGGCCTCATCGCTTCCGCGTGTCGATGCCCATCAGGCCGGGAAGTTGCAGTACGTGACAGCTTCGCCGGAAGGGCCAACGGCGTTGTAAGGCTGGATCGCGTAGCACTCTTCCTCGTCCGGCCGATCGAGACTGACACTCTCCGTCCCTGGCGGAAGGCGTGTCGGCTCCTCGTCCCAGTCATCGATGACTTCGGTGATGAGAGGCCGGCCCTTCCTGACGACGAAGCCTGCTTCGTTCGTCGATCGGTCTTCCCATGCCAGCGTGATCGGATCCCCGTCAGGGATCACGTATGTCCCCCTACTTCGCCCGCGTCTCTCGGAACATCCAGCGGGACGCACCCTGCACCCGCAGGGGGCAACAGCTCGTCGTCGTGGATCAGCAGGAACTGGAAACAGGTGTACTCGCCGAAGTCGAGGCCCGACACGAGCAGAGTCTCGCGATCACCGAGACTCATCGCCTCGTCCAGCGCATTGGTCTCGACGAACTGGGCGCCTCCCGTCGCCCTTGGATCGTAGAGACCATGTCGCTCTGCGCCCCCGTCTCCGGATCCGGTACTCCATCGAAGGTAGAGCGATGCAGTTTCCGGGTGACGGTTCGTCCAGTCCAGCCGTACCTCGCCATCAGCCTCTTCGGTGGGACCGGCCGACAGCGGCAACTGCGCCAGCTCGAACTCGACCTCAGGTGAGGTCGCTATCTCCCCAGCATCAAGAGCCGGCGGTTCCGGCAGGGTGATCGGCTCATCGGTACTCCCGCCATCTCGGGTGAGAGCGATCCAAATGGCCACCCCGATGAGGACGAGGCCGACCAGACCGGCAATGATCCCGGCCGGCACGGCTCGCTCGGTTCGGGCGGTCGAGCGATCATCCTCCAGCGCGTCCGGCGTATCGGCGACGATCCTGGCCCTGCCGGGGTCGCCAGCGCGTCGCGGTGCGGTCCGCTGGGCAGCTATCCGACTGTCGGCGTCCGGCGGCGGAGCATCGAGTATCGGGGAATCAGCGGCCTCGTCGATCTGACGAGTGGTGAGAGGTGTGACGGGAAGAGCGAGCTCCCGCTGCACACCCTGGAGCATTCGCCCGAGCTCCGCGGCCGTCTGTGGGCGATCCGCTGGGCTCTTCGACATCGCCGACACCAGTACTTCGAAGAGCTCGCGCGGGACGTCCTTTCGTCCGAACGGGGGGACTGGATCGTTGACGATCCGGTACAGAATCGGAGCGATCGACGCGTCGGCTTCGCCGACGAAAGCCGCTCTGCCCTCGAGCAGAGCGTACAGAGTCGAGCCCAACGAGTAGACGTCGGACTGCACCGACGCGCGTTCCCCCTGCACCACCTCGGTCGGAGCGTGAACCGGAGTGAGGGACCCTCGGGTCCGAGATGCTCCCTCGGCTGCGAACGTCGCTATCCCGAAATCGGCGAGAGCCGGCTCGTCGCCGAATGTCGCGACGAGCACGTTCTCGGGCTTGATGTCTCGGTGCAGGACGCTCTGTTGATGAGCGGTCTCGAGCGCGCTCGCCAATCGAACGCCGACATGAAGGCAGCGCTCCACCGACAAGGGTCCCGAGTTCCTCACCTCCTGGGCAAGGGAACCCTTGGCGTAGTACTCCATGACGATGAAGGGGCGGCCCTGGCCGCTTACCCCCGCGTTGTACAGGGTTACGATGCTCGGATGGTCGCTCAGACGGCCGGTCGCATGGCACTCACGCTCGAACCGGCGCCGGGCACTCTTGTCCAGCTCCTCGACGTCGAGAACCTTGATGGCCACGAGGCGATCCGTCGCCTTCTCGTGGGCTCGATAGACCTGGGAGTAGCCGCCCCGGCCGACCACCTCGAAGTCCCCGTATCCCTCCAGTCCGAAACGGCCGCCGTCCATGCTCAGGCTCGGTCAGGACTGATCGACGTCGGGCAGCATGTGCCTGTCGAGCGTGAGGTCGTCCGGTCCCGCGATGGGTATGAGCTTCGCGGGCGGGAGCGGCAGGTTGGGCTCGGCAGACACAACCTCCTGGCTCGATCGAGCCGCGAGGTCGTCGGCGGCCTCGCCACACGATTCCGCCCTGAGAACCCGGAGACTCGCATCGCCCATCGTCACTCGACTGCCCGCGGTCAACGGCGTCGGCGAGCCCGCCGGGACCCGGACGCGGGGCCGCGACGGCCTGTCAGGGTCATCCACGAGAGTTCCGTTGGAGGAGCCAGAGTCGGTCACGAGAACATCCCAGCCGACCAGGGTCAGAGTGAGGTGGGCTCGGGAGACGGTGTCGTTCGCGATGGCGATCGTCCGCCACGGCCCACCGACGGACCGGTCCACGGACGAGAGATTGGGCTCTCGGCCGATGACGTAGTTCGCATCAAGGGGGTAGGTCGTGCCGTCATCGAGCGAGATCTGTCCCAGCGACGGCCTCGGTCGCTTCTTGAGCGCACGTGTTGTGTTGAGGAGGTCGGCTGCGCACACGCGACAAGTCGCAGCATCGGGGCTGTTGAAGTGGTCATCGGAACACACGACACCGGAGACGACGACCGAATCGGCCGGAACTGGGGGCGGGAGATCCTTCAGCTTCGACGACGGGGGCGGTGGGCGGAGGAGTGGTACCGGTGGCGGAAGCGAAGGGGGCGGGGCTGGAGACGGCACGCGAGGGGTGACGCGTTCCACGGGTCGGACCAATGCGGGCCCGCCCGGTGTCGACGGGGCGACCTCGCCCAGTGCGAATCCTCCGCCACGAACCGTTCCCAAACGCAGATCCACATCATGGTCCGGTTCGGGAATCCGACCGGCCCGGGCAGCTCGTACATCCTCGAACACACCACTCACGGGTGCCGGCGATTCAGCCTGGGCCAGGGTGAGCGACCAGCCGTCACCTTCGAGATCCAACGACACAGAACCGGAGGCCATGCAGAGGTAGGCGTCGGAGCACTGAGCCACCACCGCAAGGTCGACCGGGCCCTCCAGCCCGCCACGTAGTTGCAGCGAGATCGACCGGGCGATATTGGACGCCTCAGACTCACCCGACGAAGCCACGATGGCTCCGACCGACTCGACAACTGCACCTGGGTCCTGGCAGGCGGATCCAGCGAAGACGACCGACCGTGCCTCGACCCTCACGAGCCCGTCCCCCGGGCTCACAACCATCTGACGCTCGGTCACCAGAGAACTCCAATCGCCATACGACGAGGCCACGAGCCTACGTTCGCCGCCCCGCTCGCACCATCTCCGCTCACATCAGGGTCATCGGTTCGTCCACTCCTCCGTCCGACTTCCCACCGGCGACCTGTTCCGTCCATCATGTCGACCTTGGCGGGCTAGCCGAGACCTGGCCATGGGGACCCGTCCCCAGTTCGCGTTGGCGTCGGGGTCTCGTAGTCTCTGAGTGACCGGACGGAGGGGCAGGGTGAGCGACCTCATCCCAGGCGTCGTGGACCTGGAGCAGATCGGACAAGGCGGACAGAGTACCGTCTTTCGGGGACAGCAGCCCGAGTTCGGTCGCCCGGTCGCGGTCAAGGTCTTCCACGCCACCGTCGACGATGAGCGAACCAGGTCGCGCTTCCAGCGCGAATGCCAAGCGATGGGCCGGTTCTCCGAACATCCCCACGTCGTCACCCTGTATGACAGTGGCGTCACGCAGAACAGTCGTCCGTTCTTGATCATGGCCTACCTACCCTTCGGATCACTGGCCGATCGGCTCGCCACCGAAGGCCCTCTCCCATGGCCCGAAGCGGTCACCATCGGACAGAAGATGGCCTCAGCCCTCCACGAGGCCCACCGTGCCGGGATTCTCCACCGCGACATGAAGCCGGCCAACGTCCTGCTATCGAGTTTCGGCGAACCACAACTCACCGACTTCGGCATCGTGCGTATCGATGGGTCCGAGACAGCGGGCTCGAGCGAGATCGCCGGCACGCCGGGCTATCTGGCCCCGGAGCTCTTCGACGGCGTAGCGCCATCGGTTGCCAGCGACGTATATGGCCTCGCTGCGACCATCCACGCGATGATCGCCGGCCGAGGACCCTTTGCCAGCCAGTCCGGAGAGGCGCTCCTGACGGCGATCGAACGGGTGCGCAAGGAACCTGCGCCGAGTCTGCGGATCCACGCCGTCCCGCCTCAGGTTGCGGACGTCATCGAACGCTCGCTCGCCAAGGCACCGGCCGAACGCCCCCGCTCCGCAGCGGCGCTCGCTACCGCGCTCGCCGGTGTCGCAGCCGACGCCGAGATGCCGGCGCCCGATTCGTCCGATCGTCTCCCCTACCGGATGGCCGACCTGGGGGCGTCCCCGCCGACCATCATCCGCCCCTCTCCGCCGATCCCCCCGACCGAACCTACGGAGAACTCTCACCGGAAGCTCGGCATCGCCGCCCTGATTCTCCTCCCGGTCGCCGTCATTGCCGTCGGGGCGGCTCTGTGGATCCGAGCCGGGCAGAACGACGGTCGGGACAGCGATGCGAGGACCGGGCCGAACACCAGCACAGTGCCTTCGCCCGCCACAACGGCTATAGATCAGGAGACGGGGACACCGGACACGCTCCCCGACGTCACGGTGGCCAGCACCGTGAGCAACCGACCGGACGTGGTCACCCTCAACCTGGAGACTCCTCCAGGTGAGCTGGATGCCGGGTCGTTCATCTCGTTCGCGATCAGCGGCAACGGGGCCGAGGGCATTAGCACCGTTCAACTGGAGGTCGACGGCACCCGGACCGGAGACATCGCCTTCGCTCTCCCCGCCCAGCTGCGGTGGAGAGCGCCGAGCACGGCGGGCACTCATCTCGTCCAGGCCGTCGTCGACCTCGATGACGGGGCTCAGCTCGAGAGCCCCACCGTCGGTGTTGCCATCGGTAGCTCCCCCGACACACAACCTCCGACAACCCCACGGATCGATCCGCTGATCGGACGCTGGATCACGGTCTTCGCGTCAGTACCCGAGGACGACACGCCACTCGCACAAGAACGCCTCGCGGAAGCCAGGCTCTTCGACGCTCGAGCCACGACGCTGCGATCGGACGACTACGGCTCCCTCACGAACAACTACCTGGTCGTCCACCTGGGTCCGTTCGGGTCGGCACAAGAGGCTCTGAACCAGTGTTTCGAAGCTGGTCGAACCAGCCGGAACACGTGTTACGCAGCCCTCGTGTCGCAGGACGGGTCGGACAGTTCCGAACGGAAGTACCCGGACTGATGCATCGACCTCGGCCAATCTCCCGGCGCCGTGTGCTCCAGGCAATGACCGTCCTGCCACTCATCGGCAAGACCGCGCTGGACCCACGCATGGCGTCGGCTGACGTGGTCATCCGACCGCGTGACGAGTGGGCTCAGGGCCGCGACCCGATCGGGCCGATTCTGCCCGAGGAGGACGTCCGCTTCTTGTTGGTCCATCACACCGCAGGTAGCAACGAGTACGGGCAGAACGACGTACCGGCGCAGCTGAGAGCGATCTACGACCAACACACCACCGTGAAGGGGTGGCCGGACATCGCGTACAACTACCTGATCGACCGTTTCGGTACGATCTGGGAAGGTAGGCAAGGATCGCGAGACGGTCCCATTCGGGGAGATGCCACCGGAGGGAGCCAGGGATTCGCCCTGCTGTGTTGCTTCTTGGGCCACCACTCAGAGAACGCACCAACAGATGCCGCACAGACCGCGATGGTTGAGCTCCTCGCCTCGCTGGCCATTCGGTACGACATCCCCGTCGGGCCTGACGCGACCACGTCGTTCATTTCGCGGGGGTCAAACCTCTGGCCCGAGGGAGCTGAGGTCACGACACCGACGATCGCCGGCCATCGTCAGATGTCGCAGACCGAATGCCCGGGTGATGTGGCGTTCGCTCTCGTCGAGGACGAGTTCCCGGCCGCAGTCGCCGGCCTCGTAGCAGCGGGCAGTCCGCAATCGACCACCACCACCGTCGCCGCTCCGGCCACGAGCACATCCACGAGCACCAGCTCATCGACGAGCACGACCACACTGACGACATCATCGTCGACCACCTCGTCATCGGTCGTGCCACCCTCATCCGAGCTGGCAGGAGGGCCCAGTCCGGCCTCGTCGGACACCGACTTTTCGGGAGTGCCGGATCTGCTCCTCGCCAGCGGCGGCGCTCTTGCTCTCGCGGGGGCGGCGCTGGGAGCTCTATGGCTACGCAGGCGACTCGACACGGAGTCCTGAGGAAGAGACCAGGGGCTCACCGCCATCCCTCCCGTGCCGTGATCGAGTCGCGGGGGATCTGGCCACGATGTCGGATGACTACTTCAGATCGGTCCGATCGGTCCGATCGGTCCACGCCCTTCCGTCCCAGTAGCGGGCACCGGGGCCCTTGGGGTCCGGATACCAGCCCGGTTCCGGCCCGTCATCAGCGGTGGCCGGCTCGGCTGGAGCTGCGGGCGACACAATCGAACCCGCAGCAACGGTCAGGGGCGATCCTTGTCCGACGATGATCGTCCGCCCGTCGTCGAGAGCCTCCTGCTGTTCGTCCTCGTCCATCCCGAGAAACCCGGCCGGAGAGGCGGGCGGCCGATCAGGCAGCCCAACCGGAGGTGGAGATGGCGCCAGGGGCGGAGGTGGGGCTGTCGGAGACGGAGTCTCCGGAACGTGTTTCGGCTGCGGCGCGACGGGTGCAGGCTGTCGGTAGCTGTGCTCGCGCTCGGGTCCAGCGCTCGGAGAGGCGTCGATGATGTCTCGCATGTCAATCGGCGTGCCTCGGGTGAGTCGGCTCAGGATGTGCCCGAGCGCGGCGACCGCCATGCCTCCGATCATGATGAGCATGGGCGCACTCATCGAGCTCCACCGCTCGATTCCGCTGATGGTTCCGAAGTCGTCCCTGTCCGCCAAGTCGTTCATCACGACGGCGGTGGCGATCCCCCCCGTGGCCGCCACGACCCAGCCGATGGCGGCCACCGCAACACCCAATGCACCCGAACCTTGTGAGTCCACCTCGACCCTCCCGATATCTGTCGGGTCCGATTGTCGCGCACGAGCGATGGTGAGCACCGACTCGAACGAGGAGTCGAACCGACCAATTGGCGTCGGTCCGTGTATCCAGCTGTACTGGCAATCGGGCGAAGGCCATGGTCCGTTCGCTGCGATGTGCTGTCCGACCTGACGGGGTGGAGTTGTGAATCGGTTCCGATGGGCACTCGTGGCCATGCTCGGACTCACGGTCGCGTGTTCCTCCGGTAGCGGAGACTCGCCTCCAGACGCGGCCCCCGCGGAGGGTGGGGCGGAGGAGCCGCAACGCGTAGAGGTTGCCGGCGTCACGGTTTCCTACGACGGGAGCACCTCCGAGGGCACGCTCGAGGTCTCGGAAGCGAGTGATCCTGCCGATCTGGCCGATCTCGTCGTAGGTCCGGTGATCGACGCCCGGTTGTCGACCGGAAGCCAAGCCACGTCCGCCGTCGAGCTGCGTTTCCCCGACTCCGGCGGCGACTGGATCGCTCGATGGGACCCTGGTCTCGGCATGTGGCTGCCCATCAACACTGAGGTCGACAGCGGCGAGCTCGTCGCCGTCGTCGACCGCTTCTCGTTGTGGACCACGATCAGCGACCGGGTCGGCCGCAACGCTTCGTGGTTCGACCATCAGAGCAGTCGGTGGCTGGCCGGCCCGGCTCCGCAGCCGGCGTGCTCCGGCTCGCCACCGGAGTGGGTGACGGGCTTCTCGGCTCCCAACGATGCCGACGCTGCGCTGTTCGCATGCGGAGAGTCAGCGGCCGATCAGCTCGTCGTCAGGGTCGCGAACAACCGGCCCTACCCGGTCACGGTTCAGTTCAACCAACCGCTGGCGGCTCCACCCGAAACCGATCTGCCCGACACAGCTGGTCAGATGGTCCAGCAGATCACCGACGCCACTTCGCCGTCCCGCAGTGTCTTCCTCCTGGGTGCGTCCGAAGCGGTCGTGCGATTCGCCAGGCCGCTGGAGCAAGCCGGCCAGGTCACCGTTCATGCCCACCGCGATCTCCACCTCCCTGCTCGCGTTCCTGGCCTTCGAGCTGACGGACTTCGCGGGGCTCGACACCATTCCCGTCGCTGACGGGAGATCGCTGGATGACGCTGCCACCGTGTGCGCTGTGTCCGCATATGCCGGCGCGTCCGACGGTGGAGACCTCGACGGCCCCATCGAGCCCGAAGACCAGATCGAGGCGATCCGCCTGCTACGCCAATGCCTCGAGACTGTGGTCGACACCGAGATCGATCGCATCAGCGGATCGCCCGGAACGGGCGAGGATGACGCGCTGCGGTCGCTCGACCAAGCGAAGCGGCTCCTGGATGCGCTCGACGTGTCGGACTACGCGACAACCGTGGTCACGCTGGCCACTCGCGACCGGTCCGATGAGGGATCCGCCACCATCTCCATCAGTTGGGACACGACGCCGGACGACGTCACCATGCAGGCTCTGAGCAACGCTCACCTCCCGGATGAGGTGTGCTCGGTCGCTGTTCACGAGCAGCCGGTCAGGCTCATCGACGGCGCCGTTCCGGGTGTCGCCGACGGCGGATCGATCGAACTTGATACGGAAGCCTCATCGCTGGGAGACCTCGACGGTGACGGCGCCATCGATGGCCTGGGCACCCTTCACTGCAATGCCGGCGGGGCCGTCGGGTGGAGTGACCTCGTCGTCTTGCTCGCCACGGACGACAGGGCCCTTCCAGTCCCCCTGGACAGCATCGATCTTCCTGCGGACACGACCGGCGCTCGCGGCGTTGAAGCCACCATCGATGGCCGCGATGTCGCGGTCGACTGGGGTGCAGTTCGAGGCCTGAGCTGGGAGGAGTCAGATGCCGCCTGTTGTCCCGGGCTCGAAGTGTACGCCACCTTCGCCGTGCGAGATGGCCGGCTCGTCCTCGTCGATCAGCACATACCGCTTCCGTCGCCCCCCGGTGGACCAACGGGAGAAGACAAGGGTGGGCCTCGCCTACTGTTCGTCCGGCTCAACAGTGGTCTTCGGCGGAGACACCAAGTCGTTCGACGTCGTCGTCTGTGCCGACGGCGCTGGAACGCTGGAATACCACGGCGTCAAACGCGAAACCGGCGACGGCATCCGTCTACCCGCCTGCGAGGGAAGTTCCCGCCGCTATCTCGCGTCCCATGGCGAATCCCGCTACGTCGTCGACGCCGTTCTCGATACCGCTGGGAGCACTTCGGTGCAGGTCTACGACCCGTCCGACGAGCTCATCGTGGACGACGTCTTCCTCGGTGTCGTCGGTGCATATCGCCACGATCTCGCGAGCTGCTGAGGCCGAGCAGGAACGGTCCGCGGGCGGAGTTCCGAGACCGACTGTCGGACATCTCTGGGTGCTGAGTTCCTCGTCCGGCCTGCGAGGGAAGAGCACGTGGGCCCAGCCCCAGATCACCCCCCGGAGCAGCCGACATCCCAGTTCGGAGCGTTGGTATCCAGCCAGGCGGCAGTGGCAGCGGATGCGACCATGCACTGACCACCCAGGTCGAGGGACCACAGTGACGTCTGGACGATGCTTTTGGGGATCGGCTTGCCGTCGAGCTGGGTTGAGTCCGGGATGCTTAACTGCCCCAAGTTGGTGACATTTCCGATCCAGTCCGGCAGCTGCTCAATGGGGGTCCCCTTCATCGCTAGACCCTCGAGCGCGACATCTACGCGGGATCTCGTTCGGGAACTCTGTGACAAGACCGGCGTCACCCCAACTGAGTCCCCGGAGATTGGGTACGTCGGTAAGCCAGCCCAGCGGGCCAATCCGGTCAGTTGGACCGATCGAAGCGAGACCAACCCGGCGCCGGAGCCGGAGTAGTTCACGAATCCACCCCGCCCGCCCCCAGGCCAAGCGGCTGGGTATGCAATGCCCTCAGGACCCGAAGACGGAGCTGGCCGAAATCGTCGGCGGCGTACCCGTTCGACCGTAGTCGGTGAGGAACTCAAGGTGCTGGAGGTTCGAGATGCCATCGGGAAGACGCCTATCGGAGCCGTAATTGCCGAGTCCGTGATCATCTCAGAGACGTAGTCGCCCGTGCAGTCCACGAGTCCCCGACACGGGCCGAGCAGGGTAGGAATTCGCCAGGCACAGGTGGCCTACCCAGAGATAGCAGATGGGCGACAGGAAGTCGACAATGTAGTCGCACTCCTCCGGTGGGATCTGGGTCTGGTGCTGGGTTCGGCATGCCTCCCATTTGGCTTGGTATCCGACAGGGGTTGTCGTCGTCGGTGGAGGGGGATCCGTCGTGGGCGGCGGGGTGGTGGTGTTCGTCGTCGCCGGGGTCGTCGTCGTGGTCGTGCGGGGTGGTGCTGTCGTGGACGACGTGCCAGCCTTCGGAGGATCGACTGAGGCGGGGGGACGGGTCGGGATGGTGCTGCCCGTAGGCGTGCCGCCGACCGGATCCGCCTCGCCCGGACCGGGCGCCAGGTCGCTCGGCCTTTTGACGGTCTCGGGGAGCACCACCGGAGGGGCATCAGCGATCACGTCGGGATCGTCACGGTCGTCACCTTCGTCGGGGGGCACTGTCGTCGTCGACGAGTCCTCCTCACCCGGGGCTGTACCTCGTTCCGGCTTCTCGGCTTCGAACCAGCCTTGACCGGCCGACCGGTAGGTCCACACCGAACTGGCTCGAGCGGAAGTGACCACGAGGCCGCCCTCGGGACCGGCTGCGACGAACACGTCGCCCGGTCCGTTCCCGCATCCCTCGTCCGACAAACCGAGTCCTTCTCGCTTCAGCGGCGGGGCACTCGGGTTGGCCAGATCGACACCGAAGGCCGTCCCGCCGTTCAACTGCGGCGCCACCACCCAGGCTCGTGACCCCGACACCACCGGAGCCGTCACGCACTCACCGGGACCGAAGTACCCTGATTCGCCGAAGTCGACCGTGCCCGAAGCGCTGGTGTCGACGTTCACCCACGCCAACCCGATCCGGCCCTGGTTGCCCCGACGGCTCACCGCAACCACCGGCAGCTCCGGCGAACGCACGACGCTCCCCACAGCCCCGGACCCGTCGAGCTCATGGAACACGCCCACGCGGCTCAGGTCACAGGGTCCATCCAGCCGCCACACCTCGTCGGTGGCCTGGATGATCGCGACCACCGCTTCACCGGCGCGACCCCACTTGGGGGCGACACCGCTCAAGGGATTCCCGCAGTCCCGGGATTCGGCAGGCCGGTCCGGTTCGGTCCCCTCGACCCGTGTCACCCCGCGCCGCGACGCCATCAACAGCGCCAGCCCATCCGGTGCGACGGTCACCGACGCTCCGCTCTGGCCGGTGTCGGTCCAGTCCTCATCGATCCAGGACCCATCCAGGTCGAAACGCACCACCGACCCGTCCGCCCGCACGACCCAGCCCACGCCGTCGCCCAGGAACACATCGGCCTCACCATCGCCACACAGGCGATCCCCCGGGGCGTCCAGGGGCATCCCCTCCAGCGACACACCGTCCAGGACGACGGGCCCACCGGCGGTCAGCACCACACCCACCCCGGACTCGGCCACCACCAATCGACAGCCCCTTCCGACGTCGACCGGATCGGACTCCAGTAATCCCGACCCGGCGTTGACCCTCGCCACGCTCGCCAGCACCGCGCCCTGGCCCGAATCGGACAGCGGCACCCACAGCTGCGATCCCACATCACCTGCCACGCCACCGGCACCACCGCCGGAAGCCACCAAGGCCGCCAACAGCACGCCCAGGCTCAACAGCACCCATCCCGACCGACTACCGGTCCGACCCACCATCACGAGCCCACCAACGATGACGGGTTCAGCACGCGCCGCGCCGTGGCCACCGCTCGTTCCTCGGAGCGAAGCGCCTGCTCCACCGCGTCCGCTTCAGCCCAGGCGGCCTGCCCAGCTCCCTCGGGTAGTCCGGCGTCCCAGTACGCGGCTCGATTTGCCTCCCGCCCGAGACGATCGATCGGCTCCGCGAGCGACGGAGTCCGTACCGATGCCGTTGCCGCGATCTGTGCTGCGGACATCGCCCGATCGAGAGGGACCCCACCATCCCGAAGTTGATCGACAACCTCGACCCACGCGCCGAGCACGCGGTCTCGTTCGGTGCCAGATCGCCGCCGCTTCCTTCGGATCGCTTTCAGCACGAGCGTCCCCGCTAGTGCGGCCAGAACGACGCCTGCTGTGCCGGCGAGAAACCACAGCAGGACGTCCACTGTCTGTTCAGCCTTGGAGACACCACCGGGCGTCGTGCTCGTCGGATCGAGTTCCTGGGAGGACTGGGCATTCGTCGCCTCGCCCGGTCCCCCTTCGGTCTCCTGCTCAGCCGACTCGCCGAGCGGATCGTCCGACCTGCAGCCGGGGTCCTCCGGGTTGACCTCGCAGTTCCGCGCCGCCTCCACGGCCTCGAGCTCCGCCCGGGAATCACTAGGCGACGCGTCGTACGCGGTCCAACCGAGTCCTGGCCCGAGGTCGATCTCGACCCACGCGTGCGCGTCACCCCTCGTCACCGTCCCCGAGCCGTCGGAGAGATCCGGCAATCTGTATCCGACCGCCACCCTCGTCCTCAGCCCGGCAGTGTCGGCCAACACTGCCGCCAACGCGACAGTCCGCTCCACACTGGTGGGCTCGGACGACGCGACCGCACCGAGCAGTGCCTCGGCCGTCGGTTCTTCGAGTTCGCGGATGAACTGCTCGAGCGTCGCGGCTTGATGACCACCGACCGGATCGTCGGGTCTCCCGAGCAGCTTCACGCCACCTCGAAGGAGCTCGTCGGCTCCGCTGGCGACCACCCTCGCATCGGCGGGAACCTCTCCGGCCCGAAAGAGATCAGCCGCAGCCGTCTCGACCCCATCGGTCGAGAGCCAATCAGCGGACGGGCCGGGTTCACACCCACGACTGACGCAGGGCGCAACCATCGGCGCGTCCGTCGAGTTGAGGGCAGTGGCCGAACTGGTGAGCGGCTGCCACTCGACGGTGTAAGACCCGGGCACAAGCGCATCCTTGTCCACGGCGATCGCCCCGCTGCCGCGGTCGACCTGGAGGGTCTTCCCGGCATCGACGGACAACGCCCCACCGGGGAGAGGGAGCCATGACCCCGAGAACTCGGCGGTGGGCTCGATGACCATCGTGCGAGGCTCACCGTCGGCTCGGAGAACGGGAACCAACGGTCTCAGTTCTACGCCGCTGCGCCGATACTCTCCCGCGGTCGACCACAGTTGGCCGTCGTAGACATCCAACGTCACCAAGCGCAGGCATCCGTTGTCCGTTCCCGTCAGGACACACCCGGGGACGCTCGTGAAGTCATCGCGACCGTCCGGAACCGTCACCTCCAGTACCGCGGTTTCAGGGCCGACGGTCTCGACCCCGTCGACCGGCTCGAGATGTTGCGCCGTGACCGAGGAGAGTGGATTCAATGCCGGAGAAGGAACGAAGCCGGGCTCGCTCGCCGCATGGAGGTCGGTCGGGTCATTGGCGACGCCGGGAAGCAGCGGACCGACAATCGATCCGACGCCGACCACGACGACCGCGAACACCCCTGCAGCGATCCAGGCCATCAGGCCAACTCTTGCCGCCGCTCGCCCCGCGTCCGAGCCGCCCGACACCACGGCCTCGCGGGGTAACAGCGAGCGATGCCGTGCGACCAGCCAGACGACGGCGGCCACGAGAAAGGCGACACCGAATCGAGTCGTACCCGCCTCGACCGAGGCACCTTGGGCGAGGGCGGCGAGGAAGGCCACGAACGGGGCAGCGATCACCCACATCCGCAGTCGGGTCCTGACGGCCAGCTCGGCCGCCACACCCGTTCCCGACCAGACCACGGCCGTCGGTACGAGGAGCAGGGTCGACTCGATCGACCCGTCGAGCGGAAGCGTCGTCGCCAGCATCAGATCCCACGCCCCGTAGATGCTGCTCGGCTCGGCGGCGATTCCGGCGAGGACGACGACGACGAAGAGGCCAACGTGAAGCACGAGGCTCACGAGCGCCGGTAGCCGGCGATAGAGGCCGATCGACGCGACGAGAACGGGCACCGTCGCGGCCAGAGCGAGGGGAACCACCCAGGAGCGGTCGCTGAACACCCGGACCCACGGCCATGCCTGAGCCATCCCGAGCAGCCACACGGCAGCGAGCGGAAAGGGCGAGCGGTGCCGGTTCACAACTGCGCCACCAGGCTGTTCCAGAGGGTCGCGAAATCCCGCCCGGAGGCCACATCGAGCACCCGCGCTCCCGGGATCGAAACGGGATCGACATCCTCGCCCCCCACCCGGACCCCCACCCTGGGATCGAACCGACGCTCCGCTCCCAGGATGCCGACCAGATCGGTCGACGCGGCCACACCGGTCACCATGATGAGGGAAGTCGCCCGGCGCACACCCTCATTGATCGCTGCCGACAGGCCACCGAGCCCGGGGGCGTCGGTCTGTTCGATCGCTGCCAGCCGGTCCAGGCAGGTGTCACGACCGGAGAAGATCGCCGACGATCCGACCTGGTCGGGGGTGGCCACGAGCACGGGATACCCGCCTTCGGCGCCGCTCACGACGAGAGACGCCACGATCTCGAGGGCATGCTCGAAAGAACCGGGATCAAGCGAAGACCGCCGCGTGTCCATCAAGACCAGTTGTGCCGGTCGTCGCGTGTCGACGTACTGCCGCACCATGAGTTGTCCGGTGCGAGCGCTGGATCTCCAGTGGATATGACGCAGATCATCGCCCGGCACGTACTCCCTCAACGCATGGAAGCTGATGTTCCCGTGGGGAGATGTATCGGAAGCGGGGCCGTCGAGGTCCCTGACTCGCCCTGCTCCCATCCCGGTCACCTGGTGCACCCGGGGGTAGACCACGAACGGCGTGCCATGACCTACCCGCGTCGTTCGGTCGACCAGCCCGAGCGGATCGCCCCGCTTCAATTCGAGGGGTCCGACGGTGAGGATCCCCCGGCGTTCGGTCGGAAGCTCGATGCCGAGCTCGTGGACCTGACCGCTCTCGAGTGCCGGTGTGCGAACCGACAACTCGGTGTCGCCGACGGGTTCGACAGCCAGTCGTGAGGCCGTCCGAGCGCGAGATCGATTCTCCAGCCGGATCACCGCCGACGCGGGGTGGTCCACAGCCACTCGCCGGGCGGAGAGATGCTGTGTAGCGGCCATTCCCGACCCGCTGGTGGAGAAGGTCAATGCGAGCACGACCGCGCCCGCGGCGCCGACGGCAAGGATGCCCAGCTCGACGTACTCCCACCACCAGCCCAGGACGGCGAGAAGCACTGCCGAAGCGACAACGGCCCACCCGGTTCTCGTCATGACATCAGGATCGTTGAAGCGACGGCGTCGGTGTGGCACCGACGACCTCGTTCACGATGTCGGTGGTGGTTCGTCCGCTGAGCTCGGCCTCCGGTGTGGCGAACATCCGGTGGGCGAAGACCTCGGAAACGAGATCCTGGACGTCCTCGGGTATGACATACGGTCGCGATTGGCTGAACGCGTGAGCCCGAGCCGCTCGGCAGAGGGCAAGTGCACCGCGGGTGGACACGCCGAGGCGAAGCTCCGGGTGGTCTCGCGTGGCCCGAGCCAGACGCAATACGTATTCCCCGATCGAATCGTTGAGATGCACCTCGTCGGTCATCTGGATCATCGTCCGGACGTCGCCGGCCGACATCACCGGTTCAATGTCGGGAAGCGTTGCTGCCGCACCGCGGGACGTGAGTACCTCGAGCTCATCGGCCATCGCCGGATAGCCCAGGGAGATGCGCATCAGGAATCGGTCGAGTTGCGCTTCGGGCAGTCGGTAGGTGCCGTCGTACTCCACGGGGTTCTGGGTGGCGATGACCAGAAACGGACGGGGCGTCTCGTAAGTCGTCGAGTCGACAGTGACCTGACGTTCCTCCATGACCTCCAGCAACGCGGCCTGGGTCTTCGGAGACGCACGGTTGATCTCGTCACCGAGAACGACGTTCGCGAAGACCGCGCCGGGATGGAACTCGAAGGTTCCGTTGCGCTGGTTGTAGATCGAGACGCCGGTGACGTCGGTCGGAAGGAGATCCGGGGTGAACTGGATCCGGTGCCATGAACCGGCGATCGAAGCGGCGAGTGTCTTGGCCATGGCCGTCTTCCCCGTACCGGGGACGTCGTCGATCAACAGGTGACCCTCCGCCATGAGACATACACAGGCCCGGTGGATCGCTGCTGGCTTGCCCTTGATGACATGGGCGACGTTGGACTTCAGTCGCCCGAACTGCTGGCCGAACCACTCGGCGCGCTGCTCGGCGACATCGCCCCTCGCCTCGGTCATAACACGTCCCTCCCGCGGAACCGCTTCAGTCCCGCCACTCCCGCCGGCCAGTGTCATTCAGAGTCCACCCAGAGCGCTACTCAGCGCACTGGGGACAGGTCCCCAGTGCGAGCATGAATCATCGCCGATAACAATGGTTCCGTGCACCCCGACCGAGCGATGGGCCACGACGTGATCAAGACCGACGCATCGCCACCGACCCGATTCCGATCCTTCGGCGCGTCCGACGTCGGTCGACGCCGGTCAGACAACCAGGACCGCTGGGCGACGAGCGACACCACGCTCCTGGTCTGTGACGGGATCGGTGGGCGCCCCGGCGGTGCGGAAGCCGCCCAGATCGCCGTCACCACCTTCATGGAGACCGTCTCCGAAAAGAGCCCCGACGCGTACCTCCTGGACTACGCGGCGACGCGCGCCGACCACGAGGTCCGACTGGAAGGCGAGAGAGGCGAGCTCGCCGGCATGGGCTCGACACTGGCCGGAGCCGTTCTGGGACCTGACGGCGTACTCTGGACCATCGGCTTGGGCGACTCGCGTGTCTATAGACTCCGCGTTGACCAGCCACTCCAACAGCTCTCGATCGACCACACGCTCGCCGAGGAGGCGAACCGCAACGGTGCACCTCCGATCAGCAGCAAGTATGCATCTGTGATCACCCGGGCCATCGGGGCCGGATCCGCAATGGCCAACCCCGAGGTCTTCCGGCACGACGCTCTCATCGGCGATCGGCTGCTCGTGTGTTCGGACGGGCTCACCAATGAAGTCCCCGATGATGAGATCGGCGGCATCCTCGGAGCAAAGGTAGACCCCGAGGAAATCGTCAGTGGACTGATGGCCAGGGCGCTCACTGGCGGTGGTCGCGACAACATCACGATCGTGGTGGCCGATGCGTTCTAGGCTCGCGTCGCCCGCCATCGCCGTCATGCTCCTTGCCACCGTCCTGTCGGGATGCGGCGGTGGTGACGAGTCGGCAGAGCCCAAGCCACAGAAGAACACCCCCCTCCAGACGACCTCGACCGCCCCGACCTCGCCTTCCACCTTTCCCGCGACGACCATCGCTCCGACGACGACCCGGCCCCCTGCGCCGAACACCGTCCCGGCGACGGGACCAACCGCGGTGAGCATCCCGGCATCGGTGCCGATCGGCCAGCGATGTATGTGGCTCGCCGAGTCCGGCTACTCGTTCGCCGAAGCGGCGGTGACGTTCGATGCACTGGGCCTTCCGGCGGACATGGACGCCGACAACGACGGGATTCCCTGCGAGACGCGCTACAACCCAGACGTCGACGACCAGACAGTATCTCCCGGACCGAGCCGGCGGTTCCCGATCCAGCCCTCAGACTCGGCGAGCTGGCCCGAAAGCAACGCTCACGGCTACCCGGCGACCGACGTCTACGCCGATTGCGGGACGACCGTCGTCGCCATGGCCGATGGATTGATCTCCGAGATCAGCCACGAGGACCGGTGGGATCCGGCCATTGACGACCCGGCCACGAAGGCCGGGCTCTCAGTGGCGATCGAGGGCGACGACGGTGTCCGCTACTACGGAAGCCACATGCAGAGCATCTCCAACCAGATATGGGAGGGGGGCAGGATCAGCGCGGGGGATGTCCTCGGGACCGTCGGCCACAGCGGGAACGCCCGCGACACGCCATGCCACCTGCACGTCGGTCTCTCGCCTTCATGTCAGCCCGGGACCTGGGATGTCCGGCGAGGAACGATCGACCCCCGCTCCTTCCTCGAGGCCTGGCAAGAAGGCGCTGATGCCTCACCGGCCTCCGATGCCGCCGCGCAGTGCTGACCTTCCTGGGATCGTGCTTGTATGGGCACTGATTGTGTAACCGGGGAGGGGCAGATGAGCGCAGCGGGCTCAGACGTGGGTGAACTCGAGATCGACTTCGTCGGGGAAGTACATGTGCTCCGCTCCGACGATGTTCTGACGTTCGGGAGGAACGGCGACATCGTCGTCGACGACAACGCCTACCTCCACCGTCACGTCGGGCGCTTCTTCTCGCGCGCAGGCATGTGGTGGATCGCCAACATCGGCGCCAACATCGACCTCAACGTCATCGATAGCGACGGGCCATCGAGAGCGAAGGTGGCCCCCGGCACCGAACTGGCCATCCCCTTCGGGGCGTTCCTTGTCCGATTCGAGGCGGGTTCCCTCAAGTACGAGCTCGAAGGAACCTGCCGACGCGTGTCGAAAGATGAGTCTTCGATGACCGTCGACGAGCTCGACGGAACGGTGACCCTTGACTTCGGTGTCGCGGTTCTCAACGAAGAGCAGCGGCTTCTCCTGACCTCGCTCGCCGAGCAGATCCTCCGGAATCCTCACCAGACGTTCAGCAGTCTCCCTGCCAATCAGGAGGTCGCGTCGGCACTCGGATGGACCATCACCAAGTTCAACCGCAAGCTCGACTACCTCTGCCGCAAGTTCGACGGGCTCGGTGTACCCGGCCTCGCCGGGGACATGAGCGGGTCGGCTCAGCAACGACGGCAGCGCCTCGTCACGCACGTCCTTCGAGCGGGCCTCATCAGCGAGCGGGACCTGGATGCGCTGGACACCTATCGCGCCCGACAATGAGGCCCGAGGCTGCCGGCGCGGGTGCGGGTGGGCTCATCCCCCCTGCCAATCAGGCTCCCTGCGCGAGTTCCACATGAACAGCAGGCTTGCCACGAACCAGGTAACGCACACTCCGAGGGCAACGACTTCCATCCCGAGCAGCGATTCCGCCTTCGGTCGATAGATCGGGGACGAGGAGACCAGCTGAATCACCGCCGCCAGCAGGAAGAAGGCGGAGCCCCCCGGAAGTACATGACGGCGGCGAAGGTCAAGTATGCAGATCCGACGAGCATCAGCGGAGGAACCGCGGTGGGAAACACCGACGCCGCCGTGAGCCCACCGGCGATGAACGCCGCCGCGAAGGAGAGAGCGAACTTCAACCATCGGTCGCTCTCCCCGATGCTCGCGTCGATCTCCCCGCGCATGGTCTTGAACTCTTCGAGCAGTGCCGACCACACCATTCCCTGGACGTCACCGTTGGTGGGTTCGGGAGGCCGGAGCCATCCACCGTCAACCTAGGCGGCGAGAGTGGCTGGCAGTCGCAACCCCGGTCCGAGCTCGAGTATCGACCCTGCCACACACACCCCTCGACGGCGAACGCGGTGTTGCGAAGGCGCTCCTGGCTTGGCCTGACAGCGCGCCGTCACGACTCACGCGACGAGATAGTCCCTCAGTTCATCGACGGAAAGCGCTCCGGAGTCCTCATCTCGTGCAATCCGAAACTGTCCATCTGGACCCACCAGAATCGGCACGGCGCTCTCCCGCTCGGGGGCTACTCGCTGCACGAGTGCCCCACCGTCGACACAGCGGGCTCGGCATCGGCGCTCGTTTCGGTTTCGGCCACGCCCTTCAGCAAGCCGATCGTCTCGTGGACGAGGTCGGGCTGGATCGGCCGGTACGGGATCACTCATCCAGCCGGCACCGACGTCTCGTCCTCGGTGGTGATGGTGTTCGACTGGGTGTCATCGAAACAGTCCCGGGCGGCGGCTTCCTTGGCTCGCTCCGGAATCCGTGGGGAGTCGTTCAGCCCGTGAAGGTTGGAGAGGCCGCTACTGGAGTGGCGGCTTGCGCCGGTTGGGCGTCGGCGGTCGTGGTCGTCGGGGCGACGGTTGCAGGAGTTGTAGTGGTTGTAGTGGTGATGGGCTCGACAGGAATGGGTGATCCGAATTGGTCGGCGATGAACGAGATGATGTCGTTGGCGGCAGCGGCGAGCACACCGGAATGGTCGGCGCCGGCGTAGGTCATGAATGTGTAGGGCTGACCGGTGGCGTCGTACGTCAGGGCGAGAAGCTGACTCGCTTGCATCGGGACCTGCTCGTCAAATGTGCCGTGCACGAGGAGAATCGGCGCGGGCACAGAGTTGTTTCCCGGGCTGTTCAAGTCCAGCAACGATGCCCAAGGCTCGATCGCGGTTGGGTCCACATCCACAAGGTCTCCGAGCACATACGGGCTGGCAGCCGCCATGACCGTACCTGTGCAGCCCAGGTCGACCGAGTCGACAACCGTGAGACCGTCGGGAGTCATGACGAGGTCGAGGTCGGCTCCGTGGCCGGCCTCGAAACCGGCTGCGATCATGACGATGTAGGCCCTCAGGAGATCCGTGTCAGGAACAAGGCCATCAGCGATGGATTGGTAGATCGCGGTCAGGTTCGATGCCGGAGCGGCGGCCACGATCCCCACGAGGTCGAGTTCTGGTGCCCACGACGTCGCGTACTCGCCGGCAAAGAGGGCAGCCTGGCCGCCCTGGGAGTGGCCGAACACGAGGAAACGGTTGCTCACGTCGGTGCCGCTCATGTCCCTGGCCGCTCGAATGCTGTCGAGCACCGACCGTGCCTCGCTCTCGCCAACGAGATACGGATGGCGACCGGGGGTGCCGAGACCCTCGTAGTCGGTGGCGGTCACCAGGTAGCCCTCGAGTGCAAGCGCTTCGGGCAAGCTCGCGGGGCCAAAGGATGATGGAGCGCACTCGTCGGCGATTCCGGCGGTGCCGTGGCCCCAGGCGACGACTGGCCATCCGCCCGCAGGTGGCGTACCCGGCGGGATGTAGGTCAACCCGGTGACGGCGATGTCGTCTCCGGCGATCGAACGGGAGTGATACATCACCCGGTTGATCTGAACGCCGTTCGGTGTCGTGACCAGTGCTTCGTCTTTGATCAAGTCGCCCGGGACGCCCGGGGCAAGCGGGGCCGGGACGTCATAGAACGGATCCGAAACCGTCGGAAGCGCGGCCGACACTCCGCTGGGGACCGCCGACGACAGCAGGATGGTGACGAGCACCAGAACGAGCCGGTGTTGCCACCGCCGTGAACGATGAGCCTGAGCATTGCGATGAAGAACCGTGAACATCAGCTGCCACCCTTGAGCTTTTTCGCCATGTAGTTGCTATCTGAGGGAAGCTACTCCATCCCGATGAATGCTTCCCTTGCGGGTTCTCCCGCCGACTGTCAAGACGCATCTGGACCCGAACCACGGATCAGTTGATCGCTCCGGCCGGGTAGAGGCCCGGGCGAGCCGAGACCCGCGGCTCGGTCCACCACTGATTCGTAGAGTCGTAGTGAGTGCCGTTGTCGAGTCCCGTGATCCGGATCTTGAGACGAAGGACGTTGGTCACGTTCGCAACGACTCGCCTGTGCTCACCGAACCTAACGATCGTGCTCGAGATGACGTTACCGTCGCCGATGACCTCGAAGACCGCTGAGCCGGCAGTCGACTCGGACCGGTCACCGGTGCCGACGTACGCTGCGAAGCGTTGATAGTGGCGGCCCAGGTTGTACTCGATTTCGCACCAGTCGTCGCGGTGGATCCACAGGCAGCCGATAGCCCTCCTGAATACGTGGCCGTTGATAGGGACGTTCCGCACAGCATTGACATCGGAATCGCGTTCGTCGTCCTGGATCTCCAGCATGTCGGAGCGCTCGACGCCGGATGTGCGACTCAACCAAAGCTGGTCCTCCTCGCAGCCAGACCCTCTGCCCTCGGTCGCGTTATAGCAGGCGTCGCGGCCAGCATTCCCTCGGGCCTCGCCACCATTGGCGCCACCGTCGATCAGATCCTTGCCGTCACCACCGATCATGACGTCGGCGTGCTTGCCCCCCTGGAGGAGGTCGTTGCCGGTGTAGCCGATCATCCGGTCGGGTCCGTCACCGCCGTACAGCTTGTCCGACTGCGGCCCGCCGCCGAGAAAGTCCCGGCCCGAATCGCCGTAGATCGTGTCCATACCACTCGCGCCGCAGATGCTGTCGTTGCCACCAAGACCGTGGATCACGTCGTTTCCACGGAGACCGTGAATGACGTCGTTGCCCTGGGTCCCGTTGATGACATCGGACCCGTTGGTGCCCGTGATCGTGACAATCTTGCCGTTGCAGCGCAGCGTCGCTGCTGACGCCGGGGCAGCGGCCCAGCTCAGAGACGCAACGATCAACGACGTGACCAGCCCGATTCGAACTGCCCGCTTGAGATTCATGTTTCCCCTCCCATCAGTACTGATCACACCGTGTGATCAATGACATCAGACGACCTGTGACCGGCCGCCGGGATCCACCGGCGCCAGTCGGTAGCAGACCCTCGCTGGCGCACATCAACCCGTGGGAGCGAGTACGACCAGGTCGGTTCTTCCTCAGGAGAACCTCGCATGACGGGTCAAGGCTGGCCATGGGGACGACTCCCCACTGCAGGCAGTTGGTTGCCACGAGCCCGCCGAACAGCCCCCTACCCCGGCACCCCGCCCAGGTACGACTCGACCACGGCCGGGTGCCGGCGGACCTCCTCGGGAGTGCCCTCGGCGATCACGCGGCCGACCTCCATCGCCACCATGCGGTCGGCCAGGTCCATCAGCAGGGGCAGATCGTGCTCGATGACCACGAAGGTCATGTCCGTCTCGGCCCGGATCTGCGCCAGCGTCGCGATCAACGCGTCGGTATCGGCCTGGGCGATGCCGGCCGACGGTTCGTCCAGCAGCAGCAGCTTCGGCCGCATGGCGACGGCGCACGACAGCTCGACCACCCGGCGGGTACCGGTCGACAGTTCGCCGATCTCTCGCTCGGCTTCGTCGGCCACTCCGAAACGGTCCAGCAACTCGAGGGCCCGCGCCCGCCGTCGGCGGTCCGGTCGATCGGCGCCGACGATAGACTCCCACAATCGGGCCGGCACCTCGGCTTCCACCGCGAGCATCACCGCCTCGACCGCTGTCATCGACGGGAAGAGCGTCGCGCTCTGGAACGACCGCACCAACCCCACGTCGGCCCGTTGCTCGGGTGACCGTCTGGTCACGTCGTCACCGTCGAAGCGCACCGACCCGGTGTCGGGCCGGACGAACCCGCTGATCATCTCGAACAGCGTCGTCTTGCCCGCCCCGTTGGGTCCGATGAGGCCCAGGGTCTCCCCCGGTCGAACGGTCAACGAGACGGCATCGACCGCGATCAGGTCGCCGTACTGCTTGGTCAGGAACTCCGCCTCGAGCAGCGAGCCGGAGCCGGACCCGGCTTCGGACCCATCGCGTTCCCGAAGCACCGGAGCGGTCGCAACCCCGGATGGATCCGGCTCGATCCGCCCGTGCTCATCGACCTCCAGGTCGGCGAACCGCCCCAACCATCGAATCAGCCGCTCGCGGGGGACCTCGAGAAGCCCGACCATCCCGGCGGGCACCAGCACGATCAGAGCCAACCATGCCGCCGACAGCACCGACAGCGCCTCGGTGTCGGCGTCGAAGACAGCCGGGATGCCGATGAGGTAGATCGACCCGAGGACCGGTCCGAGCAGTGAACCCAACCCGCCGATGACCGTGACCGCCACCACGTCGATGCTGGCCACGAGGGGGAATCGCGCCGCGGACAGCTGCGTGTTGGCGTGCCCGAAGATCGCCCCGCCCACCGCGGCGACGACACCGGCGAGGGCATAGGCCGCCAGCTTGGTGCGGGTGGCTCGCACGCGCAGCGCCCGGGCCGCGTCCTCGTTGTCCCGCACCGCGACCAACCGTCGACCGAACGGACCTCGGCGCAGGTTGCGCACCAGCAGCGCCAACACCACGAACCCGGCCAGCGACACCAGGTAGTAGCCCCGCGCCGTTTCCACCGTCACATTCCCGATCACCGGGCGGGCGGTGTCACGCCGTCACCCAGCATCCAGTCCTGCTTCAGCAACCACACGTTGGTGGCCAGCGCGAACGCCAGCGTCAACACCGCCAGCAACAACCCCCTCACCCGAAGCGCCGGCAACCCGATCAACGCCGACACGACCGCACCCGCGACGCCGGCTGCGATCAGGCCCACGATGAACTGACCCGATGCGTCGACCACGTTCACCGACACCGCGGCGCCGATGGCGGCCAGCGCGAACTGCCCCAGGCTCAGCTGGCCTCCCACCCCGGTGATCAGTCCGACCGAGAGCCCGACCGTCGCGAACGCGATGACCGTGATGAGGATGAAGGACAATCGGTTGGACGCCCAGATCGGCACCATCGCCAGCAGGGCGATGACGACGACGACACCTGCCGCGACGACCGCTCGCAGCCTGGCACTCCGCTCGTAGGCGGCGGGCAGGAACGCTCTGAGTTTGACCCCGTCCCCAGCTGTCATCGGCATCGAGGCGATTGCGCTTCGCCTGGAACAGGACGGCCACGCCGATGGCCAGGAAGGCCAGCACCTCGAACCAGCCGGACGCCTCGGGGTTGGTCGCCAGCACGCGTTCGGCCACCCCCAGACCGAGCGCCGCGGCGATCGCCACCGGCACGCTCCTGAATCGGGCGATGGCCGCGGCGGCCAGCCCGCGCAACAGGAGGTCGGGCCCCAACGTGTCGGGCACGATGGCGCCGCGGGTGGGAATGAACATCATCGTGGCGAACGCGGCGACCGCTCCGGCCAGCGACCAGCTCAACATCGACATCCCCGCTGGATCCACGCCAGAGGTCGCGGCCGCATCGGGGTTCGACGCCGCCCCCCGAATGGCGATCCCGAACCGCGACCGCTGGAGGAACAGCACCAGCCCGACCAGGAGGATGGGGCTGAGGATCGCGGTCGCGGTGTACGCCTGGTTCACGAACAGCGCCCCGACGTCGCCCTCGGGGAAACCCGGGGGTTGCGGGAAGGTGAGCCCCTGGAGGCTGTCACCGCTGATGCTCAGGGCGAAGAAGATGAGCGCCTGACCCAGACCGAGCGTGGCCACCATCGAGAGCACCTTTGGCGCGCCGACGAGCCGGCGCACGATGCTCTTCTCGGTGAACCCGGCCAACAGTGCTCCCGCCGCGATACCGCCGGGGAAGGCGACCCAATAGGGGATCCCGTAGACGTTCGTCGCCTGCGCGAACAGGGCGGCGGCGAACAGACCGATGGCGCTGCCGGCGAAGTTGATGAATCGGCTGGACCGGTACACCAGCACCAGACCCACCGCCAGCAGGCCATAGCTCAACCCGGTGAACAGGCCGAGGAGCAGGACCGGGCCGGTCACGTCGAACCCGCCGATCTCGAGGCCGACCATCGATCCGAACGCCAGTCCGTTCATTCGGCCAGCGCCTTGGCGATGCCCTCGAGGTAGGCCGTCTCGATCAGGTCGGGTCGCGCCCGCAGCTCGTCGCCCGAGCCGCTGAACACGATCTCACCCTTCTCGATGCACAGCGCCCGATCGGCCAACGACAGCGCGGTGCTGATCGATTGCTCGACCAGCAGCACCGCGGTGCCCGCCCGGTTGAGCTCGGCGATGATCGGAACCAGATGCGTGACGATCAGGGGTGCCAGGCCGAGCGAGAACTCGTCGATCAGCAGGACCCGCGGCTCCTGGACGAACCCCTTCGCCAGCGCCAGCATCTGCTTCTCTCCACCTGAGAGCGTGGACACGGTCTGGCCGCGCCGCTCGTGGAGCCGGGGAAAGACCTCGAAGGCCCGGTCGATCCGGGCCGCGTGGCGGTCATGATCGACCGACCGGGCGAACAGGCGCAGACTCTCGTCGACGGTCAGGGCTCCGGCCAGCGAGTCGCCCCCCGCCACGTGGGACAACCCGAGGCCCGGCATCCAGTCGGCCGGGAATGTGGTGACGTCGACCCCGTTGAAACGCACCCGCCCGCTGGTCGGCTGGAGGAGACCGGCGATGGTCTTGAGGAGCGTGGTCTTTCCCGCGCCGTTGGTACCGAGCAGGGCGACGAGCTCACCCTCGTTCACCTCGAGTGACACGTCGAACAGCACCGGCACGGTGCCGTAGGCCACGTCGAGGTGCTCACACCGCAGCAGCGGTGCTCCGGCCACGACCGACACGGCGGTGGGAAGCGGGCGCTCCACCGTGGACACCGCGGGAGCCGGCGGTTGGACCGCGCCGCGCTGGACGAACCAGCCGATCAGCGTCAGCGGCACCGCGGCCGCGACCAGGGCCGCTCGACCGCCGTCCCACGCCGCCAGCACCTGGGCGCCCAGCATCGCTCCCGCGGACAGGCCGGCCAGCTGAACCACGCTCATCTCGGTGCGGCGCACCGGGTCGAGTCCCACCAACCCGGCGACGTCGAGCACGAGCACGGCGACGGCCAGCGCACCGCCGGCCACAAGCCACGCACCCACCAGGCCCGGATAGGTGAAGCTCCATGCTCCCACTCCGACCAGCGCCGCTCCGACCGCTGCCGTCGTGCCGATGATCCGCGGCCGAGCGGTTCGACCGACCCGAGCGACGTCCCACCACCAGTGGCCGACGGCCAGGGTGAGGACGGCCGCGAGCACCGCACCGCCCACCAGCGCGGCCTGGCCGCCGCGATCCAGAGCCCAGCGCTCCTCCATGAACCGGCGGGCCGACGGCGCCCCTCCGACCAGCAACACGCCGAGGCCGAACCAGACCGTCACCATGCGACCCATCCCGGGGCGAATACGGCGGAAGGCTCCGGCGAGCTGCGCCGGGCTCTCGGCGACGAACGATCCGGCCTTCACCGCGCACACCGCAGCCCCGACGAGGACGAGAACCCCGCCGGCCTGCAGGAGGTCGGCATCGGTCGGCGACCACCAGATGTTGGCCCCGAGGCCGGCCAGCGCCCCCGAGCCGGCGGCGGCCCACCATCGGGACAGGCGCCGTACACACGAAACGTCGTCGGCACAGCCCACCAGGACCCCTCGATGATGGACGAGGCCGATGACGCCGCCCGCGACGGCGACGCAGAGCACGCCCAGGAACGCGGTCGGATCGTCGACGATCCCGGCCCCCACCATCGCGGCACCGGCGACGGCCGCGCCCACCGGGATCGCCGGGCGCGACGGCAGTCGGGTCGACACCACCCCCGCCACCACGGCCACGATCAGCGCGGCCGCAGCCGTCCCGACGGGGGCCGAGGTGATCCGGATGACGTCAGCCGATCGCTCGACGCGAACAGCGACGTCCGCATCCAGCCGTAGCAGAGCGACCAGCGGCAGCGCCGAACCGGCCACGACCACCCAGAGGCCGGCATCATCGACCCACCGGCGCGGTCGTCCACCGGGCTCGCTCGCTTCGCCCTCCCCGACCGGCGTCGGCTCCGACGTCACGCGCGAAGCCCCGGGCTCAGAACTCGACGGTCTCGCCCTGCAGCTCCATGCACTGGCATGCGTCGCTGAAGGTGAACACCCGGTAGCCGCTCGCGCCGAAGAAGTCGCCCGGAGCGAACGTCGTGGCATAGGCGCTGGACAGCTGCATCGCGTCGCCCAACTGACCGACCGACTCGGACCACGAGGCTGCGTTGAGCGCGCCGTCGAGCCCGTCGGCCCCGGCCTGGAGCATCAGCGCAGCGTCGCAGAATCCCATCGCCGTCCGGGCGTTGGCTCGGGTCTCGAACGTGTGACCCGCCTCGGCCAGTACGTCGAGGCAGGTCTCCTCGACCTCGTTGGCCGGCATGGGGTACTGGTCGTCGGCCACGTCCCCGCCCGGGCTCAGACTCACGCCGACCGTGCCGGCGACGTTCTCGGGGTAGTTGAGAATGGCGAACTCGGGGTTGTCGAAGGTGGACATGGCGTAGACGGGTGAGTAGTTCTGGCCCAGCCCGGTCTCGATCATGAAGGCAGCCAGCCGGGACCCGCCCAGTACCACCACCCGATCGACGCCATTGGTCTTGAACGACAGCACGGCCTGGTCCTGTCCGGCCTGGAGGGTGGAGGTGTCGGTCGGATCGATCCACTGGGTGTCGGTGACCTCGATGCCCAGATCGGTGAGGGTCGGGATCAGCGAGCCGTCGTAGACCCGGCGGTTCTGCTCGCTGTCGATGGAGACCACCCCCAGCGTGGCGCCTCCGTCGAGGAAGTCGGTGGTGGCGATGGCGTCGGCCATCCCGGCGATGACGTCGTCGTAGCTGGGCAACCCCGGCTGCCAGAGGTAGGGCTCGGTCTCGGAGATACTCACGTCGTCGAGGGGATAGAGGGTGTAGTCGAGCATGAGCGTCTCACGCTCGGCGTAGCAGGGTCGGGCGTTCTCCTGGAACTGGCCGGTGAGCACGGCCGCGAAGACCTTGTCGTCCTCGGTGAGGCCGAGGCAGAGCTCCTCTTCCTTGGAGGGGGTGTCCTGGATGGCGTTGAAGACGTGCACGACGGGGACCAGGTCACGACCGCCGATCCCCCCGGTGGCGTTGATGTGGGCGGCGATCGCTTCGATCTGCGCGGCTTCGTCACCCTGATCGGGGACCTCGAAATCGAGCGCCTTCGACACCGCGTCGAGGTCGGTGATGATGAACCCGACCTCGACCTCGTCGGCGCTGACCCCCGGACCGTCCCCACCCGAAGCTCTTGAGGTGTCCGTCCCGGCCGTCGTACCGCTCTCGTCGGTGTCAGCGCCGGAGGTGTCGTCGCCGTCGGTCGCCGCCTCTTCGGTGGTGCTGGCGCCACAAGCGCCCAACAGGATCATCACGGCCAGGAACGCTGGCGTCGCATCACGCCCGCACTCCCCTCTGGAATGGCCCGTCCGGGCGTTGTGCTCACTGTTTCGGTCAGCGGAACAGCGTTACGGAAGCACGCTACCGGTGGCCCCAAAGGGTGTCAACGCGAGTCGACGCTCTCGGAACGGTGCCTCTGATCGAGGATCAGCGGGTGGTCGGCCACCAGATCGGGCACGGTCGGCCCGGCCGCGACACCGGCAGCCACGTGTTCGTCCAGGAACGCACCCACCACCGCGGCCATCAGGGCTCTCAACTGCTGATCGAGGTTCGGATCGGCCGGTGGACCCTCGAGGAACGACCGGCCGCTGGTCGGATCGAACGGATCGACGAAGCTGAAGTGGGTCGCACCACCGAACAGCAGGTACGAGCCGGGTGACGCCGGATCCACGGCCTGCTCCCACGTCGATCGGACCGGATCGTGCTGGCCGTCGCCGGTCCCGTATCTCGCCCGGCTGGCCGCGATTACCCCGTCCCGCGACCCGGCCATGAGCAACACGGGTAAGGGGGTCGGCACCGGTGCCAGCGTCGCCTCGGGCCAGCCGAGAGCGGTGGCGGTCATCGTGTGCGAGGCGTAGGCGAACACCCCACGCAGGCCCGGCACCCACCGCTGGTCCGCGCTCTGGAGCGCGACGGTGCCGCCGCCCGAATGACCTCCCAGGGCCACCCGGTTCAGGTCGAGACAGCCCTGCAGCACCGGGCCGGGATCGGCGAGGTGGCCGAGGATCGGGCCGATCGCGGTGCCGGTCGGTCCCGTGCCGTAGCGATCGGCGTGGGCCAGCTCCAGGTCGAGGCCCGGGGTCAATCCGACGTGGCCACCGAAGAGCTCATCGACCCAGCTGTAGGTGACGACGGCGTAGCCCCGCTCGGCCAGGAGCACGGCCAGCCACCGATAGGACTCGGGCGCGATGTTCACCCCGGGAACGATCATCACCACCGGCCACGGGGTGGCCGCCCGCGCCGCGGGGACCACGCCCGACATCCGTTCGGCTTCGGAGCCCGCGTGCTCGGCCAGGTAGTGGATACGGATCTGGATCCGGTCGTACGGCGCCGGATGGCCCGGTACCTCGACCACCTCGTGCAGACAGCGCACCCTCCGCGCGGCGGACCCGCTCGCTGGGCTCATCGGGTCCGGTCAGCCAACGGTGAGACGTTGGGCCTGGCGGTACAGCTCGCGTCGCCGGGCCAGGCGCCGGCCGGCGAACCACAACCACAGGGCGATGAAGCCGACGAACAGCGCGACCTGGATCCCCTTGGGGAACCCGAAGAAGACGTTCTCGATGGGCGTGAGGACGGCCTTGGTGAGACCGCCGATGTAGAACAGCACCCCGAACAACACGCCGAGGACGCCACCGCGGGTCATCGGGTCACCACCGGAACAGCGACGAGGCCCAGGTGAAGCCGCTGCCGAACGCGGCCGACGCCACGAGCATGCCCGGCTCGAGCCGGCCCGCCTCGAGCGCCTCGGCGAGCCCGATCGGGATGGTTGCCGCGGTCGTGTTCCCGAACCGCTGGATGGTGTTGAAGACCTTGTCCTCCTCCGCTCCGAGCGCCTTCGCCGCGAGCTCGTTGATCCGCAGATTGGCCTGGTGGAACACGAACAGGTCCACATCGTCGACCGTGTACCCGTTGGCATCGAGCGCCTCCATGGTGACCTCGGGCATTCGGGTCACCGCATGTTTGAAGACGGCCTTCCCGTTCATCTGCGGATAGTGGGCCCTGCGGTCGGCCCAGGACGGATCTGCGAGGTCACCGGCCCACCTATCCGGCGAATACGTCATCGACGGGGCCTCGACCCAGAGCTCGCGGGCGTAGCTGCCGTCAGCGTGCAGGTGGGTGGACATGATGTGCGAATCGGTGGTCGTGTCGGTCACCTCGGTGGCCTGGAGCACGGCCGCGCCTGCTCCGTCACCGAACAGCACGGCGATGTCGCGACCCGCATCGGAGACGTCCATCCCCTTCGAGTGGATCTCGGCTCCGACCAGGAGGATCGTGTCGGCCATCCCGCCTCGGATGTACATGTCGGCGGTGGCCAGACCGTAGAGATAGCCCGAGCACTGCTGGCGGACGTCCATGGCCGGGATACCGCCCAGGTCCATCTTCTCCTGGAGGAAGCATGCCGATCCCGGGAACTCGTGATCCGGACTGAGCGTCGCCACGATGATCATGTCGAGATCCTCGGGTGCCACGCCGGACGCCTGGAGCGCTCGGGTGCTGGCCTCGTGGGCGAGATCAGCGGTGGACGTGTCGCCTTCCACCCAGTGGCGTTCCTCGATCCCCGATCGGGTGCGGATCCACTCGTCGGAGGTGTCGATGATCTCCGCGAGGTCGTCGTTGGTAACCACCAGCGGGGGCACAAAGGAACCTACTCCGAGGAAACGCGCTCGTCTCATGAGTCCCAAGCATCGCGTAGTTCGTCCACGGGCGCGGCTCGACGATCAGGCTCGACGATCAGGCCGCTGAGGCGGCCGCCCGGTATGCGGCGCGAGCGACTGCAGCATTAGGCCCCCCACGCGCCGAGGCCATGCCCATGGCCGGGGCGCCCCGGCCGATCGAGACGACGGCGAGCACGACCGGCACACCG
Source organism: uncultured Acidimicrobiales bacterium (assembly GCA_963695075.1). GTDB lineage: Bacteria > Actinomycetota > Acidimicrobiia > Acidimicrobiales > CAWCAL01 > CAWCAL01. Next base: position 31,336 of record CAVOFR010000002.1, read on the forward strand.
CCGACCTCGGTGCACCGAAGCGTCACCAGCCTGGCGTCGGGGTCGATACTGCGCGCCGCCGCCACCGCTGCTGCCCGGGCGGGATGGGGACCGACCGCGACGGACTCGACAGGCTCGCAGCCCGGAGCGCTGATCCGCACCGACACCCGATGAACTCCAGCTTCGGCGATGACGTCGACGGCGACATCGGCCGGGTCCGGCCGCCGGGCGGTCGCCTCGAGGGAATGGACGAGACCGCCGAGACCGGCTGCGGCCGAGACGAGCTGCGCCCGTCGTCGGGTGGCCTCGTCCCCGTTCTCATCGGGAGCTCCGGGAGGGTCGAGGTCGCCGAGCAGATACGCGGCCCGGGACAGCGGTCCCGACGTGACCACGCCGACCCGGATACCCTCGCCGGCCTCGATCTCGGCGGACGGGGCCCGCCGTTCCAGGACGAGCCGAACCTGATCGAACAGCACCATCGCATCGGTGGGGGCGAGCGACCCGAACTCGGGTGCCACCACTTGGATCCGGTCAGCAGCGGACCGCGACCGGTGGACGGCGATCGCCATCGTCAGCGAGAACCGTTCGGCGAGGAGCCGGAGATTCTGCTCGTGGAGCGAGTCGACCAGGTCGGAGCAATCCACCGTCGGGCCGTGCTCGGATGCGGGCCTCGATCCCGGAATCGCCGCTGAGAATCCGCTTCCTGAGGTTGGTCCGTCCGAATGCATGGAGAGGATACGAAACCGTCCCCGAGGGGTCGGCGTCAACTCGGAGCCGAGAAACCTCGCGGCGGAGCCTTCAGGAAGCGGTCAGACCGCGCAGACTCCGCGCCGCGATCGCTCCGAGAGCGACCGAGAATCCGGTCAGAACGGCGAGTTCGACGCCGATCGAGGTGATCGATCCACCGTCGAAGGCGACATCGACGAGGCCATCGACCGCCCAGGCGTGAGGAGTCAGGTGCCCGACCTGTCGGACCACGTCCGGGACGATGAAGAGCGGCCACATGCAGCCACCCAACATGGCGAACCCGATCGAGATCGGCACACCGATGGCGGGAGCCTGGTCGGGGGTCTTGGCCAGCGTGCCGAGGATGAGGCCGGCCGCGGCAGAGATGCACGCGAACATGACGACGATCGATCCAACGGCGACCGGGTTGCCGAACTCCACGTCGAACAGCACCGCCCCGACGACCAGGATGATGCCTGCCTGGAGGAGCGCGAACACGAAGCGAGCGACGATGAACCCCGACGCCAGGCCGACCGGAGAGACGGGTGCGGCCAGGCTGCGCCGGATCACTCCGAGCTGTCGGGCTCCGACCAGCTGACCGCCGATGGCCATCGAGTTGATGAACATGAACAGGATCAGGTTGCCCAACACCGCATAGGTGCGGGAATCCTCCGACTCGGATTGTCCCGATCCGACCAGGGTGGACTCGACGGTCACCGGGGTGATGTCGATGACCCCCGCCGCGGCCGCCTCGGCAGCGTCGGGGTCCAGATCCTGCAAATCCCGCAGCGCCTGAACCGTCGTGTCGAAAGCTGCCACATCGCGGATGGCGTCACGAGCCGCGAACCGGGCGGGATCGGTCGCCTGCCGGGTCGGATCGATCAGGAGTCGACCCGAATACCCCACCCCCTCGATTTCGGCCACGAGCAGGCCCGCGTCGGCCCGTCCGGTCTGCACGTCTCGCTCGAGCTCGTCGGAACGGTCGTACCGGATCACGGTCACAGCCGAGCTCCGCTCGAGCTCGGCCGATACCTCTCCCGCCGGGTCGAACACCCCCAGGTCGACGCTGGTGTCTCCCCCGGCGAAGATGGCCGACATGCCGATGAGGATGACCGGTAGCAGGAGGGCGAAGAACAGCGCGGTGCGGTCGCGGGCCGTCCGCAACAGCTCACTCCGGCAGACCGCGGCGATCGCGTCGCCGGCACTCACGAGGCCAGCCTCCGCCGCTGGAGGAACATGCCGATGCCGCCCGTGACCAACGTGAAGATCAACAGCACCACGACGGCCGCGATCGCCTCGCTCCGGCCCGCGGCGCCGGCCACGAGGTCGACGTAGGTCTGGAGGGCCCGTCCGTTGGGCGTGTAGGCAGCCACCGTGCGGAGGGCGTCAGGCATCCCACCGGGCGCCACGAACGACCCACCGACCAGTGCCAGAGTGAACGCGATGATGCTGGTCCAGGAATCGGCCTGGGCCTCGGTCCGGGCCAGACCGGCGATCAGTGCTCCGAGGCCGGCCACGCACGTGGCGCTCGTCAACAACACCGGCACGGTCCATCGCAAGGGGCCCAGATCTGCGCCGAACACCCCACCCACGACAAGCAGCACCGAGCTCATGCTGAGCACGGCCAGGATCAACGACGCCCCACCGCGGCCCCAGAGCAGGCCCGACGACGGGAACGGTGCGGCCAGCAGCCTCGGGAGGACGCCGAGCCGATCGTCTGTCAACAGCGACCGGGCCACGCCCCCGATGGCGAAGAAGAGGAAGAGGAGTGCCATGGACGGGGCGAAGTAGGTCAGCGGACTCCAGTCGTCGACGGGACGGGAGTCGAGGGTGACCGGTGCAGCACCGGCAGCGATCGCCTCGTCGATCAGCTCCACCGGCACGTCCTCGCCACTGACGAAGAGCCCGGCCACCACGGTCCGGCTGATGCTGAACCGGGTTGCGAGATCGCCCGCCACCGACTCGGCCACCGCTCGCTCGACCGGGTCGTCCGGGTGAGCGAGGACCTCGAAGGGGGCCGGTTCGGCCGCTCGCATGTTCGTGACGAAACCTTCCGGCACGACTATCGCCGCTCCCCCCGAGTCGTCGATCGATGCCAGGGCCGCATCCCTCGAGTCGAGCTGCTCGAGGGTGAACCCGTCCTGTTCCTCCGCGACCTCGGACAGACCCTCGACGAGGGCCTGCGACTCGGCGCTGCCGTCCTCGTCGACGATGCCGATCGAGACGGCCTCTTCGTCTCCCACGCCGCCGAACGCCACGCCCACGATGACGGCGATGGCCACCGGCCCGATGATGCCCTGGATGGGGAAGGACCAGTCCCGGATCCGGCGGGCGAGCTCGACGCGGCCGACCGTGACCGCGGCGCCGAGGGACTTCACGTGTCCCGAAGCGCCTTGCCGGTCAGCGCCAGGAACACGGCCTCCAGATCGGGACCGGTCCGGGTGACGACCTCGACCTCCTCCTCACCGAGACCGCTCGCCTCGACCAGGTCGTCGCGCGTTCCTTCGGCCACGAGCACGCCGTCATCGAGGATGCCCACCCGATCGCACAGCCGCTCGGCCTCTTCCATGTAGTGGGTCGTGTACAGGACGGCCATGCCCTCGACCGCCAGCTGTTCGACCGCGGCGAGGATGGCGTTGCGGCTCTGGGGGTCGACCCCGACGGTGGGCTCGTCCAGGATCAGCAACCGGGGCCGGTGGAGCATGCCGGCGGCGATGTTGCACCGGCGCTTCATCCCACCGGAGTACTCCTCGAGCGCATCTCCGGCCCGATCGCCCAACCCCACGACCTCGAGCACCTCGTCGACGCGGCTCTTCAGAGCGGTGCCCTTCAGTCCCTGGAGGCGGCCGAAGAACCGGAGGTTCTCGCGACCCGAGAGATCGGGGTAGAGGGCGATCTCCTGGGGCACGAGCCCGATCGCTGCTCGGGACCCGGCATTGCCCGGCGAGACGTCGTGGCCCGCCACCCGGACCGTTCCGGCCTCGGCGCCGAGAATGCCCGCGACGATCGAGATGGTCGTGGTCTTGCCCGCGCCGTTCGGGCCGAGCAACCCGTAGGTCTCCCCCGGCGCCACCGAGAAGGAGACCGCGTCGACGACTCGGCGATCGCCGTACGTCTTGACCAGCCCGTCGCAGGCCAACAGAGGTTCGGGAGAGTCGGACGCCACGAGCGGTGACGTTACCCGGACCGCTCGACCGGATATGGAGTCGCTCAGCTACATCAGGTGTAGGTGAGCGACTCCATATCCGGCTCGGGAAGGCCCCTACTTGGCGTACATCGCTTCGATGTCTTCCGCGAAGTGCTCGTGGATGCCCCGGCGCTTCAGCTTGGACGTCGGGGTCAGCAGCTCGGAGTCGGGCATCCACTCGGATCCCAGGATGGTGATCTTCTTCACCTTCTCGGCGTTGTTGAACCCCTCCATCGCGGCGGGAAGGCCGGCCTCGATCTCGGCGCGAACATCGGCATGTTGCGCCAGATCGTCGAGCGAGTCGTACGAGATCCCCCGTTCGGCGGCCCAACCCGGAGCGACATCGGCATCGAGCACCAGCAGCGCCGACACGAACGGCCGCTGATCGCCGATGGCGCAGGCCTGGCCCACCAGCGGGATCATCTTCAGTCGAGCCTCGAGGTTGGACGGCGACAGGTTCTTGCCGCCCGCGGTGATGATCAGCTCCTTCTTCCGATCGACGATCTTGAGGTACCCGTCCTCGTCGAACTCTCCGATGTCACCGGAGTGGAACCAGCCGTCGGCGTCGAGGACCTCTGCGGTCTTCTCGGGATCGTCCAGGTAGCCGCGGAAGACGTTGCCGCCCCGGCAGAGAACCTCGCCGTCCTCTTCGTTGAGCTTGACCTCGACGCCCGGGCAGGCGACCCCCACGTAGCCGGGCTTGACCTTGGTCGCCTCCCAGGTCATCGGGCCCGAGGTCTCGGAGAGGCCGTAGATCTCGGACAGGTTGATCCCGATCGTGCGGAACCAGGCCAGCATGTCTGCCGGGATGGGAGCGGCGCCGGTGATGGCCGCGTCGACCTGGTCCAGTCCGACCAGCCCGCGGATGGTGGAGAAGGCCACCTCGTCGAGGAAGTCGTAGGTGGCCTTCTCCTCGTCGGTGGCGGTCCCCCATGCCAGTTTCGCCGCGATCGGGGCCGCCGTCTCCAGCGCCTCGTCGACCGCCTTCTTCTTCTCGGGGTCCGCGGCGAGAGCCGCGTTCACACCGGCGTAGACCTTCTCCCAGACGCGCGGGACCCCGAATATGAGGTTGGGGTGGACCTGGCCGGCGTAGGCCGCGATCTCACCCGGGACCGGGCAGGTGGTGACCTCGTAGCCGAGAGCCAGCATCATGTAGTGGCTGGTCATGCGCTCGGCGATGTGGGCCATGGGCAGGTAGGAGACGACACGCTTCCCCGCGTACTCGTCGATGGGGAACGCTTCCTTCAGGCACTCGATGGTCCACGCGATGTTGTTGTGGTCGAGCATCACACCCTTGCTCGGGCCGGTGGTGCCGGACGTGTAGATCACCGTGGCGAGGTCGCCGGGTTGGGCGACCTTGGCCGCTTCGACGAGATCGAGCGGTTCCGATCCCATCAGATCGGCCCACGTGGAGTCGGGGTCGGCCACACCGTCGGGATCCTTGACGAGACAGATGTGCCGGAGCGTGTCGAGCTCGTCGCGCACCTTCAGGAACGCCTCGAGGAACCCCACGTCCTCGACGATGGCCGTGGTTGCTTGGGACTTGTTGGTGAGGTAGGCGACCTGCTCGGGGTGCGAAGAGTTGTAGATCGAGACCGGCGTGGCCCCCAGGAAGAGGCAGGCCACGTCGGCGACGTGGAACTCGGGGGTGTTGCGCAGCATGAGCATGACCCGATCGCCATGGCCGACACCCCTGGCGCGGAGTCCGTCGGCGACGCGCGCTATCTGATCGGCCCAGTCCGCGTAGGTCAGCTCACCCCACGAGTCGTCGTCGTTCTTCCATCGCAGAGCGACGGCGTCACCGTGTTCGGCGATGGTGGCGAGGAAGAGATCCGGGATCGTCTTCCCCTCGACCCTGGCCTGGATGTCGGCATTGGTTGTGGCGCTCACGGTCGGCCCCCTGTTTGTCAGCGTCCGTGGGTTCTTTCTACCGGATCGCTGCGTCGACCGACACCCGGCTACGCCGGCTCCGGTCCGAAATCTGGTCCGCCAGCGTCGAAGAGCGACGCTTCTGCATCTCGAGTTCGCTGGCGGAGGGACTGACGCACGGTGGCGATGATCCACTGCTTGCGGTGGAGGTAGTCCTGCCAGGTGAATGCCAGTACGTCCCAGCCGAGCAACTGGAGCTCGTTGCGCTTCATCCGATCGCGCTGGAAGGTGTGGTGATCGAAGTGGTACCGGATGCTGTCGGCCTCGATGGCGAGCTTCTCGTCCGGCCAGGCCAGATCGACCCGGGCGATACGACGGAGGCCGTCGGTGACGACGTGCTCCACCTGGAACGGGCCCAGACCGGCTTGCTCGAGCAGTCGGGCGACGGCTCGATTGAAAAGGCTGTCGGGCAGGGCCGCCCCCTCGGCACTGGTTGGTGGCACCCGGCGCTCGAGGAGCAGGCGGAACTTCTGGATGCCGTTGCGACCCCGTCTGGCATGACGTCGGAGGGTGCGCCACAGTTCGTCGCCGGTGACGAGCTCACGGCGCAGGGCGTCGTCCAGCGCGAACTCCAGCCTCTCCATCGACGAGACCGCCGCCAGGTCGAGGAGGGTCCGACCGATGCCGGTGGTGCGGACACCGTTGCGCTCGAGCGGCTCGGCCAGGTGCAGCTGATTGCTTCTATGGATCACCAGATCGTGCCGCCGGCGACCGTGCTGGCGCGGAAACGGCATGGTGATCTCGAGCCCGCGCCATGGGACACCCTCGAGCTCCCAGAGCCGAGCGGCCGACCGGTGACTGGCGACGGCGTCGAGCCCGAGGCAGGCGGCGAGCATCCGTGACTCCCACGTGGCCGGACGATGGACATGGCGATAGACGCCGGGTTCGAGCTTGATCCACTCTCCCGAACGAAGCCGGCGATCGACCGCCGACTCGGTCATCTCGATCTCGTACAGGGCCTGGGCCCGGGTGATGAGGCCGTGCTGACGGTCGAAGACGACCACCGCAGCCTCGTCGGAGGAACGCATGGGAGGATCTCCCCTCGGGAGTCGGCGCTTCTCCCCCCTCGTCACCGTCGCTCAGCGACGGTGAAGGACCAGGTTTCGGTCAGGCGAGGGGGTCGGTTGTGCCGGATGGTGCCGGGAGGGGAGGTGAGATCCACCGTACGCAGGGTGTGTGACAGCCGGGTCGGGCGCGCCTACCGCTTCACGGTGGCGATGCCAGCTGAACCTTCGATCTCGGTGATCGAGCCGTCACGGGTGTCCACCGCCAGCGCGGCCAGCGGCTCGGCTCGGTCGATGACCTGATCGTCCCGGGAGACGACGGCCCAGGTCCCGTCGAAGTCGAGATGGGACACCTCGACCGTGCCCCGGTCGAACAGGGGGATCCGCGTGGTCTCCGCACCGCTGTCGAGATCGACGACGACCAGCTGCCAGTCGCCGACCTCGGCCTGCTCCTCCTGGGACCAGTCCGGCCCCTCGACGAAGGCCAGTGTCGTCCAGTCGGCGCCCAGAGCCGCGTGCTCATATGCAGGCGGCTGCCCGTAGCGGTGGCCGACGGGAACAGGGTTGGTGGAGAGGTCCAGCTCGTTGCCGGCCATGTCGTGGAACGAGAAGAACTCGCCGAGGTCGGCTCCGGCAGAGACGACGATCCGCGGACCTCTGCTGCTCACCGCTCCGACGCCGTACTCGACGCCCACCGACGGTCCCAGCACCGTTGCCTCCGACCGCGGCTGAGCGATCCGTTGCAGGATGAGATCGCCGCTCGGTTCCTGGCCCGAGAGCTGCGGTGGTGCGTCGCCGTAGATCACGAAGACCTCACCCTCGCCGAGAAACGCGTCGAACAGGACGACCGGCTCGGGCCCGATGTCGATCGGTCGGGGCTCGGCGCCGGCGGGTTCCCACCAGAGCTCGTCGGCGGCCCGCAGGAAGGACGTCGATCCCGCCATCCCGCCCGAGAGACGTCGTGCCACGACCCGGCCACCTTCGAACGCGAACGCTGTCTGCTCCTCGCCCCATGCCCAGGTGACCTCCGGCAAGGCGACCGTGTCGACGGGATCCTCCTCTCGTACCTCCAGCGTCCACAGCCGATCGGCGGTGCCGGGGTCGACGAGGCGGTCGACGGCGATGATCTCGTCGCCGAGCTCGAACCAGGCACTCGGTGCGATGGGCGGCGTGTCCGAGAGCTCGCCCTCGACTCCGGCCAGAACGCCACCGTCGGGGATTGCCGGACTCCGTTCGAAGATCCGGCCTTCGGCTCCGAGCGGGTCGGTCCAGGTTCCCGTGCCGCCGCCGAGGACGATGATCCTCGACCGGTGCCAGGGTGCGGTCTCGACCTCGACCACGTACGCCCCTTCGGTGACCGGGTTGGTCGCCTCCGATCCGGTTCCGACCGCCTTGGTCGTGGTGAACACCCGGACCGGATCCATGCCGACCGGCACGTAGTAGCCGTCACCCACGACCGGCTCGGTCGGGACGCCATCGTGGACCACCCACTCCGAGTCCGTGTCGAGGGCTCCCCCGACGTCGGCCGCCTCCGTGCTGAACTCGATGTCGGACAGCGTGACGGTCTCGACCACCGTCCCATCGGCCTCGGTCACCGTCGCCTCGAGCATGAGACCGGTTTCGTCGTCGATGACGACCTCGGCGGTCAGATCGGCGGTCCCGGCCGAGGCGTCGTCGGCCAACTCGACGGTCGCGCTGATGGCCCGGCGGCCATCGACCTCGACGACCTCGCCGATCCCGGCGAAGCGGACCGAGTCGGCCAGGTCCGCCATGAGAATCGACCGCACCGAGGAGTCACCCCAGAGCGGATCGATCGCGCTCCGGCTCGTCGTGGCGCTGTCGTACCAGGTCAGACCGGTCTGAGCGGAGTACCCGTACGTCTCCTCCTCACCCCGGAGGATGATCGCGCCGTCGAACGTCGTGGTCAGCTCGAACGTGGTCGGCCGACCCACGAACGGCCCGGTCCGTTCCACGGTCGCGCTCACCGATTGGGTGGAGTCGGTCGGTTCCGGGGCGACCCCGGTCACCTCCGGCGTGCTCGTGGGCACCGTCTCCGGGTCGACGGCCACGTCGGGTCCCCTGTCACCGTCACCCCGGAGGGCGACGTAGGCCCCGATGCCGCCCAGGATGACGATCGCCGCGGCGGCCAGCAGCACGCCGCGACCGCGATGTCGTGAGGCTCGCTCCGGCGCCAGAGGCACCACATCGGCTCGGGGCTCGCCGGCCAGGCCGGCATCGAGACGGTCCCAGAACTCGGGGCCGTGGTCCGGTACGTCGAGAAGCTCGGCACCCGGATCGTCGTCATGAGGCGTGTTCATCGGGCCTCTCCTTCTCTCGGATCGGTGGGTTCCTCATCGATCGCGTCATCGCCGATGGCTCGGCGCATGGCGATGCGGGCGTGGTGAAGTCGCGAAGCGACCGTTCCCTCCTTCAGGCCGAGAACCTCCGCCGCCTCGGCGTAGGGCAAACCGATTCCGTCGATCAGCACGAGCATCGCCCGGTGCTCGACCGACAGCTCGGCCAGGGCCCGATCCAGCGTGACCCGGGCCTCGGCCGCCGCCGCCGGACCGGCCGACGGCGAAGGGGGGAGGCGATCGTCGAGGGGTTCGGTCGGGCGGCGACGGCGAACGTGGTCGAGGCAGGTCGTGTAGACGATGCGGTACAGCCACGAACCGAAGCCGCTCTCACCGCGAAAGCCGTCGAGCTTCCGCCAGGCCTTGAGGTAGGCATCCTGGAGTGCGTCGTCCATCGCGTCGCGGTCACGCAGGATGCGGTAGGCCAAGGCCCGGCAGCCGCCGTCCTCGGCTCGGAGCAGCGATCCGAAGGCCCGCTGGTCGCCCCCGCGGGCCCGCTCCAGATCGGTCATCGCGCTCCCGGGTTGGTCGGCCACCATCGCCCTATCCATGGTCGCAGTCGGATCGGGTGATGGGGTCCATACCCGATTCGACGGGTCGGCCCGCCCGTTTCTTCATTCCGCCGGGCAGGTTTCTTCCCGCCCGAGCCGAACTGCCCCGCCCGGACCGTCGGGAATCGACGGTCCGGGACCAGATTTCGGCCGAGGCCGGTCGGGTTTGGCCCTTTCGACCCCGCGCCAGCAGACTTGACCCAACGGTCAAGTCGCCGGCGATGGCACCGACGTCGCCACAACCTTCCAGGGGAGCTCCCATGCCGAATGCAGTCATCGTCGATGCCGTCCGCACCGCCGGCGGAAAGCGCAACGGAAAGCTCTCGGGCTGGCATCCGGCCGACCTGGGCGCCGAGGTCCTCAAAGCTCTCGCCGAGCGCAACGACCTCGATCCCGAACTGGTCGAGGACGTCATCATGGGCTGTGTCATGCAGACCGGCGCGCAGTCGCTCAACGTCGGCCGCAACGCCGTCCTGGCTGCGGGCTGGCCCGAGACCGTGCCCGCCACCACCGTCGACCGCCAGTGCGGGTCGTCGCAACAGGCCGCCCACTTCGCGGCCCAGGCGGTCATGGCGGGCGCCCACGACATCGTCGTCGCCGCCGGCGTCGAGGTGATGAGCCTCGTCCCGATGGGAGCATCGATCGGCAAGGGAATGGGCTTCCCCTTCACCGACGCCATGAACGCCCGCTACGAGGACCGCGGCGGCCTGGTTCCGCAGGGAATCTCGGCCGAGATGATCGCCGACAAGTGGGACCTCTCCCGCGAGGACCTCGACGCCTTCAGCGCCGAGAGCCAGCGACGCGCCGCCCAGGCCCGCGACGAGGGCCGATTCGACAACGAGATCATCCCGGTGACCTCGATCGCCCGCGACCGCGACTCGGGCGACCTCATCCCCGGCGACGAGCTCGTGAAGGCCGACGAGGGGATCCGCGACGGCACCACAGCCGAGACGCTGGCCAACCTCAAGCCGGCGTTCAAGCCCGATGGAAAGGTCACCGCCGGCAACTCCTCACAGATCACCGACGGCGCCTCGGCCGCGCTGATCATGAGCGAGGAGAAGGCCAAGGAGCTCGGCCTCACCCCTCGGGCCCGTTTCCACACCTTCGCCCTGGCCGGAGTCGATCCCGTCACGATGCTGACCGGGCCCATCCCGTCGACCGCCAAGGCGTTGGAGAAGGCCGGCATGAGCGTCGACGACATCGACCTCTTCGAGGTCAACGAGGCGTTCGCTTCGGTCGTCCTCGCCTGGGAGAAGGAATTGCGCCCCGACATGGGCAACGTCAACGTCAACGGCGGCGCCATCGCCCTGGGTCACCCTCTCGGCTGCTCGGGCACCAAGCTGATGACCACTCTCCTCAACGAGCTCGAGCGCACAGGGGGCCGCTTCGGCCTGCAGACGATGTGCGAGGGCGGCGGTATGGCCAACGCCACCATCATCGAGCGCCTCGGCTGACCGAGACAACCTCTGAACTTTGTGCCCTGGCGGTACACAGGTGCGAGCCAGCGCACAAAGTTCATGGTTGACGGGTCGACGGTAGGTCGGCACGCCCGAGCCCCTAGGGTCCGACCATGAAGTCCTCCGGGTCGATCGGTCGTCGCGCCCTGTTCTGGGGATCGCTGGTCGTCCTGTTCGGACTGCTCCTGTGGCTGACCGACGAGTCGACGGGAAGGGTCGCCCTCACCATCGTGGCGATGGCCGCCATCCTCAAGCTCGGGTTCGTGATGCTCGGTGGCCTGGCCCGCCCCACACCCGAGCCACCCCCGGCCGGCGAGCTCCGTAGCGTCAAGATCATGTACCGGTGCAGTGTGTGCGGCACCGAGGTGCGGATGACCGTCGCCAACGACGAGATGCCCGATCCACCCCGCCATTGCCAGGACGAGATGGATCTGGTGACCCCTGTCGAGGATTGAGCGCTATCCACACCGTGTGGACAAGACCACTGCCCGTCATCGTCCGGTCACGCCACGTCAACCGGTTCGTCACCGAACACCACTCCGCGTCACCATTTCGACCGCACACAGCGTGATTTGATCGATCTGGTTGTCCACAGGCGGAGCGTCGTCGGAGATCGCCCCTGCTAGCGAGGATCGCCGTTGGCCAGCTTCAGGAGATACTGGCCGTAGGAGTTCTGCTCCATCTCACGGCCGGCTGCCCGCACGTCGTCAGCGCTGATCCACTCCTGTTCGAACGCGATCTCCTCGAGACAGGCGATCTGCGCGCTCTGGCGGTGCTGGATGACCCGGACGAACTCGGACGCCTCGACCATCGAGTCGAAGGTCCCGGTGTCGAGCCAGGCGTAACCGCGGTCGAGCTGACGGACCTCGAGCTCGTCGCGCTCGAGGTAGTAGTCGATCACCGACGTGATCTCGAGCTCGCCCCGATCGGACGGCTCGGCCAGCTCGGCCGCCTGGACCACCCTCCCGTCGAAGAAGTAGAGACCGGTGACCGCCCAGTTGCTGCGGGCATCGGTCGGTTTCTCCTCGATCGACAGCGGCCGACCCGACTCGTCCAGCTCGACGATGCCGTACCGCTCGGGATCGCGGACGTGGTACCCGAACACGGTCGCACCCGACTCCTTGGTCGCCGCCTTCCCCAGCTGGTCGGAAAGCCCGGCGCCGTAGAACAGGTTGTCGCCCAACACCAGCGAGCATCCCGATCCGTCGAGGAAGTCCGCTCCGATGATGAAGGCCTGGGCCAGGCCGTCGGGACTGGGCTGGACCTCGTAGGACAGCTCGATTCCCCACTGCTCACCCGTACCCAGAAGCCGCCGGAACGCGGCCGACTCGTCGGGTGTCGTGATGATGAGGATCTGGCGGATCCCGGCCAGCATGAGCACCGAGATCGGGTAGTAGATCATCGGTTTGTCGTACACCGGGAGCAGCTGCTTGGACGTTCCCAAGGTGATGGGATGCAGCCGCGAGCCCGTCCCCCCCGCGAGGATGATGCCTTTCATACTGGTCATTGTCGGTGGTCGGACCATGACGAGACAAGTGCCGCCGGATCAGTGGTACTGCGTCGCGGTGATGATGCCCCCGAGAATCAGCCCGAGGCCGCCCAGTAGATACCAGTTCGAGCGCCCGCCCGGCACGATGTCGACGTAGTTCAGGAAGATGATCAGGACGCCCAGGCCGAGCAGTCCGAACATGAGAACCGCCACCCATGTGGGGCTGACCTTCTGGTCGGCCGGTATGGGTGGTGTGTAGCGAGAGGAGGCTTCGGGCTGACCGTCCCCAGACGATCCGAAGGAGGGACGATCACCGGGCTTGGTGCCCTTCGCCGTCACTCGTCCACCCTCGTACTTGCGCTTCGCCGGTCGTGCCATGGTCCCGAGAATAGGAGACGGATCGGCCGGGGGCGGCAAAACCGGGACCATCCCGGCTCCGGGGCCGGGTACCGTCGCGCTCCATGCGCGTGCTCGTCGTCGACAACTACGACTCTTTCGTGTACGTCCTCGTTCAATACCTGGGCGAGATGGGCGTCGAGCCGATCGTCCACCGCAACGACGCGATCACAGTCGACGGCGCCCTCGCCATGGAACCCGACGCCGTGCTGATCAGTCCGGGTCCCGGGCGTCCCGAGGATGCCGGGATCTCGCGCGACGTCGTCACCAGCTTCGCGGGGGTCGCGCCGGTTCTCGGCGTCTGCCTCGGTCACCAGTGCATCGGCGACGTCTACGGAGGCGAGGTGGTCCGGGCCCCCCATGTAATGCACGGCAAGACCTCCCCCATCCACCACGAGGGTCGCGGCCTGTTCGACGGGCTTCCGCAGCCGCTCGAAGCCACCCGCTACCACTCGCTGGTGATCGATCGGGCCTCGGTGCCCGACGAGCTCGAGATCACCGCAGAGACCGATGACGGCGTCGTCATGGGACTGCGCCACCGGACCCACGCGGTCGAGGGTGTGCAGTTCCACCCCGAGTCGGTCCTAACCACCGCCGGCCATGCGCTACTCAGGAACTGGCTCTCCTGCTTGGCGCAGCGATAATCCGCCGCGCCGCCTTCGGCATCGGGTTCTCCCGTGCCGCTGCTCCGCAGCCTGACTCTCCTGCTTGGCGCAGCGATAATCCGCCGCGCCGCCTTCGGCATCGGGTTCTCCCGTACCGCCGCGCCAGAGTCACGGCGCCAGGGTGGTGCTGGTCGTGCTGGTCGTTGTCGTGGTCGATGTCGTCGTCGACGTCGTGCTGGTGGTCGTGGTGGTCGGTTCGGGCCCCTCGACGCCGAGGAAGACCTGCACGGTGTCTCCCCGCGTGGCCTCGGTGTTGGCCGCGGGGTCCTGGTCGACGACCTTGCCCACGTCGTCGCTACCGAACGGAACCTCACGATTCTCGAACGAGCCGACGAGGCCGGCATCGGCCAGCGCGACTTCGGCCTGCTCACGGTCGAGGGTCAGCAGATTGGGGACCGTCGCATCGGCGGGCCCCGAGGAAACGACGAGGATGATCCTCTGCGTGGGATCGGCTTCTTCCCCTGCAGCGGGTCGGGTGCCGATGACGATGCCTTCCTCGACGTCGTCGCTGGCAACGCGATCGGGGAGGACCTTGATGAACCCGGCATCGTCCAGGATGATCCCGGCCCGGTCCTCGGTCTCGCCCGCGACGTCGGGCACCACGACCAGCTCCGCTTCGGACGTCACCTCGAGGGTGATCCGGGCATCCTTCTGCACCCGACGGGCCGCCGGAGGATCCTGGCCGACCACGATGCCCGCGGCGACACCCTCCTGAGCCTCGACCGGGACCTGCGTGATGTTGTTGCGACTGAATCCTTCCTCGACCAGCCGGAGCATGGCGTCCTCGACGGGCAGGTCGATCACGCCCGGCATCGTCACCAGATCGCCGTTGCCATCGTCGGTGAGAAAGCCGTTGAGCGCGAAGAGCAACCCGGCCAGCCCCAACAGGAGAGCCACGCCGATGGCGATGAAGACGCCGGTGCGCGACGGCTTGTCCTGACCGGCCACGGCGGCGCCGGCGGCCCCGCCTCCCACCTCTCCTGCGGCCATGGCCCCGGACGGCACGGCTGCCTGCATCCGGGTCGGGTCTCCGGCCGCACCGGCGGCGACCGCCGCCGCCCCACCCAGTACCGCGGCGCCACCGACCGCTGCCACCCCGTGGGTGGGCTCGTCGGTCTCTCGTGCTGCCCGGCGGGCTCGCATCTCCTCGAGCTCCTGTTCGGCCAGAACCGGCTCGCCGGCCCGGAATCGCTGCAGGTCGGCCTTGAGGTCCTCGGCGCTGGCGTAGCGATTCGACACCCGCTTGGCCATGAGCTTCAGACAGATCGCCTGGAGGCCCGTGGGGATGGCGGGCACTATGGTGCGAGGCGGCGGGACCGGCTCCTGTACGTGCTTGTAGGCGATGGCAACCGGCGAATCACCCGCGAACGGCGGACGACCGGTGAGCATCTCGTAGAGCACGACGCCCAGCGAGTAGAGATCCGAACGGGGATCGACATCCTGTCCCTGGGCCTGTTCGGGCGAGAAGTAGGTGGCGGTGCCCATGACGGTCCCCGTCTGGGTCAGGTCGCCCGCTCCACCCGAAACGGCGCGGGCGATGCCGAAGTCGGCCACCTTCACGTTGCCGGCGTCGTCGATGATGACGTTGGCCGGCTTGATGTCGCGATGGACCACACCGTTGCGGTGGGCGAACCCCAGCGCCGATGCCGCCCCGATGGTGAGATCGGCAGCCCGGTCGGGGTTGATGGGAGCCGACTCCCGGATGATCTCGGCCAGCGTGCGACCCGAGACGTATTCCATCACCATGTAGTAGGTGGTCTCGATCGGCCCCCAGTCGTACACCGCCACGATGTTGGGCTGCGTCAGGTTGGCGGCGGCCTGCGCCTCGCGTCGGAACCGCTCGACGAACGCCGTATCCGAGGCGAACTCGGGAAACATGATCTTGATGGCGACCGGTCGATCCAGCGAGAGATCGTGGCCGAGGAACACTTCGGCCATGCCACCCCGAGCGAGCTTCCGCCGCACTTCGTAGCGTCCGGCGATGACCATCGAACCCGCGTCGTCCTCGGGGGCCGTCGCATCGGCGGGCGCGTCCGGCGCGGTGACTTCGTCGGGGGCACCCGGCGCGTCGCCGGGTGTCTCGTCCCCCGACGGCGCGTCCGGATCGGGGGTTTCGTCGGGGGTCTCGTCAGACATGCCAGAGAAGGCTAGTGAGGCGACGAGCAAACCCCGAGCCACCGATCACGGTCGACCTACTCGCCATCGGGATCCTCTTCCGACGGTGCGGTCGTCGGTGGCGGCGCGGCCCGGGTGGGTTCCTGGAGAGCCGTCTCCAGCACCGCTCGGGCGATCGGCGCCGCGAAGGTGCCGCCCGTCTGGTTGCTCGCCTCGGGATCGGCCTCGACCAGGACGGCGATGGCCAGGGTCGGGGCCTCGCCCTCGGGTCCGGCGAATCCGATGATCCAGGCGTGCGACCGGGGAGGATCGGTGCCCAACTGCGCCGTACCTGTCTTGCCGCCGACATCGAAGCCCGGCACATCCATGGCGGTCGCCGTGCCCGAATCGACCGTTTCGATCATCGCGATCCGGATCGCCTCGGCGGCTGACGCCTGTGTCGCCTCGGTCCACACGGCGGGCTCGTGCTCGTCGAGGATGCGGCCGTCGGTGTCGACCACCTCGTGGACCATGCTGGGCACGGGCACCTCGCCCCGATTGGCGATCCCGGCGGCCACCAGCGCCATCTGGAGCGGGGTGGCGCTCACGTCGTTCTGGCCGATCGACACCTGCGCCAGGCGTGGCGTGTCCTCGAAAAGGACGCGGTCGCCGTCGAGCGGAGCGCCGTAGTCGGTGGGTACGACCGACTCGACGCCGCCGGGCATGTCGAGCGGGGGTACCGAGTTGAAGCCGAAACCCTGCGCGGTCTGGACCAGGCGGTCCGGGCCCACCAGCTCGGCTCCCAGCTGGGCGAACCCGGTGTTGCACGACACGCGGATGAGATCCAGCAGGTCGCCACCGCAGGTGGTTCCCCCGAAGTTGGTGATCGCCCGGGACGTCCCGGGAGGCTGGTAGGAGCTCATCCGGGGGAAGACCGGATCGACGAGCGTGGCGACACCGTGGTCGACCGCCGCCGACCCGGTGACCGCCTTGAACGTCGAGCCGGGGAAGTAGCGATCGCGGTAGCTGCGGGCCAGCAGCGGCTTGTCGGGGTTCGCGTCGAGCACGGCGAAGGCGGCCGCGGCGGCTTCGTCGTCGTGGTCGGCCAGCAGGTTGGGGTCGTAGCTCGGATACGACCACAGCGCGATGACCTCCCCCGTCTGGGGCTGCACGACCACGACGGCTCCCTTTCGGCCGCCGAGCGCATCGCGCGCGGCCGCCTGCACGTCGCGGCGCAACGAGAGGGTCAGGTTTGCGGTCGTGTCCCGGTCGACGAGGAGATCGCGGAACGACGCGAACCGCTGCTCGATCGTGGCGCCGGCCAGGACGTCGTTGTACTGACGCTCGAGGCCGGACGATTGCACTTCGAGACCGAAGTGACCGGTTACGTGAGCGAAGAGGTCGGCCTCGGGGTAGATGCGCTGGAGCTCGTACCGGTCATCGCTGGCGATCGACTGCGCGAGCAGGAATCCGTCGCTGGTCACGATCGAGCCTCGGGGCTGGTCGAAGTCGCGAACCAGAGCACGGGTGTTCCCGTCATGGTGGTTCAGGTCGTCGGCTTCGATGACCTGCACGTAGTTCAGCATCGCGAACAGCGCCGCGAAGCAGACGGTGAGGCCCATACCCAGTCGCCGGATCCGGACGTTCATGTCGCGGCCTGCTCGCTGGTCCGGCGCCGGGACCGATCTGAGATCCGCAGGAGGACGGCCAGCAGGACGTAGTTGGCAAGCAGGCTCGATCCGCCGTAGGAGACGAAAGGGAGGGTGATGCCCGTGAGCGGCAGGAGCCTGATCACGCCGGCGATGATGATGAAGGACTGGATGCCGACCAGTGCGGTGAGCCCGGCGGCCAGCAGCTTGTCGAACCCGTTCTCGGCGGTGAGCGCCACTCGGAGGCCTGCCCCGATGAAGAGCAGGAAGGCCGACAGCAGAGCGGTCGCTCCGATCAGGCCGAGCTCCTCGGCTATCACGATGAAGATGAAATCGGTCTCGGCCGCCGGCAGCCGGGGACCGTTGCCGAGACCCAGACCCAGCCCGGTCCCGCCGATTCCGCCGGCTGCGAGCGAGAACCAGGCCTGCACGGGCTGGAAGCCCTTGTCCAGCGCTTGGGTCCAGGGATCGAGCCAGATCTCGACCCGTTCCTTGACGTGGTCGAAGCGGGACCACACCGCGTAGGCGCCGACGCCGAAGAGGATCGCACCGGTGAACAGATAGGTGAACCGCTCGCTGGCGATCCAGAGCATGACGAGGAAGACCGCGAAGAAGAGCAGCGACGAGCCCAGGTCCTTCTCGGTGACCATCACCACCAGGGATGCGGCCCAGGCGAGCAGCACCGGACCCAGGACACGCGGTTCGGGCATACCGAAGGGGCCGATGCGAAAGGTGGCCATGCCCAGGAGCTCGCGACGCTCGACCAGGTACGAGGCGAAGAACACAGCCAGCGCGATCTTGGCGAACTCACCGGGCTGGAAGTTGACCGGGCCGAAGCTGACCCAGATACGGGCCCCGTTGATGTTGCGGCCGATCACGGGAGCGAGGGGTAGCAGCAGGAGCACGATGCCGCCGACCATGAAGGTGTACCGGTAGCGCTCGAGCATCCGAGTGTCGCGCAACACGATCAGCACACCGGCGAAGGCCGCGATACCCACGGCGGTCCACACGGCCTGGAGCAGAGCCAGGTCCTGGTCCAGCCGGGCGATGAAGACGTAGCCCATGCCGTTCAGGAACGCGGCCAGCGGAAAGAGCACCGGGTCCGCCTCGGGAGCGAACCGACGGATGATGACGTGACCGGTGACCATCAACCCGACGACCACCCCGAGGAACGGGCCGATGTCGGCGGGCATCGTCGAGGTGCGACCGAAACTCGCCAACACGTAGGCCGCGACCACCACCAGGAGGGCGAGGGTGAGCATCCCCGCTTCGGTCCGGCGCAGTGTCGCACCACGGCGACGGGCTGCCTTCCGGGGTGACTCTACGGTCGCCGTCACGGCTCGCTGGTGCTGGGACTGTCCGAGAGCGCCGTCGTGGACGGGATCACCGGGGCGCTCGACGGCGGGATCGTGACGTCGCCGCCTTCGGTGGAGTCGCCCGTCGGTTCGCACGGCTCATCGCTGAGGAAGCCGTCCTCTTCCGTCTCCCGCTCGATCTGATCCACCAGGTCCTGTGCTCCACCGAGCGTGCCGAACTCGCGACCTTCCTCGATCACGCTGAGCCAGCTCACGCCGATCTCGTTGCGGCACAGACCCGTTCGCACCTCGACGGTGGGATCGATCCAGAGCACGCCGCCGGGCGGTCCGTTGTAGATCACGACCTCGTTGCCGTCGAAGCCGACGTGGTAGCCGCTGGAGACCACGCTGAGCCCGAGTACGGCGACGCCGACGATGAGGGCCAGGGCGAGGATCAGGGCGAGGACGCGCCAGGTGAAGCGGGCGCGGCGGGTCTTGCGGACGCTGGGTTCGGGTGGCACGAGCGGCCGACCGGAGGCCAGTTGGGCCGGTTCGGGCCCGGTATCGGGTACCGGCTCGGCCTCGGTGGCAGCAGAACCGTCAACTTCTGTCTCGCCGTCTTCGGCGCCATCGCCGACGGTGTCGGGACCTTCGGCCTCGCCCGCCCCGCCCGGGTGCGAGTCGGCTCCGGCAGCGGCGACGGTGCCGGCCGAAGCGAATCCGGCCGGGTCCGGGTCGGCGCCCGAGCGTCGCGTTATGCGGGATCCGACCACGCCGGGCCCTTCGCCGGAGGGGCCCTCTTCGACGTCGACGATGACGACGGTGACGTTGTCGCGGCCGCCGTGCTCGACCGCCATGCGGACCAACTCGCTCGCCGCCTCGTGCGGATCGGCGAGGCGACGCAGGACGGAGGCGATCTGATCTTCGGTGACCTCGTTGAAGAGTCCATCGGAGCAGAGCAGGTAGCGGTCACCCTCTCGAAGGTCCACCTCGAACCAGTCCACCTCGACATCGGAATCCACCCCGAGCGCCCGGGTGAGGATGTTCCGCTGCGGATGATCGAGGGACTCGTCGAGCGTGATCTGACCCGAGCGGAGCATCTCGCCGACCAGGGAGTGATCGTCGGTGAGCTGGACCAGCTCACCCTGGTCCATGAGATACGTGCGGGAGTCGCCCACGTTGACCACGCCGAGGCACTCGCCGTCATCGACGCTGACGAGGGCCATGGCCGTGACGGTCGTGCCCATGCCGGAGAGCTCGGCCTCTTCGACCGAGCGGCTGTTGATCTTGCGGTTGGCCGACTCGACCGCGGCCACGAGCGCCTCGATGGTGGGTTCGACCACCTCGTTGCCCATGACGGTGACGGCGATCTCCGACGCGACCTCGCCACCCCGGTGGCCTCCCATCCCGTCGGCGACGACGAAGAGGTCGTCGGCCACGAACGCGGCGTCCTGATTGACGGCGCGCACGCGCCCGAGATCGGAGACCGAGGCGTAGGAGAAACGGGTCACACGAGCTCCATCACGACACCGCCGGCCCGTACCATCTCGCCCCGCGAAACGATGACGGGCGCTCCGACCTTGGCCCCGTTGTGGAAGGTGCCGTTGGTGGAGCCCAGGTCTTCGATCATCACCTTGCCGTCGCGGATGAAGACGCGGGCGTGGAGCTGGGACACATACGTGTCGTCGAGGGTGATGTGGCATCCCGGCGCTCGACCGATCGTGAGCTCGTCGGTGAGCGCATGGGTCGTACCGGCCAGCCCCTTCGGTTCACGGACCACGAGGGACAGTCCCTTGCCCCCCCGCTTCGCGGCTCGCTTCTCCGACCGTTTCGCCGATCGGCCCGTGGCGGCCGCCGCCGGGGCAGAAGCCGCCTGGGCCACCGGCGAGTGGGCCGCAGGGGCCGCGACACCGGTGACGACCGGCTCGCGCATCTGGGCCCACACCGCCCTGAGCACGCGGAAGAAGAACACGTAGACGAGCGCGAGGAGGCAGAACTTGAGGATGGTCAGGAGTTGCTCGGGCACCGCGGCCGAGCCTAATGGCCGGGTCGCGCCACCTGATGCCGCCGCGCCGGTGTCCTGCCGGTGTATTCACCCGGAAAGCTCACTCGTGGGGTCGGCCCCGTCAGCTGGCCTCGAACCGGAGCACGGTGTTGCCGAAGCCGATCTCGTCCCCGTCGGAGAGGCGGTGTCGTGCGACGCGCCCGCCGTTGACCCTGGTGCCGTTGGTCGACCCCAGATCGACGACGATGAATCCGTCGCCGTCGGGTCGGATCTCCGCGTGGGTTCGGCTGACGTTCGGGTCGGCGACGGTCACCGTGGAATCGGGCAGGCGTCCGATCGTCGTGACGGACTCGGTCAAGACCAGACGCTTGCCCGACGGGAGCAGGAGCGAGCCGGCACCCACGCCGCCGTCGGCCTCGCGGAAGTGCGAGACGATCCGGAAGGTGCCGGCCCGGCGGGACTGGTCGAGGACGAGCCGGATGCGGACCGGACCCATGAAGCCGTAGTTCTCGGTCCGCGTGTGGTCGCGGGCCGCGTCACAGAGCTCTCGGACGAGCACGTCGTCGACCTCCTCGAACCGATCGAAGTCGGCCTGGCCGAGCTGGATGTCGAAGTCGTTGGGCACGACGGTCCTGCCGCTGACGCCGACCGAACGGTCGTCATCCATCTCCCGCACCAAGCGGCGACCGATCTCGACGGGCCGGAGCCCGCTTCGGAACACGCGGGCGAAGACCCCTTCCACCAGGCCCTCGAGCCGCTTTTCGAAGCCGCGTAACACCACCCGCCGGAGCGTAGTGCTCGTGGGCGGGGCGCGGATCTCCGGGCCCCGGCGGCCGAGAACCCGATCGCGGCGGATCTCATGGGGAATCCCGGGTCGGACGCGCTACTCTCGGGCGCTCCACTCGCGCGAGTGGCGGAATTGGCAGACGCGCAGGATTCAGGTTCCTGTGTCCGAAAGGACGTGAGGGTTCAAGTCCCTCCTCGCGCACACCCTTCCTCCGAAATCTGGTCCCCCACCGTCGGTTTCCGACGGTGGCGAACGGCGAATTCAGCTCCGGGCGACCCGGAACACGTCTACGACCCCGTTGGTGTCCCCGGCCACCAGGTTGGTGGCATACGACTCGAACACCACGTGGGACCCGCCTCCGCTGATCGTCGGGTCGACCACGTCGTCGTCGGCCTCGGCGCCGGGGCCGGGGACGCTCACGCGGGAGATCGCCCCCGAGACCGTGTCCTTCACGTAGACGTCCAACGTCCCGTTGTCGTCACCGGCCACGAAGTTGTCGGCATACGACTCGAACGCGACGAAGCGTCCGTCATCGCTGACCGACGGACTCCACGAGTGGAAGTTACCCTCGACACCCGCACCGTCGGTACTCACGCGCATCGTGACCCCGGTGAGCGTGTCCTTCACGAAGATGTCGAACGAGCCGTTGGTGTCACCAGCCACGAGGTTGGACGCGTCCGAACTGAAAGCCACGTACCGACCATCCGCACTGATCGACGCACGCCCCCCAGCGCCGCCGTTCGCCTCCCCTCCCAGACTGTCGGTGCTCACCCGCGTCGTCCCGCCGGTGACGGTGTCCTTCAGAAACACGTCCCCCACACCGTTCCCGTCTCCGGCGACCAGGTTCGTCGCGACCGAGTAGAAGGCCACGTGGCGCCCATTCGCGCTCAGAGCCGAAGAAGCCGACCAGCCATCGGCCTCGGTCCCCAGGCTGTCCGTGCTCACCCGGGTGACCGCCCCGGAGACCGTGTCCTTGACGAAGACGTCCTCGACTCCGTTGCCGTCACCGGCCACGAGATTCGTGGCACTCGAGGCAAAGGCCACCGCGAGGCCATCACCGCTGATGGCCGCGAAATGCGATGCGTCGTCCGCCTCACCACCTGCACCATCGGTGCTCACCCTGGTCGTCGCTCCCGAAGCCATGTCCTTGACGAACACGTCGAAGACATCGTTGAGATCGTCGGCCACCAGATTCGTCGCGTCCGATTCGAACGCCACCCGCATGCCGTCGCTACTGATGGCGGAATTGCCGGAATCGCCGTCACTCTCGGCTCCGCCGCCGTCGGTGCTCACCCGTGTGATCGCTCCCGACACGGCGTCCTTCCGATAGACGTCCCCGAGATCGTTGGTGACACCCGGCACCAGGTTGGTGGCCCAGGACTCGAAGACGACGTACCGCCCGTCGGCGCTCACATCAGAGGACTGGGATTCGTCGTCGCCCTCGACGCTGAGA
The DNA here is from genome assembly GCA_963695075.1 of uncultured Acidimicrobiales bacterium. Lineage (GTDB taxonomy): Bacteria > Actinomycetota > Acidimicrobiia > Acidimicrobiales > CAWCAL01 > CAWCAL01. Next base: position 54,356 of record CAVOFR010000002.1, read on the forward strand.
CTGTCCGTGCTCATGCGCGCCACGGGCGAACACGCCGTTGCGATCAGCGCTCCCACCCCGACCAGGACCGACGTGAGACCGACCTTGCGAGACGCACTCATCGCGCCGCCCTTCCCCCGATGGAGGTGAACCGCCTTCACCTCCGACCCGCCCAGCGTGTCCCGTCCATCCCCGGCTGTCAATCCGACGCTATGCCGTGGGCGCTAGGACGTGCGGCCGGGCTTCACCAGGATCTTGCCTTCGTCGTTGGGTTGCTTCAATGCGGCGAACCGGTCCGGCAGATCATCGAGCGAGACGTCGCCGGTGATCAGCGGGGTCGGGTCGAACGTGCCGTCGTCGATGGCGGCGATGGTCGCCACGAAGTCCTCGGCCCGGTAGAACATCGCGAACCGCAGGTCCAGCTCCTTGCTCAGCGAGGTGTACGGCACGAACCGGTCTTCGGCCATGCAAACCCCCACGACGGAGACCCGGCCGTCGTCGGCGGCCGCCGTGGCGGCTTCCTCGATCAATCCGGGCAGTCCGACGCACTCGATGACCACGTCGGGCCGATCGCCGGTCCGAGCGGCGAACTGCTCACCCACCTCGCCCGCCCCGGGATCCAGGACGACGTGGGCGCCGAGGGCACCGGCTCGCTCGGCTCGTGCCGTCTGCGGATCGCTGATCGCGACGGCATCCACCTCGTACGACGCGAGCCAGCAAGTGGTCGCCAACCCCACCGGACCGGCACCCATGACCAGCACGTTGTCCCCGGGCCTGACCCCGGCCCGTTCGATGCCGTGACGGGCCACGGCGAACGGTTCGACCAGTGCGCCGAGCTCGGGGGTGACCGAATCCGGCAGACCTCTCAGATCATGGGCCGGCACGCGTACGTACTCGGCGAAGGCTCCGGGGACCTCGAAACCGACCATCTGCACGGTCGTGCACTGGCGGACCCGCCCCTCTTCGCACGCTTCGCACCTGCCGCAGGTGGCGAGCGAGAGCGCGGTGGCGCGATCGCCCGTCGCCCACCGCTCGACACCGGCGCCGACGGCCACGACCTCACCACAGAACTCGTGACCCAACACCTGACCGTCGAGATCGAAGACGTCGATGATGTGGAGGTCGGACCCGCAGATCCCGCATGCATCTATGCGGAGGACGACCTCGCCCGCTTCGGGGGTGGGGTCCGGCAGGTCGACGACCTCGAGTGGTTTGCCCAGACCCGTCATTGCGACCGCTCGCATGACGGTCAGTCCACGCCGATGACGTCGGGTATCGGCTTTCCCTGGTCCCGGCACATGAGGAGATAGCCGTCACGCACCATCTCGGCATCGACGATGGACTCGACGTTGCCGGCCGCGTCCAGATTCAGGTTGGCCCCGTAGATGGCGAACCACACATCGGCGACCTCGGTCGCATCCTCGGGCACGATCAGCGTGTGCACCGAGTGGGCCGGCTCCCACAAGTACGTACCCGCCGTCATCACCTCGGGATACTCCTCGTACTTCCAGGCGCCCGAAACCGTGAACGCGAACACCTGACCGGTGTGCTTGTGGGTGGGGACCCGGTAACCCGGCTGAAAGCGGGTGCGGATCACCCAGAGTGCGCTGGGGATGTCCACTTGGAGCAGCTGGAGCTCGCTGCCGTCGCCCAGGTCGACGAACGGACAGTCTTCCTCACCCCGGAGGATGGCCCTGGGTGTCTCGGTCACGGTCATGTCGCCCCCATGAAGCTCTTTCTGCGGCCCCTCGCCGCCAGGGATCCGACGCTACCGGACCCCGGGGGACGACGGAGCCTCAAGACGCGGCAGCGAAGCCCTTGTCGAGGTCGGCGATGATGTCCTCGATCGTCTCGAGTCCCACCGAGAGTCGGACCAGGCCGGCCTCGACACCGGTTGCCCGCTGCTCGTCTTCGGACAGCTGCTGATGGGTCGTGCTGGCCGGGTGGATCACCAGGCTTCGCACGTCGCCGATATTGGCCACCTGGCTGTGCAGATCCAGGGCGTTGGCGAACTTCATGCCGGCCTCCTCCCCGCCCTTGATGATGAAGGCCGGGACCGACCCCGCTCCCTTCGGCGTGTAGGTGGCCACCCGGTCGTGCCACGGGCTGGAGGCGAGGCCGGCATAGGCCACCGACTCGACCTGATCGTGGCCCTCGAGGTACTCGGCCACGACCTGCGCGTTCGCCACATGACGCTCCATGCGCAGGCTGAGGGTCTCGATCCCCTGGATGAAGAGGAACGAGTTGAACGGGCTGATGGCGGCACCCGTGTCCCGAAGCATCTGGAGCCGGGCCTTCAGGATGAAGCAGCCATGGCCGAGCATGTTCCAGTACTCCATGCCGTGATAGCTGGGGTCGGGCTCGGTGAAGCCGGGGAACCGGCCGTTGCCGAAGTCGAACGAGCCCCCGTCGACGATGACCCCGCCGATCGAGGTGCCGTGGCCGCCGATGAACTTGGTGGCCGAGTGCACGACGATGTCGGCACCGTGCTCGAGCGGGCGGCACAGGTACGGCGTGGCGACCGTGTTGTCGACCACCAACGGTGCACCGACGTCATGAGCCACGCCGGCCAAGCCGGCGATGTCCATGATGTCGTTCTTCGGATTCCCGATGGTCTCGCCGTAGAAGGCCTTGGTGTTGTCCCGAGCGGCGGATCGCCAGGCGTCGAGATCGTCGGTGTCCTCGACGAAGGTGACCTCGATTCCCATCTTCGGCAGCGTGTGGTGCAGGAGGTTGTACGTGCCGCCGTAGAGCGAGGAGCCCGACACGATGTGGTCGCCGGCCTGGGCCAGCGTCAGGATGGTCATCGTCCCGGCCGCCTGACCCGATGCGACCGCCAGCGCCCCCGGGATGCCGACGGCCGTCTCGGTGCCGCCCTCCAGGTCCGCCATGCGGGCCTCGAACACGCCCTGGGTCGGATTCATGATCCGCGTGTAGATGTTGCCCATCTCCTCCAGCGCGAAGAGCGCGGCACCGTGCGCCGCGTCGCGGAACTGGTACGCGGTCGTCTGGTAGATGGGGAGCGCCCGCGCTCCCGTGGCCGGATCCGGCTCGTGGCCGGCGTGGATCATGCGTGTCTCGAAGCCCTGCTCAGTCATGGCCCGGCAGCGTAGTGCGGCCCCCCGGCTGCGACTCATAAAAACCCGACCGACCGGACCAGCGCTCGGCCGGTTCGACAGGAACGGTCCGGCGGGGCCACGGTGGGACGGCCCGCTGCCGCAGGAGCCCCACGATGCCGGGAGGCCGACCATGACCAGAGACTGGGTGCTGATCGACGAACCGACCCCTGGGGTTCGCCGCATCACGCTGAACCGACCCGAGAAGCGCAACGCCCTCAATCATCACCTGCGGGGCGCGATCATCGACTCGCTCATCGCTCACGACCGTGACCCCGACGTCCGGGTCAGCATCATCCGGGGCGCCGGACCCTCGTTCTGTGCGGGTTACGACCTCATGGGCGGCCAGGGGGAGTATCCGGGTTACACACCCGCCGGCGAGGGTAAGTGGCCCCGACACGTGACCGAGCTGTGGATGAGCATCTGGGATCTGGCCAAGCCGGTCATCGCACAGGTACACGGATACTGCCTCGCGGGAGGGAGTGAACTGGCCACGGGCTGCGACCTGGTCTACATGGCCACCGACGCCAAGATGGGCTACCCGGCCGTGCGCTTCGGCGTGCCCGACATGCACTTCCATCCGTGGATGATCGGGATGCGCAAGGCGATGCACATGATGCTCACCGGGGACTCGCTCTCGGGTGTCGAAGCCGTCGAGGCCGGGTGGGCCAACGAAGCGGTACCGGAGGCCGAGCTCGAGGAGACCGTGACCGAGGTGGCGGCGCGGATCGCCAAACTCCCACCGGAGATCGTCCAGATGAACAAGCGAGTCGTCCATCGCCAGATGGAGACCATGGGAATGCGCGCCGGCATCCGCGCCGGTACCGAGCTGTGCGCCCTCGGCATCCACACGAACGCCATGCAGGAGTTCATGGGCAACGTCCACGAGAAGGGGTTGAAGGAGGCGCTGTCCGAACGCGACGAACCTTTCGGCGACTACCGGACAGCCGACTGAGACCCCCCATTCCGGACCCCGCCGGCATCTCCCCGTTCGGAACCGGCGGCTACCGACGCTCCGGGACCAGATTTTGGTGGGGGTCAGGCGATCGCGTGCTCCCGGACCCAGGCGTGCATCGCGATGCCTGAGGCCACACCCGCGTTGATCGATCGCGTGGAGCCGAACTGCGCGATCGAGCAGACCGCAGAGACGGCCTGGCGAGCCGCGGTGGACAGTCCCGGACCCTCCTGGCCGAACAGCATCACGCAGTGCTCCGGTAGGCGGTACGTCTCGAGCGGCACCGAACCAGGGAGGTTGTCGATCCCGACGATGGGCAACGCCGCGGTGCCCGCCCACTCGGTGAGCGCCTCGATCGTCGGGTGATGGTGGACCGAGAGGTAGCGATCGGTGACCATCGCTCCCCGACGATTCCAGCGCCGGCGACCGACGATGTGCACGCCTCGGGCTCCGAACGCGTTCGCGTTGCGGACGACCGTGCCGATGTTGAAGTCGTGTTCCCAGTTCTCGATGGCCACGTGGAAGGGGTGCGAACGCGCCGCCAGGTCGGCGATGATCGCCTCCCGCCGCCAGTACCGGTAGCGGTCGACCACGTTGCGATGGTCGCCGGCTCCGAGGAGCTCGGGGTCGAGCCGCTCGTCATCGGGCCACGGCTCCGGATGCGGTCCCACGCCGGGGCCGTCGAGCCGTTCAGTCGGCTGATCGGGAGAACTCACCCCGCGATGGTGACAGACGGGCGCGGCGGCCGGCTCCGACCAGGAGGATGCCGAGTCCGATCGCCAGGAGCGCACCGACGATCACCTCGGGGACCGGGGATCCTGTGGCGGGTAGCGATCCGGCCGGGGCCGCCACTTCGGGGATGGAGGATCCTGTGGCGGGTGGCGATACGGGCGGGCCCGGTCGACCGGCACCTGAAGGACCGCCCCTGTTCGCTTCGCCGGCGGCGGGCGGATCATCGGCTTCGGCGGCACTGCCGGAGCCGAGTACCTCACCGGGAGCCGTCGCGAAGACCGGGCTCACGCTGCCGAACGTCGACACGCCCGCGGTGTTCGTGACGTCCGCGCCGGCGCCACCGACGATGGCACCCACGATCTCGAGCTCGGTCTCGGCACCGGGGTCGAGATCCCCGTCGTGGAAGCACGTGATCGTCTGACCGGCCACCGAACAGTCCCAGTCGTCGGCCGCGACCGAGCTGAAGCTGACCGCGTCGGGCAACGTGTCGGCGAAGGTCAGGCGGCCCGGCGCCGGGTCGGTCCCGGTGTTCTCGATCGTGATGTGCCAGCGAGCATCGCCCCCCGCCTCGACCTCACCCACGAGGTCCTTGTCGATGGTGAGCCGATGATCGCTCCCGGCCGCTGCCGCCGGAGCTTCGAATGCGCCGGAGTCACAGCCCGGACCCGCCGGCCGGACGGCGCCCCGCCCATCGCTTGAGGGGCAACCCGGCGAGGTGGCGCGGTCGATCGCGGGATTCGTCGGCAACAGGGCGTGGGTCAGCATCACGCTCTCCCAGCCCCCGTTGTCGGCGAGGGGTCCCAGCGTGTCACCGAGCATCGGGCCGGCCGCGCTCAGGTCGTTCGGGCCGCCGAATCCGCAGCTGCCGTCGCCGTCGACGTTGTGGCCGTTCGACATCAGGGTTGCGCTGCTGAACGTCGCACAGTCACCGCCGCCGTTGTCGCTGATGAGCGAGGCGAGAGAACCGAGCGTCGCACCATCCCGGGCGACCAGTCCACCGCCGCTCACCGCCGCGTTGTCGACGATCGTCGAGAAGCCGAGGTCGAGGGTCGTACCGGTGTCGGCCACGAGGATTCCTCCTCCGGATCCTGATCCGCCGGTGACGTCGTTCCCGCTCACGGTGACGTTCGTGAAGGCACCCCGAGCACCGCCGCCCATCGCAACGCCGCCACCTCCATCGGTAACGGAATGGCCGGTGAAGACCGCCCGCTCGAGCTCGATCGTCGGTGTGCCCACGTCAGCCCAGGCGAACAATCCACCGCCGAGCTGGAGCTCACCCCCGTTGCCCAGGACCGCGAGGTCGGTCGCCGTGAAGCTGCCATCGCCGACGATGATTCCACTCCCGGCCACGTCCGCGAGATTGCCGGCGACGGCGACCCGATCGAGGGTCGTCTCGCCCAAGGAGAGGATCCCGCCCCCCAGCCCCGGTCGGGCGTCGTTGGCGAGCACCGATATGGCGGTGGCGTCCAACGTCCCGGTTTCCGCATTCAGGATCCCGGCCCCGCCGCCGCTGGCCTCGTTCTTGATGAACTCGGTATCAGCGAGCGTCGCCCTCCCCCCGTTGAAGAGCCCGCCGGCCGGGCCACCGCTGGCCCGGTTGCTGGCGACGCTCCCACCGGACAGCGAGAGCACCGCCCCGGGGAAGACAAAGACCCCGCCGACGACAGTGGCCCCGTTGCCGTCGACCTCGACATCGACGAGAGACACGTCGCCCATCGGTCCGTCGTTCGAACCGATGATCATCGCCCCCGCACCGCCGGCCGTGTTGGCGAAGATCCGGCCGCCCGTCGCATCGAGGGAACCCTGCACGGCCAGACCTCCACCGGCTCCTCCGGCGCCGTTCTGTTCGACCTCGAGCGACGTCGCCGTCAGCGATCCCGTCTCGCTGATCAAGCCCCCGCCGCCGAAGGATTCGACCTGGTTGAAGTCGACCACGAGATCGGACGCATCGACCGAGCCGGCGATGAACAGGCCGCCGCCGCCGGAGTATTCGTCGGTGTCCAGAACCGAGTTGTAGGAGATCGTCACGTCGGCGATGGTGCCGGTCGCCGCGGCCCCGACCGACAGACCGCCACCGCGCGCTCCGTCGGTCGAGGAGCCACCCTGGCTCCCGGGGCCGGTGGAGGTGTTCTCGGCGAGAAGCGTACGGGTGAGGTCGAGGCTGCCCGCAGCGATCGCGATCCCGCCCCCGTCGTCGTTGGTCGAGTTATTCGAGATGATGCTGTCGACCACCGACAACGCTCCGTCGAGGGTCGCTACACCACCTCCGTCAGCTTCGTTCGGGATGACCCCGGTGCTGAGATTGTGGTTCTCGGTCAGCAGCACGCCCCCGAGGGAGAGCGAGCCGTCCTCCTGGAGGATCCCGCCTCCGGCGGGCTCGGCTGTCGGGGCCACACCGCCCGTGATCGCCAGATCGTTGATGGCCACGGTGACGGCACCCCTGACGTGGAAGACGCGGTCGCGCCCCCCGGCGAGCCCGGAGGCGCTGACAACCGTTCCGGACGGACCGATGCCGTCGATGGTGAGGTCGTCGGTGAGGTCGAGATCGCCGGTCGCCGCCGCGTTCTCCAGGGAACCGGGAATCGTCAGTTCGTAGGTGCCGCTGCCGAGAGCGATCACGTCCGGGCCGGGCGACGCATTGGCGTCGATGACCGCCTCGCGCAACGAGCAGTCCACCCCCGAGTTGCAGCCGTCCGGCGCAGGGTCGTCCGTGCGGGTGACGGTGAACGTCGCCGCGGCGACGGGGTCGGTTCCGGCGGCGACGAGCGTCGCGGCGACGAAGGCCATCACCCCGGCGATCCGGCCGAGCCTGCCGATCGAGTCGAGCGCCTCGGACCATCCGCGGCGCGAGCTGCTGGATTCCCGTCGAGACTTCATGACCAATCATCGACCGTGGCGGGCGGCTCATTAGACGGGTCGAGAACCTCCGACGACGCGCACGCTTTCGACCGCGCGCTGCTGTCGCCGGGCCGACATCGGTAGGATTCCGGGGTGACCAAGCCCGACACCATGTCCGGCGGATGGTGGCAACTCCCCCTGGTACTCGGTCTGCTCGGCCTCATCACCGTAGGCGGGGGCGCCTTCCTTCGAGGCGGAGCGGACAGCCCCGGCGTCGAGACCGCGTCCGGCCCGGCGACGACCTCGGCCGACTCGGCGACATCGGCGGCACCCGCCCCGACCACGACCAGCACCTCGACCTCCACAACGTCCACGACGACCGTCCCGCTTCCCCCCTCGGATCAACGCACGCTCGAACCTCTCGAGGTCATAGGTGGCGACATCGCACCCAAGTCGGTGGTGCACTCGGGCAACGGGTACTTCATCGCCCAGAACATGATGTACCGCCACACGATGACGCTCTACGACCGAAACTTCGACCTGGTCGCGACCATCCCGGACACCGTGGATCTGGGGGCGTTCGGCTTCGACCACGAAGGAGAGTTCCAAGGCGCACCCGTCGAGGCGGCGTTCACCTCCGACGGGGCGTACGCGTACGTCTCCAACTACCAGATGTACGGACCGGGATTCGACAACCCCGGCGACGACGCATGCAACGACGGTGACTGGGACCGGTCCTACCTGTACCGGATCGACATCGCCGCAACCGAGATCGACGAGGTCATAGAGGTCGGCGCCATCCCGAAGTACGTCGCCGTCACACCCGACGACGGCACCGTGCTCGTGAGCAACTGGTGCAGCTACGACCTGAGCGTCGTCGACACGGAGACGGCGACCGAGACCCGCCGCATCGACATCGGTCGGTTCCCCCGCGGTATCGCTGTCACGTCGGACGGTGCAAGGGCGTACATCGCCGTCATGGGCTCGACCGACATCGCGGTGCTCGATCTGGGGGACTACTCCCTCTCGTGGCTGCGAGCGGTCGGTCAGAACCCGCGCCACCTGGTCCTCTCCCCCGACGACGCCCACCTCTACGTCACGCTCAACGGTGACGACCGTGTCGCCAAGGTCGACACCGCCACCGGTCAGGTCGTCGCCACGGTCGCAACCGGTGACGCCCCCCGCAGCATGGCCATCTCCGAGGACGGAGGCGCCATCTACGTCGTGAACTACAACTCGAACACGGTCAGCAAGGTCACGACAGCGGACATGGCCGAGGTCCAGGAGTTGGCGGTGGGCTACCACCCGATCGGTATCACGTTCGATCCGGCGGAAGGAAATGTGTGGGTAGCCAACTACGGCGGCTCCATCAACGTGCTCGCCGACCGATAGACCTTCTGTGACTTCGATCCCTGATACGGGCCTCCCCGAGCCCTCACCCGACGCGAGCTCGCTCGATGCCGGTCCGGCGCGAACCCTTCCCTGGCGCTCGATCGCCGTCGGAGCGGTGGCAGTCGCGGCTGCGATCGGTGCTGCCATGGCCGATTCGGCTCCGACCGGTCACGACACGGTCGACCTGGTCGAACGCGTGCTGGCCGCGGCCGCCGTGACCATCGCCGGCGCGAGTGCCCGACGACCGAACCTGATCGCGTTCGTGACCCTTCCCACCATGTTGGCCGCGCCTCCCTGGCTGTTCGTCGGGCTCGTGGCGATGGGGATCGTGGTCGCCGAGATCGTCTTCCGCGACGAGTCCGAACCGATCATCGGGGCTCTCGCCGCCGGACTCGGCGCACAGGTCGCCCTCCGGCTCGGAGACGTCGGCTTCACCGGACTCACCGCTCTGGTCGGGATCGGTGCGGGCGCCCTCCTGATCATCTCGGCCGTCAGGGAGCAATCCGGCCGCGTCCGCCGGATCATCTGGTGGACCTGCGGAGTGGTCACGGGACTGGCCACGATCCTGGCCGGCTTCGCTCTCCTCGGCGCGCTGCGCGCCGCTCCGGAGATCGACGACGCCATCGCCGTCTCCAATCACGGCCTGCGTCTCGCCCGGGAGGGCGACATCGACCGGGCGCGACCCGTACTGGAGGAGGCCGGCGACTCGCTCGGCCGGGCCGGCGCAGACCTCGAGGGTTGGTGGTCGGGACCGGCATCGCTGATCCCGGTCGTGGCCCAGCACCAACGGGCGGCCGTCGAGCTCACCAACGCCGGCACCGAGCTCAGCCGTCTGGCGGGAGACGTGACCAGTCTCGTCGACAGCGATGCGCTGCGAGGCGAGGACGGCCGTATCGACCTCGACCAGATCCGTGCCCTCGAGGAGCCGACCCGACGAGCGCAGGAGAGCGTCGACCGCACGCTCGAACTGGCGTCGTCGGTTCGGTCGCCGTGGCTCGTCGGCACGGTCGACGACCGGATCGAGGACCTCGAGCAGCGGCTGGAGGACATCGCTCCGTCGACTTCGCTCGCCGCCGAAGTCGTCGCGCTCCTCCCCGATCTCCTCGGTGGCGATGGACCCCGGAACTACTTCCTCATGCTGCTGACACCATCGGAGGCCCGCGAACTGGGGGGGATCTCCGGGAGCTGGGCCGATATCCGGGTCGACGACGGCGAGATCGAGCTCGCCGACCGCGGTCGCTCCGAGGACATCGATCAGTACGACGTCCGGCTCGACGAGAGCTATCCGACGTCGTATCGCGAGTCGCTCCCGGGACCGAACCCGCAGAACTACGCGTCGACGCCCGACATGGGTGTCGCCACCCGGGGCGCGGCCGAGCTCTACGAAACGGCTACCGGCACAGAGGTCCATGGGGTCATCGCCGTCGACATCGATGCCCTGGTCGGCGTGATCAAGCTGACCGGTCCGCTCACGGTGCCCGGCTACCCGCTGGTCCTCACCCCCGAGAACGCGCGGCAGTTCCTCCTGTACGACCAGTACCAGGTCATCCCCGACCGCAACGAGCGGGGGAACTACCTCAATGCCCTGATCGAAGAAGCCTTCACCCAGCTGACCGAAGGATCGCTGCCCGATCCCCGCGACGTCCTCTCGGTCTTCGGGCCGCTGGTCGAGAAGGATCGCATCCGCATGTTGACCTTCGACGACGCTGAGATCGATCTGTTCGACGAGCTGGGTCTGGACGGACGGCTCGACGTTCCCGAAGGCGCCGACGTGCTCGGCGTCTTCCACTCGAACCGTGGTCAGAACAAGCTCGACGCCTACCTAGAACGCGATCTCGACTACACCGTCGAGGTCGACGAGAGCGACGGCACGGTCACCGGGAACCTCACGATCACCTTCACCTCCACCGCTCCCACCGAGGGCCTGCCCGACATCGGGAATCGCAACGAGGGACACCCCGACGGGACCAACTCGACCACCCTGTTCGTGTTGACACCCCTGGAAATGGAGAGGGCACAGGTGGACGGCGAGGATCGGAACTGGGTCGTGCAGACCGAGGGGACGCTCAACCGTCGGGGTCTGCCCATCGACATCCCACCGGGCGCGACCATGACCGTCGAGCTGACGCTCTCCGGACCGCTGGACCTGGAAGAGGGCTACCGGCTGATGGTCCTGCACCAGCCGCTGGTCATCGACGACGAACTCACCGTCACGGTTTCGGACACCGACGGCGTGCCCTGGACCCCTGTCGAGGACGGGGAATCGTGGTACGCCTCCGACAGGCCGTCACCGGTCGAGCGCTCCAGCGAGGCGCTCTTCGTCCCCGACCGGTAGGCCGGGCCTCCCCGAGCAGCAAACCGACCCGCCGAAGAAGCCAATAGGCACATTGACCCTGGTGGCCCCTTGGCTCTACTGTTACTTATTGATGCGGAACCAGCGATCAAGCTGATCGCAATGCAGCCATGGGTTGCACCGGCGGAATAGAGGAACAATGGCGAAGGTATTCAGTGCAGTAACAATCATGATCGCGGCGGTGTTCGTGCTGGCACCTGCTGCGAGCGCCGGCGCTCCCGACGCCGAATGCAACATCTACTCGACGCCTGTGGTCAGCGCCGACAGCCCGGTCAATCCGGGTGACAGCATCGCCGTCCAGGGGTCGGGCTTCCCGCCCGGCGCCGACGTGTCGATCAGCATCAACGGCACCGCGGCGGGCAGCGCCGTCGCCGGAGCGGGCGGAAGCTTCTCGACGACCGTGACCGTTCCGGACGGAACTCCGGCCGGAAGCGCCACCGTCACCGCACACTCCGCTGAGTGTGACGAGACGGCGACCACCACCACCGAGGTCCTCGGGGAGAGCGGTACGACACCGGTCGAGCCGGCACCTGTCGTCGTCGACAACGCGGGCGCCACCACCCAGGTGGCCGGCGCCACGCAGAGCTCCGGTGCCGCCCTGGCCACCACCGGTAGCGAGTCCGGCCCGCTGATCGCCATCGCTGTCGCCCTCACCGGCCTCGGCACCATGCTCCTGTTCGCGGTCCGACGCCGCACCAGCGACGCTTCGTAACTCCGAACCCAGGTTCAGAAGGGAAAGCCTGCCGGCCCTGCGCCGGTAGGCTTTCTCTTTCCCCACCGCCGTTCTGTTCGGATCAGACCATGCGAGACGAACCCCCCGCGACCCCGTACGCCGACGTGCCCACCCGGGCCGACTATCCCGCGATCGAGCGCGCCGTGCTCGATCGTTGGGATGAGAACGAGACATTCAGCCGCTCGATTAGCGGTCGGGCCGACAGCCCCGAGTACGTCTTCAACGACGGGCCGCCCTTCGCCAACGGCCTCCCCCACTACGGGCACCTCCTGACCGGATACGTCAAGGACGTGGTGCCGCGCTACCAGACCATGCGAGGCAATCGGGTCGAGCGCCAGTTCGGCTGGGACTGCCACGGCCTGCCGGTCGAGATGGAGGTCGAGAAGGAACTGGGCGTCGGCGGTCGGCAACAGATCACGAGCTACGGCATCGAGGAATTCAACGACGCCTGCCGCAGCTCGGTGATGCGGTACACCTCCGAGTGGCAGGAGTACGTCACCCGCCAGGCCCGATGGGTCGACTTCGAGCACGACTACAAGACGATGGATCTGTCCTACATGGAGAGCGTCATGTGGGCGTTCAAGCAGCTGTGGGACAAGGGCCTCATCTACGAGGACTACCGGGTCATGCCGTATTCGTGGGGGGCCGAGACGCCGCTCTCCAACTTCGAGATCCGTCTCGACGACGCCACCCGGCCCCGGCAGGACCCGGCGATCACCGTGGCCTTCACCCTCGTTCCCGACGGCTCCGCCGACTCCCCGACCGAGAGCATCCTGGCGTGGACGACCACGCCCTGGACGCTCCCTTCCAACCTGGCCCTGGCCGTCGGCCCCGACATCACCTACCAGGCCATGGACCTCGACGGAGTCCGTTACTACCTGGCCGAGGCGACCGTCGAGCGATACGACGCTCAGCTCGACGGCGCCACGCCGGCGGGCACCCTCCAGGGCCGTGACCTGATCGGTCGCACCTACGAGCCGCTGTTTCCCTACTTCAGGGATCAGCCCAACGCCTTCCGGGTCGTCGGCGCCGACTACGTCGAGGTCGACGAGGGAACGGGTGTGGTCCACATCGCACCCGGGTTCGGTGAGGAGGACCAGCGGGTCGGCGCCGAGAACGACATCGGCGTGGTCGTCCCGGTCGACGACAGTGGCCGCTTCACCGCCGATGTGCCCGACTGGGCCGGCAAGAACGTCCTCGAGGCCAACCCCGAGGTCATCGCCGCCCTCAAGGACCGAGGGGTCCTGGTGCGCCACGACACCTACACCCACAACTACCCGCACTGCTGGAGGACCGATACGCCCATCATCTACCGGGCGCTGTCGTCGTGGTATGTCCGGGTCACCGAGATCCGCGACCGGTTGGTGGCGGCCAACCAGGAGATCAACTGGATCCCCGAACACGTCCGCGACGGCCAGTTCGGCAAGTGGCTCGAAGGCGCCAGGGACTGGTCGATCTCCCGCAACCGGTTCTGGGGCGCACCCATCCCGATATGGACGAGCGACGACCCCGACCACCCCCGCACCGACGTCTACGGCTCGCTCGACGAGCTCGAGCGAGACTTCGGCGTACGACCCGACGACCTCCACCGACCGGGGATCGACCAGCTCGTCCGACCCAATCCCGACGACCCCACCGGCCGGTCGATGATGCGCCGCGTACCCGAGGTCCTCGACTGCTGGTTCGAGAGCGGTTCCTCCCCGTACGCCAGCGTCCACTACCCGTTCGAGAACGCCGACTGGTTCGAGGAGCACAACCCGGCCGACTTCATCGTCGAGTACATCCCCCAGACCCGGGGCTGGTTCTACACCATGCACGTCCTCGGGGTCGCTCTGTTCGACCGACCGGCGTTCGCCAACGTCATCTGCCATGGGACGCTGCTGGCCGAGGACGGCCGGAAGCTCTCCAAGCGGCTGCGCAACTATCCCGAACCCGCTCTCGTCTTCGAAGAGGTCGGCAGCGACGCCCTGCGCTGGTATCTGATGCGCTCACCGATCCTGCGGGGGCTCGACTTCAGGATCGACAGCGAGGCGACCGCCATCGCCGAGACGGCACGGCGGACCCTCGACCCCATCTGGAACGCCTTCTACTTCTTCACGCTCTACGCCAACGCCGATCGACACCGCGCCAAGATCCGCACCGACAGCCCCGAGCTCCTCGACCGCTACCTGTTGTCGAAGACCCATGATCTGGTCATGCACGTCAGCGCCGCGCTCGATGCCTACGATCTGGCCCAGGCCTGTGCGGTCATCGAGGCATACGTCGATGCCCTCACGAACTGGTACATCCGCGGGAGCCGCGAGCGGTTCTGGGCCGCTCCGGGCGGGGATCAGAAGGTCACGGCCGAATCAAAAGCCGACGCGTACGACACGCTCTACACCGCCCTGGTGACGCTCAGCCAGGTGGCCGCTCCCCTGCTTCCCATGCTCACCGAGCAGATCTACGGCAACCTCCACGGCGGGGACAGCGTGCACCTCACCGACTGGCCGGATGCAGACACGCTCCCCGCCGACGCCGACCTGGTCGCCGACATGGATCTGGTCCGCGACGCCACCCGAGCCGCTCTGTCCCTGCGAGAGGAACACGGGCTTCGGGCCCGACTCCCGCTCCAGACGCTCACCATCGTGGGCCGCGACAGCCAGCGGCTACAGCCGCTGGTGCACCTCATCCAGCGCGAGGTCAACGTCAAGCAGGTCGCGTTCGACGACGACGTCGAAGCTTACGGCGACTTCATCCTCCGACCCGACGGCCGGATACTCGGCCCGCGGCTCGGCTCGGACATGAAGGCGGTCATGGCGGCGGCCCGAAGCGGCGACTGGGCCCAGCAGCCCGACGGAACGGTAGTGGCGGACGGAGTCACGCTCGCCGAGGGTGAGTTCGTCCTCGCGCTGGAGCCGAAGTCCGAGGGAGCGGTGGCTGCCCTCCCGGGCAACCACACCGTCGTCCACCTCGACACCGACGTCACACCCGAGTTGGCGGCCGAGGGCGCCGCACGCGACCTCGTACGGCACGTCCAACAGGCCCGCAAGGCCGCCGACCTCGCCATCACCGACCGAATCGCACTGCAGCTCTCGCTGCCGGCCGGATCGGTGGGTGACGGCATCCGGGCCCACCTGGACCACCTGGGCGAGCAGGTGCTCGCGTCGTCGATCGAGACCATCGAGGACGGTGACGGATTGGCGCATCGGGCGGCCATCGACGGCGACGAGGTCCACTTCGGGTTCACCGTCACCGCCTCCTGACCGAACTTTGGGCATCGAGCCCTCACATACACCGACGGTTGCCCAAAGTTGCCGGTTGGGTGGGGCCGAGTCAGGTGCCGGTGAAGTCGGGCTTCCGCTTCTCCATGAACGCCCGCGGGCCTTCCCGGGCGTCCTGCGACATCATCACCTCGGCCGCCAGGTCGTTCTCGATGGCGTGGGCTTCGTCGATCGGAAGTCCGCTCGTGCGCCAGGCTGCTTCCTTGATCTTCCGGACGGCCAACGGCCCATTGGCGGCGAGCCGTTCGGCGTAGTCGAACGCCTCGGCCATGACCTGATCGGGTGCGGTCACCTTGTTGACGAGACCGATCTCGAAGGCTTCGGCCGCCGTGATGGTCTCGCCCAGCAGCAGGATCTCCATCGCCCGCGCCCACGGGATCTGCCGGCAGAGCCGGACCATCGAACCGCCTCCCGGGACCAGGCCCCGTCGCGCCTCGGTGAGCCCGAAGACCGCCTCGCCGGACGCCACCCGGATGTCGGTGGCCTGGAGCAGCTCCATACCGCCGGCCAGGGCTCGCCCGTTCACGGCGGCGACGATCGGCTTGTACAGCTCGAATCCCTTCAGCAGCGAGGTCATGGTCATCATCGGATCATCCTTGATCCGGGCGTCCCACTCGTCCTCGGGCTCCCGCGCTCCGGTGAACAGCGGCATCAGCTTGGCGAGATCGCCCCCGGCACAGAACGTCTCTCGGCCGGCGCCGGTCAGGACCGCGACCCGAACCTCGGGATCGTCACGGATCTCGGTCCAGGCATCGAAGAGCCGCACCATCATCTCGGGGCTGATGGCGTTGTGGCGCTCGGGCCGATTGAACGTGACGACCGCGACGTGGCCCTGCTTCTCGTAGAGCAGGTGACTCACGATGCGGCGCCGTCGTGACCTTCGATCAGGTACGGCGGTAGGCCACGACCCGCTGCCCGGCGACGGCCAGCATGCCGAAGCCCAGCATCAGGAGAGCGACACCCGTCAGCACGGTGGACTCGGAGCCCGTTGTGGCCAGGTCCGGGTTGGTCGCCGTGGTACCCGCCGTCTCGGTCGCCGTCGGCGCTGCGGTCTGGGACGCGGTGGCGACTTCGCTGGCGGACACGGTGAGCAAGGTCTCTGGAGTGGTGGCCGTGCAGGTCGCCGTGATCGGGATGGGCGTCGATCCCGGTGTGATCGCAGCCTCGGCTTCGAGCACGGCGGTGCCGCCTTCGGTGGTCATCGAGAACTCACCGGCCTGGGTGGCCTTGACGTCCATGCTGATACCGATGTTGGGCAGGGCTGCTCCACCACCGAACGGAATGGGACCCGGAATCGTGATCTCGGCGGTGCCATCGTTGATGGCGACGGACGCTCCCTCCACGCCTGTCACCTCGATGGTCGACGTGTCGACCTCGAGGCCGGCAGGAAGAGCGAGGCTGGCGACCGCCGAGTTGGCCGTACCCTCGAGGCTGGCGAACTCGGCCGGCACGACACCCGCCAGGCTCAGCTCGAGGTTGAACCGGTTGGTCTCCCCGACGGCGACCGTGGCCGGGCCCGAGGCCGTGACCGGGATGTCGACGTCCAGCTTGGCCAGACCGGCGACATCGCAGTTGTAGACGGCAGCTGACGCCGGGCCGGCCAACGTGATGACCGCCGCTCCCGCCAGGGCCGCCGAGATGAACGCCTTCGTGATTCGTCGCATTGGTGACAACTCCCCCGAGTTCGAACTCCAAGGAGTGTGCCAGCTGACGCCCGAGAGCCGCAAACCTTCACCGTCCCTGTCAAGACCCCCGGATCCCGATGGAAAGGGTGATCCGTGAGGTCAGAACGCGGGGCCTACTCGATCTCGATGAAGATGCACTCACCAGGACACTCTTCGGCCGCCTCGATGACGCGGTCGTCGCCGCCATCGGGAACGCGGGCCATGCCCTCGGCGCCACCGGGATTGGCTTTGCCGTCGAACAACTTCTCTTCTCCGAAGTTGTCCGCGGACTCCTTGACGTAGAACAGGCCGTCGTCCTGGCCGAAGAACACGTCGGGGGCGATTTCCTCGCACAGACCGTCGCCGGTGCAGAGATCCTGATCGATCCAAACCTTCATGGTGGTGCCGATACCTCTCGGGTCAGCTGGTAGACGGCCCGATCGTACCTGACAGGTACGGGTCACCCACCACTTCGAGCGTTCACGACTCCGACCGGCTGGACGCGGCCCTCTCGAACGCGACATCTTGGACCGTGGAGCTCTGGAGGGCTCTGAGGCGGAGGCGAGATGTACCGGGCCATCGCCGGCGCGCTGCGCGTCGCCGGCGGGATAACCCTATGCGGCCTGCTCATGGCCAACCTGCTGTCGGAAGCCGGCAGCGCACAACAGCCTCCCGCGCTCCTGGGTCAACCGGCCGGACTCGCCGGGGCGGCTTCGGCGCCGACCACGACGACGGTTCCGACGGGGCCGACGACCGAGCTCGAGCTGGTCGTTCCAACCTTCGAGGTACCGGGTGATGAAGCCGCCGCACGAACGACGACCAGCCTCCCCGAACCACCACCCGCCACGGCCCCGACCACCACGCTTCCACCGACGTCGTCCGCGACGTTCGTCCTTCCGCCGGGCCCGGCCGACGACCCGGCGACGGGCCTGACCCACGCCCAGCTTGTCGGGGCCGCTGCGCTCGAGCGGCTCACGTACGACTGGGAGGCGGGCCTGCCCGGCTGGTCCATTCGATTCCTGCCGGGGCGCGACGGCCTGCTGGGCGCGACCTGGCCCGAGGACCAGCAGATAGATCTGTACGTCCGCGACGGGCACAACGTCGATGACATCCTTCACGTCCTGGCCCACGAGCTCGCCCACGCCGTCGATGTCACATGGTTCGACGAGGACGACCGCGCCACCTGGCGCGCCGCACGCGGCTTTCCGGCCGATCGGGCCTGGTTCGGCGGCGCCGGCGAGTCCGACTACGCCACCCCGTCGGGGGACTTCGCCGAGGCCTTCGCCGTATCTCAGGCCGGCCCGGTGCGCTACCGGGGTGTCGCGGCGCCGACCCCGAACCCCGAACAGCTCCAGCTCGTCGCCCAACTCGCCGCCCGCTGAGCCAGCTATCCGGTTTTGGGGACGCTCAGCTACACGTCGTGTAGCTGAGCGTCCCCATATCCTGCGGAGCTAGCGTTCTGAGGCGAAGAAGGCTCGGACGTCGTCGACGAACAGCTCGGGGACCTCCATCGTCGGGAAGTGCCCACCCCGCTCGAGCTCGACGTACCGAACCACGTTGTACTGCTGCTCGGCCCAGCGTCGCGGCACACGGGTGATCTCGCGCGGGTAGATGGCACACCCGGTGGGCTGCTCGACCCTCGGACCCAGCCCGAACGAATCGGAGTGCTGGCTCTCGTAGTAGAGCCGGGCTGAAGAACCCGCCGACGCGGTCACCCAGTAGAGCGTGATGTTGGCCAGCAGGTGGTCACGGCTGAACGACCGCTCGATGTCGCCGTCGCAGTCGCTCCACTCCCGGAACTTCTCGATGATCCACGCCGCCTGCCCCGCGGGCGAGTCGGTGAGGGCGTAGGCCAGAGTCTGGGGACGAGTCCCCTGGATCCGGGCGTAGCCCGAACCGTCCTCCATGTACCGCTGGATGTCGGCCATGGCGGCCTGGTCCTTCTCGCTCATCTCTTCGGGCTCGTCGTCACCGGGCATGCCCAGCACGAGGTTCACGTGGAGCGCCACACAGTGCTCGGGATCGTGATGGGCGAGCCGGGCACTGACCATCGATCCCCAGTCTCCTCCCTGGGCCACGTACCGGTCATAGCCCAGCCGATCCATGAGCTCTGCCCAGGCCTCGGCCACGCGCTGCACGTCCCAACCCGGTTCGTTCGGTTTGCCCGAGAACCCGTACCCGGGCAACGAGGGCACGACCAGGTGGAACGCGTCAGCCGGATCACCACCGTGAGCCCGCGGATCGGTGAGCGGCCCCAGCACCTCGGCGAAGACGAAAACCGAGCCCGGCCAGCCGTGGGTGATGACCATCGGCGTGGCGTCGGGTTCGGGCGAGCGGAGGTGGAGGAAGTGGATGTCGACGCCGTCGATCTCGGTGAGGAACTGATCGTGCTGGTTGTACCGCTCTTCCCAGGAGCGCCAGTCGAAGTCGGTCGCCCAGGTGTGGCACAGTTCGCGGAGGTAGGCGCCATCGGTTCCATAGGTCCAGCCGGAACCGTCGATCTGATCGGGCCAACGGGTCTGTTCGAGCCGCTGGCGCAGGTCGACCAGCACGTCCTCGGCGATGGAGATGGTGAAGGGGCGGACGGCATCGTTCACCGCTCCGGCCCCCCGCCCGATGCTCCGGGCCCGTCGAGCTCGGCGGCCGACTCCCGGCCGGCCCAGCCGTAGATGCCCTTGGCCATCAGCGAGGTCTCGGCTCGCCTCCTCCGGCGGTAGATCTCGGCTCGGGCCTCGTGCGCGGATCGGTCGCCCGGGTCGGCGCCCACGGCCCACTCGACGAGCTGGCACGCCATCCGGTGGTCGTCGTCATCGCTGCATGCAACAGCCCGACCGACGAGCTCGGCCACCCCACCGGCCAGCGCGGCAACCTCGGCGGCGAGGACGTCATCGGCCGGCGGTTTGAGCCGGGCCGGATTGCCGTCGTACCAGCCGCCGTACATACGCCAGATGTTGCGGATGACGAACTCGGGTTCGTCGTAGATGGGCATCAGGTACGGCCGGGCCAGCCGGTCCGGATCGACCGCGACCGTATTGAGGACCGTGTCCAGCCGCGCCCCGGCATTCATCAGATCGAGCACGGCTCCGACCAGCCCGTCGAGCACGTCGGCGACATCGTGGAGCACCTCGGCGACGAGTCGCGCTCCGCCGATCGGCAACCCGTGAGCAGGCAGGAGCAGCTCGGGTTCGCGCTGCGCCATGTCTCGCAGCGCTCCGGCCCACTCCCGGGGATAGCGCTGGACCTTCTGGGGATTCCCCGCGTTGGGGAAGACCCAGGTCAGGAAGTCACCGGTCAGGACCGCCTTCAGGTCGGGAATCCAACCCCAGAGGTGGTCATCGGTCTCACCCAGCGCGTGGTGCAGCTCGATGGTGAGATCGCCCACCTCGGCCGTGGCACGTTCGCGGACGATCGTCGTGGGACGGACCCAGTCGCGGGGCCAGAGCGGGTTGTCGTCGGCATTGACCATTCCGGTCCGCCCGAACTGACGGGCATTGACGACGGCGTTGTAGCCGTTGGTGAGATCGTAACGGTCGAATCGCCCGTCGACGTTCGCGTGACCGATCACGCCGGGCTCGGGATCACCCCGGTCGGCCGCCTCGTCGAGGAAGAGCCGGGCGCCGCCGACGTGGTCCACGTGACCGTGGGTGTAGACGATCGTGTCGACCGGGTCGTGAGTCCACCTTCGGAGCGAGTCCAGGCACAACGGAGCCATCATCGCCGTCGAGGTGTCGACCAGGCCGAGGACGCCGTCCGACCGCAGGACGACGATGTGAGAGAAGGCCTCGATGACGGCCACGTCATCGGTCAGCTCGGACAGCTCGCCCGTCGGTCGATTCGAGGGCGTCTCGGTGTCGCCCTCTCGAATGAGCCGTTCCGACAGTGCCAGAAGATCGGCCATGGCGCATCTCCCTCGTTCGCCCCGGGCCCGGGCACGCCGACCCTACTCCCACCATCGGGGAGCGACCGTGCCACCATGCTTCGATGACCGCGGTCGCCACCATGGGTGTCTGGTATGTCAGCTATGGCTCGAATCTCGACCCCGATCGCCTCCGCACCTACCTGGCGGGAGGCAGACCGGACGGCGGCCACCACACCTACGCGGGAGCCCGCAACACCGACCCGCCGACCGAACGACGACCATGTCTCATCCCCCACAAGCTCTACTTCGCCGGCGAATCGCGCACCTGGGGTGGCGGGATCGCTTTTCTCGACCACGAGTTGGTCGAACCCGCCCCGACGTTCGGCCACGCCTACCGGTTGACCATCGACCAGTTCGAGGACGTGGCCGCCCAGGAGACGGGCCGGCCCACCGCGCCGATCGACATCGACCACGTGTGCGCCGCCGGCTCGGTGACGCTCGGGAACGGCCGCTACGACCGGATCGTCTGGCTGGGCGATGTCGAGGGCATCCCGCAGCTCACGTTCACCTCGCCCGCGCCGGCGTCGGTGACGCCCACCGCTCCACCCCGGGCCCGCTATCTCCGGCGGATCATGGTCGGACTCCGGACGGTCCACGGCCTCACCGCAAACCAGATCGCCGACTACCTGCTGGCCCGGGATGGAATCGGCGACCACTGGCCGCACGAAGACCTCATCTCCCTGGCGCAGAGCTCCTGATGAGACCATCCAGGCGTTCGATGCCCATCACATCCTTGAAGTCGGACACCGAGTACCCGGTGAGCCGAACCGCTGTGAGGGCGCGGACCCCTGCCGAGCGCGGGAGATCGAACAGCGGGCCCATCTCCCCGAAGCACTGGTCGGGTCCGCGTTCGCCGATCACCTCGGTCTCTCCGTCGGGGGTGATCCGGACGATCTCGACCGTTCCGTCGTCGACCACGTAGACGAGATCGCTCGGATCGCCCTGCTCGAACACCGGCTCGCCCGGTTCGAGCATGCGTTCGACCGGGCTCTCGAGCGGTGGTGCGCGGTGCGGAACGAGCTCGATGACCTGGTCGGCGAGCGGCAGCAGCCGGTCGTCGTGGGTGACGATCACGAGAACACGGCCGGGAGTGGCCAGCCGGCGGAGGATTCGAAGCGTGGTCTCCACCTGGACATAGTCGAGATGGGCGGTCGGTTCGTCGGCGAGCAACAACGCCGGCTCGAGGGCGAGCGCTCGGGCGATCGCCACCCGTTGCTGCTGTCCGCCGGAGAGCTCGGCCGGAAGGTGAGCGATGCGCTCGGCCATGTCCACCTCGGCCAGGAGCTCCTCGGCCCGGGCGCGGGCCCGACGTCTCGGGACCTTCTCATTGCGCATCGGCAGCATGACGTTGTCGAGGGCCGACAGCGATGGAACGAGGTTGAACGACTGGAACACGATGCCCACACCACGGCGCCGGTACTCGGTGAGCTCCCGACCGCTGAGCGCGGTCACCTCGCGGCCTCCGTGGCGGATCGTCCCGGACGTCGGGGCGAGTATGCCGGCCAGGCAGGAGAGCAACGTGGTCTTGCCGGACCCGCTCGGACCCAGCAGCAGGGCCAGCGAGCCGTCGACGACCCGGCAGCTGAAGTGATCCACCGGCTTCACGACGTAGTCGCCGGTCTCATAGGCGACCGTCAGGTCGTCGATGAGCAGGTCCGCCGTCATCCCGCGCCTCCGAACGCCAGCGCGGGTTCGACCGACACCGCCCTTCGGAGCGCGAATGCCCCCGAGAGAATGCCGACCAACAGCGCGACCGCCGGCAGACCCAGGAGAGCGGACCTCGAGAGCAGCACCTCCAGGGGGAAGAGCGGCGCGATGAGAAAGGCCAGGATCTCACCCATGAGGGCAGCGGTGACGGACAGGACCACGGCCTGGATCGCCACGCCCGCGGCCATGGGGCCCGTCGCCGTGCCGATGGCCTTGAAGACCGCGAAGTCGCGGGTGCGCTCGACCACCGACAGGTACATGACCGAGCCGACGATCAGCGCCGCCACGACCCAGAGCAACACCTTCACCAGCTCGATCGTCGAGGTCGCGTTGCCGAGGATCCTCAACGTGTCCTCCCGGGCCGCCTCGGCGCTGACGACATGGAAGCCGGGCGGGGCCTCGATCGACGTGTCACGGCTGATGCCGGCGGTCGCCATGGGCAGACCGCCGAGGAGGGTCGCCTGGAAGGTTTCGAGCGGGATCACCACGATGGGCATCCCCGCATTGACGCTCAGATGATCGACCTGGCCGACGATGTCGAAGCTGCGACCCGACACCTCGACGGTCGCACCGACATCGAAGGCGGCGCCGGCGCCGGAGTCGACGATGGCTTGGTCGAGACCACCCAGCTGGCTTCCCCGGGCCACGGTGGGCTCGGCCTCTCCTGGCGTGAGCCCGAAGACCGCCACCATCCGCGGTTCCTCGGGATTGGCCGTCTGCACGAGATACGCCATCGGGTCGACGTCCGGCGGGAGGACGAAAGGGTCGAACGGCTGGGCGCCGGTGATGGGACCCGACACGCCGTCGGGCACGATGAAGGAGCTCGCCCGAAGCGTCTCGAAGGTCCGGTCCAGTTCCGCGGGGAACGCGTCGGAAACGCCGGTCACGGCGAGACCGACGGCGAAGACCACCGCAGCACCGAACGCCGAGATGGCGTAGCGCTTCCGCCTCCAGACCAGGTCGCGGAGCGCGGCGTGCCACATTGCGACCCAGTCTCGGTGGCCCCCGGAGGCCCTGTCAACGGCGGGAACAGGTCCGGCCACGGCAGGAATACGCCCGGCAGGCGGTCGGTTGTGCCCTGTGTCGGTTCGGACCGCCGGTTCGAGCCACGCGTCGGGAAGGACCCCCGTGCAGATCGAAGTCACCGATGATGCCGCCGCCCTGCTGCGCAGGAAGGGCGGAACCCTGACCGTCGACTACATCCGACCCACCGGTTGAGGCAAGGTCGCCGAGGTGTCGGTCGACACCAACACGAAGGGCAAGAACCTCTCGCCGTACGAGGTGCTCCGGACCGGAAGTGAGCTCCGGGTCCTGGTCACCCCGACCCTGGTCGGCCTGGCGTCGAACATGCTCGTGACCACGAGGGGCGGAATCCGCAAGAAGCTCACGGTCGAATTGAGCGATGGACGACCCCGGGCCGACGCCTGCGAGATCTGATCCCGGCGAACCGAATCGCGACGACCGGGCTCTAGCCCATGAGTCGGAGGAACTCGTTCACGTCGCGGGGTCTGAACACCATGTTGGTCCGCCGGGTCTCACCCAGCGGGGCCGAAGGCTCGGGCGAGTACAGATGGCCGGGGAACAACGTGGCGTCGTCGGGCACCTTGGCCAGCTTCTGGGTGATCGACTCGTACAACGCGGCCGGATCACCGCCGGGGAGGTCGGTTCGACCACAGCCCTGGAGGAAGAGCGTGTCACCGGCGACGAGCCGGTTGTCGACCAGGAAGCACTGGCTCCCCGGCGTATGCCCTGGTGTGTGGATCAACTCGATCGGGATGGCACCGGCGAAGACGAGGTCGCCGGAGCGATGCCGGATCAGGTCCTTCTCGGACACGCCGGTCACCTTCTGCACGTACTCAGCGTCGTCACCCTGGATGTGGATGGGCACCGACGTCAGCTCGAGCAGCTCCCGGATCCCCTCGATCCTGTAGCCCATCATGTCGCCGCCACAGTGGTCCGGGTGGTAGTGGGTGAGCAGGACGCCCTTCAGCGTCATGCCGTCCTGTTCCAGCGCGTCGACGATGCCGCTGACGTCGTAGGCGGGGTCGACCACCAGCGCTTCACCGGTGGCCTCATCGCCCACGACATAGGTGAAGTTGACCATCTGGCTCGCCACCGGGTCGGCCCGTGCGAAATCACGGCCGGACAGGAGCTGACGGAAGTAGAGGGGATCGGTCACGCTCTCAGTCTGGCGGAAACGCGAACGGGGCCGCGCATCCGGGTCGGTAACCTGCCCATGTGAACCCAGCCGACGACACCACGACCCGCCTCGCCTATCTCGGGCCTCAGGGGACGTTCACCGAACAGGCCCTCCTGAGCCAGCCCGATCTGGCCGAGCTCGACCTCATGCCGCTCGAGTCGATCCCCGGCGTGCTCGCGGCCACGTCGGGCGGCACCGCCGACATCGGGTTCGTGGCGATCGAGAACTCGATCGAGGGCACGGTCAACGTCACGCTCGACACGCTCGCGTTCGAGGCCGATCTCCTGATCCAGCGGGAGGTCGTGATCGATGTCGAGCTCAACCTCCTGGCCCGTCCCGGCGTCGGGCTGTCCGACATCGAGCACGTGCTCTCCTACCCCGTGGCCCTGGCCCAGTGCCGCAACTTCCTGGCCCGGGAGCTGCCCCACGCCGAGGTCGAGGCAGCCAACTCCACCGCTGGAGCAGCCCGCATCGTCGCCGAGACCGACGTCCCCCGCACGGCAGCGATCGGCACCGCGCTCGCGGCCAAGGTCAACGGACTCGACGTGCTCGCCGCCCATATCGAAGACCACCCCGAGAACCAGACCCGGTTCGTCGTCGTGGCGCCCGACCGGGTCCCGACGCCGACCGGCCACGACAAGACGTCGGTCGTGGTGTTCCAGCGTGCCGACGAGCCCGGGTCGCTGCTCTCGATCCTGCACGAGTTCGCAGCTCGGGCGATCAACCTCACCAAGCTCGAGTCCCGTCCGACCAAGCGGGCGTTGGGCGACTACTGCTTCATCATCGACCTCGAGGGCCACGTCGCCGACGAGGTGGTGGCCGACTGCCTCCGCGAGCTGCGCAGCAAGCAGAAGGACGTCAAGTTCCTGGGGTCCTACCCCGCCGCGGGCGATCACCTCGAGTCGGCCCGTCGGGACTCCGACGCCGCTTGGCGCCGAGCCGACGAATGGCTCGCGGACATCCGCCGACTCGTCGGTGACAAGCCGAACTGAGCGTCGAGAGCTCAGGGGAAAGGGCAGGGCTGGGTACCCGCGGCGAGTGCCCGGTCGTCGTCGGCCAACCGCTGCAGAGTGGCGGAAGCCAACTGGTCCGCCAGAGCGTCCTGCGCCGATGACCAGACCCGGTGCAGCGAGCACCCTCGTTCCCTGTGGCAGGGTCCGCCCCGCAGGGGGCACTCCTCGGCGCGGATCGGCCCCTCGAGCGCTTCGACGACCTCGAGGATCGTTATCTCGGCGGGCGACCTCGCCAGGCTGTACCCACCGCTGCGGCTGGGGCGCGATGTGACGAGCCGCGTGTGCTGCAGTTCCTGGAGCACCTGGTGGAGGAACCCGACCGGTATGTCCATGTTCTCGGCGATCTCGGCCGCCTTCACCCGTTCGCTCTCACTCATGGCGAGGTAGAGCAGGGCACGTATCCCGTAGTCGGTCCGTCGCGTGGGTACCAGCTTCATGTGCTCGGCACCGGCTCGACCGTCAAACCCGGGCCCACCACTTGTCGATGCCGATGTCATCGGCGATGACCTGGAGGGCGTTGTAACCGGGCCCGAAGGTGATGAACCCGTGCGGGTGCTGGGTCGATCCGGCCATGTAGAGCCCATCGACGGGGGTCCGATACTGGCCGAGCTCGGGAAGCGGACGCTGGTCGAGCATGTTGGCGAGGCTGATCTCGCCCATCATCCAGTCGCCATCGACCATGTTGGGGAGCTTGTGTGCGATGTCCTGGGGCGTGAACACCTCCCAGTCCACGAAGGTGTCATCGGTGAGGTTGGGGGCGTAGCGACGCCAGGCCTCGATACAGCGGTGCCCGTACCAGCGGCCCAGGTGTTCCCATGCTCCCTCGCCGCCGTCCGCGAGCGCGAAGGGGGCGAACTGGCGCAACATCCCGGTGTAGAAGCCCTCGGGGGCATCGGTGGGGTCGTACAACGAGTTCACCGCGGCGTTGGGTCGGGGATCGACCAGGCCTCCGGCCCGGATGGTCTTCCAGTCGGCGTCGAGGTGGCCGGTTGAGCCGATACCCAGATTCACCACCCACGCCCGGTCCACGTCGGGGTTGAACGCCGACGCGGTGTACCGGGGCAGTTCCGACATGGCCAGATGCACCGTGAACAGTGTCCAGTCCTTGTGCTGCACCTCGGTGCGGACCCGGTTCGCCAGGTCCTCACCGACGCTGGAGGTGTCCATGAACTCCAGGAAGGTCTGCTCGGCCGACACCGTCGAAGCGACCAGCTTGCTCGCGGCGATCTCCGTGCCGTCGACCAGGCGTACACCGACGGCGCGGCCGTCCTCCACGAGGATGCGGTTCACCTCGGCATCAGCGACCATCACACCACCGTGCTGGGCCAGGTCACGCCACAGGGCGTGCGCCAGTCGGTGCGAACCGCCGACGCAGAGGTGCCAGTTGTTGATCTTGCCGACCAGTAGCGGGTAGCCGATCGCCAGGCCGGCGACGTCGTTGGTGTAGGAGCACACCGCCCCGTGGAAGGCCAGGTGCGCCTTGATCCGGTCATCGGTGAAGTGCTGGTCCAGGAACTGATTGATCGTCTCGCGTCGAAGCTTCACCGACAGGAACTCGGAGCGGTCCTCGACCCCGAAGGTCGCGAGTGCCTTGGTCAGCTCCTTGACCGACAGGGGCGGCTGGTACATCAGGGTCCCGAGCAACAGATCCACGAACCCGTGTGCCTCCTCGTAGAGGCGACGGAAGGTCTCCGCGTCCTTGGGACTGAACTCGGCCATTGCGTCCACCGTGCGCTCGATGTCGGCGTAGATGCACAGGGCGGTGTCGTCATCGAACACCGAGGCCATCTGCACCTCGGGACGTACGTACTCGATCCCGTGTCCCCGGACGTCCAGGTCCGCCACCGGCGGCGCCATGTCGACGAACGTGTGGTAGTTGGCGTGAACGTTGTGCAGGAACCCGGGCTGGGTCAGCTCCTCGGTGCACAGACCGCCGCCTTCCTCGTGACGGCGCTCCAACACCATCACGTCCAGTCCGCTGCGGGCCAGGTAGGCGCCGAGGGTCAGGCCGTTGTGGCCGGCCCCGATGATGATGGCGTCACACGACTCACGCATCAGTAGCTCCTCCCCGAACCGATCGGGCTCGGAAGACCGAGGTCTTCTGCGATCTTCTTGTAGGCGTTGTAGCCGCACGCTGCGTGCACTCCGCCACCGGGGTAAGCCGATGGGCCGCACAGGTAGAGCCCGTCGATCTCGGTGAGGTAGTTGGACGCCTCCGGGAACGGACGGTTGACCCCCAGCTGGTCGGGCACGAACTCGCCATGGGAGAAGTCGCCTTCGCGCATCATGACCTTCGGCTCCATCTGATCCGGCGTGTAGAGCTTGTGGGCGATCACGTTGTCGCGAGTCATGTTCGGTGCGGACTCGGCCCAGATGTCGAGGAACCGCTCGTTGTACGTCTCGCGGACCTCCTCCCACTCCTGCGCGCTCAGCTCGCTCGCGCTGGGGAGGAAGTACCAACCGGTGGCAGCATGGCGGCCCGCCGGCGCCTGTGAGCGGTCCCACAGGCTGTTGACCCACGTGCCGGCCGCGGGCTTGGGCAACGTGCCCGAGTAGGCATCGCGGATGTAGCGGGCCATGTCGTCGGGCCCGTCGAAGCCGACCACCGTGTAGAAGCACTTGTCGATCTCGGAGTCCCACCGGGCCGATTTGTACTCGGGTGCCTCGTAGAGACAGAACATCGGTGTGCCGAGAACGTGGCTGGGACCGTAGCGGAAGGCCTTGGCCCGCTTGATCCACAGCGGGCTCAGGTGTTCCTCGCCGACGAGACCGATCAGCGTCTGGTGGACATCGGCGTTGGAGGCCACCACCTTCGTCGCCCGGTAGTCCGTACCACGGGCGGTGACACCGACCGCCCGACCGTCCTCGACGATGACCCGGTCGACCTGGGAGTTCTCGATCAGGTCGACGCCTTCGCGGTAGCAGGCCTGGGTCATCGCCTTGGCCAACGAGTGCGTACCACCGAGCACCAGCTTCCAGTTGCCGGTTGTCCACATGACGAAGGTGAGGAAGCCCATGCCCGTGCCCGACGTGTCGACCGGCAGTCCCCATTCGACGCTCACCCGGTACATCAACGCCCGGAGCTCGGGTGTCTCGAAGAGCTCGTCGATCACCATCTTCGGTGACTTCAACGCGAAGTGGCTACCGACACCCAGGTCGCCGAACATCGCTTCCAGCACCGTGGCCTCGGTATTGCCCCCACCCATCGCCTGGACCGCTCCGGGTGGGTTGTAGAGGCTCACGGCCAGCAGCTCCTCGCTGCGGGCCGCCCGCTGCTTGAGCTCCACGAACAGATCCGCGTCGGCCCGCGAATACCGGGCGATGCTCTCGTGGGTGCGTTCCAGCAGGTCGGGGCGGTGCAGCACGACCGGTGGCCGCCCGTCGGCGAACGCGATACCGGCCTGGGCTTCGGGCATCACCGTGCGCAGCCCGAGGTCCTCGAGACCGAAGTCACGGATCATCGGCATGACGTCGAAGAACTCCATGTACTGGGCGTGCATGTTGTGGCGGAAGCCGGCCTTCACCGGCTCCTCGGTGTTCACGCCACCGCCCTCTTCGTGGCGTCGCTCGATGATCGCCGTCGACAGCCCGGCTCGCTGGAGATACGCCGCCAGGCACAGCCCGTTGTGCCCGGCACCGATGACGATCGCGTCGTACGTACGAGTGGCCAAGGGGGTTCCTCCAGCGATCTTGTAGTTCGTCGCGGGACAATAACTAGGATCGGCAAGGTGGTCAACGAGACGCTGCATGACGCCCGTCACACCGAGCCACGTCCCGCAGGCAACGGCACACCGGATGTCACGGCCCGTTCCCGCCCCGGCCAGCTGAGCGTCTGGCTTTTCGCGGTGGCCGTCCTCGTCTTCGTCATGATCGTGGTCGGTGGCACGACCCGCCTGACGCAGTCGGGCCTGTCGATGGTGAGCTGGGAACCGGTCAGCGGCATCGTGCCGCCGCTGACCGAGGCGGACTGGCAGGCCGAGTTCGACGCCTACAAGGCCTACCCCGAGTACCGGACGGTCAACCGCGGAATGGAGTTGGGTGAGTTCAAGACGATCTACTTCTGGGAGTACCTCCACCGTCTGCTGGGACGGCTGCTCGGACTCGCGTTGGCACTGCCTTTCCTGTGGTTCCTGGCCCGTCGTGCCATCCCTCGGGACTACGGGCGGAGACTCGGCGGTCTCGTGCTGCTCGTCGGCCTACAGGGAGCGATCGGCTGGTGGATGGTGGCGAGTGGACTCGTCGACCGGCCCGACGTTGCCCATGAGCGGCTCGCACTGCATCTCACGACGGCTCTCGTGCTGCTGGCCGCGCTCATATGGACCGCCCTGGACCTGCGCGCTCTCGCGGCGGGGCGTCGGCCGGTCGACGGACGGCCATCGGGCTGGGTGTGGCCGTTCACCGTGCTGCTCTTCGCGCAGATCACCCTGGGTGCCTTCGTCGCCGGCCTCGGGGCCGGTCACCTGTTCACGACCTGGCCGACCATGCAGGGCGCGTGGCTGCCGCGTGGCCTCACGAGCCTCACACCGGTCTGGTCGAACCTGGTGGACAACCCCGTCGCGGTGCAGTTCGTGCACCGCTGGTTGGCGGTCGTGGTGGCCGTGTCCGCCCTCGTGGTGGCCACCAGGCTGTTCCGGGCGGGGGCGGCCGCGTACGCGATCGCACTCGAAGCGACGGTTCTGGCCCAGTTCCTGCTGGGTGTGTTGACACTGCTGCACGCCGCGCCGGTCGCGCTGGGTGTGGCGCATCAGGCGGGTGCGGTTCTTCTGCTGGTGGCCACGGTCTCGGCCGCTCACTGGTCGATGGGAGGAGCCAGACGATCACCGTCGTCGGCGGTGCCGCCGGTCCAGCGGTCGACGCCGCTTTCGACCACGAGGGGCTAGGTTCTCCGCACGGGAGGGATGGCAGAGCGGACGATTGCGACGGTCTTGAAAACCGTTGGGCCCTTCCGGGGTCCCGGGGGTTCGAATCCCCCTCCCTCCGCTGTCACATCGGCCCGGCGATGATCCGCCGGGCAGCCCGCCGCCCCTTCCCGCCCTTCCCGAAATCTGGTCCGCCACCGTCGGTTTCCGACGGCGACGACCAACCGGATTCTGAGCACGCCGGGGGTTTGGAGGTCATTGCCGCACCTCTCCCGCCGGCGTCGCCAGACCCGGGACCCTTCGCTCTAGGGTTGACGTCGCCATGACCAGACTCCCGGCCGAGGTCGGCCCCGATCGATGGATGGACGAGCTCCCGGAACGGGAGCTCTACGACATCTACGCCGAGACCATCGAGACGCGCTTCCCTGCGTTCAACGTGCGGGATTTCGAACAGGCCCGGTTCGACATGGCTCAGACGTTCCACACCTACGACGGTCGAGAGCGCATCGACCAGGCGCTCGTCGACGTGATCATCACCCCCGAGAGCCATGAGCGCTTCACCGAGGACCTCCACCGATTCATCATCAAACATGGCCTGCAGGGTTGGATCGACTACGGCGAGTCCCTGGTGTTCATGACCGACCACGGGCAGTTCACGGACGTTCCCGTCATGGCGGAGACGCTCGGCATCATCGGCCTGGGAACCAGGAGGAACACCGTCCAGGTCATCAGCGAGATGATCGCCGAGATGAGCATCGACCTCGGTGCGGGCGAGTTCGACGTGATCCACCGGCTGCGCAACGTCTCCGGCGTCGTGCAGACGGTTCCCCGGCTGGACGGCGACCCGTCGGGAAGCCTCCAGCGCTACCGGAGGAGGAAGAACGAGACCGGTCTCGCGATTCTCGAGGCGGTACGGGACACCGAGAGCTCGATCACGATCGCCTCGCTCGTGGCCAGACACAACACGACGTCCAAGAACGGCCACACCCTTTACATCCACGAGCCGAACCGCCGCACCCTGGAGGTGTACGGGTCCCCCAATGTGAAGGTCGTGCCGGTCTGCATCGACTGCCCGACGTTCGGCGACGACGGTGCGGTCGCACCGGCGGACGTCCGATACGAGTTCTTCGCACCGATGCACATCCTCAACCCGAGGAGGGACACCAGGACGATCGTCGACATGTTCAAGGTGGCCACGAATCGCATGGTCGGCGAACGCTACCGACACGGCGTCAAGGTCCGGTCGTGGAGCGCCCAGATGGCGAAGCGGAGAATGAAGACGGCGTTGCCCCACTCCAACCGGGACGCGGACGACACGACCACCGAGTACTGAGCTGAGTCAACCCCGTCGTTGCGACCGGTACCCGACGAGCGCCCCGACACGGATGCCGTTCAGCGGGTCGTGCGGCTCTCGGCCCGAGGGTGACGGCGTCGGGCTCACGGCGTGATCACCTCGAACGTGGTGGCCAGCTCGACACCGAGGCGCGGTCCGGCCGCCTCGGCCGCCGACCGCAGGAACACCCCCGGCTCGGCCATGTCGCCGCCCAGGTTGGCCAGATAGAGCTCGTGGCAACGGAGCGAAGCAATGCCGACCTCGAGGTGGTCGCTGATGTCGACCCCGTGGCTCGGGTGGGGCGAGCCGCTGAACGCGACGAGCCTGACACCGGTCCACGCCTCTCCCCGGTCGGCGAACAGCCAGGGATTGGCCGCGTCCCGGGCGGCGTCGAGCAGGGCCACGCCGACCGCCCGGTGATCGACGTGGTTCCAGCTGGGACCGCCCCAGCCCTCGCGGAAGTTGATCGACAGCAGCACTTCGGGCCGGTGGTGCCTGATCACCTCGGCCAGGTCGGCCCGCAGGGTCAAGTCGCCGGTCACCAGGCCGTCGGCGTGGTCGAGGAACGTGACGTCGGTGACCCCCACCGCCGCGCAACTCGCCCGCTGCTCCTCCACGCGGACCGGGCCCACCTCGGCCGGGGGCATCGACTGGATTCCCGCTTCGCCCCGGGTCACCAGGACATACCGGATGTCCTTTCCCTGATCGGACCACCGGGCCACCGCTGATGCGGCCCCGTACTCCATGTCGTCGGGGTGGGCGACGACGGCGAGACCCCGGTGCCAGTCTTCGGGGAAGGGTTCGAGCGGATCGGTCATCAGGACTCCTCGGGCGGTGGCTCCAAGCCTGCCCGATACCAGCGCGGGTCGCGTTACGATCCTCTCGTCACTGGAGAGGTGCCGGAGTCTGGCTGATCGGGCTTCCCTGCTAAGGAAGTGATGGGGCAACCCATCCGTGGGTTCGAATCCCACCCTCTCCGCTCGTTTCGAAATCTGGTCCATGACCGTCGGTTCCCGACGGTTCGACCAGGGCTGTTGGGTGACCGACGGCCGCACTCCGACCCCCGACTCTCAAGTGCCCAAGCCGTTCTGCCGATGGGGACGACGTGAAAGAACGCCGCAGCCCTATCCCGCTTCGCCGGCAGATGGCTCTGCTGGTTCCCCTCGTCGTGGCCTGGTCGGTGGCGATCTTCGTGATCTTCGTCGTCGCCGCGATCGACCCCAGCGCACGGGGGGACATCCTGGTGCACCCGGCGCTGAACGGGTCGCCCTGGTACACGGGCCTGCTGTCCAACCTCGCGGTCGTCGGCTGGCTCACAGCCTCCACCGCCGGCTTCATGGGAGCGTTCGTCGCCTACGTGGGGAATCGTCCAGCCGCCGTCCGCATGCAGGTGGCCGGAGCGTTCGTGACGATGCTGATCGGATTCGATCAGCTCTTCCAGTTCCATCGCATCGTGATCGGATCCGAGAGTTTCGGTGGCCGAGCCCTGATGCTGGTGCTGTACATAGCACTCGGAAGTGCCTGGGCGCTGTTCAACCAGGCCGAGCTGGCCCGAACCCGGGTCGCCATCCTCGGTGCGGCCATGTCGTCCCTGCTCATGTCGGCCACGGTCGATCTGCTGGGCGGGGAGCTCGTCACCTCCCGGGCACTGTTCGTCGACGGCACCAACCTCCTCGCCGCCATGGCATGGGCGGTCTGGTTCGTCACCACCGCGACCGACATCTGTCGCTCGGTGGTGCGCTTCGGTGTGCGCCCGGCAGCCTCGGTGTCGTCCAGCGGTTCCGCAGTCGGCGAATCCGAGGCCGACGAGAAGGTGCTACTCGAGCCATCGGTCTGACGCCGACCGTCGACCCGGGGAACCGGGACGCCCGGCCCTAACGTTGAGCGCGTACACCGAGTCACGTCCGGGAGGAACCGCGTGGGCAGGGTCATCGCTGCAGTCGTGCTGGTGGCCGCCGGCGCCCTCATCGGTGTCGCCGTCTCCCGACAGACCGACGACGGACCGCAGCTCGCCACCGCCAGCCAGGCCGCGGACGAGCCCGCCGAGCCTCCCCTGCTGGACAAGAGCACCGAACCCTTGACCGACCTGGACGGCTGGCTCCAGTCCGACATCTCGTCGCTCGACGAGCTCGAGGGACAGGTCGTGATCGTCCAGTTCTGGACCTTCAGTTGCCACAACTGCAAGGCCACGCTCCCCTACCTCCAGACTCTCTACGAGCGGTACCACGACGACGGCCTGGAGATCGTCGGGATCCACTCCCCCGAGTTCGATTTCGAGAAGGATCCCGATGCCGTGGCCGATGCAGCCGCCGATCTCGGCGTCACCTGGCCCATCGCACTCGACACCGAACGCGTCAACTTCAGGCGTTGGCAGGGCCGGCCCGCCTACTGGCCCCGGACGTATGTCCTCGATGAGCGGGGTCGGGTCCGCTACAACAACATCGGAGAGGGCGCGTATGACCAACTCGCTGAGACCGTGGCCTGGCTGCTCGAACACTGAGATCGGTCCCCGGTGAACCTGCTGCTGGAAGGCGTCGCGTCGATGGCGCAGCCCTGCACGCTCGCCCTCATCGTCCCGGGTCTCGCCGTGATCCTCACCGCACAGCGCACAGCTCCCTGGGCTGTCGGCGGATATGTGCTGGGGACGACGACGATCTCGTGGATGCGGACGATCGACTGGATCACGCCTCCGGCCGAAAGCGCCCTGCTCGCTCTGGTGGTCCTCGCCGGGATCGCGCTCATCTGGTGGCAGTCGAACCAGCACAACGGGCTCTGGACGGCTGCCGGGGCCGCCATCGTCGGGGGGATCGCCGCGTTGCTCTGGATCCCCTGTGTCGGCGAGCACTACGGCGACCTGGTCGCTCGAGGGGAGACCGAGACGTTCGCCATCTTCCTCCCGGTGCTCGCCTATCAGGTCGGCCTCAACCTGATCCTCTTCGTGATCGCCGCCGTCCCGCTGGTCGTGACCCGACTGGCCCCGATCCGAGACTCGACCGGCGCCGCGCTGGTCGGCGTGATCATCGGCAGCATGATCGCCGTCACGATGGCCCTCGGCTCGTACGGCGACGTGGTCGGCGAGCTCTACGAGCGCAGCCTCTGACCGGTACCGTGCGGCCGTGACCGATGACCAACTCGTCGAGCTCGCCCTGGCCGAGGCCCGCAAGGCGATCGACCACGGTGACGTCCCGGTCGGAGCAGTCGTGATGATCGGCGACGAGGTCGTCGCCTCGCGCCACAACGAGCGCGAGCTCCTCGCCGACCCCACCGCCCACGCCGAGATCCTGGCCATTCGAGATGCCGCGGCCGCTATCGGCGGATGGCGCCTCACCGATGCGACCCTGGCGGTCACCCTCGAGCCCTGCCCCATGTGCGCCGGCGCCGCCCACGCGGCGCGCCTCGCCCGGGTCGTGTTCGGCACCGAGGACCCGGGGGCCGGAGCGTGCGGGACGCTCTACAATCTCGGCGCCGATCCTCGGCTCAATCACGAGTACGAGGTGGCCGCCGGGGTCAGGGCCACCGAATGCGCGGCCCTCCTCAAGTCCTACTTCGCCGACCTGCGACCGGGCTGACCGACGGGACGGGGATCGGGCCGATCACGGATGGCAGTTCGATCCGACCGCGGTACAGTCACCGACGGAGAGTTGCCAGAGCGGACGAATGGGGCGGCCTCGAAAGCCGTTGTGGTGCTTCGCATCACCGAGGGTTCGAATCCCTCACTCTCCGCTGTCACATCGCCGAAATCTGGTCCGTCACCGTCGACTTCCGACAGTCGCGTCACTCCTGTTCGGACCGCAGCGCGATCGAGGCCGCAACCGACTGCGAGGCTCGACCGCTCGTGCGAGTCCCTGGGACGGCCGTCCGTGGCGAGCGGCCGCCGGGCTAGGCTCGTCGCCGAGGGAAGACAGGGGGATGAGCCATGGTCTCGATTCCGTATCCGGCCCAGGCCCTGTTGGGCTCCGACGCCGTCGCGCACGTCTGGACGACCAACCCCGACGGAACGCCACAGGTCTCGGTCGTCTGGGTGATCGCCCAGGGTGACGAGATCCTCTTCGGCACCAGTGTCACCAGCCAGAAAGCCAAGAACCTGGCCCGCGACCCGCGTACGATCCTGTCGATCGAGGACACCGAGCGAAGCGCGCGGGGTTTCCAGCGCCACCTCGTCATCCGGGGTCACGCCGCGATCGAGCCGGGTCCCGACCCGGCGCTCATGGATTCTCTCGCCATGAAGTACGCCGGTCTGAGCCGCCATCCGCTGGCACTGCGCGACTCGTCCGACTCGGTCGTCGTCAGGGTTGCGATCGACCGCATCAGCGGCGTCGGTCCCTGGATCGAGGACGAACCCCCGACCCCGTTCGACGGGAGCTGAGCACCGACCGCCCGCGATCGCCCGAGGTCAGGCGTCCGCGGCGAGCTGCTTCTTCCGCTCCAGGTAGCCGCCGATCATCGTGCCGAAATGGGTCGGGTTGTAGATGTCCTCCTCATAGGACCACTTCCCGGACCCCGCGTACTTCAGGAGCGTGAAGTTGTACTCCTGATGGATGCTCCCGTCGCCCGGATCCTGCATCCGGTTCCAGACCTTGCAGACCACCCATCCCCGGTCCTCGTCGACGAGGTACCAGTCGATCGGGAAGTGTGACATCTCGTCGTTCGGGGACGCAGCCATCGTGGTGGTGATCCACCGGCGTATGGCTTCCCGGCCCCCGAATCGACCGTAGTGGGCCTCTACGTAGGTGGCATCCTCGGTGAAGAGGTCCGCCCACGGGTTCCAGTCGCCCGACGTCCCGGCCGCCAGCGCCACGGCCTGGTACTCGGCGAAC
The DNA here is from genome assembly GCA_963695075.1 of uncultured Acidimicrobiales bacterium. GTDB lineage: Bacteria > Actinomycetota > Acidimicrobiia > Acidimicrobiales > CAWCAL01 > CAWCAL01. The sequence continues at coordinate 91,226 of CAVOFR010000002.1, forward strand.
GCGTCCTCGAGCTCGTCCCGGCTCCATCGACCCATCGGTTCCCCTCGCTCCTCGGTTGTCACGGGAGCTTCCTACACCACCCTCGTAGCAGCCAACCGCAATCCCCCGATGACGCCAATAGGCTCGCCCGATGCGTCCCATGCACGCCCACGGGGCAATCGGCCACGATCCCCAGCGGATCGCCGGCGAACAGGTCTCGGGCTCGGTGCTGCGCCGAGCGTGGGAATTCGCGCGGCCGTACAAGGCGGCGCTGATCGGATTCCTGGCCATGATCGTGGCCGGCGCCGTGTTGGCGCTGATCCCGCCGCTCCTGTTCCGACGGATCATCGACGTCACACTGCCCGAGGGCGATCGCGACGAACTGCTCCTGATCGCCGTCCTGGTGGTCGCGGCCGCACTCGGCGAGGCAGCGGTCTCGCTGATCGAACGGCGGCTCTCGGCCCGCATCGGCGAAGGAGTCATCTTCGATCTCCGCGTGGCCCTGTTCGACCACGTTCAGCGACTCCCGATCTCGTTCTTCACCCGGACCCAGACCGGCGCGCTCGTGTCCCGACTCAACAACGACGTTATCGGCGCACAACGGGCACTCACGGGCACGCTCGGCAGCGTGGTCTCGAACGCCATCGTCCTCGCCACGACGCTCGTAGCCATGCTGTTCCTCGAGTGGCGCGTCACCATCCTCGCTCTCCTCCTTCTGCCGCTCTTCCTCATCCCGGCCAAGCGCGTCGGCCGCGTCATCCAGGCCATCACCCGCGAGTCGATGGACTACAACGCCGCCCTCAACAGCACGATGACCGAGCGATTCGGAGTTGCGGGAGCCCTCCTCGTGAAGCTGTTCGGCCAGCACGACGAGGAGACCCGTGACTTCTCCGATCGGGCGAGCCGGGTGCGCGACATCGGTATCAAGAACGCCGTCTACAACCGCACGTTCATCGTGGCGCTGGGACTGGTCGGGGCGGTGGGCACAGCCGCCGTCTACCTCGTGGGCGGCAACCTGGTGATCTCGGGCGCCATCACCGCCGGCACCCTGGTGGCCCTCGCCACCTACGTGACCCGCATCTACCAGCCGCTCACCTCCCTCACCAACGCCCGGGTCGACGTGATGACCGCACTGGTCTCGTTCGAACGCGTCTTCGACGTCCTCGACACCGAGGACCCGTTGGCCGACCGGTCCGACGCCGTCGATCTCGTCGAACCCGAGGGGCGAGTCGAGTTCGATCACGTCACTTTCACCTACCCGGACGCCGCCGACGACGCCCGCGTCGAGAGCCTCGAGGTCGCCGCGGCGCCCGATGTCTCGCTGGGGCCGACGCTCCACGACATCAGCTTCGAGGCCGAACCCGGAAGCAGCGTCGCTCTGGTCGGGCCGTCCGGAGCCGGCAAGTCAACGCTGACCTCCCTACTCCCACGTCTTTACCAGGCCGCCCAGGGGTCGATCCTCGTCGACGGCCACGACGTGCGCGACCTCCGTCGCGACTCACTCCGACGAGCCGTCGGCGTGGTCAGCCAGGACCCCCATCTGTTCCACGACACGGTCCGCTCCAACCTCCTGTTCGCCCGGCCGGACGCCACCGACCAGGAGCTCGTGGCGGCCGCCACGGCCGCCCGCATCCACGACGTCATCGCCGCCCTGCCCGACGGCTACGACACCGTCGTCGGCGAACGGGGCTACCGGCTCTCCGGGGGCGAGAAGCAGCGGCTGGCCATCGCCCGCCTCCTGTTGAAGGACCCCGCCATCGTCGTACTCGACGAGGCGACGAGCCATCTCGACAGCGAGAACGAAGCACTCGTCCAGGAAGCGCTGCGTGAAGCGCTCGCAGGGCGAACCGCCGTCATCGTCGCCCATCGCCTGTCCACCATCGTCGAAGCCGACCAGATCCTCGTCCTGGACCAGGGGCGGATCGTGCAGCGCGGCACGCACGCCGATCTGCTGGTAGCGGGCGGGCTCTATGCCGACCTGTGGACGACACTGGTGGGCGCCGATGCACGCGCCGAGACCCCGACCCCGTGACGCCGGTGCCCGACGACACCTACTCGGTACCCGAGGTCAGCCAGGTCATCAGAGACCAGCTCGCCCTGACCTTTCCCGCCGAGATCTGGGTCCGCGGCGAGATCCAGAACCTGAAGCGCGCTCCCAGCGGTCACGTCTACTTCCAGCTCGCCGCGGCCGACGCCGGCGACGACGTGCTGTCCGTGACCCTCTTCGCCGCCACCAAGCGGCAGGTCAACGACCGCCTCAAACGCGGTGGGGGTGTGCGTATGACCGACGGAACCGAGGTCCGGATCCGAGCCCGGCTCGAGTGGTTCGCGGCGCAGGGCCGCGTCCAGCTCCGCATGTCCGCCATCGATCCCGACTTCACGCTCGGCCGCCTCGAGGGAGAGCGGGAACGAGTGCTGCGCCAGCTCGCCTCCGAGGGACTGCTCGACGCCAACGGGCTCCGACCGGTCCCGCCGGCGCCGCTGCGGATCGGACTCGTCACCAGCGATCAGAGCGCGGCGTTCCACGACTTCGTCGCCGAGCTGGAGACCAGTCGTCAACACTGGCAGGTGCTCCTCGTCGCCACGGCGGTCCAGGGACCCGGAGCCGAACACGAGGTGGCGTCGGCGATTCGAGCAGCGGAACGAGCCGGCGTCGAGCTCATCGCCGTGGTCAGAGGCGGAGGCGCCCGCACCGATCTGGCCACCTTCGACAAGGAGGTCATCGCCCGCACCGTGGCCGGATGCGAGGTGCCCGTCTTCGTGGGGATCGGCCATGAGATCGATCGCACCGCCGTCGAGGAACTTGCTGCCCGGGCGTTCAAGACACCCACCGCCTGCGCGGCGGCACTCTGCCAGATGGTCGGCACCCAGCTGGAGCGGGCCGAGCAGGCGTGGGATCGAATCCGCACGGCTTCGCTCCTTCGGCTGACGCTTGCCGACCACGCGCTCGGTGCTGCCGCCGGCACTCTCGAGCGCCACACAGGAATCGCCATCGGGCGAGCCGACACCTCCCTGACACTCGGAAGCGAACGACTCCGGAGAAGCGCCGCACGGATGCTTCTCCACGCGGGCGCCGATCTCGACCGCACCGTCCGAGACGTCCGCAGGGGAGCGGCCGGCGCCCTCGGTCGGGCCGAACGATCCGTCGCGGCTTCCCGCGTGCTCGTCGACGCCCACGATCCGGTCCGGGCCATGCGCCGGGGGTGGTCGTTCACCATCGGGCCGGACGGATCGTTGCTCCGCGACCCCTCCCGGCTGAAGACGGGCGACAAGATTCGCACCAGGGTCGAGATGGGTCAGGTGACCAGCGCGGTCGTTAGCGTGGAGGGCGATCCTGGCAACGGAGTCGACCACGAGGGGACCGATGAGCGCACCAGACCCTGATGGCTACGCGGAAGCGGCCGCCGAGCTCGAGGAGATCCTCGGTCGGCTGGACGGCGCGGATCTCGACGTCGACCAGCTGGCCGGCCAGGTCGAGCGGGCGGCCCACCTCATCCGTTTCTGTCGGGCCAGGATCGACGCGGCCCGGGTCAACGTCGAGAAGGTCGTGGCCGACTTCGATCCCCCCGACGAGGGGGTCATCCCGCCCGAAAGCGCCCCCGCGTGAGACCACCAGCGGTCACTCGTTCGGCCATCGTCGACGCAGCCCGCGAGCTCATCCGATCCGAGGGGCTCGACGCGGTGTCGCTCCGCCGGGTCGGGCGGGCCGTCGGGGTCACCGCTCCCGCCCTCTATGCGCACGTCGAGGGCAAGCAAGACCTACTCGAGGCCGTGGCCGCGACCCAGTACGCCGAGCTGGTCGACCGCCTATCGGCCATCGACGCCAACAAGCCCGCGGACAGGGTCCGCGCGTCGTGTCACGTGTACGTCGATCTCGCGGTGGCCGAACCCGAGCTCTTCCGCGTGATGTTCCTGTTCCCTCCGGCGGTCGACCAGATCGACCCGCTCGGACTCGAGGTCGATGCCGCGACCGAAGCCTTCACCATCTCGGCCGCCATCTCGCGGGAGGCGGTCGACTCCGGGGCCCTGATCGGCGACCCCACCACGATCTCCTTGGCCCTGTGGACCGCCAGCCACGGTGTGGCAACCGTCCTGCAGATGGGGCTCCAGATGTCCGAGCAACAGCGCGCCGACCTGACCGACACCGTCATAGACGGGCTCCTCCGCGGACTCGGCCCGACCGCCATCTGACCCGGAGGGCGGCACCGACCGCCCGGGGTAACATCGCCGGTCTTCCGGCCGATAGGAGCACCCACGCTACCCGCGCGCAGATGGAGACGTCTGCGTTGAGGAGGCACTCATCGCCAGCGAGCCCACGGTCGCTCTCGTCGCCGGAGAACGATCCCCGGCGCCCGTACGCGCCCCCGAGGCCCAGCCCGACCCCCTCGCACAGCTCACCCTCGAACAGGTCAGCGCCGCCATTCAGGCCCTCCCCCATGGCGGCACCGATGACGCCACCCGCGACTTCCGGCTTCCGCCACCGGTGCGGGCATCGGTCTCGCCGATCATCAACGGTCTGCGATGGAGCGCGGTGATGTTCGGCCTCGTCTTCGCGGCTCCGAAGGCCGCCGACGGCGATCTCCATGTCGTGACCACGCTTTCGATCGTGCTGTTCATGACCTCGTGGCGCACGTTCCGTCCCAACCGGCTCGCCTCGAACGATCCGATGCAGCAGGTCCTGGTCTTCACCGACGCGGCGATCATCGGCGCTGCGGTCGGATGGAGCGGCGGACTCGAGAGTCCCTACATCTTCTGCCTGATGACCGTCGCTCTCGTCGCCGCCTTCGGATGGGGTATGGCGCGGGGACTGTTCGTCTCAGCGGTCGGCTTCGTCGCACTGGCCACAGGTCTGGCCTGGGGAACCGACGATCAGCTGATCGGCGCCGACGGCCAGCTGACGAGCCAGAGCGCTCTCACCGCCGCGGCGTTCATGCTCGGCGCCGTCGCCATCGCCGCCTTCGCCCGCACCCGGCTGCTCGACGCCGAGATCCGCCGGGTCCAGCTCGCCGGCAAGGTCGATGCCCTCAGCGAGACCAACGACCTGCTCCACCTCCTCAACGAGGTGGCCCGCACGCTTCCGGTCTCGCTCGACCTCCGCGAGGCCATCGACTCCACCCGGCTCCAGCTGACGAAGACGTTCAGACCCGACACCCTGTGTCTGCTCATCTACGACGAGCACAACGACGAATGGACGCCACAGATCAGCGACGGCTGCGTGGTCCGCCCCGCGACCGGGTCCGCTGGGCTGCCCGCACCGCTCCGGGTGGTGGCTTCCGACCAGCGGCCCCTGCTCGACCCGGGTCTCGCGCCGGGCGACGGTGTCAACTCCCGGTCCCGGACCGGCATGTACACCGTCCTGCGATCGCGCGGTCAGACCGTCGGCGTCATCGCCATCGAGCACGGTGAGCCGGTCCGGTACGACGAGCGAGACCTCCGCATCCTGGCCGGTCTGTCCGACGTTCTCGCGCTGACGGTCGACAACGCCCGCTGGTTCGGACGACTTCGCTCCCTCGGGGCCGACGAGGAGCGCAGTCGAATCGCCCGGGACCTCCACGACCGGCTGGGCCAATGGCTCACGTACATCTCATTCGAGCTCGAACGCATCATCGACGGCGAGGAAGGCTCCTCGTCCGAGCTCGACCGTCTCCGCGACGACGTCGGCCGGGCCATCGACGAGCTGCGAGAGACGCTCCGCCAGCTCCGATCGGGCGTGACCGAAGCCGAACCCCTGTCCCGGGTGGCCTCCGAGCTGATCGGACGACTCCGCGAACGTTCGTCGATCGACATCTCTTTCGACGTGGCCCACCCCGGCAACCGCCTCTCCGTACCGGTCGAGAACGAACTTCTCCGCATTCTCCAGGAGGCCCTCAACAACGCCGAGAAACACGCGAAAGCCGACACGGTCCGCGTCCACTGGGACACCCGCGACGGCTGCGGTGTCCTGACCATCACCGACGACGGCGTCGGATTCGACCTCTCCTCGGGCGTGAGGGAATCCGCGTACGGCCTGGTGGGCATGCGCGAACGGGCCGACGTCATCGGCGCCCGTCTTCAGATCGAGAGTGAACCCGACGTCGGCACCACCATCACGGTGACTTCCGGCGCCCCCAGTTCGGGCCGGCTCACGAACGGTGCCGGCATCGGTGCCACCGAGCAAGGAGCAGAAGCATGAGCATTCGGATCGTTCTGGCTGACGACCACCAGATCCTGCGCGATGGCATCCGCCGAGGATTCGAACAGGCCGGAGAGATGGTTGTCGGTGAAGCCTGCAACGGCGAGGAGGCGATCGTCATGGCGAAACGCCATCATCCCGACATCGTCGTCATGGATCTGTCCATGCCGGTCATGGACGGTGTCACCGCGACGCAGCGCATCAGCGATGAGATTCCCGACACGCGCGTCGTCGTCCTCACGATGCACGACGACGTGGCCCGTACCCGCCAGGCGCTCGACGCCGGGGCGGTCGGGTACCTGTCGAAGGGATCGTCGTTCACCGACGTACTGCGCACGGTGCGGAGCGTCGCGGCCGGCGAGACCACCCTCAGTCCCGAGCTCGCGGTGTCGATGCTCCGAGCCGCTCAGGAATCACAGGACACCCCCGAGGAGCAGGTGCTCTCGACCCGCCAGACCGAGATCCTCCAGTTGATCGCGGACGGCCTGACCACCAAACAGGTCGCCCGGGACCTGGGTATCACCCAGAAGACCGTCCACAACCACCTCAACGCCATCTACCGCAAGCTCGACACCCAGAGCCTCACCCATGCGGTCCTGAGCGCCGTTCGCCTCGGAATCATCGCCCTCAACTGAACCGATGCAGGCAATTGCCCATTGGCACAGGCGGTCGGCATACCGATACTCGGGTATCAGCAATGCCGTGAGGGAACGTTGCGCCTTCTAGCCATCTTCAACCCAGCCTTCGTCGGTACGACGGGCGCGCGTGTCGCGATCGCGGTCGCGGCCTCGACCGCCGTGACCGCCGGCGTCACCGCTCCGATGGCCCACCAGGCGATCGAGGCTCGCAACGAGCAGGCCGCGGCCGAGATCGCTCTCGCAGCGGCCGATTCCGGGGCCACGGGTGAAACGGCTTCGGACCCTTCGCCCTCCGGTGGTCCCGGCTCGGGATCGCCGGCCGACCCGAGTCCGGACCCGACGACGAGCTCCACGACGACCAGCTCCACGACGACCACGAGCACGACGACACCCACCACGTCGAGCACGGCGAGCACCCTTCCTCCCGACCCGGCTCCACCCACCTCCGGCCCTCCGCCGGCGTCGACTCCACCGACCACGACCCTCAGCGGGACCACCACGACTTCGGCTCCCACCACCGTCCCACCCCCCGCCACGACGTCGACGACGACGAGCTCCACGTCCAGCTCCACTGCCACGACCTCGACGACCACGACGACCTCGACCACCACCAGCACGACCACCACGACGACCGTCCCGCAGGCGTACGAGTCGATCTACCTCTCCACCCAGCCCGACCGCAGCAATCCGGTCCTGTTGCACGGAAAGACCGTGACCGGCGACATCTACGTCTTCGTGGCGCTGCTGGGCACGAGCGAGGTCCGGTTCTACATCGACGACGTCGGCCGGATCGATCCCGCCTCCGAGATCGAGTACATCGATCCCTTCGATCTCGGGAAGACGGCACCGGACGACACGGCCTGGCCGTACGACACGTCGGTGCTCGCGCCCGGCTCGCACACCCTGACCGTCGAGATCATCGGCGACGACGGCACTCTGATGTCGCTCCAGTCCGCCTCGTTCACCGTCATCTGAGGCCCCCTCTCCCCACCCACCCCCAAAATCTGGTCCGCCACCGGCGGTTGCCGACGGTTCCGGACGGGTTGAACGGCGTCGCCTGCATCATCGCCGCGATCCGGTGACTTGTCCCGAGTCGGACGGGGCGAGCATCCGACCACCGCCCAATGGCCGGGTGTGGTCAGCAACCGGTCGATCAGCTCGAGCTCGTTCGTGGTTCTCCGATCGGAATCCGAGGCGGCCTCACGTTGCGACCACCACAGCGGGCGGGTTGGCTGGAGTCATGACCACCCCCAGCGAGGAAGCGGCTCGACGCCGCACGTTCGCAATCATCTCGCATCCCGACGCCGGAAAGACGACGCTCACCGAGAAGTTCCTCCTCTACGGCGGTGCGCTGACGAGCGACGCCGGCGCCGTCAAGGGTCGCGGGGGCCAGCGCAGCACGACGAGCGACTGGATGGAGCTCGAACAGAAGCGCGGCATCTCGGTCACCTCGACCGTGCTGAGCTTCCCCTATCGGGACCTGGTCCTGAATCTGCTCGACACCCCGGGTCACCGGGACTTCTCCGAGGACACCTACCGCGTCCTCGCCGCGGCCGACGCTGCGATCATGGTGCTCGACGCGGCCAAGGGCATCGAGGCCCAGACCTACAAGCTGTTCGAGGTCTGTCGCCGGCGCGGCGTACCGCTGCTGACATTCATCAACAAGTGGGACCGGCCCGGCCTCGATCCACTCGACCTCCTCGACGACATCGAAGCCAAGCTCGACCTCCCCGTCGCTCCGGTCACCTGGCCCGTCGGCATCGCCGGCGACTTCCGCGGTGTCATCGACCGACGAGACGGCACCTTCACCCGGTTCACGCGTACCGCCCACGGTGCGACCAAGGCGCACGAGGAGGTGGTCGATGCCACCAGTGCGGCGGCGGAGGAGGGCGACGCGTGGTCGACCGCCACCGATGAGCTCGAGCTCCTCGACGGCGCCGGAGGTGAGCTCGACCGCAAGGCCTTCCTGGCCGGTGAGTCCTCACCGACGTTCTTCGGCTCGGCCCTCACCAACTTCGGCGTGGGAGCGCTGCTCGACGCCGTCGCCGATCTGGCCCCCGCCCCCGCCCCCCGCGAAGCGGTCGACGGCGCACCGCGTGACCTGGACGATCCGCTGTCGGGGTTCGTCTTCAAGGTCCAGGCCAACATGGACCCGAACCACCGGGACCGCATCGCCTACGTGCGGGTGTGTTCGGGCGAGTTCACGAGGGGCGTCACCCTCACCCACGCCCAGTCGGCCAAGCCCGTGGCCACCAAGTACGCCCACTCGGTCTTCGGCGCCGAACGCGAGACGGTCGACACCGCCTACCCCGGTGACGTCGTCGGCCTGGTCGGCGCGGCGGCGCTCCGGGTGGGCGACACCATCTATGCCGATCAGGCGATCGAGTTCCCGGGTATCCCGGCCTTCGCCCCCGAACACTTCCAGACCGCCCGGCCCGTGGACATCGGCCGGTTCAAACAGTTCCGGACCGGCATCGCCCAGCTCGACGAGGAAGGCGTGGTCCAGGTGTTGCGGGATCCCGACCTGGGCGATCAGGCCCCGGTGCTAGCTGCGGTCGGACCGATGCAGTTCGACGTGGCCGCCTACAGGCTCGAGCTCGAATTCGGAGCCCCGGCCCGGTTCGAGGCAACCAAGTGGAAGGTGGCCCGACGGACCGACGAGGCGTCCGAGGACGAGCTGCGCCGGATGCCCGGCGCCACGGTGCTGCACCGGGCCGACGGGACTCGCCTGGCGCTCTTCGAGAATCCGTACTGGCTGGATCGCCTCTCCGCTGACAACCCCGAGCTGACCCTGGAGAAGCTGCCCGCCCAGTAGGCGCGACGGTAGGTACGACAGCGGGCTGCGGTGCCAGAATGCGGACGTGACCATTCACAAGCTCGATTCGACCAACGCCTTCATCGCCTTCGACCTCGACGACGCTCCCGGCGCGGTCGGCGTGGTGCGCCGGGCCCGCAAGATCCTCCAGGACGGAGCCGAGCTGCTGGCCCGCTCCACCACCTACTCGTTCGCCTCGTTCGAGATGCAACGCGGTGGGGCGTCCGCCGGGATCAGTGCCGATGACGACGGTCGGGATGCGGCCATCGCGGCCTTCGCCGCCGAGGTCGCCGAACTGGCCGAGGCCGGTCGTCTGAGCCTCGATGCGGGCAAGGGCGTGCGCTCCGACGAGCTGGCCGACCTGGCCGACGATCGCTCGGAGATCCGATTGGCCGAAACCGACGGGGTGAGCCTGGCCGACGAGCTTCGCGGCCTCGGAGCGCTGGCGGCGGCCGTCGTCGCGTTCGGCGATCCCAGCGACCGCACGATCGCGATCGACGGCTTCGACGCCGCCGGCCTGGCGCTGGCTCGTCTGGCGGAAAAGCAGGGGGCCCGCATCACCGCGGTGGCCACGCCATCGGGGGCGGTGCATCGTCCCGAGGCATTCACGGCCGACGAGCTCGGCTCGACCTTCGTGGAGCACGGAGCGGGCTTCGTCGAGCACCTCGGGGCCGATGTCGTGCCCGCATGGCAGATCCTCGGGGCCGACGTCGACCTTCTGTTCGCCGGCTCGAAGACCGGGCTGATCACCCACGAGTCGGACCTGTCGCCCCAGCTGAAGGGCGTGGTACCGATCGGGCCGGTCCCGTACACGACCAAGGCGCTGGCCACGCACACCCGGGCCGGAGCGACGATCCTGCCCGACTTCGTCACCACCGGCGGCGTCGTGCACGCCTGGTATCCGGCCGACGGTGCCTCGGTCGAGGAGACCCGCACGACGGCGATCGGCGCCGTGGCCAACCGGACCAAGCAGATCATGGCCGCCGAGGAACCCCCCGTCCTGGCCGCGTGTGCCCTGGCCGAGGCGTACCTGGGCTCGTGGCGAGAGGACCTCCCCTTCGGCCGCCCCATGGCCTGACGCCCGCCCCCCCAATCCGAACTTTGGGCACTGACCCGCACATACGTGGGCTCAGTACCCAGAGTTCGTCGGAGGGAACAGGCGGGTCGCTAGCCTGGACGGTTCTCGGGGCTGTAGCTCAGTTGGCTAGAGCACCTGCTTTGCAAGCAGGAAGTCGGGGGTTCGAGTCCCCCCAGCTCCACTCTCTACACACCAAGCCGGGGCTCAAATATGGGCCATTTGCCGGTTTGCACGAATTCGGTGTGCGCGCGTGTTGCGCGACGGGGCTACGCGTGACCACCGACCAGGCATCGATCGGCGACATCGAGATGGTCGTCCCCCTGGTCGAACCTCTCGATGTCGAGCTCCCGGAGTCGATGACCACTCGCGTGCTTCCAGGCGGCACGGTGGCGACTGCGGTCCACAAGGGCCCGTACGCCGAGGTTGCGCCCGCGTATCACGTCCTGACCGGATGGGTGCAGGAACACGGGCATGAATCGACTGGCAGCCCGCGAGAGATCTACCTGAACGACCCGTCGAGCATCCCCGAGGCGGAGTACCTCACGGAGATCCAGTTCCCGATCGACTGACGCTTGCCCCACAGCACCGACTGATCTCCGCCTGGGCCTAGGGGACGCCCGACCGCCCGCTCCGTGCGGCACCTCGGTGGCAGGTCTCACCGCGAAGATGCCGCGCGTTCTGGGGCGGTCACATCGTGTCGCCGCGCAACCGGCGCCTTTCGCTCTGCAGTAAGGCTTGGATCGGCACCGATGCGCGGATCGTCGGTTGCGTGTCAGCGACTCGACGTTCTTGTTGACGCACCGGGGCCGGGAAAGACGTCAACGTCGTTGGCTCGCATCGAGTCGCCACAGTGTGCGCAGCGAAGCTCGACGTGGCTGACCTGGCCGCATGCCCGGTGGCGGTAGAAGATCGGCGGGCCGGCCGTGTCCGCGAGCCATCGGTCGCCCCAGGCGACCATCACCATCAGGACGTCGACGAGCTCTTCACCCTTGGTCGTGAGGATGTACTCGTAGCGCGGTGGCCGATCTTCGTACTGCTCGCGTTCCAACACCTCCCATTCGACCAGAGACTTCAGGCGTTCGCTGAGGACCTTACGGGAGATGCCCAGGTCGGCCTGGATCTCGTCGAATCGGCTGATCCCGATGTACACATCGCGCAAGATCAACGGCGACCAGGGTTCTCCGATCACCGCGGCGGTGCGAGCGATCGAGCAGGCCATCGCCCCGAAGTTCGTTCGCTGCACGAGAGCGCCTCCTAGATAGTTCCCTTAGGAAATGTACTGGTGCTACAGTCCCATGGCATGAGTTTCCTAAGGGAATGCATCCGTCGGGTGTCCTCGGTGCCATCGGGCGATTCGAGCCCGACGATCCGAGCGGGTGAGCCTGCCAGCGAGGTCAACGACCAATGCGGAAGCTGATCGTGGTGAACATGATGTCGCTCGACGGGTTCTACGCCGGACCCGGTGGGGACCTGATGCTGCTGCCCTTCGACGGCGGGGCCTTCGACTCGTACAACCTCGAGCGGATCCGGGCGGCCGACATCGTGCTCTTGGGGGCGACTTCCTACTCAGCCTTCAGCGGGTACTGGCCGGCCGTGGCAGACGACACCTCGGCCCCGAGGGCAAGCCGCGAGTTCGCGCGGATCTACAACGAGGTGGAGAAGGTGGTTGTGTCCGACAGCGCGACGCTGCCCGAGGCAGATCACCCCTGGGCTGAAACGACTCGGATCCTTTCTCAAACCGACGCCCATGAGACGCTCGCTGAGCTCAAACGTCAGGGCGGCCGCGAGATCGTCAGCTGGGGCAGCCGAACTCTCTGGCACAACCTGCTGGCGAACGGTCTGGTCGACGAGCTGCACCTCATGGTCGGGGCAGTCACCGTCGGCGACGGTGTTCCCGTGTTCGGGAGTCGGAGGCCGGCGCTGCGCCTGATCGACTCACAGGTGTTCGACGGGTCAGACGACGTGCTCGTCCGCTACCGAGTGTCGGAGTAGACGGTTGCTACTGGGCAAGCGATATCGGACGCGCGTTCGAGAAAGGGAGAACCCATGAGTGCACTGCAGGGCATTGCCCGATTCCGATTCCATGACGGCACGATCGACAAGTACAAGGAGTTGGCCGCGCAGAGCATGGAGATCGTGCGGAACAACGACCCCGGCACGCTCCAGTACGAGATCTACCTCAACGACGAGGAAACCGAGGCCATCGTCATCGAGCGCTATACAGACTCCCAAGCGCTGGTCGACCACCTGGCCAACCTCGGCGATCTCGGTGAGGCAATGCTCGCAACGGCAGACGTCACCGGCGAGCTACTCGGCGACGTGAGCGAGGAACTGCGAACAAGTCTCGCGAACAGCCCTGTCCGCCTCTACAAGCCGTTTCTGTCCATGTGACCGAAGCTGGGTCAACCACTGGCAAGGTGAGTTGCGCGTCCGTCGCCAACGCATCTCGGCCCGGCCCACATCGGCGCCACGCGCTGCACTCGAGAGGTGGTCGCGGGGGAACTCGTCGCGAGTGTCACGGAACGCGCGCCGGCTGACAGGCAAGCGCGTCACATACCGCCGGAACTGCGCCTCACGCACCGTCCGTGCGATGCTGCCATCCGCTCCGAGACAGGAGATCCACTCCATCCTCGGCATCCCGCCATTCCCGGCATCTGACCTGCGACAACGATGACGCCCGAGCGCTTGTCATGCGGCGGCGGCAAAGCAAGAATTGGAGCATGTTGGATCACGTGGGACTTCAGTGTGCGGACATGGCTGCGAGTGCTGCGTTCTACGACGCTGTTCTTGCCCCACTAGGGGCCCAGCGACTGTTGGACTTCGATGTCGCCATCGGATACGGCATCCCACCGAAGCCGGACTTCTGGATCAGCGAGTTCGACTCGGGTGACGGGTTTCGGGAGTCGCACATCGCTTTCGGTGCTTCCGACCGGGCATCGGTGCGGGCGTTCTTCGACGCCGCAGTTGCCGCCGGAGCCGAGGTCCTTCACGAGCCACGAGAATGGCCCGAATACCATCCTGGCTACTACGGAGCATTCGTGCGCGACCCTGACGGCAACAATGTTGAGGCCGTCTGCCACACCCCCGCTGACTGACCCAGCAGTGTCGCCGGACACCGGGCTGCCGGCTCGGTGACGACTGTCCCAGAACGCCGCGAGTGAGCTGGAGTTCGGTTGAGGTCGATGTCTCAGTCTGGGTCTGGCCGGTAGCCGATCACCATGACGTGCGATGTCGCCCCCATGAGCGTGGGTTCGGACTCGACCGCACGTGCAGCGAAGAGCTGGTTGTCTAGGTCCGCTGGGTCCTCGACGATCCAACTCGGTCCCTCGACGGCCAACAAGCTCACATCGACCAAGCCCGCTGCCTGTGCCTCGTCGCGGAGTTCCTCTGGGTGATGGAAGTAGGCGGTCGTGAAGAACTCAGGTCTGCTCTGCACTTCAGGGTTGCGATGCTGACCTGAATCGAGATCTCGTTCGACGATCGGGCGGAAGACTGCGTCGTCCAGGATTCTGCGCTTGAGCCCGTCCATCAGCGAAGCGAACCGCGATATCCCCACTGCGATCACCACGCCCCCGGGACGAACAACGCGTTGCGCCTCGACCAGGGCCAGGGCACGATCCGAGGCCTCGGTGAGGTGGTACAGCGGGCCGAGAAGCAGCACGGCGTCTGCTCCCTCGCTCACGCTGGAGAGGTCTCGGGCGTCTCCGAGTGCGGAGGTCAGACCTTCCAGCTTCTGGCGTCGAGCTGTCTCGGCGATCTGCTCCACATGTCGTTCGACCGGCTCGATCACATGAACCGTGAAGCCGCGTTCGGCGAGCGGTACGGCATAGACGCCGGTGCCGCCTCCGACGTCGAGGATTAGCCTCGGAGGCATCGGTAGGTGTCGATCGAGAAGTTCCAGCGTCCGCACGTACTCAAGACGCGGACGACCATCGATGAACAGACGCGAACTCTCGAATCCAAGGTCGTAGTGCGCAGCAATGTCCGGATCGACCACGCCGCGAGCTTCACACACCAGAGGCCGATCCGAGCCCGGAGTTCGCCAGGTAGCGGCGATGTGGGTTGGCCGAGCACTCAGGAGTCCTTGCCGAGTCGGTGTCAGGTGTGTCCCA
>CAVOFR010000003.1:0-786333 GCA_963695075.1 uncultured Acidimicrobiales bacterium
CCGCCAGTGGGATGGGACCACGTGGCGTGAGTTTCGCCAGTGGGATGGGACCATCTCGTCGCCAGTTATGGGACCACCCTTTCGCCAGTGATGGGACCACCTTCCCGGGGTCCGCCAGTTCCGGTGTCGTTGACGCTCGGCTTGCTGTCGCCGTTGTCGACGAGACCAATAGGAGGCGGCATGGCGTTCCGGGAGGTTCGTGTGTTCGAAGTTCGAGAAGTGCTGCGGTTGTGGTTACGTGGGAAGGGTCAGCGTCCGATCAGTGAGTTGGTGGGGATGGACCGTAAGACGGTCCGTCGTTACATCGACGCTGCGGTCGAGCTCGGTGTGGATCGGGCCGGCGGCGAGGAGCAGGTGACCGACGTGTTGTTGGGCCAGGTCGTCGAGCGGGTGCGGCCCCATCGCACCGACGGCCGAGGCGAAGCGCGCCGGCTGCTTGATGCGCACCGAGACCAGCTCGAGAAGTGGCTTGGCAAGGACAAGGACGGGCTTACGGTCGTCAAGGTCCACGAGCTGTTGGAGCGCGAGGGCGTGGTCGTGCCCGAGCGGACGTTGCACCGCTACGCGCTCGAGGAACTCGGCATCGGCCGCTCGATCCGGGACGCGACGGTCCGGGTGAACGACGGGGCGCCGGGTGATGAGTTGCAGGTCGACTTCGGCAAGCTCGGCCGCATCCCCGATCCTGAGACCGGCAAGCAGCGGGATCTGTGGGCGCTGGTGTTCACGCCGGCGTGTCCAGGTTCAGTTTCGTGTGGCTCACGCACCGCCAAACGCTCGATGATGTGATCGCCGGGTTCGAGGCGGCATGGGGTTTCTTCGGTGGTGTGTTCGCCACGGTGATCCCCGACAACATGAAGACCGTCGTCGACCAGGCCGATCCGCTGCAGCCGCGGTTGAATCGGGCGTTCGTCGAGTACGCGCAAGCCCGTGGCTTCGTGATCGATCCGGCCCGGGTGCGGTCGCCGCAGGACAAGCCTCGCGTCGAGCGGGTCGTGCCCTATGTGCGCAACAACTTCTTCGCCGGCGAGACCTTCATCGACCTGGCCGACGCCCAGCGGCGGATGGAGGTGTGGTGCCGGCAGCGGGCTGGGATGCGCATCCACGGGACGACGCAGCTGCGCCCGGCCGAACACTTCCGTCTCGAAGAGGCCCCGGTCCTGGCGCCGGCACCGTCGTCGGTCTACGACGTGCCGATCTACGCGACGGCGAAGGTTCATCGGGACCATCACATCGAGGTGGCCAAGGCGCTCTACTCGATCCCCGGGAACCTGATCGGCACCCGGGTCGACGTGCGCGCCGACCGCAGCCTGGTGCGGGTCTTCTCCCGGGGTCAGCTCATCAAGGTCCATCCCCGCCAACGGCCTGGTGGCCGGTCGACCGACCCGGAAGACCTGCCATCGGACAAGACCATCTACGCCATGCGTGACCTCGCCAAGCTGCAACGTCTCGCCGCCAGCCACGGCGACGCGATCGGCACCTACACAACCGCACTGTTGGACATCCCGCTGCCGTGGACGAAGATGCGCCAGGTCTACGCCCTGTTGGGCCTCGTGAAGAAGTGGGGACCCGACCGAGTGAACGCCGCGTGTGAGCGAGCCCTCGACGCCGAAGCCATCAACGTGCCGCTCATCGGACGGATGCTCGAACGAGGCACCGAGACCACCGACGGCACGCCAGTCCCCCAGGCCCTGCCCGGCACGGTCGTCGCCCCGCGCTTCGCGAGGGATGACAGCCACTTCGCTGTCCGCGTCGGCGAGCAGGAGGTGGCCGGATGAGCACCACCCCGACCGTCACCCCCGAGCTCAAGGCGCTCCTGCGGCGAGTGAAGTTGGGGCGCTGTCTCGACACCCTCCCCGAACGCTTGGCGCTCGCGTCGACCGGCGGCATGGGACATGCCGAGTTCCTCGAACTCGTCCTCGCCGACGAAGTCACCCGACGCGAGAACACCTCAGCTGACCGGCGCTCCAAGACCGCCGGGCTCGACCCGACCATGA
The DNA here is from genome assembly GCA_963695075.1 of uncultured Acidimicrobiales bacterium. Lineage (GTDB taxonomy): Bacteria > Actinomycetota > Acidimicrobiia > Acidimicrobiales > CAWCAL01 > CAWCAL01. The sequence goes on from CAVOFR010000003.1 coordinate 1,995, forward strand.
CCCTCGACCGATGGGACGACACCACCAAGATCACCTACGACCGGGCCATCTGGAACGAGTTGTGCTCGCTGCGCTTCGTTGACGCCGGCCACAACGCCGTCATCATGGGACCAGTCGGGGTCGGCAAGACCTTCCTCGCCACCGCCCTCGGCCACGCCGCCATCCGACGTCGCATCAGCGCCCACTTCGAACGCTGCGACCGGCTGTTGAAGCGACTCCACGCGTCGCGGCTCGACAACAGCCACGAGGTCGAGATCCGCAAACTGCTGCGCGTCGACCTACTGCTGATCGACGACTTCGCACTGCAACCGATGGACTCGGTCGACACCGCCGACATCTACGAACTCATCGTCGAACGCCACCGAACAGCAGCCACGGTCGTCACCTCGAACCGAGAGCCCGTCGAGTGGCTCGGACTCATGGCCGACCCGCTCCTCGCCCAATCCGCGATCGACCGGCTCCAGTCAGCCGCCCACGAACTCGTGCTCGACGGCGAGTCCTACCGGCAACGCCAGAAACCCATCGTCAGCGGCGGCCTTGACGACACGCCCACATCCGGACGATCATCCCGTCGTCGGACCTGACCGAACCCCGGAAGTGGTCCCATGCCACTGGCGAACCGGTGGTCCCATCCCACTGGCGAGCGACACCAAGGGGTGTTCGGCGAGAGTGCTTGTGGCCGTCTGGCCTGTCGTAGCAACGATCTCTCCGGCAGCTGGTCCGGCTGGATGCGTCCCGTTCCGACCCTTGGATGGGCAATCGGATGGGCAACAGGGCCAGACCAAGCACTCACCGAGGACTCGAACATCCATAGAATCACTGCGGGATCTACGACGTCGCTACATGAGGTCTCCGGTACCCTCGAAGCGGGTCGGCAGCAATCGCGATACTGCATGGGGGCTCGGTGGGACAGCAGCACTCGCAGGCGCAGCGGTCCCCAACGCCGGCCGTCGGTGATGTGTTGCGCGCTGCCCGGCTTACTGCCGGATTCACGCAGGCACAGGCTGGGACGTTGTTCCGCGTGCCCGAATCGGTCATCTCCGAATGGGAGTCCGGGTCCCGGTCCCCATCGATCGACCGATTCGCGGAGATCAACGCTGCCTATCTATCTCCGCCGGGTCTGGGCGACGTCCTCCACGGTGCCCGGTTGTTCGCGGCGCTACCGGCCAGCCCCGAGTGGGTACTCCATCCGGACGAAGGTCGCGTTTGGATGTGGGTGTTCGGGCTCAGTGAAGGTGCAACGGTCCGGAACCGGTGGGGCCCGTGGCACCTCGACGTCACTGTCCCGGCGGGAGCCGAGCCGACCGGGTTCCTGGTGACGGCGCCATACGCTCTGCCGAGCCCGCCATTGTTCGTTCACCTCTCGACACCGGGATGGGTTGCCGGGGGCGTAGGGCATGCGCCAGCGTGGCTGGGCTGCCCCGTGGTTGACGCGTGGCCACTACTGCGTGCTCAACCCGAGCCGGACTCGATCCCTCATTTCTTAGCGTCGCTCATAGGGTCGAAGAACCGAACGCCGGTCTTACGACGCTGGGTTCTGGAACACATGCCGTTCTTGAACCTGTCCAGGGAGACGGTTGGCTCGATCCTCGACCATCTCGACCGTGAACCGCCTGAGGCTGCGGCGGTGGTCGTGCCGGCCGGGCTACCCAACCGGCCATTGACCGCGGACACCGCGCTGTTGGCAGCAGGTTGTCGAGCTCGGCGTCTGGGGTTGGCCGAGCGGCGACCGCTCGACCAAGTCGAGCACGAATGCGCTCGCGTCGCCAGCCCACACCATCCCGTGTCCGAGGCACGTCTTCGGCGTCTGCTGGATGTTGGCACGTTTCGGGACCCGGCGGTTCCCGCCATCGTCGACCACGCGTTCGGGTTCGACGGACGGAGCGCATGTCCCGAGTGGGAACGATCATTGACCGCGGGCAACCTTGCGACGACGTTTCCGGTCTGGTGGCGAGGCCCAATCTGGATTCGCTTCGAAGCGCCGGACCGCACGACCAAGGTCGATCCCATTGTCCGGCTGCGGTGGGGCGACTTCCACAAAGACTTGGCCCTCGAAGGCCCGGCGGTTGTCGAGACCCGGACGGGCGGGCAGCTGGATCCGTTGGAAGTCATGGCAAGAGGCTGGCGCATCCGGGTCGGCATGGGACGCCATCCGGGCGCCGTCGACATCAACGCCGGCTGGGAACGAAGCAGGAAGCCGCTGGAGGTGGCGCTTCGTCGGGCCGCGACGATGTTCCGTTCCAGCGTCGGCATCTGACATTGCTCCCCAAGGTGACCTGCGCACCACTGGCCAGGTTCGCATCTTGTGCTTTTTCCGGGCGCGACTCGGGGAAATCCGTACCTTCCTCCTAGTCGCCCACATCAGGTTGGGCGTCCCCGGAGGATCCGCAAATGCGTGCAATTCCTGTTCTGTCCACCCGGTCCCAGGCCCTGCGCCTCGGGATACTCCTCATCCTTATCGTCACCATGGTCCTGACTTCGGTCAGCCCAGCATCGGCAGCGGGGTCATCGTCCACAAAGGTCTGGGTCGGCTCCCCGCTTCAGGGCCAGTACGCCGGCACGAACGGACGGCCCGCCAGTTCCCTCCCAGGCCGTCACGCTCCGGTGTTCACGGTCCCGGGCTACTCCTACAAGCATGATGTCGCCTGGGACCTGTATGCGCCGGCGGGAACGGCAGTGCGGGTGTACGTCGCACCGAAGACGTCGGCATCGGTGACGACGAAGGTCCTGAACGTGAAACCAGCATCCGCGTCCGGAACGGTCTCCTACGGAGGCTACGTCGTGTTCGTTGGCGTCTATCATGAGGGCGTTCGAGTCGGCGACGTCGCGTACGCTCACGTGAACCCAGACTTCAACCAGGACGGTGTCACGAACTCTACCGACCTCAACTTTCGCGGCTCATTGAGCCGGTGGGGAGGCTACGTCGGCAAGGTCGGGAAGTACACGAAGAACAGCTGCTGGGACGTGTCCACCACCGCTGGCCACCACGTTCATATCGAACTCTCGAACGTTAAGAACTACGCGTGTTACCGCAGCCTCGGTGCTGGGTCGACCGTCAAGGCCGGCGAGTACGTGGGCTACCTCGGCGGGGCGTTCGCGACGAAGCGCGAACAAGGCGTGTCCAGCTGGCGCCTGATCGACGTCACCGTACCTAAGCCGGTGGCCACGGAGAGCGGGAAGCGGGCGTCCTCACCGAGGGCGTCCGCTTCCCGCGTCAAAGTGAGTGATACCGCCAATCCGCTGCGCTGCGAGTCGGACTAGGAGCCCGGGAGGCGACCTCGACGATCTACTCGGGTCTATGCGCCGGGATGATGTGTCTCGATTGCCGACCACCGCTGACACACTCCGTGAGCAGCGAGCCTCCGCCGATCGCATCGACCAGCAAAGGAGAATCACGACCAAGACCATGACCGGAATGACCTAGGCGGTGTTTGTTGAGGTCGCTTGCGGAACCCCTGCCGTAGCAGCGGTTGCTCCATAGGTGGTCCGCCGGACGTGTCCGATTCGAATCCTTGGACGGGCAAGTCATCGACGTGCTCGATCGGGAGATCTAGAATCCGGAAGCTGGAGACGCTGAGCGAGACGATGGCACCGGCGGCCAGCGCGTCGGAGAACGCTGGGAGGTTCTCCAGGAGCAGTGCTTCGTGGGTCGCCGGTGGCTGGTCGGCCACGCCGCGGAGCTGGACGACCGAGGGTCCGGACGCTCCGCCCACAGCGAGCATCATGGCGAAGTCGGAGTCGGCGGTGACCACGGCGTGGTCGTGCTCGTCCGCCCATTCGAGTATTCCCACGTCGGAGGCCGAAAGCAGGCCGATGTCGCCGACGTGAATTGCCTCGTGTCCCTCGGCGCTCAACGCGGCCGCGACTCGCGGTGCCAGGTTGCGTCGATGAGCAGCTTCACGCCGGGCGGGCGACCGGGACTTCGCGTTCGTTGACTCGGGCGGCCCCGTACTCGAGCGCGGCGGTGACGTCCTCGGGCTCGACGTAGGGATAGTCCTCCACCAGCTCATCCCGGGTGAGTCCGGCCGCGAGCTGGCCGAGCACCATCGACACGGTGACGCGCAGATCTCGGATGCAGGGCGCGCCGCCCATGCGGTTGGGGTCCACCGCGATGCGATCGAGGTGCATGATTCCACGCTACCTGGCCCAAGCGCTCGATCTGGGCTCCGCCAGGTGCGCAAAGCGCACCTGGCAAGTCTGTGCCTGCCATTTCGGGGTGGTTTGGTGCAGTGGGTCTCCTGGGTGGTCGACGGGTCGGGAACGGGTCGAGCTGGGTGGTGAGCCAGCGACGGAGATCGCGGAACTCGCGCTGACGTTCTGGTGACGGGTGGCGAGGAGGCCGGCATCGATCGTGCGAGCGATGCCAGGGGTGACCGGCACGGTGGCGACGACGTCGAGGCCGGTGACGTCGGCGACGTCTCGCTCGTTGAGCGCCCGGCCCGGCTCGGCCACCAGGATGATCCCGTCGAGGCCGTGGTCGGCCGCGAGCAGCGTCCGCAGTGCGAGATAGCACGGACCCCGGAGCACGCCCAGGCGACGCTCTCCGGCGAGCCCTGGGGCCGGCGGTTGCGCCGTTCAAGGGGCCGGCGTCGACGATCGTCCAGCTCGGCGTCGCCGCTCGGGTCGCGGACCACACTGAGCCGGGAGAGGATCTCGGCCGGGACCTGGTCCGGCGGAGCGACAACCCAGCAACGCACTGGCCAGCTCGGGATCGGTCGTGACGAGCTCGGTGCGGACCATGGTCCGACCGATCAAGCCCAGCACTGCGGCGATCGTGCTCGTGCCCGATCCGCCTCGGGCCCCGACCAGGACGATCCGGTCGATGGTGCAGTCATCGGTGCAGTGCGTGGTGCAGTCGCTGGTGCAGTCGGTCCCGGACTGCACCGTGCGCTGCACCACACAGTCGCAGGGTGATTCGAGAGGGGCGAGACGGCTTCCCCAACCGTCCCGCCCCTCCTCGATCTGAGCGGTGGCTCCGCTGCTCGTTCATCGGGCCTCCTCGATCTCGAGCTCGTGACTGCGAACCAGATACGACGGCAGGCGGGTGATGTGCCGGGCGGGAAGCGGCGGGAACGTGGTCCGGATGCCATAGACGCTGCCCCCGGTCGAGGCCATGCCGAAGTCGACCAGGCGCACCAGCGTGCGCACGATCGGCGCATGCCGGGCGACGCCGCCGCCGAGCCCGAGAGACCGAGCCACGGTCTCGAGCGGCGCCTCGACGCTCTCGGGACTGGTCTCGAGCCAGTCAGCCAGCCGGCGGGCCGCCCAGATGGCTGAGGGTCCCAGGATGGGCAGCCAGTAGGTCTCGACGTAGCTGCTGTGCACATCGTGGCCCAGCTGATCGATCACCGAGTCGGTGAGCGGAATCACGGTGAGTGGATCGTGGCCGGCGATCCAGCCGTTGGTGTCTCGAAGGTCGGTGGCGACCATAGGGCATCTCCTTGAGTTCAGATTCAATATGAGTTCGGGATGGACGTCAAGCAATCGGTCAGCACGAGAGGCGTCTCTTGACTCGTACGTGTCAATGCGTGACGGCTCATCGCTTCGCTCCCGCAGGGAGCGAGAAGTCTGTGAACTCGTTCGTCGCGTCAAGCGCCTCTCGTTCGCCTTCCAGGTGCATGACGACAACACTCACCACGACGGAAACGACATCGCCGACAGTGCCAGATCCGATACGCGACCAACGATGTCGATCGACGAAGCAGCGGAGCTGCTGGGCGTCTGTCGCTCGACGATGTACCGGGCGGCGAAGGACGGCGAGATCCCGGTCATCAAGATCGGCAGGCGATACCTTGTTCCCACCGCTCAACTTGTGCAGCTCCTGGGCTCCGAGGAGCCAAGCGCCCGATGAGTCGGCGATCGGTGCCATAGGCGCCCTCCTGATCGAGGACATCAACCGTGCGAGCACGGTCCTCCCTTCAATTGCGGATCAGGTGAGGCACCGATGAGAGACAAGCCGTGAGGCAGCGAGGCCGCATCACACGCCACGGACCGTCATGGCGGTACATGGTCGACCTCGAGCCCGGGGCCGACGGGAAGCGCCGTCGATTGACAAGGAGCGGCTTCCGAACCAGAGCCGACGCTCAACGGGCCCTGACCGACACACTCCGAGAGCTGGACCGTGGCGAGACGATCCAGCGGTCCAGCGAGACGCTCGGCCCCTACCTTGAGCGCTGGCTCGACGCCCGACGGCTCGCGGGACTGCGCCCCACGACGATCGACAGCTACCGGCGAAACCTGACGCGGCACGTCGTGCCCGTGCTCGGTCACCGTCAGATGCAGGCACTCCGACCAGCACACTTCAATCAGCTCTACCTCGGGATGCTCGAAGGGGTGGACGGTCGGCCGGCCGTGTCGGCCAGGACCACCCGCTATGCGCACACGGTCATCCGCCGGGCTCTCGAGGACGCAAGACGAGAGGGGCTCATCGGGTTCAACCCGACAGCTGATGCAACTCCCCCATCAGCGACCGCCGCTCAGGCACCAGAAATGACCGCATGGACACCGACCGAGCTCCGCACCTTCCTCGCTGCCGTCGACGGGTCGGACCATTGGCCGCTGCTGTGGGTCGCCGCGTTCACCGGGATGCGGAGAGGCGAACTCTGCGGCCTTCGATGGTCCGACGTCGACTTCGTCGCCGGAGCGCTCACGGTCCGGTCGACGTTGACGACCGTCGACCATGAGCCGGTCGTCGGTGATGTGAAGACGAGGAGGTCACGTCGGCGCCTCGATCTCGACCCCGAGACGGTTGCCGTGCTGCGACGGCGAAAGGTCGAAGACGAGGAGTCACGTCGGCGCCTCGATCTCGACCCCGAGACGGTTGCTGTGGTGCGACTGCGAAAGGTCCGCCAGACCGAGGACCAGCTCCTGATGGGATCCGGTTGGCAGAATGAGCTCGGGCTGGTGTTCACCATGGCCGACGGCCGACCCTGGCATCCCGACGTAGTCTCCAGAGCGTTCGCCCGGCTCGTCGCGAAGGTCGACGTGCCTCGGGTTCGACTACACGACCTGCGTCACACTCACGCCTCCCACCTCCTGGTGGCAGGCGCCAACGTGAAGGTCGTCTCCGAAAGGCTCGGACACGCCGTCAGTGTCATTCACACTCGACACCTACGCACACGTCATGCCCGGCCAGCAGGCCGACGCAGCGGCCGCTGTTGCTGACCTCGTGGCGGGATCGTGAGCGCGGCGGCATCGAACAACCTGCATCAGACCCTCACCTGAGCAGCAGGCAGACGGAGACTTGCGCGAGGAGAGTGCTCTACCGCTCCATCGAACTCAGTGCCAGAGTCCTTGGAAATTGTCCGCCAACCAGCGAAGTGCCCACACCAGCTCTGTGTGCTCAGGCGTGCCAGCATCCCCATACGCCTCTTGTGCGACGCCGGCCGTTGCGTACGCTCCGAATGCGTCACGGGCTCTCTCAATTCCCACCGGCGCGACCACGCCAAGCCTCGCCTCCACCAAGATTAGTCCGGTCAATCCTTGGTCGAGAATCCGAGCAAGGACTGTGTCAAGACTCATGATGTCGTCTGGCGTCAACTGCGGCGCGTCGCCTGTGTCAGTGCGTCTAGGTGGCGAATTCAACCGGTTCCCCATTCAAGGCCTGATCTTTGCGGGAGGCTATCCCGGCAATCGTCGGCTCGTCGATAGCCGAGCACATGAGCGCCGAGCCCGGCACCGCATTGGCCGCTCAGGCGAGAGGCGTCGCGGCCGGTGTCATCTTCCACAGCGAGCCGAACCGCTGCTGGAGCGGCGCCTCAGACCTCCTCGCGGAGGCGACGCGCGTCTTGAATCTGGAAGAGCACGGATCGAAGCACGGCCGTCTGTCGTTCGGCGTCCTCGTCCAGCGGCGGATCCTCCGCTTCGAGCTCCCGGAAATACGAACACCGGCGTTCATAGTGCTCCAGGAGCGCGCTGGCCTGGTCCTCTCCAACGAGATGGGCCGGCAGCCGGATCGAGGCATCGCCGGCCATCGAGAGGAACCCTGCGAGCTCGACCAGTCGGTCGCGAGCCGACTCGGCAATACCGTGCGGGTCAACGGGACTGGCCGCGAGGTGGCCGAGATGATCGAGGGCGGCGAAGTACGTCTGGCCCTGATCGCGACGCGGGCTGGCGAGCCGGTCCGGCGCCGTCGGATCCAGTGCGTCGAACAAGGCCCGAGTGTCGCCGAACCGAGCAGCGAGAGCGACGATCTCTCCACCCCAGTTGAACGGACGGAACAAGGGCCGGTGCGTCGCGGTCCCCTCTCGACAGACCTCCCTCAATCGCAGCGATGCATCATCCCAGCCTGCCGCCAGGCCTCGCTTGAGGTCGAACAGGAGCTGGTCGAAACGGAGCCGGAGCTCCTGTCGATTCAAACACCACCGGAGTCGTCGCTCGACCACCGACGGCAACGTCTGGTCCGCGAACAACGACACATCGCCCAACGCGTCGGCCCAGTCAACCGCGTAGGCGATGAAATGCTCGACGTCGTCCCGCGGGTCCTCGGTCTCGAGGTACTCGAGCAACGCGTCGACCGTCACCCATCCAAACTCTGATGCCGTCAGAAGCTGACCACGACAGGCGTCAACAGCACCGTCGACGGCCACCACCGCCCGCTCAAATGCCTCCGTCTCCATTGATCCACCTCTCTGCGCCACCGAAGGACGGATCGTACACATGTTCGTTTCCATCCTCAACGGGATTTCGGAGACCACCGTCGCGTTGGCGGATCGGGTACGGCACGCAGAGCGTGGTCTGGTGAATCGTCGCAGCGTCAAGTCTGTTTCGTCTCCCGGGTATTTGTTCCCAAGAGGATGGACCGACCAGCTCGAAGCCCGCGCCAACCTCGGTGCGTCCGGCCCGGCGAACGTCGCGCGCAATCCGAACTGGTGCAACGACAGGCTGACCTTGGCGGGCGACGCGAGCGGATCTTCATCTTCGTGTGTAGTTTCCGGACGTGCCGAAAGATGTCGTCTCGCTCACTGAGTTGTTCGCTGGTCGGATCTTTCAGATTCCGAGCTACCAGCGAGGGTACGCATGGCGGCACTCACAACTTGCGGACCTGTTCGACGACATCGATCTCCTTCCGGCTCGACAAAGGCACTACACGGGCACGATCGTCTTTCTTCCTCGCCTGGGCAGTGACGAGATCGTCGATGCGGCCGGAGCGCGGTACCGGGTCGTTGACATTGTCGATGGCCAGCAGAGGCTTACAACCGTGATCATGCTCGCCAATGCACTGGCGCCGCGTCTCGCTGATGAGCGGCGTGCGAGCCTCGGCGGCCTCGTCAGCCTGAAGCTGGAAACCGGGATTTCGCAGCCCAGATTGATTGCTCAGAATGCGGCTGACTTCTTCCGCTTGTCAGTGCTCGGCCTGGGCGGCGGACAGAGTGCGCTGGGTCCGAGGAACGTCGCCGAACGACGCCTGTTGGAAGCGAAGCGGATCATCGAGCAATACGTCTCCTCTGTCGCAGCAGACGGCGATGTTCGATTGAACCACCTCCATGACGTAATCGCCCATCGGCTGCGCTTCAGTACCTACGAAGTCGACGACGAGAGCGAAGTCGGTGTGATCTTCGAAGTGATGAACGACCGAGGAAAGCCACTCACCGAGATGGAGAAGGCCAAGAACTACCTCATGTACGTCGACTCGAAGCTCGACCTTCCAACGCATGACCTCGACGATGAGGTCAACAAGAGGTTCGGTCGGATCTACGAGGAACTGATGCTCGCCGATCTGGAAGGTGACGATGCCGAGGACCAACTCCTTCGAGCGCACTGGTTCGCCACACAAGACCCTGACAGCAAGGCATGGAAGGGCAACAAGTCCATCAAGCTGCGGTTCTCACTCAGGGATCACGTGGACGATCACGGGCTGCTACTGAGAGACGCCACCGGGTACGTCCAGAGCCTTGCCGACGCATCGGCGGTATTTGCAGATTTGATGCGACCGGATCGCGGGGAGGCGTACGGCGGGATTGAGGACCCAGGTGTCCGTCAGGAGATCAAGGCGTGGGGCCATCGGCTCAACCTGCTTGGCGTCAAAGCTGCCCTAGTTCCCCTTCTGATTTCAGCACGCCTCGTGCTCTCTTCGGAAGGCACGGAGTTTCTCCGGCTGTTGCGACTTCTGGAGGTCTTCTCCGCTCGGGTCTATGAGCTGGGAGGTTGGACAGCGGCGACGGCTCAAGGGTTCTTCCGTCGCCAGGCGCACGAACTGTACTGCGGGGGTGCGACCGCCTTTGAGGGTGTCATGGAGGACATTACGGGCCGCCTCCTGTATCACAGCCCGGACGACCTGTTCGAAGCGATCGTCCGACACGACCACGGGACCTACGTCCCGCCAGTGAAGTACCTGCTGTTCGAATACGAGCGTCATCTCGTCGAGGCGTCAGGGGTCACCTACTCAGGAGACTTCCATCGGTCCAGCCTCCAGATCGAACACATCCTCCCACAGCACCCGGACGATCCGTGCTGGACCGAGGTCTTTCCAGAGGAGGAGCGGAAACGGTGGATCGGTGACATCGGCAACCTCGTCCTCGCCGATCCGCGGTCCAATGCGGGTATGTCCAACAAGTGCTACATGGAGAAAGTCGGGTACTACTCAAAGTCGATCCTCCATCAAGAGAACGAGTTGATCCGCCACTGGGGGGACGCGTGGACGCGAGAGACGATCACGGAGCGGCGCAACAAGATCGCAGACTGGGCGATCGACCGGTGGCGAGTGAGTAGACCCGCCGAAGGCCCGAGCCCTGACGACATCCGCCAAGAGGATGAGCAGGAATCCGACGGATAGCCGGATCGGTCGATGGCCAGTCGAACGGCCGGACCCCCACCAGCGACGGGGCGCCAGGGTCCGTCCCGGACGTCCTGCCGACTCTTGTCTTTGCGGGGTCAGGCACCCTCGAACCCGGACAGATCCCGGTTCCGAAACCTCTGGACATATCGGGCCATCCATGTGATGATCCTCGACTGCCCAAACGCGGGTAGCGATGAGCCAAACGAGAGGTGACTGCAATGCATTGGATATAGGTCCGGTGAACCCAGAGGACCCGACAACTGGTCCCCACCGGCCCTCCCTTCGGAGGGTCCAATGCGCAATCACAACGAGAAGAACCGCGACATGGCGCGGTCCATCCTCCCGTCGACCGCCCGCAAGAGCGCCCGCGAGGAGCGAGCTCAGATCCACGGCCGCGAACGCGCTCGAGTCCGCCGCGAGCTGGATGCGATGCGGAGCATCGCTGACCCCGACGACTTCGAGGGCGACCTCACCTGGCAGGCGCGACGCTACATCGCGGAGATGGTCTACGACCGTCGCTCCGCCGACAAGGTCGGCCCGCTCATCAACTGGGCCGGGCGCCTCATCGAACGCGACCCGGTTCTCTCCTCCGCCACCGCCCAGGACCGTGAGGTCCACTTCCGCAAGATCCTGCCACCCGGGCTGATCGGCAACCACGCGATCAGCCACCTCGGCCGGGTTCTGGACGACCGACCCCGTCGCTGGATCTGGGACCGCCGTCGTAGACCAGCCCGCAACCATGATGTCGCGATCGTCGAAGCCATCATCGCCGCCGGCTACCACGGCGACCTCAACCGACGCATCCGCGCTCAGATCGACCCCGTCGTCGTCCAGAAGGTCCGCCTGCCCCCGGAACGGCTCATCGACGACGAACACCCCGCTCCAGGTGTGCTCCTCCCCTGGCGTACCGTCACCCAGACCCGGCGCCGCAACATCCGCTTTCTGGCCGGCGCCCACGACGCCGAGGCCTTCGTCAACGACGCCGACTGGGAGGCCTGGCAGTCGTGCGCGCCTTGCACGCGGAGATCAGCGGGCAGGACCTCGCCGAGGCGTAGAGAGCGTGCGAGCGGAACCCGTTCTGACGCCGGAGCGTGACCGTTCGGCACCATTTGGGCACCATTGGCCATTTCGGCCCGACCTCGATCCGCCAAGATCGTTGCTATGACTGGTGGGCCCGGGAGGGATCGAACCTCCGACCGAGCGATTATGAGTCGCCTGCTCTAACCACTGAGCTACGGGCCCCGGATGTTCCTGCGTCCGAAGCTACTTCCAGCCGAACGTAGCAACACTTCGTGCCGGCATCGATCGTTCTTCACGGACGGACCTCCGAGCGGGACCGAGCGCTCTCCACCGCCCCTGGCGGCCAATCGGAGCTATCGATCCCCGCGGCTGGTCTTCTTGCTCGGTCCCCCGCTCGTGCGCCCGCCCCCTTTCCCCGGCTGCCGGCGTCGCGGCGGCTGGCTCGGTTGCCGGCTGCCCCGCCGGACTCACCCTGTCTCAGCTCGGCGTGCGGTTCAGCACCTTCCACCTCGATCGATGTCGCCACGACCAGGGGCTTCATGACCGGCGCGAGTTGTCCGACCACGTCGTCGAGGATCTCCTGCTGGTCGTCGAGTTCGGTGATCCCCGGACCGAACTTGGTCACCCTTGCGATGCGCATGCTGCCATCGGTCTCAACCAGAGCGGTAGGGCCGTCATGGCCGCTTCGGTCCATGAGCCAATACGTGCGCACGAGCGGACTCCCTCACATCGTCGTCGGGTCCGGGTCAGCCTAGGTGGAGGACAGCTCAGCCGGCCGAACGGTCGTTGAAGCGACCAGATCTGCGCATTGGGCCTCCCACCCGACCCGACCGCCCCCAGCCCGGCTCGCTCACGCCGCTTCGACGGGAAACAGCACCCCGTTGCGGCGGCGGAACCAGGGGGCGGGCAAGACAACGCTGACCACCCACGACCGGCCACGCTTGGGTTCCTGCAGCGCCGGAGCCGTCATGGCGATCTTCTCCGGTGAGGCACTCTGGATGACGGAAGCGGTCATGGCCACGCGGTGTGACTTCATGACCTCTCCGGGATAGACCTCGAACCGCCACCATGGCACGGACAACGTCGTCATCCGGGCTCTCCCGGACGCGACCTCAGACGCGCTCGAGCACCAGGACCGGAATCACCCGGTCGGTGACCTTCCGGTACTCGTCGTAGTCGCCGTAGACCTCGACCATCTTCTCCCAGAGCTCGTCGCGCTCGGCTCCTTCGGTCTCGCGAGCGCGGACGTCGAATGAATCGCCATGGATCCGAACCGTCGCCGACGGGTCCGTCTTCAGGTTCAGATACCACGCAGGATGCTCGTCGTGACCGCTGAAGGAAGCGATCACCACCCACCCGTCCGGGTGCTCCGTCGCTATCAGCGGCCGCTCCCGCTTCTCGCCGGTCTTACGACCGATCGTCCCCAGGATGATGACCTGGCCGCCCTGCATCTTCCCGCCGATGCGCCCGCCGCTCATCTTGTAGAGACCGACATGGACGGAGCTGAACAGCTTCGCCATCGACTTGTTCATCTTCGTCTGGGCCATGCCCGCGACGCTATCGGTCGGAAAGCCGGGGCGGACCGTTCCCGGACCGCCAGCCGAGCAGCACCTCCCGGCCGTACCACAGGGCCGCAGTGACGAACATCAAGCGCTGCAGGATCCCCCAGACGTCGCTCGACATGGTCAGCGGTATCGAGCTGGTGACGACGATGGCCGCCAGGTCGGGAAGGGCCTGTCGGGTACTGGGGAGCCGTCGGGCGACCATGACGGCGAAGACCCCACCGACGAATCCGAACCCCATGATCGTGGCGAAGACGGAATGCAGCAGGTCCTCGCTCGCCACGAAGCTCGCCCCCTCCTCCCAGGACCTGGTCGAATAGGCCGCCACGCCGAACATCGAGATCCCGAAGGCCAGGTGCAGGATCGTGCCGGCCGGCTTCCAGACCGGGGCGCGGATCCGGGCGAGCCACAGCACGGCGAGCCCGAACAGGATGAATCCCGCCCGCGCCACCCATGCGCCGTTCACGCCCTGCGCTCCCGACTCGCTCGTCCCGTACTCGACCCAGTCGTAGGATTCGGGCATGGCCAGCGGGGCCAGGCCGAGGGCGACCAGGGATGCGACGAGCAGCACCAGGATGGCGACTCCGGCCCGTCGATCGGGCTCGACGAAGCGGCGCAGAGGCCCACGGGATCGCTGGACGGAAGCGCCCATCGCAAGGACGGTACCGGATCCGCCAGGCTCGATCCGGTACCGCGATCAGCGGGCCGGTGACCTTCGACCCTTGCCGTCACGCATGGGCTCATCGACAATCAGGCCATGAAGCAACTCGAACCCCATCGTTGGACGCTGACGTTCGAAACGCGTGAAGACGACGATCACTGCGAGATGGTGGTCCACCTCGACGCGGGCGACCGGTCGTTGTCGGGAAGCGGCCTCTCCCGCCGCAACCCGACCGATCCATCGGTCCCCCAGGTCGGGGAGGAACTGGCCGCAGCCCGTGCCCTGCACGACCTGGCCAACCATCTGACCGAGGACGCCTGGAACACGATCGAATCGTTCTCCAAGAAGAGCTGACCGGGCTAGGCCGCGGCGGTCATCGCCGGGGGCGTCGTCGCGGGGGGTGTCACCTGGTCTTCGACGACAGGGACCAGCGCCTCGCCGGCCGGCGTCAGCTGATCGGTGAGGTATCCGTCGAAGGCGTGGGACGGCTCGTCGGCAACGACGATCAGGTCGACGTCGACGCCGTCGGCTGCGAGCTGTTCGGCGAGCTCGACGGACTGCCGGTCGGGCACCAGCCAGTCCCCTTCGCCGTGCACGATGAGGGCCGGCCCGATCGCCGACGCCGATTTCTCGATCGGGATCGCCGCGGTCGGGATCGCCTCGCCTCCGAAGTAGGCCTCTTCCTCGAAGACCATGCCGTCGTAGTAGCCGTAGAAGAGGACCGCCCCGTCGATCCCGTCCGATTCTCCAGCCCACAGCTCGGGTCCAACGAAGGTCGGGTCGTCCGGGGTGGTCAGCGCCACCGCTGCCAACCGGGCACCGGCCGAGAAGCCGTGCACGTCGGCGCGCTCCCCTTCGTAGCCACCCGCACCGTGGACCAAGATCACCACCGACCCGCCGGCTTCGGCCGGGACACAGAGTTCGCCTTCCTGAGCCGCCCGCGCCGACGGTGGGGTGTAGGTGACGACCGCGCAGGTGCCCGGTTCGACCAGCGGCGGAACTTCGGGGGCGGGGTCGTCCGTGCTGCGACCTGACGTTCCGCCACCCTGGCCGTGCTCTCGATCGGCGAGATCGACGTGAGTGCCAGGCCCACCGCCAGCCTGATCGCCACCAGCTCCCGCCGGGACTTCGTGAGCTCATCGCCCGAATTCGCCCTCGTACTTCATGGGACGAACCGGGCGACCATTTTGTTTACGCGTCGATGAAGTTTTGTTGGAGGCGCCCGATGTGGGAGCTCCGGGGGTGGGGCTCGAACCCACGACCCACGGATTAACAATCCGTTGCTCTGCCAGCTGAGCTACCCCGGAAGGGACGACGAAGGATAGCAGCGGAATCCCGCGGGGCCTTGTTGGGAACCCGGCGGGCGGTTACGCCTCCTCGAGGTAACCGCGGAGCTTCTCGCTGCGCTGCGGATGGCGCAGCTTGGCCAGGGTCTTCGCCTCGATCTGGCGGATCCTCTCCCGAGTGACGCCGAACTCGCGACCCACCTCCTCGAGCGTGCGAGGCCGACCGTCGTCGAGCCCGAAGCGCATCCGCACGACCTTCTTCTCACGATCGGACAGCTCGTCGAGCGCCTCGAGCACGGCGGTCCCCAGCATGTTGCGGGTGGTGGCATCGGCGGGACTCTCGGCCCTGTCGTCCTCGATGAAATCGGCCAGATTGGAGTCCTCCTCCTCGCCGATCGGCGAGTCCAGCGACAGCGGGTCGAGCCCGATCCGGAGGATCTCCCGCACTCGAACCGGCGTCATGTCGACCCGCTCGGCCAGTTCTTCGATGGTGGGCTCACGTTCGAGCTCCTGGAGCATGGCGCGCTGGGTGCGGTGCACGCGGTTCATCGACTCGACCATGTGGACCGGGATGCGGATGGTTCGGGCCTGGTCGGCGATCGAACGGGTGATGGCCTGACGGATCCACCACGTCGCGTACGTGGAGAACTTGAAACCCTTCGTGTAGTCGAACTTCTCGACCGCCCGCATCAGGCCGAGGTTGCCCTCCTGGATGAGATCGAGGATGACCATGCCCCGCCCCACGTACCGCTTGGCTATGGATACCACCAGGCGGAGGTTGGCCCGCGTGAGCTCGTCCCGGGCCCTGTCGCCGTCCCGTTTGCGGCGCAGGAGCCGCTGCCGCTCGACCTGGTCGAGCCCGTCGAAGGTCCCGGCCTCTTCCATGGACTCGATGCGCTCGGTCACCTCGAGGCCGGCGCCTATCCGCTTGGCGAGCGACACCTCTTCCTCGGCGGTCAGGAGCGGAACCTGGCCGATCTCCTTGAGATAGATGCGCACCGAGTCGGCGGTCACGGTCGTCGGCGTGGTCCTGCTCATCGTCCGACGGGGTCGACGGGCCCGCCGCTCGGCGGGGGTCTCGGGCTCTTCCTCCTCGATCTCGGGCGCCACGGCCAGCGGCGGCTCGGCCGGCATGTCGGTCGCCACGGCCGCTTCTCGTTCGGCCACCGCGGCGAGAGCGTCGTCCTCGTGGGGCTCGTGGTGCTCGACCGACTCGTCCAGCACCACGCGCTCGACGGCGAGCATGGCGCGGATCTGGAGGATGACCTCCTCGGAGAGCTCGACGCCCTTCAGCACGCCCATGACCTCGTCGGAGGTGATGGAACCTCGGAGTCGGCCGATGGCTAGCAGGGCCTCGACCTGCTCGGCCGAGACACCCGGCAACACCGGTTCGGATGCGGGACCGATCATGATGCCGCCCACTCGGCGTCGTCGGGCTCGTGGGCGCCGCGCTCGCTGTTGACCCGATCGATGATCCAGTCTCGCAGGGCCACCGTCTCCTCGTCCCGCACATCGGGCTCCAGTCGGAGGGACTCGATCCTCATCTTGAGCCAAGCCGTGATCGGGGCGTACCCGAGCGGATCGTCCGACGACCGGGCTTCGGCCTCTACCTCGTCGAGTGCCGCCGATGCGGCGCGGTCGAGCAGCCGGGCGAGGACGTCCTCCGGCTCGGCATCGGTCTCCTCGACCGCGACCCGCCCCAGCAGCTCGGCCGCCGAGGGTGACACGCGGTCCATCGCCTCACGCACCGATCCGGCCCGGGACAGCGCCTCGTAGGCCTCGGCCATGACGCCGTCCGCCAGGAGGGCGGGATCGGCCAGCGAGAAGACCTCGGACGGGCGGCTGACCCCGAGGCGGAGGATCTCCATCTCGGGCGAGTCGTCGATGCTGGGTCGGGCCTTGGTGTTGGTGACGTCGCGCACGTCGACCACGTCATCGCGGGATGATCGGCGAGCAGGGCGGGCCGCGATCTCGCGCAGGCGCTCGGGGGTCATCCGACAGCGGGCGGCCACGTCCATCAGGTACTGGTCACGGATCAGGTCGCTCGGGTGCTCGGCGATCACCTCGAGAGCCGCAGCCGCGGCGCGTGCCCGACCCTCGGGCGAATCCAGAGTAGTGCTGCGCAGGGCCCGATCGACCCGAAAGCCCAGCATCGGCGTCGCTCCTTCGATCGCAGCCTGGAGGCGCTCGGGATCCGAACGGGCCAGGTCGGCCGGGTCGACCCCCTGCGGAAGGTCGGCCACCGCCACGTCGACATCGAAGGTGCGCTCCCACTCGTACACACGAGCAGCGGCGGACTGACCGGCCGAGTCGGCGTCGAAGGCCAGCACGATGCGCTGGGCGAACCGTTTCATCGAGCGCACGTGGTCGGCGGTCAGGGCCGTGCCGCACGTGGCGACGGCGCGCGGGAGCCCCGCCTGGGCGCACGCGATCACGTCGGTATATCCCTCGCACACGATCACCTCTTCGGCACGAACGATCGGATCCTTATGCCAGCTGAGGCCGTAGAGCGTCTTCGACTTCTGGTAGAGGGCCGTGTCGGCGGTGTTCATGTACTTCGGGCCGTCCTCATGGCCGGGCAGGACCCGGCCCCCGAAGGACACCGGTCGACCCTGGGCATCGAAGATCGGGAACAGCACACGGCCGCGGAAGAAGTCCTGCAGGCGGTTGCGCTTGTTGACGAGCCCGACCCCGGTGTCGACGAGGACGTCGCGGGGCAGTCCCACCGAGCGCACCATCACGTCCCAGCCGTCGGGGGCCCAGCCGAGCAGATACTCGCGGACCTGTTCACCGTCGAAGCCCCGGCTTCGGAGGTATTTGCGGGCCACCGCGGCATCGGGGGACTCGAGCAGTCTGGTGTGGTACCAGTCGACGACCTTCTCCAGGCCCTCGACCAGGCGGTCCCGTTTCCGTCGGCTCTCGCCCTCGTTGCGGTCGGTGTAGCGAAGGGTGACGCCCGACTTGCCGGCCAGCCACTCGACCGCGCCGACGAAGTCCAGATGCTCCATCTCGCGCACGAAGGTGATGACGTCGCCGCCCACTCCGCAGCCGAAGCACTTGTAGAGGCCTTCCTCGGCGTTGACGTAGAACGAACCCGACTTCTCGGAGTGGAAGGGACAGAGCCCCTGCATGCGGCGCCCGACGCGCTTGAGCTGGGTGTACTGGCTGGCGATCGCGACGAGATCCGACCGCTCCCTCACCGTCTTCACGTCCTCGTCGAGGATGCCCATACCCGCTCCCCGGCTACCCGTGTGCTCGGTGCTCCACCATGGCAGCGACGCTACCAGCGTGCCGCAGCGCTCCCTCCCGGGCTGGGAACGGGGTCAGGCGCCGTGCTCACTGGCCACCCTGAGGCAGGGCGTCAGCGAACCAGGCCACCAGCTCGGCGATCGGGACGCGCACCTGCTCCATCGAGTCGCGCTCGCGGATGGTGACCGCCTGATCGTCGAGGGTGTCGAAGTCGATCGTCACGCAGTAGGGCGTGCCGAGCTCGTCCTGGCGCCGGTACCGGCGACCGATGGCCTGGGTCTGGTCGTAGTCGACCATCCAACGGGGCTGGAGCTGGGCCAGGACCTCCTGGGACGGACCGATCAGCTCTTCCTTCTTCGACAGCGGCAGGACGGCGATCTTGTACGGGGCCAGGCGGGGATGGAGGCGCAACACCGTGCGCGTCTCGTCGTTGACGATCTCCTCGTCGTAGGCGGCGAGGATGAACGCCATCATCGACCGGGTGGCGCCACCGGCCGGTTCGATCACGTGCGGCACATAACGCTCGTTGGCGGCCTGGTCGAAGAAGTCGAGCTTCTGGCCCGAGTGTTCGGCGTGCTGTTCGAGGTCGTAGCTGCCCCGGTTGGCCACACCCTCGAGCTCGCCCCAACCCCAGGGAAAGAGGAACTCGACGTCACTGGTGCCGCGGGAGTAGTGCGAGAGCTCGTCCTCGTCGTGCGGCCGCATCCGGAGCATCTCGGCCGGGATCCCGTACTCGACGTACCAGTCGAAGCGCTCCTTGCACCAGTACTCGTACCACTCGTCTGCTTCGTCGGGCGGGACGAAGAACTCCATCTCCATCTGCTCGAACTCGCGGGTCCGAAACACGAAGTTGCCCGGCGTTATCTCGTTGCGGAACGACTTGCCGATCTGGGCGATACCGAACGGCGGCTTCCTCCTGCTCGTGGTGAGCACGTTCGCGAAGTTGAGAAACATTCCCTGGGCCGTCTCGGGCCGCAGGTAGACGTCGGCCGCTGTCTCGGCGACCGGCCCGGCCTGGGTCTTGAACATCAGATTGAAGTGCTGCGCGTCGGTGAGCGTGCCGTTCTTGCCGCAATTCGGGCAGATGTCGGGGTCGTCGAGATGGTCCTCGCGGTGACGGCTGTGGCAGTCGCGACACTCGACGAGGGGGTCGGTGAAGCTGCTGAGGTGGCCCGACGCCTCCCACACTGCCGGAGGCGAGAGGATGGCGGCGTCGAGACCGACGACGTCGGTGCGAAGCTGCACCATCGATCGCCACCAGGCCTCCTTGACGTTTCGCAGGAGCAGCACGCCGATGGGGCCGTAGTCGTAGGTGGAACGGAAGCCGCCGTAGATCTCGGCCGACGGGAAGACGAATCCCCTCCGCTTGGAGAGATTGACGACCTTCTCCATCACCTCGGCGACGGCATAGCCGGTGGGAACGTCGGACGGTTCGGAGGCTTCGGGTTGCCCGGGGGGAGCAGACATGGCCGACCACGCTAGTGGTCACAGCGACCGGTGCCGCGGCCAGATTCCCGAATAGACCCTCCACCGGCGTCGGATACCGACGCTGCCGGACCAGATTTCGGCGGGGGCTAGGAACGCTCCAGCGCCTGGTGGGCTCGGAGCCGGCGTTCCAGGTGGTACTCGAGCGCCCCGGTGGCCAGCTCGGCGACCTCATGGGTGGCGGCGGACGGTTCCTCGTTGAGCGCCGCACCCAGTTGCCCGCCGAGGATCTGCCGCAGGAGCACGTGCGCCTCGGGGCTGAGGGGCCGACCCGCTCGGCACCGGGCACAGAGGGTGCCACCCGACGCGAAGTCGAACGCCACCATGGGCTCGTCGGCTTCTCCACACGCCACGCAGCTGTCCACGTGCGGGCTCACGCCGTCATGGGCCAACAGCTTGAGGTGGAAAGCCGGGGCGACCAACGGCGAGTCGTGCTCGGCCAGGGCGCGCAACGCCCGCACCAGCATGTCGTACAGCTGCGGGTCCCGCTCGCCCTCCTGCAACACCAGATCCACCGCTTCCAACATGGGCGTCGCGGTCGAGAAGCGGTCGAAGTCCTCCCGGATCACCCGGAACGAGTCGATCGTCTCGGCCTGGGTGACGATGTCTAGCTCGCGGCCCTCGTAGAGCTGCAGGGCGCAGTGGCTGATCGGTTCCAGGCGCGCTCCGAACTTGGACCGGGTCTTGCGAACGCCCTTGACCACCGCCCGGACCTTGCCGTGCGCTCGGGTGCAGATGTTGACGATGCGGTCGGCTTCGCCGAGCTTGTAGGTGCGCAAGACCACGCCCTGATCGCGATAGAGCGCCATCAGCGACGGGCCCCGCGGCGCCACGTCATGGCGATTGGGCCGGTTCCTCGTCGAGGGCCCCGAATCGCCGGTTGCGTCGCTGGTACTCCTCGATGGCGGCGGCCAGGTGCTCGCGCCGGAAGTCGGGCCACAACACGTCGGTGAAGACCAGTTCACTGTAGGCGGCCTGCCACAGCAGGAAGTTGGACATCCGATGTTCGCCCGACGTGCGCACCAACAGATCGACCTCGGGCATCTCGGGGTCGTACAGGTTGGCTTCGATCAGCTTCTCGTCGACGTCGCTCGGCTTGGCGCCCGATTCGACGATGGCCTTGCATGCGTCGACCAGCTCGCTGCGGGATCCGTAGTTGAACGCGACCGTGAAGGTCATCCGGGTGTTGTCCTCGGTGAGCTCGATGGACTCGTCCATCCGACGGAGGATCCGCCGCGGCACCCGCCAGCCGCGCCGGCCGGCGAAGCGCATGCGGACGTTGCGCTCGTGCAGATCGTCACGGTGGCGCAGGAGGATGCCCTCGTTGAACTCCATCAGGAACTTGACCTCGTCGGCCGGTCGACGCCAGTTCTCGGTCGAGAAGGCGTACACCGTGAGCCACTCGATGCCCAGGTCCAGCGCACCCTCCGCGGTGTCGAACAGGGCGTCCTCGCCCGCGGCGTGACCGGCGGTCCGAGGAAGGCCCTGCCGGGTGGCCCAGCGACCGTTGCCGTCCATGATGAGAGCGACGTGGCGTGGGATTCGGTCCGGGTCGATCACGACCCCGACGTTATCCGTGTGCGCGTCGGCTCTGGACCCGGCCGGCAGTAGGGTCGGCGGGTGGACCCGGCAGTGGCGGCAACGACGGCGATCGAAGAGCTCACGACGCAGCTCCCGGGTGGCGGTGAGCGCCGCGCCGGACAGCTCGAGATGGCCGAGAAGGTCGCCACCGCCATCGCCGAACGGTCCCACCTGGCGGTTGCTGCGGGAACCGGCACGGGCAAGTCGCTCGCCTACCTGGTCCCGGTGATCCAGAGCGGCAAGCGGACCGTGGTGGCGACGGCGACGAAGGCCCTCCAGGATCAGCTCGGCGGCAAGGACCTGCCGTTCCTCGACGAACACCTGGGCCGGGAGATCTCCTACGCCGTGCTCAAGGGCCGGTCCAACTACCTCTGTCGCCAGCGGCTCGACGAGGTGGCCGAGTCGGGTGAGCAGCGACTCACCGGGATCGACGCCGACATCTCACCCTCCGAGCTGGCTCGGCTGACCGACTGGGCCGAGGTGAGCGAACACGGGGACCGCGAGGAGCTCGCCGATCAGCCGTCGGGCGCCGCGTGGTCCGCGGTGAGCGTGTCGGCCCGCGAATGTCCCGGGGCCAAGGACTGCCCGCGCGGCGGTGACTGCTTCGCCGAAACGGCCCGCGCCAGGGCGGCGATGAGCGACGTCGTCGTGGTCAACACCCATCTGCTCGGCCTGCATCTGGCCGGCGATGCCCCGGTGCTACCCGACTTCGACGTCTGCGTCATCGACGAGGCCCATCAGCTGGCCGAGGTGGTGTCGTCGACCGCGGGGCTCGAGATCGGCGCGGGCCGCTTCACCCACCTGGCCCGTGTCACCCGGTCCATTCTCGAGGATCCGGCGTCCATCGAGGCCGTGGAAGAGGTCGGGCGGCGCATCGAGACGGCTCTGGCCGACCACCGCTCCGAGCGCGTCCATCCATCCGCCGGCGGGCCGATCGCCGATGCGCTCATGCTCGGACGTGCCGGACTCGACCACCTCGTCGCGGGACTGCGCTCGATCGGCGGCGCCCACGGCGAGGACGTGAAGGCCCGACGCAATCGCGCCATGGCCGCGGCGACGGCACTGATCGATGATCTCGACACGGCCCTGGGTCTGGACGAGACCAACCGCGTCGCCTGGGTCGAGGGGCCGACGGATCGGTTGGTCCTGCGCATCGCCCCGATCGACGTCGCCGAGGTCCTCACCCGGACCCTGTGGGAGACCGACACGGTCGTTCTCACCAGCGCCACGCTTCCGTCCACCCTGCCCGCCGAGCTGGGCTTGCCCGATGACCGCAGCGAGATGGTCGACGTCGGCAGCCCGTTCGACTACGAGGAGCAGGCGCTCCTCTACTGCGCCGCGCACCTGCCCGATCCGCGGGCCGAGGCCCACGCGCAGGCGGCGGCCGACGAGCTGGCCGCCCTTATCGACGCCGCGGGCGGCCGCACGCTGGCCCTGTTCACCAGCTGGCGGGCGCTGGACCGCATGAAAGAGCTCCTGGACGGGAGGCTGCCGGGTCCCCTCCTGGCGCAGGGCGACGGCACGAAGCGGGCCCTGATCGAGTCGTTCATAGAGGACGAGAGCGCGTCGCTCCTCGCCACGATGGGCTTCTGGCAGGGGGTGGACGTACCGGGCCGCACGCTCTCGCTCGTCGTGCTCGACCGCATCCCGTTCCCCCGGCCCGACGACCCCCTTCTCCAGGCCCGCCGCGACCATCACCGGGCCGACGCGTTCCGTATGGTCGACCTCCCACGGGCGGCCACGCTGCTGGCCCAGGGCGCCGGCCGCCTCATCCGATCGACCACCGACCGTGGCGTCGTCGCGATCCTCGACCCGCGGCTCGCCGGCGCCAACAGCTACCGGTGGGAGCTCGTGCGCGCGCTCCCACCCATGCGACGGACCAAGGAGCGCGACGAGGCGCTCAGCTTCCTCCGCTCGATCTCCTGAGCCCGGGCGGCGACACGCCTCAGCGCCAGCTGCGAGGCCGACCGTGCGGAGGGATCGTTGCCAGGGCGTACCGGACGCGATGCCGGCTCGCCTGGATCAGAACCGCGCCGGCCAGGAGCGCCAACAAACCGACCGCGGCGAGTCCCGTCTGGGTCGGTCCGGTCGCGGCGAGATGGCTCGGGTACGACGTCGGGGCGGCCCCTTCACCACCGACCCCCGGCCCGCCGGCCCGGTTGGAATCGGGAGAACCGGCCACTGGGGGGGTCGCCGTCGCGGCGGCCACGCAGGTGGAGGCCGTTCCCGACCCGTCAGCGTCGAGTCCGAAGACCACGGTCACGCCATCAGCGGTCCCCGGGGCGTTGCCGTAGCCGACCACACAATCACCGTCCTTGGACGCCAGCCGTAGCCCGCCCGGTACGTCACCGGGTTTCAAGGAGCCTTCGGCACCACCCGGCCATCCGACCGTGGTGAGCGACCAGGCGCGGTCCTCCAACAGCCACACCGCTCCGGACCACTCGATGCCGTCGTCATCGGGGACGAGGGAGCCGGCCATGAGCATGCTCGACGAGCCCAGCTGCGCCATGGAACCGACCATGCCCGGACCGGGCCCGCAGTCGTGCTCGGCACCCTTCATTTTGGTCCCGCAGACGGGCCTCCAGCGGTTGTCGTCGGGATCGAAGGTCCAGGTGTCGACCAGGAGTGCACTCGATGAGTCCTTCTTCTTGGCGCCACCCTGCACCCGGATGTAGGGCGTCGTCGCCGAGAAGTCGGGAGTGAGCTCGACCAGGCCCGGGTACTGCGCGTCGCCGAACCCGTTGAAGGCGAAGTCGTCCTCCGGTCCGCTCGGGGTGAATGCATTCGACGCGAAGTTGCGGCAGGCGGACTGGGCCAGGTCCGGACCGAAGCTCCGGAGCAGCTCCTCGACCCCCTCGCACGACGCCGCTGCGCCCTCGCTGTCGAGGAGAGACTGGACCACATAGACGGTGATGTCGACCCCGCTGGTGGCGAAGGTCGCGGCGTGGACCGGGGAGAGACCGGAACCGGTGTCGACCGGAACAGGCGTGCCGTCCGTCTTGATCCACGCCACGCTCGAGGGCGGGCCGTAGAAGAACATGTTGCCCGGATCGGGACTCCCGCAACAGGGCCCCTGGTTGTCGTCGACCCGGGTGCCGTTCACCGTGATCGCAGGGTCGCTGAACCCGCCCACCACCGTGACCGGTCCGGCGTTCTCGAATCCACCGAGGCCGTTGTAGGTGAATGATCCGCCCGGCGTCCCTTGGGTGAGAACGTTCTGACCGTAGTTGTGGCAGGTCTGCGGCCCGGGGTTCACGTCGCCGTATCCGGCGACGAATGCCGCGGCGCCGGCACAGTCCCGGGTCAGGCCGGCCGACTCCAACACGGCCGGCTCGATGTAGAGCGTGGTGGGGACGTTCGGGGGGCTGTCGCCCACCAGGAGGGCCACGTCGAAAGCCGTGGCGCGCCGGGTGTTGACGGTGAGCTGGCTGTCGTCGGCCTGGGTGCCGACGTACCACTCCCCTGAGGCCAGGACCACGGCGCCCGGGCCGAGCCCTCCACCGAATGTGGCCGAATTGAAGTCGGTCCCGTCATACGACAAGGGGGAGTTGGACACGAGGTAGTCCGGGACCTCCGTGCGGAGCGGCGCTGGAGTGGTCTCGTATCGGATCGGCCCCGACCCGCCGCTCTCGTCGGCCTGTCCGCCGAAGAGCACTCCCATGTCGCCCATGGCGCCGGCGGCTCCGAGCATGCGGGGTGGCGGCGCCGTCCCGCTTCCGTCGTGGACCCTGGTCCAGTTCGAGCCGTCGAAGGCCCATGTGTCCCCGTAGACGAGCTCGTCACCACCGTCGTCCGCGCCGAGACCGCCGAACAGGTAGGACGTCCCACCGAGGTCGAACATCATCGGCCCCATCCGCATCTGGGGAAGGCACGGCGTACCACCGGTGCCGCACACGGGGTGCCAGCCACCATCCCAGGTCCAACTGTCGGCCATCGCCCTGTCGGTGTCCAGGTCGGTCACTCCGCCGTAGAGAACGGCACGACCGTTGGACCCCGACATGCCGTGGAGGGCTCGGGCCGACGGTCCGCACGGGTCGGTGGCGCCGGGGATCGTCGTGCCGCACTCCGGCGTCCACTCCCCGTCGTCCCAGGTCCAGGTGTCGGCCATGGGCCCACGGCTGAACGAAATCCCGCCGAAGTACAGCAGCGTGCCGTCGCCGAGACTGACCATGCCGGCGCCGATGCGGCTGCCGCCCGGCCTGGTGTCTGGGGCCTCGTTCGGCCCGTCGGTCGACAGCTCCTCGCGCACCAGCGGCCCATCGGCCGCAAGCGCAGGGGCGGCGGTGAAGCCGATCAACAGGGTGATCGCGGCGACTGCCGTCGTCATCCCTCCAGTGGAGACATGCATGGTCAGGGAACCTCCGGGTCCGACGGTCCATCGGTTGGAGGTCGCTCGATGTGAGACCTGCCGCCTCGGGCCCTGGCGGCCGGCCGCGGGTCAGACCGGGTGGCCCCCGTAGCCCAGGCGTTCGAGGGCGCGAGGTCGCCGCTGCCAGTCGGAGTCCACCTTCACGTGCAGCTCGAGGAAGGCGCCCTCGGGCATCTGCTCGCGGGCGGCGATGCCCACCTGTTTGAGCACCGCACCCCGCTTCCCGATGACGATGCCCTTCTGTGACTCGCGTTCGACCAGGATCTCGCAGCGCACGCGAGGCCATTCCCATTCGGTGACGCGGGTCGCGATCGAGTGCGGGAGCTCGTCACGGACGATGGCCAGCAACTGCTCGCGGACGAGCTCGGCCACCCAGAACGCCTCGGGGACGTCGGTGACCATGTCGTCGGGGTAGAGCTGTGGCCCGAGGGGGAGCCGCTGGGTGATCAGGTCGACCAACACGTCGAGGCCCTCGCCGGTCGTGGCCGAGATAGGTACGAACTCGGCGGTGTCGCCGGCGACGGATCCGTCGGCGAAGGTGAGCTCGGCCGCCTTGGCGAGCTGCTCGACGATCCGGTCGGGCTTGGCGATGTCGATCTTGTTGACGGCGATGATGCTCCCCGCCGGGATCGTGTCGGCGATGAACGCATCGCCCTTCCCTATCGGACCGGTCGCCTCGACGACCAGGACGACCACATCGGCGCCCCGGGCCGCCTCGGCCGCCGTCTCGTTGAGGATGCCGCCCAGGGGCGAGCGGGGCCGGTGGATCCCCGGGGTGTCCACGAACACGATCTGCACCTCGGGGCGATGCAGGACCCCGCGCACCTCGGTCCTCGTGGTCTGCGGTCGGGGCGACACGATGGTCACCTTCTGCCCGAGCAGGGCATTGAGCAGCGTGGACTTGCCGACGTTGGGCCGTCCCACCAGAGTCGCGAACCCGGATCGGAAGCCCGGATCGGTCTCGCCGATGATCATCCCGTCCCCTGTCATCCGGCCACCCGACTCACGCGGACGCGTTGGATCCGGCGTCCCTGGACGCGCTCGGCGGCCAGTCGATGCCCCGACAGATCCACGTGCTCACCCTCGACCGGCACGTGGCCGAGTTGGTCGAAGAGAAGCCCGCCCACGGTGTCCCAGTCGCCGTCGGGGAACTCGATGCGGAGGATCTCCTCGAGCTCGTCGACCGGGAGGCGTGCATCGACCCGGACCTCGCCGTTCGGCAGCGGCTCGAGCAGCGGCTCCTCGCGGTCGAACTCGTCGACGATCTCACCGATGAGCTCCTCGATCAGGTCCTCGAGCGTGACCAGACCCGCTGTGCCGCCGTACTCGTCGATGACGATGGCGATGTGGAACTGCTCGGACTGCATCTCGGGGAGGAGCTCGGCCACCTTCTTGGTCTCGGGCACGAAGTGCGGCGTGCGCAGATACGCGGCGACGCCGCTGTCACCCTGCTCGTCGCGTTCGGCCCGCATCAGATCCTTGATGTGCAACACGCCGACGAGGTCGTCGATCCCCTCACCCGACACCGGCAGACGGGAGAAGCCGTACTCGATCGCCCGCTCTATCACCTCGTTGACCGTGGAGGTGGCGGGCACCGTGATCATGTCGGTGCGCGGCACCATCACCTCCCGCGCCACCGTGTCCCCGAAGTCGATCACCGACTCTATGAGCATCCGCTCCTCGGCCTCGATGACGTCAGCCTCGGCCGCCACCTGGGCGAAGGCAAGGAGCTCCTCCTCGGTCGTGGCCGGGCCTCGCCGCTCGCGACCGGGTAGGACCACGTTGGCCACGGCGATGAGTGCGGTCGTCACCCATCGCAGCGGAGCCAGGCGCGTGAGGCCGTCGACGAGCGGAGCGACGCGCAGCGCGGCGCGACTGGGATCCTGGAGCGCCCATCGCTTGGGCACGGCCTCGGCCAGTACGAACAACACGAGTAGTTCGACGACGAACGCCCCGACCACGCCCGCCGTTCCCCACCGATGCTGGGCCAGGGCGCCCACGACGGTGGCCGTGCCCAGATGGCAGGTCAGCAGGAGGAACAGCACCGGGTTGAGGACCCGCTCGCGTCGCTGGACGAGGCGGGCCAACGTCTCGGACCGGGGTCGACCTTCGTCGACGAGAGCAGCGGCCCGAGCTCGACTGGTCTGGGTCAGGCTGATCTCGGCCACCGCGAGGAAAGCGGAGAAGACCGCGGCGCCGATCGCGGCCAGAAGGGCCAGGAGTTCGAGGTTGCTCACGACGCCCCGACGTGATGGTCGTGGAGGAGTCGTCGCTCTTCGGCCTGCATGGCCTCAGCCTCCGATGGCGTGACGTGATCCCATCCCAGCAGGTGAAGGATGCCGTGCACGATCAAGAGCGCGAGCTCGTCGTCGAGGCCCACACCACGCTGCTCGGCTCCCGAGACTGCCACGGCCTGGCAGATGATGACGTCTCCGAGGGCCGTGGGCTCGTCGCGGCCGATGCGGGCTGCCTCGGCGGGGTTGCGACGCGGATCGCCGTCGACGGGGAACGACAGCACGTCGGTGGGTCCCGGCTGGGCCATGTACCGCTCGTTGAGCTCGCCGATCGCAGACTCGTCGACGAATCGCAGGCCCATCTCGACGGGCCTGCCGAGATCGAGCCCGGCGAGCACGGCCCGGGCCAGGTCGGTCCAGCGGTCGAGGTCGATAGGTGGGACGGATGACGTCGTCCCGGTGTCGATGGCCTCGACGAGGATCGTTGTGCGGTCAGCGTGCACGGGGGTCTGCATCGGCACGGTCGTAGGCGTCGACGATGTCCTGCACGATCCGGTGGCGGACCACATCGCGGCTCTCCAGTCGGATGAAGCCCACCCCTTCGATCCCGCCGAGGACCTTCTCGAGGCCGTCCAGGCCGCTCCGGCCCTCGGGCATGTCGACCTGGGTGGTGTCGCCGGTGATGACGGCCTTCGATCCGAAACCGATGCGGGTCAGGAACATCTTCATCTGCTCGGCGGTGGTGTTCTGTGCTTCGTCCAGGATGATGAAGCTGCCATTGAGCGTTCGGCCTCGCATGAACGCCAGTGGGGCGACCTCGACCTGGCCCCGCTCGAGCAGCTTCGGCACCACCGCTGGATCGAACATGTCATAGAGAGCGTCGTAGAGCGGCTTGAGGTATGGATCGATCTTCGCCATCAGATCGCCCGGCAGGAACCCGAGCCGCTCACCGGCCTCGACCGCGGGCCGGGTCAACAGGATCCGTTCGACCTCGTCGTCCTTCAGCGCCCGCACCGCCATCGCCACGGCCAGCCAGCTCTTTCCGGTGCCGGCGGGGCCCAGGCCGAACGTGATCACGTTCTCCTGGATGGTCTCGACGTAGCGCTTCTGTCCGACCGACTTGGGCCGGATGACCTTGCCGTGACCGGTCCGGAGCACCTCGGTGGTGAACAGATCGGTGAGGGATTCGTCGACCTTCGCCAGCTCGATCATGCGCTCGAGGTCGGCCGGCTCGAGTCGGTGACCGTCCTGCATCAAGGCGACCAGCTCATCGAAGAGCCCGGCACACCGGAGGGCCTCACCGCCCTCGATGCTGATCTCGTTGCCGCGAACGTGGATCTCGGTCCGGTCGAAGGCCCGTTCGACCATCCGCAGGTATTCGTCCTGCTCACCGAGGAGACCGGCCATGAGGTGGTTCCCGGGTACGTGGATCTTGAGCGTCTCGGTCGTCATCAGGTTCGGTCCAGGGTAGTGGGAGCACCGGTCGACCACCGAAGGAGCGAGGTCGGACGCCACACGGGGTCTGTCCCCGCACCGGCCGCGCCGGTACTCTTCGCGCGCATGCCCGGCCCCGAGTCCAGCGACCTGTCGTGACCGGCCGGGCCCTGCCGGATCTCTCCGCCGTGCTGGCCCGTTTCGTCGCCGACGCCGCCGTCGATGACGCGGCCCGGTCCCGTGCTCTCGAACACTCCCTCAGCCGCCAGGCCGGAGACGATGCCAGCCTCACCGGGGTATTGCTCGACCTGGCCGAACGCGGTCGGCCCGTCGTCGTCTCCACCGGAGCGGGTCGCCGGCTTCGCGGAGTCCTACGCACGATCGCGACGGACTTCTGCATCATGCGCACCGACGCCGGCGTCGATCAGCTCATCTCCTTCGGTGCGCTCGGCATGGTGCAACCCCTCCCCCACGAGGCCCCCACGACCGGCGACCGATCGACGGCTCTGGACCTCGGGCTCGCCCGGGCCCTCGCCCACCTGGGCGAGGGCCGACCCCGAGTGCGGATCTTCCTGGTCGACGACCCCGAACCCCACATCGGTGAGCTCACCGGGGTCGGCCGCGACGTGCTCACCCTTCGACCCGACGGGGATCCGCCGCCGACCAGATACATCAGCGTCGCCTCGATCGCCGAACTGGCCATGAGCCACTGATCCCGACGCCTGGTCGGACAAGCCGGTCGGAACCCCAGCGCGGATAGGGCAAAAGCCTCAACCTTCTCAATTCCGCGGATCCCCGAGCCGATGAGTCGGAAAGGGGTGCCGGCGTCGAGTGAGGAGTACGCGGTGGGGATGTCCGAGCCCGGATCGAAGAAGGTACGCCACGTCCTCGTGGTCGGCGGCCTCATGGCCTTGGTGACACTGGTCCTGCCGCTCGTTCCCGGCGCCACGGCGGCGCCAGGCGGTACCGCCGACGTCGCGGTCGCCATGACTCCCGACGACTGGACGCCGTCCTCCGGCACAACCGTGACCTGGACCGTCGAGCTCCACAACCTGTCCACCGACACAGCGGCCGACGGCGCGTCGCTCTGGGTCGACGGCGGCGGGATGGCGATTCAGAACCCCCGGATCGACGCCCCGGGTTGGACGATCCAGCCCGGCGGAACGAACGTCGCGTACGTCGCCGACGGCGGCACACAGATCGCACCGAAAACGAAGGTCACCGCCACCTTCGAGACCCGGCCCACCGGTTCCTCGGGCACCAGGTATGACGTGTGGGTCAATGCGGCCGCCAACAACGACTCGGCCTCGTCGCCCACCTACAACAACGGTGCCCAGCGCCACGTCGTCATCGACGGCCACACGATCTCGGGCCGGGTGACCGCAGACGACAACCCCTACAGCAACACCGGCCTCCACGCCGTCTGCGTCAACTCCAACACCCACGATTCGCCCTGGCACTGGTCGAACACCACGACCGACCTCTGGGGCAACTACGTGCTCGCCGTACCCGCCGACCAGACGATGTACGTCGACTTCGACCCGAACTGCCGCTCCTGGCAGACCGGCCAGTACACCGAGTTCGCCCGGGAAGCCTGGCCCGACCAGGTCTCGGGCGAACATGCCAAGGGCATCGACACGAGTGTCGACGCCACGGGCATCGACGCCGCTCTCGGCGGCGGGGCGATGATCAGCGGCTCCGTCGTCCGGGCCGCCGATGGCGCCCCGCTCGACCGGATCGACGTGTCCGCCATGATCCCCCACGGCTGGGGGGTCCAATGGTCGCAGACCCGGGCCGACGGCTCCTATGTCCTGGCCGGCCTTCCGCCCGGGGAGTATGTCGTCTCGTTCCGCGACAACAACGGCAGCAACTACGCCGACCAGTACTTCGACGGCGCCGAGTCCACCGACGACGCCACGCTGATCGAGCTGGCGACGGCGGGTACCCATATCGGTGGCGTCGATGTCGGAATGAGGCCGGGTGCGTCGATCAGCGGAACCGTCACCACACCAGGGGGCGGTGACCCGTCGGGCCTGCACGTCAACGCCATGAAGAGGAACCCCGACGACCACACCGACCTGGACCACGTCCGGTCGGTTCCCGTCAATGCGGACGGCACCTACACGCTCACGGGGCTGATCCCGGACGACTACGTGATCCACGTCCAGGGCAACGGGACATATGCCTCGCAGTTCCATGCCGGGAAGTAC
Organism: uncultured Acidimicrobiales bacterium; assembly: GCA_963695075.1. Taxonomy (GTDB): domain Bacteria; phylum Actinomycetota; class Acidimicrobiia; order Acidimicrobiales; family CAWCAL01; genus CAWCAL01. The sequence goes on from CAVOFR010000003.1 coordinate 33,863, forward strand.
ACACCGGCCGAGGCGACCGAGATCTCGATGAAGCCGGGCGACTCGATCGCCGGCGTCGACTTCGCGCTCGATCTCGGTGGTGTGATCGAAGGAACGGTCACCGCGGCAGGGGACGGGTCGCCGATCGGGGGCATCGTGATCGCCGCCTGGGCCGGTCAGGTCGACTTCGACCTCGGGCCCGTCGGCTACGCCGTGACCGACTCGAAGGGCCGATACCGCGTCGAGGGCCTGCCCCCGACGAAGGTGGTCGTCGGCTTCCTCGACAGTCCCGACGACAACTGGGTGAACGCCAAGTGGGCCGTCGACTGGTGGGGCGCCGGCGGATCGGATCCCCGAAAGGCGGTCCCCGTGGCCGTGACCGGCGGTGGAACCGTGACCGGGATCGATGCGGTGCTGCGCCGATCGGCCCGGCTCAGCGGGCGCGTCTTCGACGACGCTGCCAACAAGGGTGTGTCGGGCGTGGCCGTGGCCCTGTTCCTCCCCGGCATGCCCGATCCCATCGGGGTGGCCGAGACCGGCTCCGATGGACGATGGGTCATGAACAGCGCGTTCATCGACCTCGCCGTCTACCTGGGCACGGCGGACATCAACAACGTCCACGGTGGGAACTACGCGCCAATGTGGTACGGCAACGTGAAGATCTCCAATATCCAGAAGCTCGATCCGATCGGTGATGGAGCGAAGCAACTCATCAACTCTCCTGGGAACCACTCGGGTCTCGACATCACCTACAACAAGATCACTTCCAATCAGATCACGTCCAGCAAGACCGACAAGCCACCACCGCAAACCACGACCACTACCCCGACGCCGCCCGACTCGACGGTGCCGCCGCCCGATCCGACGACGCCTCCGCCACCTCCGACCAACCCCAAGCCCACGACACCCCCCAAGCCCACGACGCCGCCGAAACCCTTGACGCCGCGCGGGCTCGTGACGCCTCCGACCACGGTCGCGGCCGGCGCCGAGGTGGATCCGATCGTCCAGGATCCCCCGATGGACACCGCCACCGCTCCGCCGGGGAGCGAGCCCAAGCTCCAGGTCACCCACGGAACCGTCGTCTCGTTCGTCATCGGTGAGAACCTGCCTGCCCCGATCGGCGGAACGATCCTGCCCGAGTCGGTCACCATCGAGCGGTCCCCCCTTCGCGGAAGCGCCGCGGTCAACTCGGCCACCGGCGAGATCACGTACACACCCGACGAGAATTTCGTGGGTACCGACTCGTTCGAATACGGCGCCTGCAACACCGACGGCGACTGCGGCGTCGCCACGGCTCGAATCGACGTGCTGCCCGAGATCCTCATGAGGGAGGACACCGCAGACCCTGGCGTGTTCACCAACGAAGATGGCGGCCCGAACCTTCTGATGGTCGCCACCGGCATCCTGCTGGTCATCGCGGTCGCGGTCTGGTTCGGATACCTGTACTTCGGCCCGAAGTCGATCAAGGACTAGTCGTCGGTCACTTCTTGGGCTCGCCCTTGGCCTCGGGGTACAGATGCTCGAGCGTTCCCGGCTCGATGCGGCAGTTCTCGATGAAGGTGGCGATGTCGTCCTCCTGGAGCCGGATGACCCGGCCGAAGCGGTAGCCGGGTATCTGGCCTTCGTCGATGAAGCGGTAGAGCGTGCGGGTCGTGACCCCCAGGCGGGAGGCGGCTTCGCCGGTGTTGACCCACTGGATGTCGGCGGTGGACGCCGCCGGCGGCTCGGGCTCGGCGGTCTCGGCCGCCACCTCGTCGGAATCCTCTGCGGTCATTCCGTCATCGTAGACCGTTCTCGGCCACTCCCGTAGAGTTCCGAGCTGGATATGGGGAGTCTCAGCTACATCTGGTGTAGCTGAGACTCCCCATATCTGGCTGAGCGGGTAACGAACCACTTGCGGATTCCGGCGTCGCCGATAAGGATGCAGCACACAAGCAGGAACATCCGTCGTTGGTGGCTTGTGAGCGGTTCCCTGCCTTCGCCCCGACCAGGGGCCTCGAGGCGATACACCGACGGCGGCGGCCATGACCACGACCGAGTTCCTGGGGAGCGAGAAAGGGCAACGGCGCTGACCCGCCCGATCCCGACGCGGGTCCCAGGCCCCTGCGCACCACCAACCGACTGCCGTCCTCCCGCGCCGTGCTGGGCGGACTCCTCGTGGCGCTGGCGGCTCTCGGCGTCCTGTGGGTCCTCACCCGGGGGGATGCCGAGCCGACCGTCGAATACCTCGTCCTGGCTCATGACGTCCAAGCCGGTGACATCGTCGGCCTCGATGATTTCGAGGCGACCGGACTCCTCCTGCCGGCCGAGGTCGACGAATTCACGCTCTTCCGCAACAGCAACCGCGACACCGACCCTCGCTGGATCGTCCAGACGCCGATCCGGGAAGGCACGCTCGCACTGGTCGACGACTACCTCCAGATCGACGGCGGAGAGCTCCCCGACGCGACGGGCTGGACGGTCACCGTTCACATCGAAGCGGCCCGCGCCATCAACGGGCACGTCTCGGCGAACCTCACGGTCGACGTCGTCCACACCGCCCAGGAAACCGCCGGCACCCGGAGCGACGTCGTGGCTCGATCGGCCCGGATCGTCCAGGTCGCTCCGACAGCACAGGACGAGAGCACCGTTGCCGTTCGCCTCCAGGTCGACTCCTACCAGACCGTCCTCGACCTCATCACCGCCGACGCGACGGGTCACCTCACGCTCGTCGACACCACCGACAACCCACCCCCCGAGCGGGTCATGTCCAGCACGCTGTCGGGCTCTGCAGAACCCCGAGCCGACGCCGATACCACTTCGGGCGGCTGAGGGCCATGGCAGTCGAGCGATTCGTCGTGCTGGGGTTGGCCCACGTCCGTTCCGGCTGGTTCCGAGAGGTCGGTCGCTGGGCCAGCAGCGCCATGATCCCGCTCGACTTCCTGAAGTGCGTGAGCGCCGAAGAGGTGCGAGCGCGACTCGCGACCGGCCGGGCGGTCTCGGCCCTTCTGGTCGACGCTGCTCTCCCCGGGATCGACCGGGATCTCTTCGATGCGGCCCGCTACGCCGGCTGCGCCGTCATCACCGTCGGAGACGGTCGCCACGGGCGCGACTGGACCGACATCGGTGCGTCGGCCGCTCTGGCCGATGGATTCTCACGCTCCGAGATGATGGACGTCCTGCGCGAGTACAGCTCCCCCATCGGCCGGGCCGATCGGCTGCCCGACCCACCGTCGAGACCCGAGGACACCAAGGATTGGCGGGGCCATCTCCTCGCCGTCACCGGCCCGGGCGGCGCCGGTTCGAGCACGATCGCAATGGCGCTGGCTCAGGGACTCGCCGCTGATCCCCGCCAGCGGGGCCTGGTGGCGCTGGCCGACTGCTGTCTCGACGCTGACCTCGCCATGATGCACGCGGCCGACGACGTCATCCCCGGCATCCAGGAGCTCGTCGACGCCCACCGGATCGGCACGCCCGGTCCGGCGGAGGTCAGGAGCCTGACCTACGACGGTGCTGAGCGTGGCTACCGCCTCGTACTGGGTCTGCGCCACCACCGCGACTGGACAGCCATCCGGGTGCGCGCCTTCGAGGCCGCACTCGATTCACTCCGGCAATGTCATCGCACCGTCGTCGTCGACATCGACGATGACGTCGAGGGTGAGTTCGAGACGGGCTCGACCGACGTCGAGGACCGGAACCTGATGGCCCGTACGGTCGTCGCCCGAGCAGACCTCGTGCTCGTCGTCGGACTCCCCACGCTGACCGGACTGCATCATCTGGTTCGCTCCTGTCACCGGCTCCTCGAGAGCGGACTCGAGCCCGGGCGACTCGTGCCCGTCGTCAACCGGAGCCCGCGGAATGCCCGAACCCGCGCCACCGTCAACTCCACCCTGACCGAGCTCGTCGGGCCGAAGCGGATGGCCAACAACCCGTTGCACGTCAACGAACGCCGTGGGATGGAGGAAGTGCTCCTCGACGGAGCAGCGCTGCCCGACCATCTCGCCGACCCGCTCGCCCGCACCACCTCGGCCCTGCTCGAGATCGTCGGAGTGCCACGACCCGAATCCCCCGCCGGGCCCACACGGATCGAGCCGGGCTCTCTCGGACACTGGACCGAGGAGGAGGCCGGCTGATGGCCGTCACCCGAACGGGAAACCGGCGCTCATCTGCGCACGTCCCGCCGGCGGACGAAGTCATGCCCCAGCTCGAGATCGAACAGGCGGTCCAGGAGCGGGCCCGTCTGACCGACATGACCCTCGACGAGAGCACCGGGATCCTGCGACAGCTGGTCGCCGACGAGGTCGAACGATGGACCGCCGACCACAAGCGAGGAACGCGACCCTTCCCGCTCCCCGATCCGCAGCGGGTCTCCGACCGGGCGATGAGGAACCTGGCGGGCTACGGGCCACTCGAACCGCTCCTCGGGGACGATGACGTCTGGGAGATCATGATCAACGCCCCGGACTCGATATTCGTGAAGCGCCACGCCGGTCGCAGCGGGTATCACGACGAGTCCTTCCACGACGACGAACACGTCGTCCGAACGCTGACGAAGATCCTCGACGAAGCGAGCACGGCGCATCGAAAGCTCGACCCGACCGAGGGGCTTCAGGACGCCCAGCTCGACGACGGCGCTCGCCTGCACATCGTGCACGGTGACGTCAGTCGAGGCGGTCACGTGATCGTGAACATCCGCAAGTTCACCGGGGTGGCATTCCACCGCCTCGACCAGCTCACCGACCGCGACATGCTGACTCCCACGGTTGCGGGATTCCTTCGGGCCGTCGTCCACGCCCGCCAGTCCATCGTGTTCGCCGGCGCCCCGGGGGCCGGGAAGACGACCCTTCTCTCCTGTTGCGCGGCCGAGCTCGATCCGTCGTTGCGCGTGGTGATCGCGGAAGAGGTCTTCGAGGCGGACGTACCGCTCGCCAACGTCGCCAGCATGCAGACCAGACCGGCCCGGGCCGATCGACCGGAGGTGGATCTGCGCCGGCTGGTGGCCGGGTTCCTCCGCATGGCCCCGGACATCGCGATCGTCGGTGAGGTCCGCGACCGCGAAGCACTGCCCCTGCTCCTCACGCTGTCCTCCGGCGTGAAGGGCTTCACCACGGTTCACGCCGGCTCGGCCCGCCAGGCCCTGACCCGACTCCGATTCATCTGCCAGCTCTCCGACTCGGCGAGCGAGCTTCCGATGAGTGCTCTCAACTCGTTGGTCACCGAGGCCGTGGATCTCGTTGTTCACACCGAGCGGAGCTCGGCCGGTCCACAGGTGACCGAAGTCCTCGCCGTCGAAGACATGGCAGGCGGTGCGGACGCAACCCAGTTCACTACCACTTCGGTCTTCCACCGACCGTCCCGGGACGCGCAGCTCACCTGGACCGGTCAGGTCCCGGCCCGGCTCACCGCCGCACTGGCCAGAGCCGGGCACGACCTACGCACACTCGTCGAGGACGACGAGACCCCGTGAGCGCCATCGCGCTCTCCGTCGTCGCCGCCGTGGGCGTTTTCTACGTGTACACCGCCCTGGCGTTCCGCTGGGACGGTCTGAGGCCCGTGCCGGTGACACGAACCGGCACGGGGCCCACGAGAAGTCGGCAGTGGCTCATCCAGGCCGGCCTGACCGGGCTGGATCCGCGCGAGTTCATCGCGGTCTCATCGGTCGTCGGCATCGTCGGCTTCCTCACGGCCTATGCGCTCCTGGCCTCACCGCTCGCCGCCACGGCGGTGGGGATCTTCTCGTCCACGTTTCCGATCGCCTCGGCCCGGGTGAGACGCCGGACGCGCATGGCCAAGGCGCAGGAAGCCTGGCCCCGGATGATCGAAGAGATCCGTATCCTGACCGGCGCTCTCGGCCGCTCGATTCCTCAAGCCCTGTTCGACGTCGGCCGCCGAGCGCCTGATGAGCTCCGCCAGGCCTTCTCGGCAGCCGAGCGTGAGTGGGTGCTCTCCACCGACTTCCCGCGCACCATCGGTGTCCTGAAAGGCCGCTTGGCGGACCCGACCGCAGACGCGTGTTGCGAGACTCTCCTCATCGCCCACGAGCTCGGTGGCGCCGGACTCGATCATCGCCTGGCGTCGCTCGCGGCCGACCGCGTCCAGGACACACAGGGCCGCAAGGACGCCAGGGCGAAACAAGCCGGCGTCCGCTTCGCGCGCTGGTTCGTCCTGATCGTGCCGCTCTCGATGGCGTTCATCGGCCTGTCGCTCGGCGATGGCCGCGACGCCTACCGCACCCCGACCGGACAGCTGCTGGCCCTGGTGGCGATCGGACTGATCGTGGCCTGTTGGCTCTGGTCCGGCCGCATCATGAGGTTGCCCGAAGAGCGCCGGGTATTCGGCTGATGAGTCGGCTGATCGTCGTCTGCACGCTGCTGAGCTGGGTGGGTGCCACCCTGGTCCTGGCCGAGTTCCGATGGTGCCGCCGTCCATCGCTGCTCGAGCGGCTTCGCCCGTACTCACCGAGTCCGTCCAGCGACAGGCCGCGTTCGGGCATCCTCTCCGTCGAGAGCTTCCGCGAGATCATGAGCCCGACGGCCCTGAACATCGGATCACACGTGGCCCGCGTCTTCGGCGTCCACGAAGACCTCGCGGTACGACTCCAACGCATCCACTCGGACCAGGACGTGAGCTCCTTTCGACTCCGCCAATTCGGCTGGGCATCATTTGCCTTCGGGGCAGGAATGTTGACCGCCCTCGCTCTCGGCCTGCCCGGGTTCATCGCTGCCCTCCTGTTGATCGCCGGACCGGCGATCGTGTTCCTCGTCCTCGAACAGCAACTCGCCCTGCAGTCCGAGGACTGGCAGCGCCGCGTATTCCTCGAGCTTCCGGTGGTGGCCGAACAGCTCGGCATGCTGCTCTCCTCCGGCTACTCGCTCGGAGCTGCCCTGGCGCGGATCGCCGAGCGCGGCACCGGTGCCGTCAGCGCCGACCTGACCCGGGTCGGCGTGCGCATCCGTCAAGGTCTCTCCGAGAACCAGGCACTGCGCGAGTGGAGCACGATCGCTCGGGTCGAGGCCGTCGAACGGCTCGTCGCGGTACTGACCCTGAACCGGGACGCCGGCGACCTGGGCGGACTCATCGCCGAGGAAGCTCGAAACATCCGGCGCGACGTGCAGCGCGAGCTCGTCGAGACGATCGAGCGGCGGGCACAACAGGTGTGGATCCCGGTCACCGTCGCCACGCTCCTGCCCGGCGCCATCTTCATGGCCGTGCCGTTCGTGAGCGCGCTCGACGTGTTCAAGACCTGACCGAAACCGCGGGTTGCCCGCTGGCCCTGATCGGGTCGGAGGACGATCCGCCAACGAACAAGCAAGTCGGAGGCAGAGCAATGGAGGGAAGAAAGATGGAAACGATCAACGATGGGTTGACACGGACGTTCGTGGCACTGGCGACATGGCGGACCGCCGTGACCGATCGCCTGCCCGACGATGAACGAGGAGAGGGCGTCATATCGGCGGCGATCGCCGTTCTGGTGTTCGCCGTGCTCGGCGGCCTGATGTACGTCGGGTTCCAGGCCATCTGGGGCGATGTCGAACAGGGTGTCTCCAACGAGGTCTCGACGATCACCAACGGCGGGTGAGACCGCGGTCGGAAGCTCCCGGCGAAACGGACGCGGCCCGCGCTCGAGGCGACGCGGGGACGGCGCTCGTCAGCGCCTGGTTCACGTTGCCGGTGGTCATCGCCTTCCTGCTGCTGGCGACCCAGGTGGCGTTCGCCCTGTACACGGCCACGATGGTCGAGGCGATCGCGTTCGACGCCGCCTACGAAGTGGCGAGCTCCGACGTCCGAGACAACCGTGCGGCGGCACAGGTGGCGGCTCAGCTCGAAGCCGACGCCCGGGCCCCCGGTCTGGACATCCGGTGGGAGTGGGTGGCCACCGATCACGATTATGTCGAGCTGGCGTTCGTCGTCGAGAACCCGACGTTCCTACCGGACGCCCTGGCCGGCGGCCTCGGGTTCGGATCGACCCGGCGCAGCGTGCGAGTCCGCGTCGAGGAACCTCGGCCGTGACGGCGGGTCGACGGCGCCGGCGCCTGGTCGGGGAGCATGGGTTCGTCGGCGGAGCCGAGGTCCTGCCGTTCGGCTTGCTGATCTTCGTGACCGGTATTCTCATCATCGTCAACGCCTGGACCGCCGTCGACACGAAGATGACACTCGACTCGGCCGCCCAGGTGGTCAGCCGATCGATAAGCGAGGCCGACCGGATCGACCGAGACGAGACCGAGGAATTGGTTCGCCGGACCATCGCCGACCTCGGCTTGGACCCCGATCCGGTATCGATCGAAATCGACCCACCCGGTCCCTCGCTGGTCCGCTGCGACCGGATCACCGTCACACTCGCCTATCCCGTCCCGGCTCTCCGCCTCCCCATCATCGGCCGGATCGGCGACACGATCGAGGTCCATGCCACGGCCAGCGAACTGGTCGACCCATTCCGCAGCAGCGCGACGCTCCTCGAAGGCACATGCTCATGAAGCCGGCGCGTCGCTACACGGGAGACGCCGGCACTTCGCTCATGCTAATGCCGGCCGCGATCCTCGTCGTGATGCTGCTCGGGGCCATCGCCCTCGATGCTGCGGCGCTCCGGATGCAGAGCAGGGAGCTTCGGAACATCGCTCGTTCGGCGGCCAACGATGCCCTCAGCGCGGCCGTCGACGTCGATCACCTGCGCCGGACCGGTGCGATCCGACTGGACGAATCAGAGGCCCGATCGGTGGTCGGCGCCGCGATCTCGAGCCGCGGCATCACCGGTACCGCAGTCGAGGATGTCACCGTCACCAGGGCGGCCGACGGCACCGTCATACTGGCCGTCTTCCTCAGTCGACCGGTGGAGCACGTCCTGCGGCCACCGGGCACCGATCCGACCGTCACCTTGGCCGCCGAGGGCTCGGCCCGGCATTACGTCGAGTAACACGACCGGACATCACAACTCCTGTTGCGCATTTTCCTGTTGTTTCGGTATTCTTCCAGCTATGTCTGTGGACAAAGCCACACCTCGACCCCAGCGGGTGTTGATCACGAGACGAGCGACCGACGCGGACGAGCGGCGGTCCCTCCGACATGAAGCCGAGCTGCTGGCGACCCTGCGACACCCGGGAGTCGCCGAATTCATCTCGTGGTCCGATGACGGGGACACCAGCGAGCTCATGACCCGCGTCGGCGGCACGACCACGATGTCCGACCTGACCGCAGCCGATACCGACACGGTCGCCGGGATCGTCGCCGCCTTGGCCGCGACCTGCTCCGACCTGCACGACATCGGGATCGTGCACGGCCGGATCGAACCCCACCGAGTGACCATCGCACCCTCCGGCCAGCCTATCCTCACCGACTTCCGTTCGGGAGGGCCGGTCGGGAGCACGCCACCGGAGTCCGAGCCACCCATGCCTCCGTACTGTGACCCGCATGCGGCCGCAGGCGTGCCACTCGACCCGTCGATCGACGTGTTCTGCCTGGGAGCCACCCTCGAGCACCTCCTCCGACACGACGTCGAGGGACCGGGGGCCGACCGCCCCGTGAGGCGCAGACTCAGCCGCGTCGCCCGCGACGCGATGGCCGAGCGGGCCGGCCATCGACCATCGGCCGGCGAGCTGGCCGGCGCCATCCTCAGCGCCGCCCCAGGAGCGCATCTGCCCGACCAGCCATCGTCGCGCCGAACAGCTCGATCAGGCTCGCTCAACCGGCTCCTCGAGCGACCCGCTTCCCAGACCGCTCGAGGCGAGTCGCGGCGACCCCGACCGGTGCGTGGTGTCGCCGCCGCCGTTGGGGTGGTGTCGATCGCCGTCATCGCCCTGATCGTGGCGAATCGACCGGGGCCGAGTCGGGCCCCGGCCGATGCGGCGGCATCTGCGACCACACCGCCGACCGTCGTCGCTCAGCGAGTCCGCCCGCGGACCGATCCACCGCAGCACCTCTCCCCGACTCCCACCGGTGACCTCGAGTCCTCGGCACCCGCCGCGGTCATCACGTTCGAAGGAGTGCGCTACGGCATCGACGCTGCCGAGCAGCATCACGCCGTCGGGGACTGGAACTGTGACGGGTCCGAGACTCTGGCGCTCCTCGACTCCTCCACCGGAGCACTCACGCTCTTCGAGACCTGGCCCGGCGTCGGTTCGGTGACCGCTTCGCCGGTCGACCACCTCGTCGGTGCCGTCGACATCCTGGCCGAGAGCTCAGCTCTCGAGCCCTGCGATGAGCTCACCGTCGTATTCCCCGATCGCCGACTCACGTACGACCCCACCGGAGCGCACTCGTGACTGCAACAGCTCGACGCCGGCGCCTGGCTGAAATGGCCGTCCTGTGCACGGCCATCCTGGTCGCCGCACGGTCCATCGACTCGGTGCCGCTGCCGACCTCGACCGAAACGCTCTCGTCGTGGTTCGCCGAGACATCGCCCGCCGCGGGATCTCTCGCCGTCCTGCGGGCGACCGTGATGGCTCTCGCGGCGTACGCCCTGACCGTGCTCCTCCTCGAACTCGTCGGTTCGGTCTGCCCGGGGCCGTCGGTCATCCGGGTGCGGAACTGTTGGGTACGACCGGCTGTCTGCCGGGTGCTGCTGGCGTCGAGCGGAATCACGGTGACCGCGGCGGCCTCCTTCCCGAGTGTGGCCGCCGCCGCGACGGCGGGCCTCCCCGACGAGGAGGCGCCGGTCACCGTCCTCGGCCCCGCGACTGGAGACCTTGAGGAGACGACGCTCACCCGACTCGATGAGCCGGAGCCCGACCTCCCCCCGACAGAGCCCGCCGAGGATCCCACGGTCGCGGCGGCGGACACACCGCCTCCGGCGGCGGAAGCGTGGACGGTCTCCGCCGGTGACCACCTCTGGCAGATCGCCGAGGAGACGCTCGTCGACCACGGGTCCGAAGCGGTGTCGGAAGATCAGATCACGGCGTACTGGCTCACGCTGATCGAAGCCAACCGAAGCCGGCTGGTCGACCCGGAGAACCCCGACCTGATCCTCCCCGGCCAGCAGCTCACGCTTCCCGCCCCTTGACCACCGACGCGGGCAGGTCAGAGCGTTCCCTGATCACCCGGGCCGATCCAGACCCGCCCCTGCTGCCACCCGTCGAGAGACAACTCGGGTGTGTGCCGTCCCCAACCCGAACGTATGCGAGCTTGCACGGTGGCCCAGTCGGGGATGGCACCAGTGGCGCTGGGGCTCTCGACGTCGAACGCGGCGACAGCCACCGCTCCGATCAGGACGTCTTCGACCGGTAGTCCCTTCACGAGTCCGCCGAGGAACCCGGCGATGGCGCAGTCGCCCGCCCCGGTGGTGCCGACGACATCAACCTGGAAGCACGGCGCAAGCAACTCTCGCCCCAGCCAGAGGGCCACCTCCTCCGGCGCAGCCGCTCCCAGGTCGGCCAGTCGAGTCTCGTTTGTGGTGCTCCGCAGGTACAGGCCTTCATCGCCCATCTTGATCACGACCACCGCAGTGCCCATGTCGAGCAGGCGCGCCGCAGCGTGACTCAGGAAGGCACCGTCGTTCGATGGAGCGAGATCGAGCATGAAGCAGACCTCGTCGAGACTGGGCAGGAAGATGTCGACGAAGGGCAGGACCGATTCGAGCAGCTCCTCCCAGTCCAGCCCGGCCGCTTCCGAGGACGGATCGGGAAGGGCCATGTCGACCGACGTGGTCAGGCCGGCTGCTTTCGCGCGCTGCAGCAGGAGCGCCAGTTCGAAACCACCGTCCTGATACATGCGGCGCATGAGCGGTGGATAGCCGAAATGAAGGACGCGGACCCCGGACAGCTCCTGCATTGGGACATCGGCGGCCACGAACGTGTCGTTCGCTCCGGTCGAGTGCAGGAAGAAACGGTCGACACCCGGAGGACTGATGACGATCGTGTACGACGTGGATTCGTCCCCGCTGACGATCATGCCGGACGTGAGGTCCTCGTCGTGACGCCGGTATTGATCGAGCACCTCTCGACCGAACAGGTCGTCACCCACCTTGCCCACCAGGGTGACCGGTATCCCCAGGTGATGAAGAGCGAGGCCCGTGTTGGACACGGCACCTCCGGGATCGATGATCGCCGCCCCGACGTCGATCAGCTGGCCGGGTACGAACAGGGAGCGCGGATCGACCGCCTGTTCGAGCGTCGGGATGATGTCCAGGCAGACGTATCCGGCGACGGCAATCTGAGCCTGCATCCCTCGTTGGCCTCCGATCTCCCCGTTCTGGAGTCACCTACCCACCCTGGAGGTGGGTAGGTGACTCCAAATCAGGCTACGTCGATGAGGATCTTGCCGATGTTGGCGTTGCTGGCCATGTACTCGTGCGCCTCGGCCATGCGCTCGAGCGGGTAGCGCGAGTCGATCACGCCGAGCAGGAGCCCGGCGCTCATGAGCGGAACCATCTCGCGCCGGAACCGCTGACTGAGCGCGATCTTCTGTTCGATCGGACGCGAACGCAGGGTTGTTCCCTTGAACGTCACCCGTTTCATCAAGAGCTTGCCGACGTTGACCTCCGTCTGGCCGCCACCCATCAACCCGACCTGGATGATCGACCCGTCGGTCCGCACACAATCCAGGTTGCGATCGACGTATTCGCCGCCGATGACGTCGAGGATCACGTCGACGCCCTCGCCGTACGTGAACGCTTTCACGGCCGGGACGAAGTCCTCGGCGGTGTAGTCGATCGCCAGGTCGGCTCCGAGGTCGCGGCAGGCGTCGAGCTTGGCCGTCGACGCCGTGACGACGATCGCTCCGCCGAGGGCCTTGACAACCTGGATGGCCGCCGTTCCCACGCCCGATGCTCCGCCGTGGACCAGTGCGACACGACCGGACGTCAGACCTCCCTGCACGACCAGCGCGTCCCAGGCCGTCAGGAACACCTCCGGCAACGCCGCCGCGTCGGCCACGGCCACATCGGTGGGCACCGGCAGCAGCATGCGTTCGTGAGTCACGACCTTCTCGGCGTAGCCACCGCCGCCGACGATGCCCATGACCTCGTCGCCCGGCTCGACCGAGCGTACGCGCTCCCCCACCACGCTGACCCGACCCGAGAACTCGAGCCCGGGGATCTCGTGATCGGCCGGCGGCCCCGCGTAGAGACCCATGCGCTGGAGCAGATCGGCCCGATTGAGCGCGGTGGTCACGACATCGACCACGACCTCCTCGGGTCCCGGCGAGGGGTCGGGGACCTCCATCAGCCCCAGGACCTCGGGTCCGCCGTACTCGTTCAGGACGATCGCTCGCATCGGCCGAGACTACTTCGCCCGATCAGGCGTGGATCGGGCCGTCCCCGTCCCGCAACGACGGCACCCGACGGCCGGTGCGGCCGGCGATGATCTCGGCGATGATCGACAGCGCCGTCTCCTCGGGGGTCCGGCCGCCGAGGTCGAGCCCGATCGGCGCCATGATCCGGTCGAGGTCGGCCTGGTCGACCCCCTCGGCCCGGAGTCGCTCGACGCGCTCGGCGTGGGTGCGCCGCGATCCCATCGCCCCGATGTATCCGACATCCGTCGCGAACGCGGCGATGAGCGCCGGCACGTCGAACTTCACGTCGTGGGTCAGCACGCACACCGCGTCGTTGGGGCCGAGATCGGTGCCGATCCGTTCCAACAGGCGGTGGGGCCAGTCGACGATGACCTCGTCGGCCATCGGGAACCGCCGCTCGGTGGCGAACACCTCCCGCGCGTCGCACACCGTCACGTGGAAGCCCAGGACCTTGCCGAGCCGGGCGAGCGCCGCGGTGAAGTCGACCGCGCCGAAGACCAACAACCGGGGCGGCGGTGCAAACGACTCGACGAACACGGCGACCACGTCCTGGCCGGCCTGGCCCTGCGGGCCGTAGCGGCGCACCCCGCTCCGCCCGGCGTCCAGCTCGCCCAGCGCGTCGCGGGTGACCACCCGATCGAGATCGGCGTCACCCAATGTGCCGAGCGTGTCCTCGGCGGGGCGGGCCAGGAGCTTGGCCCCGACGCGGTCCCCGTCGACGACGGTGGCCAGGACGACGGGCCGGTTGGCCCGCAACAGCTCGGCGAGCACCGGATAGGGGTCGTCCGCCACCGCGCCCGCGTACCAGTCCAGGGGCTCGAGAAACAGCTCGACCGTGCCGCCGCAGGTCAGGCCGACAGCGACGGCGTCGTCGTCGCTGTAGGTGAAGCGGACGACCCGGCGAGCTCCGGTCACCATCACGTCGAGCGCCTCGGTCACCACCGCGCCCTCGATACAGCCACCCGACACCGAACCGGCCACTTCGCCGCGGTCGTTGACCGCCATCGCGGCTCCAGGGTCGCGCGGGCCCGAACCGGCCAGATCGACCACGCGGGCGAGCACCACCGAGCGGCCGTCGGATCGCCATCGATCGAGGTCGTCGAGGATCTCCTTCATGCCACCGCCTCGGGCGAGCGCCCACCGCTCCGGTGGCCACCCCCGTCGATCACGTCGGCCAAGTCTGCCAGGGACCGCAGAGAATGCCCCTCCACGAACCGATCGACGAACGGCAGCGCCGCCGCCATCCCCCGCGCCAACGGCTCGTAGCCCGGCGACGCCTTGAGCGGGTTGACCCACACGACCCGCTGGGCCACCCGCTGGAGCCGGGCCATCTCCTCGGCCAGCAGGTCGGCGTCGCCCCGCTCCCAGCCGTCGGACAGCAGCACCACCACCGCACCGCGGGCCATGCCGGGCATACCCCAATCGCGGTTGAAGGCGCGCAGACCATCACCCAACCGGGTCCCGCCCGACCAGTCCTGCACCTCGCGGATCAGCTCGCCGATGGCCCGATCCGGATCGTGCCACCGGAGCGATCGGGTCAGTCGGGTGAGCCGGGTGCCGAGCGAGAAGACCTCGACCCGGCGGCGGCCGGCCACCGCGGCATGGGCGAACCGCAGGAAGGCCCGACTGTACGGATCCATCGAACCGGACACATCGAGCAGGAACACCACCCGACGGGGTCCCTTCGCCCGGCGGCGCCGGGGCAACGCCACGATCTCCCGGTCATGGCGAGCGGCCAGGCGGATCATCGACCGTCGGTCGAGTCTGCCCGTCGCCCTGCGGGCGCGGACATCACGGCGGGTCCGACGGACCGGCCCCCACCGGATCAGACGCGCCATCAGGGCGTATGCCTCGACGAGCTCGTCGGCGGTGCAGCTGGCGAAGTCCTTGTCGGAAAGCACCTCGGTGGCCGACCAGGCCGCACGCTCGACCGCACCCTCGTCGTCTCCCTTCTCCCGGGCGGCGTCGGCCCCGGTGTCCTCGAATGCGAGCACGATCGGCTCCGAGGGCGGCGCTTCTCCAGCCGGCCGGTCGCCGACCGAGCCGGAGCCGAAGAAGCGGGCGAAGGCGACGTCGAACCGTTCGATGTCGCTCTCGTGTTTGACCAGGGTGGCCCGACCGGCCCAGTACCACGACGACCGGGCGCTCAGATCGAGCTGGCCCAGCGCCTCGACGAACGCCTGGCTTCCGGTCAGCGGGACGGCCAACCCGGCGGCCCGCACCGCGTCGACGAAGCCGACCGCACCGCCGACGCCGTCAGTCGGCTCGACCGACGGCATCCTGTACCAGTTGTTCGGTCCCGGCCACCCGCACCCGCTCCTGGTCTTCGCGGTACTTGAGCGCGGCGCCGAGCGTGGCGTCGACCACCCCCGCCGAGAGCTCGTCTTCTCCGAGGGTGAGGATCGCCTCGACCCAGTCCAGGGTCTCGGCCACACCCGGCGGCTTGTACAGCCCGCTCTCCCGCAACCGGGCCACCATGGACGACACCTGGCGGGCCAGACGTTCGGACGCGGAGGGAAGCCGCAGCCGCACGATGGCCACCTCGCGGTCGAGCGACGGATGCTCGACCCAGTGGTACAGACAACGTCGCTTGAGGGCGTCGTGGACCTCACGTGTGCGGTTCGAGGTGAGCACGACCATCGGCGGGTACTCGGCCCGGATCGTGCCGAGCTCGGGGATGGTGACCGCGAAATCGGAGAGGATCTCCAGGAGGTACGCCTCGAACTCGTCGTCGGCCCGGTCCACCTCGTCGATCAACAGGACCGGTGCCGCGTCGGTGGCGCTGATCGCCTGGAGCAATGGCCGGCGCAACAGAAACCGCTCGTCGTAGAGCTCGGCCTCGAGCTCGTCCGCGTCGATCTCGCCCGCGTCCGACGGACCGCGACCGACCGCTTCGACGGTGCGCAGATGGAGCAACTGCCGTGGGTAGTCCCATTCGTACACGGCCTGCCCCGCGTCGATGCCTTCCCAGCACTGGAGGCGCACCATGGGAGCCCCGGACCACGCGGCCAGCACGCGGGCCACTTCGGTCTTGCCCACGCCGGCCTCGCCCTCCAGCAGCAGAGGCCGGTGGAGCGACAGCGACAGATACAGAGACGTGGCCAGACCCTCGTCGGCGAGATAGCCGTGCCGGGCCAGACCGTCGACGACACCGGCGACAGAATCGGGCGGAAACCGGGGATCGCTCAGCCGAGACCCGCCCGTTCGAGCGCCCGGCGGACCAGGACGCGAGCCAGATGGGACCGGTATTCCGCCGACCCGTCGAGATCGACCGGAGGATTGCGGTCCTCCGCTGCGGCCGCGGCCGCATCGGCCGCCGACGATCCCGACCCGACCGCCGCCTCGACGGCTTCGGCCCGCACGGGCCGGGAATCCATGTTGACCAGTCCCACGCCGGTGTCCGGCCCAGGCTGGTCAGCGGAGCCGTACACGACCGCGCACCCGACGATGGCCCAGTCCTGAGCCCGCTTCGTGAACTTCTCGAACGACCACCCGGCGCCTTGCATCTTCGGGAGCCTGATCTCGGTCAGGAGCTCGTCGGGGGCGAGAGCGGTCTCGAGAAAGCCGGCGAAGAAGTCGTCGGCGGCGATCTCCCGGGTACCGCCGGGACCCTGCGCGACCAGCGTCGCCCGCAACGCGAGCACAACCGCCGGAAGGTCCGACGCCGGATCGCCGTGCGCCAGCGCGCCGCCGAAGGTGCCCCGGTGGCGGACCTGGGGATCACCGACATGACCGACCGCGTCCGCAACGAGCGGGAGGTGCTCGGTCACCAGCGGATGGGTCTGAACGACGTGGTGACGGGTGAGCGCTCCGATGGCGATGGCGGCACCGTCGTCCCTGACGTACCGGAGATCGGCCACCCGACCGACGTCGATGAGGACGTCGGGTGCGGCCAGCCGCAGTTTCATGATGGGAAGCAGCGAGTGCCCTCCGGCCAGGATCTTCGCCTCGTCCCCGTGCTCAACCAACGCGGCGACGGCCGCCTCGGCCGAGTCGGCCCGGACGTACTCGAACGGGGCCGGGATCACGACGCGGACCCGCTCGCCTCGATCTGGCCGGCGCAGGCGAGCACCGCGGCCACGATGTTGTGGTAGCCGGTGCAACGACAGAGGTTGCCTTCGAGCCCCATGCGGACCTCGTCCTCGGTCGGAGTGGGATTCTCAGCGAGCAGGCTGGTTGCGGCCATCACCATGCCGGGCGTGCAGTAGCCGCACTGGAGGCCGTGGTGCTCGACGAACGCGGCCTGCATCGGATGCAGGGTGCCATCGGGGGCGGCGAGTGCCTCGACGGTCGTCACCACCGACCCGTCGGCCTGCACGGCGAGCATCGTGCAGGACTTCACCGACAGCCCGTCGACGTGGACGGTGCAGGCACCGCAGCTTGACGTGTCACAGCCGATGTTGGTTGCCGTCAGTCCGGCGACCTCGCGGAGGTAGTGCACCAGGAGAAGCCGAGGTTCGACATCATCGCGACGACTGACCCCGTTGACCTCGACCTCGATCTTCACCGCCCCATCATGCTCCGTCCGCTCGAATCTCGGAGAATCTGACCGGACCGCCGGTAGCGTTGCCGGGATGTCCGGTCGGGGGCTCGTCACCACCAGCGAGGGTCACAACCAGGGAGCCTTCACCCCCAACGACTGGGGACTGCTCCTGGTGGCCGCTGGCATCTGGGGTGCTTCGTTCCTCTTCATGGAGATCGCGCTCGACGCTTTCCACCCCTCGGTCGTGACCCTCGGCCGGGTCGGGTTCGGATTCCTCGCCCTGGCCGGCTTCTCCCGCGCCCGCCAACCGATCGATCGGGAGGACTGGCCCCGCATCTGGCTCCTCGGGTTCTGCTGGATGGCGTTTCCCCTCTCGATGTTCCCGATCGCCCAGCAGTGGATCGACTCGACCCTGGCCGGCATGCTCAACGCCTCGATGCCCATCACGACGGCGGCACTCGCCACCGTCCTTCTCAGGCGGGCCCCCGGCCGCCACCAGACGGTGGGGCTTCTCGTGGGCTTGGCCGGCATCGTCCTCATCAGCGCGCCGTCGCTCGGCGGCGCATCATCCGAAGCTCTCGGGGTCGGCCTGGTCCTGCTGGCCATGATCTCCTACAGCGTGGCCGCCAACGTCGTGGTGCCCCTGACCCAGAAATACCACTCGCTTCAGGTCATGATCAGGGTCCAGGCCACGGCCATCGTGATGGTTGCCCCGCTCGGACTGTTCGGCCTCGCGTCCTCTACTTTCGAGTGGCCTTCGTTCCTCGCCGTCGTCGCCGCCGGGGCCCTCGGGACCGGTCTGGCCTTCGCTGCCGCCGGAGCCCTCATGGCTTCGGTCGGCGCCACCCGAGGCTCGATCGTCACCTACCTCATCCCCGTCGTCTCCACCGCTCTGGGCGTCGGCCTGCTCGACGAGTCCGTAGCGGTGATCTCCCTGATCGGCGTCCTTCTCGTCTTCGCCGGAGCTTGGCTCGCCAGCCGGTCCGACCTCCGGGCGAGACCGGCCGGCCCGACGAAAGGTGCAGTCCTTTGAACGCGACCCTGGCCGACGTGGCCCAGCAGTACTGGGACCTCCGACTCGAGACCATCCCGTCCCTCGCCCCCCTCGAGGCCGACTACCGGTTCTGCGGCGCGATCGAGGACTGGTCCGCCACCGGCGAGGCCGCGACGCGGGTCGCCCTCGCGGCACTGCTCGACACCGTGAAAAGCATCGACGCCGGCCACCTCTCCGAGACGGAGCTCGTCACCGCCGGCCTGCTCCGCGCCGAGCTCGAGGAGTGGACCGAGTCGATCGATCTGCGGACGATCGAACTGGCCTCGGATCAGATGACCGGCCCCCATGCCATGTACCTGCAGCTGCCACCGCAGACCACCTACCCCGATCCGGAGTCGGCCACCCAGGTCATCTCTCGGTACCGGCAGATGCCCGACGCTCTGGGCGGGCTCGCGCAGCGGTTCCGGGAAGGACGCGACGCCGGTCGCACGCCGGCCCGACTGTGGCTCGAGCGGACGCTGTCGCAGCTCGACGGCTACCTCGCCACCGACCCGGCCGACGACGTTTTCGCCAAGATCGGCGGTCCGATCGACTGGGCGGGCGAGGCCGAGTGGCGCCAGGCCGTTGCGGCGAGCATCGCCGACGACGTCCGGCCCGCGTTCGCCGCTTTCCGCGACGACATCGCGACCGACCTCCTGCCGGTGGCCCGCCCCGACGACCGGGCCGGCCTGTGTCACCTCGACGACGGCGTGATCCTCTACGAATCCGCCATCCGCCGGCACACGTCACTGCTGCTCGACGCCGCCGAGATCCACCGGATCGGGCTCGACGAGATCGACTCGCTCGCGGACGAGTACCGGGCGATCGGGTCCGATGTGTTCGGCACCGGCGACCTCGGCGGTGTCTTCGAACGACTCCGCACCGATCCCGCCCTTCGCTATCGGGAACGGGACGAGATCCTTCACGACGCCGCCGAGAGCCTGCGTCGGGCCAAGGACGGGCTCGACGGTTGGTTCGGACTGCTGCCGCGGTCCGAGTGTGTCATCGACGCCGTGCCCGAGTTCATGGAAGCGGCCATGCCTCCCGCCTACTACTGGCCACCCGGTCCCGACGGCGAGCGGCCCGGCACCTACTACGTCAACACCTACAACCCCACCGACCAGAGCCGGGTCGAGGCCCAGGCCATCGGCTTCCACGAAGCCATCCCCGGCCATCACCTCCAGATCGCCATCGCCACCGAACTGCCCGACCTCCCGATGTTCCAGCGCCGGTCCACCTCCCACACCGCGTACGTCGAGGGTTGGGGGCTGTACGCCGAACGGTTGGCCGACGAGATGGGGCTCTATGCCGCGCCGCTCGACCGCGTCGGCATGCTCATGGCCGACTCGTGGCGGGCCGGTCGGCTCGTGGTCGACACCGGCATCCACGCTCTGGGCTGGAGCCGCCGGCAGGCCATCGACTGGATGGAGACCAACACGCCGGTGGCACCCGACACGATCGCGGCCGAGATCGATCGATACGTCGCGATGCCGGCACAGGCGCTGTCCTACAAGCTCGGTCAGCGCGAGATCTTCCGGCTCCGAGCCGAGGCCCGACGCCGGGCCGGTGACCGGTTCTCCATCGGGGACTTCCACGACGCGGTCCTGGGGTCCGGGACTGTCAGCCTTCCCGTCCTGGGTGAGCTCGTCGACGGCTACATCACCCGTACTCTCGCCGCCTGCTGACCGGCTCCTGGGTAGAGTCGACCGAACAACTCGGGGGGAACAATGAGCACCAGCCAGGAGCGGGTCGTCCACCGCACGTGCCCACTGTGCGAGGCAACCTGCGGACTCGAGATCACCATCGCCGACGACCGCGTTCGCCGCATCCGGGGCGACCGCGACGACGTGTTCTCGGCCGGATTCATCTGCCCCAAGGGCACTACCCTCGGGCACCTCCACGAGGACCCGGATCGGCTCCGGACCCCGCTGGCCCGGGTCGGGACCGACGATGCCGGTGCGCCGGTGTTCGAGGAGATCTCCTGGGACGAGGCCTTCTCCCGCGTGGCCGAAGGGCTGGGCGGGGTCACCGGCGCAGGAGATCGCGACGCTCTGGCCATCTACCTCGGCAATCCGAACGTGCACACGCTGGCCGGCAGCATCTACAACCGTCCCCTCATCCAGGCCGCCGGGACCCGCAACCTCTTCTCGGCCAGCACGGTCGACCAGATGCCCAAACACGTGTCGGCCGGTCTCATGTTCGGTAGTCCCGGCACGATCCCGGTCCCCGACCTGGACCGAACCGACTACCTGTTGATGCTCGGAGCCAACCCGATGGCGTCGAACGGCAGTCTCTGCACCGCCCCCGACTTCCCGGGCCGACTCGCTTCGCTCCGCGAACGCGGGGGCCGGCTCGTCGTGGTCGATCCCCGCCGCAGCCGGACCGCTCGCAATGCCGACGAACACATCGCGATCCGGCCCGGTGGTGACGCGGCCTGGTTGTGCGCCCTCATCCACGTCCTCGTCCGCGACGGCTCGGTCGATGTCGGTCGACACGCGGATCACCTCGCCGGCTTCGAGGCGCTCTGCGAGGCGGTCGAACCGTTCTCGCCCGACGCGGTCGCCCCGGTCACGGGCATCCCGGCGACGACGACCGAACGGATCGCCGACGAGCTGGCTGCCGCCCGCACCGCGTCCGTCTACGGCAGGATCGGCACGCACACCGTCCGATTCGGCACGCTCGCGTCATGGGCCGTCGATGCCGTGAACGTCCTGATCGGCGGACTTGACGAACCGGGCGGCGCCATGTTCGCCCTCTCCGCGACCGGACGTCCGCCGGCGTCCACCCCCGGGGGACGAGGGTTCGAGCTGGGTCGCTGGCGGAGCCGGGTTCGCGATCTGCCCGAGGCGCGCAGCGAGCTGCCCGTGGCGACGCTCGCCGACGAGATCCTGACCGAGGGGCCGGGACAGATCAGAGCGCTCATCACCGTGGCGGGCAATCCCGCCCTGTCATGCCCCGATTCGCAGCGCATGAACGGGGCACTGGCCTCGCTGGAGTTCATGGTCTCGGTCGATCTCTACCGCAACGAGACCACCCGCCACGCCGACGTCATCCTCCCCGTACCGTCGGCGCTCGAGCGAAGCCACTACGACCTGGCGTTCGCCACACTGGCCGTCCGTAACGTCGCCAACTGGTCCCCCGCCGTGTTCCCCACCGACGCACCGTCCGAAGCGGACATCCTCGCCCGACTGTCCCTCATCCTCGGCGGCGCGGGCCCCGACGCCGACCCGGCGGTCATCCACGACCTCGTGCTCGACTCCATCCTCTCGGGCGCCACCAACCGACCCGACTCGGTCGTCGCCGGCCGCGATCCGGCCGAGCTGCGGGACCAGCTCACCGGAGACGCACCCGTGGACCGGGCCCTGGACGCCATGCTCAGGCTGGGACCGTACGGCGACGGCTTCGGAGTCGATCCCGACGGACTGTCGCTCCGAACGTTGCAGCAGCACCCCCACGGGATCGACCTCGGACCCCTCACGCCCCAGCTCCCCAACGGACTGCGGACGACGTCGGCCCGCATCGAGTTGGCCCCCGAGCCGATCCTCGCTGATCTCCACCACCTCGCCGATGCCCTCGACACCCTGCCCGACGACGACCAGCTCACCCTTGTCGGACGACGGCATCTGCGATCGAACAACTCCTGGATGCACAACGTCCGGGTGCTGGTCAAGGGAGCCGAGCGGTGCACGCTGCAGATGCACCCCGACGACGCGACCCGACGCGATCTCTCCTCGGGCGACGCCGCCGCGGTCAGCTCGCGGGCGGGGTCGCTCGTCGCCCCCGTCGAGGTGACCGACGACATCAGGCCCGGGGTCGTGAGCCTCCCCCACGGGTGGGGTCACGACCAGCCCGACACCGCTTTACGGGTGGCGGCGGATCACGCCGGGGTGAACAGCAACATCCTGACCGACGCGCAGGTGATCGACCCGCTCTCGGGCAACACCGCCCTCAATGCCATCCCGGTGACCGTCGAGAGATGCAGCGAAACTGCAGGATGACCTAGGTTTCCGGCCAGACCGTTCTCGTTCGGGGGATCTCACGTGAGACGACATCGCTTCCTGCTCGCCCTTGTCATCGGCCTGGCCCTACCCGGCCTGGCCGGATGCTCGAGCACCGACGAGCCGGCTCAGGCCGAGGCGGACAGCAACAACTCGGCCACGGAGACCGGCGGCACCGCGACCTCCGACGCCCCGCCGCTGGAAGGCGACGTCCGGGGCAGCGTCGAACAGGTGTCGATCACGGGGGCGGCGCCCGGCACCGACCTGATGCTCACCGACACCGGCGGCGCAACGGTGTCCGACGGGACCACCGACGATCAGGGCTCGCTGCTGATCCGGTCGGTCGAACCGGGCGACGGCTACACGGTCCGCTCCACCGACGGCGCCACCAGTGATGCCATCACGGTCACGGACCGATCCACCATCCCGGATCAGTCGCTCTACACCGACCAGACCCTCGAGCCGGGCTATCAGTACATCACCACGAGGGACGGCACGACGCTGGCGGCAAGCGTCTACCTCCCGGGCCCGGCCGTGGACGGCCCCTATCCCACGGTGGTCGAGTACTCGGGATACGATCCGGCCAATCCCACCGCCACGCTCGAGACCATGATCGGCGAGGACGGGCCAGTCGATCCTGCGAACCTGTGCGCCGACGGCGGCATGGTCCGGTCCGCGCTGCCGGTCCTCTGCGACGGCGTCCCGGCCCAGCCCGGCTCACTCCTCGCATCGGTGCTCGGCTTCGCCGTCGTGTCGGTCAACATGCGCGGTACCGGCTGCTCGGGCGGCGCTTACGACTTCTTCGAGGAGCTCCAGGTCCTCGACGGGTACGACGTCATCGAGACGGTCGCCGCCCAGAGCTGGGTGAAGAACAACAGCGTCGGCATGGTCGGGCTGTCCTACCCCGGCATCAGCCAGCTCTACGTCGCACGATCCAATCCGCCCTCCCTGGCCGCCATCGCCCCCCTGTCCGTGATCGACGACACCTACCGGGGCACCCTTCGTCCGGGCGGCATATACAACAGCGGCTTCGCGGCCGAGTGGGCCGGGAACGTCCTCGAGGATGCGGAGGCCTATGGCCAGGGGTGGGAGGAGGAAGTCGTGGCCGACGAGGAGGCCGAAGGCGGCCAGTCGGAGTGCGCGGCCAACCAGCTCCTGCGGGGTCAGAACCGGGACATCCTGGAGCTCTCACACGAGGTGGCCTGGTACGACGAGGACTTCCTCTACACCGTTCCCCAGTCGTTCGTCGACCAGATCGACGTACCGGTTTTCCTGACGGGCGCTTGGCACGACGAGCAGACCGGACCCCACTTCGCCAACATGCTGGACGACTTCACCACCGACCAGCTCCGGGTCACGATGTTCAACGGAACCCACGCCGACGGCTTCGGCCCCTCGGTGCTCCCGTCGATGAACGACTTTCTCGACTTCTACGTCAGCGAGGAGGTGCCCGAGGTACCGCTCGTCGTGTCCACGTTCGGCGGGCTGCTCTTCGACCTGGCCTTCGGCTGGTCGCTCAAGATCCCCGAGAGCCGTTTCGGCGGCATGGACTTCCAGACCGCGCTGGCCGCGTACGAGTCCGAGCAGCCCGTCCGGGTCATCTTCGAGAGCGGTGCCGGCTCAGCGACGGTCGGCGCGCCGACCGGGACCTACGAAGCCACCTTCGACAGCTGGCCCCTCACCGAGACCGAGGCGACACCCCTGTATCTCCAACCCGATGGGTCGCTGGCCGACGAAGAACCCGGCGCCGGCGGCGGAGCGAGCACGTTCGCCTTCGATCCGGACGCCGGCGGAGTCACGACCTTCGACAGCGAGACCGGCAGCATCTTCGACAACCTCCCCGAGTACGACTGGCCAGTTCCCGACCCCGAGAAGGTGGTGCGGTTCGAAACCGAACCGCTCGCGACCGACACCGTGCTACTCGGTCCGGCCAGTGCGGACATATGGGTCGAGTCGACGGCCGACGACACCGACATCGAGGTGACCGTCAGCGAGGTCCGACCCGATGGCATCGAGTTCTACGTCGAGTCGGGCTGGCTGCGGGCCGGGCACCGGGCCCTGGACGAGGACGAGTCGACCGAGCTGGTGCCGGTCCAGCACCACGTCGAGGACGAGAACGAATTGCTACCTTCGGGTGAGCCGGCCCTCATGCGCATCGAGATCTTCAACATGGGCCACATCTTCCGGGCCGGGTCGAAGATCCGGATCGCCATCGACACCCCGGGTGGGTCACGGCCGCGATGGCAGTTCGAGCTGCTCGAGACGGACGGCGACGTGACCAACACGATCCACCACTCCGCCGACTACCCGTCGCGGGTCGTGCTCCCGGTCGTACCCGATCTGAGCGGATGGCCCGACGCCGCCCCGGCCTGCCCCTCGCTGCGCGGCCAGCCGTGCCGGCCGGCCCCTCCCATCGACAATCAGACGACGACCTGAGCCCGATTCGGGGTCGCTCAGCTACACCGGAGTAGCTGAGCGTCCCCAAAATGGCGATCGGGGGTTATGTCCACGCATGCTGTTGGCATGAGTCAACCGATCCTCGTCACCGGCGGAACCGGATACATCGGAAGCCACACCGTCGTCGAGCTCATCGACGCGGGCCACGACGTCGTCGTCGTCGACAACCTGGTCAACTCCTCGGCGATCGCCGTCGACCGCATCGAGGAGATCAGCGGTACCCGACCGGTCTTCCACGAGATCGACCTCTGCGACGCCGCCGGGCTCGACGAGGTCCTCGCCCGGCACCGACCGACCGCCGTAATCCACTTCGCCGGACTCAAGGCGGTCGGCGAGTCGGTCGAACAGCCGGTCCGCTACTACCGCAACAACATCGTGTCCACCCTCAACCTCATCGATTCATGCGCCGACCATGACGTCGACACCATCGTCTTCTCCTCGTCGGCCACGGTCTACGGCGACCCGGTCATCGGTCCCCATCGCAGAGACCGCGGCGGTGGCCCCGA
Organism: uncultured Acidimicrobiales bacterium; assembly: GCA_963695075.1. Taxonomy (GTDB): domain Bacteria; phylum Actinomycetota; class Acidimicrobiia; order Acidimicrobiales; family CAWCAL01; genus CAWCAL01. Next base: position 59,519 of record CAVOFR010000003.1, read on the forward strand.
CCAATCCCTACGGCTGGTCGAAGCTCATGATCGAGCAGATCCTCACCGACGCCGCCGTCGCCCGACCCGATCTGCACGTCGCGCTCCTTCGCTACTTCAACCCGGTCGGAGCCCATCCTTCGGGCCGCATCGGAGAGGACCCCTTCGGAATCCCCAACAACCTCATGCCCTTCCTCCTCCAGGTCGCCGTCGGACGGCTCGAGCGGCTGCTCGTGTTCGGCGACGACTACGACACATCCGATGGCACCGGCGTCCGCGACTACGTCCACGTGGTCGATCTGGCGCGCGGCCACCTCGCTGCGCTCGACGGTCTGAGCCAGCGCGGTCCGGGCACCTACACATGGAACCTGGGTACCGGAAAGGGAGCATCGGTGCTCGAGGTCCACGCCGCCCTCGAGGCGGCCTGCGGCCACTCCCTCCCCTACGAGGTGGTGGACCGCCGGACGGGCGACATCGCCGAGAGCCGCGCCGACCCGTCCAAGGCCAACGCCGAACTGGGATGGTTCGCCACCCGCGACCTGGACGAGATGTGCCGGGATTCCTGGCGGTGGCAGTCGGAGAATCTCGAGGGCTACCGAGCCGACTGACCCGGGCTGTCGCCGGCCACCGCGGTGTCATCCTCGGACCGCATCCGGGCCGAGCAGGACCCAACCGGGTGCAACCTCACCCAGCTCGAGGGGACGCATCGACAGATCGATCGCCGTCCAGAGAGTCTTCGCGGTACCCGAGAAGACGAGTGGGACCCCCACCGCCACGATCAGTCCGGCCGAAATCAGCGGCACGACCGCTATGTCGGGATAGGTCAGTGCCATGCCCACCGCCAGCGTCACGAACAGCACAGCGAACGACACGATCACGTTGAGACCGAGGCTGCCGATCCAGTGCCCTTCGATCCGCTCGAAGTGGAACCGGCATCGCGTGCAGTCCTCCCCGAGGATCAGGCCGTAGCGGAACGGAGCCGGGGCCCCACACACGGGACAACGCCGGAGCAGGCCGCGGCACAGCAAGCGACCGCGTGTCAGAGGCAGCGGTCGGGGCCGATCCGTCACGGTTCGAGGGGGTCGCGGTCCAGCCGGCGCCGACCCCAGAGCAGCAGCACGGCGGGCTGGACGAGCACCGACCCGATGAGCGCCATCACGATGGACATGGACATCAGCGTGCCGAACTGACGGATCGGTACCAACCCCGAGAACATCAGCACACCGAAGCCCGCGACGGTCGTCGCGGCCGACCCGGTGAGCGCGGCACCCGTGTGGAGCAACGCCTCTTCGAGAGCGTCGTGAATGCTCAGCTCCGGGTTGTTGATCTCCTCGATGAACCGGTGGGTCATGTGGATGCCGTAGTCGACACTCAATCCCACGGCGACCGAGGCCAGGGTCACGGTGAGGATGTTGAAGTCGATCCCGAACAGCCACATCGACCCGACCGTCCACGCCACCACCATCGTCGTCACGGCCATCGAGAGCAGTCCCAACCAAGGCCGGCGGTCGACCAGGCCGAAGTAGGCGGTGACGAACACCGTCGACGCGGCCAGAGCAAGCAGGATCCCCCGCCGTCCCGATCGAGCCAGCAGGCGATTGGTCTCGACCAGCAGGAGGTCATCGGAGACGGCGCGCGCCTCGAGCCCCATGGCTTCGAGCGGGGCTGCCGCGGCCGCGACGTCGTCGGCGAACTGTTCGGCGCCGTCCTGGCCCACCAAGGTCGGAGCAGTGATCAGGGCGTGCACTCCGTCGTCGGCGGTATCGAGAGCGACCAGCGTCGTCGGGCCGGTCTGTCGTACGCCGTCCAGCTCGGCGACGTCGGCGACGACCTCGGCCCAGAGCCTCCTGAGCGGCCGGGCTCGAAACGTCGCCCTCGACCAGGAGCTGCGTCTGCTCGGTGAGATCGCCCCCGAACAACCCGGTCACATCGTCGATCACCCGCTCGATGTCGGTACCGTCCGGGATGAACTCGTCACGGTCGAAGACGGTCTCGATGCCCGTCGTCGCCCCGACACTCGCCACGGTCAGGAGCACGGCAGCGCTGATCGTCACGACCGGCCTGGCCATCCCGAAATCGCCGATCGCCCGAGCCACCCGCCCCACACCGGCCGCGCCGCCGACGAGCCGCGGAGGTCCGTTCCGCCCTTCCCGGCCGGCTGTCGAGCAGCGCCCGGGCCGACGGCACGAGGAGCACGAACACGACCAGCCCGGCCAGGACCCCGAGGGAAGCGAACACGCCGTAGTCACGAATGGGCGGGAGGGGGCTCGCCAGGTTGGTGAGGAACCCGATCATCGTCGTGACAGCAGCCAGACCGAGCGCGGCCCCGACCGTCGACAGTGCCTTGGCCGACGATGCCTTCGGGACCAGTCCCGGTCTGTCGTTCCTCCCGATAGCGGAACGTGAGCTGGAGGCCGAAGTCCACGCCGAGTCCGATCAGGAAGATCGGGCACGATGACGGAGATCTGCGTGAAGTGACCGGTGAGTCCGAGGTAGTCGGGCCCCACGAACACCGCCAGCCCGGTCATCCAGATCACGGTGACGACGAGCCCCAACAGACCGAGGACGACGTCGCTGAGCCGACGGTAGAGCAGCGTCAGGATGATGAGGATCAGCACCAGACCGATAGCCAACAGGCGCGGCATCTCTGCCAGCGAGGCCTCGCTGGTGGCGTTGTTGACGATCAGGAAGTTGAACGGGTCGACCGTGAACGCGCCGTCGTACTCGTCTCTGAGCGCATCCTCGACCGCCAGCGATGCCGTCCGCACGTCCGGCAGGTCGGTCACCGGCTCGAGCCGCACCAGCATCACGCCGGCCTGGGCGATCCCCTGGTCGGGATCCAGATCGGCGGAGTACGGAAGGCGCGCCACCGAGCCCTGCTCCGGATCGGCGAACGCGAGGCTCGCCGCGTCGGCCAGCTGCCGGTCGGTCGCCTCTTCGAGCGGAATCCCCTGGAGCTCCAGCACGACGCGCATCGGGTCGGCGTAGGACACCATGGCCTGCGGATCGTCGCTCAGCCACCGCTGCACCTCGGGGACCCCGAGGACGATCGAGCGCACTTGCTGTTCGACGTCCACCCCCTCGCGGGTGATGACATTGCCGTCCTCACCAGCGTTGACGATCAGCTGTATCGAGGTCAGCGAGCTCTGGGCCGCGAACTCATCGTTGATCGTCTCGAGATCCTCGGCCATCTGGCTCTCGACCTGGAACGGAGACGCACCGCCCTCGAGCTGCTGTTCCCGGGCCAGGATCCCGAAGACGATCGTGAACGCGGCCACGAAGAGCAGGGTCAGAATCGGCCGCTCGGCGACCATCCGGGCGACCCACTGCAGCAGTCGATGGAACATGAGGACCGCACCCTACGACGGTCTCGCCGCACGATTCCAGACCGGGTTCGCGCCCGGTGCCCGACCGAGGAGATCCGGGCGATGAAGGTCGCTACAACCCCAGCAGGCTGAGACAGAGCGTCGCGGCCCGACCGCCAGCTTCCTCGGCGACATCCAACGCTCCGGGAACATCGAGGCCGTCGAAGAGACGTTCCAGGACGGCGGTCTCGGCCGCCTCGTCGCCGCCGCCCCGACCGGCCCCGGACCGCAGCGAATCCAGCCGAGTGCCGGCCCGGTCCAGCAGCGCCGGCTCGTAGGACCAGGCGTCACCCCATGCCCGATCCAGGATCATCAGGCGCACCACCTCGGGTCGCCACTCCTGGAGCAGGTCGAAGATCAGCACGAGATTGCCGGTGGACTTGGCCATCTTCTCGCCGTCCACCCCGACCTCACCGATGTGCATCCATGCCCGGGCGAACGGCGCCACACCCGTGGCCGACTCGACCAGTGCCGCCTCGTACGCGTGATGAGGGAACGCCAGGTCGCTGCCCCCGCTGTGGACATCGACCGAGAGACCGAGCACCGCGGTGGCCATCGCGGCGCACTCGGCATGCCATCCCGGCCGGCCCGGACCCCACGGGCTTTCCCAGGCCGGATCGTCACCACTGGATGCCTGCCACACCGGTACGTCCAGCGGGTCGTCGCCCAATCGGGGATGATCGGACGCTTCGAGCGCGGCGATCGCCTGGTCGCGGCCGAGTCCGGCCCGAGCGGGGACGTCCTGACCGCGGAACAGCACCGATCCGTCACGCTCGTACGCCGCCCCGGTGTCGAGCAGGGCGCGGGCCAGGAAGACCACCTCGGTGATGTACTCGCGGGACTGCGGCTCGTACGAGGGTCGCCGGACCCGGAGCTTGCGCATGTCGTCCTCGAACTGGGCCGTCTGCTGGGTCGCCAGCGCCTGCCAGGCGACCTTGCGGCGGGCGGCCTCGTGCACCAGGGCATCGTCGACATCGGTGACATTGCGACAGAGCTGGACCTCGACACCGGCGTGATCGAGCACTCGGGCCAGCGTGTCGACCCAGGTGAAGGTCGAGGCGTGCCCGAGGTGCGTGGTGTCGTAGGGCGTGATCCCGCATACGTAGATGCGAAAGCGCGACAAGGGCGGCAGGGCGCGCCCACCGAGGCGCAGATGCAGGGCCATGCGCTCATCCTGCCACGCGGTGACGGCCGGCCGTGGCGTCGTCGCGGCACCGATACCACCGTCATCCCGATCGGTCCGGCAGACTGCACCCGTGCGTACGTGGCTGCTCCAACTGGGACGCCCGACCTCGGGTGACCTCGTGGCCGGGGCCTCGGTCGGGCTGGTGCTGCTGCCCCAGTCGATGGCCTATGCGGAGCTGGCCGGACTCCCCGCGTACGTCGGCCTCTTCGCCGCGGTCCTCCCGCCCATCATGGCCGCTCTCTTCGTGTCGTCGCCGTACCTCCAGACCGGCCCGACGGCGATGACGGCGCTGCTGACCTTCGGCGCACTCGAAGGTCGAGCCGAGGTCCGGAGCAACGAGTACATCAAGCTCGCCGCGCTCCTGGCCCTGATCGTGGGCCTCACCCGCCTCCTGCTGGGCGTACTCCGGCTCGGGTCCCTCGCCTACCTCATGTCCGAGCCCGTCCTGTTGGGCTTCACGACCGGTGCCGCGGTCCTCATCCTGGCCTCCCAGATTCCGACCATCGTCGACGTCGCTCCGGACGTCGACGGCGTGCTGTCGAGCGCCCGGTGGACGCTGGCCCATCCGGCCGACTGGCAACCGGCCGCACTGGCCGTGTCGGCGGCAACCCTGGCCCTCATGCTGCTGGGACCCAGGATCCACCGCCTGTTCCCCGGCGTGCTGGTCGCGGTCGGGCTCGGCACCGCACTGACCGCCGCCGGCGGCTACGACGGCAGCACGATCGGTGAGTTGCCGGGTGGTTTCATCAGCCTGTCGGGCAGCTTCCCCTGGGGTGGGGCCGGCGGACTCGTCGTTCCCGGCATCGTCATCGCCCTGGTCGGATTCGCCGAGCCCTCGTCGATCGCCCGCACCTTCGCCAGCGCCGATCGCCAGCGATGGGACGCGAGTCGTGAGCTGATCAGCCAGGGGGTGGCCAACCTGGCCAGCGCCGTCTCGGGGGCACTCCCCGTGGGCGGTTCGTTCCTCCGTAGCGCACTCAACCGCCTCGCCGGAGCCAAGACCCGCTGGAGCGGAGCGTTCACCGGACTGCTACTGCTGGTGTTTCTCCCGTTCTCGCCCGTCTTGGAGGACCTGCCCCGCGCCGTCCTGGGCGCGATCGTGTTCGGAGCCGGGTACAAGCTGATCCGGGCCGGCACGATGGTCCGCCTCTGGTCCCAATCGCCCCGCCAGGCCATCCTCGCCTGGGTCACGTTCGCCGCCACCCTGATCATGGCGCCCAGGATCGATCTCGCCGTGGTGATCGGCGTGGTGCTGGCGATCCTCACCCACCTCTGGCGGGAGACCAAGCTCGACATCCACGTCGGTTACGAGGAGGGCACGCTCACGATCCGTCCGGTCGGCGTGGTGTGGTTCGTGTCGGCCCCCGCTCTCGAGGACCTGCTCATCGACCACCTGGCCGACCATCCCGACGCGAACCGTCTGATCATCGACCTGGCCGCCGCCGGCCGGATCGACTACACGGGTGCTGCGGCGCTCGCCCGCGTGATCGAGGATGCCCGCGTCGCCGATCTCGAAACCGAGGTGGTGGGGATTCCCGCCCACAGCCGGCAGACGGTCGAAGCCCTGCTCGCCGCCGAACCCGACGAGCCCCTCCCCTGACCGGTTTTGGGGACGGTCAGCCACACTGGGTGTAGCTGAGTGTCCCCAGATCCGGCCACCGTGGTCAGCCGATCAGGGGTTCGAGCACCAGGAGGGCGACGAGGCCGGCGCCGAGCGTGACCAGCGTCTGTTTCGACCACCACCCCGCCAGGGCGGCGATGCAGCCGGCCCAGAGTCGTGGATTGCCGAGATCCAAATCACCGTCGGGCGCCACGAGGGACGGCAACACGAGACCGGCCAGCGCCGCAGGCGGGATCATCCGCAACACCGACTGAGCGACCGGTCCCACGTCGCGCATCTGATGGGCGAACGCCAGGAACGACGCACGGATGAGGAAGGTGCCCATCGCGGCCACGGCCAGGGCGGACCACATCCGCTCGGTCATGACGCAGCGGCCCTCCCGCCGGACACGTCCATGGCGGCACCGCAGGCGATGCCCGCGGCCATCCCCACCAGCAGTGCGGCGTTCCCGGCGCCGAGCTGTCCGGCCGCCACGGCACCCACACCGGCGACGAGTGCCGCCGTGAGCGTCGGTCGATCGGTGACGGCCGGGATCAGGAGGGCAAGGAACACGAGCGGGATCGAGAAGTCGAGCGGTACCGAGTCGGGGACCGTCGATCCGAGCGCAGCCCCGAGCACCGTCGTGATCTGCCACGTCGTCCACATCAGCAGACCAACACCGACGTAGAACCGCAGCCGGGCCCGCTCGCTGTGGGACGGGTCGCGCACGTACTCGGCGACCGAAAGGGCGTACGCCTGGTCGGTCAACAGGTACGCAGCCCCGAGCCGCCGTCGCAGGGGCTGGGTGGCCAGGAACGGAGCCAGCGACGCCGAGTACATCAGGAACCGGAGGTTGATCAGGAGCGCGGTGCCGGCTGCGACGATGGCCGACGATCCGGTGTCCAACAGATCGATGGCGGCCAGCTGGGATGCTCCCGCGAAAATGGCGACTGAGAACGCCACCGCACCGCCCAGCCCCATTCCGGCCTCGGTCGCGGCGACACCCGCGACGAGCCCGAAGGGCACCACGCCGACGGCGATGGGAACGCCGGCGCGCACTCCGGCGCGGATAGGTGACGATCTCTCCTCGGCGACCATCGGGGCAGTCTGACACCGACCGCCGCGACGGCCGAGACGGATCCGGACATCCGCGCCGAACCGGCCCGGGTCGCCGGTCGAGTACGACCGTAGGATCGGAGCCGTGAACGGCCCGGGTCCGACGAACATCACCGCCGACGCCGTCGTCACCGCGGCTCGGATGCTACGTGACCACGTCGTGCGGACACCGACGCTGCCGACCTTCGCCGCCGACGGGTCCCCGCTTTCGGCCAAGGCCGAGAACCTGCAGTACACCGGCTCGTTCAAGTTCCGCGGGGCGACCAACCGGATCCTCACCCTTCCCCACGACTGTCCGGGCGTCGTGGCCCACTCCTCCGGCAACCACGCCCGAGCTGTCGCGCGGGCAGCGCGGCTGGCCGGAATCGCGTGCACGGTCGTCATGCCCGCCGACGCTCCCGGGCTGAAGCGCGACCGCACCCGGGCCGAGGGCGCCACGGTGATCGAGGTGGGACCCGACAGCGCCGAGCGAGCCGCCCGGGCGACCACGCTCGCCACCGAACACGGCCTGGTGCTGATCGAGCCGTTCGACGACCCCGCGGTGGCCGCCGGTCAGGGAACCGCGGCACTCGAGCTCCTCGAGGACGCACCCGGGGCCCTCGACCGGTTCTACGCTCCGATCAGTGGCGGGGGCCTGATGGCGGGCTGCGCCGCTCTCATGAGCGATCGCTCCCCCAGCACCGAGATCATCGGGGTCGAGCCGGTCGACGGCGACGACACCCGCCGGTCACTCGCCGCCGGGAAGCGCTGCACGGTGGCGCCCCCCGGCACCATTGCCGACGGCCTCCGGGTGCGAACACCGGGAGCGATCACGTTTCCCGTCATCCAACGGACGGTGACCCGAATCGAGACGGTCAGCGACGACGAGATGCGCTCCACCATGCGGTGGGCCGCCATGAATCTCCGTCTCGTGCTGGAACCTTCGGGAGCGGCGGCGCTGGCCGTCGCTCGACGCGAGCACGGCGGCCACGCGGGCGTGATCCTGTCGGGGGGCAACGTGGACAGACACGATTTCGCGCGGATCCTCGCGGCGGACTGAGTTCTCCGACGCCCACCGAGGAACGGGCCCTCAGGAGAGCTCGCCGCTCACCACCGCCGACCGCTCTGACAGAGAGGACGACACGACGCCGGGACTCTCCTCGTCGGTCAGCGCGAGTGCCTCCACGGGTTCCACGGCTTCGAACACCCAGAGGTCGGGCTCGGGGCCGAGCACGCCGAGTGAGATGACGAGATCGCCCGAGACGCCCCACAACTGATAGGTCCGCCCGTCGGTGAGGGCCGGCAGCTCCCGTCCATCGACGTACCCGACACCATCGGATGCCAGGCCGGCTTCGACCACCGATTCCGCGCTCTCGCCCACGAGCGAAGCCCGCCGAGACCCGGGATCGTCCTCCACACCGGCCAGCGCCCGATCGGCCGGGGTCGCGTCGTCGCCCTGCCCCAACGCCACGGCGAACCCCGCGGCGATCAGCATCGCCGCAGCCGTCCCCACCGCGATCACCAGCCCGGCCCGCAGTGGTCCTCGTCGAATCGCGATCTCTTCGGACGGCATCAGCTCTCCGGGCGGTCGAGGACGGTGACGAGCTCGACGTGGGAGGTTCCGCTGAACTGATCGATCGACGTCATGGCCCGAGGAACGAAGCCATGGTCGACGAGGAGTCGGACGTCGCGGGCGGCCGCCGAGGCCTCGCACGACACCAGGATGATCCGGTGGGGCCGCGCGCCGACCAGCCTCGCCACACCTCTCGCCCCAAGACCTTGGCGGGCGGGATCGGCGACGGCGACAGAGACCGGCCGGGGCCGCCAACGCTCGAACGCGGTCCTGACCACCCGTGCACCCGAGCCCAGGTTGAGCCTGGCGTCGGCGACCGACGACGAGGACCGCTCGACGGCGATGACCTGGTGATCGGTGACCAGGGCCTTGGAGAGCAGGCCGACACCGGCATAGGCGTCGAGCACCAGTCCGTCGTCTCGGCTCACCGCCGCGCTCACCACATCCGTCAGGGCGGCCGCCCCGGCCGCACTGGCCTGGAAGAACGACCCGGCCGAGATCCGGAATCGGTGCCCGTTGATCTCCTCGTGGATCCAGGCCCGGCGCCCGGCGTCCAGCTCGTCGCTTCCCACCACCAGCACGTCATCGGGCATGACGACCGCCTCGGCACTCGGTGAGGCCAGGACGAGGCGCTCACCGGTGTTGGCGCCCACCCGGATCATGGCCTCGGTCGCCACGCCGAAGTCGCCCTCGGTCACGAGTTGTTCGGCCAGCGGATGAGCTACCACGCAGTCGTCGACCGGGACGACCCGTCCGCTCCTCCGGGCATGGAATCCGACCCCTCCGACCGCCGTTGCCACCCGGAGGGTCGTGCGGTAGCCCGTCTCCGCGAGGGCGACGGTCGCGACCTCGGGCGTGTCGAGGCCAGCGAGGTGACCGAAAGCGTCGGTGATCGTGTCGACCCGCAGCTGTCGTTGGTACTCGGGCCGGATGTGCATCCAATCACATCCGCCGCATCCGGCCTCGACGTGCCGGCAGGGAGGATCGCGGCGAGCCGGGGACGCCGTTTCGAGTCCGACGACCTCGGCGAACGCATGTCGCTTCCGCTTCTCGGTGATACGCACGGTGGCCCGCTCGCCGGGCAGGAGGCCCGCCACGAACACCACTCGACCGTCGGCATCGTGACCGATCGCATCACCACCGACGGCAATCCGTTCCGCCTCGATCTCCAGGTCCTCGGTGCCCGGATCGACGGGTTCGGCGGCGGGAGGCACCGGGCCACGGTACCGGACCCAGCCACTACCATTTCGACGTGACCGACCCCGTACCTCCCATCGAAATCGCCCCCTCGGTCCTCCCCGCCGACTTCGCCCGCCTGGGCGAGGAGTGCATGGCGCTCGAGAAGGCGGGCGTGGACCGCATCCAGTGGGATGTCATGGACGGCCAGTTCGTCCCGAACCTCACCTTCGGGCCCGACGTGATCGCAGCCACCCGCGATCTGGTCTCGGTACCGTTCGAGGCCCATCTCATGGTCGAGACGCCCGACGCCATGGTCGACCGCTACGTCGACGCGGGCTGCCAGATCATCATCGTCCACGCCGAGGCCTGCCTGCATCTGCATCGAACCCTCGGCCGGATCCGCGAGCTCGGGGCTCGGCCCGCCGTGGCCGTCAACCCGGCGACGCCGGCCTCAGCCGTGTCCCATGTCGTCGATCTCTGCGATCTCATCCTGGTGATGACCGTCAATCCCGGGTTCGGGGGTCAGACCTACATCGCGACGATGGAGCCCAAGATCCGCGAGATCCGGGCTCTGATCGATCGGTCCGGTCGGGCCGTCGACCTCGAGGTCGACGGAGGGATCGGGCCGACCACGGTGGCCGGAGCCGCGGGCGCCGGCGCCAACGTCCTGGTGGCCGGTTCGGCGTTGTTCCGCGACCCCGAAGGCCTCGAACACGCGGTCAGCGAGATCCGGGCGATCGCCACCGCCGCCCAGGGCTGAGACCCACTCCGCCCCCGTGATGCAGCTGAGCCGACTGAGCGCCGGGGTCGTCCTGGTGGCGTTGCTCGCCTCTTCCTGTGGCGACGACGGCACCGAGCCGCTGAGCTACTGCGCCACCCTCGCCGCCCTCGGCGATGAGACGGCGATCATCGGAGACGAGGCCGACCCGGATGCCCTCGACGCGGCGTTGGATCTCTACGATCGCCTGGTCGAGACCGCTCCGGCCGACGTGATCGATTCGGCCGAGGTGCTGGCGGAGGCTGCCGCCACGATCGCCGACGAGGGTGACGACGCCGGCATCGACCCGGAAGCGGTCGCGGCCGCGACCGCTTCCATCGCGGCTTCGGCCGCCGCGGCCTGTGACCTCGATCTGAGCTGATCGCCAGATGTGACGGGCGTCACTCACATTTCGGCACCCTGCGCCGATTGTGTTACGTTCTCGCTCCGTTGTCATCAAATCGCAATATATTGCGGGGAGACCTTTCGCATGCCAACCACTTCGGCCACGACCACTCGACGCACACGGCGCCATCTCGGCCTGCTTCTCGCCGCCGCGCTGGCTCTGGTGGCCACCGTCGGCTGTGACCAGTCCGCCCTCTCCAGCGCCGTGGCCGTCAACGAGACGAGGGCCTCGGTCGGACGCTCGACGCTCACCCTCGATGCCGACCTCAGCGCCACCGCCGAACGCCATGCCGAAGCCATGGCGCGGGGCAGGAGCCTGTACCACTCGTCGTCGGCGACCCGGCCCCCCGCCGGCTACCGCTATGTCGGCGAGAACGTCGGTCGCGGCTACAGCGCAGGCGGGATCCACGGTGCCTTCAAGGCCAGCGGCGGCCACTACCACACCATGACCAACTCGGCGTACTCGGCGTTCGGCGTCGGTTCGGCCTTGGGGTCCGACGGCAGGCTGTACGTGTCGCAGCTCTACGCCGGCTGACAAACTCCGCCGCGCGACGACGGGCATTCGGATCAGTCGATCTGGCCCCGCCGGACGATCACGCTGTCGATGATGCCGTAGTCCTTGGCCTCTTCAGCGGTGAACCAGCGATCGCGGTCGGAATCGGCCGCAACCTGATCGACGTCCTGTCCCGTGTGGTGCGCGATGCGCTCGGCCATCAGCCGCTTGACGTAGACCATCTGCTCGGCCTGGATGGCGATGTCGGAAGCCTGGCCCTGCACACCGCCCAGCGGCTGGTGCATCATGATCCGAGCGTGGGGAAGGGCGTACCGCTTCCCTTCGGCGCCGGCACAGAGAAGGAACTGACCCATCGATGCAGCCAGTCCGACGCAGATCGTCGCCACATCCGGGGCGATGAACTGCATCGTGTCGTATATGGCCATCCCGGCGGTGACCGACCCACCCGGCGAGTTCACGTAGAGCCACACGTCGCGCTCGGAGTCCTGCCCCTCGAGGTACAGCAGCTGGGCCGCGATGATGTTGGCCACCGCGTCGCTGACCTCGGAGCCCAGGACGACGATGCGGTCCTTGAGGAGCCGGTTGAAGATCTCGTTGGCCGGATCACCCATGGTCGGACCGTTGGCGTAGGGCTCGGGCGAGGCGAACGCCGGCACGGCGAGTGCGGGCTGGGTGCTCGAAGTTTGCGTCATGTCAAGGCACTCCGGGGGGGTCGCTGCCATCTGATTCCGCCGTCTGCGGGTCCGGTCACCTTACCGGTGGGCGGGACCAACCCGGTGCCGTGCGCCGACCGTCAGTCGGAGCCGGCGAGGGCGTCGGCGAGGGCTCGGAAGGCCCGGCCACGGTGCGAGATCGCGTGCTTCTCATCGGCGGACATCTCCGAGAAGGTCCGGCCGTCGCCGTCGAACGGGATGAACACGGGGTCATAGCCGAACCCACCGTCACCGGCGGGCTGTCGAGCGATCCACCCCTCGACCGTGCCGATGCCGATGACCTCTCTCCCTCCGGGAGCAACGACGATCGCTACGGTCCGGAACCGAGCGGTTCGGCGATCCGGGGGCACACCGTCCAGCTCGGCGAGCAGCCGCTCGACGTTCTCGTCGTAGGTCGCGTCCTCGCCGGCATACCGAGCCGAGTACACGCCTGGCGCACCATCGAGCGCATCGACCTCGAGCCCCGTGTCGTCGGCCACCGCCGGCGCCCCGACGTGCTCGGCGACGGCCACGGCCTTGAGCCGGGCGTTCGCCTCGAGCGTGTCGGCGTCTTCGACGACGTCCGCCAGGTCGGCGGGTCGGGCCACGAGCTCGATACCATCACCGACGATCGCGGCGATCTCGGCCACCTTGTCCGGGTTGGCCGACGCCATGACCAGCCGCTTCACGGTCGAGCGGGACGCTCGGCCGGCGGTTCGGCCACCACGGCCTGCTGCAGGCCGACGAGCTCACCGATGCCTTTCTCGGCCAGAGCCAACAGCGAGTCGAGCTCGGAGCGGGCGAACGCCGCGCCTTCGGCCGTACCCTGCACCTCGATGAACCGCCCGGACCCGGTCATCACGACGTTCATGTCGACTTCGGCCCCCGCATCCTCGACGTAAGGCAGGTCGAGCAGGGGCTCGCCCCCGACGATGCCGACCGAGATCGCCGCGCAAGGCTCGACGAGGGGGTGCTGCTCGAGTTCGCCGGCGATCACCAGCCGGCTGAGGGCATCGTGGAGAGCCAGGTAGCCGCCACAGATCGACGCGGTGCGGGTGCCGCCGTCGGCCTGGAGTACATCACAGTCGACCGTGACCTGGCGCTCGCCGAGCCGGTTCATGTCGCAGACTGCCCGAAGCGACCTCCCGATCAGGCGCTGGATCTCCTGCGTGCGCCCCTTGGGGCGAGCGGTCTCACGACGAATACGTTCCGGGGACGAGCCGGGCAACATCGAGTACTCGGCGGTGACCCACCCCTCGCCACTGCCTCGCATCCAGCGGGGCACGTCGTCGTCGATCGAAGCCGTGCACAGCACCTTGGTCCGACCGAAGCTCACGAGCACCGATCCATCGGCCATCTCGGTGTAGTCGCGCTCGAAGCTCACGGGGCGTAGGGCGTCGGGGGCCCTTCCGTCGGGTCTCATGTTTCGTACCTTTCATGGAGAACAGCGATCTCGACCGGGCCGCCGAACGCGGTCGCGGCCTCCGATGCATAGTCGGCCGTCTCGGCCCCCGGCGAGCAGTGGACGAGGAGCAGCCGGTCCACCCCGGCCACCCGAGCCCTCTCACCGGCCAGCCGGGCCGAGAGGTGCGGGAGGTCGTCTGGCCGGTCGGCGTGCAACATCGTCGCTTCGCACAGCGCCAGGTCGATGTCGGGGCCCAACTCTTCGAGGGACCAGCCGGGTCCGGTATCACTCGTGTAGACCAGCGACCGGTCGTCGTGATCGAACCGAATCGCGAGGGTCTCGACCGGATGGTCCGTCCGGGAGAACCGCAGGTCCAGATCGCCGATCCGGACCCGGCTCGTCTCGTCGATGACGTGAACGTCGAATACCTCGCGTGGATCGTGCGCCCGGAAGCTGCTCAGCGCGGCCACCACCTCGTCGGTCGTGTAGAGAGGCAGCAGCGGCCGGGGTCGATACCACTTCAGTGCGTTGAACAAGACGAGGAGCTCGAGCCAATGGTCCGGGTGGACATGGCTCACGACGATGGCGTCGAGCTCCTCCAACGACTGGTGGAGCTGGAAGTTGCCGAGCGTGCCGGGTCCGGTATCGGTCCAGACGCTCGTGGATTCGGAACGTACGAGATACCCGCTGCAGGCACCCCCGGGACCGGAATAGGTACCGGAGCAGCCGAGGACGGTCACGCTCAATCCCATGTGTACCGTTCGGCCGAGGCCAGCTCGGGTCCGAGGAGACGGCGACCGAGTGCTTCGAACCAGGCTGGATCACCCGAGGAGATGAAACGGTAGGAGGCCGGCGCTCCCCTTGGCGCAGCCATGTCGGCGACCTCGAGCTTGCGCCGGACGGCGAACGCCGTTTCGTCCGCCGACGAGACCAGGACCACACCGGTGCCCATCACCTCGCCGATCGTACGAGCGAGGAACGGGTAGTGGGTGCACCCGAGCAGAAGCGAGTCGACCCCAGCGGCCCTGAGCGGCTCGAGCAACCGCTCGGCCAGAATGGTGATCTGCTCACCGGTGGTCTCACCCCGCTCGACGAACTCGACGAAGCCGGGGCAAGCGCCGCACTCGAGCACCACGCCGCAGTCGAGACCACGGACCGCGGCCTGGTACGCACCGGAGGCCACCGTCCCGACCGTGCCGATGACACCGACCCGACCGGATTCGGTGACCGACACCAGGGCCTGGACGCCCGGTTCGATCACACCGATGACGGGAACGGGGAGATCCCTCGTGAGCTCATCGAGGGCGGCAGCCGACGCCGTATTGCACGCCACCACGAGCAACTTCACGTCGTGCTCCCCGAGCAGCTTCTCGGCGATCTCGTGGGCGAATCGGCGCACTTCTCGGAGCGACCGCGGCCCGTACGGGTAGCGGGCCGTGTCGCCGAAGTAGACCAGCGACTCATCGGGCGACAGATCCATGACCGCCCGGGCGACCGTCAGCCCGCCGAACCCGCTGTCGAACATGCCGATCGGCCGAGAATCCACCACGAGATGCTACGGGATGACACCGCCCGGACCCCGGATCCGCGCTCTCCGTGACGGATTGACCGCTCCGGGTCTGGCGCTGATGCCGTTTTGTTTCTACACTTGTGCAGATAGCCGGGTTGGGGGACCAACCCGGCCGAGACACGAGTGCGCCGTCCCGCGGGGTTGGACAGAGCAGCTTCCCGACCCGAGCAACGCGATACGAGGCGAACACCATGATCCCCAGAATGACAAAGCGGCTCGGCACCGCGATCGTGACCCTCTCGCTCCTCGGCAGCATGACGACGACCCACCCCCTGCGCGCCCAGGAGGAGCGGCCGGCCGACCTGGTCGGCTGTGGGGTGGACGACGGCACGCACACCGTGAACTTCCTACGCGAGACCGGCGGCTTCTGGTTCCAGAACGGCCTCTACAACCTGTCGCCCGAGTCGACGACCAACGGCGGCCCGAGGCTCGATCAGCTCACCGTTCCCGTGGGAGGCACGCTCGCCGCTGGCCTGTACGAGGTCTACGCCATCTCGGCCGACGATCACCTGCAGAACCCGCTCGACCCGGCCGACACCGCTCCCTTCGAGCAGTTCGCGATCGCTGTCGCCTACGGAACCGCCGACGAGTCGGTGAGCACCCCCATCCCCGATCTCCCCGACGATGCCCAGTGGCAGTCGGACGGCACCTTCACCGATCCGATCCCCCTCCAGCTGATCCCGGGCGCCGGGTCACCGCTGCCGCCGGTCGAGCCCGTCACACCGGCGCCGGTCGAAGCGTCCCGCCCGGGCGCCCCGCTCGGCCTGATGACCGTCACCGACCTCACGACCGACGTCAGCGCGATCCACGCCACGGTGCTCGATCCGACGCTCGTGCCCGAACCCCGAGCCTTCGGCAACAGCATCGTCCCGTGGGAAGCGGCGTTCGTGTGCGTGGGTGATGTGGCAGTGACCAAATCGGTCGACGCCGATGCGGCCCAGCCGGGAGTTCCGTTCACCTGGACCTTGACCGTGACGGCCGACGAACCAGCGCCGGCGACAGGTCTCCGCCTCGAGGATCCCCTCCCGCCGGGGCTGAGCGTCTCGGGTGACCCGACAGCCGATATCGGCAGCGTAGAGGTCACCGAGGACGGGATCCTGCGCTGGACCGGCGATCTCGATGCGGGCGCCACCGCGACGATCACCGTGACCACCGTCGTCGCCGACGCGGCCGCCTATGACGACTGCGTCGGCGACGGCGAGACGTGCACGAACACCGCCTCCCTGGTCGAACACGTCGATGCCGACGCGGCGAACGACAGGGCCTCCGCTTCGGTCGCGTTCCTGGACGTACTCGTCGAGACGACGCTGCCGCCGGCGCCCGACCCGCCTCCCCCCGCGCCCACCCCGCCGCCGATCGAGGTGCTCGACACGACCGCGGCACCTCCGGCGGTGGCCCAGACCGCGACCCCCACCTTCAACGGCTGACGGCTACTGGATCTGGAGTCACTCAGCTACATCTGGTGTACGTGAGCTACTCCAAAACCTGGTGGGTCAGAAGTAGATGATGCGCTCGGCCCGCTCGACGACGTCGTCGAGCTCGTCGGTCCAGGCTCCGGTCGACAGGTACTTCCAGCCGCCGTCGGCCAGGATCACCACGATCACGCCGCGGTCTATGCGCGACGCCAACTTGGCGGCACCGGCCACCGCCGCGCCGCCGGAGATGCCGCTGAAGACGCCGAGCTCGGCACTGAGCCGGCGCGTCCACTCGATGGACTCGCGGGGCCCTACCAACCGGTTGCCGTCGAGCAGCGAGTCGCCGCCCCACTTCTCGTACACGGGCGGTATGTATCCCTCCTCGAGATTGCGCAGGCCCTCGACGGTGAGCCCGACCGGAGGTTGCACCGCGTGGATCTCGATGTCCGGGTTCTGTTCCTTCAGATAGGTGCCGACGCCCATGAGCGTTCCGCTGGTGCCGAGACCGGCCGCGAAGTGGGTGATGTCGGGGCAGTCCCTGAGGATCTCCGGACCGGTGGTCCGGTAGTGCGCCCGCGGATTGGCCTCGTTGGCGTACTGATAGAGAAACGCCCACTCGGGGTGATCGGCCGCGAGGCCCTGAGCCTTCTTGACCGCTCCGTTCGAACCCTCCCCGCCCGGCGAGAGGATGATCTCGGCCCCGAATATCTCGAGAAGCTGACGGCGCTCGATCGACACGTTTTCGGGGAGCACGATCTTGATCGGATAGCCCCGCAGCCGGGCGATCATCGCCATGGCGATGCCGGTGTTGCCCGACGACGGCTCGATGATGGTGCGACCCGGAGTGAGCGTGCCGTCGTCCTCGGCCTCGGCGATCATCTGACGGGCGATCCGGTCCTTCACCGACCCGGCCGGATTGTTGCCCTCGAGCTTGCCGATGATCTCGACGTCCGGATTCGGGCTGAGGGCCGACAGGTCCAACATCGGCGTGTTGCCGATCAGGTCCATCACCGAAGCGTGCACGTTGCGGCGGGTTCGTCGAGCTGAAGCCGTGGGCATGCCGTTTCCTGGGGCGGTGATCCCGCCGCAGAGAGGCCGGCGGGCGATTCTTGACCTGTTGGGTAGGAATTCTAACCGCGTACGACCGCGATCGGCTCCTCGGCGATCGTTCCGTCGACGATGCGGAACGACCGCACGACGGGCTCGACATCCCGCAGGGACACGATCAGGTAGTGCCAGCCGGGATCGGGAGCCTGAGCGACATCGGTCGCCGAGGGATGGGCGTCGGTGTGCGTGTGGCTGTGCATCACCCCGATGATCTCCATGCCGTCGGCCTCGGCGGATCGGTCGGCGCGCAGATGCTCAGCGGGGTCGACCGTGTACAGCTTCGAGGAGCGGGCCAGGTTCTCCGAGGGATGGAACCGCCGGATCGATGCCGGGGCGAGGTGGCCGATGAGCAGGCCGCACGCCTCGTCGGGAAGCCCGTCGTAGGCGTGGCCCACCATGGCGGAGCGGGCCGAATGGGTGACGTGCAGCACGGCGCGAGGCTACCGGTGTCGGTCCCGCGCCACGCCGGCTGTCCGGCCGTCTATGAGGGTTGGCCGTCGTAGAGGTCGGTCCTCAACGTCAACCCGGCCCCGGGAATGATCCCGTCGAACATGGCGGTGACCGAGCCCTCGACACCGATGGTGGTCAGGGAGCCGGACACTGTGAATGGCAGGGTCCCGCCGATCCCGGCCCCGGACATCACGAAGATCCCAGCCGCGCTACACACCCGCTGAGCAGAGACCCAGGTCTGCGGGCCGACGCACCCGACCGAGAGCGTGAGGTCGTAACCAAACTGCTCCATGGTGACGTCAGCGAAGCTGCTGGTCGGTGTATTGACGATGAATCCGCTGACCGGAGTCGTCGTGTCGCTCACTACCTGATCGACGATCCCAATCGCATCGGAGACGTGTAGACGGTTGACGCGGTCCTCGACCGGCCTCGGGGGCGATGGCGTACAGGCCACCGCGACGAGTGCGAGCGCGCCGATCACGGCGCAAATTGCGCCCTTTCGGTTCTTCATTGGTGCTTCTCCTGGCCCCCGCCTCGGATGAAACCCGTCCTTGCGCCCGCCGGCGCTGGACCGTCCGACCATACACCCCTTGGTAGCGGGGCCGAGATCCGACGCCCGCCTCGCCCGCAGGCGGATGCAGTTGGTCAGTCGGCCAGGCCGTCCTGACCCGAGACCTCGATCGCCCCTTGCGTCGGGGGTGCCGCCAACTCGTAGATACCGACATAGGAACCCATCAGCGAGCCCGCGTTGCCCGTGATGCTGAGGACGCCGCCGGTCGGCACCGACGGGAAGAACCGATTGAAGCCTGTGGTGCCCTCGGCGTCACAGACCCCGTCGACGGGTGGACTCGTGCAGGTCACGTCGAGCGTGATGCCGTCGTTGCCGGGGAGGTTGCCGTAGCCGGCGGCCATCGACTGGGCCGTGACGTCGACGAAGCCGAAGTCGGACTGCGCCGGCGGGATCACGATCGGACCTTCGATCTCGATGCCGGCGTCCACGACCACCCAGGAGTTGATGGTGTCGTAGAGGGTGGGCGGCGGCGGCGTACAGGCCGCCGCCACGATCACAACCGCCCCGACGAGT
The DNA here is from genome assembly GCA_963695075.1 of uncultured Acidimicrobiales bacterium. GTDB lineage: Bacteria > Actinomycetota > Acidimicrobiia > Acidimicrobiales > CAWCAL01 > CAWCAL01. Next base: position 78,895 of record CAVOFR010000003.1, read on the forward strand.
CCGATCAGCTTGCGAGCCATGGTCCCCTTACCTTGTTTGCAGATCGGATCTAGGTTCGGTCTGGGAGTCCGGCGTTGCCGGCATGGCTCAAGGCCCCCTGCACTCAGATGGCCTGGGGGGTGTTGTCACCGGCGCGTTGGGCGTGTCGACCTCTGATGGGGACATGCGCGTAGATCGCTGGTTCGTAAGGTGGATGACGGCTCGCACGTCTTGGACGGCCTCCCGGTCCGGAATAGCAACGATCATGGGAGGCTCCAATGGCGAGACCTGAAGAGGTCGACGTGTGGATCGGTCTTGACGTCGGCAAGGACAATCACTTCGCGTGGGTCCTTGACGACGGCGAACAGGACCTGTTTTCACGCCCTGTCAGCAATGACGAGGCCGCACTCGGTGTGGTCCTCGACGAGGCAGCGGTCTATGGCACACCGGGGTTGGTGATCGATCAGCCCGGCTCGATCGGCCAGCTCGCGCTCGCGGTTGCCGCCCAGCATGGTGTGCCGGTCGCGTACATCCCTGGCCTGGTGATGCGCCGAGCTGCTGACCTCTACCCGGGCGAAGCCAAGACCGACCCGATCGATGCCCGGGTCCTGGCCGACACGGCCCGCGTCCGCCGCCGCCAGGTGCATTGGCTCGACGTCACCGACGACCTGCTCGGCGAGCTCCGTGTACTCAACGGCTACGACATCGACCTGGCTGCAGACCAAACTCGGATCACGAACCGTTGCCGCGACAACCTGGTCGCGATCTCACCCGCGCTGGAACGGGCGGTCGGTTCCCGGCTGCACCAGCCCGGGATCCGGGATCTGCTGGCGAAGTTCCCGACCCCCTCGGACCTACGAGCCGCAGGGGCACCCAAGATCCGCAACACCATCAAGAAGCGCTCCCCGCGACTGGCGGCCAAAGTCACCGACGCCGTCGGCGCCGCGCTCGAGGCACAGACCGTCACGCTGCCCGCCGAGGCGGCCACCGGGCGGGTCATCGCTGATCTCGTCGCTGACCTGGGCCGCATCATCGAGCGACGCAAAGCCCTCGCCGGCGAGATCGAGGCGGTCTTCCTCTCCCACCCTTTGGGGCCGGTCCTCCACAGCCTGCCCGGGATCGGGCCGAGGACCGGAGCCAGGATCCTGGCCGAGATCGGTGACGGCACCCGCTTCGCCACCGGCGCCAAGCTCGCCTCCTACGCCGGCCTCGCCCCGGTCAACCGACAATCCGGGTCGAGCCTCGACGCCGCGTCCAGGAGCCGCCGCGGCAACCACCGTCTCAAGAACGCCATGTTCCTCGCCGCGTTCGCATCGCTCTCGAGCCCCGACAGCCGCGCCTTCTACGACCGCAAACGAGCCGAAGGCAAGCAACACAACGCCGCCATCATCTGCCTCGCCCGCCGACGCTGCGACGTCATCATCGCCATGGTCACCACCGGCCAGCCCTACCAACTCCGCCCACCCCGACCCCTACAAAGAATCGCTTGACAAAATGATGGGGACACCCCCCGGATGATCTGAGCCGATAGTACGCAGGTGCGCTCAGCCGTCGGCAACTCGGGCCGCGGGGCCTCGGCCGGGGTATCGTCTCCCCATGGCAACCGACGGCATCACGGTCGTCGCGACCAACCGCCTCGCCCGCCGCAACTACGACATCATCGACACCGTCGAATGCGGCATCGTCCTGCACGGCAGCGAGGTGAAGTCCCTACGCGAGTCGAAGGTGCAGTTGGCCGAGTCCTACGCCCGGATCCGCAACAACGAAGCGTGGCTCTCGTCGCTCCACGTGTCCCCTTACAGTCACTCGAGCCGGGCGATGGGCCACGACCCCGATCGGGACAAGAAGCTCCTCCTGCACCGCGCCGAGCTCGACCGGCTGTCGGATCGTCTCGATCGCGAGCGACTCGAGCTCGTACCCCTGTCCCTGTACTTCAAGAACGGTCGGGCAAAGGTCGAGCTGGGGGTGGCTCGCGGTCGGACCAAGGTCGACCGGCGCGAAGCCATCGCCAAGCGCGACGCGGACATGGAAGCCCGCCGGGCGGTTTCGGGCCGACGGCGGCGGTAGTCTGAGAGTGCATCTTGTACCGCGTTCCTTGACAATCGAGATGCACAAGGGGCTGATCGGTTTCGACGCCGGGATCGGATGGCCACGTTGTGCGACCGGAGTTGCTCAGACTCCTTAAACGGGGCAAACCAACAACCGGCAATGACTCGGTTGCTCTCGCTGCCTGACCCCTAGGGGACGAGTAGTAGAGAGACCAGCGACCAGCGATGGCACGCGGGGCCTGTCCACCACAGCCCGGCAACAGAAGTGGTGGAGGACCGCAGGGAGAGACCGCTGACGGCGAGAAAGACCGCTGACCTCGGGGAAAGACCCGGCGGTGGGGTTTCCCCAACCGACCCGACGGAGCGACAACCGCAAGTCGCGAATCGGGAATGGTCGTAGCGCAGCCGGTCATCACCCGACGGACGAGGGTTCGATTCCCTCCAGCTCCACTGTCTTGCGCGTTCCCCGGGCACGCAGCCCGCCCGCGTCACGCCACCCCGGGCACGCAGCCCGCTGCCTTCGCGTTCCCCGGGCACGCAGCCCGCTGCCTTCGCGTTCCCCGGGCACGCAGCCCGCTGCCTTCGCGTTCCCCGGGCACGCAGCCCGCCCGCGTCATGCCGGTGGGCCGAAGCTGGCCCGGCACTCCGGCTGCTTGCCTGGTTTCGGTGATCGCCTGGGTCCGCCCACTGCTGCACACCTGCCGTAGGATTGGATGAGCGCACGGAAAGGGAACGACATGGCGCAGAAGATCGTGGTTGGAATCGATGGCTCCAGCGGAGGCTCGAAGGCCCTCGAATTCGCGTTCGAGGAAGCACAGCGGCGCGACGCGGACCTGGTCGGGCTCTACGCCTGGCACTACCCCACCCTCGCGGCCACGCCGGCTCCCTTCGGCGGGCTGCCCGTCCCTCCCCTCGAGGAGATGGAGGCCGCGGCCAGGGAGGCGCTCGACCACATCATGAGCGAGATCGACGTCCCGGCCGGGGTCCGGTTCGAAGGTGTCGTGCGAGAGGGCTCGCCCGCCGGGATCCTGCTCGACGAGTCCGAGTCGGCCGACCTGATCGTCGTCGGCACCCGCGGCCACGGCGGGTTCAAGGGCCTGCTGCTGGGATCGGTCAGCCATCAGGTCGTCAGTCACGCCGAGTGCCCCGTGGTGGTCGTCCCCAGCGACTGAGCGACCGGTACCGGCGCGTTCCCGGCCACTGTCACACCCCCTCCGTAGAGTTGGGACATGGCGCAAACGGTGGCGGATCGTGAACTGAGCGAGGCGCTCCATCAGGTCGCGGCCGGGCTGGACGGGGTGTTCGATGCAGGCCTGGAACCGGTCGATGCCAAGGACGCCATCGTGCTGGTCGAACGGCTCGAGCAGCTGGCTCGACGACTCGGAGCGGCCCAGGTCGAAGTGATCGACTCGATCGATCGGGCCGGCCTGCACCGCGCCGACGGCCATCATTCGGCGAAGACCATGGTCCGGCACGTCGCCGGGATCTCCGGTGGTGAGGCCGCAGGCCGAGCCAAGACCGCCAAGGCGCTACGAGACCTGCCCGAGACCAGGGCGGCCTATCGATCCGGCGACGTCGGGTCGTGTCAGGTCCGCCGCATGGCCCGGGCGCACGCCAACCAGAGGGTTCGCGACCGTCTCGGCGATTCCGAGTCGCGACTGCTCGAACGAGCCAAGACCGAGTCCTACAAGTTCTTCGACCAGATCATGACCGACTGGGTCCGCCTGGCCGACGAGGACGGCACCTGCGACACCAACCAGCGCAACCACGAGAACCGGGATGCGAAGCTGGTCCAGGACTTCGACCAGAGCTGGGTGTTCACCGCCGGCTGCGCCTCGCTCGCCGGCGCCGAGATCCACACCATCTTCCAGCACTTCATCGACGCCGAGTGGCAGACCGACTGGGAGAAGGCCCGCATCGAACACGGCGACGACGCCACCGCTGAGCACATCGAGCGCACCGACGCACAGCGCCGCTTCGACGCGTTCTACGGCATCTTCCAGCGGGCCGCTTCCACCCCACCCGGAGGCAAGGCTCCGGAGCTCGTCTACAACATCGTCGTCGACCAGCGCACCTACGAACGCCAGCTCGTCGCCCTGGCCTCCGGGCGGCGGTCCGCTGCAGATCCCGACGACGAATCCTACCGCTGCTCCACCCTCGACGGCCGTCCCGTCGAGCCCACCGAGGCCGTCGCCGCCTCGCTGCTGGCCAAGGTCCGCCGCGTCGTCCTCGGGGCCGATTCGGTCGTGATCGACCTGGGTCGGACCCAGCGGCTCTTCACAGGTTCGTCTCGACTGGCCGCCCAGCTGGCCGCCACCGAGTGTTTCTGGCCCGGCTGTCACGTGCCCGCCACCCAGTGTCAGATCGACCACCTCGTACCCTTCGGCGAGCGGGACGACGGCGGCGGCCGGGGCAGAACCGACCCCGGCAACGGGGGACCCGCCTGCGGGAAGCACAATCGCTTCAAGGAACAGGGCTTCAGCGTCTGGCGGGACGCCGATGGACGATGGCACGTCCATCGGCCAGACGGAACCGAGATCAGGTGACCGCGAGCACCTCGATCGCTCCGGAGTGGAAGTCCCTCACCCCGACGGTCACCTCGTTGACCCCGTTCACCAGCATGGACGGCGGGATGATCACCGCGAACCGGAGAGGGTCGCCGGCGGCGGGAGCCAGCGTCGACCACCCCGCGATCCGACCGTTGACCGCCACCACGGCCATGTCGCCGGGCTCGATGGGCGGTCCGGCCCCACTCCCCCGCCGTACCGCACCGACCACCGAGATCGGCGGGTGGTCGGCCGACGCCTCCACCACTGCGAATCGCTCCCGGCCCGGCACCACCGCCGACCAGGCGTCGGGATCGACGGTGATCAGGTCGAACCCGTCCAGCTCGTCGCCGATGGTCCGGTTCAGCTCAGGACCGCCCCGCCACATCCCCAGCTCGCCGTCGTCGGCCGCCGCCGGTGCGAGCTCGAGCATCGCCGCGAAGCCGGCATCGCCGTCCAGCGGCCGCTCCTTCCCATCCACGACATACGAACGGCCGTCAGCAGCTCCCCGCTCCCGCGGAAGGACGCCGTCGGCCTCATAGGACAGGTCGATCCCCAACCCCTCGGCAATCATCGGGACGACATCGATCGACTCCACCGGCGTGTCGGCCACCTCTCCCCGGCTCTGCCCCGGCATCTTCACGAACAGCGGCGCCCACAGCATCTCGGCTTCGTTGGCCGCCGACACCGGCCGTGGTCGCTGGCCGGCGGTGAAGCCGATGCCGTGGTCGGCGACGACCACCAGCATGGTGTCGTCCCAGGCCCCGAGCTGGTCGAGCTCGTCCAGCACCCGACCCAGCAGGACATCGGCATCCTGCAGCTTCTGGAGGTGGCGAGCCCGGAACCGGGCCGGTGCGTAGGCATCGCGCCAGCGGCCCTCCTCGTCCAGGTCGGCGTCGCTCATCTTCGGCGCTTCGTAGTGCCGGCCATCGGCCAGCGTCTCCCACGGGTTGTGCGGCGTCAGTACGTGGAGAAATCGCACGCTCGGCGGATCCGATGCCGAGGGGAGCGAATCGATGAACCCGTCGAACTGCCGGGTCACGTCCTGGCCCCGAGGCGCCACCGAAAACCCCTGGGGCGTGCGCTCGAGGTGCTGCCGGAAGAACGTGACCGCGTCCTGGACGAGGGTCTGCACCGCACCCACCTGCGAAGCCGTCGACGGGCACAGCCGGTCCGGGCAGATGCTGGTCAGGGTCTCCGTGGCTTCGACGTCGTGGGTCGCGCCCAGCTCGGTGAAGATGCTGTCGGGGTGGGCGATCGAGGCGGGAGCCAGACGGTCGGTCCCCGGCCTGATCCCCGTCAGCAGTGCGGGGAGAGAGTCGATCGTGTTGTCGGCCACGGTGGAGTGGTTCCGGTAGAACGTGCCCGAGTCGACCAGTCGTGAGAAGTTCGGGAACCGGTCGGCGTCGATGCGATCCGACCCGTCGAGGAGCGACGCCGTCGGCAGCTCGTCCAGGACGACCATGACCAGATGCGCCTCGACCGACGGACCGCCGCGGCTCTCCGATGCGGCGGCGGCGGTCCCCGACGGCAGCACCAGGGCCGACACCGGGGAGAACATGAGGAACTGCAGGCAGAACACGGGCGCCGCCACGCTCAGATACCTCAGCCACAGCGTGGCGTTCGCCCGGGAACCGAGCCCCCGACCCACAACGGCACCGACCACCAGAACCGCGACGACGCCGACCCCGGTCGTCAGCAGCTGCCCGACGCCGAACAGCTCGATCAGCAGCAGGATCAGCAGCGAGCCCACCGAGATGTGGTGGGCCCACTTCCGCACGGATCGACTCACGAATCCGGCGACGTAGCCGATCCCCCAGATGACCACGGGCGGTCCGATCGCCACCAGGAGGGCGAAGGCGACGATGGCCCAGCGCCCGGCACCGCGTAGGAGGAACTGCGCCGGTTCCGCCCCGAAGCCGGCGTACACCGGTCGGGCGATGGCCAGGCCGCACAGCCCGACCAGCTCGACGAGCCGCCGGCCCTCTCCGCCCAGGCGCGCGCCGGTCGATTCGGTCATCCTGCCCCCGTCGGCGGGGTCCAGCCCATGTTGAGTGCCGGTCAGCCGGTCGGCCGAGCTCCCGCGTCCAGGACGACCCTGCCGCCCACCACCCGGCTGGGGTGGACCTCGATGTCACCCTTCCGGTCGCGCCGGCCCAGAACGCTGCGCTTGGTCCCCCGGCCCGACCGGTCGAATCTCCAGCCGTGGGTGGTGCAGACCAGCTCGCCGCCCATCACCTCGCCGTCCACGTCGAGCGGAGACCACTGGTGCGGGCAGCGACCGGCCATCACGCAGATCTCGCCGTCCTCCCCGCTCCAGACCACGACGGGCTCGCCGTCGATCTCGCCGCCGACGACACGACCGGGCGCTGGCACCGCACAGAGTTCCTCGTCCGAGTTACGTCTCAATGGCCGCGGGCGACGTACTCGTCGAAGTGGGCGGCCTCGGCGCCGACGGTGGTCTCGTCGCCGTGGCCGGTCAGGACCCGCGTCGTTCCCGGCAGGCCGATGACCTGGCTCCGAAGACTCTCGATGATGGTCTCGAAGCTGCTGAAGGACCGTCCGGTGGCGCCGGGCCCGCCGCGGAACAGAGTGTCGCCCGAGAACAGCAACCCGTCGCTCGGCACGTAGAGGCAGCATCCTCCGGGGCTGTGACCCGGCGTGTGTCGAACCTCGAGCTCGGCTCCGGCGATCTCCAGATGCTGGCCGGCCGCCAGTTCGGCATCGGGCTCACGTTCGGGGTGGACCACGTCCCACAGCATCCGATCGCCGGGATGCAGGAGCAGCGGCGGGCCACCCACCGCATCGGCGAGCTCGGCGGCCGCGTTGATGTGGTCGTTGTGGCCGTGGGTGAGGATGACCGCCTTGACCTTCCGGTCGCCGATTCCCTCGACGATCGGGCGATGGTCGTGGGCGGCGTCGACGACGATGCACTCCCGGTCGTCCCCCGCGATCCAGATGTTGTTCTCGACGTCGAAGTCCTCGCCGTCGATCGAGAAAACACCTCTGGTGAGGACGTGATCGACCCTCACGACGCTGCCTCGCTCACAGGACCACGACCGACCGCAGCACCTCGCCGGCCTCCATCCGACGGAAGGCCTCCTCGACCTGGCTCAGGCCGATCGTGTCGCTGACGAACGCCTGGAGGTCGATGCGTCCCGACAGGTGGTGATCGATCAGGATCGGGAAGTCGCGGCTCGGCAGGCAGTCCCCGTACCAGCTGGGCTTCATCGAGCCCCCGCGGCCGAAGAACTCGATCATCGGCAATTCGAAGGTCATCGACGGATCGGGCACGCCCACCAGCACCAGCCGGCCGGCCAGGTCCCGGCTGTAGAAGGCCTGCAGGAGGGTCTCGGGCCGCCCGATGGCTTCGATGGCGACATCGACTCCGAGACCGTCGGTGAGGGCCCGGATCGCTTCGACCGGGTCGGCCGACGAGGCGTCGATCGTGTCGGTGGCGCCGAACCCTCGGGCCCACTCGAGCTTGAGAGCGTCGATGTCGACGGCGATCACCTTCCGGGCCCCGGCCACGGCCGCTCCCATGATCGCGGCATCTCCGACGCCGCCGCATCCGAAGACCGCCACGGTCTCGCCCCTCTGGACCTGGCCCGTATTCACCGCCGCGCCGAAGCCGGCCATGACTCCACAACCGATCAGGCCGGCCGCCGCCGGCGGTGCCGCCGGATCGACCTTCACGCACTGGCCCGCGTGGACGAGCGTCTTCTCGGCGAAGGCGCCGATTCCGAGAGCCGGGCTCAGCTCGACCCCGTCGAGGGTCATCTTCTGCGCCGCATTCTCGCTGTCGAAGCAGTAGTGGGGCCGGCCCTTTCGGCATGCCCGGCAGGCTCCGCAGGGGGCTCGCCACGCCAGCACGACGTAGTCACCGGGCTCGACGCCCGCCACGCCGTCGCCGACTGCCTCGACGATGCCCGCGGCCTCGTGACCGAGGAGGAAGGGAAACTCGTCGTTGATGGCGCCCTCCCGGTAATGCAGATCGGTGTGGCACACGCCGCACGCCTTGATCCCGACCAGGGCCTCGCCCGGTCCCGGGTCGGGCACCTGGATCGTCGCCAGCGTCACCGGCTCCTTCTCGGCGGTGGCGACGACCGCCTGGACCTCGTGCATGCTTGCCCCTTGCGATGGTTCGAAGGATCCAGATCCTATGCTCCTGGCCGATGCTTTCGCTCGGACGGTTTCTCAGGCGGCCGCACGTGCGCAACGCTGTCGTACTGGGAGCCGCGATCGGTGTGTTCGGGATCGCGTTCGGCGTCCTGGCGGTACAGGCCGGTCTGAGCCCGTGGCAGGCGTTGGCCATGTCACTGCTGGTCTTCACCGGAGGCTCGCAGTTCGCGGCGATCGGCGTGATCGACGCCGGGGGGACGATGATCGCCGCCACCGGCGCTGCGCTCCTCCTGGCCGTCCGCAACGGTGTCTACGGCGCGGCCCTGGCCGCTCGATTCGGGCGCCGGCTCCGTCCCCGCCTCGTCGCCACCCAGCTCGTCATCGACGAATCCACCGCCATGTCGGCGGCCCGACCCGACGACGAGACAGCGATCGAGGCGTTCTGGGCCGCCGGCCTCTCGGTGTACTTCTTCTGGAATCTGGGCACCGCCATCGGAGCGTGGGGTGGCCAGGTCATCGGTGATCCCGAGACCCTGGGACTCGATGCAGCCCTTCCCGCCGGTTTCGTGGCGATGATGGTGCCACTCACCCGGACCCGTCGGGGGCTGGCCGCGGCCGCCGGCGGAGCCGCGATCGCGCTGTTGGCCCTGCCGTTCACCCCGCCGGGACTGCCGGTGATCCTCGCCGCCGCGGGGGTCATTCCCGCGCTCGTGTGGATGAGAGAGCCGTGAGCTGGCCCGCCCTGCTCGTCCTCGCTGCCGGGAGCTTCGCCATCAAGGCCACCGGGTACCTCCTCATCGGCGACCGCCCGGCGATCCAACGCTGGTCGTCGGTGCTGGACCTGTTCCCGCCCGCCCTTCTCGCTGCTCTGGTCGTGGTCCAGACCGTCGGCGTCGAGAGCTCGATCGTCATCGACGCCCGCCTTCCGGGCGTGATCGCCGGCTCCGTCGCGGCGTGGAAGAGGGCGCCCTTCCCGGTCGTGCTCGGTCTGGCCGCCGTGGTCACCGCCACGATCCGGGCGTTGGCGCCCGGCTAGAAGGGTCCCTCAGACGTCGAGGTAACGGGTGACCGCGATGAACGAGCCTATGGCGCCGATGGCGATCGCCACCACGAACAGCCAGATGCTGGTGGCGAACACCTCGTCGGCGCTGATCGAGAAACCGGCCAGTAGCGGCAGGTCATCGGACGCGAATTCGTCCTCGAGCGCGCGGGCGAGCCCGACGGTGGCACCAACCGCAATCACGGCTCCCACCAGGCATTGGATCAGCCCCTCGAGCATGAACGGCACCCGCACGAACCAGTTGGATGCGCCGACGAGCTTCATGACCTCGATGTCCTGTCGCCGGGAGCGAATGGCCACGATGATCGTGTTCAGGATCAAGAAGAGGGCGGCCAGGAGCAGGACCCCGGCGGCCAGGAACATCCAGACGCTGAGTCGATCGCTGAGCCGTTTGACGCGCTCGACAGCTTCGTCCGCGAAACTGACGCGGAGCACTCCGGGGAGGAGCTCGTAGGCCTCGCCGATCTCGCGAATGGCGGCGGTGTCCAACTCGGCCGGTTTGACCCGGAACGACGGTGGCAGGATGTCGGGTGTCACCGACGCGACCAGGTCTGGTGAATCGGCGAACAGCTCCTTGAATTCCTCGAAAGCCTGATCGCGGTCGAAGAAGACGGCCGACTCGACCAGGGGGCTCTCGTCGAGCGCGGCCCGGACCGTCTCCTCCTGGTCGGCGGTCGAATCGGGATCGAGGAAGATGATGAACTCGACGTCGTCGGCGAAGCGGGCCGCTGCGTTCTCGACGCCCAGCCGGGTGACCCAGGCAGAGCCGAGGAGGGCGAGCGAGATGCCGACGCACAGGATCGTGGCCAGAGCCAGCGTCAGGTTGCGAGCCAGGTTGGTGACCGTCTCGCGCAGGGCGTACATGATCTTCGCCATCAGGAGTTCCTACTCGTAGACGCCGCGCGCTTGATCACGCACGATCTGGCCGCGGTCGAGTTCGATCACCCGGCGACGCATCGTGTCGACGATGCCGCGGTCGTGGGTGGCCATCACCACGGTGGTGCCCGTGCGATTGATCCGATCGAGCAGCTTCATGATCCCGACCGACGTCTGCGGATCGAGGTTACCCGTGGGCTCGTCGGCCAGGAGGATCAGGGGCCGGTTGACGAACGCACGGGCGATCGAGACCCGCTGCTGCTCGCCGCCGGAGAGCTCGTTCGGGAAGCGGTCGACCTTCTTGGCCAAGCCGACGAGCTCGAGGATGGCGGGGACCTGGGAGCGGATGACGTGGCGGGGACGACCGATGACCTCGAGAGCGAACGAGACGTTCTCGGCCACCGTCTTGTTGGGCAGGAGCTTGAAGTCCTGGAAGACCGACCCGATGTTGCGACGCAGGTAGGGCACCTTCCAGCTGCTGAGCTCGTTGGTGTTCTTCCCCGCGACCCAGATCTCGCCGCCGGTGGGACGCTCCTCGCGGTTCACCAGGCGAAGAAACGTCGACTTGCCGGAGCCTGACGCTCCGACCAGGAAGACGAACTCCCCCTTGGCGATGTCGGCGGACGCGTCGCGCAGGGCGACGACCTCACCCTTGTAGGTCTTCGAGACGTCCTTCAGCTTGATCATGGCTTCTCCACTCTCGCCGAGTCTGGTCCAAGCCGCACCCGAAGTGGTGGCACCGGGGAAGATTCAGTCACCCGACCGCCGCCAGCGCAGGAAGGCCTCCATGAATTGATCAACACCGCCGTCGAGGACACCCTCGACGTCGCCGGTCTCGTGATTGCTCCGCAGGTCCTTGACCATCTGGTAGGGCTGCATCACGTACGAGCGGATCTGGCTTCCGAACCCGACCGCTTTCGCCTCGCCCGCGATCCCGGCCAGCTCGTCCTCCCGCTTCTTGCGCTCGAGATCCAGCAGGCGGGCGGCGAGGATCTGCATGGCGCGGTCCTTGTTCTGGTGCTGGCTGCGCTCGTTCTGGCAGGACACCACGATGCCCGACGGCAGATGGGTGATTCGGACGGCCGAGTCGGTGACGTTCACATGCTGGCCGCCCGCCCCCGAGGACCGGTAGGTATCGATCCGCAGGTCCTTCTCGTCGATGTCCACCTCGCTGGTGACCTCGTCGAAGAACGGCACGACCTGCAGCGAGGCGAATGCGGTCTGGCGTTTCGAGTCCTTGTTGAAGGGCGACAGGCGCACCAACCGATGCACGCCGTGCTCCGACTGGAGCAACCCGTAGGCGTGCCGGCCCCGGACCAGGAACTCGGCCGAGCTGATGCCGGCCTCCTGGCCTTCGTTCACCGAGTCGATCTCGACGTCGAATCCTCGCCGCTCGGCCCAACGCCGGTACATCCGCAACAACAGTTCGGCCCAGTCCTGGGCATCGGTCCCTCCCTCACCCGACTTCACGAAGCACACGGCGTCGCCGTCGTCGTACTCGCCGGTGAACAGCGATCGGAGCTCGAGCTCGTCGAACTCGGCCGCGATCTGCTCGGTGGCGGCGGCGATCTCGGCGACGAACGACTCATCGGCCTCCTCCTCGGCCAGTTCCAGCAATGTCGTCACGTCCTCGATGCGCTGTTCGAGGCTGTCGAAGAGGTCGAGATCGTCGTTGACGGCGGCGAGGTCGGTCTGCATCCGGCGGGCTGCCTCGGCGTCGTCCCACAGGTCGGGCTTCTCGAACTCGGCCTCGAGCTGCGGCTTCTGCAGGCGCAGCTCGTCAACCCGGAGATACTGCTCGGCCTGGCCGAGCCGGTCGGCCAACGCGGCGATCTGATCGTGGAGCTCCTGCATGGTCGGCGAGCCCGCTATCGGCCGTGGCAGTGCTTGAACTTCTTACCCGATCCACACGGGCAGGGCTCGTTGCGACCGGTCTTGTCCCAGTCGGACTTGACCACCGGGGTGTGCGCCGCCGTCTCGTCGGGCTTGGGGCCGGTGGGGGGCAGGACGGCGCCCTCGGCCGCGGCCGCAGGGCGCGACGCCCGACCGGCGGAGATGTCCTGGACCGGCGCATCCGGGGCCGAATAGGACATGTCGGCCACATCGGCGCCGCCACCGGTCTGCTCCTCGGGGGGCTTGATCTGGATGTTCATGTTGAGGACGTAGGTGACGAAGTCCGTGGAGACACCGTCCATCATCTGGCCGAACATCTCGAAGCCCTCGCGCTGCCACTCCATGAGGGGATCCTTCTGCCCCATGGCCCGCAGGCCGATGCCGTCGCGGAGATAGTCCATCTCCTGGAGGTGCTCGCGCCATCGGCGGTCGAGGATGCGCAACATGACCCGACGCTCGAGCTCGCGCATCACCTCGGAGCCGACCACCGACTCGCGCCTCGCGTAGTGCTCGGCCGCGTCGGTCAGCAACAACCCCTTCAGGTCCTCGGTGACGTCGGCGGCCTCGAGCGCCTCGGCGGTCAGCTCGGTCGGCCAGATGTTGCGCACCTCGCCCAATAGGCCACCGATGTCCCATTCCTCGGCGAAGTCGGCCACGCAGAAGGTCTCGATGGCGCTGCCGACGGCTCGGTCGAGCGCATCGTCGGCCTCTTCCCGCAGATCCTCACCGTCGAGGATCTGATCGCGGCGCTTGTAGATCACCTTGCGCTGCTCGTTCATCACCTCGTCGTACTTGAGCACGTTCTGACGAATCTCGGCGTTGCGTTGCTCGACGGTGTTCTGGGCCCGTTCGACCGACTTGGTGACCATCTTCGACTCGATCGGCACATCGTCGGGGAGCGCACGATCCATGACCCAGTTCATGGCCCCGGTGGCGAACAGGCGCATGAGATCGTCCTCGAGCGAAAGGTAGAAGCGGGAGGCGCCCGGGTCGCCCTGCCGGCCGGAACGACCGCGCAACTGGTTGTCGATCCGACGCGATTCGTGCCGCTCGGTCCCGAGCACGTAGACCCCACCGAGCTCGCGGACCTTGTCGCCTTCGGCTCGCATCTCCGATTCGTACTTGGCGTGCAGTTCGACCACCCGCGTCCGGCCCTCTTCGCTGTCGGGGTCCAGTCCCTCGGCCTTGACGTCGATCTCGGCCGCGATCTCCGGGTTGCCCCCGAGGATGATGTCGACGCCTCGGCCGGCCATGTTGGTGGCGACGGTGATGGCGCCGACGCGCCCGGCCTGCGCGACTACGTGGGCTTCCTTCGTGTGCTGTTTGGCGTTGAGGACCTGATGGGGGATGCCCCTCTTCTGGAGAATCCCCGAGAGCTTCTCGGAGTGCTCGACCGATGCGGTTCCCACCAGGACGGGCTGGCCGACCTCGTAACGGTCGAGCAGGTCCTCCACGACGGCGCCGAACTTGCCGTCCTCGGTCTTGTAGACCAGGTCGGCCTTGTCCGTCCGGATCACCGGCTTGTTGGTGGGGATCGGCACCACGTGGAGGCCGTAGGTGCTGTTCAGCTCGGACGCCTCGGTCTCGGCCGTGCCCGTCATGCCGGCCAGCTTCTCGTACATCCGGAAGTAGTTCTGCAGCGTGACGGTGGCCAGCGTCTGGTTCTCTTCCTTGATCTTGACGCCTTCTTTGGCCTCGACCGCCTGGTGGAGACCGTCGGACCACCGGCGGCCGTCGAGCACGCGCCCGGTGAACTCGTCGACGATCTTCACCTGACCGTCGGCCACCAGGTAGTCGCGGTCACGATGGAAGAGCTCCTTGGCCCGCAACGCCACGCCGAGCTGGTGAACCAGGTTCTGTGACACACCGTCGTAGATGTTCTCGACGCCGAGCGCCCGTTCGACGGCTTCGATGCCCTCTTCGGTGGGCGACACGATCCGCTTCTCTTCGTCGACGTCATAGTGCTCCTCGGGCTGGAGCCCGCGGACGATGGCAGCGAAGTCGTAGTAGAGCTTGGCTGCGTCGGCGACGCGGCCACTGATGATGAGCGGCGTGCGTGCCTCGTCTATCAGGATCGAGTCGATCTCGTCGACCAGGCAGTACACGTGGCCTCGCTGGACCTGGTCCTCGCGGCTCAGCGCCATGTTGTCCCGGAGGTAATCGAAGCCGAGCTCGTTGTTGGTCCCGTAGGTGATGTCGCAGCCGTACTGGGCCCGCTTGTGTTCGCGGTCGAAGTTGCCCGGGACCACGAGACCGATCGAGAGCCCGAGCCACTCGTGAACCTGGCCCATCCACTCGGCGTCACGGGTGGCCAGGTAGTCGTTGACCGTCACTATGTGCATGCCTTGGCCGGTGAGACCGTTCAGATATGCCGGCAGGGTCGAGACCAGGGTCTTTCCCTCACCGGTCTTCATCTCGCCGACCCATCCGAGATGCAGGGCTGCGCCGCCCATGAGCTGGACGTCGTAGTGACGCTGACCGATCGTGCGCTGGGCCGCCTCGCGGACGACGGCGAAGGACTCGACCAGGAGGTCTTCCATGTCCTCGCCCCGGTCGATGCGCTGCCGGAATTCGCCGGTCTTGGCCTTCAGCTCGTCGTCGCGGAGAGCCTCCATCTCGGGCTCGAGCGCGTTGATGTCGGGCACGAGAGCTTGGATGGCTTTGAGTTTGCGGCCTTCGCCGGCGCGGAGGACACGATCGAAAATACCCATGAGCAGCCGAGTCTACCGACCGGCACCACGCGCCAGGACCCCGTGTCCCGGGCCTTGGCGCGTGGTGGAGGGATCTTCAGTCCTGGCTGATCAGCATGCCCACGTCGCCGTCCTCGCGGCGGTAGACCACAGCCGGCTTGCCGGTCTGACGGTCGGTGAAGAAGTAGAAGGGGTGATTGACCAGATCCATCTGCAACGCGGCATCCGAAGGCGTCATGTCGACGACGTCGACGTGCTTGACCTTGACGATGCGGTAGCCCAGCTCGGCGGCGACCTCTTCGTCGGCGGTGATCGGGTCGGTCAGGACCGCCATGGCCTCGGCCGGCACCGTGGCGACGACCCCGTGCCCGTTCTTGGCGTGCTTGTCGTACCGCTTCATCTTCGTCTTGAGCTTGTGGAGCTGGTGCTCGAGCTTGTCGACCGCTCGATCGAGCGCCTGCAGCTCGTCCACACCGCTCACCTTGCATCGCACATGATGGCCGTGACCCTCGAGGGTGACCTCGCAGATGTCGCGCTCCTCGATCCGGGGGTTCTTCTCCTCGAAGAAGTGCACCTCAGCTCTGTCGAGGCCACGGAGGAACCGATCGAGCTTGCCGATCTTGTCCTCCGCCGCCGCGCGGACCTGATCCGACACCTGCACGTTGCGACCACTGACCGAGACGTCCACCGAAGAGCTCCTTTCGAGCGATGCACCCTGCACCAGGATTCGATCGTACGTGATGTCGCGCCCGACCGGCCTGGTCGGGCGCGCTCGCGGCCGCGAATGCCGCGTCAGCTCACCCGGGCGACCGTGAGCCCGTGGACGGCATCGGCGCCGGCCGCTGCCAGCGCCTGGCCGGCCCGGCTCATGCTGGTCCCGGTGGTGCACACGTCGTCGATGACGAGGACGATTCCCCGGACGGGCCGGCGAACCCGCAAGCGCGGTGCCCGAGAACGGACGTGAGCCGGAGCGCCGGTCTGGCCTGGTCCGCGGTCGCGGACGAGGAGCCGGACGACCGGCAGGTCGAGGCGCCGGGCGACCGCCCGGGCCAGCAGCTCGGCCTGGTCGAAGCCCCGCCGTCGACGCCGATCCGGCGTGGTGGGCAGCCAGGTGACGCGATCGAACCGACCACGGGCCGCGGCAGCCAGCCTGACCGCCAGCCAAGGCACGACCGCCTTTGCGTTTCGGTACTTGAGAGCGGCGACGAGGGCTCGGCTGGTGTCGTTCCACCGGTAGAGGCTCGTGAGCGAATCGAGGCCGACGACCGGATCGGTGACCAGCGGCGCCGCGAGGCCGATCGAGCAGCGGTCACAGACCGCGGCCGCAGGGTCACCGCACGCGGCGCACGTCTTGGGAAGGAGCACGGTCCGAGTATGGTCGGCCCCTGTGACAGCGAGGCGCGGAGGCTGATCCCCCGGTGCGGTGATGCGCTGTGATTGACTACTGACGGTGCTTTGCGGAGTTGCGGCATCGATTGAGCGTGGAGGTGGAGCATGCGTCGTATCGGAGCGGTCCTCTTGACCGGAGCCGTACCACTGTTTTTCTGGGCCGCAGCGCCGGCCGGGGCTACCGATGACCTGGTCATCCCGGTCGACTCGGTGGTGCGTGGTGATCCCGGCGACGTCATCGGTGTCGCCGACCTGCCGGTCGAGGCCGATCTCGTGGGCGCCTCGTGCGACATCGACCTCGTGTGGGAGAACAACTCGTCGACCCATCCCGACACCGACCTCATCGTGACCACCGATGGTGTGGTCACGACGATTGCCGACGTGGAGACCACACCCGAGGGCGTCGTCGCCAGCGGCGCCACCGTCATCATCGGCGAGACCGTCAAGGTCGAGATCCGCCTGGGAGCCCACGGGGTCAGCAGCGGCGGGCTCACCATGAACTTCGCCTGCGTCAAGGACGTGACGGCCACGACGGTCGCACCGACGACCACGACGATCGCACCGACGACCACGACGCTCGCGCCGACGACCACCGAGGCGCCGAGCACCACGACCGAAGTTCCGGTGGTGGTGTTGGAACAGACTCTGGAGCCCACCGCGGTCGAGGCTGCGGTCGTCGCTCAGCCGACCTACACCGGCTGAGCGATCCGCTCGCTAGTACCGATAGTGCTCGGGCTTGTACGGCCCACCCACCGGGACGCCGATGTAGTCGGCCTGCTCCTGGGTGAGCTCGGTGAGCCGGACCCCCAGCGCGTCGAGGTGCAGCCGGGCGACCTTCTCGTCGAGGAGTTTGGGCAGGGTGTACACCCCGATCGGGTACTGATCGGTCCTCCCGAACAGCTCCATCTGTGCGATCACCTGGTTGGTGAAGCTGTTGGACATGACGAAGCTGGGGTGACCGGTGGCGCAGCCGAGGTTGAGCAGCCGACCTTCGGCGAGCACGAGCACCGAGTGGCCGTCGGGGAAGACGAACTCGTCGACCTGCGGCTTGATGTTGACCCGCTGGACGTCGCTCATCCGCTGGATGCCGGCCATGTCGATCTCGTTGTCGAAGTGACCGATGTTGCCCACGATGGCCTGGTGCTTCATACGGGCCATGTGTTCGGCGGTGATGATGTCGAAGTTCCCCGTCGTGGTGATGAAGATGTCGGCGGTGTCGAGGACATCCTCGAGCCGGACGACCTGGAATCCCTCCATCGCCGCCTGCAGAGCACAGATGGGATCGATCTCGGTGATGAGCACGCGAGCGCCCTGGCCCCGGAGTGACTGCGCACATCCCTTGCCCACGTCGCCGTACCCGCAGACGACGGCGATCTTGCCGCCGATCATCACGTCGGTGGCCCGGTTGATGCCGTCGACCAGTGAGTGCCGACAGCCGTAGAGGTTGTCGAACTTCGACTTCGTCACCGAGTCGTTGACGTTGATGGCCGGGAAGAGCAAGGCTCCCTGTTCGGCCATCTGGTAGAGCCGGTGGACGCCGGTGGTCGTCTCCTCGGTCACGCCCTTGATGCCAGGAGAGATCTGCGTCCACCGGGTGGGGTCGTCGGCCAGCGACGCTCGAAGGAGTTCGAGCACCACGCCGTATTCCTCTGAATCGGCGTCGGTGGTGGCCGGCACGGCGCCCGCCTTTTCGAACTCGACACCCTTGTGAACGAGCATCGTGGCGTCGCCGCCGTCGTCGAGGATCATGTTGGGCCCACCGTCGGGCCATACCAGGGCCTGCTGTGTGCACCACCAGTACTCGTCGAGGGTCTCGCCCTTCCAGGCGAAGACCGGTACGCCCTTCGGGTTCTCGGGGGTTCCGTCCGGGCCGACGACGGCGGCGGCCGCCGCATGGTCCTGCGTGGAGAAGATGTTGCACGACACCCAGCGGACGTCTGCGCCGAGCGCGGTCAACGTCTCGATGAGAACGGCGGTCTGGATGGTCATGTGCAATGAGCCCATGATCCGCGCGCCGGCCAGGGGCTGCGCGTCGGCGTACTCGGCCCGGGTCGCCATCAGACCGGGCATCTCGTGTTCGGCCAGGCGGATCTCCTTGCGGCCGAACTCGGCCAGGGAGAGATCGGCGACCTTGAAGTCGCCGTTGAGATCGGTGGTGGTCACGGTGTGCTCCTTCTGGCGCCCCTGGGGCGCGGCTGTCCTGGGCGCGGTTGCGCCGGTCGAAATGGGCTGGGGCCAGCTGGCTCCTTGCAGGACAGCCCGAAGACCGTGAGGTCGAGATCAGAGTGTACGCATCGGGAAGGCGAAAGGCCACGGTCTCTCGACCGCAGCGTGATTTGCCTCCATACAGCCCTGCTGTATTACCCTCGCCGGGAGCGAGGAACTCAGGGGGGAACATGTCCGATCAGCCAGGCCGTCGATCGGGCGCGCCACACATCCGACCGGGGTTGCGACTCTCGCGGCGGGATGCCATCCGCCGCATGGCGGGCGCAGGTGCGGGAATGTTGTTCATCCCCGGCGCCGGCACGATCCTCTCGGCCTGTGGTGACAAGTCGGTCCAGGACGGGCCGGCGACCGGGTCGGGCACGACCCTGTCCAACGCCGACGGCACGATCGGCTCCACGGCACAGGACACGGTGAGCATCACCGATGTCGACGAGATCGTCATCGGCGTGGTCGCTCCCTTCTCCGGAGCGTTCACCTTCGTGGGAGACGTGACCCGCCGGTCGCTCCAGGCGGCGACCGCCGAGATCAATGCCAACGGCGGCATCGGTGGGCGCAAGGTCACCACCGTCGAGGTCGACGCCCCCGGCGAACAGCTCACCGCCGCCACCGAACCGGCGTACTCCCAGCTCGCGAGTACCGCGAATCTGTCCGGGATCCTCTGGTGCACCGCTATCGGCCTTCGCCCACTCGCCGAACAGATCAAGCGGGACAACATGCCGATCATCTCGGTCTTCGAGGATCTCAGCGTCTCCGGCCAGCTGTGGCCCCAGCCGGATGCTCCACGGTCGGTATTCCAGTTCCTGATCGGGGTCGACGACGCCCTCAACCAACTGACCGGCTACGTCACCGACGACCGCGGCTACACCGACACCGTGCTCGTTCGCGATGTTCTCCTGACCGCCCCCTATGCGCAGGACATCGACCGGATCTACGCCGAGATCCCCGATCAGTTCGGGCTGGCCACCCACCCCGACATCGGCTACTCGCTCGGTCAGAAGGACTTCGGTGGACTGGTCAACCAGCTCCGTGACACGAACGCTCAGTCGGTGATCATCGCCGGTGGTCCGGAGGAGACCGCGCTCATCGTCCAGGAGCTCGACGCCCAGGGGCTGGGATACGTCGACACACCGACAGCCAAGGACCCCGGCACCTTCGCCCCGCACCTGTTCGGCACACCGGCCAACATGGGCGAGCCGGTCTGGGTGGACCTGGCCGGCGAGGCGGCCAAGACCGGGTCGATCACGGCGTGGACCCTCGGCGGCGTCCTCAACGTCCCCAACGTTCCGATCGTCGAGATGGGCAGGAAGCACACCGACGAGAAGACCTTCATCGCCGGCGAGAACGAACCGGCCGACGGGCTGTGGACGCTCCTCTCCGGTATCCGCGAGGCCGGGTCGGCCACCGACCGCGAAGCAATCGTCACCGCCATCGAATCGATCGAATCCCTGCAGTTCGCGACCCGCGTACCGTTCTCGTTCACCGCCGACCGACACGCTCGAACGAGGCCCGAAGACCTGTGCCTGGTCACGCTCGAACGGTCGACGGCCGTCGACGCCGACCCGCCCTACAGCCTCGGACGGGAGTGGCAGGAGAACCTGTCGGATCGGGACTACGCCCCGGTCCATCTCGTGCGCCCGACGCTCGAGGCCAACCGCAGCATCGCTCCCGAGCTCATGGACGAGATCCTGGAAGGCGGCTATGGGTGCCAGTGCACCAAGACGCCGGCCGACGCGACCGGTACCGCCGTCGAGATGACCTCAGCGTGTCCCATCCACTGACCCCGACACGCGCCGGACCACCTCGCTACGGCCGATGACCGAGCTGCTCCTCGTCCTGCGCGGCACGCTGGTCGTCGGATCGATCCTGGCGCTGGTCGCGTTCGGATACACGATCATCTACGCCAGCAGCCGCGTGGTGAACTTCGCGCAGGGCGCGCTCCTCCTGGCCGGGGCCTGGTTCTTCTTCGATGCGGTCGACCCTGCCCACAACGGATTCCCCCCACTCGTGGCCGTGGCCCTCGCTTCGGCCGGAGCGGCGGTCGTCGGTGTGCTCATCTGGGTCCTGGGTATCTGGCCGCTGGGTCGTCGCGCCCAACAGACCGACGTCTCGTGGATCCTGACCACGGCTGCACTCGGCCTCCTGCTCCAGAACGGCTTCCTGGCCGATCGGTACGGCACCCAGCCGGTATCGGTCGAGTTCATCGACTCGATCGGTGGATGGAGGGGATCCCAGCCCGTCGAAGGCGTCACGCTCGACGCCCCGACGCTGACTCTGGTGATGGGAACGATCCTGCTGCTGGCCGTTCTCGAACTGGTCCAGCACCGGACCGTTCTGGGTCGAGCCTTCCGCTCGGTTGCCCAGGACCCGTTCATGGCGTCGCTGGTCGGCATCAGCCCTCGCAAGGTCGTAGTCGGCTCGTTCGCCCTGGCCGGCTGCCTCGCGGCCCTCGCCGGGATCCTCATCGGGGCCGACACCGGCATCAGCCCGCTGACCTTCCCCGTCATCGGCATCCAGGCTTTCGTCGCGGCGGTGCTCGGGGGACTCGGCTCCACGCGAGGCGCCATCGTCGGTGGCTATCTCATCGGCCTGGTCCGATCCGTGCTCGCCGTGTGGGGGCCCGAGATCCCATTCATCGAGAATGTGAGCGCGTGGGAGCAGTTCGTGGTCTTCGCCGTGTTCCTCGCCGTGCTCGCCATCCGGCCGACGGGTCTGTTCGGCGAGCCGGTGGTGGAGAAGGTGTGAGCTCCGCCGACGTCGAGGCGCCCGTGCCCCGAGGCCTGATCCGGCGGATCGTCGCCGAGAACTTCGATCCGGTCGGCACGACCTCATCGGACGGCAGCGGGCCGGAGGGCCGGCCAGTCGACGGAGGGAGGCTCGCCGGCGGAAAGAGGCTTGCCGTCGGAAACCGACAGATCGGCCGCTGGCTCACCCTCGCCGGCTTCCTCGTGCTGACCTCCGGGATCATCGCCCTGGGTGAGCTCACCGTGCCGCTCACCACCACCGACGATCGCACGTGGATCCTGGCCGGGACCGAGGCGTTGGCCCTGGCGGCGGCGGCCCTCGCCGCCAACGTCCTGATCGGCCAAACCGGACTCCTGTCGCTCGGCCACTCGGCCTTCGTGCTGACCGGTCTGTTCGCCGGTGGCATCTGGGCCGGTGAGCTCGGTCTCGGTGGACTCCTCGCCCTCCCCTTCGCATTCGTCGTCGGAGGCCTGCTGGGGGTCGGGCTGGCCCTCATGTGCTGCCACCTGAAGGGCTTCTATCTCACGGTGGTGACCTTCGCGTTCGGCAGCCTCTTCCTCACCATCTCGGGCGTCTTCCCCGGGCTGTTCGAACGCGGGGCCACGACGGGCACACTCGACTCCGCCGATCTCGGCCCGCTGGCCCGCAACAACGTGTTCCTCGGTCACTACTACCTCACAGCGATCGGCTTCGGGATCGCGGCGGCATTCATCTGGAATCTCCGCCGGAGCCGGTGGGGACGGGCGATGAACGCGGTGCGCGACTCCGAGATCGCGGCTCGCTCGGCCGGCATCGACGGCTACTGGGTGAAGGTCGGGGCCTTCGCTCTCTCGTCGGCACTCATCGCGCTGATGGGGGCCATCAAGGCAGCGAGCCCCAACGTGGCCGAGATCTCCACCAACGCGGTGGGGACCTTCGAGTCCATTCGACCGGTCCTGGCCGCTTTCATCGGCGGGATCGGCGGCTTCGCCGGACCGATCCTCGGGGGGATCTTCCTCGAGCTCGGCGCCCAGTTGCTCGGCCAGCAGCTGGGCGACGGCTTTCGCAACAACGAGGACGAGATCGTCACGGCCGTCGGCCTGCTCGTCGTGCTGTTCCTCCCCGGCGGCATCCTCGACCTGATCCGTAGAGCGGCCCGCCGGTGGGGCGTCTCGGGGAATTCGAGCTCACTGCCCCTCCGGGCCCAACTCTCCGACGAGGGCGGGACACCTCCCCGTCGACCGTCGAGCGCGACCACGCCGACACCGGTCGTCCTCGAGGCCAAGGCGCTCACCAAGCGGTTCGGCGGTCTCCGCGCGCTCGACGAGATCGATCTAGCCGTCGCCAATGGATCGGTCCACGCGGTCATCGGTCCGAACGGCTCGGGGAAGAGCACGCTCATCAACGTCCTGACCGGCTTCTACGCTGCGGACGGAGGGTCGGTTCGCCTGGGGCATGCGGACATCACCGACCAGCCGACCCACCGACGGACCGGACTAGGACTCGCCCGGACGTTCCAGAATCTCCAGATATGGCGCCAGATGACCGTCATGGAGAACGTCGCCACCGGCGGTCACGTGTCAGCCCACGGCAACCCGGCCACAGCGGTGTTGGGCCTACCGGCGGCACAGCGGCAGCGACTCGAGGCGGGCCGAGAGTCCCTCGCCACCCTCGAGCTCGTCGGCCTCGCCGATCGCGCCGACGATCAGGCCGGTTCGCTGCCCCTCGGCGATCTCCGCCGGCTCGAGATCGCCCGGGCCCTCATGGCCGAACCCCAGGTCCTCCTGATGGACGAGCCCGCTGCCGGAATGCAGGCCAGCGAGGTCGAGGATCTCGCCCAACTCATCCGCCGGCTTCGATCTGACGGTCTGACCGTCCTGTTGATCGAACACCACATGGACCTGGTCATGGACCTGGCGGACGCTGTCACCGTGCTCGACTACGGCCGCAAGATCGCCGAGGGCACACCGGCCGATGTCCGCGCCGATCCAGCGGTCGTCGAGGCCTATCTCGGGAGCTCGGCATGAACGACAACTCTCCGCCGATGTTGAAGGTCCGCGGACTCAACGTCAGCTACGGGATGGCGCGTGCCGTGGTCGATCTCGACCTCGACGTCGCCACCGGGGAGGTGGTGACGATCATCGGAGGAAACGGCGCCGGCAAGAGCAGCACGCTGCGTGCCCTCTCGGCGGTTCGGGACGGCCTTCAGCGCTCGACCGGGTGCGTCGAGCTCGACGGACTGCGAATCGACCGGATGCCGCCCGATCAGATCGCCCGGCTGGGCATGGCGCACGTTCCCGAGGGGCGCCGGGTCTTCCCCGCGATGACCGTCGAGGAGAACCTGGGCCTCGGTGCCTTCCGCCGCCGCCGCAACCGGTCGGGCGTCGCGGCCGACCTCGAATCGGTGTACGAACAGTTCCCCGTCCTCGGCGAGCGGCGGCGCCAATTCGCAGGGCTCCTGTCGGGCGGTGAGCAACAGATGCTCGCCATCAGCCGTGGTCTCATGGCCCGGCCGAAGTGTCTCCTCCTCGACGAACCGTCACTCGGATTGGCCCCGCGGGTCGTGGAGTCGCTCTTCGAGGTCATCGCGGACCTGGCCTCGACCGGGCTGACCATCCTCCTCGTCGAGCAGCTGGCGGGCGTTGCGCTCGCCGTTGCCGATCGCGCCTACGTGCTCGAATCCGGAGCGCTGGTCACGCAGGGCGATGCGGACGAGGTGGCCCGGGACCCCAGGGTGATCGAGGCCTACCTCGGGGCGTGAGGGAGCCTCGTCGGCCGGTCAGGCCTCCCGGGCCAGTGCGGCCTTGATGTCGTCCAGCACCGGCACGGGGCCGGGATCGAGATCCTGGTCGAACGCGAGGTGCAGCGACCAGACATCACCGATGAGCACGAGGTCCAGCAACTGGGCCAGCGGTCCGTCCCCGGCGGCTTCCACCACGAAGCGCTCGTGGACGACCTCGTCGACCAGCGGTCGGAGCAGCTCGAATCGGCGGCCCACCTGGGGATGCTCGCCGGAATGGCGGAGCTCGATGACGCTGAACACCTGCCGGGTCATGTCGCCGTGCAGACCGAAGCCACAGACCTCGTTGTGCATCAGCTCGGGAAGCTGATTGGCGAACGCCGGAGCCTTTGCGTTCTCGTTGACCTGGTTCTTCCAGCGCAGCGCGGCCAGGTGGCCGATCCGGCCTCCGCCGTAGATGAGGGGCACGGTCCGATCGACGTGCCGAGCCAAGGTCCGGATCTCTGCATCGTCGGCCACGATGGCGGCGCGGCGGCGATGCAGCTGTGCCGACGCCGCGTCGAGCATCTCGGCCGCACCGCCGAGCAGGCCGAGCTGGTCCATGAGCACCAGCGGAGGGACCGAGACGGCAGCGATTCCGGCTCGTGGCATCGGGATGGTGTCGTCGACGGGGAGGACGGGACGACCGGCGGCCGCGGATCGCTCGGCCAGCTCGCCTCCCGATGTGACGGCGACCCACGGCGCACCTGCCGCCGCCGCCTGATCGACGGCCTCGAGGGTCTCCTCGGTGGTGCCGCTGAACGACACGGCGACGACCAGGATGCGAGGACCGACGAATGCCGGAAGGGAATAGTCCTTCGCAACCACGACGGGAACCGTGGCCGCAGTCGCGCCGATGGCGGCGAGGACGTCACCGGCGATGCCACTGCCGCCCATCCCGGCGACGACCACCGCATCGACATCGGCGCCCGATGGTAGGCCCACATGCGGAAGCACCTCTCGGGCCGATCGGCGGGCGACATCGAACTGCTCGGGCAGTGCCAGCGTCGTGCCCAGCATGTCCAACGAGTCGTGACGCTGGCTCACGCCGAGGACCTCGGCCGCGCTGGCCTCATCCCTCGGTCCAGGTCGGCTCGATACCCTCCGCCTGCGCCTTCGCCATGAGCCGATCGTGCTCGTCGTCGTCGACCGCCTCGGCCTCGTCGATGAGCATCACCGGAATGTCGTCGCGCACCGGGTATCTGCGATGCAGGCGCGGGTTGTAGAGCGCATCCTCGTTCTCGAAGTAGAGCAGGGGCCCCTTGTCCTCGGGACAAGCCAAGACCTCGAGCAACTGCGGATCGAGTCCCATGTTCAACCTTCCAGGAGGGAACGAACTTCGGCCACCCGAGCGGCGCACGAGTCGGCATCGGCGGCTTCCAGATTCAACCGCAACAGGGGTTCAGTGTTACTGGGTCTCAGGTTGAACCACCAGTCCTCGAACTGGACGGTGAGGCCGTCTAGCCGATCCTGCTCACCTTCGGGATAGGCCTCGGCGACCCGATCGATGACAGCTCCCGGGTCGTCGACCTCGGTGTTGATCTCGCCCGAGGCCGCGTACCGTTCGAACTCCTTGCGCAGTTCGCTCAGAGGCTCACCGGTCTTCGACAGGACCTCGAGCACCACCAGCGATGCGATGAGGCCCGAATCGGCCCGCCAGTTGTCCCTGAAGTAGTAGTGCGCCGAGTGCTCCCCACCGAACGCCGCTCCGGTCTCGGCCATCACCGCCTTGATGAAGGAGTGACCGACCCGTGACCGAACCGGGATACCGCCCAACTCGGTGACGACCTCGGCCACCGAACGGGAACAGATCAGGTTGTGGATGATCTTCGAACCCGGATCGCGTTCGAGGATGGCCGCGGCGACGAGGGCGGTGGTCGTCGAACCCGAGAGGCCCTCGCCCCGTTCGTCGACCAGGAAGACCCGATCGGCGTCTCCGTCGAAGGCCAACCCGACATCGGCACCAACCTCGAGCACCCGGGCCCTCAGGTCCTCCTGGTTCTCGGGTTGGATGGGGTCGGCCGGATGATTCGGGAACGTTCCGTCGAGCTCGGGATACATGACTTCGAGATCGAACGGGAGGTCGGCGAACGCGGCTGGGACCACCAGGCCCCCCATCCCGTTGGCGACGTCGGCCACGACCTTCAGCGGCCGGAGAACGTCGGTGTCCACGAACCCGTGTACGTGGGTGACGAACGCATCCAGCACGTCCATCTCGCAGCCGGAGCCGCGCTCGTCCAGTGGGACGATGCCGGATCGGGCCGTTTCGCGGATGACGGCCAGGCCACTCTCGTCGCCGACCGGCTTCGCTCCCGCGAGACAGAACTTGATGCCGTTGTAGCCGGCCGGGTTGTGCGAGGCGGTGAACATCGCGCCGGGTGCGTCGAGTGAGCCCGAGGCGAAGTACAGGAGGTCGGTCGAGCCCATGCCGAGATCGACCGTGTCCAAGCCCTGACCCCGCACACCGTCGGCGAATCGCGCGACCAGTTCCGGACCCGAAGGGCGCATGTCCCGGGCGATGAGCACGCGACTCACCGACGGATCCTGACCCTTGGCGAACCGGGCGAAGGCGGCCCCGATACGGCCGCACAGCTCCGCGTCGAGCTGTGCCGGCACCAGTCCCCTCACGTCGTAGGCCTTGAACACTGCATCGATGTCAACCATGACGAGGCACCGTACTGTCGCCGTCGGCCACCGTGGCCACGTCGGGCCGGACCAGGCGGTCGCGGTCCACGGGGTCGAGATCGTAGAGTCCCCGACGGGCCCAGATCCGGATGCGGAACAGATCAGCGATCAGACCGATCGTCGCCGGAACGATGCGCACCGTGGACCGCAGCGAATTCTCGACCCTGACCGGGAGCTCGATCAACGAGAACCGGTACCGCTCGATCAGGTAGAAGAGCTCCACGTCGAAGGCGAACCGGTCGACCCTGGTCCGGCTGAAGACCGCCTGTGCCGCATCGCGGCGCAAGGCCTTGATGCCGCACTGGGTGTCACGGTGATGGCCGAGCAGCACGAGGTGGCTCAGGAGGTTCACCGCCCTGCCTCCGAGCTCGCGGAGTCGGCCGGCCCGCACGAGGGTGGTGGTGTCGGTGTGTTGGCGGCTCCCGACCGCCACGTCCCAGCCGGATTCGACGGCGGCCAACAGTTCGAGCAGGAGGGCCGGGTTGTATGCCAGGTCGGCGTCGACGAACGCTATCGTCCGTCCCTCGGCTTCGAGCATGCCCTCGCGTACGGCGGCACCCTTGCCGCGGTTCTCATCGAAGACCAGGACCCGATCGGCGCCGGCGACCCTGGCGTTCTCGGCCGTGTCGTCGCTCGACCCGTCGTCGACGACGATGACCTCGACGCCTCCTCGAGCCTCTACATCGACGAGCGCGGCGTTGAGTCGCGTGACCGTCGTACCGATGCGGTCGCCTTCTCCGTAGGCCGGTACCACGACCGACAGGCGAGGCCCGCCACTCAACGCCGGGCGGTCGACCGGCGTGTCGATGTCTTCGCGTACGAGCGCGAAGAGCGTGCGACGGTACAAGGTGAGTCGGACGAGGGCGGCGATGGCCACCGCCGCCACCTTTGCCACGATGGTGCCCGCACCATCGCCGAGGATCTGGCTCAACACCGCCAGCACGGACAGGTCCACGACCGCCCCGGTCGTCATCGTCGCGATGACTACGAAGGGGCGCGCCATCCACCGGACACGGAGATCCCCGGGAAAGGTCAGGACGCGGTGGAACCAGAAGGAGAACACGCCGGCCACGACGAGAGCGATGGCATCGGCCGGCAGGGCCCGGAGATCCACGCCGACATAGAGGCCCACGAAGAGGCCCACGTCGATCACGGTGGCCAGCAGGCCACCGACGAGGAGCCGTTTCATCCGCTTGATCATCAGGGCGCGACGAGATCGGCTTCAGCCGGGTCGTCGGGTGGATCCGGGTCGTCCGCCACGACCGGGTCGTCCGACCCCGGCGGGTCGTCGGCATCGTCCCGCTCGGTCGGCTCACCGGACCGTTGCCGCCCGAGGACGGGCCAGCCCTCCGGCACGGGAGGCTGACGGGCAAGCAGCACGACGCCGACGATGCCGAACACGGTCATGATCCAAGCCAGGATGTCGAGTGCGGTCCAGCCGTAGGTGAGGTCGACGTGTTGGTCGGTCGGGATCACGACCATCAGGTTCGGCGTGACCCGATACGGCCCCTCGGCCCCCGACACCTTCCAGTTCGGGAAGTAGCTCGCCTTCACCAGGACCGGTACGCCGACCTCGTCGACATCGAAGCTGATCCGGTCGGTGTCGGTCGTGACGTCGGTGATCTCGACCGGTGGGAGCGGTTCACGGGGTGCCACTTCACCGACGGGGAGTCGCTCCCAGTCGGTGGGACCCGACGAGGCCCAGAAGACCTCTTGGGCAACCGGGTCCTGGTACCAGGCGACCGAGGGTTCGAGCCAGCGATCGGCGGAATCACCGACGTTGCTGTACACCACCGGCTGATGCTCGAGCGGTGTCACCAGATCGCTGTCCGCCACCTGGAACACCGTCCAGGGGGGCGACCCCTCGCCCTCGAGCTCGGTGAGCGCCGGATGGGCTCGGGCGAACTCGAGCATCGAGTCGCTGAAGGCCATGTAGTAGCGAACGCCCATGAGCTGAAGGTGCTCGACACCGAGCCGGAAATCGTCGGCGGTGGGCGGGCCCGGGGTGTAGGGGAGGTCGCGTTGGGCGTTCGACGGGGCGACCGAGAGCAGGTCCTGGTTGAGGAAGTGATACGGGGTGCTCGTCGACGCCTCGAAGTACAGCCCCTCCATCGAACCGATGCAGCCATCGGTCCAGAAGGGGAGCAGCATGAGAGCCATCGGCGTGCCGTATCGATCCAGCTCGGACTCGTATTCCCACATGGCCCGTCCGCAGCCGTGCTCCTCGCCGATGTCACCCATGGCGGTGACGATGTCGTGGTACTCGCGGTAGTTGGGCTTGCCCTCGTAGCCGGAGAAGTTCCACTCGGCCCAGAACGGGATGAAGTTGGCTTGGCGGTCGGTGAATCCGAGGGCCCGGTATCCGGCGTCGGCGCCGGTGTGGGAGAACGGCAGCCACGGCTCGTGGAAATCGACGGCCAACCCGCCGAAGGCCAGCAGGGAGCTGAACCCCAACACCACGACCGAAAGCGAGGTACGACCCGCAGCCGACTCCGGGTCGGCTCCGACCAGGCGCCACCCCGCTCCGACGAGGAGCCGGAGACCCTCGGCGACCGCGATGGCAGCCAGGAAGAAGAGGATCAGGTGGTAGAAGGGCAGGATCCGCGCGTTCCAGAGCCGTCCGTCGGGGATGAAGCGGAACGCGACCGCGGCGACCAGCCCCAGGACGGCGAGCGCCATACCCGCCTGATGGCGCAGGTAGACCGCCACCCCCGCCCCGAACAGGCCGAGCAGGACCAACCAGCGCAGGTCAGGGGGGAAGAGGTTCTCCCAGTACAGCGTGGTCCGCTCCCAGCCCATGTCGTTCACGAAGGCGCTACGACCGGCGAACGGCACCACCCAGAACGCCGAGAGCAGCGCCGCTACAACTCCCATGGTGGCCACCCACCACACGCTGCTCACCCGCCACCATCCGCTGGAGCTGCGGGGCCGGAACAGCCAGAACACCCCGGTTGCCGCGATGGCGAAGAAGGCCGGAATGATGTGACACAGCCCGCAGAGGGCCAGAAGCACCGCGGCGAGGGCTCGATGGCGTCCGGTCCGCATGCCGCGCCACGCGACTCCCAGGTACACGATGGCGAGGGGCAGACTGAGGGAGAACGCGAACTCGCCCGCCATGGTCGAGGCGAGATTGCCGCCGTAGATCGTGTAGGACGTGTCGAACAGGAACCAGGCCGCGGCAAAGCTGAACACCGCGGGGGTCGGGAACCGGAAGCCGACCAACCCGGCGAAGATGGCGCACGCGGCCGGCATGGCGAGGGGGCCGGCGACGACCACCAGCTTGAACGCCACGCCGTAGGGCAGGAGCAGGTCCAGCAGGAGGATCAGCAACGACGGCACCACCATGTAGAACTGGTAGGCGGGGAAGCCCGCGTACCAGTCGGGTGTCCATCCGGAGATCCGCCCCTGTGGCAGGAGCTCGTCGCGGAGGAAGGCGGGGCCCCACACGTGGGCGCCCATGTCACCGCCGGCCGGAGTGGTGTTCGACCACACGGGCCCGAGCTTGGTGCCGACGTAGAACGTCATCAGCGCGACCGCGCCCGCCGTGATCGCGATCTCGGCGTCCATACCGGACAGGCGGGCCCGGATCCGGTCGACGAGCGACGGACTTATGTCCTCGCGTTTGCGTTCGACCACCCAGGCGTCGGGGTCCTCCTCGACGCCGTCCTCATCGAGGGCCGCCGCTTCCTCGGTCTCTTCTTCGGTCGCTTCTTCGGCCTCGTCGGGCGCCTCTGTCACCACGTCTGCCACCCTATCGACTGGGTCCCCGGGCCTCGGCGCAGGTCAGGGGACGCCGAGGGTGGCGAGCACTCCTTCGAGCGGGACCTCGATGCCGTGGCGGTACCACGATCGGTGGTCACAGATCGAGCATGACCGCATCGTCATGCTCGACGGCTCCCCGGCCAGATGAATCTCGACGACTGGCGTACCGCATTGAGAGCACCGTGCTTCCACCGCTTACCTCCATGGTCGACCCGAACTCCGCCCCTCCATCGACCACGGAGCGCGGTCGTTTAGGGGTATGAAGGAATATCTCGGCGAGCCCCTAGCATGGGCCCATGTCCTCGGAGTCGCCGCCGCCCCTTCCCCCGCCGCCCCAGCAGCAGCGGGGCTCGGACAACGGTACGCCGGATGACCGGGAAAGCGGCCAGAGTGGCAAGGACTCGAGGTCTTCCGGCAACCGGGGTGGCGGCCAGTCCAACGGTCTGCCCGGCGGTTGGCCCAAGTGGCTCATCTGGGTCCTGCTCGGCCTGGTGGCCGCCAGTTTCCTCGCTCCCCTCCTTCTACCCGGATCGTCCTCGACCGACCTGACCTACAGCGAGTTCCTCGAGCTGGCTGAGGACGGCGAGATCGACAAGATCGACTACGACAACACGACGGCCAAGATCTCCGGGCAGTTCTCCTCCGGCGAGAACGAGGGAGACGACTTCACGACGACCGGCGTCGGCCTCGACGGTTTCTCCGACGACGACCGCACCAAACTCGAGGAGGCCGGGGTCGAGATCAACGCGAAGACCCCGGAGACCAACTTCTTCATGCAGCTGCTTCCGCTGCTGCTGCCCATCGGGCTGCTGATCGGGTTCTTCTGGTGGATGCAGCGTCGGGCCCAGGGCCAGGTCGGCGGCATCATGTCGATCGGACGATCGAAAGCCAAGACCTACAGCACCGAACGTCCCGGCACCACGTTCTCCGACGTCGCGGGCTACCTCGGCGTCAAGACCGAGATCACCGAGGTGGTGGACTTCCTCAAGCATCCCGAGCAGTTCACCGAGATCGGGGCTCGCATTCCCAAGGGCATCCTGCTGGTCGGTCCCCCGGGCACGGGCAAGACGCTGATCGCCCGAGCCGTCGCCGGTGAGGCCGGCGTGCCGTTTCTGTCGGTTTCCGGCTCGGACTTCATGGAGATGTTCGTCGGCGTCGGAGCCAGCCGCGTCCGCGACCTGTTCGAGTCGGCCCGCAAGCTGGGACGAGCGATCATCTTCGTCGACGAGATCGACTCGATCGGGCGCAAGCGCGGCGCCGGACTGGGCGGTGGGCACGACGAACGCGAGCAGACGCTCAATCAGATGCTCAACGAGATGGACGGCTTCGAGCCCACCGAGGGCATCGTCATGATGGCGGCAACGAACCGGCCCGACATCCTCGACCCCGCCCTCCTCCGACCGGGACGATTCGACCGCCAGGTCGTGGTGCCGCTGCCCGAACTGTCCGATCGCCGCGCCATCCTGGACGTGCACATCGAGCTGAAGCGCATGTCCGATGACGTCGACCTGGACGTCGTGGCCCGGGGGACTCCCGGCATGAGCGGTGCCGACCTGGCCAACCTGGTCAACGAAGCCGCCCTGTTCGCCGTCCGCGAGGGCAAGGACGTCATCAGCATGGTCGACTTCGAGAAGGCCCGCGACCGCGTCCTGATCGGGCAGGGCCGGGAGTCGATGGTCCTGAGCGACGAAGAGAAGGAAGCCATCGCCTACCACGAGGCCGGGCATGCGATCTGCGCGGCGGTCCTCCCCCACGCCGATCCGGTACACAAGGTCACCATCATCCCCACCGGAATGGCGTTGGGCGTCACCCAGCAGCTGCCGGTCGAAGAACGGCACATCTACACCCAGGACTACATCGCCGATTCTCTGGCGGTTCGCATGGGCGGTCGGATCGCCGAGGACCTCGTCTTCCACTGGTTCTCCACCGGCGCGGGGGACGACCTCGTGAAGGCGACCGAGCTCGCCCGTCGCATGGTGCGCGAGTGGGGCATGAGCAGCGAAGTGGGACCCATGGCGTGGGGTAGTCAGGGCGAGGTGTTCCTGGGCGAAGACCTCATGCATTCGCGCGAGTACAGCGACGAGACGGCCCGGCTGATCGACGCCGAGACCGAAGCAATCCTCCGCCTGCAGGAACAGCGCTGTCGTGACGTCCTCACCGAGCACCGCAACGCCCTCGACCTGGTGGCGCGGGCACTGCTCGAACACGAGACCATCGAAGGCGCCGAGGTCACCCGCCTGATCGAAGTGGCCGCGGCCGGGAGTTCGGCTCCCCTCGAGCAGGACGCCGAACCGGCGAACAGCGAGAGTCAGTCGATCGGCTGATCGCCCTGACCCCGTGCGGGGTCGTCACATCCCGGCGGGACGCTTCCCGGCTCGCGAAGGTCAGCCAGGGTGGCCCACAGGTCGGCCGCTGTCGGCGGGCCCAGAAACCCGGCTCGTACCGCCCCGTCGGCATCGCACACTATGACCGAGGGAACCGCATCGATGGAGTAGCGCTCGTGGAGATCGCGCTCGTCGGAGAACTCGATCTCGGTGACGGCCACCTCCGAGCTCTCGAGTGGAACGACCACCTGCCGGGCCCGGGCGCAGGATGCACAGGTGGCCGAGGAGAAGAGGACGACCAGCCAGGCAGCGTCGGGTCGCGCGAAGTCCGTTCGCCGCACGTGGGTCGGCAGGCTGCTTCGGGTGACGACGGGGGCTCCCCCACCCTCCCGGCGGCTCGCCAGTGCCGCGACGCAGGCGGCGACGGCGACCAGTGCGAGGACGATCACGAGTCGAACCACGGTCACCCCCGAACGACGGGAACGAGGGGCGAGCTCGTGACCCAGCCTTCTCCCCGGACTTCCACTTCGGCGACCACCGCACGGCTCGCCGTCACGGTCACCAGTCCCCTCGGTACCTCGAAGAGCCCCCAGCCGTTCGGATCGATCTCGGCCTGGATGGCCTCGCCCCTCGCCGGGGTGAGAACGACTTCGGCCAACGACTCCGAACTGGGGTTGTGGATGATCACCGAACGGGAGATCTCGTCGGGCATCCGTGCGGTTCCACCGGCGACCACCTCGGCCGGCTCGGTGCGGCCGGCGGTGATCTCGAGACCAGACCCGTCGGCGTCATCCCGGATCCGCTCGACCACGATTGGCACCCCGTTGTCCGACTTGACGGCCACGCCGTAGCGAGCTCCGAGCGGAACGCGACTCGACGCCGTCGTCTCGACCACGATCACCGAGTCGGACCCCACCCTGCGCTCGAAAGACTCGACGCCGATCGCCTGCACGTCGACCAGTACGACGGCGTCCTGGTCGGTCGGATTCAGTACGGCGAACCGCTCGAACCGCGTAGGGTCGATCGGCGGCCCGACGGCGGCCGCGTCCCCGTCGGATGCGGGCTCCTCGACGATGCCATCGGACTCGGCGCCTTCGGGGGCTGTCGCTCCTCCGTCGGCAAACCACCATTCGACGGCGGGCGC
The DNA here is from genome assembly GCA_963695075.1 of uncultured Acidimicrobiales bacterium. GTDB lineage: Bacteria > Actinomycetota > Acidimicrobiia > Acidimicrobiales > CAWCAL01 > CAWCAL01. The sequence continues at coordinate 113,139 of CAVOFR010000003.1, forward strand.
CGGCGACGCGACGCTGAGGGCGAGTCCTCCGATGCCCTCGGAGCCGTCGAGCTCCTGGATCCGCTCGACGACGACCCGCCCGCTCCGAGCGCGAACCGAGGTGGCGACCAGATCCCGGCGGTTCACCTCGGGGCCGATGTCCATCGCCCGCACCGACCGACCCGGGATCACGAGGCCGTCAAAGGCATCGGGGTCGCGATCCACGTCGTCGGTCTCGAACGTCATGTCCACCACCGCCGCATCGGCCTGGGGATTGAAGATGGAGATGGTCTCCACCGCCGACTTACGGGTGGTGCCCCACGGCAGGTACCACTCGTCCGAGGTGTTGGATGCGCAGGGCCCCGCCGCTGCACCGGCGTCGGTGATGATGCGATGCTCGACGAGCACGCCGTCGCCCGGGGCCTCGACCAGTGCCGCCGCCGCAGGAGCCGTGACGAGATCGGCCAGGGCGATCGAGGCGGTGGACCCGGCCTCGACCGGTAGATCCCGGGTCGGGATGTCCCTTCCGTCGGTGAAGGCCGAGATGGTCGCCGTCACCGCAGCATCGCCCAGGTTGGTGACGAAGATCCTCTGGTCATAGGGGCCCTTCCCGGCGCTACCGGCCGCGCAGTACCACGCTGAACTGATTGCCGACCCGTCGGTGATCTCGTTGGCGACCGGGGCATCGATCTCGGCGACGGGGGTCTCCTCGTCACGCTCGGTCACGCCGTCGATCGCCACACCGCCGGCCACGACGGCGCCGAGGACCACTACGACGGCCCAACGAGGGAGCCTCATCGGACCATCTCCTTCCTCCGCCACCAGATGACGGCCAACGCCCCCACCGCGGCGAGCTGGACCACGACGACGACGATGCGCATCGTCGATGTCCCCCGTGTGAGCTCCACCTCGCTCACCCCGCCGGGATCGACCCCGTAGCTGCTGGCCCACCCGAAGGCCGGCGACCGGTCCTGGGAGCGGCCGTCGACCAGGAGCTCCCATGAGCCGCCTGCCCCGATCCCGACGAGAAGAGCCTCGTCGGCAGGTTCGAGATCTCCGGTGAAACGGATCGAGCCGGCCGGCTCGTCGTCGGCCAGACGAGCGTGGGCCTCGTCGGTGGGGAAGCCGAGCGCGGTCTCGAACGTTCGACCCTCAGCAAGGGCTCCGGGCGGAACGGCAGCGACCGCCGGAACCCAGGCGGTGTTGCGGTAGACGAGCATGGCGCTCGTCACGTTGAGTCGCTCGAGATCCAGCTGCTGATCGAGCCGACCTTCGACCGCCGCCAGCTGCGGGGGAACCGTGTCGCTACCGGTCGGGAGGGGCACGACGACGTACCGCACGCCAGATCCCAGGAGGAGGGGGCCGAATCGCTGGGTGTTGCCGGCGAGCACCTCGGCCAGCGCGTTGCCGACGGTCGTCGTGGCCGGATCCTCGTCGACGAATCGATCGCGCACGGTCGGGACACCGGCGTCGTTCAGACCCCACGCCAGCTGTGACTGGATCGGCCAGCCCGCGACCGGTAGATCATCCGACTCACCCAACCAGAGGGTGCGGTACCAGGCCTCGTCGTCCTGCTGGAACAGGGCGAGCCGGGCGGTGACCCGTTCGTCGGGGCTGTCCCACCGGCCGTCGTAGGCACCGGCGCCCCAGGCGATGGTCCCGGCCAGCGCCGCGACTGCCGCGATTCCGACGGCGACCTGGCGCCAGCCGAATCGGGCGTCGGCCAGGTCGAGCTCGAAGCAGGTGACCGCCAGTCCGACGAGCACGGCGACGGCGGCGGCGGTCGGTGCCAACAGGACCTCGGGCCGCGGTAGAGCGAAGGGGGCGAGACCCATCTCGGCTACGAGGGCGAACAGCCAGAAGAAGACTCCGAGGGTGGCGAGGCGGATCGCCCAGACCCGTCGCCACTGCCGACCGACGACCACGGCGGCGATCGCCGCCAGCGGGAAGGCCCACCCGATGAACCCGGCCCCGTGCGGACCCGTGGCCAGCCGCAGGAGCTCTTCGCCGGTGATCTCGCCGCCGAAGCGGGTGCCCCCGATGGATGCCCACGCGAACCCGTCGAGGGCAAGGCCGAGGAACCATGGCAGGTGCAGGAGACCCGCCAGGAGCGAGGCGCCCAGACCGACCTCGAACATCTTCCGGGAACCGGCCAGGCGTCCGGCCAGGAGCGAACCGACGAACAGGCCGGCCATCATGCCGATGACCACGAAGAACGCGAACGGAACGAACGCAGCGACCACGAAGAGCAGCAATCCCATCCCGATCGTGAGTCGCCAAGGGAACCCGGGGGTGCCCGGGTCCGCCCCGTCCGGATCGACGGTAGGGATCCGGGACGACTGGAGAGCTCGGACGAACCCGTGGAGGAAGAGCGGCGCGACGGCCCACATCAGCAAGCCCGACCACGAGCCGGTGACGAGGGCGTTGTAGGGCAACGGCATGGCGACCATTGCGACGAGCGCGGCGGTGGCGGCGAGGTGCGAGCAGCCGAGGCGGCGCGCCACGCGCCAGGTGGCCCAGCCGCCGACGGGGATGAGCCCGATCGACAGGACCGTCCGCAGTAGCGCCATCTGACCGAAGAAGAGGGTGCCGGCCGCTCCGAGCAGTCCGAAGGCGGTGGGCGGCACACCGTCGGCACCCACCCCCGAGGCCTGGGAGGTCGAGAAGAATTCGCGGACCAGAGGCCATGGTTGCGCACCGAAGGCAGCGAACTCGCCGAACTGTGCCATCCCCGTCGAGAGGATGTGCCGACTTCCGATGATGCCCACCACGACCAGTGCAACCATGGTCAGGAGAGCCGGCCTGGCCTCGCGGTCGCGGAGTCGGTGTCCGAGGCCACGGCTCCGACTGGCCAGGTCGCTGAAACGGTCGTCGCGCTCGACCACACGGTGGAAGAACCCGGCGAGCTGAGCGCTACCTCGGGCCTGGAGCGCCCGGACCTCGCTGTCGGGAACGCGCCGGATGGCCTTGACGGCGCGGCGGTTCTCCCGGATCTCGCCGAGGTGGCCGAGATTCCAGCCGATCGCTCGGAGATCGCTCCGGGCTCGTCCCAGCCGGCCGGTGAACACCCCGAGGAGCAGTTGTCCGAAGGTGAGCAGTGCGTACTGGGGCAGCACGCGCACCAGATGGAACCAGGAGTAGTTCGACAGCATCACTCGCAGCCGGTGGCGATGCTCGAGCTCGCGGGCCTCGACGCCGGGGGGTCGCTCCGAGAGGACCTGGCGGTGGCGGACAACGGCCTCGGGAGCGACGATCACGCGGGCCCCCGCGATGTGTGAGCGCCACGAGAGCACGAGGGCATCGCCGAGGAAGTTGATGCCGTCGTCGAAACCGCCGAGTTCCTCGAACAAGTCGGCGCGGGCGAGCACACAGCCGCCAGGGGCGAGAAAGACATCCCTGACCGCGTCGTGTTGTTCCTGATCGAGCTCCCCGGGTTCGACGAAGGTCATGGGATACCCGAACTTGTCCGCCGACATGCCCACCGAGTGGATCTGGTCGGGGTCGTCCCAGTCGAGGATCTTCGGCGTGACCAATCCGCCGTTCGACCGGAACGCCTCCTCGACCATGGATCGGACCGCGCCGGGCTCGAGCGCGACGTCGTCATGGCAGAACAGGTAGAACGCCGCACCGTCGACCATCGTGTGCGCGAGGTTCGCCGCTGCCCCGAATCCGGGATCCCCATCCAGCCGGCGGACGAATGCCGAAGGCAGTATCGCGGCGATTCGCTCGGTCGGGTCGACGGAGCTGGCCGTGTCGATCACCAGGACGGACAGGTCGGTGTATTCCTGCCGGGACACGCTCTCGAGGGTCTCCTCGAACCAGTCGCCGGGGTCGTGGCACACCATGACGAGAACGACCGGCGGAACGGCGAGACCGGCCCGCACTGATGTCTCCCGACCTACGGTTTCCGGCTCGACTTCCACGACGTCGGCAGGCTACACGCACCCTCGCGGCGATCTGATGCACGTACTCGCGCCAACCCTGCGCATGGATCGGCCACCGATCCGTCAGAATGGGATCAATGCGGCTCGCTTTCGACGCTACGTCCCTCTATGGCCACCGGACCGGCGTCGGCCGGTTCGCTGAGCAGGTGCTGTTGCGCCTCGCCGACCACGAGGACATCTCCACCTGCGTGTACGCCACCACCTGGAGGGAGCGTGGTCATCTGCGCCGAGTGGCGCCGTGGGGCGTCGACCTCTGTCGGACCCCGATGCCGGCTCGGCCCTTGCGAGCCTTCTGGCGGCGAACCGACTTCCCCCCACTCGAGTTCTTCACCGGCGCGTTCGACGTCTCGTACGGACCGAACTTCCTGTCACCGCCGACACGACACGGGGCCGAGATGGTGACCGTGCACGATCTCACCCCGTTTCGTTTCCCGGAGCTGTGCACCTCCGACACCCTCGAGTATCCGGATCTCCTCCGGCGGGCGGCGCGCCGCGGCGCACTCTTCCACACACCGACCCGGGCGATCGGTGATGAGGTGGCAGAAACCCTCGCTGTCGGCCCCGATCGCATCGCCGTCGTCCACAACGGCCTCACCCCGGTCGGGCCGGGCAGCATCCCGCAGCGACTCGAGACCGCGATCGGGGACCGATTCATCCTCGCCGTCGGCACGGTCGAGCCCCGCAAGGATCTCCCCACGTTGATCGCCGCCTTCGACCTCCTGGCCCGGGAGGACCCCGATCTGCGGCTGGTGGTCGCCGGACCGAACGGGTGGGGCGCCGACGAGCTCACCGTCGCCATCGACTCCTGCCGCTGGGGGGATCGCGTCATCCGCACCGGAGCGGTCGACGAGTCCACGAAGTCGGGACTCCTGCGCGCCGCTCGGGTGCTCGTGTACCCGTCGGTATACGAGGGTTTCGGACTCCCCCCGCTCGAAGCCATGTCCGTCGGCACGCCCGTCGTCACGACCGAGGTGCCGGCCATCGCCGAGGTCTGTGGAGATGGTGCGTCGGTGGTGCCGGTTCGCGATCCCGGAGCCCTGGCGAAGGCGGTGGACGCCCTACTGGCCCAACCTGAACTCAGATCGGCCCAGATCCGGCGGGGCCTCGATGTCGCCGGTCGCTACGACTGGGATCGAGCGGTCAACGCCCTCTGCGACCACATGCTGGCACTGGCGTCCTGATCGCCGGACCCCTGACTCGTCCTAGTATCCGTTGATGCGCGCGCTCGTGACCGGAGCCGACGGATTCGTCGGACGCCACCTGGTGAGCCACCTCGAATCCGAGGGGGACACGGTCGTGGCGTGGGATCGCAGCCTCGGCGGTCCCGATCTGCTCGATCTCGACGCCGTGATCGAGCTGTTCACCTCGGTCGAGCCCGATGTCGTCTATCACCTCGCCGGCGACGCCGACGTCGGCGGGTCGTGGGATCACCCGGAAAGGACCTTCACCGTCAATGCGCTCGGCACGCTGCACATGCTCACCGCCGCCCGGGCGGCCCGGGTCAACCGGGTGCTGTGCGTCAGCAGCGCCGACGTCTACGGCCGCGTGACCGAGGCCGACCTCCCTCTCACCGAGACCTCGCCGCTCGCCCCCGTCTCCCCCTATGCGGCCAGCAAGGTCGCGGCCGATGCGCTGGCTCAGCAGGCCTTCCTGGGCCACGGTCTGGCCGTCATCCGCGTCCGGCCCTTCAACCATCTCGGTCCCGGCCAGCGGCCGAGTTTCGTCGCCCCCGCCATCGCCGATCGAATCGCCCGCAACGAGCGAACCGGCGGCAGGACGGTCGCCGTCGGCAATCTGTCGCCCCGCCGGGACTTCACCGACGTCCGGGACGTGGTTCGGGCCTACCGGCTCCTGATCGAGAAGGGCCGGCCCGAGCTGCCCTACAACGTGTGTTCGGGTCGCGATCTGGCCGTGCAGGACCTGGCCGATCTTCTCCTCGATCTCGCCACCGATCCCATGGAACTGGTCCAGGACCCCGACCTCGTCCGCCCGGTGGACGTCCCCGTCCTCCGTGGCTCCAACACCCGGTTGCACGAAGCGACCGGCTGGGAGCCGTCCATTCCCATCCGCACCACGCTGGCCGATCTCCTCGCCGACACCCGTCGTCGAGTGGCCGACGACGACGCCACCTCTGGCGCACAGTCAGGAGAAGAACGACGATGAGCAGACGAGCTCTCATCACCGGCATCACTGGACAGGACGGGTCGTACCTGGCCGAGTTCCTGCTCGGCAAGGGATACGAAGTGATCGGGATGGCCCGTCGGTCCTCGACGGTCAACTACGAACGCATCGCCCATGTCCAGGACAGGATCACGTTCTGTCCGGGCGATCTCCTGGACGAGGGATCGATGATCCACGCCCTTCGAGCCCACGAACCGGACGAGGTCTACAACCTGGCCGCCCAGTCGTTCATCCCCGCCTCGTTCAACCAGCCGACACTGACCGGCGAAACCACCGCTCTGGGAGTGACGCGGCTCCTGGACGCCATTCGCATCGTCGACCCGTCGATCCGTTTCTACCAGGCTTCCAGCAGCGAGATGTTCGGCAAGGTCGTCGAGGTCCCCCAGAGCGAGACGACCCCCTTCTATCCGCGTAGCCCTTACGGCGCGGCCAAGGTCTACGGCCACTGGATCACGGTCAACTATCGGGAGTCGTACGATCTGTTCGCGGTCTCGGGCATGCTCTTCAACCACGAGAGCCCACGGCGTGGCCTCGAATTCGTCACTCGGAAGATCTCCCACGGCGCGGCCCAGGTGAAGCTGGGAATGGCCGACGAGCTCCGACTCGGCAACCTCGAGGCCCAGCGCGACTGGGGATTCGCCGGCGACTACGTCGAGGCCATGTGGCTCATGCTCCAACAGGACCGGCCGGACGACTACGTCATCGCGACCGGTGAGACCCACTCGGTGCGTGAGTTCTGCCAGCTTGCCTTCGCTCGGGCGGGCCTCGACTGGGAGGACCATGTCGTCGTCGATCAGGAGTTCTTCCGGCCCGCGGAGGTCGATCTCCTCGTCGGCGACGCCGGCAAGGCGGCCTCGAATCTGGGCTGGAAGCCCCGTACCTCCTTCAGGGAGCTGGCCGAGCTGATGGTCGATGCCGATCTGGATCTGTTGTCCGGCAAGCTGCGCGGCATCTCGTGAACGGTCGGGCTTGAGCCCATCATCCTCGGTGGCCGTGCTGTGCGGTGGGGTGGGCGCGGCGCGATTCCTGCGCGGATTGCGCGATGCCGTCGGTCCGGAGCCGGCACGGATCGGTGAGATCCGTGCCATCGTCAACGTGGCCGACGATCTCGAGGTCAACGGGTTGCACGTCAGCCCCGACCTGGACACGGTGACCTACACCCTGGCCGACCGGATCGATCCCGGGCGGGGATGGGGACTGGCCGATGAATCATGGCGGGCCATGGACATGCTCGAACAGCTCGGCGGCGACGCATGGTTCCGCCTGGGTGACCGCGACCTCGGCACCCACCTCTTTCGGACAGGGAAGCTCCGGAGCGGCGCCACTCTGTCGCAGGTGACCGATGAGATCGCTCGAGGTCTCGGACTCGTGATGAAGATCTCACCGGTGAGTGACGATCCCGTGCGCACTGTCGTGACGACGGTGTCCGGTGAGCGACTGACCTTCCAGGAGTACTTCGTCGGGCGCCAGCATGCGGTGGAGACGAGCGGGATCGGCTTCGAGGGTGCGGCTCGAGCCGCACCCGCACCGGGCGTCCTCGACTCCATCTCGGCCGCGACCACCATCGTGATCGCCCCGAGCAATCCGATCGTCTCGATCGGCCCTCTCCTGGCCATTCCCGGAATCCGGGCCGCAATCGAGGCGCGCCGCGACCGATGTGTCGCCATTTCGCCCCTTGTCGGCGGCGCGGCGCTGAAGGGACCGGCCGACCGGCTCATGCGAGAACAGGGATACGAATCGAACGCGGTCGGGGTCGCCCGCTTCTACTCCCCGCTCGCCGCGATGCTGGTGATCGACCACGCCGACGCAGCCGACGCGGACCGGATCCGAGCGATGGGCGTGTCTCCGATAGTCACCGACACCGTCATGGCCGATCCCGACCGGGCTCGAGCACTGGCACAGACCGCGCTCGCGGCACGACCATGAACCACATCGAACTCATCCCCATCGCGGGAATTCCCGAGATCGGCCCTGGCGATGACGTGGCCACGGCGATCATGGACCACGCTCGTGTCCGTGGCGGCGATGTGCTCGTCGTGACCCAGAAGATCGTCTCGAAGGCCGAGAATCGCCTCGTTGCGGTCGACCCCTCCGACCCTCTCAGCCACAAGCCGATCGTCGAACGCGAGGCGGTACGCATCCTGCGAAGGCGAGGTGACCTCCTCATCACCGAGACCGCCCACGGGTTCGTGTGCGCCAACGCCGGGGTCGATCGCTCCAACGTCGTGGACGGGACGGTGGCGCTGCTTCCCGAAGATGCGGACCGCTCGGCCCGGCGTATCCGCGCTCGGATCAAGGCCCACGCCGCGGTCGATGTGGCCGTGATCGTGTCCGACACGTTCGGCCGCCCGTGGCGTCGCGGTGTCACCGATGTCGCCATCGGTTCCGCGGGTGTCCGGCCCGTGGTCGACCTGCGAGGCACCGAGGACGCCCTCGGACACGAGCTCCAGGTGACCGAGGTGGCGATCGTCGACGAGCTCGCCGCCGCGGCCGAGCTGGTAATGGGAAAGGCTTCGGGCTGTCCCGTCGCGATCGTGCGGGGGGTGGATCCCGACTGGCTGGGTGAGGGCGACGTCGCCCGCGACCTGATCCGCCGCCCCCAGGACGACCTGTTCAGATGACGCGGGGCGAGGCGAAAATCCGGTAGTGGCAGGCGGCCCTGAAACCCAGCCGCCGATAGAGGCGTTCCCCCATCGGGCTGGCCTGGAGGGCGACGTGGACACAACCGAGCCTGTATGCGAGGAACTGCGCGTGCCTGGTGAGCGCGGTGGCGTATCCCCGACACCGATGATCGGCGAGCGTGCCCACGTTCTGCAGCGTCAGCACGCGGTCGACGTGTGCTGCGGCCAGCGTCGCCACGGCTACGCCTTCGACGAACCCCGTGAACCAGGACAACCGGTCGTCGTCGAGCAGGGCATCGGGAAACGCCTCGACGACGAGGTCCTCGCGCATGTCGAAAGCCCGGGCGGCGGCGCGTCGATGGAGATCGAAGCCGTCGGGGGCATCGACCGACCGGATCTCGAGATGGTCGGGGGCGTCGACGGCTCCGGTGGGGTCAACCGTGACCACATCGCCGAGCATCCAGGGTTCGGTGTCCACCAGGGCGTACCCGTTGGAACGAAGGGCCTCCTCCGTTCGAGCGTCGACCCCGTCCCGCAGGAAGACGTGGTAGGGGACGTCCAACCCCTGGGCCCAGGTCGTGAACTCAGCGATCTCCTCTCGCGGCCGATCGACGGGTTCGGTGATGAACGCCGTGTTGAACGACGCGGCGGCGACACCGGAGAAGGCGACATGGAGCGCACCCCGCTCCTGGACGACGGCGGCAGGGGCGACGCGGGCATGAAGCGCCCGGGTGACCAGGAAGGAGCGAGTCACGATCGTGCAGTGATCCGCCTTCATGACGGTGAGCGCTTCCCCAGCCAGGCCAGTGTGATCTGCATTCCATCGCCCAGTTCGGTGAAGGGTTGCCACCCGAGATGGATCCGGGCCCGATTCACGTCCAGGACGAGCTGCTGCGACGCCTCCCGCGACTGCGCGGCGAACGTCGCGCTGGCACCCGCGCCCGTCGCGGCCAACGCCACCTGTTCGGCCGTGACCGCCTGACCTGATCCGACGTTGACCAGCAGCCCCGAGCCTCGTGTCCCAGCTCGGGCCAGGGCATCGACGACGTCGTCCACGAATACGAGGTCGTGGTGGAGAGATCGGGCCCTGAGGACGCAAGCTTCGTCACGAGCCGCACTGCTCAGGACCTGATCGACCAGGTCCGCCGAACGCCCGGACCCGGGTCGCATTCTCGGGCCGTACACCGAGGCGATGGCGAGTGCCATGTACTCGATCGATCGTTCGCTGCGGTAGGCGGCCAGGGCGTCGAGCACGGCCCTGTCACCGATTCCCGCCACCCTCGACTCGAGGGCCTCGCTTTCGGCCAGGCGGCGCCGATCGGGCGAGGGCGCGTAGAGCCGGCCCGCGTCGAGCCCGACGACGACCCGCTCGACACCGGCACCGACCGCGGCCTCGAGCACGTCCAGCGTCGACCCGAGATCGCTCAGCGGTCCGGCGTCGTCGAGTGCCGGACGGGCCAGGTGGTAGATCACGGACGGACGAGCCTTTTCCACCAGCTCGGCGGTGCCCGGGGACCCGAGCCGATGCTGGTGGATCTTGAGATCGCCGCCGCTCTTCCGAGCCTCGGCCAGGTTCGCCAGCCGACCACTCGACAGATCGTCGACCACGACGACCGACCGGGCGTCCAGCAGCAGCCGTTCGACCAGATGCGACCCCAGGAAGCCCGCGCCTCCGAGAACGAGCACGGTCATCGCCGGGGTTTCCGCCCGCTCGCCATCAGTGCTCGGGCAATCGGTCACCGACGTGGACGGCACCCTCGGACACCTGGACGTCGTCGCCGGTCACACACAACTCGCTGAGCGATGCGGACGCGCCGATCCGACCCCGAGGACCGATGATGCAGTCCGTCACCCGCGCCCCCGGACCGATCTGTGCGCCGTCGAGGACCACGCTGTTCCGGACGACGGCTTGGGCGCCGACGCTCACATCTCGGCTCAGTACCGATCGCTGCACCGTCGCGGTGTCGTGCACGGTCGCGCCGGCGTGGACCGCCGTCTCGTTCGCGCGGGTGCCGTCGACGAGGTGCAACGAGGCATCGAGATAGGCCCTCGGCGTCCCCGCGTCGATCCAGTACGCATTGTCCTGGAAGGCGAACAGCCCACCTGCTTCCACCAGTGCCGGAAAGACCTCCCGCTCCATGGAGACCGGCCGGCCGGCCTCGATCCTGGTGAGGATCGAGGGCTCGAAGACGTAGGTGCCCGCATTGATCCAACTGGAGGGAGCGATCCCGGCCGGTGGCTTCTCGATGAAAGCCTCGACGCGGTTCTCGGCATCGATCGGCACCACGCCGAAGCGGCTCGGGTCGTCCACTTCGGTGAGATGGATCGTGGCTTCGGCCCCGCTGCGATCGTGGAGCGCGATGAGCTGCGTCACATCCAGGTCGGTCAGCACGTCGCCGTTGAGGACGAGGAACCGCTCGCTGATTCCCACCTGGTCGGCCGCGAACCGCACGGCGCCGCCGGTGTCGAGCGGCTCGTCCTCGATCGCGTAACGCAACCGAACGCCTTCGACCTCTCCGGTCGGGAATGCCTGTTGGAAGGTGTCGGGCCGGAAGCCGAGAGCGAGTACCACCTCGTCGACACCCGCTCGGGACAGTCCCACCAACGACCGCTCGAGCATGGGTCGATGAGCGACGGGCAACAGCGGTTTCGGCCGGGAGAGCGTCAGGGGTCGGAGCCTGGTTCCGAAGCCGCCCACCAGGACGACGGCCCTCACCCGGAGTCTGCTCCGCTCGTGTCGGGTTCACCCGTGTCGGCCTCGCTGGTGTCGGTGCCGGGCTGCGACGCTCCGTCGGACACCGGCGGTTCCTCCATCTCGGTCCCCTCGGGAGCGAACGCGATGGCGATCACGTCCCCGTCGTGCGGACGATAGGCCCCGATGTCCTCGGTGATGGTCTGGACCTCGACATCTTCGAGCGGCTCACCGACCTGGTCGTTGCTCGACCACACCGTCAAGAAGACGGTCCCTTCCTCACCCTCGCAGTCTTCGCCGGTCGCCCGGTTGATCTCGGGATCGATGCCGGTCACGACGAGGGCGTCGGAGCTGAGCTCGATACCAACCGTCGGGCCCCAGCGGTCGAGTCTGCCGTTCCGCTCGGCCTCGGCGCTGGCCAGTGGGATCGTGAACGGGGCGGCATCGCCGCCGGGTGAGGTGGCGACCCAATCCGTACAGTCGAAGATGCCGTAGGTGGCGGCGAACTCGTCGGCGACGATCGGGTCATCGGCCGCCGGATCCGAGGAGTTGTCGGCCCGGGAGACGACCACCAGGGCCAACCCCAGTATGCAGATGGTGACGATGGCGATGGGATAGAGGAGGCCCCGATCGCTCGAGACCTTCGGCCCGCCACTTCCGCCCGCCTTGGCGGCTTTCCGTACCTTCTTGGCTGAAGATGAGCTGGTCATGACCCGGGACAGGGTAGCTGCCCCTGCCCCTTCCGGCCGACCAGCTCGCCGAACAGGGCCTCGTACGCGACGGCCACCGCCGCCGGCGAAGCACACTGCTCGACCCATCGACGGGCGGAGACCCCCATCGCCTCTCGACGGGCCGGATCGTCGACGAGCGATTCGACCGCCCGGGCGAAACCGTCGAGGTCGTCGGGCGGCAGGCTGATCCCGGCCTCGGCATCGGCCAGCATGCGGGTCACCTCGGTGCCGGGATCGACACTGGCGATCACAGGTCGACCCGCCGCCAGCACGCTGTAGGTCTTCGAGGGCACCGAGGCCTTGGCCAATCCCTGCTTGAGCAGGACGGTGTGGATGTCGGCCGCGGCGAGAACCTCCGGGAGCCGTTCCCGCGGCTGGAGCGGGACCAACACGAGGTTGTCCAGCGACCTCGCCTGCTCGGCCAGCCGCCCCATCGCCGACCCGCCGCCGTTGACCACGAAGACGACGTCGGAGCGGTGCCCCATCCGTCGTGCGGTCTCCACCAGGAGGTCCAGCGACTGGGAGTAGCCGACGTTGCCGGCGTACATGACCACCGTCCGGTCTCCCAGGCCCCACTCCTCGCGATAGCCGTTCCGGCGATCCTGGACCGCGATGCGCTCGGTGTCGACGAAGTTGGGGATGACGCGGACCTTGGCCCGAGCCGACTGACCCGGATCCCGGCCACGCCCCGGTCGGGCCCGGATCTTGTCGACCAGATTGTCCTGGAGGTCACCGGACAGGACCGTGACCGCGTCACTGGTGCGATACACGTGACGTTCCAGCGCCGCGAACGCGGCGATCACCCGCCGCGACCTGAGGGCCCCGACCTCGACCGCGACGTCCGGGAACACATCCTGCACGTTGAAGACGAAGGGAATCCGGCGCAGCCGAGCCGCGAGCCGAGCCGGCAGCCCGAGGGTGAGCGGCGGACTCATGGCCATGACGATGTCGAACCGACCGCGGGCCAGCACGGTGCGGATTCCGGCCAGCACGGTGAACCCGGCGAAGGACACGGCTCGCGAGACCAGGCTGGTGCGGCTGCTGCCCGGGAACGGGTGAACGCGCACGATGCGGCCCCACGGCGTGGATTCGGTCCGGCTCGGCCGGCCCTCCCAGCCCGACTCGATCCGGTGGTCCCGATACCAGGGCAGCGAGGTGATCACCTCGAGCCGATGTCCCCGGCGAGCGAGCTCGGCGACCAGACGCGACATCACATCGCCCGTCGGAGCCACGTCGGGGTCGAAGTGGGGGCACAACACCAGAATCCTCATGAGCCGGTCACACGTTCGTAGAGGGCAACGATCCGATCAGCCACGGGCTCTGCGTCGAACATCCTGGCCCGTTCACGACCGGCGGCGGCCAGCCGCGCGGCCCGGGCCGGATCGTCCAGGATCGCTCCGATGGCATCGGCCCACCCGCTGACGTCGTCGGGATCGACCAGCGTTCCCGCCTGACCCACCACATCGGTGAGTGCGGTGGCGTCTGCCGCTACCACCGGCGTTCCAGCCCGCATGGCTTCCGCGACGGGAAGGCCGAAGCCTTCGTAGCGCGACGGGAAGGCCATGACGGCGGCCGATCGCAGGAGAGCCTCGAGGTCGGCGCGCACGACGCGACCCAGCCGCCGATCCAGTGGAGCGAGTCGCTCCTGGACCGCCTCGTCATTCGGACCGTCTCCGCCGCAGAGGACCAGCTCGAGCCCCGGGTGGGCTCGGCGAGCCTCGGCAACGGCGTCGATGAGCGTCGAATGGTTCTTGTGCGAATACGCGATGGCCGGATAGAGCACGAACGGCGGCGTGACCTCGAGTCGAACCAGTCGGGCCCGATCCGACCGAGCGAGCTCATCGGCGTCGCTACCGGACCCGGATGCCGGAGCGACAACGGGCGGGACGACCATGACCTTGGCGGCATCGGCCGGGAATCGGTTCCTGATCCCCTGGGCGACGAAGGTCGACGTCACGTGCACGGCATCGGCCACACCTATCGATCGCGGGAGCAGCCAGGCGAGCCAACGACGCTTGACCGATCCGAACGAGTCGGGTCGATCGAGCGGCTGGAGGTCGTGCACTGTGACGATCGTGGGCACACGCGACCGGTTGGGCACGGTTCCGCCGGCGTGATGGACGGCGTCGAACCCCGCCGTTCGCCTGCGGAGCCACGTGGCCTCGACCAGGACACGACCGACCCGCGAGCCACAGATCCGCGGCGCCTCCACGGTCTCGTAGCGGTCGACCAGGTCGGGATGAGCCTCCGAGAAGCCGCCGACCACGAACAGCGTGAGCTCGACCTCGGACCGATCGGCCAGCGCCTTCAGGTAGCCGCAGACGAGGTCTTCGCTACCCCCGACCACGCCGGGTCGCAGCCAGAGGAGGTTCACCGCCACGCGGATCGTCACCCGAGCACCTCGCGGTAGCCCTCGACGACCGCCTGGGCGCTGCGTTCCCAGGTGTAGTCGGCGGCCCGGGCCCGCCCGAGCCGACCGAGGGTGCGCGCCAGGTCGGCGTCGTCGATGATCTCGGCCAGGGCACCGGCGAGTGCGGAGGAATCGCGTGGCTCGACCAGCCGGGCGGCATCACCGGCAACCTCCTCGGTGGCCGTCCCGAGGGACGTGACCACCGGCGTACCCTGGACCATTGCTTCGAGGACCGGGAGCCCGAAGCCCTCGCGCAAGCTCGGGAAACAGAACGCGGACGCACCTGCGTAGAGGGCGGCCTGTTCCGCCCCGTCGACGAACCCGAGCACGTGGATCCGACCGGTCATCCCGGCGATCACGGTGTCGATCTCGTCGCCCCAGCCCGGTGGACCGACCAACACGAGGTCGAGGTCCCGGCGATCGAGCTCGACGAACGCGGCCAGCAGCCCGGCCAAGTTCTTGCGCGGTTCACGCGTCCCGGCCCACATGATGTAGCGACGACGAAGGCCGTACTTCGCCTTGGCCAGGGCCACGGCCTCCTCGGTGGTCTCGATCGAGCGCACGCCGAGCGGGACCACGCGCAGCCGGTCGGCCTCGAACCCGGCCTCGAGACAGTCGCGGCGGGTGGCCTCGGAGGAACAGAACACGAGGGCCACCTCGTCGCGAGCCACCTCGAGGTGCTGTCGGAAGAAGTGCACACCGCGGCGGGTGAAATGGCCGGGTTCGTGGCGCCAGGCCAGGTCGTGCACGGTGAGGACCACGGGCACCGAGGCCGGTGGAACCGCAATGGCGGTGGCGTGGATGATGTCGACCGGGCCGGTGGCCCGCTCGACGGTGGGGCGGCGGAGGCGGGCCCACGACTCGTACAACAGGAGGCGAGGGAGGGGAAGGGACTGCACCGGTACGGGCGAACGGAACGCTCGCTCGGCCGGACGCCGGTGCCGGGCGGAGACTCCGATCGGAGCGACGTCGGACCGCTTCCGCAGCGCCCCGGCCAGTCCGAGCGCAGCGACGGCGGTCCCCCCGGGAACCCGGTGCCACAGTTGCTCGAGGGTGAGCGCGACCCGCACCGGTTGTGACATCCCGGGATTCTCGCACGTGTTCCGCCTCGGTTGTTCTTCCCCGGGTTGGGCACGAGCACGGTGAACTTCGTCGGCGGTCCTGGACCCGGCACTATGGTTCCGGCCATGTCGGACTTCTGGTCGGATCGGCGGGTGCTCGTGACGGGCGGCACGGGGTTTCTCGGTCGGGCCGTCGTCGCCGCGCTCAGCGATCGGGGCGCCGCTTCGGTCGAGGCCCCCTCCAGTGCTGCGTTCGACCTTCGCAGGCCGGAGGCGACCGCCGACCTGTTCTCGGCCACCCGGCCGGACCTGGTGATCCACCTCGCGGCCCGGGTCGGCGGGATCGGAGCCAACCAGGCCCGCCCGGCCGACCTGTACCTGGAGAACCTGCTGATGGGGACCTACGTACTGGACGAGGCCCGACGGCGCGGGACGCCCAAGACGGTCATGGTGGGAACGATCTGCTCCTACCCCAAGATCACGCCCGTGCCGTTCAGGGAGGAGTCGCTGTGGCAGGGCTACCCCGAGGAGACCAACGCCCCCTACGGAATTGCAAAGCTGGCCCAGCTCGTGCAGCTCCAGGCCAATCGCGCCCAATACGGGCAGTCGGCCGTCTATCTCATGCCCACGAACCTCTACGGCCCGGGCGACAAGTTCCACCCCGACGTGAGCCATGTCATTCCGGCTCTCATCAAGAAGTGCCTCGAAGCGGCCGAGTCCGACGCCGACCACATCGACGTGTGGGGCACCGGTTCGGCCAGCCGGGAATTCCTCTACGTCGACGACGCGGCCGAGGGTGTGGTCCTGGCCGCGGAGCTGTACGACGAGGACCAGCCGGTGAACCTCGGAGCCGACCGCGAGTGCACGATCGTCGAGCTGGTCGAGCTGATCACCGAGCTGACCGGGTTCTCCGGTGAGATCCGCTGGGACACCTCCAAGCCCGACGGCCAGCCCCGGCGTGCGGTCGACCCCACTCGAGCCAGGGAGGCGTTCGGGTTCGAGGCGACCACCGGATTCCGCGAGGGTCTGATACGAACCATCGACTGGTACCGGACCCACCGCGACGAGGCCGAGGCTCGGGCCACCTGATCGTCCGCGGCGGCCGGCACGCTCCCGAGCGCCCTGTCAGACGGCGATCTGCTCCAGGCCGACCATGTCGGCGAACAGACCGGAGGCCACCGGCCGGCTGAAGTAGTAGCCCTGGCCGTAGTCGAAGCCGAGCTTCTTCAGGAGTTCGAGCTCTCCGCCTCCCTCGATGCCCTCACCGACGGTCCTGGCGCCGACGCCCTTGGCCAGATCGAGGATGCTCTCGAGGAACGTGGCCCGGTTCACATTGGTGTCGACCCCGCTCACGAACGCACGGTCGACCTTGATGATGTCGAACGGTAGCTCCTGGAGGTAGGCCAGGCCCGAGTAGCCGGTGCCGAAGTCGTCGACCGCGAGCCTGAAGCCCTCGGACTGGAGTCGGGTCAGCCGAGCCCGGTCAGCCAGGTTCTCGATGAGGACCGACTCGGTCAGTTCGAGGATGATCTGTTGGCGGGCCACGCCTATGTCGGTCGCCGCCTGGAGCAGGTCATCGACCGACTCGTCGGTCTCGAGCTGGCGAGCCGAGAGGTTGATGCTCATCGTCAGCTGCTCACTGGGATCGCGGCGCCCGTTCCACTCGGTCACCTGCCGACAGGCCTCCTCGAAGACCCACTGACCGATGCGGCCGATCAGGCCGCTCTCCTCGGCCAGTCCGATGAAGGCCCCCGGAGCGAGAATCCCGCGCCGGGGGTGGTTCCAGCGGACGAGCGCCTCGGCGCCGGTGATGCGATCGGTGGCCAGGTCGACGATCGGCTGGTAGTACAGGATCAGCTCGTCGTTGGAGATCCCGCGGCGCAGGTCGTTCTTCAGTTCGAGCCGCTCGATCATGTCGGCCCGGATCTGCTCCTCGAACATCTCGAAGCGGTTCTTGCCTTCGTCCTTGGCTTGGTACATGGCCGCGTCGGCGTTGCGCAGGAGGTCCTCGGCGTCGTCCGACTCCCCGGCCATCGCCACACCGATGCTGGCCGACAGGTTGACGTCCTCGCCTCGCATGACGACGGGCTTGCGGAGATCGTCGAGCAGCCGGTCGGCGACGTGCTGCACATCGGTCTGGGTGTAGGCGTCCCTGAGCAGCACGGCGAACTCGTCACCGCCGAGTCGCGCCGCATGGTCGGAGAGGCGCAGGCTCGTCCGCAGTCGGTCGGCGACCACGGTCAGAAGTTCGTCGCCGAAGCTGTGACCGAGACCGTCGTTCACCGTCTTGAAGTCGTCGAGATCGAGCAACAGGACGGTGGGGCTGGGCGCTCGAGGGTCGTCCAGGACGGACTGGACGGTTTCGATGAATCCCACCCGGTTGGGCAGCCCGGTCAGCGGGTCGGTGACCGACTGCTGTTCGAGATCCTTCTCGAGGCTTCGGTGCACGGTGATGTCGCGGGCGTTGAGAACGATGCCATCGACGGCCGGCTCGTCGCGCAGGTCGGTCAGGGTGACGGCCAGGGTCTGGTAGCGACCGGAGGCGGCCCGGACGTCGAGCTCCAGGTCGATTCGCGTAAATGCCTCGGAGATGACGGCCAGCCGCTCCTCGACCCGGCTCCGGTGGGCGGGGGCGACCAGGTCGAAGACCGACGACCCGACGATCGAGTCGCTGCGATACCCGAGCACCGTCGTGATCGACGGCGAGACGAATGCGAACAGCCCGGCCCCGTCGATGACCGCGATGACATCCGACGAGTGCTGCACCAGCGAACGGAATCGAGCCTCGCTGCGAGCCATGCGGTCATCGGCGGTCCGACGGTCGGTGATGTCGCGAGCGGTCAGGACGATGCCGCCGATCTCGGCGTTGTCCCTGTGATCGTTGCCGAGAAGCTCGAACCAACGCAGCACGCCGTCGCGCCGTCGGATCTGCAGCTCGACCGGACCGATCGCCGCCCCGGCCCGAACCGCGTGAACGAACCGTTCGACGGTTTCGAGGTGCCCACCTTCGACGAGGACACGGACGTTCTCGCCCATGACGTCGCTCTCGTCGCGGCCGAGCACCGGTTGGATGGCGGGACTGGCGAACACGATCTCGTCGTCGTCGTCGAGCACCATCACGATGTCCGAGGAGTTCTCGACCAGGGTCCGGAACCGGCGCTCCGCCCGCTGTCGGAACAGCTGATCCATCAGCGTACGAAGTTGGAGCGCCTCCGAGAGCTCGACCGCCAAGTAGTCGACGCTGTCGAGATCCCCCCGGCGCAGGGGCGACTCGCACGTGACGTTGAGAGAGCCGATCACTCCGCCGTTCCTCACGACCGGAGCGTGGTACACGAGCACCTCGGTCGCGTCGGAACCGGTATCCAGCGCAGCGGCGTCGTACCAGGACATCGGCTCGGACTCCCTGACCAGATCAGCTGCCTTCGCCACCGGATTGCCGATGGCCGACCCGGATCCTCGACCGACGGAAGCGATGACAGACGGGTTGTCGGCGGCAAGCTCGAGGTACGAGACGCGTGCGGCAGCCAGATCGGGCAACACCCCGATCGCACCGTCCAGCGCGATCCGGATCATCTCCGACGGAGTCTCGGCTTCCAGGATCGCCCGCTCGATGGCGCGGAGACTCGCCGTTCGCTCGGCCCGCACCCGTTCGGCCCGGAAGAGCGACAAGACCCGGGTCAGAGCCAACGCGGCCATCACCAGCGGCAGAGCGACTACCAGGGTCCAGGAGACCGAACGGCCGGCCAACAACTGAGCTGCGGTCAGGATGGGCGCCAGGAGGAGCGTCACCGCCAGAACGGTGACCCCCGTCCGCGTGAATCTGGCTTCGTCCGCGATCGGCCGGTCAGCGATGCGGGGAGCGCTCTCATCGAGCAACGCCGCGGCGAGGAGCACGAAGATCAGCGGCACGGTCGCCTCGTGCAACGGATAGGAGATCTTCCCGGCGGTGAAGGCGATGACCAGCATGTCGTTGATGCCGAATGTCACGATCCCCCCGAGCAGGAAGAAGTACGACCGCGGCCGTGTCCCGCGTCCGACGGCGAGCCGCGCCACTCCGGCCAGAATGCCGAGGCTGAGAATCCAGTAGCCGGCATTGACGAACCGCTCGACCTGGTCGACCGTCGGATCCTGGAGGTAGGGACCGACGAACTCCCAGTAGCTGACCGCACCCATCGCGACGACCACGACGAACGCATCGAGCGCGTGGGTTCGTTCTCCGAGAAGGGAGCGACGACGAACCAGCTGGGCCATTCCCGCGAAGAGCAGGACATAGGTACAGACGAGCAAGGGGTCGCCCCAGGAGGGAATCACGTAGAGCTCGCCCGCCGCCTCCTCCTCCCACACTCGGATGACGTTTCCGAGAACGGCCAGCAGGCCGCCGGCGATGATGTACATCCAGGCGCGACGCGAGCTGCTCGGCATGCGTCGTGCCATGGTGAACCCGACGGTCAACGCGGCGAGCGGGATGAGAAGGCTCATCACGTCCTGAACCACGACCGGCCCGAACTCGTACAGGGTCGTGGCAAGCAGGGAGACGGCTAGCCACGATCGCAGCGACACTCGCATGGTCTCTCATCGGCTCGCGGAACCCGGCAATGAGCAGTTCGCAAACCAGAGCTCACCCCGGGGCGCCGACCCGGGACGATTCGAATCCCACGCTGCATCCGCCAACCTGCTGCCTTGACAGCGCCGGCGACGGTCCGGCTACAGTGCCCCCGTCGGGCGGAGGACCGGGCCACCGAAGGTTCCCTTGGTTTTCACGACACACTCCGCCATTTCGTCCGTCCTACCCGCAACCGTCCCGGTTGCGATGCGATCATTCCGTGATCGGGTCGTCAGCGCGAGTCGCCAGGGGTCGCCGACCCAACTCGGGTTCTACGACCGGAAGTCCGGCTCGTTCGAGACGACATCGCTGCGTTCGCTGCTCGACGAGGTGTCCGGCGCGGCTGCGGCTCTCCGTGAATCTTCGCGCCCGGGGACTCCCGTCCTCGTCGTCGCACGGTCTCCCGAAACCATCCTCCGCGGATACTTCGCGGCGATCCTCGCCAACCGCCCCCCTGCCATCTACCCGGCTCGGCTCGCTTCGGAATCCGATGAACAGGCCCGAAAGCGGCTCGCGCGGTTGTCCGCCACGCTCGGGCCCCACATCGCCCTCGCCGAGCGCTCGAGGATGGATGCTCTCGCCGAGCCTCACCAGAAGATCATCGCCATCGACGATGACCACGGCTCGCTCCGGGCCGAGGATCTGATCGCTGCGGAACATCCACAACGAAACGACATCGCCCACTACCAGTTCTCCTCTGGATCGACCCGGCAACCGACCGCCATAGCGATCAGCAACGAGAATCTCCTTTTCCACCTTCAGGCGCTGATCGACCGAATCGAGCTGGAGGAGGGCGATACGCTCGTCTCCTGGCTCCCGCTGGGCCACGACATGGGGCTCGTCAGCAAGGCACTGCTCTCGGCCTTCGCATCGGTAGACCTTCGCCTGATGAGTCCGTTCGACTTCATCTCACGTCCCGCGGCCTGGCTGAAGGCGATCGCCCAATACCCGGCGGTCATGACCGCTTCACCGAGCATGTCGTTCGAGGTGGTCACCCATCGGATCGACGACTCCGCCCTCGAAGGCCTCGACCTCAGCGGCTGGAAACGGGCCTATTGCGGAGCAGAGCCGGTCCACATCCCGACGCTCGAGCGTTTCCTGGCCAGGTTCGAGCCCTACGGATTCGACCCATCCGCACTCAAGCCGACCTACGGCCTCGCTGAGGCCACATTGATGGCGACCATGCCCTCGGCCGACAGTGCCGGCCGATACCTCGAGGTCGACACGACGAGATTCTCCAGTGGCGAACGCGTCTCCGTTCGCTCCGAGCACACCCTCGGGTCGGGGAGCTCCCATCCCATTGGGACCATCCTCCAGGCCTGTCTCGGGCATCCGGCGCGCGGCACTGATGTGTCCCTCCGAGATGACGATGACGTCGCCATCCTCGAGGATCAGGTGGTGGGCAACGTCGTGGTGGACGGCCCCGCCATCTCGCCCGGCATCCGCACCGAGGACGGCGAAGTCCGGCGAGCAGCCGGGCCCCACCGCACCGGCGACCTCGGGTACTTCTACGACGGTGAGCTCGTCATCGTCGACCGCGTGAAAAGCATCATCATCTGGAACGGTGAGAACTTCAGCGCCTCGGCGTCTGAGCACGTGCTCTCCTCGGCCGCATCGATCCCGGCGAGCAAGACCGCCGTCATCGACCTGGAGAAGGCAGACGGCCGCACCATCGTCGCGGTGATGGAGTGCCTCCGAGGACAGGACCCCGAGGAGGCTGCCAACGCCATGGCGCGGGCCCGGTCGGCTGTCCCCCATCCTGTACACGAGATCCGAGTCCTCCCGCCGGGATCGATGCCGCGCACCACCAGCGGCAAACTGCAGCGGCACAAGCTGCGAGCCGAACTGACCGCAGGTCGGATCGCTCCGCTCTTCGAGGTGGGTGAGCTTCCGGAGGCGAATGGTCCGAAGCCGGAGCCCGTCCGGACTCGCAACGGCCACGACCGTGAGCTCGTCCTCGATCTGGACCTCGAGGACGCCCGGAGCATCGTCTACGCCCTGATTCGCGACTCGCTCGAGAGCCGGGGTCGTTCGGTGCCAGCACTTTCGGACGATCTCAACGTGCGAGACGACCTCGCCCTGGACTCGGTCGATCTCCTCGAGATATGCCTCGGTGTCGAAGACGAATTCCACATCACCGTCGACGAGGAAGCTCTCGCGCACATCCGTTCCGTGGGCGACATCGTCGATCTGCGTGACTACCGCAGTGACCGACCATCGATCCACGCTCTGCTCAGCGGGTTTCAGGAACAGGTTCCGCAGATCTGGCGAACGGTTTCATCCCAACGGAACCGGATGCTCACGATCGACGGCCACGAGCTCGTCGATCTCGCCTCATTGAACTACCTCGGCCTGGACCTGCTCCCCGAAGTCGCCAGGGCCGTCCCTGGAATGATCGACGACTGGGGCGTCCATCCGAGTTGGACCAGAGCCGTCGCCTCGCCCGAGCCCTACGTGCGACTGGAAGCCGAACTGGCACGGCTCACCGGCGCACCCGACACCCTCGTGTTCCCGACGATCACACTGCTCCACTTCGGCGTGCTCCCCCTTCTGGTCGGTCACGGCACCCTCATCATCGATGTCGGTGCCCATCACAGCATCCAGGAGGCATCCGATCTGATTCGAGCCCGAGGGGGCGCGGTTCGTCCGTTCAAGTACGACGATCTCGAGACGCTCGAAGAGTCACTGCGCCGATCGAAGCCGGGCCCTCGCGTCATCGCCCTCAACGGCGTCTACTCCATGACCGGAGCGATCCCGCCACTAGGTGAGATCGCGGCGATCGCCGGACGGTACGACGCCCAGGTCTACGTCGACGACGCTCACGGGATCGGCGTACTGGGAGCCGACCCCTCACCTGATGCACCATACGGGCACGGCGGCGGCGGCGTGATCAGACACCTCGGCCTCGATCCCGATCGCTTCATCTACGTGGGTGGCATGTCGAAGGCCTTCTCGTCGATGGCTGCGTTCATCTCCGTTCGGAACAGCGCTGAGAAGGCCCTCTACCAGCGAGCGTCGACGGTTGTGTTCTCGGGCCCCATCCCCGTTGCCTCCCTCGCCTCGGCCATCGCCGGGCTCGAGGTCAACGCCCGCTGCGGCGACGTACTTCGCGCGCACCTCCTCGAGGCGACCCGCGACCTCATCAGATCGGTACGGCGCGCCGGGCTCCCCCGTGACGGCACCGGCTACTTCCCGATCGTCAATGTGCCGATCGGATCGGTCGACCGCACCATCGCGGCGACGAAGCTGCTGTGGGACGAGGGCGTGCTCCTCACGCCTTCGGTGTTCCCCGCGGCGCCACTCAACCGGGGCGGCCTTCGCATGAGCTTGACCTCGTCGCACACCGAGCAGGAGCTGGCGATCGCGACGGCCGCCATGGAACGACTGGCCGAAGCGATCCCGCCGATCGATCTCGGATCCGCACCGCGGCGCGTCGAGATCTAGGTAACTTTCGGCGGGGACTGAGAGCCCCCTACTCCTCACCGAGCCGCATGGACGCCAGCCGTTCCAACATCTCTTTCCAGAGGTTGTGCGACTTGCAGTACATCCTGCCGTTGCGCTCGGAAGTGGGACCGTCTCGGCCCCATGATCTTCGGTGATCGGCCTCGCACCTGCGGGCCGGAAGGCCACATCCCTCGTGGTCGCAGGTCCGATCGCGCAGGATCAGCGCCTCGCGGAGCCCACCATCGAAGAACCGCTTGGTGCGGCCGAAGTCGAGCACATGACCCTCGGGCCCCATCACGAGCCGCCGCACCTGGCCGGCGAGCGCCTGGGGGAGAGCGAAGGACGGAGGCACTATCGTGCCGCTCTCGAGCTCGCAGACCCGCCCATCGGAAAGCGTTACCGGGTCGCCGTCCCCGACGCCTTGGTGGGCGGCCAGCTCGGCGACGAACGTTGACCAGCTCATCACCAGATTGATGATGTACCTGGGCGGCTTGCCTTCGGAATCGATCGGCGTGGACGCCGATCGACGGGCCATCTCGACCAGCGCATCGGCTCGGCGCTGGGCCGGTGATCGACGCAGGTCAAGGGCGCTGGCCTCATCCCCCAACTCAACGCGAGCTTCGGCCCAGTCCTTCTGGAACTCGATCTCTTCGAGCCGTTCGAACTCGACCCGGAACTCCTCGGCCGACAACGGGTCGAGCCAGGCGTCGAGCCGGGTCATGTCGTCGAAGGTCTCAGACAGATGCAAGGACCGGCGCTCGATCTTCTTGCCGAACTCCTCGTCGGCCCCGCGTGGGTCGGCCGCGTCGACCCAGTACTTCACCGTGCGATCGAAAGCATCGAACGACAGGGTGCGCGCGTTGTCGACCAGGGACTTCTCGGCATCGTCGAACAGCCCGCCCAGATCGTCCCTGCGGGCCCGGGCCAACGCGTTGACGTGGTCCCGGCCGATGTCGCCCCCGGCCAGAGCATCGGCGGTGGCCGGCATGTGCCGGAGCCTGCGGGCCACTCGCAGATCGTGCGAGGCCGACGACCGGCGGGCCTTGCCATGCTTCACCAGCCAGCTCGTTGCGTTGCGGTGGCCCTCGTCGACCCAGACCCCAGACCGATCGAACGCACCCAGCACCGTCAGGTCGAGTGCCTCGACCCGGCGACGGAGCTGCTCGACCTCCTCGAGCGCTGCAGCGAGCTCATCGCCGGGACAGCCGTCCCAATCGAGCGAGAGCGCCTCATCGAGCGCCTTGCCGATCGCTGCCACCGCCTCGCTCATCCGCTGCCTTCCACCGCTCTTCCCGAAAAGGGGAACGAACGGATGCCATACAAACGTACCCCCGACCTCCCTCATGGTAGTCCGACCCACGTCCAGCAACAACCTGCTGCGTCGATATTATTCGATCTATTTCCGTCTTCGGCCGTCTGAGTACGAGCGCGCAGCTGTGAGACCGGCCCCGACTCGCCCAACTCCGGGCTCAGACGATCTCGGCGGTCACCGTGCCGCGGAGCACCTGGCCGATGCCGGCGTCCTCGAAATCGACCTCGAAGCAGATCTGGTCGTCGCCCACCGAGATGAACGTCACCGTGCCCTGCGGATCGTCCGGTGAACCGGCGGCGCCGCCACCGCTGTCCATGATTACAAAGTCCTCTTCGTAGGCGACACCGAGCTCGATGTCGCCGTCGGGATTGCGGGCCTGCATGGTGATGACCACTTCATCGGCGCCGGCCTCGATGGTGTCGATCCCGATGATCTGACCTGCGAGGTCGCTGTCCGACAGATAGACCGTGAACTGCGAGGGGCTGAGCGCCACGGCCCGGGTCAGGACGATCTCGTCGCCACCGAGGGAGAAGGGGGCGTTGGCCTCATCGCCGTCGCTGGAGATCTCACCGGCGAAGGGTTCGCTCGGGCAGTCGGCACCAGCGGCCGATCCGTCGTCGTCGCTGGTGGACGGGGCATCGGTGGTCGCTTGGTCCGTACCGCTGGTACTGCCCTCATCCACGGTGGTGGACTCGTCGGTCGATCCGTCGGAGTCATCGTCGCCGCAAGAGGCCCCGATAAAAGCGAGAGCGGCAAGACAGGCGACGATCCTCAACAGCTTCATGGGATGAACCCCGTTCGGAGGTTGGTTTGAGCCAGCGTAGGCAGGACCGGCTTCAGGCATCGGCGACCATCGTCGTGTCCAACTGTTCGCCGATGAGGAACGGCAGCCGACGCCGTCCCTCATCGTGATGTTGTAGCTGAAACGACCGTTCCCCCGCACCGAACCGCGCAGGTCGAAGTCTTCGGCGAGCCCCAAGGGCCTGAGTGACGGGGGGTCGACTGAGTCCGTCAGCTCCTTGTCTACGGCACCCGCCAGCGCTGCACCCAGAACGACGCTGCGACCTCGGCGGGGACGCCATCGTCGATCTGAAATCGAACCCAGAGCGGCCCCCAGGGCATGACCTGCACGCCCTCCCAGGTGAGGAACAGGAGGTGGAATCACAGCAGGCCCCACGCCAGCTCAGAACCCATGCTCATCGGTGTAGGTCCGGCACGCGGTGGTGAGCTCGTGCCCTCCGTCTCGACAGAAGACCGTGTAGGTCTCGACGACGTCCCGAAAGGGCTCTCCTCCTTCGACACCCTCGACGACGTAGCCCTTCGCGTATGCATGGACCACATCTCCATCCACTTCGGCCCGCATCAGGACGAGCACGTCGCCATCACCACCGGAACCGGTCGGAGGGAGCACGATCTCACCGAACGGGCGCTCTGCTTCCGCTGGCCAGTAGTCCGGAGCGCTTGCCGGGGGGAACTCGGCCGCGTCACCGATCTGACCCATGAGACGAGGCTGCGTGATCATCAGCTCCGGAGTGACGGTGACCCCTTCGGCATCCATCACCCGAAATCCCGTCAGTACGATCTGTTCCGTCCCTCTATTCACTGGCTTTGCAGAATGGCGGGCCGGTCCGATCACTCTCGAACGGCCTCACAGAACGCCCGCGAGCGGATTCGAAGCTGCTCGTGGCGGTCGATCAACTCCTCTCGGGATTCGTCATCGAGGCCGCTCGACGCGCCATCGAGCAGCTCGCCTCTCACCCAGGCTGCCTCCGTCGCGAGCTCTTCGGGTGCACCGCGCTCGAATCTCGGACTGAAGATGAGGACCAGACCGCCAAGACTCTCCTCGCCGACCTCTTGGACGTAGCTCGACACGTGATCGATATCCACGGTCATTCCCCAGCAGAACGCCGAGTGGTCGACGTCCGAGACCGCACTGCTGTCACGATCCCTGAAGCCCAGATACAACACCAACCAGACGACAGTCAGAACCAGGAGAACCGTCCACACCCTGGTGTACTCGACCCGCATGGCTCCAACCGCCAATCAACTACCAGTTCAGCCCGACGCGACAGTCCGGGTTGGTGCCGCTCGCCTCAGTCCAGTTGTGCCGATCACCCCAGATCGCACCCGGGTTCCGGTGGAGAAGGAGGCATTTGTCGGTGTTCTTCACCTGGAGACGCGACTCCCTGAAGTCCCCGACCTGGCTCGGATCGAAGAAGTAGTCGAAGTCCGAAGCGTAGTAGCCATAAAGCTCGATCCGACCTACGACATCATTCGAGAAGACGACCTGCTCTCTCATGAAAAGCAAGGTCTCCTCATCCGAACCGATAAGGTTGTACAACCCTTGCACCTGGTCGGTCGGGCGCTGGTACAGATATGCGTAGACACCGTTCCCGGCGGAGATTCCGAGCTGGTTGGTACCCCAGAGAATACATCCCGATGCGAGGAGGACAAGGACCGCTACCGGTCCGAGGAATGACCATCTGCGGCTAGTGACCTTCATCGCTCTCGACCCCCTCGGCGAGCTCTGCGAACACCGGCTCGCCCAACGAACTCGGACCGACGATCAACACCACGCCCTCAGGTGCGGTCCAGCCAACTGCAGTACTGCCATTGAAGCTGTACATCAGCGCCGACGCCTCCCCGACCTGCAGCGGTTCGGTGTCATAGGACAGATACTGCGTCACGTCAGGAAAGCGCGCATCGGGGACGGTCAGCACGATGAGCTGCGCCCCGTCCGATTCGCGGACGTAGGTCTCCTGCCGGCCAGGAAGGACGCCGGCGATGCTGCGCACATCACCTTCGGCGATGACCGGCCAGCCCTCGGGACTGACCTCGCCGACTTCAAGAGCCAGCGCAGCAACGAGCTCGGCTTCAGTTGCGCCGAGACCAACCACCACACGCTCGTAGCGCCCGCCCCCGGTCGCCCGAAGCGCTAGCACTGATCTTGTATCGGGTGAAGCTTCGCCGATGAGTACCGCGGACCCCTGCTCGGTCTGGATGTCTCGGCCCGGCTCGTCGGGGACCAAGCCCTCGAGCGCATCCGACGGCCCAGAGATCGCGGTCACTGCTCGCAGCGGAGAGTCCGAGAGCTGGTAGGTGGCCGCCGGCGCGGTCTGCGCCCTAGCGGACTCGAGGCCGGCAGCAGACGAAGCAAGGGCTTCCGCCCCCTCGAAACCAGCGGGGAGGTCACTCCCTCGGAGTCGGTACGTCGCTCGGTCTGCTTCCCCAGCCCCACCCGCAGCCACCGTGACCTGCTCCGTGTCGCTCGTGCGATCCGACATCAATCCGAAAGCCGCAAGCCCTGCGGCACCGACAAGGACAATCACAGCCAGCCTCACTCGGGCCATGAACCCTCCCCTCCTCGCCATGTTCCCGCGCCCGCCGCCGGGGTGAATGCCCTCACCCCTTGCCTGGATCAGCCAGCGCCACCCCGAGTCTTGACGGAGTATCGCTATCCTATGCGATCTGAGATATCTCATCCAATGATCTTCGTGGATCGACCGAGCGCTCGCCCGCCAAGCCCCGAGCCCCGCCCTCGCCCGTAGCGGGCCGGTCCCGCGACATTCCTCCCATCGAGCGAGCCGAATGCCATGCGCTCCGATAGAGTCGGCCCCTCATTCACTTGGCTTCACAGAGCGGAGAAGGTTCGTATGCGTCGGAGTAGTTTTCTTGCAGGTACCGGGATCCTGGTAGCCCTCGTCTTCGGTGTCGTGAGCCCGGCCACGGCGATCGACGACCTGACCATCCCCATCGACTCCGTCGTCCGAGGGGACTCCTTCGAGACGGTCACCGTGGCGAGCGTGACCGTCCCCGCCGACCTGGTCGGAGACACCTGCACCGTCACCCTCGAGGCGGCCAACAACAACTCGGTCCACGACGACAACCACCTGATCATCTCCACCGGTGGCGAGTCGGTGACCTTCCCCAACGTCGAATCGGAGTCGTTCCAGACGACGACCGCCGCCGGCGACGTCACCCTGGGTGAGTCGGTGCTCGTCCAGCTCCAGCTCGGCGAGGACGGCGTCAGCAGCGGCGGCCTGAGCTTGACCTTCGACTGCGCCGAGGTCCTCCCGACCACCACGATCGCGCCGACCACCACCACAGAACCCCCGACCGAGGTGCTGACCGAGACCACCGTCCCGGCCGCCCTCCCCGAGACCAAGGTCGAGGCCGCCACCGCAGCACAGCCCGCGTACACCGGCTGACCATGGGCCACCTGCGGGCCGGCCTCGCGGGCAAGACCCTGCTCGTGGCCCTGGTGCTGACAGCATGCGCGCCCGACCGGCCGCAGTTGTCGGCACCGGACACCAACGACGCGGCCCCGCCCGCCGGGGCGATCCAACCGACGAGCTCGCTCCCACGAACACCGGAAGATGAGACAGAAACGCTGGTCGCCCACGCAACCGGCACGGAGCTGACGGCGTACTCGGAGCCCGACGAGGCCTCCGAGTCCGTCGCCGAGTTGGACAATCCCGTCGCCTCTGGTGGTTCGTTGGTGCTGCGCGTCCTGTCCCCTCCGGCGGCCGCCGACGACGAATGGCTCGAGGTGATGCTCCCCGTTCGACCCAACGGGACGACCGGCTGGATCCGTTCCGACGACGTCGAGCTCTCGCTGAACCCCTACGAGCTGGCGATCGACACCTCCGACCACCGTCTCGAGCTCTACCGGGAGAACGAGTTGGTGCTCTCGACGCCGATCGCGGTGGGTACCGGCGATACGCCCACGCCCTACGGTGAGTTCTATCTCGCCGAGCTCCTCCAACCGCCGGATCCTGGCGGTGCCTACGGTCCCTTCGCCTTCGGGTTGTCCGGATTCAGCGAGGTCCTCGAGAGCTTCGCCGGCGGGAACGGTGTCGTCGGCATCCACGGCACGAACGACCCCAGTGCGCTCGGGACCGACGTCAGCCACGGCTGCGTCCGCGTGGGGAACGACGTGATCGAGGAGATGGCCGTGACCGTGCCCCTGGGGACGCCGGTGGCGATCCGCCACTGATGCCGACCGTCGTGATCCTGCTGGCCCACGGCTCGCGGGCTCCCGAAGCCCTCGACGCGCACCGGGCGCTGGCCGCATCCGTCGCCGAGGTCATCGACCGGCCGGTGCGCCCCGCCTTCCTGGAGATGGCCGATCCCGATCTGCCCATGGCCATCGCCACGACGATCCACGAGGACGAACCCGCTTCGGTCGTGGTGATCCCCCACTTCCTGGCCCCCGGCAATCACGTCGCACGAGACGTCCCCGCGTTGATCGAGACGGCTCGTCGGGCTCATCCCGACACGACCATCGTCCTCGCCGATTTCACGGGCAACCGCCCCGAGATGGTGAAGCTGGTCGCCGACGCCGCCGGGCACGCGGCGTCAGATCTCGATCGCTGAGACCAGCTCGGCGAAGAGCGCCGGATCCTCCACCGGCGCCACGGCCGGTTCGAACAGCTCGGCCCTTACGTCGGGATCGTAGAGCGACAACTCGACCTCCGGGACCGAATCGCCGGTGCGATCGAACCACGCCACGACGTTGGTGGTCGTCTCGCAGTACTCGGCGCCGGCGAAACGAGCCAGCGCGTGCCCCTCGGCGATCTTCACGCAGCTGGTCTCGAGCCGGCCTACGACCCGCTCGCTCATCTCCAGGCCGGGAGCGTCCGAGCCCAGCTCCTCGGGGATGAACGCCAGGTTCGTGAACGCAAACGGGCCCAGTTCCTGGACGCGGA
The DNA here is from genome assembly GCA_963695075.1 of uncultured Acidimicrobiales bacterium. Classification (GTDB taxonomy): domain Bacteria; phylum Actinomycetota; class Acidimicrobiia; order Acidimicrobiales; family CAWCAL01; genus CAWCAL01. Next base: position 143,825 of record CAVOFR010000003.1, read on the forward strand.
CCCTCGCCCCGTCGACGACGAGCGTGTTGGCGCCTGTATCGGCGGCGAACGCACAACGCGGATCGCCGCCGAGTCCGACGCAGACGTAGTCGAGCCCCACGTCATCGACGTACAGCACGTCGGCGAACCGATAGGCCGTGCGCTCGGCTCCGTCCTTCACGACCACATAACCGTAGGGTTCGCCGTCATTCGGCCTGATCTGCCAGGTCGCGGTGTACCCGGCGTTCGGCCCGCCGTCGCCGGTCACCGCCCGCTCCCCATCCGGCAGGGGCGGGAGCTCGATGAGCGGAAGCGTCGTCGCGACGGCGGCGGAGGTCGTCGTGGTGTCCCTGCCGCCGTTCGACGCGACCGTCGCGGAGGACGAACCGGTCACCGGTGAGGTGGTGTCGGTCGAGGCCGTCGTCGAGTCGGACGACGAGCACGCACCGACCAGCAAGGCGAGGCCGGCGAAGAGAGAGACCAGGGTGCGACGACGGTACCGGGAATCGAAAAGGGCCACGGCGCAGGACGGTACCGGATCGACCTCCACGATCGGTGGCATCAGCCGGCGAGAGGTCGCCGACGTCGGGTCAGCGTGGGGCGGCCGGACCCTCGCTCCGAACCGCTTCGACCTCACTGATGGCATCCCGCAGTTTGTCGATCCACTCCTCCTCGTGGCGCGCGACCAAGCGCACACACCAGCCGAGCGCATCGGATCGACTTCGAGCCACACCGGCTCCGATCAGGATGTCGAGGACGGCGCGCTCGTCCATCCGCAGCCGCGTCATGACCGGCACCGCCGCCGTCGTGAACGTCCTCGAGGTCTCACCACACGACGCCCCCCACGAGACCTTCCGACCCCAGGTCGACTCGGCTCGCTCGGCGATCCGGATCCGAGCCTCCCGGGTCTCCTCCCGGAACGCATCGATCCGACTCGACTCGGCCACCGGGTCTGAGTCCGACAGCGGGGCGAGCGTCCCGGTGATCAGGATCTCGTCTCGGTCGATCGCCACCAGCGGGGCTTCGGTGAACCACGGATCGGGGATCTGCCCCTTGAACCAACTGGCAACGTCGTCCTTGGTCCAGGTCTTCGGGGTCATGACGGGACCTTCCTTTTCCCCCGCCGGGGCGGCTGCTGAGCCGGATTCGGTGGGAATGCTCGCCGTACTGAATATATTGCAGTGTAATCATGTAATTTTCATTCGGGTGCAATCCTTCCGGATCACCTCGTCACGTCGCAGGAGTCGCTCGTGTCCCCCACCACTCCGTCCTCCATCCAGACCCTTCCCCTCCTTCCCCTCCCCGGCGGCGTCGCCCTCCCGGAGATGGTGCTCACCATTGCGCTCGACTCCCCCGCCGCCCGTCGAGCCGTCGATGCCGCCGGCGATCACCCGCTCCTGCTCGTCCCCGAGCTCGAACGGGGCTACGCCGCCGTCGGGGTGGTCGGCACCATCGCCTCCCGGGGCAAGCTGCCCGACGGCACCGATGCCGTGACCATCCATGCCGGTCGCCGGGCCCGGCTCGGCGGCGCCGCGGCCACGGAACACCCGGGGCTGTGGATCGAGGCCGAGGTCCTCGAACCCACCGCCTCCGATGCCACGGCCGATCTGGTTGCCCAATACCGCGCCGTGGCGGCCGAGTTGCTCGAGCACGTGGGCGGCCGCCGTCTGGCCTCGGCCCTCTCCGCTGTCGATGACCCCAGCCTGCTCGCCGACTCCATCGGCTACTGGCCCGACCTCGCGCTGGAACGCCGGGTCGAGCTCCTCGAAACCATCGATGTCGATCACCGCCTGCGGCTCGCAGGCGAATGGGCTCGCGAAGCACTCGCCGAGCTCGAGCTCCGTCAACAGATCCACACCGATGTCACCGACGGTCTCGAGCGGGAACAACGCGAAGCCATGCTCCGCCGTCAGCTCGCCGCCATCCGCAAGGAGCTGGGCGACGAGGACGCCGGAGACGGCTTCCAGCACCGCATCGCCGAGCTGGGCGACAGCCTGCCGGACTCCGTGCGCCTGGCCGTTCAGAAGGAGCTCGATCGGCTGGAGCGCACCGGTGACCAGGGCGCCGAGGCCGGCTGGATCCAGTCCTGGCTCGAAACCGTGTTCGAGCTGCCCTGGGGGCAGCATCTCGGCACCGAGCCAATCCTGGCCGAAGCCCGCTCCGTCCTCGACGCCGATCACGCCGGTCTCGACGAGGTGAAGGACCGCATCGTCGAGTACCTCGCCGTGCGGTCCCGCCGCCGCGCTCGTCTCACTGCGGCCGACGACGACTCCGCACCACCGGCGGATGCCCCTGGTCCAGCCCGCCGGGGCGGTGCCATCTTGGCCCTGGTCGGTCCACCCGGCGTCGGCAAGACGTCACTCGGCGAGTCGATCGCCCGCACGCTGGGCCGCGACTTCGTGCGCCTGTCGCTCGGCGGCATCCACGATGAGGCCGAGATCCGCGGGCACCGGCGCACCTACGTCGGAGCCCGCCCCGGTCGAGTCGTCCGGGCCCTCACCGAGGCCGCTTCCATGAACCCGGTCATCCTCCTCGACGAGATCGACAAGGTGGGAAGCGACTGGCGGGGCGATCCGTCCGCCGCTCTGCTCGAGGTCCTCGATCCCGCGCAGAACCACACCTTCCGGGACCACTACCTCGAGTTCGAGCTCGACCTGAGCGACGTCGTGTTCCTGGCCACCGCCAACACCCTGGAGACGATCCCGAGCCCGCTGCTCGACCGGCTCGAGATCATCACGATCGACGGGTACCACAGCGCCGAGAAGCTCGAGATCGCTCGCCGCCACCTCCTTCCCCGCCAGCGCGAGAGCCTCGGGATCGACCCCGACGAGATCGAGCTGTCCGACGAAGCGCTCGAAGCCGTCGTGAACGACTGGACCCGCGAGGCGGGAGTACGCGGCCTCGAACGTCGCATCGAACGCATCCTTCGCAAGACGATCACCGACATCGAGCTGGACCGACGCGAGACGCCTGTCGCGGTCGGCACCGCCGACCTCGCCGACCTGCTCGGGCCCCCGATCGACCGCGACGACATCACCGACCGGGAACTGCGACCGGGTGTCGCCGTCGGCCTGGCCGTGACCGGTGCCGGGGGTGATGTCCTCCTCGTGGAGACCAACGCGGCCGAGGGCAAGCCCGCCCTGACCCTCACCGGCCAACTGGGCGACGTGATGCAGGAATCGGCCCAGATCGCTCTGTCCTACCTGCGGGCCAACGCCGCCGGGCTCGGCATCGAGGCCGACTTCGATCGGCACTTCCACGTGCACTTCCCGGCCGGGGCCGTCCCCAAGGACGGGCCGTCGGCCGGCATCGCCATGACCACGGCCCTGGCCGGACTCCTCTCGGATCGACCGGTGAAACCCGGCGTCGCGATGACCGGCGAGGTGAGCCTGCAGGGTCGGGTCCTGCCGATCGGTGGGGTGAAGCAGAAGATGCTGGCCGCCCACCGGGGCGGCATGACCGACGTGATCCTCCCGGCGCGCAACGAACGGGATCTCGACGACCTGCCCGAGGAGGTGCGCGGGGCGATCAAGGTCCACCTGGTAGACGACGTGGCCGAGGTGCTGGACATCGCCCTCGCCGCCTGATTCCGGCTATGAGGACCGTTCGAGCAGGACCGACGCGTCGAGGTCGGCCACGTCGTTGACTCCCACCAACGCCATCGCCACTTCCATCTCCCTGCGCATCACGTCGAGCACGTGCTCGACGCCGGTCCGACCTCGAGCGGCCACCGCGTAGGCCCACGCCCGGCCGATCATGACGGCGTCGGCCCCGAGCGCCAGAGCCTTTACCACGTCGAGCCCGCTACGAATGCCTCCGTCGACCAGCACGACCGCGTCGTCGCCGACGACATCGGCGATGGCCGGCAGAGCCGAGATGGTCGACGGGGTGTCGTCCAGCTGGCGCCCGCCGTGATTGGAAACGACGATGCCATCGACGCCGTGGGCCACGGCCTGCACCGCATCGTCGGCATCGAGGACGCCCTTGATGACCACGCGATGGGGCCAGTGCTCGCGCAGCCACGCCAGGTCATCCCACGTGACCGACGGATCGAACTGGCTGTCGACCCACGACTTGAACGAATTGGGGTTCGACGCACCCGGTACGGCCTTCTCGAGGTTGCCGAAGGTCAGGGGTCCTCCCCCCACCGCCACGTCGCGTACCCATCGAGGGTGGGACGCCAGGTCGAGGCCCCGGCGCACCGCCTTGACCCGGCCGGGCGACTCGTTCATCCCGTTGCGGGTGTCCCGGTAGCGAGCCCCGACCACGGGAAGGTCGACGGTGAGCACGAGGACGCGACACCCCACCGCGTCGGCTCGATGCATCAGATCCTCGGCATAGCTCCGGTCTCGCATCACGTAGAGCTGGTACCAGAAGGCAGCGCTGGTGGCTTCGGCCACCTCTTCCATGGAGCAGATCGAGACGGTCGACTCGCAGAAGGCGACGCCCGCGGTCTCGGCCGCCAGTGCCGCTTGGACCTCGGCTCGTCGAGCGAACATGCCACCCAGCCCCACCGGAGCGAGTACGACCGGAATCGAGAGGTCGTGGCCGAGCACGGACGTCGCCAGGTTCTGCTGGGACACGTCGCGCAGCACGCGTTGTCGTAGACCGATCTCGCCCAGATCTGCGACGTTGGCCCGAAGGGTGACCTCGCCGTAGGCGCCACCGTCGATGTAGTCGAAGAGCTGGCGAGGGAGTCGCCGGCGAGCGAGCTCCCGGTAGTCGTCGACCGAGGCTGGCATCAGGCCGAGGGGCTTGTCGGAACGAAGCGGCACGGCCGGGATCGTACCCGACCCGACATCAGGCCAGCACGGCCTCGAAGGCCTCCAGCACGGTGGCCACGTCGTCGGCCGTGACGTCGAGATGGGTCACCAGTCGCATCACCTGACCCGGTAGCCAGACCATGCCTCCGGCGGGCAGCACGGCCACACCCTTCGCCGCCAGCCCGGTCACGAGCGGGCCCGAGTCGTCATCGCCGAGGAGCAGGAACACCATGTTGGTGTGAGCGTCGGCGTCCAGCCCGAGGTCTCGCAGCCCCGCCGAGAGCTCGGTCGCGTGCGTATGGTCTTCGGCCAGACGGTCGACATGTTCGTTCAGCGCGACCAGCGCCGCGGCAGCCAGGACTCCAGACTGACGCATCGCGCCACCGAGCATCTTCCGCCACCGCCGTGCCCGCCCGATCAGCTCGGCCGGGCCGGCGATGACCGATCCGGCGGGGGCTCCGAGTCCCTTCGAGAAGCAGAGCGAGACCGAGTCCGCTCCGGCGGCGAGCTCGGCCATCGGCAATCCCTCGGACACCGCGGCGTTCGCCAACCGCGCTCCGTCGAGGTGCAGGGCCAGGCCCCGAGCGTCGCAGAACCCGGCCGCGTCGACGAGGAACGACGGGGGCACACTCCGACCGTGGTGGGTGTTCTCGAGACACAACAGCCGGGTCATGGCGAAGTGGGGATCGTCGGGCTTGATCTTCGACGCAACCAGATCGAGCGAGACCGTGCCATCGGGCTGGAAGTCGATCGGCTGAGGCTGGATACCCCCGAGGACCGCTCCCCCGCCGGCCTCCCACTTGTAGGTGTGGGCCTCCTGGTTCACCACGTACTCGTCACCCCGACCGCAGTGACTCAGCAGCGCGGTCAGGTTGGCTTGCGTTCCACTGGTTACGAACAGCGCGGCATCCTTGCCCAGCCGCTCGGCCGCCGCCTCCTCCAGTCGATGCACGGTCGGATCGTCGCCGAACACGTCGTCGCCCACCTCGGCGTCGGCCATGGCGGCTCGCATGGCGGCGGTCGGCCGGGTGACGGTGTCTGAGCGCAGGTCGATGGTCACCGAAGCACCGGGATCGGGAGCCGCCTCCGCCGAGGTATTCGCACCACCTCGGAGACCTCGCCGGTGAGATGGAACGATGAGGCCCCCGTGATGGTGGAGCGGACGACCGAGCCCGCCGGCAGCGCCTGAGTGACGTCGAAGTGGACCAGCTTGTTCTGCCGGGTGCGGCCGGTCAGCCGATCCGCGTCCTTCTTGCTCGGCCCCTCGACCACCAGTTCGTCGATCCGGCCGATGCGGGCCTGGTTGCGCTGGAGAGCCGACCGCTCCACGACGATCCGCAGGCGGGCGAATCGCTCCTGGATCACGGCGGGATCGACCACCTGACCCGTCATCTCGGCCGCTTCGGTGCCCTCGCGGGGCGAGAAGACGAAGGTGAAGGCGCTGTCGTACCCGACCTCGGAGGCGACCTCGAGGGTGGCGTCGAAATCCGCGTCGGTCTCCCCCGGGAAACCCACGATGATGTCGGTGCTCACCGCGAGATCGTCGATACCCGCCCGCGCCTCGACGATCCGCGCCAGGTAGCGATCGGCCGTGTAACCCCGATGCATCGCGGCCAGGACCCGGTCGCTGCCCGACTGGAGGGGGAAGTGCAGGTGCTCGCACACCGCGGCGGTCTCGGCCATGGCGGCGACCGTGTCGGCCTTCATGTCCTTGGGATGGGGACTGGTGAACCGAACTCGCTCTATACCGTCGACGGCGCCGACGGCTCGCAGGAGATCGGCGAACAGCGGTCGGGGCCGATCCGACCCCTCCTCGACCCACCGCTGGCCTGCGATGCTCTCGGCCGAAACGGCATCGGACCCGTCGCTTCTGAGTCGAAGGGTGAGATCGCGTCCGTACGAGTTGACGTTCTGACCGAGGAGGGTGACCTCGAAGACCCCGTCGGCAGCCAGAGCCCGGACCTCGGCCACGAGCTCACCGAAGGGTCGGCTCATCTCGACTCCCCGCACGGCGGGAACGATGCAGAAGGCGCACCGGTTGTCGCATCCCACCTGGATCGTCACCCAGGCCGCATGAGCGAGCTCACGACGGGTGGGAAGAGCGGAGGGGAAGGTGGCCGAATCGTCGGCTGCGGCCTCGAGGATCTCCACGATCGGTGCCCCGGCCTCGGCCTCGCGCCGTAGCTCGGCGGCCCGCCCGACGTTGTGGGTCCCGAACACCACATCCACGTGCCCGGCGCGGGCCCTGATCCGCTCGCGGTCCTTCTGGGCCAGACAGCCGGCCACCATCACCTGGAAGCCCTCCTGGTCGCTCTTGCGCGCCTTGAGGTCACCGAGGTGGCCATAGAGCTTGTTGTCGGCGTTCTCCCGGATGCAGCAGGTGTTGAGTACCACCACGTCGGCCTCGGCCTCGGTGGCCGCCGCCTCGAGGCCGTCTTCCGACAACACGCCCGCGATCCGCTCGCTGTCGTGCTCGTTCATCTGGCATCCGTACGTGCGGATGAAGAACTTCCGGGTCACCCGCTCAGCGTATCGGCGTGGCCTCCTCCCCCTAGTCCTCCAGACTGATGGGCTCGTCGTCGGCCTCGGTGAACTCCTCATCTTCGGTCAGGTCGATCTCCTTGTCCTGACCGGTGATCCCCGCCTCGACCATGATCTTGTCGGTTATCTCCACCATGATCTCGGCGTTCTCGAGCAGGAAGTTCTTGGAGTTCTCTCGGCCCTGGCCCAGTTGTTCACCCTCGTAGGTGTACCAGGCGCCGGATTTCTTGATGATGCCCAGATCCACGCCGATGTCGAGGGCCGAACCTTCCCGGCTGATGCCCTTGCCGTACATGATGTCGAACTCGGCCTGCCGGAACGGTGGTGCCACCTTGTTCTTGACCAGCTTGGTCCGGGTGCGGTTGCCCACCACCTCGACCCCGTCCTTGATGGCCTCGATCCGGCGAATGTCTATCCGCACCGAGGAGTAGAACTTGAGCGCGCGCCCACCCGGGGTCGTCTCGGGACTGTTGTGCACCATCACACCGTCGACGAAGTAGTTGTGGTTGCCCTCGACTTCGATATCGAAGCGGTGACTGTGCCGACCCGACGGGCGCCGGGTGATCGAGGTGATGGGCATGGGCACCAGCTCTTGTCGCTCGGGGGCGAAGACCGGCTCGACCGCGAACCGGCCTCGGTACCGAGGCAACAACTTGTAGGCCATCGAGGGGTGGACGAACGGTGCGATCAGCGCATGAAGCTTGGCCGTCTCGTGCGCGGTGAAGGTCAGCGTCGGGATCTGACGGGCACCTCGCTGTCGAAGTCGAGCCTGGATTCCCCAAGCGTCAGCCAGGAACTCGACCAACCGCGTGCGTGTACCGGGCGACATGGCCTGAACACAGATCTCAGAGCGGCCGCTCCCCCCTTGCGTGCGCCGCTGCTTGCCCTCGGTACGCAGCGTGAACCCACCGTCATCCATGTACCAGACGGCCAGCGCCAGAGGCGTCAGGGCTTTGAGATAATCGTCGCTCAACACCTTGTGGTCGCCGACGTACACGGCTTGTCGAAGCTCGGCCAGCTCGGGGAGCGGCTGCACATCGCAGAACATGGCCCCGTTCTTGTTCGTGGACTGCGAGACCGACAGATTGCCGAAGAGCTCGGCCTTCCATGTGCAGTACTCCGCCTGAGCAGCACCGTGGCCCCACCGGAAGCGAGCACCATGGCCGCTACGGGTGGGAGACAGCGCTCCGTCGCCCATGAGCCCGCCCAGGATGACCTCCCACTGGAAGTCCGACAGACGATGAGGCACCGACTGCAGGACCCGGTCGCCCTCCACCAGTTCTCCGGCATGGCGCCAACCGCCCGGTGTCCGAATCAAGTGGTTCGGTGTGCATGCGAACTGCGACCGCCCATTGCCCCCGCCTCGAGCCACGGTGAACGAAAGGAACTCCTCGGTTCGGCCGTTGTCGAACCAATTGACGACCCGCTTGGGCACGACGGCGTCGGCTTCAGGGTCATAGGAGAGCACTTCTACCGGGAGCTTCTGGTTGACGATCTTGCCGATCTTCTCTTGGGTGCCGTCGGCCAGGGTGACCCGGGTGTCGTACGAGAAGCAGCCGAACATGACCCCGATCTTCTCGCGGAGCTGGTTGATGAAGATGCAGATGGTGTCGGTCTTGTTGAGGTTGGCGGTCAACTTTCGCAGCGCCTGGGACATGAGCCGGGCCTGGAGGCCGACGTGACTGTCGCCCATCTCACCCTCGATCTCGGCCCGGGGCGTGAGGGCGGCGACGGAGTCGATCACCACCACGTCGAGGGCGCCGGACCGGATCAGGGTGTCGGTGATCTCGAGGGCCTGCTCGCCCGTGTCGGGCTGGGAGATCAGCAGCTCGTCGACATCGACGCCGATGGCCCGGGCGTAGATCGGGTCCATGGCGTGCTCGGCATCGATGTAGGCGCAGATACCACCGTTACGTTGCGCCTCGGCCACGACGTGCATGGCCAGGGTGGACTTGCCCGAGGCCTCCGGTCCGAAGATCTCGACGACGCGACCGCGCGGCAGGCCACCGATACCGAGCGCGATGTCGAGGGCCAGCGCACCGGTGGAGATCGATCCCGATATCCATGCTGCCCTTCTCGCCCATCTTCATGACCGAGCCGGTCCCGAACTGCTTCTCGATCTGGCTGAGCGCCATGTCCAGTGCTTTTTCTCGCTCCACCGGGCGGTTCCTTCCGTTGCTCAACCCCGGGTTCGCGGGGTTGAGGGCTTGTTGCTTGCGTGAATGTGTTGCTTGTCGGGAACGGAGACCGCTCCGAAGTCGAGGCCGAAGCCACGGGTCGCACCTTACGAAGGGGGTGTGACAGTGGCCGGGATCCCGTGACGAATGACATGAGTGTAAGTGCGAACAGCTGTTCGCACAAGCACCCTCGGCCCGACCGGGATGCAGATGGGACCGCGGCGCCACCGAGGGAACGCGCGGGCGATCCCGAACGTTGCCATGATGATGGCAACCGATCCGCATGTGAGGAAGGACGCGTCCAATGCCCGAGACCACCGAGGACGAGCTCCGAGCCCGCCTGACCCCCGAGCAGTACCACGTCACCCAGGAAGCCGGGACCGAGCCCGCCTTCACCGGCGAATACTGGAACATGAAAGACGACGGCACCTACCACTGCATCGTCTGCGACGCCGAGCTGTTCACCAGCGACACCAAGTTCGACTCGGGTACCGGCTGGCCCAGCTTCTGGCAGGCGATCAGCGAGGACCGGGTCGAGACACGGTCCGACTCCAGCCTCGGCATGGTACGCACCGAGGCGGTGTGCGCCGGCTGCGGGGCGCACCTCGGTCATGTCTTTCCCGACGGCCCCCAGCCCACCGGCCAACGGTTCTGCATGAACTCGGCGTCGCTGCGCCTCGACCGGGACCTGAGCGGCGGCTGAACGCCGGCTCGTCAGCTGAGCCAGCGGCCGAGCGGGGTGCCCCACAGGATCTTGATGATGCGCTGGGTCATCTTGTCGGTCTTGAATCGGTAGGGGTAGGTGGCCGCGGCCTGCTTGCCACCGGTTCGATCCACGATCACCGGCTGGGGATGGCAGAAACCCCGCAGACCGGCCGACCCGTTGGCCAGGCCGACCCCCGAGGTCTTGCGACCACCGAAGGGGGCCTCGGGCACGCCGTAGGTCACGGCCATGTCGTTGATGCAGGTGCTGCCCGCGACGAGTTGATGAGCGACGCGGGCGGCGCGCTCGACGTCGCCGCTCCACACCGTGGAGCTCAACCCGTATTCGGTGTCATTGGCCAGCTCGATGGCCTCGTCTTCGGAATCGACCGGGACGATCGGGATGATCGGCCCGAAGGTCTCCTCACTCATGATCTTCATCGAGTGATCCACATCGGTCAGCACGGTCGGCTCGATGTACAGGCCCTTCAGGTCGGGGTTGCGGCGGCCACCGGTGAGCACCGTGGCGCCCTTCTCCCGGGCATCGGCCAGGTGCTGCTCGATGATCTCCAACTGCCGATCCCAGAAGATCGCACCGACGTCGAATTCACCATGGTCGCTCTGGCGCAGCGCTTCGACCTTCTCGACCACCTTGGTGGTGAACTCGTCGGCGATGGAACGCTGCACGTAGACCCGCTCGGTCCCACAGCAGTACTGCCCGGTGTTCATGAAGGACGCAGCCAGTGCCCCTCCGGCGGCGGTGTCGACGTCGACGTCGTCGAGCACGATCATCGGGTCCTTGCCGCCCAGCTCGAGCGTGCACGGGATCAGCTGGCGTCCGCAGGCTTCGGCGATGATGCGCCCGGTGGCGACACTCCCGGTGAAGTGGATCTTGTCGACGCCGCCCCCGACCACCGCAGCACCGGTGGCGCCGTCGCCGAGGACGAGATTGAAGACTCCCTCGGGTAGTCCGGCTTCGGCAAACAGCTCGCCGACGATCCGGCCGCCGAAGGGCGTGACCTCCGAAGGCTTCGCCACGACGGTGTTGCCGGCCATGAGGGCCTGTACTGCAGCGTTGAGCGTGAGGATGAACGGGCCGTTCCACGGGGTGATCACGCCGACCACGCCGAGCGGCTGATGGTGGATCGTGACCTTCTTGAGGAACCGGAGCATCCCGTGCAGCTTCTGCTTCTCGGGCTTCAGCAGCTTCTCGGCGTTCTTCGCGTAGTAGCAGAGGCTGTCGCAGCCGGCGAAGATGTCCATGTTGATCGCTTCGGTCCGAGCCTTGCCCGACTCCGAGACAACCGCGTCGATGATCTCCTCCTGCCGCTCGATCACCACGGCCCGCATGCGATCCATGAACGCGCCACGCTCGTCGAAGGACCGCGCCGCCCACGCCGGCTGTGCGCCCCGCGCCCTGGCGATGGCCTCGGCCACATCGGCCTCGGTGGCGCACTCGATGCTGCCGATCGGTTCGAGTGTGGCCGGGCTCGCCAGGTCCAGTGTGCGCCGACCGGCCTCGGTCGTGGTTCCCTCGCTGACGATGGCCACGGGTCGGCCTCCCTCTCAACTTCCCAGCCCGCGATCTGACGGGGCGTCAGAAACAGGCTAGTGGTAGGACGACGCGGCCCCACAGGCCAGCCGGGGGCTCGGAGACGGGCACAACCGTCACCCGAGCCCCACGTGGGAGCGTCAGGCCGCTACCGGGGTCAACCGCCCCCGCGACCCAGGAACAGCAGCAGCAGGATGATGAAGATGATGATGTTCCTGATGGCACTCGTGCAGCCGTCGACACCGACCGGGGCACTTAGCGCGGTCCCGAACGCATCGAGCGGCGTGACCTGGAACCAGCAGGCCCCGGTCGTGAAGGCCGCGTCGGTCTCGAAGTCGGTCTTCGGCACGGTCCCCAGCTCGGTCAGGTTGTTGGCGTCGGGGCCACCTTCGATCCTCCACGACTCCGTCTCGGTCGAGCCATTCCAGCTCGCGTAGACGGTGGTCGCACCTACGCCCTGGATGATCGTCGCCTTCGGAGGCTGGGCCGGGGTTCCGACCCAGGGATGGCGGACCATACGGTACGAGGCCGCCGCGGCGAACTCGCCGTCGAGCTGGACGTTACCCGCCGCGTCATACTCGGTGAACACGGTCGTGGTGCCGTAGAAGACGAGGTAGTTGCCATTCGAGAATTGCTGGGCGTTGCCGGTTGCCGGGGCCCACACGTCGGGATCGTGGTGTTGGTCGAGCACCGGCGTGGCGGTCCAGGCGTTCTCGTCGAGCTGGTAGATGACATAGCGCGACACCTGGCGCCGCCCGGTGTCACCGTTGTCGAAGATGCCGATCCGACCGCCCGGCAACAGCCGGGCATCGTGCTGGGTCTGGATGCCCGGGTCGCCGTTGGTGAACGTGAAGTCCGAGCTGACCCCACCGAGGCGCCATACGATCGCTCCGGTGTCCCGGTCGATCTTGTAGACGGTGTCGGTGTTCCGAGCCGAGACGATGAAGTCGCCGTTGCCGTCGAGCTCCACCGAGTTGAGGTGGACGAAGTCGACCAGCGGATCGTTGACCGAGAGGATGCTCTCGCTGAACGGCACGTGGTCGAGAGCGCTCCATTCGAAGAGCACGTCGCCGGTGGCGATGTCCATCTCCTGGATGACACCGTTCCACACCTGTGCGTCGACGGGCCCGCCTTCTCCGGTCAGGTCCATCGTGACCCGGGTATAGATGACGAAGATGATCGTGTGGTCGGGCGTGATGATGAAATCGTGCAGATCCGCTCCGTAGCCGTTGGCGGGCGTCAGCGTCGCCAGCTCGTTGTAGCTCGTGTCGAGGATCTTCACCCGGCCTTGAGATGCGCCCAGGAACGACCAGATGCCCTCATGGAATCCGAGGGCCGGTTGGCCATTCCAGTCGACGACCTTCAGGTCGGTCGCGACGGTGTACGGACTCGCCGTGGGTCGGCCCCACACCAGTTCACCGCTGTCGTCCCACATGAAGTAGCCCGACGGCGTGCCGGCCGGCGTCTGGATCGACGCTCCCATCAGGTAACCGTCGGCGGTCGCCGCCGCGGGGGTGGTGATGTCGAGGACCGGCGGCTTCAGGCCCGGCTCGGTCTTGTAGGTGTTGAAGCCGCCATCCGGCGTGGTCTCGGCCGCGTTGACCGGCGCCTGCAGGCTCAACAGAGCCATCGAGGCCAACACAGCTGTGAACAACATGAATCGCGAACGTGTTCGCATTGAACTTCCCCCTGCGGTTCCTTGATGCGGACCAGTTCCGCCCCCGCGGCCCGAAATGGACCTAGTCGATCCGTCCTCGACTGTCCCGGACCATAGGTGACGCATTCCACACGGTCCAACCTGGTCTGGGCGCGTGCCCCACGGGCGCGGTCGCTACCGCGGATCGCGGACCGATCCTCGCGGCGGGCAACCCTCCGGCAGCGGGCGATCTACGCCAGCATCGACTGCAGCAACGACTTGGTGCCGGCGTGGGCAGGCTCCGACGTGAGGTTGGTGAACTCATCGGGGTCGGCCGTGAGGTCGTACATCTCGCTCGAGGTGTCCGCGTACTCGATGTAGCGCCAGTTCTGGTAGCGCACGGCCTGTGATCCCTCCCAGAAGGTCAGGGCCGGCCGGGCATCAGCCTGGGCGGGGGTGATCCCGACGAGGGACTGCCCCTCCCACTCGGGCGGGATCGGCGCGCCGGCGAGATCGTGAATCGTCGGGGCGAGATCGAGGGTGCTGACAGGACGGTCGAATACGTCGGCCGACATCCCGGGCCCCGCCAGGGTCATCGGGATCCTCGTGGACTGCTCCCAGAGGGCCGACTTCCGGAAATGGAGCTTCTCGCCCAAGTGGTAACCGTGGTCGGACCAGGTCATGACATACGTGTCGTCGGCGAACGGCGAGGACGCCAGGTCGTTCATGATCTGGCCGACCATGGCGTCGGAGTGGCTCAGCGCGGCGAGGTAGGCCTGGACGATCTGCTTGTGGGTGCCGGCGCTCTCGACCGCGTCCCAGTTGGGTACACCGAACAGCCGCGGCCGCTCGGCCAGGTCGATGCCGGCCGGCGGAACGTCATCGAGGTCGTTGGCGATCCCGGGTGGCAACTGCACGCCGGCGAGCGGGTACAGGTCGAAGGCCCACTGGGGAAGCCGCCAGGGCACGTGGGGCTGGTACAGCCCGGCCGCCATGAACCACGGGCGGTCGTAGGTCTCACCGAGTCGAGCAGAGAACCAGTCTGCCGTGACCTGGTCCGGGTGGACCTCGTTCGGAGGAATGACGCCGTACGAGAAGCGGTCGGGCCCGTCCGGATACTTGGCGCCGAGCTCCAGGATGGTGGTGTAGCTGTCCTGCGTGTGCCAGCGACCGGCGCGGAAGTCCTCGTATGTCTTGCCCCGCGAAAGGGTGTGGTATCCGTGGGCAGCCATCGTCTTGGCCAGATGTGGCCTGTTCGTGTCGAGCGTCAGGTTGAAGAAGTTGGCATGGGCAGCCGGGGAGTCGTCGACCATGCCGAGCGTGTCGGGCCGCTGACCCCACATGATCGAGGAGCGGGAAGCGAAGCAGAGCGGCACGCTGCAGTACGCCCGATCGAAGACGCGGCTCGTTGCGGCGAGGGCGTCGAGGTTCGGCGTGTGCACGAGACCCGCATAGCCGCCGAGGAACCCGACGTAGTCGTTGGCGTCATCCAGGCTGAACATGAGGATGTTCGGGCCCGTGGCGGGGTCGACCCCTCCGAAAGGTGGTTGGGGGGTGCAGGCCGAGACGAGCGAGCCACCGCCCAGCGCGAGGAGCGCTGCGGCCCCGCTCCCGTGTAGGAACGATCTACGCGAGATGGTCATGTTTCACCCCTTGTGCCCGCCTGCTTGGATCCGCCGGCGAGTGCCCCACATCACCAGGCCGTATATGCAAGCGTACCGACGCGAGGCTGCGAGCGCCAGTCCATTTTCCTACCCGCGCCCGCGCCGGTTGGGTGCGGCGTTCCAGATCCGAGGCCGGGGTCGGGTGTGCCGCCGTGCGACCCGGGCGGGTCCTCAGATCGAGACCTTCCCAGGCCACCACTCCAGCAGGTCCGGCTCACCGAACACATCGAGCCGCACCGGTCGCCGGTTCCAGCAGAACAGCAGGAGGTCCGAAGCCGAACCGCGGGCCGCCATCTGCGCCTTTCCGTGGGTGCGCTCGAGATCGATCCCCTCCGGCACGAACGTCACCGTCCACTCACCGCCCCCGATGTCATCGGCGTCGGTGGCGTGCAGATGGACCGACTCTCCGTCGCCGGTGATGCCACGGGCCTTCGCCCATGGACCGAGGAAGACGTCGAACAGCTCGTCGACTCCGTCGACCGCGAGCTCCGGACCGATGGGTTCCGCCTCTCCGGTCGCCGCCTGGGCGTCCCAGCGGTGCACGGCCGTCTCCTGGGCCATCCGGCGGAAGTACCAGGCCGCCGTCGGAGCACCCGCCCAGTTCGGTCGGTGCTCGTCGGGGTCGATTCGCTCGAGATGGTCCAGCAGCTCGGTGGCGCACCACTCGTACAGCGCCCGGCCCTCGAGGCCATCCGGCAGATCGACACCTGTCCGCAGGTCCGCACCCGGGCCGGCTGCCAGATTGCCGCTGGCGAACGCGTACACGCCAGCGGTGTGCTCGATCAGCTCGCGCACCGTCCAGCCGGGGCAACCGGGGACCGCTTCGGAGTATGCGTCCTCGGGTACGGCCAGTACCCGCCCGATGTCGGCTCGCAGCATGGTCAGATGGTCAGCAGCATCCATGACGCATGATCGCGCAGCGCAGGCGTTCGGACGGAGACCGCCGGTCAGGCCTGGAGCCTGAGGCGGACCATGTTCAGCACGCTGATGACCGAGAACTGACGGATCTGGTTGCGATCACCCGGGAGTCGGACCAGCGTCGACTCCACCTCTCCACCGACCGCGGTGGCGAGCCACACGGTGCCCGGCGGCTGGCCTTCCTGGGGGTCGGGACCGGCCACGCCCGTGACCGCGACACCGACGTCGGCGCCGAGGACACGACAGGCGCCCAGCGCCATCGCCACCGCCGCGTCCTCCGAGACCACCGGTCCGGGACCCACCCCGAGGAGCTCGCGCTTGACCTCGGACGAATACGACACGATCGATCCCCGGAACACGTCGCTCGCGCCGGGGATGTCCGTGACGCGCTTGCCGATGAGACCACCGGTGAGGGACTCGGCTGCGGCCAGGGTGAGACCCCGGTTCCGGCAGAGATCGAGGACCACCGATTCCATCGTGTCGTCATCGGCGCCGAAGACGATGTCGCCGATGATCGGCCGGATGAGCGCCTCCTCCGTGGCGAGGATCTTTCGAACTTCAGCGTCGGATCCGGCCTTGGCCGTGATCCGCACCTTCAGTCCCTCGATTCCGCTGGCGAGGAACGCGATGGTGGGATTGCCGGCGGCATCGAGCTCTTCGATTCGCGACGCCAGCTGCTCGGCCAGACCCGACTCGGACCATCCCCAGGTCTTGAGAGTTCGGCTGGCGATCACCGAGGACACGCCGGCCCGCTCGGCCAGCTCGGGAATCACGCACTCGGCGACCATCTGCTTCATCTCGAACGGCACACCCGGTACTGCATAGATGACCTTCTCCGTGCCGTCGACGGTGACCGGACATCGCAGCCCCGGTGCCGTGCCCGGCTGGACCGGCAGCGCCGAAGCCCCCACCGGAAGGTCGGCCTGCCGCAGGTTGTTCGAGGGCATGTCGCGACCTCGACTCCCGAACATGGCCCGGATGCGATCCTCCACCTCGAGGTCCCGGACGAGCTCCACCCCCATGACGTGGGCGATGGCCTCGCGTGTGATGTCGTCCTGCGTGGGACCGAGCCCCCCGCACACGATCACGGCGTCCGAGCGATCGAGCGCCACCTCGAGCATGTCGACCATCCGGTCGTGATTGTCGCCGACCTTGACCTGGATGTGACTGTTGACCCCCGCCAGGGCCAGATGTTCGCCGATCCACGAGGAGTTCGTGTCGACGATCTCACCCAGCAACAGCTCGGTTCCGATGGCCACGACCGAACACCGGAAGGTCACGATCGGTCCCCGGTCAGCGTGGTGGCCGCCGCGCCCTCCCGCAGGTACTGCACGCCGCTGACGACCGTCATGACCACGGCAGCCCACAACGTGCCGTTCCAGAGCCACTCGATGTGCCCGGTCCACGGCAGACAGGCCCATCCGACCGCCGAGAGCTGGAGGAACGTCTTCACCTTGCCGCCCTTGCTGGCGGGAACCGCTCTCCCTTGGCGGAGGTAGTACGAGCGGAACACGCTGATGGCCACCTCCCGTATCGCGATGATCGCGACCGGGACCCACCAGAAGACCCCTGCCAGGACCATCGACGTCATCCCGCCGATGACCAGGATCTTGTCGGCCAGCGGGTCGAGGAAGGCCCCCGAACGGGTCGTTCCCTGTCTGCGGGCGATGTGCCCGTCCACGCCGTCGGTGATCGAGAGAACGAACCACATCCCGACGGTGGGCCACGAGACCGGATCGTCGACGATGAGAGCGAACGAGACCGGTGCCAGCATGATACGGACGACGGTTACGGCGTTGGCCGGCGTGGCGAGCGCCGAGGGCCCGAAGGCCTTCTCGGTATCGGTCATGCCGTCTCGGTCGCTTCCAGGTCGGGGCCGCGCGCATCCATGATCCTCACAGTATGAAACGACCCGACGGGGAACGACGGCGTTACTTCGATGATCCCGTCGATCTCGGGCGCCTCACGATGGCTGCGCCCCACTCCGGGCTCGTCGACGAGGACCTCGACGGTCGCGCCGATGAGATCCCGGCGCTTCGCCGCGGTGATCCGGTCCTGGAGCTCGGTGAGCTCGGCCAGCCGTTCCCTGACCAGTCCGGCGGGAACGGGATCGTCGAGATCGGCCGCATACGTGCCCTCTTCGCGCGAGAACGGGAAGAACCCGCACCAGTCGAGCTGCGCCTCTTCGACGAACGCGAGAAGGCGGTCCTGGTCGGTCTCGGTCTCGCCGGGATAGCCGACGATGAAGCTCGACCGCAGCGCGGCGTCGACAGCGGTCCGCCGGATACGTCGGATCCGCGAGATGAACCGCTCCCCGTCGCCCCATCGGCGCATCCGGCGCACCAACGGGCGAGACACGTGCTGGAGCGACAGATCGAAGTACGGGAGCCCGGTGGCCACGATCGCGTCGACCAGTTCGTCGGTCAGATCGGATGGATAGAGATACAGCAGCCGCACGCGGGGCACGCGCTCGGCCACGGCCTCGACCAGAGGGATGATCGCCCTTTCGCCGGCGCCCTGGTCCCGGCCGTAGGAGGCGAGATCCTGGGCGACCAGTACGATCTCCTTCGCCTCCAGCGCTTCGACCTCGCCGAGCAGATCGGCCATCGATCGGGAACGCTGCACGCCTCGAAACGAAGGAATCGCACAGAACCCGCAGTTGCGGTCGCAGCCCTCGGCGATCTTCAGATAGGCCCAGGGGGCTCTGGACTTCGGCCGTGGCAGGTTGAGGAGATCGAATCCCGCGGCGTCGGTCGATCCCGCCGCGGTCCGGTCGGGCTCGGCCCCGATCGTCACGGGGACGCCGAATCCGGCCACCCGCTGGACCTCGGGGAGTGCTCGGGCGAGCTCATCGCCGTACCGCTCGGCCATGCACCCCGTCACGACGACCTCGGCATCGGGAGCGACGTCGCGAACTGCGAGAACGGTGTCGATCGACTCCTGTCGCGCCGCCTCGATGAAGGCGCAGGTGTTGACTACGACCAGATCGGCGTCGCCGGCGTCCTCCACCTCGATCATGCCGTCGGCGTCGAGCAGGCCGGTCAACTTCTCGGAGTCGACCTCGTTCTTGGGACAGCCCAGGGTGACGACGGCGAATCGACGGGCTGACGGTGTACTCATCCGGGTACAGGCTAGGTCCTAGCCGAGCTAGCCCACGACGGTCCGTTTCTAGGGCACGATGCCGTTGTCGACGAGGGCGTCGTGGACGAGCTCGGCGAGCATCATCGAACCGCTGGCCGACGGGTGCATGCCATCGCCGGCCAGATAGGCCGGGTTCTCGTCGAACACATCCCGGGGATCCACGAAGATCACGCCCAGTTCCTCCGCCACCGCCGAGGCCCGGGCGTTCCACGGGTCCAGCGCCGTACCGAGCGAAGCGAACAAACCGGTCGGCGACAAGTGGTACATCCCGAGATACACGATGTCCTCGACGCCGTCGGCCCGCATCTGACCGATGAGCGACCGCAGCTGCCCCTCCATCACGTCGATCGCGACCACACAGTCCGGCCGGGCCGGTACCGGACAGCGCCAGAACAGATCGTTGGTCCCACCGTCGAACACCACCGCCCGGGGGTTGGCCGGGGCCACACCCTGGGTGTACTGGGTCACGATCGATCCCCCGGGAGCCTGCGGGATCACACCCAACGTGGCACCCGACACGCTCTCGTCGAGAAACGAGGTCCCGGTCATCTCCTCGAGCCGACGACCGACGTGGGTGCAGTCACGCTTGGCGAGCGAGAACACCGAATCGCCCACGATCGCGATCCCCGAATCGGTCGCCGGCACCTCACAGTCGACATCCGGCGGCGGAACCGCACAACCCGCCGCCGACAACACCCCCGCCAACACCACCCCCAGGAACCGACCCACCCGAATCCGCACGCGCGACCGCCCGACCGCGCCCATACAAGGACCCATCACAACCACCCACCCAGTTCACTCGCTTTACGAATGAGCCCCCACGGCCCACCGCGCTGACCGTAACCCGGGGGCCTACCGAGAACAACTGTCGGGATGGAGTCGATCCCGTGACTTTTGGAGTCGATCCCGCAACATTTCGACCCCGCCGGTCCGAACCCGAGCCTCGTCCTTCAGCCGATCGCCTCGCGCTCGACCGGCGTGAACGCCACTCCCTCGGGGATCTTCACGGCGACACCGGGATGCTCGAGGCCGACCTCGAATCGGTGGTTCGCCGACAGGCGCGACGAGCCGACCCGCGGGGTCTCGTCAACACGAACTCGCGGCCTCGGAACCCAGTTCTGGGCTCCTGGGCCGCCAGTTCGTCTGTCCGGGGCCGAGGCGACCAGCGCAGTGTCGAACCGGATGGCCGTAGCCGTCGGCTACCGACGCTGAGGGACCAGATTTCGGCTAGGGGAGCGCGGCGCGCTCGGTTCCTGTGATCAGGCCCCGCCCGAACCCTTGGAACCACTCGCCTAGGCGTTGAAGGCGAGGGCGAGGCCGGGCCGAGGCCACTCGCCCACGGCGAGCTGCCCGGTACCCGACATCGTGACGAACGCGGTCGTCAGGTCTTGTCCCCCGAAACAGATGTTGGTCACCAGCAGGTCGGGCACCGCCACGTGGTGGTGTTCGGTACCGTCGGGGGGCACCACCGTGATCCCACCGTTGGCGAGCGTCCCCACACAGATGTTGCCGGCCCCGTCGACGGCGAGGCTGTCGAAGAGCTGCATTCCGGGCAGTCCACACAACAGCTGGCCGCCCGCGTTGAGAGCTTCCCGATCGGCGACCGCTTCGCCGGGCGCGGTGAGGTCCCAGGCCCACAATCGACCCGCGTGCGTCTCGGCGACGTAGAGCCTGTCACCTCCGGGCGAGAGGCCCACACCGTTGGGGGCATCGAGAGGGAAGATGGCCTCGGTGATCGAGGACCCGTCCGCTCTCGCGTAGAACACGCCGGTGCGATCGCTGGTGCGCTCCGCCCGCACCCCGTGGTCGCTGAACCAGAATCCACCAGTGTCATCGAACACGAGATCGTTCGGCGCCCGGAGCTGCCGGCCATCGCACGCGGCGTAGAGGGTCGTGACCTCTCCGGTCTCCAGATCGACCCGTTGGATGCATCCCCCCTTCCACGAGGGGGGAAGCGGACCGGGAATGGTGAGGCCGCCGAAGTCGTGCCAGGCGAAGCAGCCTCCGTTGTTGCAGACGTACATCGCACCGTCGGGCCCGAGCGCAGCACCGTTGGGACCCCCACCGCACTCGGCGATGACGTCGACGGTGCCGTCGACGTCCACCCGCGACAGGGTTCCTCGGGCGATCTCGACGAGGATCACGCTGCCGTCGGCCATCGCTACCGGGCCCTCGGGGAACTGCAGGCCGGACGCTCGGATGTCCCAGTCCATGGCTCAGACGGTACTCGACTCGATCACCGGATTCGGGGGAGGCGCCGCGTCCTCGGCCGGTGAATAGACGAGCGGGAGCGACATGATCCAGAGGCATATGAGCACGATGGCCTCGGGGCGCTTCAGCTTGCGATCGGTGACGATGAACACCCACATGACGGCAGCCACGATGACCATCGCGATCACGCCGTAGACGGCGAGTCGGGCATCGGTGATCCGGCCGTCCCCGACGAGTGCGATCGTGGCCCCCACCGCCAGTGAGTTGAACAGGTTGCTCCCCAGCAGATTGCCCAACACCAGCTCGCTCTCGCCGTGGCGTGCTGCCGCGGCTGCGGTGACCAGCTCGGGCAGCGACGTCCCGATCGCGACCAGCGTGAATCCGACGAAACCACCCGACAGGCCGATGCGATCAGCCAGTTCGACCGCTCCCCAGACGAGCGCCCATGCTCCCGCCACGATCACGGCCAGGCCGAAGAGGGTTCGGGACACCTCGACCGGCGACCGGATCTCGTCACCGATCAGGTCGCCCACGTCGGCCGACATCCGGCCGTCGCGCGCCCCGCCCAGGATTATGCCCAGGGCGATGACCAGGGCCACCAACAGGACGGCACCTTCGACCTCGGTCAACCCGTTCTGGACCAGCAGGGCGAACAGGACCATGGATCCCAGTGCCAGTGGAGCCTCCCGCCGGACCTCGGATCGGGTGGCCGGGATGGTCGCTATCAGCGCCGCCACGCCCAGCACCAGCGTGAGATTCGCCAGGTTGGATCCGACGATGTTGCCGACACCCAGATCCATGTCGCCGCCGGCTGCGGCCAGGCCCGATACCAGCATCTCGGGTGCGCTGGTTCCGAAGCCGACCAGGACCGCTCCCACAACGGCGGGCGCGACCCTGAAGACCGAGGCGATCCGCGCCGCTCCGATCACGAACTGATCGCCACCGACCCACAGGGCCGCCACACCGGCGGTGACAGCAGCGAGTTCGACGAGCACCGGCCGATGCTACCGGCGTGTATGCGGGCTACGCCGCGCCCATCGGGGCCGGATCACTCCCGGTCGTCGCTGCGGTCCTCGGGGGATGGTCCGCCTTCGAACTCCTCGACGGTGATCAATACGTCTCGCGCCTTGGAGCCCTCGGACGGACCGACGACTCCCTGCTGTTCGAGGAGATCCATGATGCGCCCGGCGCGCGCGAAGCCGACCCGTAGTTTCCGCTGGAGCATCGACGTCGACCCGAGTTGGGACCGTATGACCAGCTCCATGGCCTGGCCGAGCAGGTCGTCATCGCCACCGCCACCACCTGAGCCGCTCCCCGCGGCACCCGGGATCGCCGAGGCCCCCTCGGGGGCCTCCTGCACCGCGGCGTCGTAGGTGACCTCGGGAGCCTGCTGTCGCCAGGCGGTCACCGCCTGGCGCACCTCGTCTTCGGTGACCCAGCAACCCTGGAGGCGAAGGGGGACGTTGGACTTCCCGTCCATGAGCAGCATGTCGCCCTTGCCGACCAGCTTCTCGGCTCCGATCTGGTCGAGGATCACCCGCGAGTCCTGCGCCGACGAGACGGCGAAGGCCAGGCGAGCCGGGATGTTGGCCTTGATCACGCCGGTGATGACGTTGACCGATGGGCGCTGGGTCGCGATCACGAGATGGATCCCGACCGCACGGGCCATCTGCGCCAGGCGGCAGATGGACTCCTCGACATCGCGGGCGGCGACCATCATCAGGTCGTTCAGCTCGTCGATGACGATCAGGATGTAGGGAAGGCGAACGGGAGCTGGTTGCTCTTCGGCGGTGATCCTCTTGGCCAGTCGTTCGGCCATCTCCCCCGAGTCGACCGCCGCGTTGTACCCGGTGACGTCGCGGAATCCGGCCTCGGCCAGGAGGTCGTACCGTTTCTCCATCTCCCGAACGGCCCAGGCCAGGGCATTTGCGGCGTTCTTCGGGTTGTCGACCACCTGGGTGAGGAGATGGGGCAGGCCGTTGTACTGGCCGAGCTCCACCCGCTTGGGGTCGACCAGGATCAGCCGGACCTCATCGGGGGTCGAACGCATGAGGATGGACGTGAGCAGCGAGTTGATGCAGGAGGACTTCCCTGCTCCGGTCGCGCCTGCTATCAACATGTGCGGCATCTGGGCCAGATCGATCATCACCGAGCGGCCATGGATGTCGCGCCCGGTGGCGACCTGCAGCGCCTCGGTGGCCTGCTCGGCCTCGTCCGACCCGAGGATGTCACCCAGCGCCACCAGATCGCGGCTCACGTTGGGGACCTCGACCCCGATGGCCTGTTTGCCCGGGATCGGGGCCAGGATGCGAACGTCCGGTGCGGCCATGGTGTAGGCGATGTCGCGGTGCAACGAGGTGACCTTGGCCACCTTGACCCCCGGACCGAGCTCGAGCTCGTAGCGGGTGACGGTCGGACCCACGATGGCGCCGACCAGCCGTGTCTCGACCTTGTGTTCGGCCAACGCCCGCACGACGCGGTGCCCGGTGGCCTCGACCGACGACGAGTCGACGTCGCGGCTCTCGCTCCGCTTCAACAGCGAGATGGACGGAAGCAGCCAGGGGCCGGCAGGAGCGGATGCCGTGGCGAGCCCGTCTCGCAGATCGATCTCGGCGGTCTCGTCCTTGGCCGAGCGCGGCTTCTTCTCGGTGGGCTTCGGCTTCTTCGCGCCGCCGCCATCCCGGAGATCGATGTCGACATCATCGGGCTCGGGAGCGGACGCCTCGAGCTCGGACGGTGCGCTGTCACCGATGGGCCGACCGTCGACGAGGACGCGCGGACCTTCGGGGGCGGGACCGGGCCCGTCGAGAACGGATCGTTGGTCGCCACCGACCTGGAACAGCGACTGCAGCCCGCGGGTGAGCCCGGCCCACACCGGACGAGCGACGGCGAGACCGAGTCGGGCGACCGTTCGTACGGTCGTCTCGGCAACGAGGATCAGGCCGAAGACGAACATGACCGTCAGCACCAGGGCAGCACCCGGGACGGCCATGAGCGCCTCGAGAGGGACGGCCGACCCAGCACCGAGGAAGCCGCCGGCTTCGCGGACGGAATCGATGTCGTTCCACTCCGGCTGGTCCCCCATCAGGTGCAGGAGCCCACAGACCGATACGAGCAGGAGTGCCGGCCCGATGATCGTGCGGTCGGCTCGGATCTCACCGATGTCCTGGGGGCCTCGGATCAGGGCGACGGCCAGGACGATCACGGCGGCGGGCATGAGGTAGCGCAAGAGGCCGACCGCGGCCCCGACCGCTCCGTCGAGCGTGCGCCCGGTGGCCCCGGCCAGGCCGAAGTAGGTCCCCATCGCGAGCAACACGCCGATGGCCAGCAGCACCAGGCCCCACGCATCGGCGCCGTGTCCGTCGGTCGTCTGGCGGATCGCCCGCTTCAGCCACGGCTCGGGCTTGCGGGCCTGCGAGCGCGGCGGCGCCTTCTTCTTCGGGGCCGAACCGGCCTTGGATCGTCCGGCCGTCGACGGGTTCTTGCGACGAGTTGAGGTAGCCACCGGGCGGAAACGTATCATCGATCGGTCCGAATACCACGGACATCGGTGGTCCGATCTCTCTTCGCGCGCAAAATCATCGCTCAGCGCGCGATTCTCACCATGGAGCGTGGTCTAGGCAACCCGCCGCCGAGCCACGCGACTCCGGTGGCTACTCGGTTTCGTCGGGTGGGGGCTCGTCACCGGCCGCCACCCACTGCCCCCGGCCGCTCTTCTTGGCCGCGAACATGGCCAGGTCGGCTCGCCGCAACAATTGGCTCGGACCGTCCTCGGCCGAGGTGGTGAGGGCAACACCGACCGACGCTCCGGCCACGACCTCGACCCCTTCCACGACGATGGGCCGCCCGAGGGTACGCACGATGCGCTCGGCGATGGTCTCCGCCTCGCCGCCCTCACCGATCTCGCAGACCACGACGAACTCGTCGCCACCGAGGCGAGCCACGGTGTCGGTGGGGCGCACGACCCGTTCGAGGCGGTGCGCCACCGCCACGAGCGTCGCGTCACCGGCAGCATGACCGTGACTGTCGTTGATGTTCTTGAAGTTGTCGAGGTCGATGACCATCACGGCCGTTTCGCCCCCGTCGCGGAGCCGGCGGGCCACGCTCCGCTCGATCCGATCGGCCAGGAGATTGCGATTGGGCAGCCCGGTGAGTTCGTCGTGGGCGGCCCGATAGGCGAGGTCGGCCTCGGCCCGCTTGTGATCGGTGATGTCCCAGGCCACGATCTGGATCGCGTCACGGTGAGCGAACGACACCGACCGGGCGACCAAGGCGACGAAGGCGGGACCGTCGGGACCGTCGACCCGCACCTCGAGCGCCTGGGCCTCGACCCCGGCCCCGGTCGCGAGATCGGTTTCGGTGAAGGCATCCTTGGGCAGCCATTCGTCGAGCCGTCGGCCGACGAGCACCTCGGGGTCATCAGCTCCGAACAGGGTCGCCGCCGTACGGTTGGCGAACAGGATCTGGCCGTCGGCCACGACCAGGGTGGCATTCGGCGAACCCTCGACGAGCTGTCGGTAGCGTTCTTCGCGATCGTTGTCGGCCGCACCGGTCCGGTGCTGGTGGCTGTCGTCGCGGCCCGTGAACACGACACCGCCGACGGCCGGATCCTCGAGCCGGTTCACGAGCGTCCCGGAGAACTGGCGCACCGAGCCGTCGACGTGCATCAACTCGACCGACACCGGCTGCTGGGCGTTGGGCTGGGCGGCCACCCGATCCAGCTGCGCCACCACGTGGGCACGGTCGGCCTCGGTGACGACCTCGAGAAAGCTCTTGCCGATCCGCTGTTCCCGGGCATAGCCGAGGAGACGTTCCTCGCTCGGCGAGGTGAAGAGGACGTCCGCCTGGCCGTCCATCACCACGACGAGATCGTCGGTGGCGTCGAGCAGCAACCGCAGCTGCCGGCGGGCCCGGGTGAGGGACTGCTCGGCGGCGACACGCGCCGTGGCGTCGGTGACCAGGCACGCGATCGCAACGACCAGACCATCGGCATCGTGGACCGGGCCGAACCGCACATCGATCCAGCGCTCGGCACCGTTGCCGTTGGGTAGCCGACGCGTCCGCGTGCGGGCCGCGCTGCTCCGACGGTCGGCCGAGAGGAGCCGCTCGAGCTCGTCGCCGAGCAGCTCGCCCGCTTCCGAGCCCAGGAGCTCCTCGGGCCGAGCTCCGAGCAGCTCGGCCACCGCCGGACTGACCGAGAGGTAGTGGCCCTCGGTGTCGAGCACCGCGAGCCCCAGCCGGAGGCGCGTGAAGAGCGACCCTACATCGAGTTCTTCAGGTGGCATCGAGACGCCACGCTCGCTATTCATCACCTGGTCTCCACCGCCGTCGGAGAATCAAGGCGAGCATACGACCCGCACATGGCGACGTGGTGGAGTCGGCCCGGATTCGCCGGATCGGGTCAGATGATGTGCACGACGGGGATGATCGGCGGTCGTCGACCCGTCTGCGCGTTGACCCACTGGCCGGTCGTGCGACGCACGATGCGCTCCAGGACGGTCCGGGTGACCTCATCCCTCGTCTCGAGCAGATGATCGACCGCGTCGGCAACCTCATCGGCGAGAGCCGAGAACGGATCGCCCGACGCACCGGGATCGACCCAGCCCTGCGAGATGACCTCGGGCCCCGAGACGATCCGAGGAACATCGGGGTCGACGGTCAGGACGACCGCCACGAAACCCTCCCGGCCCAGTTGGATTCTCTGGGTGAGAACCTGCTGTCCGACGGTGCCGCGCCCATGGAGGTAGATCGGACCGGGTCCGGCCACTCCCAGCCGGCGATCGACGCCGTCATCGTCGAGGACCAGCTGATCGCCGTCGCGGCACTGCAGGATCCGGTCCGGATCGATCCCGACTCCCTCGCCGAGCTGGCCGTGTCGCTCCAGATGCCGGGGTTCCCCGTGGACGGGGGTGAAGTACTCGGGTTGCGCCACTTCGAGAAGGGCGCAGAGCTCGTCGGCCTTGCCATGGCCCGTGGTGTGGACCGTGTGCGTCCCGGAGTGGATGACCTCGGCGCCGACGTCGATCATGGCGTTGATCACCCTGGTGATCCGCCGCTCATTGCCGGGGATGGGCGTCGAGCTGAGAATGACGGTGTCGTCGGCGTTGATCTCGACCCACTTGCTGTCGCCCTCGGCCATCAGGGCCAGGGCCGATCGAGGCTCAGCCTGTGAGCCGGTACCCACGATGAGGATCCGACCGGGCTCGAGCTGCTCGATCTCTTCGATGTCGATGATGCGATCGTCGGGGATGTGGACCAGACCCAGATCGCGGGCCACGCCGAGATTGCGGAGCATCGACCGTCCGAGCGGAACGATGGTCCGGCCGGCGCGCAGACCGGCGTCGACCACCTGCTGGACCCGATGCAGGTGGGACGCGAACGTGCCGACGATGATCCGCCGGTCCGGGCGAGACCCGATCAGCTCGTCGAGCGAGGCGCCGATGGCCGTCTCCGACTCGGACCAGCCGGCCGATTCGCTGTTGGTCGAATCGGAGAGGAGCAACCGCACGCCGTCTCCGGCCGCCAGGGCGCCGAGACGACTCAGATCCGAGATGCGACCGTCGACCGGCGCCAGATCCAGTTTGAAATCGCCCGAGTGGACGATCAGACCCTGCGGTGTGTGAATGGCGCTGGCGAATCCGTGGGGGATCGAGTGGGTGATCGGGAGGAACTCGAACTCGAAGGGGCCGATGTCGTAGGCGTCGTTGTCATGGACCGATCGCAGCTCGGTACGGTCGGCCAGTCCCTCGGACTCGACCTTGCCGCTGACCAGTCCGAGCGTCATCTCGGAGCCGTAGATGGGGACCTCGAACTCGCGTAGGAGCGACGTGATGGCGCCGATGTGATCCTCGTGGCCGTGGGTGGCGACGACGGCGTCGAGCCGGCTGTCCATCGTGTGCAGGTACGAGAAGTCGCAGATCAGCCGGTCGACTCCCGGCGAGAACTCATCGGAGAACTCCAGTCCGCAGTCGAGGAGGACGGCGTGACCATCGTGTTCGAGACACGCACAGTTGCGGCCGATCTCACCGAGACCTCCGAGGAACGTGATGGTGACGGGAGCGGTCATGGGTTGTCAGTTCTGTCGGCGAGATGTCGGCATCATTGAGTTGCGGCTCGGCGAGCCTGCACGCCATCCCACACCGACGCCGCGTGCACATCGAGGCCTTTGGGGTCCGGTCCCATGGGGGGCCGACACGGGCCCACGGGAAGACCCAGGTGACGCATCATCGACTTGGTGGGGACGGGATTGGGGCTGTCCGGGGCCGACTCGAAGTCGTACGACTCGATCAGGCCGGCATTGAGCCGGCGGGCGAGCTCGGTGTCACCGGCCCTGAACGCGGCGATCATGGCGCCGATCTCGGGGCCGATCCAGTGGGAGGCGACGCTGACCGCACCGACGGCGCCGACCGCGAGGAGTGGAAGGGTCATGGCATCGTCGCCCGAATAGACCTCGATGCGATCGGAGGCCTCCGCAACGAGCCGAGCCGTCTCGGCCGGATCACCGGCAGCATCCTTGACCGCCACCACGTTCGGGACATCGTCGAACAGCCGCAGCAGTGTGGACGTGTCGATCTTTCGGCCGGTGCGCACGGGGATGTCGTAGAGCATGACGGGCAGGTCCGTGCCGGCCGCAGCGGCCTTGAAGTGCTCGTACAGGCCGTCCTGGGACGGCCGGTTGTAGTAGGGCGTCACGCTGAGAATGGCGTCGGCGCCGGCTTCGGTGGCGGCAGCGTGCATCGCTACCGCCGAAGCGGTGTCGTTGCTGCCGGCGCCGGCGATGACCGGACACTCGACCGCAGCTCGCACCGCAGCGAAAAGCTCGATCTGCTCGGAGCGCGTGAGGGTCGGACTCTCACCGGTGGTTCCGGCGATGACGAGCCCGTCGGATCCGTGCTCGACCAACCAGCGAGCCAGGGTCGCAGCACCGTCGAGATCGAGTCCGCCGCCGTCGTCGAAGGGGGTGACCATCGCGGTCAGAACCGAGCCGAAGCGCGGTGAGATGTCCTGGGTCACCGTACGACCCTACCGGAAGCGTCCCGATGCTCCGGTGGTCTAGGACCGTGGTTCCAAGGGGTTGGGCAGGGCCTGATCACAGGAACCGAGCGCGCCGCGCTCCCCGACCGCCGAAATCTGGTCCCTCAGCGTCGGTAGCCGACGGCTACGGCCACCCGGTTCGATATGCACTGGTCGCCCCGGCCCCGGACAGACGAACTGGCGGCCCAGGAGCCCAGGACTGGGTTCTGAGGCCGCGAGTTCGTGTTGACGAGACCCGGCGGGTCGGCTCCACGCTCCTAGCGGCGAACCGCCGGCCACGAGCGCGCCAACGACCCCTTGGAACCAATCATCTAGTCCTTGTTCAGACCCACCAGAGCGAAGGCTTCGACCTCTTCTTCGGTGTCGGCCCAATCCTCGAACTGGATCACGCCGAGCTCGCCGAACTTCTGGCGCAGCCAGCCGTCGCCGGCGTCCAGCAGGCCGAGCTTGCGACAGTTGGGCACGATCTTGGAGAAGAGCATGACCTGGAAGGCCTGTTGCATCGGCGTCCGCGAGACCAGCTCGATCGAGTCCTTCACCGGGACCCCCATCCGCTCCCAGACCTCCTGCTGCAGGAAGCGATCCCGCATCCGAACCGCGCTCTCGAAGGCGAACTCCTGGCGGTCGATCAGCTCGGCCGTGGTGAGCTCCTGGTAGTAGTCCTTCAGAGTGATGACCCCGAACGCCACGTGCCGGGCCTCGTCGCTCATCACGTACCGCAAGAGCTGCTTGAGCAGCGGTTCGGTGGTCAGGTGATGCATGAACCCGAACGCGGCCAGGGCCAGGCCCTCGACCATTATCTGCATTCCGAGGTAGGTCATGTCCCAACGCTCGTCCTGGATGATGTCGTCGAGCAGCATCTTGAGATGGGCATTGACCGGGTAGTGACCGGTCAGCTTGGTGTCGAGGTACTTCGCGAAGACCTCGACGTGGCGGGCCTCGTCCATCACCTGGGTGGACGCGTAGTACTTGGCGTCGATCCACGGCACGGTCTCGACGATCTTGGCGGTCGCCAGCAGCGCACCCTGTTCGCCGTGCATGAACTGGCTGAGTGTCCAGTTGTTGGACTCGATGCCGAGCTCGAGCCATTCCTTCTCGGTCCATTTCTCGAACGGCGTCCCCGCGACATCGAACTCGGGCAGCGCGCCCCGCCCGCCGTTGAACTGGCTCTGGTTCGCGACCACGACCTTTTCGATGTCGACCTCGGTCTCCCATGGCAGGTCGGTCTCGCCGTTCCACTGGGCGCCCTTGGCCTTCTCGTAGAGCTTCGTGAGCCCGGGCCGCGACCCCTTGTCATAGTCCCAGGTGAAGATCGCAGCCGCGTTGTCCGTCACCCGGTGGACGGTCTCGTTCACTTCGGTGTTGCTGACCGACAGAATCGCCTCGAGGTCGTTGATGTCCGAACGGCCGATGATGTCCTGATTGTCGGTGGCGCCGGGTTCGTTGGTCACGGTCATGGGCATTCCTTTGGCTTTGGCGATGTGATTGGGATACTTCGGAGAGATCCGACGACGGACGGGGCCAGCGGGGTGAGGACGTAGCGATCGACGATGCGGGCGGCTACGGCCGGGTCGGCCAGATCGAAACCCGGGGCGGGGAGAAAGACGTAGGCCACGACGACCCGCGCCCCGAGCTCGACGATGCGATCGGCCGTGACGGGGTCGACGAAGCGACGCAGCGACGGGCCGAGCAGGCCGCGGGCCATGGCCAGCAGAAGCTCGAGGCGCTTGAACGAGAGGTGTGGCGCCGCCCGGTGAGGCTCGTGTTCGACCAGATACTGGAACGCCGGGTTCTCGGCGCTGAGGCGGGCCGCTCCGTACACACCGGAGTACACGAGCTCCTCGAGGGTCTCGGCCGACTCGAGCTGCCGAGCCAGGGTGTTCAGGGTGCGACCGATCGTGGCCTGGGCCGCCATCCGGAAGAGCTCGGGCTTTCCATCGGGGAAGAGCCGATAGACCGTGGCCCGACCACATCCGGCGGCGCGGGCGACGTCGTCCATCGTGGTCTTGGCCATGCCCCACCGGCCAACGCACTCCATGGCGGCGAGGAGCACCCGTTGGCGCGGTGGCAGAGCGGCGAACGCGTCGGTACCCGTCCGCGGCGCTGCGACAGAAGCGACAGCGGGTGCCTCGGATGACACCGCCTGGGCCGAACCGGGCATAGGTGAGACAATAAGACAAGTCACGTCTCATCGAAACCCGCCGAGCTGTGATCTTGGTCACAGCACCCCAGGGACTCACGCAGGCGATCGACCTGTTCGACCATGGCCGCGGTGAGGGGCTCGAGGTCGGCCAGGGCCCGAGCACACGACGTGACCATCACATCGAGGTCACCGCGGTAGCTCCACGCCGTCACGTTCACACCTATGCCCTCGAGCACCGGACCCGACGAGAAGAACTCCACCAGCTCGGCCCCCTCGACGTACAGCTTCTGACGCGGTCCGATGACGTTGGACACCACGACGTTGAATGGTGCCCGGTGGTGATCGGCGACCGAGAGATCGGAGTAGAGCCGGACGAACCAGGAGTACGGGCGGGGCGGAGCGTAGGTCATCCACGTCTCCATCAGATCACTGCCGAGTGCCTCGTGGAGACGCTTCGCTGCGGTCGTGGAGCGATGGACCGCTCGGACCCTCTCGGCCGGGTCCACCACATCGGTACACAAAGAGACGAAGAGGTTGGAGACCTTGTTGCCGGTCAAGCGTGGGTCGCGGCCGGGCTCCGGAGGCGGGTCCGATGACACCGGCACACCGGCCGACAGCGACCGGGAGGGGTACTCGCCCCGATCGGCCAGAACGGTGGTGAGCGCACCCCCGACCACCGTGAGCAGCACGTCGTTCAGCGTCACGCCCGCCGCCCGTTTGGCCTCCAGGAGTGGCTCCAGCGGGAGCTTGGCCGTCGCTATGGTTCGGCGGGAAGAGATGGCCCGGTTGAGGGACGTCACCGGCGTGTCCAGCACGGGACGGGGCGGTTCTATCCCGTCACCGGCCCGGAGGGAGGCGAGCTCCCGTCGCCGGCGGGCGACCCGCGCTCTCGTGTCGCGCAGCACTCCGGGCAGCCGGCGGAGATCGGTCAGCAGCGCCGCCAGCGCGCCCAGTACCAGCCGCAGTCGGCTCGGCTCCTTCTCCGCCGGCGGCATCGGCGGTGGATCCGAGAGCGCCGCGTTCGGATCCGTGGTGAGAATCGACGCGAGCAGCGCGTTCGCCGCCACCCCGTCGGCCACGGCGTGATGCACCTTGATCAAGACCGCGATTCGCCCGTCGGCTCGTCCCTCGAGCAGCCAGGCCTGCCACAGGGGACGGTCCCGGTCGAGGGGACTCTCGGCCAGGCGCGCCACCAGACGGTCCATCTCCCGGCGGGTTCCCGGTGCGGGGATGTCCGTCCTTCGCACGTGATAGGACAGATCGAGTGGCCCCGCGTCGACCCAGAGCGGGTGATAGAGATCGAGCGGGACGCGGACGATGCGCCGGCCGAACGCCGGCCAGGCTGCCATCTGGCGGCCGACGTGTTCCCGCAGGAGGTTCAGCGGCAACGCCTCACCCGACGGTGGATCGAGCACGGCGAGCTTGAGCGTGTGCATGTGCCCGGACGGCGTCTCGTTGTAGAGGAAGCTCGCGTCGAGTCCGCTCAGACGTTCCATGCCGTCCTCCCCCTCGGCGGCCGGTTTCTGCAGCAGAGGAGACTCTACCCCGCCGCACGTTCTACCATCCGAGCGTGAGTTCGGAACCGAGCCCTGGACGCGAGGCGACCCCCCGGCATGCCGCCTCGTTCAATCTGGCCGACCTCTTCGAGTCGGTCGTCGACACCGTCCCCGAGCGTGTCGCCGTGGTCATGGGAAAGCGACGTCTCACCTATGCCGACCTCGACCAGCGGGCGACGCGCCTCGCCCACCACCTCGCCGACCACGGCGTCAAGCCGGGAACCATGGTCGGACTCCAGATGGAGAACGATCCGGCCTATCTCGAGACGATGATCGCGGCGTACAAGCTGCGAGCGGTCCCCATCAACGTCAACCACCGCTATGTCGCCGGCGAGCTCGAGCACCTCTACCTCGACGCATCCATCCACACCCTGGTGATCCACCGGAAGTTCGCCGCTCGGGCGGTTGACGTCGCTCGTGACGCCGGAGTCCACCACGTGATCATCGTCGACGACGGCAGCGACGGCGTCGAGACCGCCTTCGATGTTCCGGACGGCCAGGCGGAGTACGAGGAAGCCATCTCCGACGCTGGATCGGAGCGCCTCGTCGGGCCCCGATCAGAGGACGACCACTACATCGTCTACACCGGCGGCACCACCGGCCTGCCCAAGGGCGTCGTCTGGCGCCACGAGGACATCTTCTTCGCCGCGATGGGCGGCGGTGACCCGTTCCAATTCGGCGACTGGATCACGCATCCGACCGAACTGGCCGACCGGGTGCTGGAATCCCCCACCGTCTCGCTTCCGACGCCGCCGCTGGTCCACGCATCAGCCCAGTGGCTCGCCATGCACCAGCTCTTCGCCGGTGGCCGAATCGTGCTCACCCCCTTCGGACGCTTCGATCCGGCCGAGGTGCTCGACCTGATCGGTCGCG
Source organism: uncultured Acidimicrobiales bacterium (assembly GCA_963695075.1). Lineage (GTDB taxonomy): Bacteria > Actinomycetota > Acidimicrobiia > Acidimicrobiales > CAWCAL01 > CAWCAL01. Next base: position 177,715 of record CAVOFR010000003.1, read on the forward strand.
AACAGGTGACCACCCTCGTCGTGGTCGGCGACGCCATGGTGCAACCCCTGCTCGCCGAGCTCGAGGACCACCCCGATCGTTACGACCTCAGCACCCTGCTCGCCCTGGGGTCCGGAGGGGCCAGGCTCTCCCCCCATCTCGTCGAGCGGCTGATCGCGATCGTCCCCCACTTGATCGTCGTCGACGCGTTCGGCTCCTCCGAGACTGGCACCCTCGGGTCCTCGTCCCTGACCGCTGATTCCTCCGGTGGTTCGGGCAGAGGGGCACGCTTCTCGGTGGGACCGCAGACCGCCGTACTCGACGCCGATCACATCCCGGTCGAGAAGGGAAGCGGCGCGGTCGGCCTCCTGGCCCGCACGGGCCACGTGCCGCTCGGCTACCTCAACGACCCCGAGAAGACGGCCGCCACCATCATCGAGGCCCAAGGCCGAAGATGGGTGCTCACCGGCGATTCGGCCACGGTCGAGGCCGACGGGACCGTCGTCCTGCTCGGGCGTGGCTCGTCGTGCATCAACACCGGCGGAGAGAAGGTCTACCCCGACGAGGTCGAGGTCGTCTGCACCTCCCACCCCTCCGTCGCCGATGCGGTGGTCGTCGGCGTACCGGACGAACGGTGGGGCGAACGTATCGTCGCCGTGGTGACACCCGGAAGCACCCCCGACGACGTCCCCACTCTCGACGGGCTCCAGGACCACTGCCGCAAGCACCTGGCCGGGTACAAGATCCCGCGTGCGCTCGTGGTCGTCGACGCCATCGAGCGGACCGCGGCGGGCAAACCCGACCACCGTTGGGCGAAGAACGCGGCGCTGGCCGCTGACACCGGAGCCGGATGATGAAGCGGCTGTCGGCCGCCGACAGCTGGTATCTCTACGTCGAGACCACCACGGTCCACCTGCACGTCACCGGCCTGATGCTGATGGACCCGTCCACGGCACCGGACGGCATCTCCTACGACAGGCTCACCCATCACATCACCGAGCGGCTGCACCTGCTGCCCGAGTTCCGGCGGAGGCTGGTAGAGGTCCCGCTCGGCATCGATCATCCGGTCTGGATCGAGGACCCCGACTTCGACCTCGAGGACCACATCGGTCATCGCGTCCTCGATCGATCCAAGGGCGACACGCTCGAAGGATTCGTCTCCGACCTCAGCTCCGAACAGCTGGACCGGACCCGCCCGCTGTGGCAGATGGTGTACGTCGAGGGCCTCGACGACGGCAGGACGGCACTGGTCGCCAAGCTGCATCACACCCTCGTCGACGGTGTCACCGGAGTCGACATCATGGGACATCTCCTCGACACGACGCCCCTATCTCAACCGCCCGTCGCACCCGACGCACCATGGGAACCCGGCCATGTCCCGACCGGAGCGCAGTCGATCCTGGACGCGTCGGCCAACCGTCTCCGGTCTCCGCTCCGACCTGTCCGCGCCATGTGGCGAACCTTCCAATCCACGGCCCGTATGGCAACCGCCACCTTCCGGGGACGCCGCGAGACCGAGGACCATGCCGCCGGACCATTCGACGCCCCCAGGACGCCGTTCAACTCGACTCTGACCGCACGACGATCCGTCGCATTCGGCACGACGTCGCTCGACCGGGTCAAGGAGACCAGGCGGGCCTTCGGGGTCAAGGTGAACGACGTCGTCCTCGCTGCCTGCACGATCGGCCTTCGCCGACAGCTCGAGCGTTCCGGCCGACTGCCGGACCGCCCCCTGACCGTCTCGGTGCCCGTGTCCGTTCACCGCGAGGGAACCGAGGCCACGAACCAGGTCTCGACGATGTTCGTCCATCTTCCCGTGCACGTGGCCGATCCGGTCGAGCAGCTCGAGCTGATTCGCCGCTCCGCCGGGAGCGCCAAGGCGGTTCAGGACGCCATGGCGCCCGAGATGATCGGTGATGTGGTCGATCTCATCCCCCCGCCGCTGTTCCAACTCGGTGCCGGCCTGTGGTCCCGGGTCGGATTACCCGACCGGCTCCCACCCGTCCACAACCTGATCGTCTCCAACGTCCCGGGCTCGCCCATCCCTCTCTACATCGCAGGAGCGGAGCTGGTCGGCCTCTACCCGTTCGGGCCCCTCATGGAGGGGGCGGCACTCAACGTGACCGTGATCTCGCACCTGGACGATCTCGATATCGGACTGATCTCGTGTCCCGACCTGGTTCCCGACCTCGAGCACCTCCTCGACGATGTCATCGACGGATTCGACACGCTCCACGAGCTGGGCCGGGAACGGGCGAGCGAGCCCTGACTCCCGACTACTCGGCCAGTATCCCGCCGAGGAGTTCGTCATCGACCAGCGTACGGATCTGGAGGTCGTCGTCGAGATCCCACATCCCCGGGCTCGTGACATACGACATGATCATCCGGGCCAGATGACCCGAAGCCTCGGCCGGATCGACATCGGCCCGGAGCGTCTCGGGGGCCAGGTGACGAGCCAGCGCCGTGGCCATGACCTCATGGAGGACGGGCTGAAGAGCTTCGAGCCGTGCCATCACCTGCTCGGGTTCGCGAGACAGGAGACGTCCCAGCACCTCATGGCCGGTGATCCCGTCCCTACCTCGGCGCAGCACTCTCACCAGCCGGTCGGCGAGAGCGAGGTCCTCTTCGTCATCCAACCCCAGGCCGTCGACGAACCGGGCCACCTCCGAGGCCACCGCGTCATCCAACATCTGCTCGCGACCACCCTCGAAATGCCGGTAGATCGTGGCTCGCGACACCCCGGCCTCCTCGGCCACGGCCTCGACATTGAAGCCGCGCATGCCGTGGAGGCCCGACAGCCTCACAGTCGCTTCGAGAATCCGAGTGCGCGCGTCGACGGACATCCCCTCGTCAATTCCAGCGCTCGCCGCCGGAGGCGGGTCGCACCATCCGTTCGCTACTTCTCGGTGCAGGGTCGGGAGCCTGACCCGGCGATGGTCCCGATCGTTGATGCCGCACGGGCTCGTCCCAGTCGGGAACCTGCGAGCGACCCGATCCGCGAGCCATCCGGCGGAGGACGATCGGATAGCCGATCAGGCCGATCAGGGTGAATGTGAACCACTGGACCGAATAGGCGAGATGAGACGGCCCACCCTCGATCGTCGGCGGGGGGAGGGGATCGGTGTCGGCCTCGGGGGGCGGCACGCTGGTCGCCATCTGCAACCAGGAGCCGAGGAGCGGGAGCTCCGTCTGCTGATCGAGCCGCTCGAGGTCGACCCGGCTCAACACCTCCAGGGTGCCCTCTGCCGGATCGCGCGGTCCGAGCCGGCCCCGAGGCTGTGTCTGCTGGAGGTATCCGGTGAGGTGGACAGCACCTTCGGGTGCCGGAGGAACCTCGAATCCCGATGGGACGAATCCGCGGTTCACCGCCAGCGCCGTGCCGTCCCCGAGATCGACTGGTGTCACGACCCAGACGCCGGCTGAGCCGTTCAGGCTGTGGTTCCGGATGCTCACCTGCTCGCCCGGCACCCAGCGGCCGTCGAGCTCGACGTGAGTGAGCTCGATCGCCTCGTACTCGGCCGGATCGGTGGCCGACGTCAGGACGAGGCCGAGCTCGATCGGCGGTGCTTCGGCCCGGGTCTCGATGCGGTCGGCGAGATCCTGCCGCTGGTTGTGCCGCTGCAGCTGCCACACCCCCGCCCAGGCCATGGTGATCAGGAGCGCGGCAACGAGTACGTGGGACAGGATCCACAGGGGCCGCTTGGCGAAGGCGTACACGCCACAAGGCTACGGGACCCCGCCGAGAGGCGCTTCGCGCCGCCCCTACCGCAGATCAGGTCGAGAAGGTGTGGGACTCGAACCGGTCGCGGAGGGTCTTCTTCGAGAACTTGCCCACCGAGGTCTTGGGTACTTCGTCGATGACGACCACATCGTCGGGGAACCACCAGCTGACCACCCTTCCCTCGAGATGAGCTCTGATCTCCTCGAGGGTCGGAGGATCGGCCGGATCAGCGGCGACGACACACGCCAACGGTCGCTCGCCCCAGCGCTCGTGTGGCAGACCGACGACTGCGGCCTCGGACACCTTCGGGTGCGCCATGATCTCGTTCTCGAGCTCGACCGAGCTGATCCACTCACCGCCGGACTTGATGACGTCCTTCGTGCGGTCGACCAGACGGATGTACCCGTGTTCGTCCACGGTGGCGACGTCGCCGGTCCGGAGCCAGCCGTCATCGGTGAAGGACTCGGGTGAGCGGTCGTCGTTGTAGTACTCGGCGGCGATCCACGGTCCGGCCACCTGGAGCTCGCCGCTGGACTCGCCGTCCCATGGCTGCTCGCCCTCGGGGCCCACGATCCGGAACTCGACGCCGGTCACCACCGGACCGACGGTGGTACGCAGGTCGGCCGCCTCGTCCTCGGTCAGGTCGAGGGTGCTCTTGATACGGCACACCGATGCGATGGGGCTGGTCTCGGTCATCCCCCAGGCCTGGAGGATCGGCATGCCGATCTTCTCGCGGAAGCCCTCGGACAGGACCTTCGGGACCGCCGATCCGCCACAAGGGATCGCTCGGAGCGACGATACGTCTCGGCCATCCAACTCCGGCAGGACCCCCATCCAGATCGTCGGGACACCAGCCGCGATGGTGACCTTCTCGGACTCGATCAGTCCGGCCAACGTCGGAGCGGAGAGATCGGCACCGGGCATCACGAGATCGGCTCCGCACGCCACCGCGGCGTGAGCCAGCCCCCATGCGTTGGCGTGGAACATGGGCACGACCGGCAGGATGATGTCACTCTCCCGGGCCCCGAGGTTGTCGGCCTGCATGGCCCCCATGGTGTGGAGCCAGGTCGAACGGTGCGAGTAGACGACGCCCTTCGGATGACCGGTCGTACCGGAGGTGTAACACATCGATGCGGCGCGCCCCTCGTCGGTGACGTGGAAGTCGACCGGATCGGCGCCGGCGAGGAGTGCCTCGTACTCGTGGACCTCGGGCCCGCCGTTCAAGTCGGGCAGATCGCCCGGCATGTCCTGCATGACCACGATGTGGCGAACGGTCTCGAAGGTCGGGATCAGCGGAACGAGCAGGCCGAGAAGAGACTGGTCGACGAAGATCACCTCGTCCTCGGCGTGGTTCACCACGTAGGTCAGCTGCTCGGGGAAGAGCCGGATGTTGAGGGTGTGCAGGACCCGACCGCTGCAGGGCACCCCGAACCACAGCTCGAGGTGTCGGCCCGTGTTCCATGCGAAGGTCGCGACCCGGCCGGCCCCGCTGATCCCGAGCCCGTCGATCACTCCGCCGAGCTTGCGGGTGCGCGCCGCCCAGTCGCCGTAGGTGACCCGCTGGATCCCCGCGACGCCGTTGGTGGCGACATGCTTGTCCGCGAAGAGCCGTTCGGCCCGGTCGAAGAAGTGCGACAGCACGAGCGGCCGATCCTGCATCAATCCCTGCATCGAGATCCCCCTGGATGATGAGCGCCAGAGTCGGCGCTCACCGAGCCTAAGGGACCCCCCGGACAGGCGCTACGCCCCGGTCGCGACGGAGAACGAGATCAACCCGTGGTGACCCGACCCGTAGCCGGCGGGTTCGCGGTCCCGGGCCTGCTCACGTCGTCACGCCGGCCGGCGCGGATGTGAGCATTCGATTCCTGACGACCGCCAGCCGGACCAGAATCAGCGACGACATGACCACGCCGACCAGCCCGGCCGAGACGAGGGCGATGTCACTGGTGCCAACGCCGTACACGCCCCAGAAGAAGGCCTCGGCCCAGGCCAACAGCCATGTGGTGGGTGAGATTCCCCGCGGTACGTCCGACCGGTATGCGCCGACCACCGCGGGGGCCAACTGCACGCCGTAGAGAAGGCCGACGAGGAGCCCCACCGCCGGCCAACCGGCGGCGACCAGGACCGCGAGCGGCACCACCGCGGTCAGGCCGAAGCCGAGGGCTGCACGCCGCACCGAGGAAGGCGCGACGGAGCCGAGGACCCACACGATGATGAGGTATGCGAGGGCCGAGAGCGTCGAGACGGGGAGGACGGCCCAGAGACCGACCCCGACCCCGTAGATGATCCACCACGTGTTGACCGCCACGCTGATCCCGGCCCACACGGGTGAGATCCCTTCGATTCGGCGGGTACGCACCAGGCGGATCGCCTGGGGGAAGGCCATCACCGCCCCGATCACGTTGGCGAGCACGACCGCGATCGTGAGCATCCCGTCCATCATCGAACCCTACCCATGGCGAGCCGCAAGGCCCACACGGCCGCTGTCGCAACGTGACACAATCGATCCCTTGGAAGATCCCGCCGGAGACCCCTCCTCCGCCCGCAGCCCCGAGGTCGAGAGACCGAACCGGCCTCCACCGAGTCCGCGCACACTGTGGCTGATCATGACGCCGCTGGCGATCCTGATCGTCATCTCGATCGTCGGCGACTCGATCTCTCCATCGCTGAAGGACAGCCATCCGCTGCTGCTGATGGCGATGAACGCCAGGAATCGCATCCTGCTCCTGGTGGTCAACAAGGTCGGGGCGGTCGAGTACTACGTCGTCGGCACGCTGAGACTGCTGCTCTCCGACCCGCTCTTCTATCTTCTCGGGTGGTTCTACGGCCACCGGGCGATCGAATGGGCCGAGCACCGGTCCAGCTCGGCGGCGACGCTCATCACCCAGCTCGAGCGCTGGTTCCGGGTGGCCGCTTACCCGCTCATCGCGATCGCCCCCAACAACATCATCTGCCTGCTGGCCGGCTCGTCGGGCATCCGGCCCCGCAACTTCTTCGCCGTCAACATCGCCGGTACCGTGGTCCGGCTCTTCATCATCCGGGAGTTCGCGGGGTGGGCTGAAGTCCAGGTCACCGCCGTCGACAACTTCATCACCGACTATCGACCGTGGTTCCTCGCGTTCACGATCGCCGCCGCGCTGTTCGCCGGGTGGAGCGAGTTCCGCGACCTCGGTCGACTCCCGGGTGAGTTGGAGGACGATGACGACCGTCCCGACGCCACCGAGGACGCTCCGCTCGACTGACCTGGGGACCGACCCTCGGGTCCAATCCCCGAAATCAGTCGAGGAAGGGTTCGAGACTGACCGTTACTCCAGGATGCTCGCCGATCTTGCGCACGCCGAGGAGCACCCCGGGCATGAACGAGGAACGATCGATCGAATCGTGCCTTATCGACAGGGTCTGACCGGTCGTGCCGAGCAGGACCTCTTGATGGGCGACCAGGCCGCGGAGCCGGACGGAGTGGACGTGGATGCCCGCCGCACCCGGGCCACCCCGTGCCCCGGGGATGACCTCGTTCTCGGTGGAATCCGCCGTCCAGTCCGACGAGGCATTCGCCATCCGTTCGACGGTCAGCATGGCGGTTCCAGACGGTGCGTCCACCTTGTCGTCGTGGTGGAGCTCGATCACCTCGGCCGACTCGAAGTACGGCGCGGCAGCCGCAGCGAACCGCATCATGAGCACTGCCCCGATGGCGAAGTTGGGTGCCACCAGACAGTTGCTGTCGACGAACGCCGCCTCCAGAGCAGCTATGTCGGCTCGATCGAAACCGGTGGTTCCCACCACCGCGTGGATCCCGTGCTCGGCGAGGAAGGCCAGATTGCCCCGTGCCGCGCCGACCTGCGTGAAGTCGACCGCCACGTCGACCTCCTGCTCGGCCATCTCGTCGGCCGAGCCCGCGATCGCCAGGTCTTCGATGATGGACGGAACGATCTGCCGCAGGTCGATCCCGGCGTGGTAGGGATCGACCGCGGCCACGAGTTGCATACCGGGGTCGTCGTCGACGGCCTGGCAGACGATGGAACCCATCCGTCCGCCAGCGCCGAAGACTCCGACCCGGATGGTCATCGGATCAGCGACGCCGACGGGAGCCCGACGACGGGCCCAGGTCACCGAGATCGTCCTCGAGGCCGGCTTCGAAACCTTCCTCGAAGCTCACCTCTTTCCGACCGGAGCTCGACGAGTCGTCACCGCCACCGCTGCTCTCGCCACCCCGGTCACGGTCGCGGCCTCGGCCACCCCGGTCACGATCACGGCCTCGGCCACCCCGGTCACGGTCCCTGCCGCGGTCGCGGTCACGGCCACCCCGGTCACGGCCGCGCGATCGATCGCCTCCGCCCGAGCCAGCGTCGTCATCGCCGCCTCCTTCATAGGAGGTTGGCGTGAGCGAGATCTTGCCCTGAGGATCGACATCGTCGACCCGGACCTCGATCTCGTCGCCGAGATCGACCACGTCCTCGACGCGGTCGATGCGGCGGTTTCCACCCAGCTTGGAGATGTGGACGAGGCCATCGCGGCCCGGAAGGATGTTGACGAAGGCACCGAACTTGGTGATGTTGACCACCTTGCCCATGTACGTCTCGCCGACATCGGCCGTCGGTGGGTTCAGGATGAGCTTGATCTGGCGTTCGGCCTCGTCGACGATCTCGCTCGACGATGAGGCGATCGCCACCACGCCGACCGTACCGTCGTCGTCGACGCTGATGTCAGCGCCGGTCTCGGCCTGGATGGCGTTGATCACCTTGCCCTTGGGTCCGATGACCTCGCCGATCTTGTCGATCGGGATCTCGAAGCTGACGATCTTCGGTGCGGTCTTGCCCACCTCGGGTCGCGGCTCGGCGATCGCCGACTTCATGACCTCGAGGATCTCCAGGCGGGCATCCCTGGCCTGCTCGAGAGCCCCGATCAAGACGTCGGCCGGGATGCCGTCGATCTTGGTGTCGAGCTGCAGGGCGGTCACGAACTCGGACGTTCCGGCGACCTTGAAGTCCATGTCACCGAACGCATCTTCTGCACCGAGGATGTCGGTCAGGGTCACGTACTTGCCCTCGTGCAGCACCAGGCCCATGGCGATTCCGGCCACCGGTGCCTTGATGGGCACACCGGCGTCCATCAGCGACAGGCTGGATCCGCACACCGAAGCCATCGACGTTGAACCGTTGGAGGCGAGCACGTCGGAGACGACGCGGATCGTGTAGGGGAACTCCTCGAGCGAGGGCACCAACGGGAACAGAGCCCGCTCGGCCAGGAGGCCATGACCGATCTCGCGGCGCTTGGGACCCCGCATGAATCCCGTTTCGCCGGTGGAGAAGGGCGGGAAGTTGTAGTGGTGCATGTAGCGCTTGCGCTCTTCGGGGCTGATCCCGTCGATCATCTGGTCCATGCGCTGCATGCCGAGGGTCGCCACGCTGAGCACCTGGGTCTCACCCCGCTGGAACAGACCGGTACCGTGCGCGGTGGGGACGACGGCGACTTCGGCGGACAGGGGCCGCAGGTCCGCCGTTCCGCGTCCGTCGATCCGCAGGCCTTCAGTGACGATGCGATGTCGGACCAGTTCCTTGGTCAACGACCGGACCGCGGCCTTGAGCAGCTTCTCGGCGTTGTCGACGTCCTCGAATCGGGGGCCCACTTCGGCGAGGATGGCGTCGCGGGCTTCGCCCTCGGCCGCCTGGCGCTCGGCCTTGTCGGCGATGGTCTGGGTCTGAGCCAACCGGTCCGAACCAGCCGCCCGGACCGCGGCCATCATCTCGTCGCTGTAGTCGACCTGAGCCACGAACTCGATGGTCGGCTTGACGCCGACCTTCTCGATCAACTGGTTCTGGAGCTCGATGCTCTCCTTGATCCACTGCTTCGACGCTTCGAGGCCGGCCGCCAGAGCGGCTTCGTCGACCTTGGGAGCGCCGTTCTCGTAGAAGGCCCATGCGTTTTCGGTACCACCGGCCTCGACCATCATCACGGCGACGTCGCCGTCGTCGAGGAGTCGGCCGGCCACGACCATCTCGAAGGTCGACATGTCGCCCTCTTGATAGGTGGGATGCGCTTCCCATTCGCCGTCGGTGGAGTAGGCGACACGGACCGCGCCGAGCGGACCGTCGAACGGAATGCCCGAGATGGACAGGGCCGCCGACGCGGCGTTGATGGCGAGCACGTCGTAGGGGTTGGACTGGTCGGCGCCGAGCACGGTGCCCACGATGTGGACCTCGTTGCGGAACCCGCTGGGGAACGACGGGCGCAACGGCCGGTCGATCAGCCGGCAGGTCAGGATGGCCGAGTCGCCGGCGCGGGCTTCACGACGGAAGAACGACCCGGGGATCTTGCCGGCGGCGTACATGCGCTCTTCGATATCGACGGTCAGGGGGAAGAAGTCGATGCCTTCCCGGACACCCTTGGCCGCGGTCGCGGTCACGAGGATCATGGTGTCGCCGAGCTGAGCCTTGACGGCCCCGCCGGCGAGTCCGGCCAACTTGCCGGTCTCGAACTGCAGTTCGAGGTCGGTCCCGCTGATGGGACCGGTCACAGTGATGGCTTCCGCCATGGTGTGCTTCCTTCCTCTGAGCCGCTCGGCTCAGATGGTGTACCGGGGCATTCCCGGTGAGATCGTCGGAGGCCTTCTCCGGCGATCGTGGCTCGATCTCAACCGAGCCGCTCCGAACTCCCGTGAGGGGAGCCTAGAACGCGACGAGGTGGTCCGAATCGGACCACCTCGTCGCAGAGATCTCATTCAGCGCCGCAGTCCGAGCTTGGCGATGAGCGCTCGGTAGCGCTCGACGTCGGTGCCACGGAGATAGTCGAGTAGGCGGCGGCGTTGGCCGACGAGCATCAGGAGTCCCCGACGACTGTGGTGGTCCTTCTTGTGGGTCCGCAGATGCTCGGTCAGGTGGTTGATGCGATCGGTGAGCAGTGCGACCTGCACTTCGGGCGACCCGGTGTCGCTCTCGTGCTGCCGGTGCTCGGCGATGGTTTCTGCCTTGTCGGGCAGATTGGTTGGGTTCGACAAAGTGGTTGCTTTCTCCGGTTGGGTATCCGACCCGGCCTCTTGACGCGCAACTCGAGTCGCATCGTCAGACGCAGTGATGGAGGTTGGTGGTTGGCGCCGGGAGTCGCGGTCTCCGGGTTCGAAATCCGAGTTCGGTGCCAACGGGGCGCAATCGCGCCAACGCGTCACGCTAGCAGCCGTCAGACCCGTTCACGACTCCACAGGTACCGCGGTTGGCGCAGTTCGGTCGCGATGGCGTCGCCCGGTCCGGAGGCCTCGAGGGGCGGGGTGAGCTCGTGGATCCACGCGTCGGGCTCGTACAGCCCCTCCTCGATGTCGTCGAGTACCCGCTCGGACGAATCGACGCCCGCCTCGGCGAGCGCGTCACGAATGGCGAAACCGAGCTCGACCGGCAGGAGATCGGACACGATCGACGGCAGGGTCTCGGGGTCCTTCAGCAACCACGAATGGGTGGCCCGGTGCACCGTGACCAGATGGCCTCCCGTCCGCCGAACGGTGTCACGAGCGGTCCGATGTGGTACCGGGAGGTCACGGTCGCCGTGGATGGCGAACACCGGCACCGCTGCCTCGGCCAGCGCATCGAGGTGCGTCCGGCTGGATCGGGATCGCAGGATGGAGATACTGGGCCCCAACATGCGCCACGGCCGCACGACATGGCCCAGCAGAGCCGGTAGCACCAACCGAGCCAGCTTCCTGGCCTGTTGGGGATCCTGGAGCACCGGCAGGGTCGACGCGGTGTCCATGGCCAGCGCGACACCGATCAGTGCGAGCGTCGGCGGCGCGACGCGGAACAGGTAGACGAGACGGTCCCAGGTGTCGCCGACGATGGCGTCGAGCAACACGACGGCGATGGCCAGGTCGGGATCGGCGGCCGCCAATTGGGTGACCAGGCGGCCCCCCATGGAGTGCCCAGCCAGAATCGCCCGTCTCACACCGAGCTCGTGGAGGGTGCGGCCGAGAAGCTCGGAGTAACTGCCGAGGTCGGCGCCGCCTGCCGGTAGTCCTCGGGTGGCGCCGTGGCCGGCGGTGTCGACGGCGATGACCTTGAACCCCATGGACACGAGTCGACTCAGCGTCTGCGCGTACAGGAGGCCTTCGGCCGTGAAGCCATGGACCACCACCAGTGGCACCCCTCGCCCGCTCACGGCGAGTCCCACTCGGTGACCATCGGACAACGTGATCTGATGCCGGGCCAACCGGGGTGTGGCGCCACTCGCCGAAGCCATCTCCTCCGATGGCGTCTCGATCTCGGGCCCGGGGACCGGGTCGGATACGGCGGTCACGGCGTTCCCATCGGCGGGCGAAGGCAACGGTGTGAGCGATGAACCGGGCCGTGGCTCATGCGTCGGTACCCAGGACGCTCCGGCAGTGATCGACATCGCGGTGCAGGTGGGCCACGAGGTCCTCGGCCGAATCGAACTTGTGCTGTCCCCGGAGGCGCTCGACGAACAGCAGATTGCCGGACTCTCCGTACAGGTCGGCATCGAAGTCGAGGAGATGGGCCTCGACCAGCGAGAAGGGCTGATCGTCGTAGAAGGTCGGGCGACGTCCCACGGAAGCGGCGGCCGGGTGGAACTCACCGTTCGGCCTGACGTACCAGGCGGCGTAGACGCCGTCGGCCGGCAGCTGGATGCGATCGGGGATCTCGAGATTGGCGGTGGGAAAGCCCAGCTCCCGACCCCGTTGGTCCCCCTTGACCACCGTCCCCCGCACTTCGTGGTGCCGACCCAGCAACGCTCCGGCCGCGGTTACATCGCCCGCGGCGAGCAGACGCCGGATCAGCGTCGATGACACGCTGGCCTCAGTTTCGGCGTCGTGCCAATCGGCACCCACGAGCTCGAGGCCCACGACTTCGAAACCGTGCTCGATCCCCAGCTCCTCGAGCAGCGCGACGTTGCCGCGCCGCCGATGCCCGAAGTGGAAGTCGGCTCCCACGACGACGACACGGGCCGACAGACAGGCACCCAGGACGGTGGCCACGAAGTGTTCGGCCGGCTCCTTCGCCCGGTTCTCGTCGAAGGGCAACACCACGGTCAGGTCCACGCCGGCAATGGCCAGAAGTTCGAGTCGCTGCTCCAGATCGGTGAGCAGCTTGGGCGCTGACTCGGGGCGTACGACGCTGGCCGGATGACGATCGAAGGTCACCACCGCGGTTTCGAGTCCCCGCCCGGCAGCGAGGTCCCGCACGCTGCTGATCACCGCCTGATGGCCACGGTGAACCCCGTCGTAGGCACCGATCGTCACGGCGGTACCCCGAGGGCGCGGCGGACACTCACCGATATCGCGAATGATCTCCATGAGGCCGTGAGCCTACCCACACCCGCCCGCCGCGACGTCAAGCCGCTCGGCCCTCCGGCCGGTCGGGGGTACCCGCCGGATCAGCCGGGCGCGAGGACGAGAACGGGCTTGGCCCGCGTGACCTCATGCCTCCGATACACGGCCAACACGACTCCGGATCGGTTCAGAACCACCCACGGACCGTCACCCTCGGCTCCGAGATCCTCGGGAGTCAAGACCCGCCCGTGTCCCACCGCTACGGCGACGTCGTCGGGAATGCTCACCTGTTGCATGTGGCGAAGCCCTGCGGCCGGCGATCGCACGGTGGCGTCCTCGAGCGGCGCCGCGTCCTCGAGGGTGAAGGGTCCGACCGAGCGGCGGCGCAGCGTGATCACGTGAGCGCCGCCGCCGAGCGCAACGCCGAGATCGGCCACCAACGAGCGCACATAGGTACCCGAAGAGCACTCGATGCGCGCCCGCCAACGACCCGCCTCCGGATCGACCGGCTCGATGTCGAACCGACCTACATGAACCGGTCGGGGCGGACGGTCGATCTCCTTGCCTTCCCGCGCCAGCTCGTGCAGGCGACGACCGTCGACCTTGATGGCCGAGACCATGGGAGGGACCTGCTCGATGGCGCCGACGAACCGGTTCGCCGCCGCGGTGACGGCATCGTGCCCGAGGACACCCATGTCGTGGCGGGCCGTCACCTCACCCGCTGCGTCCAAGGTGGATGTCTCGACCCCGAACTGGATCTCGGCCTCGTACGACTTGTCCAGTCCGGTGAGGAACTGGAGCAAGCGGGTGGCTCGACCGACCCCGAGCACGAGCACGCCGGTCGCGTCCGGATCGAGCGTGCCGGCATGGCCCACCTTGCGGGTACCGAAACGTCGTCGAGCCAGCGCGACGACGTCGTGGGAGGTCATCCCCGGTTCCTTGTCGACGATGGCGAACCCGTCGGTCATTGGTCGTCGCGATCTTCGATCTGGCGCAGGATCTCTTCGATGCGGGCCCCTTCGCTCACCCCCGTATCGGCGCGGAACCTCAATACGGGGGTGCGGCGCAGGCGGGTCTGACGATTGATCGCCTGCTGGAGCTGAGGACGATGGGTGTCGAGTCGCTCGGAGATCGCGCCGTCGACGGCGTCTTCCCCACCGACGACGAGGGCCGAGTAGTAGACGGTGGCCACGGTGAGCTCGTCGTCGACGGTCACGCCCGTGATGGTCACGAGGCCGAGCTCTTCGTCGTCGAGCCGGCTCAGCTCTTCGGCGATGATCTCGCGAAGGAGCTCGTTGAGCCGATCGGTCCGCCGGTACGGCGGCTTCCGCCCTCTACGTCGGCCTGCCATCGTCCCTCCTCATGCCGTGTCCAACCAGTAGCGCTCGGTGTGCAGCACCTCGGCATCGGGGGTCGTCCAGACCCATCGTTCGATGTCGTCCATCACCTCTGCGGCCTTGGAGACACTGTTGCTCACGATCGCGAACGCCAGCCCCGTACGCTGCTGTGAACGCAAGCCACCGACCTCGGCCGCACTGACCGACCAGCGGCGCTTCGCGCCCTCGACCACGCGTTTGACGACGGAGCGCTTCGCCTTGAGCGAACCGCTCTCGGGGAGATAGAGCTCGACTGTCATTGTGAGCACGACGAAGTCCGCCACGGGAGCAGCGTACGGGCTCAGTCCGTGGAGGCGTGCAGGGCCTCTCGGGGGATCTCCCGTTCATCGAAGGTCTCGATGATGTCACCGGCCTTGAGGTCCTGGAAGTCCGAAAGCCCGATCCCGCACTCGAAACCGGACTGCACCTCCCGCACGTCTTCCTTGAACCGCTTCAGCGAACTGATGCTGCCCTTCCAGATGATGGTGCCCTCTCGGAGGAAGCGGACCTTCGAGCCGCGGGTGATGACGCCGTTGGTGATGTAGCACCCCGCCACCTTGCCGATCCGGGGCACGCCGAAGATCTCACGGACCTCGGCTTCGCCCGTGACGATCTCCTCGTACTCGGGCTCGAGCATGCCCAGCATGGCTGCCTCGATGTCTTCGAGCACCTTGTAGATGATCTCGTAGGACCTGATCTCGACGCCTTCGGCTTCGGCCATCTCACGCGCCTTGCGGTCGGGCCGAACGTTGAAGCCGATGAGTGTCGCGCTGGATGCAGCCGCCAACTGGATGTCGTTGGGAGTGATCCCGCCGACTCCGCGGAGCACGAACGCCAGCCGCACCTCTTCTCGTTCCAGTTTCTTCAGGCTCTCGGTGAGCGCTTCGAGCGACCCGGTGACATCGGCCTTCAGGACGAGATTCAGTGTGGCGGTCTGCCCGGCCTGGATGGCCTCGAAGATGTCCTCGAGCTTGGCGCCACCGGCGACGGCAGCAGCATCACGGCCGAGATTGAGCTGACGCTGCCGGTGCTCGCGGGTATCGGCCACCTTCGAGGCGACCTTCTCGGTCGGAGCGACGACGAATGGATCACCCGCCGTCGCGACGTCGGAGAGGCCCAGGACCTGAACCGGGGTGGAGGGGCCGGCCTCCTTGACCTGCTCGCCCTGATCGTTGACCAACGCCCGCACCCGACCCCAAGCCGGCCCGGCGACCATCGGATCGCCGACTCGCAGGGTGCCCCGTTGAACGAGGACGGTGGCCACGGGACCGCGACCGATGTCGAGCTGAGCCTCCAGCACGAGCCCGGTGGCCCGTCCGTCTTCGGTCGCTCGGAGATCCTCGAGCTCGGCGACCACCTGGATGCTCTCGAGCAGCTCCTCGATGTTGGTGCCGGCGAGAGCGGAGATCTCGACCATGACCGTGTCCCCGCCCCAAGCCTCGGGCACGAGCTCCCGTTCGGCCAGCTCGGTCATCACGCGATTGGGATCGGCGTTCTCGCGGTCGATCTTGTTGATCGCCACGATGATCGGCACATCGGCGGCGCGAGCATGTTCGAGCGCCTCCACCGTCTGCGGCATGACGCCGTCATCCGCGGCCACCACCAGCACCACGATGTCGGTGGCGTCCGCACCACGGGCCCGCATGGCGGTGAACGCCTCGTGGCCCGGCGTGTCGATGAACGTCAACGGTTTTCCGTCGTAGGTCACCTGGTACGCCCCGATGTGCTGCGTGATCCCACCGGCTTCACCTTCGGCCACGTCAGCCGACCGGACGCGGTCCAGCAGCTTGGTCTTCCCGTGGTCGACGTGACCCATGACGGTCACGACCGGTGGGCGGATAGGCAACGACTCGACGTCGACATCGACGTCATCCGGGATCTCGAGCACCTTCTGGAGCTCGACCTCCTGCTCCTCTCCCGGATCGACGAGCTTGATCTCGGCGCTGATCTCCGCTGCGAACAGCTCGATCATGTCATCCGACAACGACTGGGTAGCCGTGATCATCTCACCCTGCTGCATCAGGAACCGCACGACGTCGGCCGCCGTCCGGTTGAGTTTCGGACCGAGATCCAACGGCGTGCACATCCGTTCGATGACGATCTCGCCCTCGGGCACCGCGGCGTCCTCGGGCGTGTAGGTCGGCACGTCCATCGGCTGCAGCTCGTCGCGGTTGCGACGGCGACGGCCCTTGCGGCGCGGTCGACGAGGTCCGCCTCGCGGGCCCCCACCGGGCCCTCGGCCACCGGCCCCGGGGACGGACTGACGCGGCATGCCCCCCGGCCGGCCACCACCGCCACCGCTGGGACGGACACCGGGCCGAGGCGCCGATGTTCCGGGTCCACCGGATCCGCCGGGCGCCGGGGTCCGACGCGCGCCCTGCCCTGGTGGCGCAGGAATAGGCCGACCCGAGTCGGAGCGAGGCGGTCCCGGCGGCGGAGGGATGATCTTCCCCGACGTGGACCGGGGCATCTTCTCGGGCGCTGCCGCAGCGCGCCGTTCGGGCGGCGCACCGAGATCCATGTGGGGGCTGGGTGCCGCCTTCTCGGGCTTCGGCTTCTCGACCGGCACCTCTTCCTCGGCCGCCGGAGCGGGTTTCGGCGGCTTGGCGCTGCCGCTGGAGGTGACCACGCGTCTGGGCCGGTCCGGCGTCTCGGGCGCGGCGGGAGCCTCCGGTGTCACGGGACTATCGGGGGATGCGGTCGGCTCGGCGGCCGTCGGCTCGGCGGCCGCCGGCTCGCCGGGCTCTACAGCAGCGGGAGTGACCAACGGCGGTGTGACGGTCTCGGGCGACGCCGGCGCTTCGGCCGCGACCGGCTTCTCGGCCGGCTCGGTGGCAGGAGCTTCCGGACCGGAGTCCGGGGCCTCGGCCGCAGCGACCTTCTTCTTCGGCGGGGGCTTCTTGGACGAGACGGTCGCACCGGCCGACTTCTTGGCCGGCTTGTCCTCGGCCTCGGGTTGGGCCTCTCGCACGAGACCCTCGCGCTCGGCTTTCCGCCGGACGCGATCGGCTTGGGCGTCGACGATGCTGGAGGAGTGGCTGCGCGCGCCGATCCCCAACTGCTCGGAGAGCTCGAGTACCTCTTTGTTGGTCATGCCGAGCTCTCGAGCTAGCTCGTACACGCGGATCTTCGCTGGCAAGGTGTGACTCAACCCTTTCCTGCCGCCCACACCGCAGAAGGGTGGGGTTGGCTTCGGTTCTATCCTTTCACGGCGCCGGTGCGAGCACGAAGTGCTGGCGGGCACCGTGTGAAATCGGTCACGACGAGGAATCGTCGCGACCCGTTTGTCGACTAACTCTCTTCGGCGGGAGACGCGTCTGCTGCAGGTGACTCGTCGGCGGCCGCGGTGACGTCCGACGCGGCCGACTCGGCTTCGGCGGTTTCGGCTTCGGAGGTTTCGGATTCGGGCTGTGATTCTGATTGGACTTCCCGCTCACCGGCATCCTCGTCACCACGCTCGGATGCTTCGGCAACCTCATCACCGGAATCGTCGCCGCCCTCGTCGGTCTCGTCGTTCTCGGCCACGGCGGCGCTCCAATCATCGGCGGAGATCGCCGGGCTGCCGTCGGCGGGCTGCCACTTCTGTTCGCCCGTCTCTTCGTCTGTGATCCACTCGCCCTCGGCCCAATCCTGGTCGGCGTAGGCGGCCTCTTCGGCGACCTGCGTCTCGGATCGGATGTCGACCCGCCATCCGGTGAGCCGGGCTGCCAGGCGAGCGTTCTGGCCTTCTTTGCCGATGGCCAGAGAGAGCTGGTAGTCGGGCACGATCACCTCGGCGGTCCCGGTCTCGGGATCGATGTTCACCTCCTTGACCTTGGCCGGCGACAGCGCCTTCATGACGAACTCACGGTTGTCCTCGCTGAACGGGACGATGTCGATCTTCTCGCCCTGGAGCTCGTTGACGACCATGCGAACCCGGGCTCCCCGGGCGCCTACGCAAGCCCCCACGGGATCGACGTTGGCGTCGTTGGACCAGACCGCGATCTTCGTGCGGTGACCGGGCTCGCGGGCGCAAGCCTTGATCTCGACGACACCGTCGGCGATCTCGGGCACCTCGAGCTCGAAGAGGCGACGGATGAGTCCCGGGTGGGTCCGGCTGACGACGATCTGCGGGCCCTTGGCCGTCCGACGGACCTCGACGATGTAGGCCTTCACCCGGCTGTTGGCCTGCGGTCGCTCGTAGGGCACCTGTTCGGCCTGGGGCAGCAGCGCTTCGACCCGGCCCAGATCGAGGAGTGTGTAGCGGGAGTCGCTCTGCTGGATGATGCCGGTCACGATGTCACCTTCGCGGCCCGCGTACTCCTCGAACTTCAGCTCACGCTCGGCTTCACGGATGCGCTGGGAGAACACCTGCTTGGCCGCCTGCGCCGCGATCCGTCCGAAGTCGTCGGGCGTGACATCGAGCTCAGGGCCGACGGGCTCGCCGTCGTCGTCGAGCTCCTGGGCGAACACCCTGATCTCACCCGAGTCGGGATCGATGGTGACCCATGCGTACTCGTAGGCCTCGGGCATGCGCTTGTAGGCCGACTCGAGTGCATCGGCGAGGGCGGCGAAGAGGGTATCGATGCCGATGCCCTTGTCGGTCGCAACGGCCTGCAACGCCTCGAGGAATTCGGGGTTCATGTTCGGCTGGCCTTCCGGGTCGAGGGCACCGTTGCATCCCAGGAAAAGGTGGTGCGCGCCTTGGCGATGTCGGCGTACTCGAGGGTGCGCTGACCCTGGCTGGGTGGGTCGAGGGTGACCGTGACGGCGTGGTCGTCGGCTGCCGTCAGCGTGCCGCTGACACGGCGGTCGCCCTCGACCGTCGGCGCGCACTTGAGGGTGATCGACTCGCCGATCGCCGCCAGGAAGTGCCGCACCGTGCGGAGCGGCCGCTCGATCCCCGGACTCGACACCTCGAGGGTGTACCGCCCTGGCATCGGATCGTCCTCGTCGAGCCGACGGGAGATGATCCGGGTGGCGCGAGCGAGATCGTCCGACGTGACTCCGCCGGGCGCATCGACCAGGACTCGTAGCGTCTGTGGAGCGGTCTGCAGGTCGTAGAGCTCGAGTTCGAGCGAGGACAAGATCGGCTCTATGACCGGGCGCACCGCTCCCTCGAGCCCATCCGTATTCGTTTCGCTCATCGCGTGCACCTCCTGTCCGAATCTCGCTGACGACACGCCTCGACCGGTACCACGACCTCTGCAGCCCCGGTCTCGACAAACCAAAGGCGTGGGCCGAGCCCACGCCTTTCCCACCTGACCATCCAGGTGAACTGAGAGAGTATATCCGCGCCGTCTCCGACTGAGCCGACTCTGGCGCAGATCTTTCGCCGAACCCGGTCCCATGTGGCCCTGCCGCCACCGGCCGATCTCCGAACTCCGCTTCGGCTGGTGCGGGCACCGGTACCTTTGCGGGATGCGCTGGTCTTCCCTGTTCGTTCCCACCCTCCGCGACGCGCCGGGCGACGCCGAGTCCGTCAGCCATCAACTCCTGGTGCGGGGCGGATTCATCCGCCAGCTGTTCGCCGGCCACTACACGTTCCTTCCCCTCGGATTGCGAGTCCGGACCAAGATCGCGGCCATCGTCCGGGAGGAGATGGATGCGATCGGAGGCCAGGAGTTCCTCATGCCGGCGATGAACCCCGCCGCTATCTGGCAGGCGTCCGGCCGCTGGGACACGATGGGCGACGTGATGTTCCGCCTGGCCGATCGGTCCGGTGCCGAGATCGCCATGGGCGTCACCGCTGAGGAGGTCTTCGCCACGGTCGCGGGCGAACTCACCTCCTACCGGCAGCTCCCCCAGATCTGGTACCAGATCCAGACCAAGTTCCGCGACGAGGCTCGTCCCAAGGGCGGGCTCCTGCGGGTGCGAGAGTTCGCCATGAAGGACTCATACAGCTTCGATCTGGACCAGGACGGTCTCGACGACTCCTTCGATCTGCACCACCGGGCCTATGTCAACGTCTTCGAGCGCCTCGGACTCGACGCCATCCCGGTCGAGGCGTCGTCGGGCAACATGGGTGGGAGCGACAGCATCGAGTTCATGGTTCCCGCCGACGCCGGTGAGGACGACGTCGTCCGGTGCAGTTCGTGCGACTACGCCGCCAACATCGAGCGGGCCACATCGGCGCTGGCCGCCACCGATGACCACGACGGCACCGCCGAGCTCGAACGTTTCCCCACGCCCGGCATCCGCACCATCGCCGCCCTGGCCGAGATGGACGATGGCGCCGCAGCTGACCGCCAGTTGAAGACGCTGGTCTACGAGCTGGACGGCGCCCTGGCCCTGGTCATCCTTCGGGGCGACCACCAGCTGAACGAGCAGAGGCTCGCCGACGCCACCGGCGCCAGCCGGCTCCGCCCCGCCACCTCCGAGCAGGTTCACACCGCGATGGGAGCCAACCCCGGAAGCCTCGGCGCCGTCGGGGTGACCGACCTCCCGATCTACGTCGACCGGGCACTCGAGGGTCGATCGCGTATGACCACGGGTGCCAACGAGGACGACTGGCATCTCCGGGGCGTCGATGTCGGCCGGGACATCATCGACGCCATCTGGGCCGATCTGCGCGAGGTCACCGCAGGCGAAGCCTGCCCGCGGTGCGAAGCTCCGCTCGAGATCATCCCGGCCATCGAGGCGGGGCACATCTTCAAGCTGGGCCGCAAGTACGCCGAGACTTTCGGTGTTTCGGTGCTCGACGCCGACAGCACGGCCCGGACCGTCACCATGGGCTGCTACGGCATCGGAATCGACCGAGCGGTCGCCACGATCATCGAGACCCACCATGACGAAGCCGGGATCGTGTGGCCGGTCGTCGTGGCACCCTTCGAGGTGGTGATCACCGTCGTGTCGTTGAGAGACGACGCGAGCGTGGCCGCCGCCGAGGCTCTCTACACCGATCTGAGCTCGGCGGGCCTCGAGGTCCTCCTCGACGACCGGGACGCCCGAGCCGGTGTGAAGTTCGCCGACGCCGAGCTGGTGGGGATCCCGTACCGCGTCACGGTCGGCCCCAAGGCGCTGGCCGACGGACAGGTCGAGCTCACCGCACGAGCCGACGGCGAGACCGAGCGCGTCGCCATCGGTGAGGTCGCCGCCCGACTGGTCGAAGCCGTACGGCTCGCCAAGCAAACCCTCAAAACGCAATAAACTGGTCCGTCGGCGTCGCCCAGCGACGGTGAGATGCCACCGGTCCGGCAGTAGCCGCAAACGCGGGCGCTACGGCCCATCGATCTCGGCCCGCACGTCCTCCCAGGCCCGTCTCCAGTCCTCGGCGGCCCGCTCCCACTGGGCTTCCCACTCGGATCCCGCCTGCTCCCGTTGGGCCTCCCATTCCGTGGCCGTCCGTTGCCACTGTGCCTCCCAGTCGGCTGCAGCCTGCTGCCAGTCTGCCTTCCATTCATGGTCGGCCCGTTCCCAGGCGGCCTCCCAGTCGGCGGCCTGTGCCGACCAAGCGCGCTGCCAGTCGTCCAGTGCGGTTTCGACGGTGGAGACCGCCCGATCGAGATCGGCCCGTCCGGCCGCCATCTCAGCGGTGAGGTCGTCGATCGCTGCGGTGAGGTCCTCGAGCAGCGCGAGGAGTCGTTCGAGATCACCATCGTCCACCTCGGCCAGGATCGTCACGTAGCGCCGGAGCGAGACGGTGACGGCGCCCAGGGCATCACCGGCGGACCGGGCCACGACAGGACCGCCCGCGCCACTCACCGCAGCTGTCGCCGGCCCGACCTGATCGACGACCGTGGCCACCTCGACCAGCGATGCTTTCGACGAAACGAGATCATCGCCGACCTGGGCCGGAAGCGTGATTCTCGGCTGGACGACCGGATCGGTCGTCGTCGTCGTCTTGGACGTTCCAGTGGCGGCCCCGGAAACCTCGCGGTCGGCCTGGCCGCACGCGGCCACCAACAGCCCGGCCACGCAGATCACGACCGCGGGGACCAACCAGGTGCGGTGCACGGACTCTCGACTCATGCTCTTCTGTCGTGCGCCGCCCGGCAATCGGTTCGTCGACGTCGACTCACGACTCGGATCGGTGCTGTCGGATCAGCTCGACCGTGGCCTCGGAGTGGTTCACGTCCTCGCCCTGTTCGGCCAGGAGCGCGGCTCTATCCTGCTCGGCCTCACGGGCCGCCCGCACGAGATCGACCCGTTCGAGCGCCGCGTCCACCCCGTGTTCGACGATGAACTCGGCCCAATCCACGAGCGTCTCCACCATCCGATCCTCGGGAACCACCGCGACGTTCTGGCCCCGGACGAAGAGATGGCCCCGACGCCGACCGGCCGCGATACCGATGTCAGCATCGCGGGCCTCGCCAGGACCGTTCACCACACACCCCATGACCGCGATCTGGAGCGGGATCTGACGTTCCCCGAAAGCGGTCCGGGCCGCTTCGGCGACGGCGATGACATCGACCTCGGCTCGGCCACAGCTCGGACAGGCGATCAGGTCGATCCCTGTGCGTTCCCTGAGCCCGAGGGACTCGAGCAGCGTCCGGCCGGCCCTGACCTCTTCGATCGGATCGGCGGTCAGCGAGTAGCGGATGGTGTCACCGATCCCCTCGGCCAGCAGGGTGGCGATTCCGGCCGTCGACTTGACCAGGCCTTCGGGTGGCGGGCCGGCTTCGGTGACACCCAGGTGCAACGGGTGATCGGTCACCTCGCTCAACTGACGGTAGGCCTCGATCATGAGAGGTACCGACGAGGCCTTGACCGAGATCTTGATCAGATCGAAGTCGACCTCCTCGAAGTAGGCGATTTCCTGGAGCGCTGATTCGACCATCGCCTCGGGTGTGACGCGGTCTCCGTACTTGGCGTACAGGTCGGGATGGAGGGATCCGCCGTTGACACCGATACGGATGGGTACGCCGCGGTCCTTCGCCTCGCGAGCGACGGCCTTGATGTGCTCGGGTTTGCGGATGTTGCCCGGATTGAGCCGGAGACAGTGCACGCCGGCCTCGATGGCTTCGAGTGCCCTGAGGTACTGATGATGGATGTCGGCCACGATCGGTACGGGCGATCGCGGCACGATGCGAGCAAGCCCCTCGGACGCCTCGGGCTCGTTGCAGGTGCAGCGGACGATGTCGACGCCGGCCGCAGCCAGCCCGTAGATCTGCTGCAGGGTTCCCTCGACGTCGGCCGTCTTGGTGATCGTCATCGACTGCAGCGAGACCGGGGCACCTCCGCCGACCGGCACGGAGCCGACCATGATCTGTCGAGTGGGTCGCCGATCGATCGAGACTTCCGGGATCTCCATGGCGCCAGCTACTGGATCGGATCGACGATGTCGAGGTAGAGGGCACCCAGACCGACCACCACCAGGACCGCTACGACCAAGTATGCGATCGGCAGCCACTTTCTGACGTCCACCGAGTAGGCCTCCCCGTTGCGACGTCGGAACGCCTCGTACCCGGCGATCACGGCGTGTCCACCGTCGAGAGGAAGGACGGGAAGCAGATTGAACACACCGAGGAAGATGTTGAGCAACGCGAAGAAGATCACCAGCGAACCGGCGTTCGTGAACGTGCCACCCCATCTGATCGCACCGTAGATCGAGAGGATCCGGCCTTCGTCATCCTCGCTGACCGTGCCCCCGGGAGCTGGTTCGCACGGCCCGTCGTTCGCGTTGCTGGTTCCGGGTGCCGTGGTGGCGGCCTGGCCGAGGAACGACCCGATCTGCGCCGGCGTGAAGAACCGGGCCAGCGACACGACGCTCTCCCGGGTGACGCTGCCGAAGTCACCGACCGCGGCCCCAGCCGCGCCGAGCACGCCCTTGGTCTCGGCCGGCGGTGACGAAGGGGAAAGACCGAGGAATCCGCGGGTGGACTGGTCGGTGAGGTCCGGCCCGAGTGCCACCGGAAGATCGCACGCAGCCCCATAACGCTCGATGCGGACCTCGACCTCCTCACCGGGCCGGTTGGCCGACGCCTCTGCGAGATCGGCATACGAACGGGCGGGGTCACCGTCGATTCCGAGGATGATGTCGTCGGCTTGGAGACCCATCTCGTCGGCCGGCGAAGCGGGCTCGACGTCGATCAGCCGGTCGCCGAGCTGGGCGGTGAGCTCGACCGTCGTCACCTGACCATCGGCCGACGGACGATCGACCACGATCGACACGACCTCGCCGCCACGGCGTTCGACCTGCTCGCGCAGGTCCTCGAAGGTCTCGACGGGGTCCCCGTCAACGGAGCGCACGACATCGCCCTGTTGGATCCCGGCGTCGGCGGCGGCCGTGCCGTCGATGACGGCATCGACTTCCCAACGGGTCTCGTCGACCTCTCCGACGAACAGGTGGAAGGCGAACAGCAGCACGACCGCCATCGTCAGATTGGCGAACGGGCCGCCCAACACCATTCCGAGCTTGTCCCGGGATCGAGCCTGCCGGAAGGTGAAGGGTTCGATGGCAGGATCGACTTCGTCGATGTTGTACATCCCCGGCACCTTCACGTATGCGCCGGCGGGGATGGCCTTAAGCCCGTACTCGGTTCCACCCCGACGAAACGAGAAGATACGGGGCCCGAAGCCGATGAAGAACTCGGTCACGTGCATCCCGGCGCGTTTGCCCATCACGTAGTGGCCGAGCTCGTGGACGAAGACCAGGACGACCACACCGATGATCAGACCCAGCCACTTCCAACCCACGACGACGCCGAAGAGCACCAGGGCAGCGGCGAACATCGCTGCGCGCGCGGCAGAATTCGGCACCATCTCGGGGGACGAACTCGGCGGTTCCGCCACCGGGGTGGCCTCGACCTGTTCAGCTTGGGTCACTCAGCCTCCATTGCTCGCTCGGACCTGAACCTCATCGGACACTGGGACCCGAGGGTATGCCTCTAACGGGAGGCGATGACGTCACCGGCGCGACGACGACCTTCGTCGTCGGCATCGATGACGTCCTGCACCGTCCCTGGAACTCCACCATCATGCCCGTCCAAAACGGTGGAGAGAACCCGGGGGATGTCGATCCAGCGAATCCTCTCGTCGAGGAACGCCTGCACGGCGACCTCGTTCGCGGCGTTGAGCCAGGCCGGTGCCGTGCCACCGAGGCGTGCGGCCTCGTAGGCCAGCGGAAGACAGGGAAAAGCCTCGAGGTCGGGCGGCTCGAACTCGAGGCGCCCGACCTCGGACCAGTCGATCGGCCCGAACGGCACGTCGAGCCGATCGGGATGGGCCAACGCGTACCCGATCGGGAGCCGCATGTCCGGCATGGAGAGCTGGGCGATGGTGGATCCGTCGGTGTACTCCACCATCGAGTGCACGATGGACTGCGGGTGCACCACCACCTCGATCGCGTCGAGACCCACCCCGAATCCCCGTTCGCCGGCGGGTGGGCCGAACAGCTCGTGGGCCTCGATGACCTCGAGGCCCTTGTTCATGAGCGTCGAGCTGTCGACGGTGATCTTGGGCCCCATGCTCCACGTCGGATGGGCGAGCGCCTCTTCGACTCGGACCGATTGCAGCGAGTCCAGGCCGCGACCTCGGAATGGGCCACCGGAGGCCGTGAGGACCAGGCGGCGGACACGATCGGCATGGTCATGCGCACCTCGCAGACACTGATGGAGCGCGCCGTGCTCGCTGTCGACTGGAACCAGCTCCGCATCGGGGGTGGCCCGTGCCTTCTGCACGACGGGACCGGCCGCGATCAACGACTCCTTGTTGGCCAGGGCCAGTCGCTTCCCCTGCTCGAGCGCAGCCAGTGTCACCCCGAGGCCGGCGAAGCCGACCACACCGTTCACGACGACGTCGGCCGATCCGATCGAGTCCACGATCGCATCGGGTCCCACCAGGAGCTCGGTGCCGGGCGGCAACCGGTCGGCGACGCCAACCGCGGCACCCGGGTCGGTCAACGCGACGACCTCCACGCCGGTGGCATGCCCCCGCTCGTACAGCAGGTTCGCCTGCTCCACGAGAACGTCGGCGGAGCGGGCTGCGCCCAGCGCCACGATCTCATATCGATCGGGCTGTGCGGCGACGACTTCGAGCGTCTGTGTGCCTATGGAGCCCGTCGATCCGCAGACGGCGACGCGTCGACGAGTCACTAAAGGTTCAGGACGAGGGCAAGGAGGTAGGTGGTCGGCAGCACGAAGAGCAGGCTGTCGAACCGGTCGAGCAGACCACCGTGGCCGGGGAGGATCGCCCCCATGTCCTTCACACCGAGATCACGCTTGATCAGCGACTGTCCGAGGTCACCGAGCGGTGCCATGAACGCCGCCGCCACCCCTAGCAGCGCCGCGTTGCGCAGCCCTTCGTAGCCCCCGAAGCGGCTCCACCCGGTGAGGCCGACGATGAGGATGGTGAGCAGGATCGATGTGGCCATGCCGCCCACGAGACCCTCGATGGTCTTGTTCGGGCTGGCAGGCGAGAGCGGGCTCTTCCCGAACTGCCGGCCGATGAAGAAGGCACCTACGTCATAGGCGACCGTGGCGATGACCGCGGCGACGATCATCTCGGCCCCGAAGCCAGGGGTCGCGATCATCAGTGCAGCGAAGGACCCGAGCCCGCCGATCCAGGCCACACCGAACATCGTGACGCCCAGATTCTCGACCGGCTGCTCATCCTGGACCCCGATGAGGTACCAGATCAGACCGAACACGACCAGCAGGAAGAGAGCGACGGGATAGGCCGCGTATCCGTAGTTGTATGTCGCTACCAGGAGCCCTCCGGTGGCCGCCAATCCCAACAGTGTCGCCGGCTGGCGACCAGTCCTCTGGAGGACGTCGAAGTACTCGGCCGAACCGAACGCGATGATCGCGGTGACGAGGACCATCGCCGTGATCGGCGAGATCACGAAGGCCATGAGGGCGACGGCCGCCAGCCCGACGCCCACTGCGACGGCCATGAGGACGTTTCGCTCCGCAGGCTCACCGGTACGAGGCGCAGCCGGTTCGGCTTCCTCGTCCTGGGGCGACGCTCCGGGTCCCACGAGGGTCGACGAAGCCGAGGTCCCGATCCGCATCGTCGGAGGCTCCTCGGGCGTCTCTAGGTCGTCGAACGTGAAGAACCGATCCTCGGACTCGCGGTCCTCTTCGTCCTGAATCCCGACCGATTCGCCGAGTACGTCGCCGAGATCCTCGTCCGGACCCTCGTCGCGATCGCGCCAGCGAGGCGTCGAGGTCGAAAGCGACCAGCCCGCCGCGTCGTCGTCACCACCCAGGGCCTCCGGAACCTCTCCGGTGGGCGGATCGGTCCAGTGGGGCATCAGCGGGCTTCCGCCCTCGGAGCCGACATCCTCGTCGTCATCCTCGACCGATGCTCGAACGATGGGGACCGCCCCGAACCGACTCGGGTCGGCCGACTCGGGAAGGGGGAACCGCATCACGGGCTTCTGATCCTCGGCCGTCTCGGGCGGTGGCTCGGGAACGTCACCGAACTTCGGCTCGTCGTCGCCGCGCCGCTTCACCACATCGTCACGATCGATCGCGCGCGCTGCTTCTTCGGCTCCGATGATCCGGACGCCCTCCGTACGCGGCCGTTCGGCGTCATCGGACTTGCTCGGTCGTTCGTCGCTCACGCTCGCTCCCCTCTCTCGCTCACTCTTCGATGAGTTCTTTCTCCTTGGCGGCGAGGACCTCATCGACCATGGCTTCGAATCGGTGGGTGTGCCCGTCGAGTGCCTTTCCGGCCCGACCGACATCATCTTCGCCCAGATCACCGTCCTTCTGCATCCGGTCGAGCTCCTGACGTCCCGTTCGCCGATGATTGCGGATGCCGACCCGGCCGTCCTCGGCCATCTGCTTGACGACCCGAACCAGGTCCCTGCGTCGCTCGGCGGTGAGGGGCGGGAACGCGAGCCGGATTACGATGCCGTCGTTGGAGGGGCTCAGTCCGAGGTCCGATTTCATGATCGCCTTCTCGATGGCGGACACGGTGTCCTTGTCGAACGGCGAGATGACGAGGAGGCGCGCTTCGGGAACCGAGATGCTCGCCACCTGCTGGAGCGGCACCTCCGACCCATAGACCTCGATCGGCATCTTCTCTATGAGTCCCGGAGCAGCCCGACCGGTCCTGACGCCCGCGAGCTCACCGCGCACATGGTCCAGCGCCTGCTGCATCCCGTCGGTGGCCTCGTCGAGCACGAGGTCGACTAGTTCGTCACTCATGGGTTCACCTTGACACATCGACCAGCGCTGATGGAGCCATCCTGGTCAGGAAACCAGCGTACCGACCGGCTCGCCCTCGAGAATGGACCGGATGTTGCCCTTGCCGAAGAGGTCGAAGACCACGATCGGCAGACCGTTGTCCATGCACAGGCTGATCGCGGTGGAGTCCATCACCTTGAGCCCGCGCTGGAGCACGTCGAAATGGGACACCTCACCGAGCAGCTCGGCGTCCGAGTCGATCTTCGGGTCGGCGGTGTAGACGCCCTTCACCCCCGAGTGGGTCCCCTTCAGGATCGCCTCGGCATCGACCTCCACCGCGCGGAGAGCCGCCGTCGTGTCGGTGGTGAAGAAGGGATTGCCGGTGCCCCCCGCGAATATCACGATGCGGCCCTTTTCGAGGTGTCGCACGGCGCGACGCCGGATGTAGGGCTCGGCGACCTGCGACATGTGGATCGCGGTCTGCACGCGCGTGTCCTGGCCCAGCTGTTCCAGTGTGTCCTGAAGTGCGAGCGCGTTGATGATGGTGGCCAGCATGCCCATGTAGTCCGCCTGGGTCCGGTCCATGCCGGCACCGGCGCCTGTCATCCCCCTCCAGATGTTGCCACCGCCCACGACGACGGCCATGTCCACGCCGAGCTCGGAGCGGACGGTGACGATCTCCTCGGCCAGGTGCCGCACGATGTCACCGTCGATACCGGATCCGTCCTCGGACGCGAACGCCTCACCGGACAGCTTCAGGACCACGCGCTTCCAGCGCAGGTCTGCGGTTTGGTCCCCGCCCATGAGGCGATCCTTTCTCAGCCGCCGATGAATGCCTGCACGTATCTGACGATCTCACCATCACCCAGGAACTCGCGGATCTTGGGCTTCTTCTCTCCGAGGAGCCCCTGGTCGAGCAGTACGCGATCGCCGAACCAGGCATTGAGCCGGCCCTCGACGATCTTGGGAACGGCCTGCTCGGGTTTGCCCTCTGCCTTGGTGACCTCTTCGAACTCGTGGCGGGCCTGATCGACGTCCTCGACCGGCACGTCCCCGCGGTTGAGGCCCATCGGCTTGGCGAACCCGATGTGCAGGGCCAGCTGGTGAGCATCCGCCTGGCTCATACCTCTCACCTCGACCACGACCGCGTTGGTACCGCGGCCGTCCTGGCTGTGCAGGTATGTATCGAGGATGGCGCCCTCGGAAGCCTCGACGCGGGCGACGACGCCGAGCTCGATGTTCTCCTTCTTGGTGAGCTTCAACTGGTCGAGCTTCTCGGTGAACCCGCTGACGGCCTCCTCGCCATCGGCGAGGACGGCCTCGGCCAGTTCGCCGACGAGCGACACGAAGTCGGCGGACTTCGCCGAGAAATCGGTTTCCGCCTTGAGCTCGACCACGGCGGCCACGCCATCGCCGGAAGCGAGCGCGACGGCGCCCTGGTCGTTTGCGCGATCGGAGCGATCGCCGACCTTGGCCAGACCCTTCTTCATGAGGATCTCGCGCGCCGCGTCCATGTCGCCGTCCGCTTCGACCAGCGCCTTCTTGCAGTCCATCATGCCCACGCCGGTTTCTTCGCGGAGCGCCTTGACATCGGCAGCGGTGACGTCGGCCATCAGCCCTCCTCGGTCGGCCCGGGATCGGCCTCGGCAGCCGGTTCGGCGGTCTCGTCGACCGGATCCTCGATGACCGGCGCGTCGGCCGGCGCGACATCATGTGTTTCGGCGGGAGGAGCCTCGGCCGGTGCGGTCTCCGCCGCAGGCGGAGCTTCGGTGGGGGTGGGCGGCGCCTCGGCTGCCGCCGCCTGCTCCCTGGCAGCAGCGACTCGGGCCTCGCGTTCAGCCGCCTGCTTGGCGGCGGCGTCGCGGGCAGCCGCCTGTTGCGCCTCGTGCTCGGCCAGCTCCTCCTCGGACTTGGGGGCCGGGGCCGCGGGGTCGTTCCTGGAGGCGATCTGGCGGCCCTCGATGACGGCGTCGGCGATGATGCGGCTCATCAGGTCACCAGCCCGGATCGCATCGTCATTGCCCGGGATCGGGAACCTGATCTCGTCGGGATCACAGTTGGTGTCTACGACGGCGATGATCGGTATGCCGAGCTTGTTCGCTTCGGTCACCGCGATCGTCTCTTTGGTCGTGTCGAGAACGAAGACCGCGTCGGGCTGCTTCTCCATGTTGCGGATACCCATCAGGTTCCGTTCGAGCTTGGCCAGCTCGCGGCCGATCAGGAGCGCTTCCTTCTTGGGCATCGCCTCGAACTCACCGGAGTCGCGCATCCGCTGGTATTCCTTCATCTTCGCGACGCGCTTGGAGATCGTGGCGTAGTTGGTGAGCATGCCGCCCAACCACCGTTCGGCGACGTAGGGCATGTTGCACTTCTCGGCGTAGGAGACGACGCTGTCCTTGGCCTGCTTCTTGGTGCCGACGAACAGCACCGTGCCCCCCTTCGACGCTATATCGCGCACGACGGTGTAGGCCTCCTCGATGCGCTCGAGCGTCTGGCGCAGATCGATGATGTAGATGCCACCGCGCTCTCCGTGGATGAAGCGCTGCATCTTGGGGTTCCATCGGCGGGTCTGGTGTCCGAAATGAACACCAGCATCCAGCAACTGTCGCATGGTTACGACGGGGGCCATGGCCCTCTCCTTCCCAACGGTTACGTGGGACCGGCGGGTCGGGCACCGAAATGGCGACCGTGGGTCGACCCGGGGTCAATGTTCTCATCGTGCTCGGAACGAGCAGCCTGGCGCGGTGCCGGGCCAGCGGGAGAGTGTAGCCGCGGACCCGCGGCGTCCCTCACTCGGTCGGTAGGAGCCGGACGTCCGGCGGACCGAAGAGAGAGGCTGGGTCCACGTACCGGCCGTCGACCTTCACGCCGAAGTGCAGGATCGAGGTGGCGGTGCCCAGCTCGGCGCCGGCGACGACCTCTTCACCGGGAAGCACGTCGATGTGCTCGAGGCCGGTGTAGGTGGTTCGCCGACCCGGGCCGTGCTCCACGACGACCACCGCCCGTCCCGCCACCGGTCCGGCAAACACCACGCCACCGCCGGCAGCGGCCCGCACGGGGCTACCCGGGGAGACGCGGTACTCGATCCCCCGGTTGCCCGGCCCGTAGGGGTGATCAGGGGCGCGGAACGGATCGATCACCCGGCCCTCGACCGGGGCCGACCAGTCGGCCTCGGCATCAGAGGGCATCCAGGTCACCGGCGGCGGCACATCGGTGTCGGGTGGGTCGGGCCAGTCGCATGCGGCCAGACCGACCAGGGTGAGACCGGCGAACAGTGCGGCCCGACGAGACGGGCCACGAGGACGAGGTGCAGCGCAGGGCCCCATGGGCGTTCCTCCACGCGTCGAAACAGGATCGACGGGGAAGTCGCAGAACCGAGCTTACCGGGGGGACCCGGCGGAGAGGCGCTTCGCGCCCCGGGGGCAGGCGCCTCCGCACAGCGGAGGCTCTCAGGCGGATTCTCGCTGGGCCGCCTGCATCCGGGCCTTGAGGTGCAGAACGGCTTTGGTGTGGATCTGGCATACCCGACTCTCGGTCACACCGAGCACCTGGCCGATCTCGTTGAGCGTCATACCCTCGTAGTAGTAGAGCGTGAGCACGATCTTCTCGCGCTCCGGCATCGTGTTGATCGCGCCGGCCAACAGTTGGCGCATCTCCTGCAGCTCGAACGTGCCTCCGGGACCCATGCTCTTGTCGGCGATGGTGTCGCCCAGCGTGATGTTCTCGCCCCGCTCGCCACCGGAGAGCATCTCGTCGAGGGCGACGAGACCGACGAAGGAGATCTGGGACAGCAGGGTCTGGAGCTGATCGACCGAGATTGCGAGCTCTTCGGCGACCTCTTCGTCGGTCGGGCTGCGATGCAGTCGCGACTCGAGTTTGGCGTACGCCGTCTCGACCGAGCGGGCCTTGGAACGGACCGACCGGGGCACCCAGTCGATGGACCGGAGCTCGTCCATGATGGCGCCCTTGATACGGGAGATCGCGTACGTCTCGAACTTGTAACCACGCTCGAGCTCGAAGCGCTCGATCGCATCGATGAGCCCGAAGATCCCGTAGCTGACGAGGTCGGCATGCTCGACGTTCTGGGGCAGGCCGACCGCCACCCGGCTGGCCACGTACTTGACCAGGGGCGAGTAGTGGACGAGGAGTCGATCTCGGAGCGACCGGTCACGGGTCCCGACGTAGTTCTGCCACAGCCGGTGCAGCTCGTCGCTCGATACCTGTTGCTCCACCGTTTCCGCCTGCTTGTCCTATGCCCGGGGATGAGTTGCTTCGTACACCGTACGCATGCGTTCTCTGCTCACGTGTGTATACACCTGGGTCGTCCGCAGATCGGCGTGACCCAACAGTTCCTGCACAGACCGTAGATCGGCACCACCGTCCAGAAGATGAGTGGCGAAGCTGTGTCTGAGCGCGTGGGGATGGGTCGGGGCGGAAGCTCGACGGTCGAGAATCCGCCGGACATCGCGTGGACCGAGGGGTCTCCCTCGTAGGTTGTGGAACAGCACGGTGCGGGCCGAGACCGGCGCCTCGCACTGCACAGCCGAGCGGAGATGGCGGCGCAGGGCGACGACGGCGGGTTCGCTGACCGGGACGATTCGCTCCTTGTCGCCCTTGCCGGTGACTCGAACCGATCGCGATCGGAGGTCGAGATCACCGACCCGGAGACCGCATACCTCCGACACCCGTAGCCCACTGCCGTAGAGCAACTCGAGCACAGCGTCATCGCGGGCGCGGCGCCCGGGCTCGTCGGCGGCGACGACCGCCCCTCCGTCGTCCAGCAGGGTCGTGAGCTCCTCAGCCCGAAGCACCCGCGGAAGCCGACCCTCGCCCGACGGGGCATGAAGTCGCAGGGTGGGGTCCGCCGCCACGAGGGCCTCACGGAGGGCCCACTGGAAGTAGCGGCGCAGCCCCGACGCCCGCCGAGCGATGGTGCGTCGGGCCGACCCCGTGGTCGTCAGGTAGGCCAGGTAGCGGCGCAGCAGCAGGGGCGTGACATGATCGGGCCCCACGACGCCGCTGCGTCCGGCCCATTCGACCAGGTGGACGATGTCGCGGCGGTAGGCGGCCCGCGTCGAGGCGGCGAGTGATCCCAGGGCCAGTTCGTAGTCGTCGATGCGCCAGGACATCGACCGCAGCCTAGCCCGCCCACTCTCTCCTTGCGCTTACTCGACTACTCAGCGTGGTGGAGGCCCGGGTGGACGACCCGGCGGAGCCAGCCCGAGCCGTCGTCGGCCACCCAACCGGACGCCCGGAGCACCTCGATCGCTCGGAGCAGTTCACCCAGAGCCATACTCGTGCGCAGGGAGAGCTGGTCGACGGTGGCCGGCTCCCACCCGAACGCGTCCAGCACCCGCTGGTCGTGCGCAGACGGGGCCATCCGCCCGTCGGTCGGCAGCGGACCCGTAGTCCACGCTCGAGCCCGATGGCCATCATCACGTCGTCGACGCTCAACGCCGGAACGGCGCCTTGGGCGATGAGCTTGTTGGTCCCGGCCGAGGTGCGAACACCGACAGGTCCCGGCACGGCCATGACGGTCCGATCTCGCCGCAGCGCCTCGGCCACCGTGTACATCGACCCTCCCCGCTCAGCGGATTCGACCACGACGACCACCTGGGCCAGCGCCGCGATGATCCGATTGCGGGCTGGGAAACGCCACCGGTCGGGACGCGTTCCCGGCGGGCTCTCGGAGACGACCACACCGCGCTCGGCCACCTGGGACCACAACGCACGATTGCGGCCCGGGTAGACCACGTCGAGGCCGGTCGCGACCACGGCCACGGGCGGCGCCCCGCTGCCGGCCAGCGCCCCCGCGTGCGCAGCGGCGTCGATCCCCAGCGCGAGACCCGACACGACCCGCACCCCGTTCTGGGCCAGGACCCGACCCCATTCCCACGCCGTGCTCGACCCGTAGGCGGTGCACCGACGAGTTCCGACGACGGCGACGGACGGTCCCGGAAGCTCACCGAGCGATCCCTGGGAGAAGAGTACGGCCGGTGGCTCCGGGTCGCCGACCAGGCCCGCCGGATACTCGGCGTCGCCGGGAAGCACCACCGACAGACCGCCGTCGATCGCCGCGGTCCAGAGGTCCGCGACCGAAGAGCTCCCCCGCCGCTGCGGCCCAGGTGCGGGCCAGACCGACCGCCGAGCGGGCGTCGATCTCCACCAGTACCCGTTCGACCTCGGGATCGCAGGAACGAACGGCCTCCCAGGCCGGGCGCGGCTCCCACCGGTCGAGTAGGGCGTGAAGCCGCCGCGGCCCCATTCCCACCAGACTGCTCAGCGCGACGGTCCACGCTCGGTCGGGAAGCGACTCGTCGCCGCCGTGGGTCGGGATCATGTCGCCATCCCGGCACCCATGACAGGCGCTCGGAGGGCGAGCGCGGTTGCCAGCCGCTCGGCGCTGATGAGCGGCGCGCCATCTTCGAGGTCGGTCAAGGTGCGCGCGACGGCCCGGACCCGTCTGCATGCCGCGGGCGGTGAGCCGCCCGGACCGGACCGCCCCCTCCAGCAGGCCGGCTGCGTCGGGAGTGAGCGGCGCGAATCGTTCGAGCTGGGCCGGCGTCAACCGACTCGCCGGCGGATGACCCCGCTCGGTGCTGCGATCGCGAGCCGCTGTCACGCGGTCCGCCACCGCGAGGGTGGTCTCCCCTGGCTCCGACGAGAACAGGGCATCCGGATCGGGTCGACCCACCGGCACGCGGAGATCGAAACGATCGAGCAGCGGACCACTGAGGCGACGGTGGTACCGCGCGACCGCGGCGGGTGAACACACGCACGATCCCGAGCCCGCGAATCCGCAGGGACACGGGTTGGACGCCCCGATCAGGAGAAAGTCCGCCGGGAGGGTCACCGATGCGCGGGCCCGACTGATCCTCAACACCCCTTCCTCGAGGGGCTGGCGGAGTGCGTCGAGGGCGCTTGGCGCGAATTCCCCCATCTCGTCGAGGAACAGGACACCACCGTGGGCCAGGCTTGCCTCGCCGGGTCGCATCCAGTGGGAACCACCACCGACGAGCGACACCGGACTGGCACCGTGGTGCGGGGCGCGAAAGGGCGGGCGCTGCACCAGCCCGATCCCCGGCGGTGACACACCCGCCGCCGAGTGCACGCGGGTCACCTCGACCGCCCGATCCCGCTCGAGGGGTGGAAGGAGTCCCGGCAGACGACTGGCCAGCATGGTCTTGCCGGCACCCGGCGGCCCGACCAGGAGGAGGTGATGCGCGCCCGCTGCCGCGACCTCGAGCGCCAGGCGGGCCAGAGGCTGACCTCGAACGTCGCGCAGATCCGGCGGTGCCGGAATCGGTGGAACCTCGGGGGGCGTCGGCGCTGCGGGCCACGGCGCTTCGCCGCGGAGCGCGCGGACGACATCAGCGAGGCAGCCGACCGAACGGATCTCCCGGTCCGATACCAGAGCCGCCTCGGCCGCCGACGCCTCGGGCACGACCACCGTCGCCTCGTCGAGAGCATCGACGAGGGGCAACACACCCCGGACCGGCCTGGCCGCTCCGTTCAGACCCAACTCACCGACGAAGCCGAGTCCGTCGAGCGAGTCCGGCGGTATCTGCTCCGATGCGGCGAGGACCGCGACCGCGATGGCCAGGTCGAGCCCGGCCCCGACCTTGGGCACACCGGACGGGGCGAGATTCACCGTGATCCTGGTCTTCGGCCATTCGCGCTCGCTGGACATGATGGCGGCCCGCACCCGGTCGCGGGCTTCTCGGCAGACCCCATCGGGCTGACCGACCACGGTGAATCCGGGCAGGCCGCTCCCGACATGGACTTCAACGGTGACGGACCGTCCATCGACGCCGAGCAGAGTGGAGGAGGGGGCGGAGGCGAGCATCGGGTCTCCAGGATCGAGAAGGTTCCGATGGCCATCGCGCCAGCCATGAGCACCCCTGACGTTACGCAGGTGGTGTGACGGTGCCTCCTGGCGCAGCGATAATCCGCTGCGCCGGCTTCGCCATCCGGCTCTCACCCTTCCCGCTGCTCCGCTCCGCGCCTCCTGGCGCAGCGATAATCCGCTGCGCCGGCTTCGCCATCCGGCTCTCACCCGACCCGCTGCTCCGCTCCGCGCCTCCTGGCGCAGCGATAATCCGCTGCGCCGGCTTCGCCATCCGGCTCTCACCCGACCCGCTGCTCCGCTCCGCGCCTCCTGGCGCAGCGATAATCCGCTGCGCCGGCTTCGCCATCCGGCTCTCACCCGACCCGCTGCTCCGCTCCGCGCCTCCTGGCGCAGCGATAATCCGCTGCGCCGGCTTCGCCATCCGGCTCTCACCCGACCCGCTGCTCCGCTCCGCGCCTCCTGGCGCAGCGATAATCCGCTGCGCCGGCTTCGCCATCCGGCTCTCACCCGACCCGCTGCTCCGCTCCGCCTCCGCAGCCTCTCGCGGGCGCCTACAGGACTTCGCGGGTGTACCGCACGACGGCATCGATCTCGTCGGAGTCCAAGCGGTCGGCGAATGCCGGCATCCCCCTGCGTCCATCGGCCACGACGGCGATCTGGTCGGTAGGGTCGGGATAACGGTCGACCACGACCCCTTCCGACAACTTCGGACCGAATCCACCCGAGCCATCCGGAGAATGGCACCGAGCGCACTCGTTCTGAAACACCTCCCGGCCGACACCCAGAACCGGGTCGGTCTGGCCATCCGGACCGGTGGGAACCTCGGGTGCGTCGCCGGAGCACGCTACGGCGAGGCCGACCAGACCGACGACCACGGATCTCAGAGCCCGATGTCGCATCAGTGGCCCTCGAAGCCCGGCTCCCGCCGATCGAGGAACGCCAGCAGTCCCTCCGCCGTGTCGGTCGTGGCGAAGTTCACCGACTGTGATCGGGCCTCCTCCTCGACCGCCTGCTCCATGCTGTTGGCCATCGAGTCGTTGAGCATCTTCTTCGTCATGCTCATGGCGAGAGGCGGACCAGCCGCCAATCGCGCCGCCCACCCGTCGACGAACCCGTCCAGGTCCGGCTCCGGGACGACGCGATTCAGGAGACCCATCTCGTGAACCTCGTCCGCCGACAGCACGTCGGCGAAGAGCGCCAGCTCTTTCGCCCGGTGCAGGCCCACGAGCCGAGGCAAGAGCCACGTCCCGCCGAAGTCCACGGACAGCCCTCTGCGGGTGAAGATCTGACTGAATCGGGCCGAGTCCGCCGCCACGACCAGGTCGGCCGCCAGGGCGAGGTTGCATCCCGCCCCAGCCGCAACGCCACGAACCTTCGCGATGACCGGCTGCGGGAGGCGATGGAGGGCGAGAGCCACGTCGCTCACCTCTCGCATCGCTGCCAGGGATGGCCGCTCGGACACCGAGTCGGCCATCGTGCTGACATCGGCGCCCGAACAGAAGTCGCCCCCGGCACCGGTCAACACCATGGCCCGGTCGGTTCGGTTGTCGTAGACCGAGCGGAACGTCTCGAGCAGTTCGCTCCACATCGTTCCGTTGATGGCGTTCTTGACCTCGGGGCGGTTCATGGTCACCGTCACGATGCCGTCGCCGCGATGCACCTGGAGCGTTTCCATGGCGCGCACCATACTGGAGCCGTGGGACTCGATCCGTACCGCGAGCAGCGCCGTTCGGTGGCTGACTACGTCATCGTCGTCGTGGCCCTCGTCGTGATCGCCGGGCTGGTGGCCTGGGGATTCTTCGGCTGATCAGAACGCGTCCGGCAGCACCTCGATACCGGGCTCGCCATCACCGGTGATCACCGACGCAACATCGAATCGGATCACCCGTCTCCTCGTGTTGGAAGCCTCCAGCCATTCTCGGGCCAGACCGCGGATGCGGCGCTGCTTCTGGTACGTGACCGCCTCGGCCGGGAAGCCGAATCGAACCGAGGTTCGGGTCTTCACCTCGCAGAACACGATGACGTCGCCCGCCGCGGCGACCAGGTCGAGCTCACCCTGGCGACTCCTCCAATTTCGATCCAGGACCGTGTACCCACGATCGGTGTACCACCGGGCCGCGAGGTCTTCGCCTCGCTGACCCAGGCGCTGGCGCGCGTTGGTCATATCGTCTCCCCAACGGCGAATCCTCGCCGCCTTCGTCAGACTCGGCTTGGTTCCCGCGCCGGCGCGAAGCGTCCGCGCTCGGACTTCGTCAGACTCAGTTCTCGCGCTTCTCGGCCACCTTGGCGGCCTTCCCGACACGACCGCGCAGATAGTAGAGCTTGGCCCTTCGAACGTCGCCACGAGTGACCACTTCGATCTGGGCCAACACGGGCGAATGCAGTGGGAAGGTGCGCTCGACACCCACGCCGAAACTGAGCTTCCTCACGGTGAAGGTCTCCCTGACGCCCGACCCCTGCCGGCGTATGACCACGCCCTCGAAGACCTGTACGCGCTCGCGGGTGCCTTCGACGACACGCACGTGGACCTTCACCGAATCGCCGGGAGCGAACTCGGGAATGTCTTCGCGGAGCGATGCCTGATCGATGAGATCGGTCGGGTTCATGGCGCGGGAACTCCTGCCGAGATCCAGTGGAGGGGGAAGGGGACGGATGTCCGGAGGGAACAGCCTAGTGGCGTCCCGGACTCCTTTGCGAGGTGAACTCCTCAGGAGTCGCCGTCGAAGGACTCGCCCTCCTCGCTGAACCCGAATTCGGCGAGGAGTGAGCGGTCGTCATCGGTGAGGCCACCCCGGGCGTCGATCAGATCCGGGCGGAGCCGAATCGTCCGGTCGAGGCTGTTCGCGAGCCGCCACCGGGCGACCCGGGCGTGGTCTCCGCTCAGGAGCACCTCGGGGACCGCCATGCCGCGAAACGTCGCCGGTCGCGTGTACTGCGGGTGTTCGAGAAGACCGTCGGCGAATGATTCCTCGGTCGCCGATGCCGAGTTGCCCATCACGCCCGGAACCAACCGCGCCACGGCCTCGAGAATCACCATGGCGGCCACCTCACCCCCCGAGAGCACGTAGTCACCGATACTGAGCACCCCATCCACCAGACCTTCCTGGACGCGGTGATCGACACCTTCATAACGGCCACACATGAGGGAGAAGCCTTCGCGTGAAGCGAGCTCACCGGCGACCGACTGGTCAAATGGTCGACCCCCCGCGTCGAGCAGGAAGAGCGGTCGGGGTGGCTCGACCGACTCGATCGCGGCGAACAGCGGCTCGGGCATCAGCACCATCCCGGCACCGCCGCCGAACGGAGCGTCGTCGACCGATCGATGGACGTCGGTCGTGGCCTGCCGGAGATCGTGGGCCCGCACGTCGAGCAGACCGGCGTCCTGTGCCCGACCGAGGAGACTCCGCCCTGCGAAGTCGCGCACCATGTCCGGAAAGATCGTGAAGACGTCGATACGCATGAAGTGCCGCGCCCCTATGCGAGATCGAAGAGTCCGGCCGGGCAGTCCGCTCGGACTCGATCGTCGGACACATCGACCACGAAGCCCATCGGTACCAACGCCCCGGAGTCGAGGACCAGCAGGTCACTGGCCGGGTTCTGCTGTACAGCGGTGATCTCGCCTCGATCGATCCCCGAGTCTTCCAGGCGAAGGCCCACCAGGTCGTCGACCCACAGCACGTCTCCGACGTCGGGAAGGCGTTCAGCGGTGAGCTCGGCCCCGCGTAGGGTCTCCGCCTCGTCGCGGGTGTCGATGTCCATGAACCGCATGATCCATCGGCCCCGGTCGCGGCGGGCCTGTTCGATGACCACGACTCGGCCACCTGCCCAGAGCTCGGCTCCGGGTGTGCTCCGCTCCGAGCGGTTGCTCAGCAGCGAGACGATCACGTCACCGCGCAATCCGTGCGCACGGCCGATGTGACCGACTACGAGCCGGTCGGGCGCGGACCCGCTCGTCGGATCAGTCGAGGAACTCGACGTCGACCTCTGCTCCATCACGGACGGCAGCGGCTCGGACGACGGTGCGGATCGCCTTGGCCACGCGGCCTCGACGACCGATCACGCGGCCCATGTCGCCGTCGGAAACGGCGACCTGAAGCTCGATGCGGCCGCCATCGTCCACGACGGTCACCTCGACACCATCGGGGTCGGTGACCACCGCTTTGGCCAGGTACTCGCACACGGCCACCGCCGCCGGCACGCCGTCTGGATCTGGAGCGTCGACCCGATTGCCGTCGATGTCGTCGTCGGTCTCGGGTTCTTCGATTGCGTCACTCATCAGTCGGACTCCGTCGTCTCGGCTGCCACAGGTTCGTCCTCGTCAGATGTCGCGACCTCATCCGAGGTCGCGACGTCATTCGGGGTCGGGACCGCTTCCGGGGTCGGGCTCACCGAGGCGGGCGGCGCCTCACCCTTGAACTCGGCCCACGCGCCGGAGATCTTCAGGAGCTTCTCGACTCGCTCGGTGGGCTGCGCACCCTGGCGGAGCCAATGGACCGCCTTCTCGTTGTCGATCTTCACGCCGGAAGGCTCGACCCGAGGCTGATACGTCCCCAGGATCTCGATGAATCGCCCGTTGCGCGGGGATCGGCTGTCGGCGGCGACCAGTCGATAGGTCGGCTGCTTCTTCTTGCCCATGCGCATCAGGCGGAGTTTCACTGCCACGTTGGTTTGTCTCCGTACTTCTCGAATCGACGGGCCAGGCTACCCGGATCGAGCCGCCATGACGATACGGGGCCCGATGGCATCACGGGAGGGTGGATCCTCCGCCTTCTCCGAGGCCATCCGCCAGTTGCCCGAAGTCGGGTAGCACGAGGTCCTTCGGACCCTTCGGCGTGACCCGGCCTCCGCCCTTGCCCTTGCCGCCCGGGCCTCCACCCTTCGGGGTCGTGCGCCCGCCGCCCTTGCCCTTCTTCTTCTTGTTCTTGCGACCGGCCCCGCGCTTCTTGGAGCCCATCCCGCTGAACTGCTTCATGACCTTGCGCATCTCGCGGAACTGGGTGATGAGGTTGGCCACATCGCTCGACTTGGCACCGCTGCCCGTTGCGATGCGATCGCGCCGCGACGCGTCGACCACGTCGGGATCGGCCCGCTCGCCCGGCGTCATCGACCTGATGATCGCCTCGATCCGGGCGATCTCCCGATCGTCGATCTCGACGTCCTTCACCTCTTTGGGAACGCCGGGAAGCATGCCGAGAATACCTTGCAGCGGGCCCATCTTCTTTAGCTGCTGCATCTGTTCGAGGAAGTCGTCGAGAGTGAACTGTCCTTCCAGCAGTTTGCGGGCGGCGTCTTCGGCCTCATCGGCTTCGAAGGCCTCCTCGGCCTTCTCGATCAGCGTGAGCATGTCGCCCATGCCCAGGATGCGGCCGGCCAGGCGATCGGGATGGAAGAGCTCGAAGTCGGCGATCTTCTCGCCGGTCGAGGCAAAGGCGATAGGGCGACCCACCACCTCCTTCACCGAGAGCGCCGCTCCGCCCCGGGCGTCGCCGTCGAGCTTGGTCAGGATGACACCGTCGAGCTCGAGGGTCTCGTGGAACGACTCAGCGACGGTCACGGCGTCCTGGCCCGTCATGGCATCGACGACGAGGAACGTGTAGTCGGGATCGACGGCGCCGGAGATCTGCCGCACCTGTTCCATGAGCTCGGTGTCGATGGCGAGCCGACCGGCCGTGTCGACGAGGACGACATCGCGACCCAGGCGCGTGGCCTCTGCCAGGCCGGCCGCGGCGGCCGCGACCGGATCGGTGGGCTCGCTGAAAACGGGCACATCGATCTGTCGGCCCAGCGTGCGCAACTGTTCGACCGCGGCGGGACGCTGCAGGTCGGCGCCCACCATGAGCGGGTTTCGGCCCTGCTTCTTGAACCACTGGGCCAACTTGGCCGTGTTTGTCGTCTTGCCGGAGCCCTGAAGCCCGGCCATCAACACGACGGTTGGTGGCTTGGAGGCGAACGTGATCTTGATCGTCTCGCCGCCGAGGGAGGTGGTCAGCTCCTCATTGACGATCTTGATGACCTGCTGGGCGGGGTTCAGCGCCTTG
Source organism: uncultured Acidimicrobiales bacterium (assembly GCA_963695075.1). Classification (GTDB taxonomy): domain Bacteria; phylum Actinomycetota; class Acidimicrobiia; order Acidimicrobiales; family CAWCAL01; genus CAWCAL01. The sequence goes on from CAVOFR010000003.1 coordinate 220,000, forward strand.
GAGAGCTCGTCACCCACGCACCGCTCGCGGATGCGACCCAGCAGACTCTTGACCACCTGGAAGTTGACGTCAGCCTCGAGCAACGCGACGCGGATCTCCCGCAGGGTCTCGTCGACGTCGGCTTCGCTGAGCTTCCCCCGTCCCCGCAGCTGGGTGAAGATGCCTTCGAATCGGTCAGAAAGTGCTTCGAACATGTCGGGTTGGAGGATAGGGCAGCGAATCAGAACAACGCGTCGACGAACTCGTCGCCGTCGAAGGCGACCAGATCGTCGGCGGTTTCGCCGATACCGACCAGCTTCACCGGGATACCCAGCACCTCATGGATGGCGACGACGATCCCGCCCTTGGCCGAGCCGTCCAACTTGGTCAACACCACGCCGGTCACGTCTACGGCCTCGGTGAACTGCTGGGCTTGCACCAGCCCGTTCTGGCCCGTCGTGGCGTCGAGCACCAGGAGCACCTCGCTGACATTCCCGGGATCGCGATCGGCCACCCTTCGCACCTTGGAGAGCTCCTCCATCAGATTGACCTTGGTGTGCAGCCGGCCCGCCGTATCGGCCAACACCAGATCGGCACCCCGAGCATGGGCGGCCTGCACGGCATCGAAGATCACGGCGCTGGGATCACCGCCCTCCTCGCCCCGCACGATCTCGGCCCCGACCCGATCGGCCCACATCTCGAGCTGCTCGCCAGCCGCTGCTCGGAAGGTGTCACCGGCGGCCATGACGACCTTCCGCCCCTCGTCGATCTTCTGCTTGCCGATCTTGCCGATGGTTGTCGTCTTGCCGACACCGTTGACGCCCACGAAGAGCCAGACGTCCGTGCCTGCGTCGGACCCGAGCGAAAGGGTTCGGTCCGCACCGGCGAGACGGCCCTTCATCTGGTCCTTGAGGAGATCGATGAGCGCGTCGGGCTCGGTGATGCCCTCTGCTTCCACCTGCTCCCGGACCGAGTCGAGGAGGTCAGCGGTCGGCTGGACGCCGACGTCGGCACGGATCAGGGCTTCTTCGAGCTCGTCCCAGGTTTCCTCGGTTATGCCGGATCGAGCCAGGACCGACCCGACGTAGCCCGAGATCGCGCCCCGAGCCTTGCCCAGCCGGTCGCGCAGGGTCGGCCGCTCGAGTACGACCGTGCCGGCCGTGCCCTCGACGAGGTCGCCTCCGGCTTCGGCCGGCGGCGCCTCGAGGGTCGCGGTCCCCGCGGTCGTCGGGGGCGGTTCGAGGTCGGCGGAGGATCGGCCCCGGAAATACCACAGGCCGCCGACGACGAGGACGACGACCAGAAGGGCGAGAGCGATGAGTATCGGTTCCATGGTGACCCGAGAGCCTATCGACGCTCCCAGCCGGTGGTGGACAGCCGCCGAGCCCGGGCGCGTGGAGCGGCGACGGGAGCGTCAGCGCTCGGCGCCCCCGAGGGTGACGTCGCGCTCGACGGTCTCACCGCCCCGCTCGATGGTCAACACCACGCCGTCTCCCGGAGCCCTCCCACCGACGTCGGTGGCGAGCTCGCCGGTGTCGCGAACGGCTCGACCGTCCACCAGTACGATGCGATCGCCCACCTCGATCCCCGCCCGTTCGGCCGCGGATCCCTCGACGATGTCGGTGACCAGCGCGCCGGGCTGACCCCCTGCCGGATCCTCCATGCTCACCCCGAGGAACCCGAGCTCGACCGGTTCACCGGCCACGAGCTGGTCGGCCACGGTCCGGGCGGTGTGGATCGGCACGGCGAACGACACGCCGTCGTTGCCACCGGACTCGGAGAAGATGGCGGTGTTGATACCCATGACCCGCCCGTCCAGGCCGACGAGAGGCCCTCCGCTGTTCCCGGAGTTGACCGGAGTGTCCGACTGGATCATTCCGACGTAGCCCGAACCGACGGTCGAGAGCCCGCTGTTTATCCGCGAGACGATTCCGGCCGTAACGGTCTGCTCCAAGCCGAAGGGGCTCCCGATCGCGACCGCGGTCTCGCCGGCCTCCGGCGGATCATCGGCCAACGACGCAACCGTGAGGTCGAGGCCGTCGGGGTCGATCGCCACCACGGCCACGTCGGCGATCGGGTACGCGCCGACGACCGAACCGCTGACGGCCGTACCGTCGGCCATCCTGACGCGGACGTCGGCACCGTTGCCGACCACGTGGGCGTTCGTCATGATCAACCCCGACTCGTCGTAGACGAATCCCGAACCGAGACCCTCTCCGGTCTCGACCTGCACCACAGCGGGAGCAACGGCCGACGCCACCTCCGCAATGGGTTCGGTTCCGGGATCCGTTGCGATGACGACCGGGTCCTCGGCCTGCTCCTCGACCGCGACGCCGGTCGCAACCGGACCGTCGTCAGCGGTGAGGCGACCGATCAGAACACCACCGGCGACGAGTGCACCACCCGCCACGAAGGCGAGTGGTGCACTCCACCAGCGACGCGGACGTGACAGCGGCGTCGTGTGACCGGCTTCGGTACCTGAAGGCCCATGGACAGCATCATGGGTGGGGGCGAAGCCTCGGGGGGAGCCGAGACCCGGGGGTGGGAGCCATCCCGGGTCTGCCGGTCTCGGTGGGCTGGTCGGTGGTCGGTCGGGAGCCTGGGTTGAAGTTCCTCCGGAGCGGTGCTCGGGATACCGGATCGAGTCAGGGAGTGATCGGTCTTGCATGTACCGAAGGTACCTACAGGGTTGGAAAGTCCAGTTAAACGAACCGGGTTCGGGCATGGGCCGGATGGCCCAAATCCAGGTCGGATCCGCTGAATCCCTCAGGCGGTGGCGGGGAAGACCATGGTGAAGGTCGACCCCACCCCCACCTCTGAGTCGAGCTCGATCCGACCACCGTGGGCCTCGACGATCTGCCGCACGATCGTCAGCCCGAGCCCGCTCCGGCCGCCGGCGTCCTGCCCGTCGGTCGGACTGCGCCAGAAGCGCTGGAACACCCGGTCCTGCTGGTCGGGCGCGATGCCGGGACCCTCGTCGGCGACGCTGACCAACACCCGTTCATCGTCACCGTCGCCATCGGTCCGCACCGACACGGTCACCGTCGAATTCTCCGGCGCCAGTCGAACGGCGTTGGTCACGAGATTCTCGACCGCGCGTTGCAGGGCGACCTGATCGCCACAGATCCAGCGGTCGGGTTCGATCTCGGATACGAGGTCGAGCGAGCGCGACTCGGCCACCGCGGTGAAGTCCGCTGCCGAGAGCGCGACGAGATTCGACACATCGACCGGCACGCTTCCCATCTCGGGTCGCTCGTGGCGTGCGTAGAGGAGGAGGTCGTCGACCAGCGTCGACATCCGTTCGGCCGCGCGGCCCACGACATCGGCCGTTTCGCGGAGCTCTCCGGTGGAGATGTCCGGGTCGGAGAGTGTGACATCGAGATTGGTGCGAATGATCGCCAGTGGATTGCGGAGCTCGTGGGACGCCTCGTGGATGAACTGACGCTGACTCTCGAACGCCACGTCGAGGCGGCCGATCATGTCGTCGAACGTGTCGGCGAGGTGTTTCAGTTCGTCATCAGGTCCTTCGAGGGCGATTCTCCGTTGGAGGTCCGTGGCCTGGATGTCCTGGGCGACCTGCGTGATCCGATCGATCGGGGCGAGCACGCGACCGGCGACGAACCAGCCCACGCCCAGGCTCCCCACGAACAGAAGACCCAGGGCACTGAACGAATAGCGCCGGAGGTTCTCCAGCGTCGTCCGGTTCACCTGCTTCTCGAAGAACGCCAAGGTATCGAACTCCTCGCGCTGGGATACCCCGAAGGCGACCCCGGTCCGGGTCGGCACGGCTTCGATCACCTCCTGGGACCGGGTCACGGGCTGACCCGAGACCGACAGCGTGATGCCGAGGTAGATCGCCCCGACCACGATGGCGGCGAGACCGAAGAGCATGAGCGAGTAGATGAGCGTGAGCCTGAAGCGAACCGAGCCCATCCAGTCCGGGAGACGCGTTCCGACCGTGACGGAACGCTGGCGGCTCATGCGGAACCATCGGCGAGCCGGTAGCCACTTCCGACGACCGTCTCGATGAGTGGAGCTTCACCGGGCTCGAGGACCAGCTTACGACGGAGGGTTCCGACCGTGACCCGGACCGTGTTGGTGAAGGGATCCGCGTTCTCGTCCCAAACGTGCTCGAGCAGGTGCTCCTGGGACAGGACCTTGCCGGCATGGCTCATGAAGTACCGGAGAAGAGCGAACTCCTTGGCCGTGAGGTCGAGTTCGACCTCACCCCGCAGAACGGAGTGTCGGGCCGTGTCGAGTACGAGATCGCCCACGCGGAGCGCCGCGTCGGTCTGGTCTGTGTCGCGGCGCAGCAGCGTCCGGACGCGGGCCTGGAGCTCACGGAGAGCGAACGGCTTGACCAGGTAGTCGTCGGCACCGTGGTCGAGGCCGGCCACCCGGTCATCGAGGCCGTCGCGTGCCGTAAGCATCAGGACTCTCACCGACGAACCGTGGTCGGCGCGGATCCGCCGACACACCTCGAGCCCGTCCAGATCCGGCATGGTGAGGTCGAGACAGACCAGGTCATAGGCGTTGAGCCTGATCATCTCGATGGCCTCGTGGCCTCCATGCGCCACGTCGACGGCATAGCCGTCCTTCCGAAGGCCTCGGGCCACCGCATCGGCCAACTGGGTTTCGTCATCTACAACAAGGAGCCGCACGTCGGCCAACCGTACCGAATGGAGAGCGTCGGGCCACGGAGGGGGAGCTGGTGTGATGCACATCGAGGGGGTGATGCCCGTATCGTGTCGGAAGCCGCCCTTGCCTCATGGAACACCGACCCTGGACCCGACAGGCGAAAGAACCGCGAAGCCGGCGGACCGAGCCAGACCCCAGAGCCACTGCGAGCGAGAACAGCGAATCGTGAGCCAAGACCCATCTCCCGACCCCTCTCCCCACGGACTCCCGAGCGATCCCGCCGACGACGCGGCTCGGCTCGAACGAGCCCTGTTCGAGATCAAGAAGATCATCGTGGGCCAAGACCGCACGATCGAGCGCATGCTCGTCGGCCTCCTCGCCGGCGGTCACTGCCTCCTCGAGGGAGTCCCGGGCCTTGCCAAGACGCTGGCGGTCGAGACGCTGGCCACCGTGTGCGGTGGGAGTTACTCGCGCATCCAGTTCACGCCGGATCTCCTGCCGGCTGACGTGATGGGCACGCGAATCTACCGAGCCTCCACCGAGCAGTTCGACACCGAGCTGGGCCCGGTGATGGCCAACTTCGTCCTGGCCGACGAGGTGAACCGGGCTCCGGCCAAGGTGCAATCGGCCCTCCTCGAAGCGATGGCCGAGCACCAGGTGTCCATCGCCGGAGTCACCTACCCCGTGCCCGAGCCCTTCCTCGTCCTGGCCACCCAGAACCCCATCGAGAGCGAAGGTGTCTACCCCCTGCCCGAAGCGCAGCGGGACCGCTTCCTGATGAAGGTCCTCCTCGACTACCCCACCCCGGCCGAGGAGGTGGAGATCGTCTTCCGCATGGGGGTCGAGCCGCCCGTTCCATCGCAGGTGCTCGATCCGTCCACCCTCCGACGACTGCAGCACGCTGCGGCCCACACGTACTGCGACCGGGCGGTCGTCGACTATGCGGTCAGCCTGGTCCTGGCAACGCGGAACCCGACCGCATACGCCCTCGGCGACATCGAGCCGTACATAACCTTCGGTGCGAGCCCCCGGGCGAGCCTCGGTCTCGTGGCAGCCGGTCGGGCGCTGGCCCTGATGCGAGGACGGACGTACACCACGCCACAGGACGTGTACGACGTCGCTCCCGACGTTCTGCGCCACCGGCTCGTCCTGAGCTACGAAGCTCTCGCCCACGGCCTCGAGGCCGACCAGGTGCTGACCCGGGTGCTCAGTACGGTCCCTGCGCCGCGGGTCGCACCAAACCAGGACGGACAGCTCGCTTCCCGCCCGTCCGGATCTGATGCCTCGCTCGACCTTCCGTCTCCGCCACCCGCGGGCCGCAACATGGTGACCGGTCCGGTCGCCAGCACCGCTCCCACCCCACAGCCGTGGAGCGACCGGGACGCCGACGGCACGGTGACAGGCCAGACACCCGGCTGGTCCCGCCCCTCGACAACCCCGACCACCGGCAGCTCGTCAGGGCCGACGGCGCCGGAGTGAGCCCATCCTCCCGCCCGGGAGCGCTGCCCCTGCCCGTCGCGGACGGGTCCACACAGCAGGTGCTCCGCAAGCTCGAGCTCGACGTCACCCGCCGCCTCGACGGCCTCCTCCACGGCGATCATCGAGGTCTGGTTCCGGGGCACGGAAGTGAGCTCGGTGAATGCCGGCCCTATGCCGCTGGCGACGATGTCCGCCGCATCGACTGGAACGTCACGGCTCGCATGGTCGAACCACACGTCCGGGAGTCCATCGCTGACCGCGAGCTCGAAGCTCGGGTACTGGTGGACCTCTCCCCCAGTCTCAACTTCGGCACCGCCATCTGCGAGAAGCGTGACCTCGCGGTGGCGGCTGCCGCGGCCGTCGGGTTCCTGACCGCCCGCGCCGGGAACCGGTTCGGCATCACGGTGATCGGCGGACATGACGACATCGAGGTCCCGCCGAAGTCGGGCCGACCCCATCTGCTCGCCTGCCTGAGCCAGCTGGTGAACATCCGCACGACCGACGGAGCGAGCGGCACCGGCCTCACGCGGGCGATAGAGCGGTTCGCCTCACCCGCCCACCGACGCGGCCTCGCCGTGGTCGTCAGCGACTACCAGGACCCGATCGACTGGATCCCGGCCATGCGGAAGCTCACCGTGCGCCACGAGGTGCTGGCGATCGAAGTCGTCGACCCCCGGGAGCAGGTACTCCCCGACGTCGGCAATCTCACCGTCGTCGACCCCGAGACAGGCGCCCGCCGCGACATCAACACCCACAGCCCGCGGGTGCGTGAGAGATTCGCTGCTGCGGCGGCACAACGCAGCCGAGCCATCGAAGAGGCGCTGCAGTCGTCGGGCGTCGACCATCTGGAGCTCTCCACCGATCGAGACTGGCTGTTGGACCTGGCCGAATTCGTCGATATCCGCCGGCGCCGCCGGCGCGAGCAACGGGTCGGAACGTGAGCTTCCTCGCGCCCGAGCGCCTCTGGATCCTCGTGGCCGTCGCCGGCCTGGGTATCGCCTACGTCGTCCTCCAGGGCCGCCGGTCGCGATACGCGGTGCGGTTCACCAGCATGGACCTCCTCGACGTGGTGGCTCCCAACCGGCCCGGGTGGCGGCGCCATCTCCCGGCGACCGCGTTCCTGCTCGCGCTCGGCACGCTCGTTGTCGCCTGGGCCCAGCCCACCATCGAGGATCGGGTACCGCGAGAACGCGCGACGGTGATCCTGGCCCTCGACGTCTCGCTGTCGATGGAAGCCGACGACGTCGATCCCACCCGGTTCGAAGCCGCCAAGGAGGCGGCCGTGCAATTCGTCGGACTCATACCCGAGAAGATCAACCTCGGGCTGGTCGTCTTCGACGGCGTCGCTCGTGTACAGGTGCCTCCCACCACCGACCGCCTCCTGATGGTCGACGCGATCCAGAGGCTCGAACTGGGCGAGAGCACCGCTATCGGCGAGGCGATCTTCGCCTCGCTCGACGCCATCGCCAGCGTTCCCCCGGACGAGGAGGGCACCATCCCGCCCGCCCGCGTCGTTGTCATGTCCGACGGCGTGACCCAACAGGGCCGACCGAACGAGGACGCCGCCGAAGAGGCCCGTTCCCGCGGGATTCCGGTGTCCACGATCTCGTTCGGCACGCCGAACGGCCAGATCGTGTACCAGGAACCGGGCCAGGCTCCGCAACTGGTCGATGTCCCCGTGGACCAGGAACAGCTCCGGATCATCGCCGAAACCACCAGCGGCACCTTCTTCACCGCCGAGTCGGCCGGCGAGCTCGAGAGGGTGTACGCCGACATCGGTTCATCGGTCGGGTTCATCACGACCGACCGCGAAATCACGGACTGGTTCGTCGCCGGCGCTCTCGCCCTCCTCGGGCTCACCGCGACCCTCAGCCTCGCCTTCTTCTCCCGCCTGCCGTGACGTGTTCCCTGGCGCAGCGGTAATCCGCTGCGCCGGCTCCGCCATCCGGCTCTCACCATGGTCGCAGCTCAGCCGTACCCCTTGGCGCAGCGATAATCCGCTGCGCCGGCTCCGCCATCCGGCTCTCACCATGGTCGCAGCTCAGCCTGGCGGCTTCGCAGCCTCCCGGTACCGGACCCGGTCAGATCCCACTCGGGCCAACCCGAGGCGAGGGGAGGAGGCGGGTGCTGGATGAGCGAGCGTTTGGCGCAGACCAGCGAGCGAACCAGCGCCCGCCTCCTCCCCGGGGAACGCGGCAACGGGGACGATCAGTCTCGTCGCGGCTCACGCATCATGAGCCAGGCGGGGATGGGGCCGTTCACCACTTCTCGAACCTCGAACCCGAAGCGGGCGTACCACGACAGGTTCGCCTCCTTCATCGTCTCGAGGTACGCCCCCAGACCCTCCTCGTCGCAGCGCTCGAGCATTGGTCTGATCAACGCCGCTCCCAGACCCTCGCCCTGGGCCGTGCTATCGACGCCGAGTACGGCCAGATACCAATGTGGCTCGTGTCGTGGATGCCGAGCTCCCACGGGGCCGTACAGCCGCATCGCCCGATGAACACGACCGCGCTTCACCCGGACGAATCCGACCGCAGTCCGGAGCGCGTCCAGACCCGACTCGATCTGATGGCCCGGCGGTGGGGTCCAGAGTGCGGCTCCTCGACCATCGGGATCGGCGAGGACCACCCCGTCCATCCTCAACACGCGGTCGAGCTCGAAGTGCATCAAGCGACGGATCGAAGCAGGCCGTCGGTTCGCGAGCGGCTCGACATGGGCCATGGCCGGGTCGTCGGAAAAGGCGCTGGTCAGGGCGTCGACGAGTCGATCGGACCGCCGATCACCTTCCGCGATCTCGACCGGGGTGACGCTCACCGATCCCGCTGCGGGTCTGTGAGCACGTCGACGCCGTCGTCGGTGACCAGCACGGTGTGTTCGAACTGGGCGGAGCGCAGCCCGTCGAGGGTGACCGCGGTCCACCCGTCGCTCCAGACCCGCTCGGCAGGGCGGCCCATGGTGATCATCGGTTCGATCGTGAAGGTCATGCCGGGCACCATGACGGTGGCTGCCGCCGGCGTGTAGTAGTGCGGAACGGCGAGCTCGTTGTGGAACTCCTCACCGACCCCGTGCCCGACGAACGCCTCGACCACCCCGAGGTCGTTGCCGACGGCATGGGCCTCGATGGCATGCCCGATGTCCGAGATGGGGCGCCCCGGCCGGACCGCCTCGATGCCGAACTCGAGGCAATCCCGGGTGACCGACACCAGCTTCTTCGACGCGGCATCGACCTCGCCGACCATGAACGTGGCGCTCGTGTCGCCGTGGACCCCCTCTCGATACACGGTCACGTCGAGATTGACGATGTCGCCCTCATGCAGCGGGCGGTCGTCAGGGATGCCGTGGCAGATGACCTCGTTGACCGACGTGCACAGCGACTTGGGGTAGTCCCTGTAGCCGAGGGGGCTCGGGTAGGCGTCGGCTGCGATCGAGAGCTCATGACAGATCTCGTCGATCCGTTCGGTGGTCACCCCCGGCTCCACCTCGTCCCCGAGGGCCGAGAGGATCTCGGCCGCCAACGCTCCGGTCCGACGCATCCGCTCGATCACCTCCCGGGTCTTGACCACCGGGTCGGTGCCCCGTGTCGGCACACCACCCGTGGCGATGTACGGCGGGCGGATGATGCTCTCGGGAACTGACCGGACCGGGCTGACGACACCGGCCCGGAGGGTTCCGGTCGACGACTGGTGGCAGGCCTTGAACTTTCGGCCGCTTCCACACCAACACGGGTCGTTGCGACGCGGGACCGTCAGTAGAGCGAGAGACATGGCAGTCAGCATACGGCGCGACGCTTCCGCCTCGTCTCGGTGTCTCGGGAGTTCGGCGAACCCGCTCTTCGCCCCATCTCCATCGCTGAACTCCTCAGCGGACTCCGTCGTGGGTCAGATCGATGTCGGCTCGCTGACGCTCGGCCACCACCCGTGAGGAGCCACCCGGCTGCATCGTCACCCCGTAGAGGACGTCAGCCGCTTCCATGGTGCGCTTCTGGTGACTCACGATCATCAGCTGCGCGTCCTGACGGAAGTCGTCGACGAGCTGAAGGAATCGATGCAGGTTGACGTCGTCGAGCGCGGCCTCGACCTCGTCCATCACGTAGAACGGTGACGGCCGGCTGCGGAACACGGCGAAGAGATAGGCCAGGGCGGTGAGCGACCGCTCACCGCCGGAGAGCAGACTGAGCTTCTTCACGTTCTTGCCCGAGGGACGCGCCTGGATCTCGATGCCCGTGAGCAGGAGATCATCCGGCTCGGTGAGCTGCAAGGACCCCTCGCCGCCCGGGAAGAGCGTGGAGAACAGGTCGGAGAAGTTCTGGGACACGTCGACGAAGGCGGCTCGGAACACGTTGACGATCTCGGCGTCGATCGCCCGGATGACCTTCGTCAACTCCCGGCGGCTGGAACGAACGTCGTCGAGCTGCTCCTGCAGGAACTCATGACGCTCCTGGAGCGCCTCGAACTCCTCGAGAGCCAACGGGTTGATCGGGCCCATCAGCTTCAGATCTCGCTCGAGCTCCCGCACCCGGGCGGCGACGGTCACCCCTTCGCCCAACTCCGGACAGGGGGCATCGAGGGTGGCCTCGGGCTCGACCTCGAGATCCCGTCGAATCATCTCGATATGGGACTCGAGTCGGAGGGACTGCTCAGCGTGTTCCAGTTCGGCGCGCCGCTCACGCTCTCTCAGCTCGGTCAGGCGTTTCTCCAGCTCCGATCGCCGGCCGCGGATGCCGTCGAGCTTCGTCGCGACGGCGCGGGCGGCATCAGACTGCGCCTGGCGCCGTCGGCGGAACTGGGTGAGCTGGTCGTCGACCAACACCGAGACCGAACTGACGTGACCGGCCAGCCGATCGTTGATGTGAAGCCGACGATCGAGAATCGCCTGGCGATACTCGGCTTCCTGCCGCTTCTCCTCGTATCGCGTGAGCCGAGCATCCAGCTCGGCCAGACGCGCCTCCATCAGCTCGCGACGCTCGCTCGCGGCTCCAGCCCGGACCTCGAGGTCGGTGCGCAGGGCACCGACCGTGGTCGCCTGCTCCTCCAACTCGACACGCGCCACTCCCATCGCCCGACCGGCATCGAGCAGCTCGGCCTCAGCGGCCTCCAACTCGGGAACCCGCGACTGGAGCTCGGTCACCCGACTCCCGTCCCGCTCCATCCTTGCCTCGAGGTCCCGGCGGTGACCCTCGAGGGTCTCGACCTCGGCATCCAGCTCGCGGCCACGACTCTCGACCCGCCGCAGATCATCTGCTGCTTCGCGATGTTTGATCTCGGCGATGCGGACTCTCTCCCGTGCCTCGCCGAGCGCGGCTTTCGCGCCGTCGGCGGTTCCGGCTTTCTCGATCGCAACCAGGTCGAGCCTGTTCACCAACGCGGCATGTCTGCCCGTCTCGGCCCGCGCCTCGTCCAACGCTCCGACCGTGGCGCCCGATCCCGCGGCACCGACCCGCCACCCCGTCGAGCCGAAACGGTCACCGGAACGGGTGACGACGAGCACATCCGGTTTGGCCAGTGCCGTTCGGACCGCTTCGGTCCATCCCCCCTCGACGACGACCGCGAGGCCGATCAGGGAATCGAGCAGCAGATCCACCTCAGCCCGTCGACCCCGAACGTGGGAGCGAACCGCATCCCCCGTCGAGAGCGGCACGGTGTGCATGCGGCGGCCGGTCAGAGGCAACACCGCTCCGGCCAATGCGTTCTCCTGGAGGATCTCGAGCGCCCTCGTACCACTCTCGACTCCGTCGACGATCATGGCGTCGAGTGCCTCACCCGCGGCCGCCTCGAAGGCCGCCTCCCAGCCCGAATCGACATCGACGAGGTCGCGCAACGTGCCGAGAACCCCGCTCAGATCGGCCAGGCGCTCGATGCCGGCCCTGGACCGCGCGTCGTCGATCGCCAGGTTCAGGGCCTCGACCCGACTCTCCCACGCCCGCAGTTCGTTCTTTGCCTGCTGCAGAGCATCGGCGGCCGCAACGGCGTCCCGCTGAGCGGTTTCCGATACCGCCGTGCGTCGGTCGAGATCATCTACCTCACGTCGGAGCAGTGCGTCCGCCTCTCCGACCTGCGTGCTCGCCTCATCCTGGGCTGCGAGGGTCTGCTCCCGCCCGTCTCGTAGCCGTGCGATCCGTTGGTCGGTGCGGCCGAGGTCACCCCGGGACGCCTCGACCGAGGCCCTGAGCGCGACCAGCTCACCGCGCACCTCGGCCGCCTCGGCGTCGGGTACGGAGGGATCATCGCTCCACTCCAATTCGAATTCGGCCCGACGCCGAGCCAGGTCGGCCTCGGCGTCGGCCAACGCCGCCAGCTCCGGAGCGCTCGCTGCGGCGATCCGCTCCACTTCCTCGAGCTCGGCCACGACGCGCGCTCGGTCGCTCGTGAGCGTCGCCACCAAGGCCTCGTCCACGAACGCATCGCGCTCCCGTTCGATCCCGCGACCTCGTTCGGTCAACAGCTCTCCCAATCCGATCCCCCTCTGCGCCAGCGACTCGCACCGACCCAGGGCATCACCGAGATCATCCGCTCCCATTGCCGCCAGCTCGGATTCGCTCGCCACGATGGCCGTGTCGAGCGTGGCCAGCTCGGCCACCAGTTCGCGCGACGAACCCTCGAGATCCCTGCGGTCGCCAGTGGACCTCTCCAGGCGGCCCTTCATCCGGCCCAGCTCGAGACCCGCAGCGTGGATCCGCAGAGCCCTCAGTTCCGCGACCACGTCACCGTGGCGGCGGGCCGCGTCAGCCTGCCGTTCGAGTGGGCGGAGCTGACGACGAACCTCGCGGAGAAGATCGGAGAGTCGGGAGAGGTTCCCTTCGGTCGCCGTCAGTCGCCGCTCGGCCTTCTCCTTGCGACGCCTGTACTTCAGTACACCGGCCGCCTCCTCGATGATGGCTCGGCGGTCCTCGGGTCGAGCATTGAGGACACCGTCGATCTGGCCCTGGCTGATGATGACGTGCTGTTGGCGACCGACTCCCGAGTCACTGAGCAGCTCTTGGATGTCGAGGAGTCGGCACGGCACACCGTTCAAGGCGTACTCGGACTCGCCCGAGCGGAACAGCGTGCGGGTTACGGTGACTTCGGTGAATTCGATGGGCAGGACACCGGCACCATTGTCGATGGTGAGCGAGACCTCGGCCCGTCCGAGGGGGGCTCGTTGGGCGGTCCCGGCGAAGATCACGTCGTCCATCTTCTGCGAGCGCACCGCCGTCGGCGCCTGCGCTCCCAGGACCCAGGCGATGGCGTCGACGACGTTCGACTTGCCACTCCCGTTCGGACCCACCACGACGGTCACGCCGGGCTCGAGCTCCAGCTCGGTCGAGTCGGCGAAGGACTTGAATCCCTTGAGCGTGAGCGTCTTCAGGAACACGGGTCAGACCTGCGTCTGTTCGCAGTAGTAGGTCCAGATCCCGCCTATCTTCGATCGTACGATCTCGCCCCGGGCCCGGGGGCTCATCTCGCCCGACTTCCCGTAGACCGCGAGGTGCTCCTGGTAGGAGCCGGGTTCGCCGAAGAGATCGGCGTAGCCGTTGTCCTCCAGCGTCGTGCCCCTGTACTTGACCGCGTCGTGCACGACCTCGACCACGGCCCGGTAGAGCCGCCTGATCTCCTGCGTGCTCAGGGTGTCGGGGGTGCGGTTGTACCGAACGCCGGCTTGGAAGAGGATCTCGTCGGAGTAGATCTCACCGAGGCCGACCAGAAAGGTCGGGTCCATCAGCAGCAGCTTGAGCCGCTCGTTGTGCGCCAGCAGCTGGCGACCGAACACCGTCCAGGAGATGGGTTCGTCGACCGTGTCCGTGCCGAGCTCGTCCCATTCGGGCCGCGCACTCGGCAGGTCTTCGGCGGGCACGATCAGGATCTCGCCCGCCTGGTCGGCGTCGAGGTAACGAAGCTGACCGTGCTGGGTGAAGAGGAAGGTGACCTCGGTCCCCTTCTCTGCGGCTTCCTTGTTGGCCCGTCGCCTCAGCCCGCCCGTCGGTCCCAGGTCGACCACCATGCCGAGGTCGTTGTCCAGAGCGAAGAGCAGCGACAGCCCGCGTCGGGTGACGGACTGGATCTTGACGTCGGTGAGCTGGGAGACGAAGTCCTTCTTGTTCCGGTACTGCGGCACGCACTTCATCGATGCCACCTCGACCGCCTTGATCTTCTTTCCGGACACGTCTCGATCCAGGTCGCGTCGGTAGGTCTCGATCTCGGGAAGATCAGGCATGGAGTGGAGCTCCGGTGGGGATGTAGGGGATGCGGGAGTGAACGATGGCGGTGGAATCGCGGAACGGGCTCGGGGCTGGGAGAGGTGTCATGCGTCTTGGTCGCCGGTCAGGCTGGCGACAGCTTCGGCCGCTGCCGCCTGCTCGGCTTCTTTCTTCGAGCGACCATCGCCCCGGCCGACGATCGGGCCGCCCATCTCGACCGTAGCGTGATAACGCCGCTCGTGATCGGGACCCTCGTGTTCTATCCGATAAAGAGGGGCGCGTTCGTCGCGGCGAGCGGCCATCTCCTGGAGCCGCGTCTTGTGATCGTGGTCACCGGGTCCGGACTCGGCCTCGACGATCGCCTTCTCGAGGCAACCGAGGACGAAGGCCCGGGCCGCATCGAGCCCACCGTCCAGGTGGACCGCGCCGATGACACCCTCGAATGCGTCCGAAAGCAGTGAAGGCTTCTCTCTACCCCCGCTGCGGTCCTCCCCCCGCCCGAGACGGAGCGCGGCACCCAGGTCGATCGATCGAGCTGCCTGCGCCAACACCGGTTCGGACACCACCCGGGCCCGCATCTTTGCCATCTGACCCTCGACCGCCTCGGCCTGATTGCCGTAGAGACGTTCGGTCACCACCACCGATAGCACGGCATCACCGAGGAACTCGAGGCGCTCGTTGGACACCGAGCCGGCATGTTCCGAACAGTACGAGCGGTGCGTGACTGCCGTGATCAGGAGCTCGGGGTCGGCGAACTCATGCCCCAGCCGCTCGCTCAGCGACGCGATCTCGGGGTACGACGACAGCGCCGGAGACAGGACCCTAGCCCAGCTTCTCTACGACGTAGTCGACCGCGTCACGCACGGTCTTCAGGTCCTCGAGGTCCTCGTCGTCGATCCGGAAGCCGACGCTACGTTCGCCCAGTTCCTCCTCGAGGCCCTCGACCAGTTCGATCAGAGCGAGCGAATCGGCGTCGAGATCGTCGGCGAAGGCGTCGCCCTCGCCGATGGTCGAAGGATCGATCTCGAGGATGTCCGCGAGTCGATCCCGAACGATCCGGAGGACCTCGGCCCGGTCGAGCGGACCGCCGGTGACATGGGTTTCTGCGGGCACGTGGGCTCCTCTGGTCGATTCCGGCCCCGGGCGAGGCGGCAGATCATAGCAAAACGGGCTAGTCGGACTCGTCGCCGGAGACCGAGTCGGCCAAGGCCGAGACGAGATCGACCTCGACCATCTCGACCGCCGTGCGGAGCGCGTTGCAGATCGCCTGGGCGCTGGACGACCCATGACTGATGAGAGCGACTCCCTTCACCCCCAGGAGCTGGGCGGCACCGTGGGTGTCGGGGTCCAGATCGGTGATGATGGCCTGGAGGCCCGGAGCCAGCGTCGCGGCAGCCGCTCTGGTCTCGACATCGGCCGTCATGACCCCGCGGACCCGGTCCAACACCGCCTCGATACCACCTTCCAGTGTCTTCAGGACGACGTTGCCCGTGAAACCGTCGGTCACGACGACATCGACGTCGGCGGACATGATGTCCCGACCCTCGACGTTGCCGACGAAGGTGAGGGAACTCGACCCGGCGAAAGCTCCCTCGGCGAGGAGATCGTGGGTCTCCTTCACGAGCGAGTTGCCCTTGGTGGGCTCCTCGCCGATCGAGAGCAGCCCGACCCGCGGAGATTCGACTCCATAGCGGCGACGGGCGTAGGCCGCACCCATCTGTGCGAACTGCACCAACCAGGCAGGCTGACACTCGGCGTTCGCACCGGCATCGAGGAGCACGGTGGGCGGACCGGAGACCGCAGGAATCGGCGTGGCGATGGCGGGACGAGCCACGCCGCTCAGCCGGCCCAGGCGAAACAGCGCGCTGGCCATGGCGGCGCCTGTGTTCCCGGCACTGACAGTGGCCGAAGCCAGTCCGTCGCGAACCGCCTCGGCGGCCCGAACGACCGTCGAGTCCTTCCGACGACGGACGCTCGACCCTGGGTCATCTGCCATGCCGATCACCTCGGACGCGGCGATGATCGGCAGACCACCGGCGTCGGCGAGCCGTTCGGGCGGTCCCACGAGCACGACGTCGATCCCGTGTTCGTCCCGCGCTCGGCAAGCGCCCTCGACCACGGCATCGGGCGCGTGATCGCCGCCCATGGCGTCGAGAGCGATCGGTAGCATCAGCGTCGACCGCAGCCGGTGTGCGGCACGAGAAGCCGAGCTTTCGTCAGTCGACGTCGACGGCGTAGCGGCCCTTGTACCAGCCGCAGCTGGGACACACCACGTGAGGCAGCTTGGCGGCGTTGCAGTTGGGGCACACGCTGCGCGACGGCGCGTCGAGCCGCCAGGCGGAAGCCCGACGACTGCGGGTCTTCGACTTCGAGGTCTTCTTCTTCGGGACTGCCATGAGATCCTGCGCTCGTGTCGGCGGAACGGTGCAGCGTAGCGGCTCCGGCCGCCGATCGCGAAGGCGTCGGCTGGACCGCCTGGACCGCACGATCCTCAGTCGTCGAAGGAGAGCCCTTCGAGAGCGGCCCAGCGCGGATCCTCGGTTTCTTCGCCGTCGCTACTTCCGTGCCCGTCGTCGAACACCTCGGGGACCGGGCCTCGACAGTCACCATCGCACAGCACGGTGAGCGGCAGGGCGCACAGAGCCTCGTCGTGGATCATCGGCCCGAGATCGACCGTCCCGTCGACGCTGATCGGTCCGCGGTCGTCCGAGGTCGGTCGCCGCTCGAAGATCTCGTCCACCTGGACCACCGTGCGCCCATGGATCGGTTCGAGGCATCGGCGGCACTCGGCGGTCCACGGGACCTCGATCGTGCCGGTCACGTCGATTCCGGAGTTCCGGGAAGCGACCTCGACGTTCAACTCGACGGCACCGGCCGAGGCCGCGCCGGCCACCGGAGCCGTCAGGGCACCGACCTCCACGGTCCGCCGGATCGATTCCCGACTCCCCGGCTGACGGAGGAGGTCGGTGACGACGATCTCGATCGGGTCGATCAGCCCTGTTCCTGATCGAACATCGGCGGGCTCGGCGGCTCATCGGCCTGGAGCTCGGCTTCGGCGCCGGCGACCGAAGGTCCGCGCAGCTTGTCGCGGCCGCTGGCCACCATCTTCTGGGTCCGTTCCAGGATGATCTCGAAACTTCCCAACTTCTGGTCGCAGAAGTCCTCGACCTCGTGTCGCATCTGACGGGCCTGAGCCTCGGCCCGGTCCATGATCTCACCGGCCCTCTGCTGGGCGGCCTTCACGACCTCGGAGCGCTGGACCATCTGCGCAACACGGGTCTGGGCATCAGCGATCATGGCGTCGCCCTCCCGCTGCACCTTGGCCAGGTACTCGTCGCGCTCCTTCAACAGCCATCGGGCCGCCTTGAGCTCGTCGGGCAGCTGCGCCAGCGCGCCCTCGAGAAGTTCGAGCACCTCGTCGCGATTGATCATGACCGAGGCGGAGAGCGGCATCGGCCTGCCGGCCGCGACCAGCTCGCGGGCGTGACGCAGCATGTCTTCGACCTCGGCCATGTAGGCAGCCGTGGAGGACGGTGAGGAGGTGTCGGTCATGTGGAATACCTCTCGTTCAGCTTCTTCGCAACCGGGTCCGGGACCATCGAGGTCACGTCGCCACCCAGGCGGGCCACCTCCCTGATCAACTTCGACGCGAGAAAGGAATGGTCTGACGCCGACGGGAGGAACAACGTGTGGACCCCCGAGATGGCGTGGTTCATCTGGGCCATCTGAAGCTCACTCTCGAAGTCGGAGACGGCGCGCAGACCTTTCACGATGACATCACAGCCTTCGGCCTGAGCGAGGTCGACGACGAGCTGGGAGAACATCACGACGCGCACCGTCGGGAGATGGGCGACGCACTGGTTGAGCATCTCCTCCCGCTCGGCCAGGACGAACAGCGGTTCACCCTTCTGCGGGTTGCGCATCGCGGCGACCACGACCTCGTCGAAGAGCGACGCGGCTGTCTCCATGATTTCCATGTGGCCGTTGTGCACCGGGTCGAAGGACCCGGGATACAACACTCGTGACACGAGAACTCCTGTGCGGATGAAGGGCGATCGTTTCGTCCCGGACACCTTGGGGCCCGGATTCCGCCCGAGGCGCGACCGGTGGGCAGGAAGTTCACCCGTTGGTCACGCGCCGCGCGTACACCACCACAGTAGTGCCATAGGTACGGTCCTTTGCCACCCGCCATCGTTCGCCCAGCTCGATCGGGCCCCCGGATTCGACCACCAGCAGGTCGGCCTCGACGGCGTCGGCGAGGTCACCGATCGCGCCGTATCCGTACGGGGGATCGGCCAGAACGACGTCGGCCCGGCCGGCCCGGCGAGCCCACGTTATGGCGTCCGCCTGCACCACGTCGCTTCGGTCGGCGAGTCCGAGTCCCGTCAGGTTCGCCCGGATCAGCCTCACCGACGCCGCGGCGTCATCGACGAACGTGCAGTGTCCCGCCCCTCGGGAGAGTGCCTCGATGCCGAGTGCCCCGCTTCCCGAGAACAGGTCGACCACCCGGGCGCCCTCGATGTCGATCATGCCGAAGAGAGTGTTGAAGACCGCCTCACGAACACGATCCGACGTCGGACGGATCGAGACTCCGTCCGGAGACTCGAGCTTTCGCCCTCCGAGCGTTCCTGCGATCACGCGCACGAAGGAACCGTATCGGCCACGAAGCCCGCCACCGCTACGCGGAGGTCGGGAAACGGACCGACCGGTAGGTTGGCCCGATGGATGTTCCCGAGCACGTCGTGTGCGTGGACTGTGGCGGTCGATGCCATCGGCTGAGCTACCCGCCACCGGAGGGATTCGAACCAGGCGACGTGGTGGCGTATCGCTGTGAGGAGTGCCTGGACCGCTGGGACATCGTCATGGACGACATCGCGGACTGAGGATCGGCGCCTGCCGGCGCCGGCAGGCCCGGGCGGTTCAGTCGGAGCGTCGGCGAGTCACCGAGGCTTCCCTTGCCAAACGCTAACTCGCACCTGGCTGTCGCTTGGAGATCGGTTTCGTACCGTCGATGACACACCCGAGACACGGGCGAAACGAACAGGAGCGAACACCATGATGATCTTCGAGATCCTAGCCATCAGCGCAGCCTCGATCTCCGCTGTCATCCTCGCTGTCGGCGCCAACATCCTCATCTTCGACGCCGATCGCCCGATCCGCCATTCCGGCCCGATCCGAACACCGGCCACCGAGCCTTCGCCGGCCCACGATGACCGCCAACTCGAGGAACGATCGGCGCCGGCCTGGGCGAGCTAGATGGTTGGTTCCAAGGGGTCGTTGGCGCGCTCGTGGCGGGCGGTTCGCCGATAGACGCGACGAGCCGACCAGTGCAGTGTCGAACCGGGTGGCCGTAGCCGTCGGCGACCGACGCTGAGGGACCAGATTTCGGCGCCGGCCTGGGCCGGCTAGCTCTTGAGCAGGAACTCGGCGTCGTCGGGGCCGAGGAAGAACGCGACCTCGTCGCGTAGATCCGGAGCGCCGCGTAGACCGGGATCACCGTCCACCAGGGCGAAAGCGACCTCGCGGGCCCGTTCGACGGTGGCTCGGTCCCGACGCAGCGACGCCAGGCGGAGGTCGTTTCTCCCTTTCTGCCGCTCGCCCATGATCGTGCCCTCTCCCCGCAGCTCGAGATCCACCTCGGCCAGATCGAAACCATCGGTGGTTCGCACCAGGGCTCTGAGCCGTTCCTCGGCTTCGGGGGTCGCGCCCTCTCCCACCAGGTAACACGCCGAGACCTCGGTCCCCCGGCCGACGCGACCCCGCAGTTGGTGGAGCTGTGCGATGCCGAACCGGTCGGCGTCGAGCACGACCATGACCGTGGCATTGGGAACGTCGACGCCCACCTCTATGACCGTGGTCGCGATCAGAACATCGATCTCCCCGCTCCGGAACGCTCCCATCCGAGCGTCGCGCTCGGCGGCCGGCACCCGCCCGTGCAACAGCCCCAACCGGAGACCCGAGAGCTCGTCGCCTGCCAGTCGCTCGTGGGTCTCTTCCGCCGACGCCACCTGGAGTTTCTCGCTCTCCCCGATGAGCGGACAGACGACATAGACCTGGCGTCCGGAAGCGACCTGATCGCGCACCTTCTCCCACATCGACCGCTCGTCGTCGGAGGACGGCCGGACCCAGGTGGTCTCGATCGGTGTGCGCCCAGGGGGCAGCTCGTCGAGGATCGAGACGTCGAGGTCGCCGTACACGGTCATCGCCGCCGTGCGGGGAATCGGCGTGGCCGTCATGACGAGGACATCGGGCATGTCCACCCCGGCACCCTTGTCGCGGAGCGCCGCTCGCTGTTCGACGCCGAAACGGTGTTGCTCGTCGATGACGACGACGCCGAGCGAGGCGAACTCGACCGACTCCTGGATCAGAGCATGCGTTCCGATCACGAGGTCACAGGTTCCATCGGCCAGTGCGGCCAGGATCCTACGTCGCTCGGCCGCACCGACCCGATTGGTGAGCAGCTCGACCCGCATCTGTCGCACGCCCATGAGGGTCGTCGGATCTGGCACTTCGAACGGAGCGAGCAGAGGTCGCACCGCCGCGGCGTGCTGCTCGGCCAGGACTTCGGTGGGAGCCATCATCGCCCCTTGATGCCCCCCCGCGATTCCCACGAGCAGAGCGGACACGGCGACGAGTGTCTTGCCGGAGCCGACGTCACCCTGGAGCAGTCGGTGCATCGGTGACCGGTCGGCGAGGTCGTCCCGGATCTCGTCGATCACGCGGCACTGCGCCTCGGTGAGAGGGAAGGACAGCGACGCGTGGAACGAGGCGAGGATCTCTCCCGAGGACGCGCGGTCGTGCTCCACGCCGGTCAGCTCTGCCTCGAAGTGACGCTTCCGCAGCACCAGCGCCAGCTGGATGCGCAGCAACTCGTCGAAGACCAGTCGGCGCCGCCCGATCGTGACGTCACCCATCGACTCGGGTCGGTGGATGGCCGACAACGCCCGGTCACGATCCACCAGACCCTCGGAGCGGAGCACCTGATCCGGAACCGGGTCGGCTATACCGCGGTCGGCCGAGCGGCGCAGCGCCTCGGCGACCCACTCCCCCACGTCCCAGGTCGTCAGCCCGGCCTTCTCGGACTGCGGGTAGACCGGAACGATCCGCCCGGTCCGGTTCCCGACCGGGTCGACGACGGGGTTCGTCATCTGCGGACGGCCTCGGTAGAGATCCATCTTGCCGTAGACGACCAGCTGCGCGCCCTCCTCGAGCTGCCGTTCGCGCCAAGGCTGATTGAAGAACGTGAGATCCAACGTGCCGCTGTCGTCGCCGACCTTCACGGTCACCATCGTCCGCCGATTCCGCGTGCGGCGCGCCTGGACCGACCGCACCTCGACCATGACCATCGCCTCGTCGCCGGGTACCAGGTCGGCTATCCGCTCCTGCCTGGTCCGATCGATGTAACGCCTCGGATAGTGCATCAGCAGATCGAGGACGGATCGCACGTCGATCGCAGCGAGTGCCTCGTCCCGTTTCGGGCCGACGCCGCGGAGCGTGGCGACCGGCAGCCGGTCGAGATCGAGCAGCGTCAGGGGTCGGCCGCTCATGGATCTTCCCGGGCGAGAGGTTCGATGAGGTGGTCGATCACCGCACCGTGCCGCTTCGCCACGGCCAACGCCTCGTCGGGCCGGTCCGAGTGGACGTGCAGACGCCACAGATCGCCCGTGCCGGCCACCGCGACCGAATCACCGACGCGTTCCCATTCCCGTTCGATCCGCTCCACCTGCTCGGCGGTTCCCTGGATCGTCACCATCACTTCGACCCGGGCCGGATCGGTCTCGCCGGGGTCTGGATCGTTCCGAACAATCGACTCGTCCCGGCGGGGCGAGTCCCCACCCAGGCCGCTGACGAATCCGTCCAGTACGCAGACCAGACCTGCACCGCCGGCGTCGACCACACCGTGCCGGGCCAGCACCGGAAGCAGACCGGTGGTGCGCTCGAGGGACTCCTCCGCACCGCGACGAGCTGACGCCACGATTTCGAGCGGGCTGCATCCCTCGGCGGATGCAGCGGCATCTCGGGCGACGGTGAGGATCGTGCCCTCGACGGGCCGGGTGACGGCCGCGCGCGCGTGCTCGGACGCCACGTCGAGACTCGTGCGCAGGGAGCCGGGGATCGGGGTGACGAATCCTCGAAGCCACTCGGCCATGATCACGCCGGAGTTTCCCCTGGCCGCCCTGATGGCAGCGCGCGCCACGGCGGTGGAGACCTCGTCGGCGGCGGACCGACGTGCAGCGTCGGCGACGTGAGCGAGCGTGGCCACGAGGTTGCGGCCGGTATCGGAATCCGCCACGGGAAACACGTTGAGTCGGTCGAGCCATCCCTGGTGGGAGGCGAGGCGGTCGCGGGCCGCCTCGAGCATGCGTACGAGGTCCGTGGGGTCGAGACGAGGATCGGTACTCCTGAGATCCGTGGTCACGGGCCGATCGTAACCATGCCCCGGATCACCGACCTCGCCGCGTGGGATCCGGTGGCCTCGGATCGGGCATCGGCGAGCACGGCTGGCTATCTTCTGTCCATACCTGCTTTCGTCCATACTTCTTTCCGTGCCGCTTCCGTCGAGGCTTCCGTCGAGGCTTCCGTCGAGGCGTCGGCGCAACCCGAGCTCATCGACGAGTCGTGAGGAGCCCCCCGTGCAAGGTGTGATCAAGTCCTACGATCCAACGACGCGCGATGGCGTTCTCATCCGCGATACCGACCTGGCCGAATTCGATCTGGCCTACGACGCTCTCGAGAACTCGATCTTCAGGATGCTGCGCCAGGGCCAGCGTGTCGTCTTCGATCTCGACGGGGACGAGCGGGCCACCGCGCTGAAGCTCGGTTCCGAGATCGACCTGGGAACCAAAGGCGTCGCCACTTCCGACTAGGGGGTGGTCTAGGCGCTCCGACGGGACGAAGAGCGCGTTGTCGATCGGCGATCAGGTTGGGTACGTTCGTTGTCTTCCTGCCGGGCTGATCCCGGCACGACGCGGGCTCGAGGAAGAAGGACCCCATGAGCGTTGAGGCCCATTTGAAGGCACAGTTCGGACTCGACACCGTGCAACTGCAGGTCGGGCTCTCCCAGGACGAGCTGTTCGCCGCCGCCATCGAGCACGATCGAGGTCGAACCCTGCCCGATGGCCCGGACGACGACCAGAAGGCGTTCGCCACCGCCCTCGGGACCGAGGGCCCCTTGGTCTACTACACCGATCCGTCCTGCACCGGACGTCCGGTCCAGGACACCTTCGCGGTGGCGTGGCCCGAGCTCGAGGACGAGCTCTGGTGGAAGCCCGATTTCAAGAAGTTCGATCCCCACAGCTTCGAAGCCCTGCTGCCCCGGGTGGTCCAGCACCTGAACGACCGCAACGCCACGCTCTACGTGACCGACGTGTTCTGCGGAGCCGAGCCGAGCGTCGCCCGGCCCTATCGGTTCGTGGGCGAATACGCGACGCATGCCTACTTCTGCAACATCATGTTCCCGAAGGGTGTGCGCGACGACGACGACCGGGCGACCGAGGGCTGGACCCTCATCAACGTCCCGTCCTTCCACTGCGACCCGGCGCGCGATGGCACCCCGGGCGAGCGGGCCGTCATCATCGACGTGAAGAACCGGATTGGCCTCGTCCTCGGCCGCGCCGACTACTGCGGAGTGAACAAGAAGACCATGTTCACCGTGATGAACTTCGTCCTCCCGCATGACGGGCAGTTGCCGATGCACTGTTCGGCCAACGTCGGCGAGTCCGGCGACAGCGCCATCCTCTTCGGCCTGTCGGGAACCGGGAAGACCACGCTCTCGGCCGACCCCGACCGCCAGCTCATCGGAGACGACGAGCATGTCTGGACCGACAAGGGTGTCACCAACTTCGAGGACGGCTGCTACGCCAAGCTGATCCACCTGGACAAGGAGGTCGAGCCGGTCATCGCCGCCGCCCTCTCGATGAAGGGCACCCTGATCGAGAACGTGCCGCCGCTCCCGGGCAAGGCCCTCATCGATACCGATCCCCAGGAGTTCGATCTCACCGACGACAGCGTCACCGAGAACACGCGGTTCGCCTACCCTTTGAGCTGCAACCCGAATGTGGCCGAGGGAGCCAGCGGACCGCATCCGAAGACGATCGTGCTCTTGACCGCCGATGCCTTCGGGGTGTTGCCGCCCGTGTCGATCCTCACCGGGGAAGAGGTCATGTACCACTTCGTCACCGGATTCACGTCCAAGCTGGCCGGCACCGAGGTCGGGATCACCGAACCCCAGGCCACGTTCAGCGCCTGTTTCGGGGCGCCGTTCATGTCGCACAAGCCGTCGGTCTACGCCGAGCTCCTGGCCGCGCAGATGGCGTCGCACGAGACGCGGTGCGTGCTGCTCAACACCGGATGGTCGGGCGGCGCCTACGGCACCGGCTCGCGTATCTCGATCGGCCACACCCGGGCGTTGCTCGATGCCGCCCTCGACGGCGATCTGGACGACGTGGAAACGGAGCTCCACCCGCTCTTCGGCCTCCGCATGCCCACGAGCTGCCCCGGCGTGCCCTCCGAGATCCTCAACCCGCGCAACACCTGGGACGACCCCGAGGCCTATGACGCGGCCGCGCTCGAGCTGCGCGACATGTTCCAGGAGAACTACGAGACGAAGGGATTCGCCGACCTGGGCATCAAGGCCGTGATGTAGCCGGAGCCGGGGCTTTGCCCCCAACCCAGCCCCAAACCCAGAAGACTGACATAAGTTGAGTTGTTCATTATCAACTTAGCTAGTAGCCTGAGGGAGGATCAAACCCGACCCTCAGGAGCCACGATGTTCACCCGATTCGACCCGTACTTCTCTCCCTTCCCCGCCACCCGCCCTCTCGCCCGGACGAGATCGGTGCCGATCGACGTCGTCCGACACGAATCCCACCTCGAGATCCTGGCCGACCTGCCCGGCGCCGATCCCGATTCGGTCGAGCTCACCGTCGAGAACCGCACCCTCACCCTGGCCTTCGACCGGCCGGTCCCCGAGGGGGCGGACTTTGCCATCCAGAACCGGCCGTACGGGTCCTTTCGCACCGAGCTCTCCCTCTCCACGGCCCTCGACGGCAACGGGACCGACGCCAGCTTCGACGGCGGTGTCCTGACCATCACGATTCCCTATGCCGAAGAGGCCAAGCCCAAGAAGGTGCTCATCTCGTCCGGCGTCCCGGGCTCCCTGGTTGCGAACGACACCACCGAGACCGGCGGCGGCGAGGCCACAGGCGCCTCGGCGAACTGACCTCGTCCCCGGTCGACCGGCGCGGCGGTCCCCCGGCGCCACTACGATTGGCCATCGCCAACATCCGGGGGGTCCGCCATGTCGGTCAGTGCCTACATCCTCATCCAGACCGAGGTCGGGAAGGCCGCGAACGTGGCCGACCAGGTCCGCGATCTGGCCGGGGTCGTCTCCGCCGACGACGTGACCGGCCCCTACGACGTGATCGTGCGGGCCGAGGCCGCCACCGTGGACGAACTGGGCAAGATGGTCGTGAGCAAGGTCCAGATGCTCGAGGGAATCACCCGGACCCTCACCTGCCCGGTCGTCAACCTCTGACGCCTACCCCAACACCACGGCTCGCAGGCCCAGCCCCATGAGGAAGAGGCTGCCGAAGCCGTAGAGCAGGTACTGCGTCGCCTTCATCTGATTGCGGTAGCTGTAGATGATGCCGATCGCCACGATGGTCACGAAACCGTAGAACTGGTGGAATTGGGCGACCTCGATCCCCTCGCCGCTGAGCAGCCAGACGCCGAGGCCGACCTGAGCGAAGATCGCCACCTCGGCACCGGTTATGCACCACCACAGCGCCCGGTGCCGCAGGGCCGGGAACCTGTGCGCACCGAGCGCCCAGAGGCCGACGATGCCATTGGCAACGATCACCACCCACGCGAACGTGGCGTGCAGGTCCCGAAGCGACATGGCAGCCCCTCTGTCGACCGGCCCGAACCGGCGTTCAGGTCGGTCGGTTGGCCTCGCTCATGGCCTGCGCCTCGACCATGGCCTCGGCCGCCGTGTCGACGAGATCGGAGATCTCGTTCTCGGAGAACCCGGCGAGCGACCGGAACGTCCGGGCCAGGTGCACGGGGTTTTCCTCTGACTCGCCGCGGAGGCCGCCGAAGCTGAACAGCTTGTCGACCGACCGCTGGAATTCGAGGGCGTTGTCCTGACGCTCGGGGTCGTCCGCGGTGAGACGCCGCAACCAGTCGGACCCCATCTTCACGTGGGTGACCTCGTCGGCCAGCATCCAGTCCTCGCAGTAGTACAGGACGGGGTCGGCGACCGCGTCGCCGAACTCGCGCATCGTGTTGAAGACGTCGATGGCCAGCCCTTCGAGGGCTCGATTGACGCCGGTCAGTCTGAGCACCGGATCGGCGTTGCAGGCAGCCTCGTACAGAAGCGTCTGTTCGGCGAACTCGCCGATGGTCGAGCCCATGTGCTCGGCGAGCTTGACCGAGATCTCGACGTGGCGGGCCTCGTCCCAACACTGCCGGGCCATGTCGAGCTTCAGCTCGAATGGCGCCTGATCCGAGCCGTCGCCGACTTCGAAATCCCAACAGGTCCGGCCGGCCCCCTCGAGGGCCTGGATCTCACCGACGAAGATCCCGTGCATCAGACCCCGGACGGCGTCCGGTGTCTCTCCGTTGTCCTTGTGGAAGCCTCCCCGGCGACGGCTCTCGTCGAAGGCGACCTGGTTGCGAGGATCGAAGACCACGTCCTCGATCCGCATCCGCTCGAACCTGGCGTCACGGGCCAGTTCCTCGACCGGGAGCATGCGCTTCACGGGGCCTCCCCAGGGTTCGGTGTGGACCCAGGGTAGCGGAGCGTCACCAGAGAGAGCTCGACATCGGCGCGCCGTTCCGGCGAACCCCGTGCTCGCGGTAGAACTCCATGCCGAATGCATCGGCGAAAGCGTCCTCGGGCATCATCATGAAGAAGGAGTCGGGTCCGATCTGGCTGGCATGGGCGACCAGGGCGGCCTTCTTGCGGTCGAGCACCGCCAGCACGTCGACGGCGTGGGTGAGGTGCTCCTCCTCCAGGCCGAATGACTCGGCCTCGGTGGCATCGGGCGGCTCGACGCCGGCCTCGGCCAGCTCATCGGCCCGCTCGATCATCTGGCGCATGATTCGGGTCCTGTTCATGGTGGCCTCGAAGACGCGATCGACGCCGGCGAGCGCTGCCGCCGCGGTCCCCACCCGATGGACCTGGATGTGATCGGGATGGCCATACCCACCGTTCTCGTCGTAGACGGTGAGGATGTCGGCGTCGACTTCGGTGAGCAGACCGGCGAGCCGCTGGGCCACTCGGTCGACGTCGGCCTGCCAGAAGCAGTCAGGATTCTCGTTGGTCGGCTCGCCCATCATGCCGGAATCGGTGTAGCCGAGAAGCTCCACCCGGGATGCACCGAGAATCGCGCCTGCTTCGACCACCTCCTGCACCCGCCGATCGCCGAGCTCCTCTCCCTCCTCGAGCACTCCCGGCTGGGGTTCGCCGTGCTCGCCACCGGTGGCGACGACCAGCACGACATCGAGTCCGGCCTGCGCGGCGAGGGCCATCGTGCCGCCCGTGGCGATCGCCTCGTCGTCGGGGTGGGCGTGGAAGCAGACCAGCGTCGGCATTCAGGGAAGCCTAGGCTCGACGGAGCGTGAGCACCTCTGACCGGACCGGTCGGGCCCCGATCCGCCGCGAACCGCCCCCTTTCCGGCGGGTCGCGGTCCGAGACACCGAAGAACTCACCCCGCGGATGCGTCGAGTCGTTCTCGGCGGGCGACAGCTCGCCGGCTTCGAGATCAGCGAAGCGGCGGCTTCGGTACGGCTGCTGTTGCCGACCGCAGACGGTGATCTGCAGATGCCGATCTGGACCGGCAACCAGTTCCAGCTCGCCGATGGATCGCGGGCACCGATCCGGACCTTCACCCCCCGCCACTTCGATCACGAGACTCTCGACCTGACACTCGACATCGTCGTTCACGACGGAGGCGCCGCGTCCCGCTGGGCGTCGTCCGTGGCGGTCGGTCGCCAAGCGGCCGTCTCCGGTCCGGGACGCGGGTACCGGATCGACCCGACCGCATCCGGCTACCTTCTCGCTGGTGACGAAACGGCCCTTCCGGCGATCGCCCAACTGCTCGAAGCGCTGCCCGACTCCATGCCCGTCCGTGTGGTCATCGAGATCGTCGACCGGGTGGCCCGGCCCAACCTCCCGGTGCACACCCGTGTCGAGGACAGCTGGCATGTGCTGTCGCCGGGTGACGATCCCGGTACCGCACTGGTGGACGCCATCACCTCGCTCGAGGACATGCCGCCCGCGGTGTGGGTCGCCGGCGAGGCAGCCTCGGTGCGGAAGATCCGGAACCACCTGTTCGAAGAGCGCGGGCTGGCGCGGTCGGCGGCCACGGTGCGCGGGTACTGGAAGCACGGCCGGGCCGCGTAACGGCCTCCCGCTCGATCTGGCAGCGCACGCTGCCTGCTTGGCAGACGCGCTGGTCAGCTGCGTCTTCTCACCGGCCTTCGACTTCGCCGATTTCCGGCTCCAGCCCGAACGATGAGGAGCTCCAACGGCCAGACTGATCGCATGACCACTCCGTCGCCCTGCGATTCGGGCCCACCCGATGACCCGATCGCGACCGCGGTCGCCGCCGCGATCTCCGATGTGGTCGCCGGCTCGACCGTCGCCGTCTCCTATTCGGCCGAGGACGGCGCCGCCGCGCCGAATCGGTGTCCCGCCGGGAGCGAGACCGCGTCCGACAGCGGTCCTCCCGGGTGGCGGATGACGATCACGGTACGACCGGACGAACAGGCCGCGATGCTGCCCGACCGCGATGCCCGCCGGTCGTTGCGCGAGCTGTTGACGTCCCTACCCGGCGCAGGAGTCCGCGCCGCAGCCCGTCTGCGACCACAGACCACGCCCGCACCCGGACGCATCGACGCTTCGCTGGGCCGAGCCTGTCGCGACGCCGTCGCGGCCGAGATCCTGGCCGACTACCTGGCCTCGAGGGTCGGTGGAACGACGCAGACCGATCTGATATCCGAGACCATCGATTACCTGATCGAGCTGAGCGGCACCCGGGTCGAGGCCCACCCGCTCACCCACGGCGCGATCATCGCGGACTTCCTCGAGGACACGCCGACCCTCGAGTTCCGGTACCCCGACGATCTGCGATCGGCCAAGCGAGCCCCGCTGTTGTTCGACGGGCAACGTTCCGTCCTGGTGGTCGACCCGCGGGGTCGGGCGCGCACCGAGATGCAGTGGCACCGCCTCGACCGGTGGTCGACCGACCCGAAACGCGTCGCGATGAGCGCGCAGCATTCCTTCGACGGCGGGCTGCTCGTCGCCGAGGCGACCCGCAGGCTCGGGGGCGTGGGGTTCTTCGTACGGGCCGACCGGAGCATCTGGACATTCGTCGACGGCCAGCCGCTGCTGGTCCGCCAACGCGAGCACTGGACCGCCTTTCCTCTCCAGCTCTCGACGTCGATCGCCGACATGATCGGCAGCCGGGAGGTCGCCGCCCTCGTCGCCCGGACCGCCTTCATCATCTCCGCCCAACCGAGCGGTGCGATCCTCGCCGTCGTCGACGACCCGGATCGCTTGGCCGACGTCGTTCCGGCCAAGGACCGCTACGACCTCCGTGGCGACCTCGAACCGGAGGAGATGCGCCCCGAGGCGCGGCTCCACCACCTGATCGACGCCGCCGAGCTGGACGAGCACACGCTTGCCCGACTGGCAACCCTCGACGGCGCTACCGTCCTGGACCACAACGGAGGGCTGATCAGCTACGGGGCCATCGTCACCTCGACCGACAGCGAACACGAGGGGGCCAGGACCGCTGCAGCCCGGTCCCTGTCCGAGGTGGCCGATGTCGTGTTGAAGGTCTCGGTCGACGGCGACATCACGATCTTCAGCGAGGGCGCGGTCGTCACGCGCCTGCTCGGTCCCTCACGGCGCTGACCGCCGGCCCCTCCCACCGACCACGCTCAAGCGATCGCACCCGACGCACGGAGCGAGGTGACCTCGTCGTCGCCGAAGCCCCACGCGGTCAGGACCTCGTCGGTGTGCTGTCCGGCGTGGGGGGGCGGGAGATCGAGTTCGGGTTCGGTACGGCTGAACCGGGGAGCCGGCGAGGGTTGCACGATCCCATACCGCTCGGTGAAGACCCCGCGCGCGACGTTGTGCGGGTGTTCGGGGGCCTCGCCCAGGCCCAGCACCGGAGCGAAACAGACGTCGGAACCGCTCATGATCTCCTCCCACTCGGCCCGGGTCTTGGTCTTGACGACCGCGCCCACCCGCTCCTTCAGTTCGGGCCAGGCGACCCGATCCATCTGTGAGGGAAGTTCTTCGCCGGCGAGCCCGAGCTTCTCCAGCATCTCCGCGTAGAACTGCGGTTCGATGCTGCCGAGCGAGATGTAGAGACCATCGGCCGTCTCGTAGACGTCGTAGTAGTGAGCGCCGCTGTCCAGCATGTTGGTGCCGCGTTCGTCGTTCCAGAACCCCATGGCCCGGAACGAATGGAACATCGTCGTAAGCACCGCCGAACCGTCGACCATCGCGGCGTCGACGACCTGACCCTGCCCTGATCCCCGTGCTTCGATGATCCCGCACACGAGCCCGAAGGCGAGCAGCATGCCACCACCCCCGAAGTCGCCGACGAGGTTCAACGGGGGGACCGGTGGTCCTCCTCGGCTGCCGATCGGGTCGAGCGCCCCGGCCAGCGCGATGTAGTTGATGTCATGGCCGGCCATCGAGGCCCAGGGGCCATCCTGACCCCAGCCCGTCATCCGTCCGTAGACCAGCGCAGGATTCCGCCCGAGGCAGTCATCGGGGCCGAGACCGAGCCGCTCGGTGACGCCGGGCCTGAAACCTTCGATGAGCGCGTCGGCCCGCTCGACGAGACGTAGCACGGTCTCGACTCCGTCGGCCGACTTCAGGTTGACGCCGACCGATCGTCGACCACGGTTGAGAACATCGCCGGGGGGTAGGCCGGGATCGCCCCCGCCCGCCTGGCCGGCCCGGTCGAGCCGGATGACCTCGGCGCCCATGTCGGCGAGCATCATGGCGCAGAACGGACCCGGACCGATTCCCGCGAGCTCCAGGACCTTCACTCCTGACAGCGGCCCGGCCATCAGCCTGCCCGCTTGACGGTCGCGTGGATCGAATCGACGATCGTCGGCCAGTGCGCCCGGGGGATGTCGTGCGCCATGTCGTCGAGGAAGAGCGTCTCGGCCGCAGGCAGAACCTCGGCGGTGCGTTCGCCACCGCTGAATCCCACCAACGGGTCGAGCCGTCCGTGGACCACGAGAGCCGGCCGGTCGTACCCGGCCAGTCCCCTCTCACGGCTGGGAGACGACAGGACCGCGAGGAGCTGGCGGGCCAGACCTTCCGGATGATTACAGCGGTCGTACTGGACCTGGATGCGTTCGGTGGCCAGGGCTTCGTCCCAGTGGTCGGGCGACGCGATGATCCGGGCCTGCTCGACCCCTTGGGCGATTGCGGTCTCGCGATCGGCGGCCTGGGGTGTCGTCATACCGAGGAGGACTTCGGGCGACGCCTCGCCTACACCGAGCTCGCCGGTGGTGGACATGACCGAGGTCAGCGTGAGCGCCCGCTGCGGGTGGTCGATGACGAACTGCTGAGCGATCATGCCGCCCATCGACGCTCCGACGACGTGGGCCCCCTCCACCCCGAGGTGATCGAGAAGTCCGGCCACGTCGGCGGCCATGTCGGTCAGAAGGTACGGCGGATCGGCCTCGCCGCCCGTGAACAGCGCCCCGATCCGGGTGACAGGATCGGGGCAGACGTCGTGGAACTTGCTGGACAGCCCGACGTCCCTGTTGTCGAACCGGACGACATGATGGCCGCGCTCGACCAACGCACCGATGAAGTCCTCGTGCCAGACGACCATCTGTGCGCCCAGTCCCATGATGAGGACGATCGTCGGGTCGTCCTCATTCCCCCACGAGTCGTAGAAGATCTCGATGCCGTTCACCGGTGCGGTTGCCATCTCGCCAGTCTCCCGGCGACCGGACCGGTCGGTCAAGACGATCGACCCCGACGGCTACCGTTCGAGCCATGAGCCTCCGGGTTTCTTCGGCTCCGTTCGCCGCGGTGCCCCCGCTGACGATGTACGACATCCTCCGCCTCCGCGTCGACGTGTTCGTCGTCGAACAGCGGTGCCCGTACCCCGAGCTCGACGGGCGCGACACCGAACCGACAGCGGTGCACTGGTGGGCGACCACCGACGGGTCGGTCCTGGCGACCTGCCGGCTGCTCGCCGACGAGGCAGGCGACGGGCACATCCTCGGCCGGGTTGCCGCCCACGCCTCGGCCCGGGGTGGCCCGGTAGCCACGGACCTGGTCGAATCGGCCCTCGGGTCGGTCGCCGGACCGGTATCCATCGGCGCCCAGACCCCCCTCGAGGGTTGGTACGCCCGGTTCGGCTTCGCTCGCAGCGGCGCGGACTACGTCGAGGACGGCATCCTGCACCTCCCCATGCGACTCCAGCGCTGAACCGCGTCCGCCGTACCGTCGCCGAGCCGCGAGCAAGGGGTACGGTCGGCGCATGAAACCGAGCTTCGGGGTGCACACCGGCCTGCAGGACACGACGGTCGACGAGCTGCGATCGCTCTGGACCAGGATCGAGGAGCTCGGGTTCGAGTGGATCTCCATCTGGGATCACTTCTATGCCGCCGATCTTCTCGGCACGCACGGTCACGAGGCCGTCGCCTCCCACGCCGCCCTGGCCTGTCACACCGAGCGGGTGCGCTGCGGTTCGTTGGTGTACTGCGCCGGGTACCGGCATCCGGCGGTGCTCGCCAACGCCATGGCCACCATCGACCACCTGTCCGGAGGACGCGCCGAGTTCGGCATCGGCGCCGGTTGGGCCCAGCCGGAGTACGACGCGTACGGCATCGAGTTCCCCGGCGCGGGGACGCGCCTCGACATCCTCGAAGAGTCGGTGGCCTGCGTTCGCTCGCTGCTCCGCAACGAGGTGACCGACTTCGCCGGCCGGCACTTCACACTCACCGAGGCCCACTGCGATCCGAAGCCCGTGCAGGCCGAGCTACCCATCTGGGTCGGTGGCGCAGGGGAGAAGCGAACGCTGCGGATCGCCGCCCGCCATGCCGACGGCTGGAACGTGCCGTTCATCCCGCCCGAGCTCTTCGCCCACAAGCGATCGGTGCTGCACGACCACTGCGCCGACGTCGGTCGGGACCCCTCGGAGATCCGCTGCGCGGTCAACGTCGGCGTGGCCCCCGACGACGACGCCCTGGCCCGTCAGTTCGGTGCCATCGCCGAGATGGTCCGACCTGGTGTCCTCATGGGCTCGACCGAGCAGATGACCGACAGCATCGGGCGCTATGCCGAGGCCGGCGCCGACCAGATCAACCTGGCCCTGCGGGCACCGTGGGAACACGATCTGCTCGAGACCCTCGGCGAGACCATCGCCCGCCTCGAGTGAGCACGGGGTCCGACCGCCAAACCGGGAACTTTGTGCTCTGCCGGTACACAGGTGCCCGTCAGCGCACAAAGTTCGTCCGGGGTGGCGCGGGCTACAGCTCCGCCAGCACCGACTTCAGCCGCTCGACGGCGGCGGGCGTGCGGACGCCCCACCAGAACAGATCGGCACCGTCCACGAAGATCACGGGAGCGACCACCTCGAGCTCGGCCCGGTGCCTCTCGGCGAAGTGGTAGGGCTCCGACGGGGCCAACACCAGGTCGGGTCCCGCCGCCGCCATCTCCTCGAGGTCGACCGTCGGATAGCGATCGGTGTGATCGGCAGTCACCGATCGGATGCCCAGTCCGCCGAGCAGGTCGGCGCCGTAGGTATCGGCGGCGAGGCTCATCCAAGGCCGGCGCCAGATCGGCACGAACGCCGTGCGGCGGACACCGGTACCGCCGAGCTCGACCCGGCCCAGGAGGCCCCGGGCCGCCAGCACGTCAGGGTCGAGGCCGACCGCGCCGGCCAGATCCGTCAGCACATCGGCAACCCCGCTCACCGTCCTGACGTCGGCGACGTGGACGGAGACCCCGGCGGCGGTCAACTCGGCGGCGTCCTCGCGCCGGTTCTCCTCCATGCACAGAACCACGAGGTCCGGTGCCAGCTCGACGATCCGGGCGATGTCGGGATCCTTGGTGCCACCGACGGCCTCGAGATCGGGACGTTCACAGAAACGGGTCACGCCGACCGGCCTGATCTCCCAGGCGATCAGCGTCTCGGTGACCGACGGGACCAGGCTGACCACCCGCATCCCGGCGGTCTCTACATGCGCCCCAGCAGGTCGGCCTTCTTCGCGGCGAACTCCTCGTCGCTCAGGACACCGCGCTGGCGCAGCTCTTCGAGCTTCTCTATCTGCTCGGGAACCGACAGCGCCGCGGCCGGGCGGTTGATGCGGTCGAACTTCCGGTTCTCGTTGTCCTCCATCTGGCGGTAGATCTCGGCCTGGATCAGATCGGGGTGCCGGATGTCGTGGAAGTTGCTCTTGCCGGTCTCACCCGCCGACTCGATGACCAGATCACCCGCATTGATGATCCGCTCCAACAACCTCTGGTGGAAGAACACGGTGTTGATCCGCTCGAGCGGGATCTCGACGCCGTGTTTGGAGAGCACCCCGTGGCGGTAGATGACCCGATCGGTGGTGACGACGAAGTTGGTCGAGATCCACGTGGCGTACCGCTTGACGCCCCATCCGAGAGCCACGAGGACCACGATGCCCCAGCCCCACTGGATCCACTCGGGGTCCGAACGTGCGATCAGAGCGATCCCGACCCCGACGGCGAGCACCAGCGCCAGCACGGGCACCACGAGGTACTTCCAGTGGGGACGGAGATCCTTGATGATCTTCTCTTCGGGACCGAGGAGTTTCGTCGAGTAGGCCACGGTCCGATGGTAGTGCCAACGTCCGTTCGGGCGCGCTAACCCCAGCCCAACT
The DNA here is from genome assembly GCA_963695075.1 of uncultured Acidimicrobiales bacterium. Lineage (GTDB taxonomy): Bacteria > Actinomycetota > Acidimicrobiia > Acidimicrobiales > CAWCAL01 > CAWCAL01. The sequence continues at coordinate 255,171 of CAVOFR010000003.1, forward strand.
CATGGAGGCGCGCGTCGTCGATCCCGAAGTGGTGGGCTATCTCGTGGATGACGGTGATCCTGACCTGTTCGACCACCTCGGACCGGCTGTGGCACGCCGCACAGATCGCGTCGCGGTAGATCGATATCCGATCCGGGAGCTCCATTCCCCCGTACTGCTCTCGATCGGTGAGTGGGATGCCTTCGTAGAGGCCCAGCAACCCGGGCTCGGGTGCGTGGTCCTCGATCACGAGCACGACGTTCTCCATCTGGCGGGCCAAGGCTTCGGGAAGGCTGTCGTATGCCCGGGCGACGAGGTGCTCGAACTCGTCGGCGCCGATGCTCCCGGCATGGTCCTGCACCACGGGCCTCACGCTACCCTGACCCTGCCCTGGGCCCGCCGAACCCGTTTCGGCACCGCCCCGAAACTCCCAAGCCTCGGAGACGCTCGATTCATGGTTGCTCGTAGCCCCAAGGACTTCTTCAAGCCGCTGGCGGTAGGCGCCCCCGATCCCGTTCACGAGATCCCGTTCGGACCGTCGCGCATGATCCACTTCTTCCCGCCTTCCAACGAGAAGATGCGATCGAAGATCCCGGCCATCGCCCCCACGGTCGACATCCTGCTCGGCAACCTCGAGGACGGGGTTCCGGCCGACGACAAGGAGGCCGCCCGGGCCGGGTTGGTCGAGGTGGCCGGCACGGTCGACATGGGCGACACGCAGCTGTGGACCCGGGTCAACAGCCTCGACTCGCCCTGGTTCCTCGACGACATCACGACGCTGGTCACCGAGGTCGGCGCCGCGTTCGACGTGATCATGATCCCCAAGGTCGAGGGCCCCGAAGACATCCACTTCGTCGACCGCCTGCTCGCCCAGCTCGAAGCCAAGGCGGGCATCGACGAGCCGCTGCTCGTCCACGCCATCCTCGAGACCGCCCGCGGTGTCGCCAACGTCGAGGAGATCTGCGGCGCATCACCACGCATGCAGGGCCTGTCTCTGGGGCCGGCCGACCTGGCCGCCAATCGCCGCATGAAGACCACCCGGGTCGGGGGCGGCCACCCCGATTACGTCGTACGCGAGGACCCCCCGACCGCCGCCGACGGGTCGGTCGACACCGACGCCGACCGGGCCACCTACCAGCAGGACCTCTGGCACTACACCATCGCCCGCATGGTCGATGCCTGCGTCACCCACGGGATCCTCCCGTTCTACGGCCCCTTCGGCGACATCGCCGACACGCGGGCCTGCGAGGATCAGTTCCGCAACGCCTACCTGCTCGGCTGCGTAGGAGCCTGGAGCCTGCACCCGGTCCAGATCGACATCGCGAAGAGGGTCTTCAGTCCCAGCCCGGAAGCGGTCACGCAGGCCCAGCGCGTCATCGACGCCATGGGCGACGGAACCGGCGCCATCATGCTCGACGGCAAGATGGAGGACGACGCCTCGGTCAAGCAGTGCCGGGTCGTGGTCGAGCTGGCACGGTCCCTGGCCGCGCGAGATCCCGAGCTGGCCGCGACGTACGGATTCGCGTCATGACCGACCCAACCGACGACCTCACTCCCCGCCGCAGCGTGCTCTACATGCCTGCCGCCAACGAACGAGCGCTCGAGAAGGCGAAAACCATCGCATGCGACGCGATCATCTTCGACCTCGAGGACGCGGTCGCACCCGACGCCAAGGACCAGGCCCGCGCCCAGGCCGTGGCGGCCGCCACCTCGGGCGAGTACGGCTACCGCGAGCTCACCATTCGATGCAACGGCCTCGACACGCCGTGGGGAGCCGACGACCTCGCCGCGGCCGGAGCAGCCGGACCCGCCGGCGTCGTGATCCCCAAGGTCTCGGGTCCCGACCATCTCGCCACCGTGGCCGACGCGCTCGAAGCAGCGGGCGCTCCCGACCACACGATGATCTGGGCGATGGTCGAGACTCCCGAGGCGATCCTCGACGCGCTGTCCATCGCCCGGTTCGAGCGGGTCAACGTCCTGGTGATGGGCACCAACGACCTGGTCAAGGAGCTCCACGCCTCACACGTCCCGGGACGACAACCCCTCCTCCCCCACCTGACATCGGCTCTGCTCGCCGCCCGCGCCGCGGGCAAGGTCATCCTCGACGGGGTCTACAACGACGTGAAGGATCCCGAGGGGTTCCGATCCGAGTGCGAGCAGGGCGCGCAGCTGGGATTCGACGGCAAAACGCTGATCCACCCGAGCCAGGTCGATCCGACCAACGAGGTGTGGGCCCCGTCGGTCGAGGAGATCGACCATGCCCGCCGAGTGATCGCGGCCTTCGAGGAAGCGACCGCCGACGGGCTCGGCGTGGTCACCGTCGACGGCCGGATGATCGAGAATCTCCACGTCGACCAGGCCCGCCGCACGCTGGCCGTTGCCGACGCCATCTCGCGACGTAGCTGAGCGCCGACACCGCCGAACCGAATGCCGTAACGTCGGCTCGTGACCACCTCCCGGCTGCTCGACGGACTGGATCCTGCGCAGCGGGATGCGGTCACGACGGCCGACCGACCCCTCCGCATCCTGGCCCCCGCCGGGTCGGGCAAGACCCGGGTCCTGACCCGCTTGATCGCGTACGGAGTCGAGACCGAAACGGTGGATCCCGATCGGGTCCTGGCGGTGACCTTCACCCGGAAAGCCGCAGGAGAGCTGCGGCAACGGCTCATCGCACTGGGACTTCCCGGCACCATCGCGGCCGGGACCTTCCACGCCGCGGCGTGGACCCAACTCCGGCAGTGGTGGACCGATCAACGGGTCGCCGCGCCGTCCCTTCTCCGATCGCGTGGTGCGATGCTCCGTCGCCTGGCCCGCTCCGAGGGATTCCGCCTCGGAGACGCCGGCAACGAGATCGACTGGGCGGCCGCCCGGATGATCGGACCCGATCGCTATGGCGCCGAGGCCGCCCGCGCCGGCCGACGGCCGGCCAGCCCGCCGGAACAGGTGACGCAGCTCTACCGCTCGTACGAGGTGGCCAAGCGACAGAAGCGCGTCGTGGACTTCGACGACATCCTCCGCATGGTCATCCACACCCTGGACACGCAGCCCGAGCGGGCCCGGGCACTGCGCTGGCGGTTCCGGCACTTCTTCGTCGACGAGTTCCAGGATGTCAACCCGCTGCAGTTCCGACTCCTCGAAGCCTGGATCGGAGGCCGATCCGATCTCTGCGTGGTGGGCGATCCCGATCAGGCCATCTACGGGTGGAACGGCGCGGACGCCGGATTCCTCCAGGACTTCGAGGCCATCTTCCCCGGCGCCGTCACCGTCTCGCTGGACTCCAACTACCGCAGCACCAGCGAGATCCTGGCCGCCGCAACCGCCGTCCTCCCGGGTCCGTCGGTAGCTCCCGTGACGGCCGAACCGGGACCGTTGCCCGAGATGCGCGAGTTCGAATCCGATGTCGCGGAAGCCCGCTGGATCGCCGAGGCGATCCGGGACGGCCGCGTCTCGGGTCAGAGCTGGAGTCGCCACGGGGTCCTGGTTCGGACCCACAGCCAGGCCACGACCGTCGCCGAGGCCCTGTCCGACGCCGGCATACCCGTCCGCATCCGAGGAGCCGCCGGCACTGCGACCGGTGGCGAGCTCCACGAAACCCTGGGCCGACTCCCGGCCCACGCCACCCTCGAGGTGGCGCTCGTGGACTGGGCCACCGACGAAGCCGAAGGCCGGGGCGGGCCGGCCACCGAGTCGCTGCTCCGACTCGGCCACGAGTTTCGAGCAATCCAACCCGAGGCGGGAATCGACGACTTCGCTAGCTGGATCGGCGGCATGGTGGCCGACGACGACCGCGGGACCGCGGCGTCGGATCGGGTCGACATCGCGACGTTGCACGCCGCCAAGGGCCTGGAGTGGGACACCGTCTTCCTGGCCGGTCTCGAAGAGGGGTTCGTCCCGATAAGCCACGCCGAGACCGGCGGCGAGCTCGCCGAGGAGCGACGGCTCCTCTACGTCGGTATCACCCGCGCCCGTCGGCGGCTGGTCCTCTCGTGGGCGACCACCCGTCAGTTCGGTAGCCGGGTGAGCCGACGCAAGCCCTCGCGCTGGCTCGCCCCGATCGAAGCGACCATCGCAGAGCTGGGCCGCCGTGAACAACCGAAACCGCGGCCGGACACCATCATCGACCTTCGACGACCGACCGTCGACCGGCAGCGTGAGGCGCTGCGTCGGCGGCTCGACGATTGGCGCACCACCGTCGCCCAGCGCTCGGGTGCGGTTCCGTTGGCCGTGCTGGCCGACGACACGCTGGAGAGGATCGTCGAGGCCGCACCCGAGGATGACGACGCCCTGGCCGCGCTCGGCCTGGGACCGTCCCATCGACGTCGCTACAGTGCCGCCATCTGCACCATCGTGCGCGAGACCGCGACCGGCGAGACGATCGCCCCGTGAACTTCCGATTCCGCGAGAAGGTGGCGGCCGACGCCGCCACCGTGTTCGCCGTCTTCTCGGATCCGGCCTTCTACCGAAGCCTGGATCTTCCTGACATCACCGCGCCCGAGGTCCTCGACATCCGCCCCGGCGAGACAACGACCGAGGCCGAGATCCGCTACCGATACCAGGGTGATCTCCCGCCGGGTGCAGGCGCGTTCATCACGCCCGAACGGCTGACCTGGATCGAGGCATCGGTTCATCATCCCGAGCGGGGCCTCATCGAGCTCACGCTCCTTCCGGATCACTACGGGGACCGCATGAGCGGAAGGGCGACCCACCGAATCATCGCCATCGAACCGCCCGAGACGGAGGGGGAGCCCAGTTGCTGGTGGGAGACGGCCGGGTCGATCTCGGTCAGGCTGCCGTTCGTGGCCGGTCCCGTCGAGCGGGCGATCATCGGCGGGCTCGGGGAGAACCTCCTCGCCATGGTCGCCCCGATCGAGGTCTACTGCGGCTAGATCCGGGGATCGGCTACTCGGCGGGGTCGGCGGCCAACAGCACCACCACCACCGTCGCGTCGACCGTCTCGAGCACGTGTTCGACCGCGTGGCCCAGGAAGGGCCGGCCCTCGACGTGTCGCAGCGACGCCCCGAGGATCACCAGGTCGGCACCGTTGTCCCCGGCGGCGGACACCAGCACCGATCCGACGGGTGAGCCCGACCGGACATCGGTCCTGGGACTCACCCCGTACTCCGCCGCCCGGGTGATGGCTCCCTGCACGATCCGCTCGGCCGTGTCCAGGTCGTTTGCCGCGCCCGAGGTGCCGGCCCGCCGGATGCTGAGCAGGTCACCGAGTGCACCCATCCGGCTGTCGGGGCGATCCACGACGTGGGTGAAGACCAGCTCGGTTCCCAGCGAATGGCTGATGCTGCACGCGATCTCCTGCGCCGCCCGTGATGACCGGCCCCCCGTGACGGGTACGAGCGCTCGGCTGAACGCCGCCGGCAGCCGCGTGCCCTGGTTGCGGGCCCGCCGCACGATGACGACCGGGATCGGCGACCGGCTCAGGACCTCGTCGAGGACCGGCGAGAGCAGCCTTCCCTCCTGGCCGGTGTCGGCCAGCCCGACCGCGCAGACGCCGTAGCCGAGTCGGGCCTCATCCAGGATCGCGGCGGCCAGATCGTCGCGTCTGATCCGTTTCTCGTCGAAGTCGCGGTCGAAGAAGACGTTGCGGATCGGCTCGAGGTCGGGACGATCGACCGCATCACCGATCGTGATGACGGTCGCCGGCGCCTCGTCGGGCCACGCGAAATGCAGCACCTGCGCCGCGACGATGCTGTTGGGAGAGCCCGCCGTGGGCAGGAGGATGCGATCGGAGTTCACCACGACGTTGCGGGCCAGCGACTCTTCTCGATCGAGCCGTTCACGCTCGCTCGCCGTGCCGTGCCAGCCGTGGACCGAGAGCCGGAGTCCGACCGACGCGACGACCGAGGTCACCAACGGGACGAGGACAACGACGGCGAACGCCGTATCCGAGAGGACGCCGAGCGACGAGCCGACGGTGGCGATCACGATCTCGAGCGCTCCCCTGGCGTTGAGCCCCGAGCCGAGGGCGAGACCCTCGCGGTTCGTCAGACCCCCGATGCGAGCACCGCCGTAGGCACCGGCGAACTTGGCCACCGCGGCGACGACGACGATGACGACCGCCCACACGAGTGCGTCACCGGTCAGCAGCCCGAAGTCGGCCCGCAAGCCGGCAGTGGCGAAGAACAGGGGCGCCACGACCGAAGCCGTGACCGACTCGAGGTGCTCGGTCACCTGGCCCTGCTGGAAACGGGATCGGTTCACCACGATGCCGGCGATGAACATGCCGAGAAGTGCCTCGACCCCGAGCCACTGCGTCACCACGCCGAAACCCAGGGCGATGATCATCGTCGCCGTGATCCCACCACCGATGTTGACGCCGCCGCGCCGAGCCCGGCGCAGCAGGTAGTCGATGATGCGCTGCCCGATGGTGAAAGCGAACACGACGAACACCGCAAGTCCCAGGACGGTCGTGCCCACGTCCACGAAGGAGATGTGACCCGACGACGCGATGCCGGCGAAGACGCCGAGCAGGACCCACCCCACGACGTCGTTGGCCATCCCCGCCGCCACGGTGATCTGCCCGAAATCGCGTCGCATCAGGCCGAGCTCGGACAGGATCTTGCCCACGACGGCGAGCGACGAGACGCTCAGGGCGGCGGCTATGAAGAGGGCCAGCGTCGTCTGGTCATCCAACTCCCCCTTGAACACATCGGGGAGAGCGAACCCCACCGCCAGGCCGGCAGCGAGCGGCACCACCAGACTGGATCCGGTCACCCAGGCCGCGGCACGGCCCAGTCGGGAGATGAGGGTCAGGTCGGTCTCGAATCCGGTCACCACCAGGAGCAGAGCCGCCCCCAGCCAGGCCACGCCCTGCAGCGCCCCGGACTGGATCGCGCTGTCGGGGAGGAACCAGTCGAATCCTTCCTCCCAGACACGTCCGAACACCGACGGGCCGAGGAGCACACCGGCCCCGAGCTCGCCGATCACGGTCGGTAGGCCTATGGCACGGCAGAGGTAGCCGAGGCCACGAGCCAGGGCCAGGAGAGCGAACAGCTGGGTCCAGAAGACCAGGAGCTCGTGCTCGTCGAGTGATGTGAGCATCAGCTCCGGCCGGGATTGGTCGGCTTCGCGTCCCGCGCATCGCGAAGGTACGACAGGAGCTTGGGATCGATCGTGATGAACAGGCCCTCGGCGTCGGCCGTCACCTCATCGTCGACGGTGCATCGACCCTCGACGAAGACCTTCCTGCCGTCCACCCGGACGAGCCGCCCTTCGACGACGAGGTCGGTGCGCAACGGAGTAGGGCGGCGGTAGTTGACGATGAGCCGGGCTGTCATCCCCGCCGTACCGGACAACGTCTGGGTGGCGCCGAGCAGCTCGTCGAAGATGGCCGCTACGTACCCACCGTGGACACACCCGGGTGGCCCCTCGTAGGCGTTGCCGAAGTGCACATTGGCCAGAACTCGGTCACCCTCGATCTCGACCCGCAGCGGCGGGGACAGGGGGTTTGCGAGACCCAGGACCGGACTGTGATCGAACGTGGCGTTGGGATCGGCACCGGCGGTCGCCGATTCGGCGAAGCCTTCGTAGGTGCGACCGGAGGGCCATTTCCCCATCTCGTCGATCAGGTCACCCATGCGATCAGCCGCGACCGTGAGCAGGTCGGTCGGAGCCTGCGACGCGACCATCAGGTCGATCACCTCCCGCATCTGGCCTGCCATTCTCCGCAGCTCGGCCTGATGCGCGGAGACGTCGTCGCTCTGCGACCAGCGGCTCTGAAGACGCCGGCGCTGCTCTGGTTCCCCCGTGAACAGCGGTCCGTCGTCGCTCATCGGTCGGCGAAGAGGCCGAGCACGGGTGCATGGTCCGATGGCTTCTGCCCCTTGCGTGCGTTGCGGTCGATCAGATCGCTGACCGACCGGCTGGCCAAGCCGCGACTGGCCAGGAGGTAATCGATGCGGAGTCCCTTCTTCTTGTGGAAGTCCCCTCTCCGATAGTCCCACCAGCTGAAGAGGCCACCGGCGTCGTACCGCTCGCGGAAGACATCGACCAGCCCGAATCCCATGACCTCGGCCAGGGCCTTGCGCTCGCGGTCGGTGACGTGCGTCGACCCCTCGAAGGCTGCCGGGTCGTGCACATCACGATCGTCGGGAGCGATGTTCCAGTCCCCGAGGACCACGACGTCGGAGGCGGGGTCGGCAACCGCATCGAGATGGGCGCGGAGTCGACCGAGCCACGAGAGCTTGTACCGGTAGTGCTCGTGATCGACCTCACGCCCGTTGGGGACATAGACCGTCGCGACCCGCACCCCACCGCAGGTCGCTGTGACCAGGCGGGCATCCGGGTCGGCCTCGATCCCCTCGGCGAATCCGTAGACCACATCGTCGATACCGGCTCGAGAGACGATCGCCACACCGTTCCAACGACCCTCTCCGTGGTGTACGGCCTCGTAGCCGAGACCCTCGAACGTGAGGAGCGGGAAGTCGGCGTCGGCCAGCTTGGTTTCCTGCATGCACAGGACGTCGGGTTTCACATGCGCCACCCACTCCTCGACCCGTGGAAGTCGGGCCTTCAGCGAGTTGACGTTCCACGTCGCGATCAGCACGCCCGCAGACTAGTGGGCCCCACCGGGGCATCGAATGCCGAGCCGCGGCGCGGGTGAGCCTGGTGCAAGGGTGGGGCCGACCGGTACCTTCGCTGGAAGAACAGGCCCGGGCGAACCGGCGGAGTGTGGCCTGTGACGACCGATGGGAGAACGCCGATCGTGATGCGCGCACGACCAGCCGCGGACTCCCACTCGGCCCGTCCTGCTCAGGCGATCGCCGCGATCCTCTCCGTGGGTGTGATCGTGGCCCTCGGAGCGATCTCGATCCTCAGGCTCGACCAGGATGTGCCCGCCCGTGAGGGCGAACCCGAGATGATCCGCGTGGTTGTGAGCGGAGATCGGCCGGTCGAGGACCTGCTGGCCGACGCCGAGGTCAGGTCGACGATCGGCGACATCGAGGCGGTGTTGGCTGATCAGGGCGTCGAGGCGTTCGCGTCACCGGTGACTCTCACCGAGGTGCTCCATGACCTCTACGTCCGAGACGCCCCGAGCAGATGGTTCGAAGATGCCCTGCTCCGCACGGTCGACCCCGATGTGATCTCCTCGATCGAGACGGTCGCGTCGGCCGAGTCGGCCCACTCGGCAGGGATTGCGCCCGACTTGGACGATCCGGACTGGGTCACAGTCCTGGTGAGAAACCCCGACGGTGTCGTGCGACCACAGCTCGCCACCCTCCTGCCCGACGATCACGTCCTGCAGATCATCGGGCTCGTGCCCCCCGGCATCGACGCCGGGGAGGTTCACGAAGCGCTCGAGGAAGCGGCGGACGAAGCCGACCGGGCCTCCACCGAACCCACGGTCGTCGTGGTCGGCGGCGACCCTGCGATCAGAGCCGAACTCGGGTCTGGTGCGGGAAGAGCGCTCCTGTGGGCCGTCCTCGGCGCCGTGGGCCTGGCCGGGGTCTGGGCCGTCGTCGTGTCCTCCCGCCGCATCGGGTCCCGGAAGGCGGTCGATGACGAGCAGAGCGGCCTGCCGAATGCGAAGACGACAGCGCTCGCCGTCATCGCCGGAGCATTCGGTGTCCTGGCCCTGGGGACCATCGCGATGGCGGACCTGTCGCGCTCGACGGAACCCACGGACTGGACGGGATCGAGCGGCGACCCGGCTCGATCCGCTCAACTCACCTCCACCGTGGGCGACCTCAGGGTGGTGCTCACGACCCCCGACGGGATCCTGGATCTCACCGGGATCGAGGCCGTCGATCGGATCGGCCGGCTCGACCTCGACGGCGCAGCGTTCGGGCTGACCACGATCATCTCGGGCCAGACCGGCGCGGTGCCCGGCCCAAGCGATCTCGAGGAGCTGCTGGAAGTCATTCGATCCGATGGCGAACATCCGAACCGCCGTGCGCTCGAGCAGCTGCTCATGGTGGGCGGCGGCGACGAGTCCTGCTCCTCAGCCGGGCGGACGTGCACGCTGAACGAGGCGCTCACGATCACGGCGGAGCAGATCCGCATGATCTTGCTGACCGGACCCGGCGAACCTTCGGACCTCGATGCCCAGCAGGCCGACCTCGCCGCGACCGCCGCCGATGCGAATATGACCTCTGAGCTCCGAGGCAGTGCCGTCAGGCGGTCCGAGCGGGTCGGCTCCGCCATGTGGCCACCTGCCGTCATGGCGTTCGCGGTGCTGGGACCGGTGGCAGCGTGGGCCCTCGCCCGGACGCGGCGCTTCGCGGGAATGCTCGCGTTCACCGCCCCGAGTGCGGCCGGCATCGGGGTGATGCTCCTCGTCGTCCGCGTACTCGAACCGGCGGTCGCCACCGTCGGTGTGCCGCTCGTCATCGCGGCCGGGATCGCCGGTGCCTCGACGGCCGCCGTCGTCGCGGTGGTCGTCGTCCCCGCCGCGCTCTCCCTGGGATGGCCGAACGGGCGACCGCCGATGGACATCGACGAGGACCGCCCCCTGTTCGGCTGACCCGTTGGTGGCGAGATCGCCGGATTGAGGCGTTCAGCCCTCTACCGGCCGACCGTTCGCGCCGATAACGAGATGGATGTCCTCCGCTTCGCCGCTCGGTCGCACGCTGGCGGCCTCCCTCGTCCTGGTGGTGCTGTCCGTCGGGTGTTCCCCCGACTCGACGCCGGGAGAACAGGCCGCACCCCGGTCCGCGGTTCTGCCGGCGGCCGCCCCGGAACACCCGGTCGGTGAGCTCCATGTCGCCGTACGGGCCCTCCCCGAGCGATGGGACCCGGCCCTGGTGACCAGCGCGTCGCAGGCCCAGCTGATCCAACAGGTCCTGGAACCGCTGATAAGGCAGGAGGCCGACGGCACGGCGTTCGGCCGCGGGCTCGCGTACTCGTGGAACCACGACCAGGCGGCACTCACGTTCTCGATCAGGCTTCATCCCGAGGCGCGCTTCTCGAGTGGTGACCCGGTCACAGCGGCCGACGTCGCGTTCTCGGTCGGCGACTGGCAGACCGGACCGCTCCACGGCGACGCGTTCGACGTGATCGAGCGCACCACGATCGTGGACGACCATCGTCTGGTCTTCCATCTACGCGAGCCGGCACCGCATCTCGAACGGTTGCTCAGCCAGCCGGCCGCTGCCGTGTATCCCGCGAACTACGGCGATCGGACCCGAGCCGAGTTCCTCTCCCGGCCCCTCGGTGCCGGTCCGTATCGATTCTCGACCTGGCAACCCGAAACCGAACTGGTCCTGGTGGTGAACCCTGTCCATCACCGCTCGACCCCTCCGACGTACTCGACGATTGTCGCCACGGCCATTCCCGATGCGGCCGACCGACTGTCCGCATTCCGAGACGGCACGATCGATCTCCTCGCGATTCCCAGCTGGCACATCGCCGATCTGCCCGACCCGGACGTCGTGCGCGCCGCGCCACACCGCCTGAGCTTCGTCGGACTCCGTCGTGGGTCGGGCATCGACACCGGCGATGCCCGACCCGGGCTCGAGGCCGTGCTCGACCACGCCGCCCTCGCCGATCTCGGCGACGGCACGATGTCGGTCCCCTACGGCGTCCGATCGGGCACCGAGGATGCCGTTGGTCGGAAGGCCCTAACCGCGTTCGACGGGGCCGAGCTGATCTTCGACGCCTCCAACCAGGATCACCGGGTCCTGGCGGAGTCACTGCACGCCTCGCTCAGCGCGCGCGGACCGGCTCTCACCCTGGTCGGTCTGGACACCGCAGCGCTCGAGCGACGCCGCGCCGACGGAGCATACGACCTGGTGCTCCTCACAACCGACGCCCTGGGTACACGGTCCGATCTGGGAGACGACGTCGAGCTGGTACCTCTCGTCGCCCACCGAGCGGCCTTCGGCCGGCAGACCTACCTGGAGGGCTTCGAACCCACGCCGGCGGGAACCTGGTGGTTCGACGATCTCACCCGAAGGGACTCCGCCTCGGAGGAGTAGCCTCGCTCCCGTGGCAGCGGACCCGAATCTCGACCCGAACGCGTGGCTCATCGACGATGCCCGCCGCCGGTACCTGGCCAATCCATCCTCCGTCAGTGCAGAGTGGCGAACGTTCTTCGAGGACGGGGGGCCCGACACGCCGCCATCACATCCCGGTCCCGAAGAGATCCCTCGCCCGGTGCCCGGGACCACCGCGGCCGACCCCGACTCCCCCGCCGACGAACCCGGCGAGCTCATCCGCGGGGTCGGGGCCCGCATCGTGGCCAACATGGAGGCGTCGCTCGACGTTCCGACCGCGACCAGCTTCCGCGAGGTCCCCGCGAGGCTGCTCGAGGTCAATCGGAAGGTCATCAACGGATATCTGGGCCGGACCCGGGGCGGCAAGGTCAGCTTCACCCATCTGATCGGCTACGCGATCGTGCGCGCCATCACCGATCACATGCCGGCCATGAACGCCAGCTACCTCGAGGGCGTCGACGGCAAGCCCCGCATCGTCCGGCACGATCACGTGGGTTTGGGCCTGGCGGTCGACGTCGCCAACGACGATGGCACGCGCAGCCTGATGGTGCCCTGCATCAACGACGCCGACGCCCTCGGTTTCGACGGGTTCCTCCGAGCCTACGAAGGTCTGATAGCGAAGGTCCGTGACAAGAGGCTGAGCCCCGACGACTTCGCCGGCACCACCGTCACCCTCACGAATCCGGGCACGATCGGCACGATCCAATCGGTGCCCCGCCTCATGCCCGGTCAGGGCCTCATCGTCGGAGTCGGCCGTCTGGGCTACCCGACCGCGTTCCAGGCGGCCGACCCGGCCACCCTCGCCGATCTCGGCCTATCCAAGGTCATGACCGTGACCTCCACCTACGACCACCGCATCATCCAAGGGGCCGAATCCGGACTGTTCCTCCAGAAGCTCCAGGACCTTCTCATGGGTGAACACGAGTTCTACGAGGACGTGTTCGCCTCGCTCGGCGTGCCGTACGCCGCGGTCCAGTGGCGTACCGACCGCAGCCCGAGCGACACCGAGACCGGCATGGTCGAGAAGCAGATGGCGGTCAACACCGTCATCAACATGCACCGCGTCCTGGGTCACAAGATCGCCGACCTCGACCCGCTGCGGTGGAAGAGCGAGCCGTCGATCCCGGTCGAACTGGACCCGGCCACCTACGGCCTGACCATCTGGGATCTGGATCGCGACTTCCTCACCGGCATCGAGAACGGCGTGTACGCACCGGTGGGGGGCGAGCGGCGCTTGTCGCTCGGCGAAATCCTGGGCGTGCTGCGCGACGCCTATTGCCGCACCGTCGGAATCGAGTACATGCACATCCAGAATCCGGCCGAGAAGCGGTGGATCCAGGAAGCGGTCGAGGGGGCCGAGACCTCCCTCACGACCGAGGAACAGCTTCACATCCTCGGTCGGCTCAACGCGGCCGAAGCGCTGGAGAAGTTCCTGGCCACCAAGTACGTCGGCCAGAAGCGGTTCGGCATCGAAGGCGCCGAGAGCGCGATTCCGCTGCTCGACGCCGTTCTCGATGCCGCCGCCGACGCCACGATGGACTCCGCGGTCATCGGAATGGCACACCGCGGCCGCCTCAACGTCCTGATGAACATCGTCGGCAAACGGTCCGAGGAGCTGTTCCACGAGTTCGAGGGATACGTCGACCCCGAGTCGATCCTCGGGTCGGGCGACGTCAAGTACCACCTGGGCCAGAGCGGCACGTTCGTGGCCCGGAGCGGCGCCGAGCTCCACCTCGAGCTGGCGGCCAACCCTTCCCACCTCGAGGCCGTCGGCCCCGTCGTGGTGGGAATGGTCCGGGCCACCATGGACATGATCGACCCCGACGACTCTGAGGAGTATCCCGTCCTCCCCGTCCTGATCCACGGCGACGCCGCCTTCGCCGGCCAGGGGGTGGTCGCCGAGACGCTGAACCTGTCGATGATCAAGGGCTACCGGGTGGGCGGCACCGTCCACGTCATCATCAACAACCAGTTGGGATTCACGACCACTCCCGACTCGGCCCGCTCGACCGAGTACTCGACCGACGTGGCCAAGATGGTCCAGGCTCCGATCTTCCACGTGAACGGCGACGATCCGGAGGCCTGCGTGCGGGTCGCCCGGCTCGCCCTCCGCTACCGCCAGCGGTTCCACAAGGACGTGGTGATCGACATGCTCTGCTACCGACGCCACGGACACAACGAAGGCGACGACCCCAGCTACACGCTGCCCACCATGTACCACAAGATCGACGCACGCCCGTCGGTGAGAGCGCTCTACACCGATGCGCTGGTCGAGCGGGGTGACATCAGCCTCGAGCTGGCCGATCGGGCCCTCGACGATTTCAAGGACCGCCTCCAGCGTGCGCTCGACGACACGCGCGAACAGGCCCCCGCCGGCGATGTCCGGGTGCCGAATCCGCCTCCTCCCAGGGGCGTGCTGCCCGCCGTGCCCACCGGCGTCGAGCGGGCCGTCCTCGATCACCTGTACGAGCGACTGTCCGCCCGGCCCGATGGTTTCGAGGTACACCCGAAGCTGGCCCGACAGCTCGAGCAGCGCGACGGGCTCTACGCCGGAGGCGAGGTCGACTGGGCCCTGGCCGAGGTCCTGGCCTTCGGCTCCCTGCTCCTCGAAGGAACCCCGGTGCGGCTGAGCGGCCAGGACAGTCGCCGGGGGACCTTCTCCCACCGGCACTCCGTTCTCGTCGACTACCGGACCGACGAGGAGTACGTCCCGCTGCTCCACCTGGCTCCGGACCAGGCCAGAGCCTGGATCTACGACTCGCTGCTCTCGGAGTACGCGGCGCTCGGCTTCGAGTACGGCTACGCGGTACGCAATCCGTCGGCGTTGGTCATGTGGGAAGCGCAGTTCGGCGACTTCGCCAACGGGGCCCAGATAATCATCGACCAGTTCCTCGTGGCGGCCGAGGACAAATGGGATCAGAGCTGCGGACTGGTCATGCTTCTGCCCCACGGATTCGAGGGCCAGGGCCCGGAGCACAGCTCGGCTCGAGTCGAGCGATTCCTCATCCTGGCCGCCGAGGACAACATCCAGGTGTGCAACGCCACGTCGGCCGCCCAGTACTTCCACCTCCTCCGCCGCCAGATGCGCCGCGAGGTCCGCAAGCCGCTCATCGTCTTCACGCCGAAGTCACTGCTACGGGCCCGCCAGGCCCGTTCCCCGGTCGAGGCGTTGACGCAGGGCAGCTTCCGCGAGGTGATCGACGACGAGTCCGTGAGCGATCCGGGCACGGTCCAGCGGGTGATCCTCACCTCGGGCAAGGTCGCCTACGAGGCGATGGCCGAGCGCGACCACCTCGAGGCACCGGTGGCGGTCGTGCGAGTCGAGCAGCTGTACCCGTGGCCCGCCGCCCAGCTGGCCACGGCACTCGCCCGCTACCCGGCGGCTCGTGAGATCGGCTGGCTCCAGGAGGAGCCCGAGAACATGGGCAGCTGGAACTTCGTGAAGGGCCGTCTCTACGAACGCCACGGCGACGAATTCGAGATCGTTCGGATCAGCCGAGTCGAATCGGGGTCCCCCGCCAGCGGAAGTGCCACCATCCACAAGCAGGAGCAGCAGAGCCTCCTGGCCCGAGCCATGGCCGTCAGCTCGCCGTAGCCTGGCGCGGTGGCTTTGACCGACCTCCAGTTCGACAATCGGTTCACCTCGGCGCTCCCTGCCGATCCGAGCCGGGAGAACCACCCTCGTCAGGTCCACGGCGCGGCCTATTCGCGGATCGCACCCACACCGGTCAGGGCGCCGCGAACCATCGCGGTGTCCGATGAGGTGCTCGACCTACTGCGTCTACGACGCAGTGATGCGGCCTCATCGGAGTTCGCTGCGGTGTTCTCGGGCAACACCCTGCTCGAGGCCATGGAGCCGTTCGCGATGAGCTACGCCGGCCACCAGTTCGGCAGCTGGGCCGGCCAGCTCGGTGACGGCCGGGCCATCGGCCTGGGCGAGGTCATCGCCACCGACGGTGGCCACCAGATGCTCCAGCTGAAGGGTGCCGGACCCACCCCCTATTCGCGGTCAGCCGACGGCCGGGCCGTGCTGCGGTCGTCGGTTCGCGAGTTCCTGTGCAGCGAAGCAATGCATCACCTCGGCGTGCCCACGACGCGGGCACTCAGCCTCGTGCTGACCGGCGACGACGTCGTCCGGGACGTGCTCTACGACGGCAACCCCGCTCCCGAGCCCGGTGCCGTCGTCTGCCGGGTGGCCCCGACCTTCATCCGCTTCGGCAACTTCGAACTGTTCGCCGCCCGGGGAGACCTGGCCACCCTGCGCACCCTGGCCGACTTCACCATCCGAAGTCACTTCCCGCACCTCGGTGAGCCGGGCCCGGAGAGCTTCGCTGCCATGTTCACCGAGGTGGCCAACCGAACCGCACTGATGATCGCCGACTGGATGCGGGTCGGCTTCGTCCACGGCGTGATGAACACCGACAACATGTCGATCCTCGGTCTGACGATCGACTACGGCCCATACGGATGGCTCGAGGACTACGACCCCGACTGGACCCCCAACACCACCGACGCCGGCACGCGCCGGTACCGATATGGCCAACAGCCGCAGGTCGCACAATGGAATCTCGTGCGATTCGCCGAGGCTCTCCATCCGCTGATCGGTGAGACCGAGCCGCTCCAGGCCGCGATCGACGACTACGGCGAGACGTTCAACCGCGCCCGGCAGGCGACGATGGCCGCCAAACTGGGCCTCGACGCGTTCGATCCCCGGTCCGACGAGTCGCTGCTGCAGGACCTGCTCGCGGTCCTGCAGTTGGCCGAGACCGACATGACCGTCTTCCACCGCCGCCTGGCCCAGGTTCCCACCGACGGTGGCGACGACCGGACCCCGGGGCGACTCGACGCCATCCCCGAGGCGCTGCTCGAGGCCTACTACGTCCCGGAACAGTTGACCGACCACGTGACCACGCAGATCCTGGACTGGCTCGAGCGATACCGGATCCGGGTCCGCCGAGACGGCACACCCGACCGGGAACGCCGCAAGCGCATGGATGCGGTCAATCCCAAGTACGTCCTGCGCAACTACATGGCTCAGCTCGCGATAGACCGGGCCCGGCCCGACACCGGTGGCGAGGGTGATCCGGGTCTCATCCACGAGTTGCACGAGGTCCTACGCCGACCCTACGACGAGCAGCCCGATCGCGAGGAGTGGGCGGCGAAGCGCCCGGATTGGGCCCGGGACCAGGTCGGCTGTTCACAACTGTCGTGCAGTAGCTGACGAGATGCAGACCGTCGCCTCGGACGCCCATCGGGACCATCACGGTACGGAGCTGGACCGGGGCCGGCTGATCCCGTCGTGGGAACGGCCCGAGCGGGCCGAGATCATCCTCGCCGCGGTCGTCGCAGCCGACCTCGGTCCCGTCGTCGAACCCGCTCAGCTCGATGTCGGACTGGTCGACCGGGTCCACGACCCCGACTACGTCCGGTTCCTGCGGACGGCATGGGATCACTGGGTGAGTGCGGGATTCGAGGCCGATGCGGCGATGGCCATGGCCTGGCCCGCTCGTCGATTGGACGGCCCCCGGCCCGATGACGTCGAGGGCCGGTTGGGCCACCACAGCTTCGCGGCCGACACCTCCATCGTCGCCGGGACATGGACAGCGGCCTCGGCCAGCGCCGCCATCGCCCAGACGGGCGCAGAGCTCGTGGCAACCGGTGCTCCGGCCGCCTTCTCGCTCTGTCGGCCACCCGGCCACCACGCCACCACCGACCAGTTCGGCGGCTACTGCTATCTCAACAACGCCGCGATCGCCGCCCAGCACCTCCTCGACCGTGGGGCCGACCGAGTCGGCGTCATCGACGTCGACTACCACCATGGCAACGGGACCCAGGACATCTTCTACACCCGCGATGACGTCGCATTCTGTTCGCTCCATGCCGATCCACGCTCTCAGTTCCCGTGGTTCTGCGGCCACGACGACGAGCGCGGTGCCGGCACCGGCGAGGGCTGCAACCGCAACATCCCCTTGCCCAGAGGAACATCGACCGACCTGTGGCTCGCGGCCCTCGACAATGGGGTCGCGTGGCTCGACTCCACCGGTATCGATGCGCTCGTCGTCTCCCTCGGCGTCGACACCCACCGGAGCGACCCGATCAGCGACTTCGAGCTGGTCACCTCGGACTACCCCGAGCTCGGTCGGCGCCTCGCTCTCTGCGGTCTCCCCACCGTCTTCGTCATGGAGGGTGGCTACGCCACCGACGTGCTCGGCACCAACGTCGTCGGCGTGCTCAGGGGTTTCCTCGACCACTGACCGTGACCCCCGGAACTCGCGACCGGGTCGCGGGCGTTGACATCCCGTGACCGACGCAACCGTCGAGAATCCCCCCAGGGCCCGTCTGAGACATCGCCGCGGCAGCCGGTGGATGCACTGGATCAACTTCCCGTTGATCACCGTGATGATCTGGAGCGGACTGCGGATCTACTGGGCCAACGACGTCTACCGGCTGGGGATCGGGGACTGGACGCTCTTCACCTTCTTCCCCGAGTGGTTCTACGACAAGCTCGACCTGAATCGGCACCTGGCCCGCGGCATGGCTTTCCACTTCACGTTCGCGTGGCTCTTCGCGATCAACGGCGTGGCCTACGCGCTGTACACCTGGCGCAGCGGTGAATGGCGCTACCTGCTTCCGGACCGGAATGCACCCCGTGAGAGCGTGCAGGTGCTGGCCCACGACCTGCACCTGCGGAAGGAACCACCGCCCACCAACGGTCGCTACAACGCGGCACAGCGGCTGAGCTACACGGTGATCATCCTGCTGGGTGGCCTGGCGATCCTGACCGGGATCGCCATCTACAAGCCCATCCAGCTCAGCCCGCTGACGGCCCTCCTCGGGGGGTACGAAACAGCGCGCCTCCTCCACTTCGCGGTCACGATCGCGTTCGTGGCCTTCTTCTTCGTCCACCTCCTCCAGGTCGCCCGGGCCGGATGGCGCAACCTCTGGGCCATGGTCACCGGCTATGCGCTCGACGCCGAGGGAGGCTCCCTCCCCGGTGAGGGAGCCTCCCCCACCGGGGAGGGAGCCGACCGATGAGCGATCATGACGACAACCCGACCGCCCTCGACGGGAGCCTCGGCCTCGAGGAGTACCGTCGTCACAGCCGCCGAGCGCTGCTGGTGGGTGGTGCGGCCACGGTGGCCGGCGCGTTCGGCTGGCGCTGGATCCAGACCCAGCCCACCGACGATCGGATCCCCGCCGCCCTCCGTCGCGTCCACGAGACCAATGAGTCGATCTGGTCGACCCTGTTCCGCGAGAGCCACCTGGCCCCCACCTTCGACCCGTCCGACGCGTCCGTTCTCCGGACGAACGGGAGCCACGGCATCGAAGACGAGGACCTCACCGACTGGCAGCTCCAGGTGAAGGACCACGATGGCAAGCTCCTGGGCTTCCACGACCTCGCGGACATCCAGACCCTCCCTCGGTACGAGATGACCATCGAGCACAAGTGCGTCGAGGGGTGGAGCCAGATCACGACGTGGGCGGGGGCACGGTTCGCTGACCTCGCCGCGCAGTACGGGCGAGAGGCCGATCGCGACTACGTCGCGCTGGAGACTCCCGACGGCGAGTACTACGTCGGCGTGGACATGGCGTCGATGCGACACCCGCAGACCCTGCTCGTCCACGAGATGGTCGGCCGGCCGCTCGACCGGGAGCACGGCGCGCCGCTGCGCCTGGCCACGCCGCTGAAGTACGGGATCAAGCAGATCAAGCGGATAGGTACCATCCGGTTCACCGATGAACGCCCCGCCGACTACTGGGCCGAACGCGGCTACGACTGGTACGCCGGCCTGTAGCGGCACCGGGAGGCCGTCTCGTGACCAGAGCCGACGCCCTGGTGAACCCATGGCAGACCAGACCGCGAGCAAGCCACGAGCCTTCCGCTCGGTGCTCCGGTATGGAATCGCCGCATCCTGCGCGCTCTCGGCGTTCGGGCTATGGGCCACCGGGTGGGCCTCGGCTACATCGGAATCAACGACCCACCGCGGATCGGCGGGATCCGACTACTTCGGGTCGATCTGGGCAACCGTCATCGTGAAGCCACACCGCTCCGCGGAATCGAGGACGTGCTCCTCGTACTTCTCGAACAGGCCCCGAGGTGGAGATCGAGCTTCTCTCGGGAGTAGTCGAGTGAGTGGAGTGCCGGCAGGCCCACAGACTCGGTCCTGTCCTTCGCTGCGGTGCCATCGCTCACACCGAACACGATATTCACGACACCATCGCCGTTCTCGGCCAAGAACCCCGAGACGATGCTGTCGTCCTCACGTCCGATCATGGGCGAGATCAGTTCGATTCCGGCATCCCAGCTGATGGCAATCTCGATGCCAAGAGCTTCGCCCGTCCAGCTCGCGTCCTGCCACGTCGCTCCGAGGGCGGCCGTGAAGAGCCCCTTTGACTCCTCGAGATCCTGTACCGCGACCACGATCCGGTTCACACCTCGTAGTTCCATCGATCCTCCGCGCCCGGTTCCTCGCCTCCACATCCTGAGCTGACACGACCATACGACACGGGTCCGCCCGGGATCGTAGAGTGTTGTTCGGGTCCGGGAAGTGACTTGTCCGAAGAGCCGGCCTTACAGGATGTCGAGCCGGTCACGCTGGAGAAGAGCCGTTCCTGAGTGTCCTCCCGGACCCACCCTTCTCAATCGGCGATGATCCTGGCATGGTCCGACCGGACCCGGCGTTGGGGTATTCATGGCCGATGAGGCAACGGAGCGCAACAAGGCGAACGTGATCGCGTTCTACGACATGATGTTCAACGCCTGCCGGCCGGCGGAAGCGATCGAGCGCTTCGCCGGGGACGAGTATCGGCAGCACAATCCACACGTCGGCGACGGCAAGCAGGCGTTCATCGACTACTTCGAGCGGATGGCCGCGGAGTATCCCGGCAAGCGGGTCCGGTTCGAGCGCGTCATCGCCGAGGGAGACTTCGTGGTGCTCCACTGTCACCAGGTGTGGCCGGGAGCTGAGGAGTACGCGGGCATCGACATCTTTCGCCTCGACGACGGCGGGAAGGTCGTCGAGCACTGGGACGTTCTGCAGGCGATCCCGATCGAGGCGGCCAACGACAACGGGATGTTCTGAGGTACGTCGAACCTCTCCCGCTGGCGCGAAGTCGCGCCGTCCACTGTCACACCGGTGGCCTACGGTGCGAGGCGTGGAGGCCTTCGGTGACACCCTGATGCTCTCGTCGGCCGACGTGGTCGACCATCTGGACTGCACCCACCTCACGACGCTGAATCGCCGCGCCGCCAGGCAGGGGCTGATCCCGGGGCGATCCGGCGATCCGGCCGGGTTGCTCCGAGCCGACCTCGGCGGTCGCCACCGCGACGAGCATCTGGCCCGACTCGGCACCGGCGCCACCCTCACCCCGATTCCGACGACCGGCCTTCATGAGGCGGCCAGCGGAACGCTGGCCGCAATGCAAGCGGAGTCTCCCGTCATCGTCGGTGCCGTCCTGGTCCATGGCGCGGCCGTCGCCCGCGTCGATGCGCTCGTGCGGGCGCCGGATCCGCACGGCGGGTGGTGCTACGAGCCGCACGATGCCGCCATCGCCCGGACCGACCGGCGTCGGGCACTGTGTCACCTCGCCGACGCTGCGCTCCTGCTCGAAGACATGCTCGGCGTCGGCCCCGACCGTGTCCATCTCGTGGGGCGGGACGGCGGGCTCGAATCGATCCCCGCGTCCGACATCTCGGCTCTCGGCCGACGAGTCCGAGCGCGACTCGACGCGTTCATGGTCGACGCTCCCGCCACCGCAGCCGAACCCTGCGATCGCTGCGAGGGCTGCGTCTGGCGTCCCCGGTGCCAGCAGGAGTGGAACGACACCGACGCGGTGACCCAGGTCGCCGGAGTGCATGGCACGGTGGTAAGCCTGCTCGCCGCCCACGGCATCACCACCGCCGCACAACTCGCCGCCGCCCCCGACGCGGACCCTCCCGATGGCCTCGACGCGAGAACCTATCGCCGGATCACCCGGCAGGCCCGGCTCCAGGTGCTCGCGCGCTCGGGGCCGGATCTCGTCGAGGTCCTGCCGCCCTACGAGCACCCGGGCGGTGGATTCGCGCGACTCCCGCGCCCCGATCCGGCGGATCTCTTCTTCGACCTCGAGGGAGACCCGTACCGCGGCCAACCAGGACTCGAATACCTCTGGGGCCTCTCCGACGCCGAGGACCACTACCGATCGTGGTGGGGTCACTACCCGGCGGCCGAATGCCACGCCTTCGAATCCGTGGTCGATCTTCTGACC
This sequence comes from uncultured Acidimicrobiales bacterium, assembly GCA_963695075.1. GTDB lineage: Bacteria > Actinomycetota > Acidimicrobiia > Acidimicrobiales > CAWCAL01 > CAWCAL01. Next base: position 277,346 of record CAVOFR010000003.1, read on the forward strand.
GACCACCTCGCATCCAATCAGCGGGCGCACGTCTACCACTACGCCCCCTACGAGGTCGACGTCCTACGGCGGCTCGCCGCCCGGCACTCGAGTAGGGAGGACGAAGTCGATCAACTCCTCGCGAACCATCGGCTGGTGGACCTCTACCGCGTGGCCCGACAGTCGGTCGCCACCTCACGACCGGGCTACGGCATGAAGGAGCTCGAGCGGTTCTACCGCGATCGGCGCACCACCGACGTGCAGGATGGTCTGGCCAGTGTCATCCAATACGAGCGCTGGCTCGAGACCGGCGAAGACGCGCTACTCGACGACATCGAGGCCTACAACCGCGACGACTGCATCTCGACCCGGCAACTCCGCGACTGGCTCGAGGAGCGTCGCAACGAAGCCGGCGAACGGTATGACGGCGTCGAGGTCGCCGAAATCGATGTCGACACGCGCATCCCGACATCACCGCCCCGGACCACGCGGGAGAACCGCTTGGTCGAGCATCTCCGCGCCTCGCTCGACGACGCAGGCGAGCGAGGCGACCCGACCCACCGGTACCACACGACCCTGCTGCAGCTCCTCGGATTCCACCGCCGCCAGTCCCGACGTCGACCTCAAGCGGAGGTTGACGTCGACGAGACATCGTCGGTCGCCGCGGACCAGCTCGACCCGTGTGCCCAAGCGGTTCTCGACATGGTCGAGGCGGTCGTGACGGGCGATCCAGCGGCACTGGCGTTCGACACTGTTCTCCGTCGGCAACCGTCGCTCGCAGTCGATCTGACCACCAGGTCCGGTCGGCCGGACGAAGCCGCCGAACGGGCGATCGAGTGGGGTCGGTCGCTGGACCGGAGCTACCTCGCCATCCAGGCGCCGCCGGGGACCGGCCTCGGGGCGACCACCGACGCCCTCGTACAGGCAATGATCGGCGATGGTCGGCGAGTGGGGCTCTGTGCCGTCGACCCCGAGCTGGTTTCCGAGCTCGAACCTCGCCCGGGCCTGGTCACGGGGTCGCCCGCCCGATTCGCCGAGCCGGACCGACGCAACACCCTCGACGTCCTCGTGATCATCCAAGCCGGCAAGACATCCCTGGCCGACGTGGCAGCGGTCGGGCTCAGCGCGGACAGCCTGATCCTGATCGGTGATCATGCCGGACTCGACCGCCCCAGGATCCGGGGTCGACATCCCTCCGAGGCCCGCCGGTCGGTGCTGGAGCACCTTCTGGATGGGGATACGACCCTCAGCGCGCCCAACGGCGTCTTCCTCGACGTCACCAGCCGGATGCATCCCGGGCTGTGCTCGTTCGTCTCGGAGCTCGGGTACGACGGGCGGCTCCGCCCTACGGCCGCCACGGCCAACATGGCCATAGAGGGCGAGCACGCAGCGCTGGGCTGGGTGCCGGTCGTTCACCGAGGCAACAACACCACCACCAGTCCCGAGGAGGTCGAAGCCGTCCAGCTGATCGTCGGCCATCTGGTGGGGCGGCTCTGGACCGGGGCCGACGGCACGACGCGACGCTTGGTCCCCGACGACATACTCGTGACGGCCCCGTTCTCCGAGCAGCTCGGAGCCTTGGCGAACGCGCTGGGAGGTGACTTCCCCGTCGAGCCCGCCGAGCGGTTCGGGTCACGATCGGCTCCCGTGGTCATCCGCTCGATGGCCGCCTCCTCGACCGGCGACATACCGGGCGGTCGAGGCCGGCTGCTGAGCAAGCACCGTCTCCTCGGAACGCTGCTGTCCGGGCAGAGGATGGCGATCATCGTGGCAAGTCCCCGCCTGCTCGACGCGCCGTGCCGTACGGTCAAGCAGCTGACGCAGATCAACGCGCTCCTTCGCTTCGTCGAACTGGCAGACACCTTGACCCTCGCTCCTGCGCAGCACTGAGCACCACATGTCCTTCGATCCCGTCCACATCGCCGAGAACCGGAACTTCTGGAACGACCATGCGCCCCAGTGGGTCGAGCGAGGTCACCGTGCGTGGGTGGCCGAGCCCCGCTGGGGCACCTGGTCGGTTCCGGAATCCGAGCTCGGACTGCTCCCCGATGATCTGACCGGCCAGCGCAGCATCGAGCTGGGATGCGGCACCGGCTATGTGTCGGCGTGGCTCGCTCGGCGAGGTGCAGCCGCAACGGCTGTCGATCTCTCGGAGGAACAACTCTCCACCGCTGCAGGTCTGAGCGCCGAGCACGGTCTCCCGGTCCAGCTGGTGCACGCCAACGCCGAGGCCACACCCTTTCGAGACGAGCAGTTCGACTTCGGCATCAGCGAGTACGGCGCCGCGATCTGGTGCGACCCGCACGTGTGGATTCCCGAGGCCCGCCGGCTCCTCCGTCCCGGCGGACGGTTGGTGATCTTCGGCAACCATCCTCTGGCCATGGTGTGCGCAGCACCCGATGGCTCCGACATCGACGACCGGTTACACCGGCCCTATTTCCGGTTGCACTCCATCGACTGGCGAGAGGCCGAGGAGGATCCGGGCGGCATCGAGTTCAACCTGCCGATCAGCGAATGGATGACGCTGTTCACCGAGGTCGGCTTCACGGTCGAGCGCTACATCGAGGTCCGAGCGCCGGCCGGTGACGAAGACACCAAGTTCTTCGTGCCGCGGTCATGGGCCCGCCAGTGGCCCGCCGAACAGGCGTGGATCCTTTCGCTACCGACCTAGCCGAATTCGGGGTCAGAGCTCGCCGCAGTCGGCGATCTTGATCTCGGCACTGGTGGCGCCGCTCTGGCTGCCGACGGCTTCCATCGCCTGCACGACGTCCATCCCGTCAACGACCTTGCCGAAGACGGTGTGCTTGCCGTCTAGCCAGCTGGTCACGACCGTGGTGATGAAGAACTGCGAGCCGTTCGTGTTGGGCCCGGCATTGGCCATGGACAGCAGACCGGGCTCGGTGTGCTTGAGAGTGAAGTTCTCGTCCTCGAACTTGTCGCCGTAGATGGACTTGCCACCGGTGCCGTTGTGGTTTGTGAAGTCGCCGCCCTGGCACATGAACTGGGTGATGACGCGGTGGAAGGTCGAGTCCTCGTACCCGAAGCCGGCCTCGCCGGTGCAGAGCTGGCGGAAGTTCTCGGCCGTCTTCGGGACCACGTCGGCGTACAACACGAAGGTGATGCGCCCGGCCGGGTCGCCACCGATGGTGACGTCGAAGAAGACTTTGGGGTTGCTGGTTTCGTCTGTCATGAGGTCGCTCACGCTATCGCGTGAGGTCGCTCACGCCATCCGGCCCGGCTCGCGATCGGCATAGGATGGCCGCGAAGCGAAATCCGGGGAGCTCGGAACAGGCCGGGCTGAGAGGACGACACCACCGTCGTCGACCCGTTTGAACCTGATCTGGATAATGCCAGCGGAGGAAGCCGTGCACCACATCGTCCGTCCATGGATCGTCCTGCTGGCCGTCTGTCTCGTCGCGGCCGCCTGTGGCAACGATGCCACGGACGGATCGGGGGTCGAGGCAGCCACCCACCCTCGGGACCAGGTCGAGACCTCGTCCCTCACGCTGCTCACCCACGACTCGTTCGCCGTACCCGACGAAACGCTCGAGGAATTCACCGAAGAGACCGGCATCGCCATCGAGATCCTGCTGGCGGGCGACGTCGGCACGATGGTGAGTGAGGCCATCCTCACCGCCGGCAATCCGTTGGCCGACGTCCTCTACGGCATCGACACGACCTTCCTCCAGCGGGGCCTGGACGCGGGTCTGTTCGCTCCCTACGAGTCGCCCGATCTCCCTTCCGTCCCGGATGAGCTCCTGCTCGATCCCTCTCACGGCGTCACGCCGATCGACTACGGCGATGTGTGCGTCAACTACTGGACGGACGCACTTCCGGGCGAACCGCCGGCCTCGCTCGACGACCTCACCGACCCGACTCTCGAAGATCAGCTCGTGGTCCAGAACCCCGAGAGCTCCTCTCCGGGCCTGGCGTTCCTCCTCGCCACGATCGCGGCCAAGGGAGACGACTGGGAGTCCTACTGGAGCGAGCTCCGAGCCAACGGGGTGAGCGTCACGACGGGATGGGAGGATGCCTACTACGGCGAGTTCATCGCCGGCGGTGGTGACCGCTCGATGGTCGTGAGCTACGCGTCGAGCCCACCCGCCGAAGTCGTCTTCGCCGATCCCCCGGTGGACGAGCCGCCCACCGGAGTCCTTCTCGACTCCTGTTTCCGACAGGTTGAATTCGCCGGCATCCTGGCGGGCACCGACCACGCGGCCGAGGCCGGACTGCTGATCGACTTCCTGCTCTCCCCGACGTTCCAGGAAGAGCTACCACTCTCGATGTTCGTCTTCCCGGCGGTCGAACACACAGTGCTACCGCCCGAGTTCGTAGACCATGCCGCGGTACCCGAGGAGCCTCTCACTCTCGACCCGGCCGAGATCGAAGCGAATCGCGATGCCTGGACCGAGCGGTGGGTCGAGATCGTGCTCGGGTGAGTCACCCGTCGGTGAGCGGGACGGCTGTCACGGCCGCCCGGACCGTCGCCGTGGTCGTCCCGACCGTATTCGTCGCGGTGTTCTACGCCTACCCTGTCGCGTCCGTCGTGGCCGAAGGCCTGCTCGGCGACGGAGCCGCGGCGCTCTCGGCGCTGAGCGAATCGGCACGGTTCCGCGACATCGTCTGGTTCACGATCTGGCAGGCGGCGGCGTCCACCGCTCTCGCGCTGATCGTCGGGCTGCCGGCAGCCGCCATGGTGGCCCGGCTGGGCCGGCGCTGGCAGCAGATCGTCCGCGCCCTCGTGATCATCCCGTTCGTCCTTCCCACCGTCGTCGTGGCGGCGGCCTTCGAGGGGGTCTTCTCCCGGACCGGTATGGCCGACGGAAGCATCCGTCTGCACCACACGGTCTGGGCCATCCTGCTCGCCCATGTCTTCTTCAACTACGCCGTCGTCGTCCGGACCGTCGGGGCATACTGGGAAGGACTGGATGGGCGGCTCGAGGATCAGGCCCGCGTGCTGGGAGCCGGCCGGGCGAGGACGTTCCTGGAGATCACCCTTCCCCGGCTCCGTCCCGCCGTGGCCGCGGCCGCCTCGATCGTGTTCCTCTTCTCGTTCACCTCGTTCGGCATCATTCTGATCCTCGGCGGGCCGCGGCGAGCCACGATCGAGACCGAGATCTACCGTCAGGCCGTGACCAGGACGGACCTGGCCACCGCATCGGCAGTGGCCTTGGTGCAGTTGCTCTGCGTGCTCGCCCTCGTGGTCGTGACCACGCGCCTGGAACGGCGCCGAGGTTCGCTGCGCTCCCGTCCCCGCCCCCAGAGCGGGCGGCCCGGGAGCCTGCTGGTGGCAGCCAACGTCGTCGTGATGGTGGGCCTGCTCGGCCTTCCGATCCTGGTGCTCGTCGAGCAATCGCTCGCCTCCGGTTCCGGGTACTCGCTCCGCCACTACGGGGCGCTGTTCCAGCGCGTGCCACAGTTGCCGACCACCGCGGCCGCGGCCATCGGCAACTCACTCGTCTTCGCTACTGTCGCCACCGCCCTGGCCGCCGTGATCGGGACCCTCGGCGCCCTCGTCGCCGTCCATGGACGGGGCTCGCTGCGTCGCGTCTTCGACCTCGGCCTGACCCTCCCCCTGGGTACGAGCGCGGTGACCCTCGGCTTCGGTATCCTCCTCGCGCTCGACGAGCCACCGCTCGCTTTCCGCACGTCTCGCTGGATCATCCCGGTCGCACATGCGCTCGTGGCGATCCCGTTCGTGGTCCGGACGATGGTTCCGGTGCTCCGCAGCATCGACTACCGCCTCCGCGATGCCGCGACCGTGCTCGGAGCGTCACCGGTCCGCGCCCGTCGTGAGATCGACGTTCCCCTCGGGTCCCGGGCGTTGATGGTGGCTGCGGCGTTCGCGTTCGCCATCTCCCTGGGCGAGTTCGGCGCCACCTCGTTCATGCCTCGACGCATCGAGACCCTCACCGCACCGGTGGCGCTGTTCCGCCTGCTGTCGACCCCCGGGGATCTGCTCCGGGGTCAGGCCATGGCTCTGGCGGTCGTGTTGATGATGCTCACCGCTGCCGCGGCCCTCATCATCGAGTCGCGCCGAGGGGCCCGTGGCGGTGCATTCTGATGGCGCTGCGAGCAGACGGCATCACCGTCCACTTCGGTGACCACGTGGCCGTCGCCGACGTGAGTGTCGCCGTCGCACCGGGTGAAACCCTGGCCCTGCTCGGCCCGAGCGGCTGCGGCAAGTCGACCCTGCTCCGCTCTATCGCGGGGCTGCAGCCGATCGACGCCGGCTCGGTGGCATGGTCGGAACAGGATCTGACCGGCGTGCCACCGCACCGGCGCGGCATCGGGCTCATGTTCCAGGATCACGCCCTCTTTCCGCATCGCAACGTCGCGGCCAACGTCGGATTCGGGCTGCGGATGGCCGGCACATCCGAACCGAGCCGGACGGAGAGAGTCGACGAGATGCTCACCCTCGTCGGACTGGCCGACTTCGGTGAGAGATCGATCGACACGCTGTCGGGGGGTGAGGCCCAACGGGTCGCCCTGGCCCGCGCCCTCGCCCCACGACCGCGTGTCCTCCTGCTCGATGAGCCGTTCGGGTCACTGGACCGACCGCTTCGGGACCGGCTGGTCGGCGAGGTACCCCCCATCCTGCACACGGCCGAGGTGGCGGCGATCCACGTGACCCACGATCACGACGAGGCGTTCTCCGTCGCCGACGAGGTGGCCATAATGATCGCGGGCCGGATCTTGCGCGTCGGTTCACCACGCGAGGTCTGGAGCGATCCGCAGCGTGCGGAGGTGGCCCGATTCCTCGGGCATGCCAATCTGGTCGACGTCGGCACCGGCGGTGAGGTTCCGTGGGGTTCGGTCCCGCTCCCCCCGGGGACCCATGTCCTCCCGGCGGATTCCTTCGCGGCGGCTGCTCCCGACGACGCCGGCCTGGTGGGCATCGTGGTCCGTCGGGCCTTCAGCGCCGGCCGTTCCCGGCTCACCATCGACACCGAGCCCGGCGGGAAGCGGCTCATGATCGACACCGAGTCCGGCGCTCGAATCGGCGATCGGATCCACCTGACTCTCGATGCTTCCCGCGCCGCCCGGGTCACCCCCGACTGACGAGCCATATCACGCAACGGCGGCCATCGCGGCTCGGATACGTTTCTCACTCACGGGGGCCGGGGTTCCGACCGTCTGGGCGAACACGCTCACGCGGAGCTCCTCGAGCTCCCAGCGAAGCCGCTGGACCTCGGCCGCGGCCGCCCGACCCCGAGCCGACTCGGCGAACGCCCGGAAGTCGGCTTCGAGAACAGCGACCGGTGCGAGAAGTCGCACATCGCGACGCCGGTCGGCTCGGGCCCGCTCGAGCCGGGCGATCAAGCCGTCGAGATAGCGAACCAGATCGCCAAGGCGCTCGGAACCCGTCGCCGTCACGAACCCCGGATGCACCAGCCGACCCAGATGGCTCCTCGCATCGTCGATCGTCTCGGCCATCGCCGGCGTCGGCAGCTCCCCGATGACCCGACGAAGCGTTCCACGGCGCCGGAAGATGACATCCAGATCGCTGGCCATCGACGTCATCGCGCTCGAAAGATCGCTCCGCACGGCTTCGACCAGGTCGGAGAACGCCGCCTCGTCCCAGGCCAGTCCGCCATGGTCGGCGATCAACCGCCCCACGGCGCAGTCGTAGGCGTCTCGGAAGAGTGCCCCCAGTCCGTCATGTGGCATCTCGGCGAGCGTGAGACCTTCACCGAAGGCCTCACGAAACGCCCGCGCCGGCGGAGCGACCGCGAGCTGCACCAGCCGCCGGGTCCCGGCCGACATCGACCGCAGTTGCTCGATGCGGGTCGGGTAGATCCGGATTCCGACCGTCTCACCTTCGTCGCAGAGCGCAGGATAGGCACGCACCTCTCTCCCCTGCCCGTCCCGATCCTCGACAACTCTCGGGATGGTGCCGAACTCCCAGGCACGACATCCGGTCCGCTCCAGATGCCGAGCCGACGCCGCGACCGCTGACGCCATCTGGTCACGGAGATGGCTCTGCAGCACCACGAGATCCTCGCTTCGGGCCACCACCGTGCCGTCGGCGTCGACCGCCGCGAACATCACGCGCAGATGGGACGGGACCCGCCCTACGTCGAAGTCCTCGACGCTGACAGGCTGATCGGCCGCTCGCTGGAGATGCGCCGCCAGGAGCGGCAGGAGAGCGCCGTCGTCCGGCCCGTTGCCGGCCAGGAACTCGTCCACCCGGCCGGCCGCGGGACTGAGCGCCTGCCGTTGCACCTTCGGCAGGGACCGGACCAGCGCGAGCACCAACGCCCGGCGAAGGCCGGGGACCTGCCAATCGAACGGACGTTGCCGCAACCGGTTGAGCAGCTTCAGGGGGACGACCACGGTGACACCGTCGTCCTCGGCCGCGGGATCGTGTCGGTAGACCACGTCGAGGCTCAGGTCGCCCAGCTCCCAGCGCTGGGGTAGCCCATCGTCGACCACCGCCTGATCACGATCGACGAGATCCTCCACCGTCGCGTACAGGAGATCCGGGTCGTCCCGTCGGCTCCGTTTCCACCAGCCGTCGAAGTCGGCGCCGGACGTGACCTCCGCTCCCACCCGCCGGTCGTAGAAGGTGAACAAAGGGCTGTGGCCGGCGAACAGGCCGCGCCGCAGACGAGCTTCATCGTCCTCGATCCGACCCATGAGCTCGCGGTTGTGAGCGGCAAACGCGTGACGGTCACTCCCGTCGTCGACCCACTCCTCCCCCACGAGACCGTGCTCGATGAAGACCGCCCTGGCCTCGACCGCATCGACGCGGGAGTAGGGCACGGGCCGAGCCGGCTGGACCGGCAGTCCGAACAGGGCGACGCGCTCGTCGACCATCGCTCGGGCTTGCTTCTCATCCCACCAGGGATCGCCGTAGGTCCGCTTGACCAGGTGGGCGCCGACCGTCTCGGCCCATTCGGGTCGGATCGGGGCCGCGATGCGAGCCCAGATCTGGTTGGTCTCGACGAGCTCGGCCGCCATGACCCACTGCGGCGGCCGTTTCGCCAGACCGGACTCTCGGGCGAGGACGAATCGGCTGTTCCTCGCCCCGCGGTAGTCGCGTCTGGCGCCGTCCCGTAGGCCGATGTGGGACAGCAGGCCGGCCAGCACCGCCCGGTGGATCTGCTCCGCCCCGGCCGGTCGGCGGTTGGCCCGGATCCCGATCGCCCGGGCCATCTGGCTCACCTGGCGGGTGATGTCCTGCCACTCCCGAAACCGTCGGTGGTTGAGGAACTCGCTCCGGCACAGCCGCGAGAACTGATTGCCACTGAGCTCCTTCTGACGATCGCGCAGATGGTTCCAGAGGTTCAGGAGCGAGATGAAGTCCCCCGCAGGATCGGCGAACCGGGCATGCATCGCGGCGGCCTGCTCGAGCTGATCGGCGGGTCGCTCGCGCACGTCCCGTAGCGACATGGCCGCTGCCAGGACGATCACTTCCCGAACGCAGTCCTGCTCGACCGCTTGCAGGACCATCCGACCGAATCGGGGATCGACCGGCAGGCGGGCGAGCTTCTTCCCGATCGGTGTCACCCAGCCCGGGGTGCCGACCCGGGCGGCATCGAGCGCACCAAGCTCCTCGAGGAGCGCGATGCCATCGGTGATGCTCCGGACCGGCGGAGGATCGACGAACGGGAAGTCGCTCACGTCGCCCAGGCGGAGGGTGGCCATAGTGAGGATCACCGACGCCAGGTTGGTGCGGCGTATCTCCGGTTCGGTGAAGTCGGGACGGGAGTCGAAGTCCTCCCGGCTGAAGAGCCGGATGCAGATACCCGGCGCAACCCGCCCGCACCGACCGGCACGCTGATCGGCCGACGCCCGTGACACAGGTTCGATGGGGAGTCGCTGCACCTTTGTCCGACGGCTGTACCGGGAGATCCGGGCCGTCCCGGCGTCCACGACGAAGCGCACACCTGGGACCGTCAAGGAGGTCTCGGCGACGTTGGTGGCGAGCACGACCCGTCGACGATCGTGGGGAGCGAACACCCGATGTTGTTCCGCAGCGCTGAGACGGGCGAAGAGCTTCACCACGTCGACTCCGGGAAGACCCCGGCCGGCCAACGCGTCGGCAGCCTCGCGGATCTCCCGCTCACCGCTGCAGAACACCAGGACGTCCCCCGGACCGGCGGCCACGAGCTCCTGCACGGCATCGCATATCGCGGTCGGCTGGTCGCGGTCGGCTTCGACCCCGTCGCCCTCCCGCGGCCGGTAGCGCATCTCGACGGGAAAAGTCCGGCCCGAGACCTCGATGACAGGGGCACCGGCGAAGTGATCCGAGAACCGCTGGGTGTCGATCGTGGCGGAGGTGATGAGCAGCTTGAGATCCGGACGGTCGGCGAGGAGGTTCCTGCAATAGCCGAGCAGGAAGTCGATGTTGAGGCTGCGCTCGTGGGCCTCGTCCAGGATGAGCGTGTCGTACGCCTCGAGCCGCCGATCGCGTTGGATCTCGGCCAGGAGGATGCCGTCGGTCATCACTTTGACCCGCGTGGCCGCTCCCACCTGGTCGGTGAACCGAACGGCATAGCCGACCAGGTCGCCGAGAGCCGAACCCAGTTCCTCGGCCACTCGCTCCGCCACGGTCCGGGCGGCGATCCGGCGCGGCTGGGTGTGCCCGATCCTGCCGTTCGATCCCCGGCCCATGTCCAGGCAGATCTTCGGCAGCTGGGTGCTCTTTCCGGACCCGGTTTCGCCCGCGACGACCACGACCTGATTGGCGGCGATCGCCCGGGCGATCTCGTCGACGCGCCCGCTGATGGGCAATTCGTCGGGATAGCGGATCCGGTTCACCCATCCAACGTACGCCAGAGCCCCGAGGGACGCGGACCCTCGCCTGGGCCGTTCTACCCATCCGGCGCCTCTCGCCTCACGGGGCGGGTCCGGGCGCCGATGGCTCCTCACAGAGCAAAGACCGAGGAGTAGCGGCCTGTGACGTGGGAACGCGATGTAGTGATCGTCGGAGGCTGCGGCCATGTCGGCCTCCCCCTCGGACTGGCCTTCGCCGACCGGGGACTCTCGGTCGCTCTCTACGACATCGACCGCGAGGCCGTGGCCTCGGTCAATGCCGGTGTCCTCCCCGCCAACGAACCCGGTGCGCAGGAAGTGCTCGATCGTGTCATCGGTTCGCAGATGATCGCCACCGCGGATGCGGCCTCCGTCTCGACCGCCGAACACGTCGTGATCGTCATCGGCACGCCGGTCGGTAGGTTGCTCAATCCCCTTCCCGACATGGTGCCTCGGGCCATCGCCCAGATCGCCCCGCTCCTCGGTGCCGGTCAGCACATGGTCCTCCGCAGCACGGTGTACCCCGGTGTGACCAGGGCGGTGGAGCGGCTCCTCGCCGACACCGGGGTCGACATCTCCTTCTGTCCCGAGCGCATCGCCGAGGGAAAGGCCATGGTCGAGCTCTTCGAGCTCCCCCAGATCGTCGCGGCACGCGACGAGGCGACCATGGCCCGCGCCGTCGGCCTGTTCTCCACCATCGCCGCTTCGACCATCGAGCTCGAGCCCGAGGAAGCCGAGCTGGCCAAGCTATTCACGAACGTCTGGCGCTACATCAAGTTCGCCGCCTCCAATCAGCTCTACATGATCGCCAACGACATGGGCCTCGACTTCGAGCGCATCCGCGATGCCGTCACCCACGACTATCCCCGAGCCGCCGACATGGTCGGTCCCGGCTTCGCGGCCGGCCCCTGCCTCCTGAAGGACACGATCCAGCTCGCGGACAGCGATCGACGCAACTTCGCGCTCGGCCAGGCGAGCGTCGTGATCAACGAACAGCTCCCGAACTACGTGGTATCTCGACTGGCCGACCGGATCGACCTCGCCAAGAGCACCGTGGGCATCCTCGGCATGGCCTTCAAGGGCGAGTCCGACGATACGCGATCGAGCCTCGCCTACAAGCTGAAGCGCGCTCTCCAGTTCGCCGGCGCCGAGGTGTTGTGCCACGACCCGTACGTCACGGACGACGTCGAGCTCGAGGACATCGAAAAAGTGCTGCACGACGCCGATGTCCTCGTCATCGGTGCACCCCACCTGATGTACGCCGATCTCGCGACCGACCTCCCGATCGCCGATCTGTGGAACGTCACCGGCCGGGGTGTGCGGATCTGATGACCGTGCCGACCCCGGCCGACGAGGCTCCCCGCGTCTCCGTCGTCATGCCGGCGTACCAGGAGGCCGACTCGATCGAGCCCGTCCTGGTGCGGATCGGTGAACAGGTCACGCTCCCTCACGAGGTACTCGTCGTCGTCGACAGCAGCGACGACAGCACGGTCGCCGCCGTCCGCTCGTTCGATCCGACCGAGAAGACGGTCAGGATCGTCGTCAACGAGATCGCTCCCGGCCCGGCTCACGCGATCCGAGCCGGCTTCAAGGCCGCCGCGAGCCCCGTCGTGGTCGTCACGATGGCTGACGGATCGGACGATCCGGCCCAGATCGACACCCTGACCCGCTTGGTCGACCGCGGGGTCGTCGTCGCCGCCGCCAGCCGCTACATGAGGGGCGGACAACAGGTCGGAGGGTCGGGGGCCAAGAAAGCGCTCTCAGCTGGCGCTGGGCGGTCGCTCCGGTTCTTCGCGAGGACCGGCATCACGGACGCCACGAACTCCTTCAAGGCCTACGACAAGGGTTTCGTCGAGTCGGTCGGTATCCACTCGACCGCGGGCTTCGAGGTCGGCCTCGAGTTGGTCGCCAAAGCGCGGCGGACACGACAGATGATGGCGGAGATACCGACAATCTGGCTCGACCGCTCGATTGGGAGCTCGAACTTCCGATTGGTCTCCTGGCTACCGCATTACCTCCGTTGGTATCGCTTCGCCTTCGGTCCGCGGCTCACCGCCGACGAGGTGTGGACCCGGTGCCAACCCACCGACCGATGATTCGCTCCCGACAAGGACGGACCGTATGAACTCCGACTCAGATCAGAAGCGAGTCCTCGTCACCGGCTCGGCCGGATTCATCGGTGGGTATCTGGTGGCGGAGCTGCTCGATCGGGGCTACTCGGTGATCGGACTCGACAACCTGTCCAAGTACGGCACCATCACGCGGACCTTCGACCCATCGAGCGACTACCGATTCGTCGAGGGTGACGCCGGCGACGCCGACCTGGTTCGCGGGCTGCTCACCGACTGCAACCACCTCATCGCAGGTGCGGCCCTGATCGGCGGCATCTCGTACTTCCACACCTACGCCTACGACCTCTTGGCGAAGAACGAGCGCATCATCGCGGCGACCTGCGATGCTGCGATCGACGCACACCGGACCGGATCGCTCGAGCGCGTGACCTACATGAGCAGCTCGATGGTCTTCGAGTCGACCGATCGCTGGCCGAGCCGGGAGGGCGACGAGCTCGACGTCCCGCCACCGCACTCCTCCTACGGATTCCAGAAGCTGGCCGTCGAGTACTTCGCCCGGGCCGCATGGGACCAGTACCGCCTGCCCTACACGATCGTCCGTCCGTTCAACTGCGTCGGCATCGGCGAGCGTCGGGCCCTTGGCGACGAGACGATCACGTCGGGCAATGTCGAGCTGGCGATGAGCCATGTCGTCCCCGACCTGGTCCAGAAGATCCTGAAGGGCCAGGATCCGGTCGTACTGTTGGGCGACGGCACACAGATCCGGCACTACACCTACGGAGGGGACCTGGCCCGCGGGATCGTGACGGCGATGGCCCACCCGAAAGCGGAGAACGAGGACTTCAACCTCTCGATCGCCACCTCGACGACCGTGCTCGAACTGGCCGAGGCCATCTGGAAGAAGATCAAGGGTGACGTGCCGTTCCGTTGGGAGGCGTCCGAGCCGTTCGCCCATGACGTTCAACGTCGGGTCCCCGACGTCGACAAGGCCGGCAAGATCCTCGGGTTCGAGGCCGAGACCACGCTCGACGGGATGCTCGACGAGGTCATTCCCTGGATCGAGCAAGCTCTGGCCGACGGCCTCATCTGAGACGGCGGGAGGTACGGGATGACATCGGTCGAATCAGAGCTCTCGAGCCTCTACCGCCGACGGTTCGACGACGCCGATCTGGCTTTCAAAGCCGCGACCTGGCGGATCCTGTGCGATCGGTTCTTCTCCCGGTGGATCGACGCCCACGCGACGGTCGTGGACCTGGGCGCCGGTTCGTGTGAGTTCATCAACGCGGTCGAAGCCGGTCGGCGAATCGCGGTCGACCTCAACCCTGACACTGCGACAGCGGCGGACGCCGGCGTCGAGGTCCACCTAGTCCGCAGCGACCGGATGGACCCGATCGCGACCGACTCGGTCGATGTCGTCTTCTCCTCGAACTTCTTCGAACACCTGCCCGACCCCGATGCCCTGCTCGCGACGCTGATCGAGTGTCGACGGATCCTCACCCCGGCCGGCCGGTTGCTGGTGTTGATGCCGAACATCCGGTATGTGAAAGGGAGGTTCTGGGACTACGTCGATCATCGCCTGCCGCTGACCCATGACGGACTCGCCGAGGCAGTGGAGCTCTCGGGCTTTCGACCCGAGACGATCGTGCCCCGCTTCCTCCCCTACACGGTGAGGAGCAGGTACGGGACCGCCCCCGCCGCCTCGCTGAAGTTGTACCTCCGGTGCCCGCCACTCTGGAGGCTGTTCGGCGCCCAGATGTTCGTCGTAGCGCGGCCGGAGGGCTGACCGTTGTGACCCTTGTCCTCGACGATGAGCGACCGGCCGCTCAGCCGCCGACCGAGGGCAGGAAATCGGTTGGCCACCAGGCTCGGCACGATGCCCACCAGAGGGCGATCGACTGGCTCCTGGCCATCGCGGTCACGATCACGACCTGGACGGACATCAATCGCCTCGCGACCTCGTGGGTCGACGATTCCTGGCGATTCACGCTGACCGAAGCGGCCAGCCGCGGGGTCGACTTCGGAACGGACATCGCCTTCACCTACGGACCTCTGGTCTTCCTCGACGGCGGCCCGATCCACACCACATCGACGGGTGCCGCGGCGCTCGTCGTGCGGTTCGCGCTCGCTACGGCGACCGCGTTGCTCGTCGTCCGCACGGCCCGGGCCTCGGGTTGGGCTCGATGGATACAGCTGGCGGCGGCCTGGGTCTTCGTAGCCGCCGTCGTTCCTCCCGATCGCTACAGCGAGGTCGGCGTCATCGTGGTCTGCGCCTGGATCACGCGTTCGCTCCTGGTCGAGGGCCATGTCCCCCTTCCCGGGCTGCTGGCGGCGGCGGCCGTAGCCGGGATCTGGATGTCGGTGAAGCCGAGCGCCGCCATCATCCTGCTGGCGGTCGCCGGCGTCGCCGCCCTCCCGGCCCGACCGGGCACAACGGCATCCGGCCTCGTTTCCGGACGACGACGATGGGAGAGCGCCGCCTTGCACGCGGTGGGTCGGGCCGGGCTGGTCGGCGCGATGGCCATCGCCGCGCTGGCGGCGGCCTGGTCCCTGTCCGGCCAGGCGCTCACCTCACTGCCCGGGTTCCTGTCGGGATGGCTGGAGGTGTCGGGCGGATTCGCCTCGGGGATGGCCCACGGCATCGGCAATCTCCTTCTCGCCGAGATCGTGCTCGTCGCCACCGGGACCGGACTCGGGGTCCTTGCCATCCAGCGGGTCCGGCGTGCTCCCACGGCCGCGAACTGGACCCTGCTGGGCACGACCAGCCTGCTGCTCTTCTGGAGCCGGCAGATCGGCATGGCTCGCCCGGATGAGGCGCACCTGAAGGACGTCGGCGCCCTGATCGCGCTCCTGACCGTGGCCTGCTGGCCGGTGCTCGACCGCCGTCTCAGGCCGCTGTTGATCACCATCGGCATCGGGATGGTGGCGGCCCTGTCGCTGATCCCGGTTCCGGCCGTGCTCGACGTGGCGCCGGTGGTGGGCTCGATCCGCGAGCTCGCGACCGAGCTGACCGATCTGGGTGACGGTCGCATGATCGACCGATCCCGGAACGACATCAGGGCCCATTACGGCCTCTCGCAGTCGACGGTCGACCTGACCCGGGGCGAACCCGTCCACATCTCGCCGCAGGACACGAATGTGGCGTTCGCCCATCCCGACCTCGGCTTCTGGGTTCTCCCGACCGTCCAGCACTTCGTGTCCTACACCGAGGAGTTGGAGGAGCGGAACGTCGCGGCACTCACCGGTCCTCGAGGTCCCGCGTTCGTGCTGCACCGGCCCAGAACGGATGTGGAGTTCCATCACGCGGCGTGGGAGTCGCCCCGGCTGATCCAGACTCTCTGGTGCCACTTCCGGCCGGTGCGGAAGGACGGCGACTGGAGTCTGTTGGAGGCGAGAGGGGCCGGCTGTGACGCACCCGAGATCATCGGCGAACCCGTCGCCGTCTCGCATCGCGTAGCCGTACCGGCCGAAACGCGGGCCTGCGAAGGCCTCGTGACCTTCCGGATCTTCGGGGCCGCCCGCACCGGACTGGACCGACTGGCGCTGCTCCTGGTGCGCCAACCCCGGCCGTTCGTCACGACCCAAGATGAGAGCTGGCCGTTCATCCCCGGGACCGCGGCACAACCTCACGTTCTGGCCGCCCCTGTCGATGACGTCGCATGGTTGGGCGCGGGCGTTCCCGAGACCTCGGACCTCGACCTGGTCCTCCAGATCGACGACCTCGACGGCTACTTCGGGCCGGTGGAGACGCCGACCATCCAGTTCGAATGCTGGAAGCGCTCGTCGTGACACTCGCGGAACCGGGAGAACCGATCCCCGGGGGCGACCCGGCCGCCAACCGATCAGTCGGTCATCGATCCCGGTGGAAGATGCTCACGCACGCGGCGGCCTCCTCGATGCCGTACAGGCCGCCGCCGTTCTCGGCGATGGCCCACCGCGCCCCATCGACCTGACGAACACCAGCTTCGCCCCTGAGCTGGGCCACGAGCTCGTGGATCTGACCCAGGCCCGTCGCCGCCAGCGGGTGCCCCTTCGACTCGAGGCCTCCGCTGGGGTTGACCGGAATCGACCCGCCGAGCGTGGTGGCCCCCGTCTCGCCGAAAGCACCACCCTCACCGGCCGGGCAGAATCCCAGATTCTCGATCTGCTGGACCTCACCGAACGCCGTCGCATCGTGCACCTCGGCCACCGACATGTCGTCCGGCCCGGCCCCAGCTTCGTCGTACGCATCGAGAGCGACGCGGTGGGTGACGTGGTTCCGGTGGTCCTTCGGATCCCGGTCCGACCCACTACCGAGCACACTCGCCCTGATCGCCACGGCCCGATCGCGGTCGAACCGGTCGAGGGCGTCACCGTTGCACAGAAGCACCGCGGCGGCGCCCTCGCTCGACGATGCACACATCGGGAGCGTCAGCGGCCAGCAGATCGTCCGGGCCTCGAGTACCTCATCGACGGTGAAGGGCTTCTGGAAGTGCGCCAGGGGGTTGTGTACCGAGTGTCCGTGGTTCTTGGAGGAGACCACCGCCAGCTGGCGCGGTGTGGTCCCGAAGTCGCGCATGTGAGCGCGAGCCCAGGAGGCGTACAGATCCATGAAAATCGAGCGGGGCACCGAGCCGTCCTCCATGTCCGGATGGGTGTACCCCTGCGACAGGGCCATCACTCTCTCGACGGCCTCGTCACGGTTCATCACATCGAGTCCCGCTTCGAACGACGCGGCCAACCTGACCCTGTCGGTGAGTACCGCCTTCTCGACACCGAGCGCCAGCGCAACGTCACTGGCCCCCGCCATCAGGTCTCGAACCGCGAGATGGAAGGCTGTCGAGCCGGTGGCGCAGGCGTTCTCGACGTTGACGACGGGGATCGACGCAACTCCGTGGGGCCGGAGGGCGACCTGCGCGCCGATCGAACCCTGGCCGATGAGCATCGACTGGGTCAACGAACCGTAATAGGCCGAAGCGATGTCGCCGACGGTCGCACCGGCATCGGCGGTCACACCGCCGAGTACCTCTCCGACCATGTCGTCGAGCGAGTCCTCGGGGTGATAGCCGAAACGGGTCATCGCCACTCCGACGATGTACAGATCATCCATCGGTGGTAATCCTCTCTCTCAGATCTCGCGCCGAGACCGGCCATCCGGTGATCGCGGCCAGTGACGCGAGGGCATCCTCGGGTGACTCGACCTTGATCGTGTGCATCCCCAAGGCCCGAGCCGGTTTCAGATTCACGCCCAGGTCGTCGAGAAACACCGCCTCGTCCGGCGCGACCCCGACCCGCTCACACGCCACACGGTAGAAGGTGGGCTCGGGTTTGCGAATCCCGAGCTCGGAGGACTGGCAGACGACGTCGAACAGGTCGAGCACCGCGGCGATCCGCGGCTCGGTCCGGTCGAGCGGTGTCATGTTGTTGGTCAACAGGGCGGTGGATGCCCTCTCTCGGCATGCGCTGACCGCTGCGAGCATGACCGGGCGGATGTCACCGACGAGCAGGGCAAGGACGTCGGCGCCGGGCACCCGGTGCCCGGCTGCCTCGCTCTCCGCGGCGAAGGCGGCATCGAATCGGTCGACGTCCAGTTCGCCGCGCTCGAGGCCGGCCCACGCGTTCTCGTCGGGATTCGTGGCGTTGATCCGTCGGAGGAACCCGGGCGGCAGGTCGTGGCGGGTCTCGTAGCGGGCGAAGGAGTCGAACGGACTGCTGGTGAGCACCCCACCCATGTCCCAGAACACCGCCCGGATCGGTCGACGATCAGTCGCCATCGCTCGGCAACTCCTCTTCTCCGTCCTGCGTGGTTTCGTCGGCCGGCCGCCTGTTGCCCCGCATCCCGCCCACCACGATCCACAGGAGCATCAGGATCGAGAGGACGGCGATCGCGGCGCCGATGATCGTCGACCGGTCGGAGCTGTCGAACAGGCCTGACGGCTGGGTCGGGGCTTCGATCGTCACCCCTTCGACCACCGACTCGATGACGACGGTGTTGTCGAGCGGTCTCGCGTCGGCCAGGGCCCCCGTGACCTCGGCCAGGATCTCGATCGTCGCGCTGGGCAGGCTCCGGGGCATGCGCCACGACGCCTCGACCACCTCGGTGGCTCCCGGCGCGATCGACAGGAATCCACAGCGCCCGCTGTCCCGGCGGCAGGATGCGTCTTCGCCGCCGGTGAGCGATTCGATCTCGAGCGGTTCAGGGAGATCGAGATTCAGCTCGACCTCGGTCGCGGCGGTCGAGCCCCGGTTCGTGACCGTGGTTCGGTACAGGGTGACCTCGCCCGCTTCCGGGGGATCGACCGCGTCGAGCTCCACCGCCAGGTCGACCGTCGCCAGCGAGATCTCGGCTGTCGCCGTCCCACCGACGCTGCCGGCCGGCGACCGACCCCGGAAGACGGCCTCGAATTCGACCGAACGGCGACCGTCCGGTTCGGCCAGCCGTATGACCATGTCGGCGTCGACGGCTTCGGCTGGCGGAATCGAGCCGAGGTCGATCGAACAAGCGGATGACCCGTCGCAGCGCCAGCCCAGATCCGAAGACTTCAGGACGAAGGTCGTCCCCGGCGGCGGCGTGACCGTTACGGTCGCGTCGGTCACGGCCCGCTCGCCGCTGTTCTCGGCCGTGACGACGAAGTCGATGAACTCCCCGGCGACGGCGTCACGGGTGTCGGTGACGAGCCGGACGGTGAGATCGTCGGAGATCGGAGCCGTGGTCGTGGTCGGCGGGATCGTCGTCGTGGTGGTGGTCGTGGTCGGCGGGATCGTCGTCGTGGTGGTCGGGGGCGGTGGGGGCGGCCGTACCGTCGTGGTGGTCGTGGTCGGCGGCACCGTCGTCGTGGTAGTCGTGGTGGTCGTCGTCGTGGTGGTCGTGGTCGGCGGCACCGTCGTCGTGGTCGTGCTCGTCGTCCGCGGCACCGTCGTGGTCGTGGTCGGCGGCACGGTCGTGGTCGTCGTCGTCGGAGGGATCGTGGTCGTCGTCGGTGGCGGTGGCGCTGTCTCGCTCGTGGGGGTGCGCACCGTGGCCAGGTTGTCCTCGGGTACGGCCTCGTCGGCCCCCTCGGCCAGGATCAGAAAGCGCGCCTCGATGGCGGGGAGCTCGGTGGTGTCGTCGATTCGGGCCGTCAGCGGCAGAACGTAGAAGGGACTCCTCGGCTCGAGGGTCCCTTCCTGGTGGGTATAGGTGCAGACGGTTCCGGCCCCAGCCGGGAAACCACCGGCGCAGCGCCACGGGAACCGGTTGTCCGAGGCCGAGACCGACGCTCCGTCCGGGACGACGAACTGGATCGTGGCGTTCGCGGCCGGAAGGGTCCCCGCGTTGCGATAGCTCACCTCGTAGTCGACCGACGTTCCCGGTGGTGTGATCTCTTTCGAGGGAATGACCTCGACGACGAGGTCGTCGTAGCTACGGACCGAGAAGAAGGTACAGCCGACGACCTGGGTCGGCGTGACCTCCAGCTCGACGCCGCCAGGGACGTCGATTCCCGCGACGGCACCATCGGCTCCGCCCTGACGGCAGGTTGCGCCACTCTCGCTCACCCCGCCGCTGTCGAGGGGCAGCTGATAACCCTCCTCGCCCGACTCCCGGAGCAGGATCGAGTCGAGCTCCCGCCAGGTCATGAGGAGGAGACCCGATCGGTCCGTGACACCTTCGTCGACAGGGCTGTCACCCGCCGACAGCATGTAGTCCCAGCCGGCCCCGGGCTCGGGGTCCGAACCGACGAATTCCTGCAAGCGCTTGTCCACGGTGACCGTGCCACCGCATTGTGCGGCAGCCACGTGTTCGAGGGCCGCACCCAGCTCCTCCCGAGTCACCTCGTAGTAGTCGCCGAGCTCGACCGACTCGACATCTCCCCGCCGCGGTCCGCTGATCACCTCCGCTGCGACGGCATCGGCGCCCTCCACACCGATAACGACAATCCTGGTACCAGCGTCCTTGAGCTCGTTGGCCGCGACGATTGCCGCATCGATATCCAGGAGATCGACACCCTTCTCCCGCGATTCATCGGCGTCTCGGGTCGTCGGCGAACCCGTGGTGACCATCACCAGGGTCCGCGGCGCTTCGCCACTGTCGAGGACGGCACGAAGGCCTGCTTCCCAGTTGCGTTCGCCGAGGTCGACCTGATTGCTGTCGGTCGACGTGAACCCGAACGGGATGGACTCCAAGCCGGCTTCGAGATCGACCAGCGCCTCGCTTCCCGCGACACCAGCCACCGACACCGGCTTCCGAGCCGGATAGTCGGCGACACCGTCGGGCTCGCCGAAGTCCTCCTCCCCGGTCGGATCGGCATAGGTGCCAAAGCTCCAGAACCCGACCGGCGTCGGGGTGATCCCCATGGTGCGGACATAGTCCTGGGCAGCCTCGATGGTGACCGCGAGATTCGGTACCGTCCGACCCGGGTCGATCGGGACGGACCGGTCGATGAGGAGAGCGACGGAGTCCACTCCACACTCGGCACCCGTCGGGTTCTCGGTCGGCATCGCCCAGGGGTAGGTCTCGTCGTCCGGCGGCCACGTCGAGGGGATCTCGTCCGGAGTCTCACCGTCGCCGGACAGTATAGGCAGGATTACCAGGCCGAGGCCGACCAGGATGGCGACGATGGCCGCGCCGACCAGCACCCGCGTCCCCGTCGGTGAGGGTGGGCCCGAGGTGACATCTGTGCCTGCCCCGGCGGCCACCGGTGGCGGCGGCTCAGCGGACGCCGTCGCGTCGACGGAGGTCCCCTCGTCCGGCGGCGACTGACCGATCGGCGCTGACAGCGACCCCGGTCCGCCATCGAAGACCTTCTGGTCTGCCCGAGTGACGGGATCGACATCGTCGCGTCGAGAAAACGGTAACTTCATCGCGCGGGGAACTCACAGAATGTCGGGGCCATCACAGAATCGACGAGGATACGGTGTTCCGGGTCGCGGAACCAGACACGGTATGGCTGACAGGAATGGCAGACCGTGCTTGACTCGATGACCATGCTCAAGCATGTCGTCGTCGACGGATCGAACATCGCGACCGAGGGGCGATCACTTCCCAGCCTCCGCCAACTCGACGAAGCGGTGCTCGCTTTCCTCGACGAGTTCGACGTCGAGAACATCTCCGTCGTGGTCGACGCGACCTTCGGGCACCGCATCGACAAATCCGAACGGACCGAGTTCGACGAAGCCATCGCTGCGAACGAGTTGGTGACTCCACCGGCGGGCGCGGTGGGAAGAGGTGACGCGTTCGTCCTCCAGATCGCGAGTCGCGTCGAGGCCACGGTGCTGTCCAACGACTCGTTTCAGGAATTCCACTCTGAGTACGAGTGGCTCTTCGAGGAGGATCGGCTCATCGGCGGCAAGCCGGTGCCGGGCATCGGCTGGGTGTTCGTTCCGCGCGTGCCCGTTCGGGGTCCGC
The DNA here is from genome assembly GCA_963695075.1 of uncultured Acidimicrobiales bacterium. Lineage (GTDB taxonomy): Bacteria > Actinomycetota > Acidimicrobiia > Acidimicrobiales > CAWCAL01 > CAWCAL01. The sequence continues at coordinate 299,519 of CAVOFR010000003.1, forward strand.
GGTCGGGGCGGGGCCGCAGGGACCGCCGCAACCAGCCGGGTGGTAGCGGACAGAAGCCCGGCGCCAAGACTGACGACAAGCCGCCCACCCGGACCAGGAAGGCCGGCAGCGACGGCGCCAAGGGATCGGCTGGACAGGGCCGGGCCCGCCGAAGCAAGCGTCAGTCTGCGACGTTGGGTCCGCCACCGGTCCCGACGGCCTCGACTCCTCCCCCCGCTCCCGATCACAGCCGGGGCCGCGGGTCGAGAGGGAACCCGGACGACGTGGCGAGGTCGTTCGAGAGGAATCACCCGCCGGGCACACCCGTCGAAGGAACCGTCGAGCAGTTCGCTTCGCATGGAGCGTATGTCCGCATCGGCGATGCGCGCTGCTACGTGCCATTGACGGCGTTGGGAGATCCGGCGCCGCGCAGTCCGAAGGCAGTGCTGACGCGCGGCGAGGACCGTGGCTTCATCGTCGAGCGTGTCGACGCTTCGACAGGCGAGATCGACCTGACCCTGGCAGCATTCGGGGACAGCGCGACCGGCACCACTTCATCCAGCTCAGTGCACAGACCAGAAACAACCCCGCAACCGGAGGAAACCCCGATGGCAACCAAGAAGAAGAGGAAGGCGCCAGCCAAGAAGGCGCCCGCGAAACGGAAGGCGCCGGCCAAGAAGAAGGCACCCGCGAAACGGAAGGCGCCGGCCAAGAAGAAGGCACCCGCCAAGAAGAAGGCACCCGCGAAACGGAAGGCGCCGGCCAAGAAGAAGGCGCCGGCCAAGAAGAAGGCACCAGCCAAGAAGAAGGCACCAGCCAAGAAGAAGGCACCAGCCAAGAAGAAGGCACCAGCCAAGAAGAAGGCACCCGCGAAACGGAAGGCGCCGGCCAAGAAGAAGGCACCAGCCAAGAAGAAGGCACCCGCGAAACGGAAGGCGCCGGCCAAGAAGAAGGCACCCGCGAAACGGAAGGCGCCGGCCAAGAAGCGGTAGGCCAGATCGGCTGGTCCACGGTCGACGGATTCCACTCGGGGCCCTCGGTCTGTCCGACCGGGGGCTCCTCCGCGTCCGGCGGCGCGGCGACGCCGCTACGCTCTGTCGGCCTATCTCAGGAGCACAACCGTGGCCGCACAGTTCATCTACACCATGTACAAGGTCGGCCGGTTCCACCCTCCCGACCGGGACGTGCTCAAGGACATCACGCTCTCGTTCTACCCGGGAGCAAAGATCGGAGTCATAGGTGGAAACGGGGCCGGGAAGTCATCGCTCCTTCGGATAATGGCCGGCGTCGACCAGGACTTCACGGGAGAGGCCAGACTGACGGACGGATACTCGGTCGGGTTCCTCGAGCAGGAGCCCTCCCTCGACCCCGAAAAGGACGTGGAGGGAAACGTGTTCGACGGAGTAGCCGGCGCGGCCGCACTGCTTCGGGAGTACGACGAGGTCCTGGCCGGTTGGAGCGACCCCGACGCGGATTTCGACAAGCTCGGCGCGCGGCAAGCCGAGCTCGAGACCAAGATCGAAGCCGAGAACGCGTGGGATCTCCAGCGCACGATCGAGATCGCCATGGAGGCGCTTCGGCTCCCGCCGGCCGACGCCGACGTGGCGGTGCTGTCCGGCGGCGAACGTCGCCGGGTCGCCCTGTGCCGGCTCCTCCTCAGCAAGCCTGACCTCCTCCTGCTGGACGAGCCCACCAACCACCTCGACGCGGAGTCCGTCGCCTGGCTCGAACGTCACCTCCAGGAGTACCCGGGCACGGTCATCGCCATCACCCATGACCGCTACTTCCTCGACAACGTCGCCGGGTGGATTCTGGAACTCGATCGGGGCCGGGGTATTCCCTTCGAAGGGAACTACACGTCATGGCTCGAGCAGAAGCGGACGCGGCTCGCGCAGGAGGAGAAGGACGAGTCGGCTCGGCAACGCTCGCTCGCTCGTGAGCTCGAATGGGTACGAATGGCACCCAAGGCTCGACACGCCAAGGGCAAGGCACGGCTCTCCGCCTACGAGGAACTGCTCGCTGAAGCATCCGGTGACAGCGCGAAGGACAATCCGGCCGAGATCCACATCCCGCCCGGCCCCCGACTGGGCGATCTGGTCATCGAAGCCGACCACATCTCCAAGGGCTTCGACGACCGGCTCCTGATCGAGGATCTCAGCTTCACGCTGCCCCGCGCCGGCATCGTCGGTGTCATCGGCCCGAATGGAGCCGGGAAGACGACGCTGTTCCGCATGATCACCACCGCCGACGAGCCGACGTCCGAGACCGCACCCGATGGCGGGTCGCTTCGCGTGGGGCCGACCGTCGAGATGGCCCACGTCGACCAGAACCGGGACGTCCTCGATGGCGGGCGGACCGTGTTCGAGACGATCACCGAAGGCCACGACGTGGTCGATGTGGGCGACCGACAGGTGGACGGCCGCGCCTATGTGGCCTCGTTCAACTTTCGGGGGTCCGACCAGCAGAAGAAGGTGAGCGATCTGTCGGGCGGCGAGCGGAATCGGGTGCATCTGGCCCGGGTGCTCAAGCGCGGCGGCAATCTCCTCCTACTCGACGAACCGACCAACGACCTCGATGTCGATACGCTCCGAGCTCTCGAGAGCGCCCTCGAGTCATACCCCGGATGCGCCGTCGTCATCAGCCATGATCGATGGTTCCTCGACCGCATCGCCACCCACGTGCTGGCATTCGAGGGCAACTCCGAGGTCAGGTGGTTCGAGGGGAACTTCAGCGACTACGAGGAGATGCGCCATCGCGAACTGGGTGACGATGCCGACCGGCCCACCCGAATCAGGTACAAGCCATTGGTCCGTTGAGGACGGGGTGAATCCGGTCCTCACCCTCCTCAGATCGGGACGGTCGTTGCCGATAGAGGTACATGGCGACCAAGACCGCTCCGAAGAAGACCGCCAAGAGGCGGGCCACGAAACCCACCGGGAAGCGGAAGGCTCCGGTCTTCAGGAGTAGGGGCGTCACCCGACCGGTCGAGGCCGGTAGCGCCGTCGAGTGCGCGTTGTGTGGCGAGCGGGTCAAGTTCCGAGCAAAGATCCGGCAGTACCAGGTCATCTGCAACGTGTACATGAAGAACCAGTGGGACCGCGTCGAGCACTACCACGATGAGTGCTACGTGCAAGCGGGTTCGCCATACGGCGACCCGGAGGAATAGCGGGTAGGCCGGCCGCGGCAGGAGAGCGGCGGCGCCCCCGCTGAGGCCCACCACGCCTCGGGCCCCAGTTTGTGCCGGGACCCGGCCGCGGCTGGGATAGGGCGATGGCCTCCACCACTGCCTCCGAAGCCGATCACCGTCTCGCGGCCGACATCGCACGGGCGACGGGCGAACTGCTCGTCGAGCTGCGTGATCGTCTGGCCGGCGAAGGCGTCGATGGCAGCACGCTGAAGGACGAGGGGGACCGGCGAGCCCACGAGTACATCGTCAGTCGCCTCGCCGCCGAGCGCCCGGAAGACGGGCTGCTCTCCGAGGAGGGAACCGACGATCAGAGTCGGCTCAGCCGTGAACGGGTGTGGATCGTCGATCCTCTGGACGGCACGAGGGAGTTCTCCGAGCCACCCCGAGTCGACTGGGCGGTGCACATCGCCATGTCGGTCGCGGGCGTCCCCGTCGTAGGTGCCGTGGCCCTGCCGGCTCAGCAGCTCGTACTCTCGACCGCGTCGATCGAGGGGATCGCTCCTCCGCATGACGGGCCACCCCGCCTGGTGGTGAGCCGCACCAGGCCCCCGACAGCCGCTACCCACCTCGCATCGGTGCTCGAAGGCCAATTGGTGGAGATGGGCTCAGCAGGAGCCAAGGTCATGGCCGTTCTCCTGGGCCAGGCCGACGTGTACGCCCACACGGGCGGGCAGTACGAGTGGGACTCGTGTGCCCCGGTCGCGGTCGCCCGGGCCTTCGGAGCGCACACATCGCGCGTCGACGGCTCGCCGCTCCGGTACAACAACCCCGATCCCTACCTGCCTGATCTGCTGGTCTGCCGACCGGAGTTGGCTGAAGTGTCGTTGCGGGCGCTGACCGCCTTCGAGGACCGCGGATGACCGAACCCGTCGTCCTGTACGACACGACCGACCGCATTGCCACCATCACGCTCCATCGGCCGCACCGCCTCAACGCTTGGACCGGCCGAATGCATGCCGAGTACCGGTCGGCCGTCCAACGCGCCGAACAGGAAGACGACGTCCGGGCCATCGTCGTGACCGGGTCCGGACGCGGCTTCTGTGCGGGCGCCGACGTGGCTGCCCTCGAGAAAGAGTCCGAAGCCGGCCACTACGACGACGGGCTCGGCGAGGAGACGGCTCGACCGGGCTGGGGGATCCGACCCGAGTTCGACCATCCGTTCGCCTTCCATTTCGGTCTCACCAAACCCGTCATCGCCATGATCAACGGCCCCGCAGCCGGAGTCGGGCTGGTCCTCGCCTGCTTCGCCGACCTGCGATTCGCGGCGACCGACGCCAAGCTCACCGCGGCGCACGGACGACTGGGCCTGCCCGTCGAGTTCGGGTTGTCCTGGCTACTCCCCCGGCTGATCGGCCTGGGTCGGGCAGCCGACCTACTGCTCTCCAGTCGGATCGTCCTGGGTGACGAGGCGGCCGAGATCGGGCTCGTCACTCGAGCCGCTCCGAGCGAGGGGCTGACCCGGGTCACCACCGACTATGCCAGGAACCTCACCGACCTCATCTCACCGACGTCGTTGTGGCTGACCAAGCGCCAGCTCTACGGCGACCTCCATGCCGATCTGGGCCACTCGATGAGCCGAGCCGTCGAGCTCCTGGACGTGGCCATGGGCGGCCCCGACTTCGCCTCCGGCGTCAAAGCCCTGCGGGACCGGGTAGATCCGAGATTCGCGTGAACGCGCCCGAACGGGACACGAGAGAGCCCGCGGAGGAGTCCGACACGACGTGGGGTGCCTTCAGCCCGGCCCAGCCATGGAACATCTCCCCCCGGCCGCCCTGGCGTCGACACCTCGTCCTCGTACGCAGCGCGGTCGCTCACCGGACCCCTCGACTGATCGAACGACGCCGGGTGCCCCCGCTCCGCCGTCTGGTCGAGGTCACCTGGCACATAGGACGCGCCGTCGTCGGATGGCAGCTCGGTCAGGCCAAGCCGGGAGGAACGCCGGATCGTCGGGCGGACCTCTCCCGACGCCTCCGGGTGGCCGCCGAGGCGCTCGGCCCGACGTACATCAAGCTGGGCCAGATCATCTCTTCGGGTCGCGGGATCTTCCCACCCGAGCTCGTCGACGAATTCAGCCTATGTCGAGATCGCGTGCCACCGATGCCTTACCAGGCCGTCCGAGCGGTGGTCGAATCCGACCTCGGCGGGCCCCTCGACCGCGTTTTCAGCTCCTTCGAGCAGACCCCGATAGCGGCCGCGTCGATCGCTCAGGTCCACCGGGCTCGACTGCACAGCGGTGAGTCGGTGGTCGTGAAGGTGCAGCGGCCGTCGATCGAGGCGGTCGTGGCAGAGGATCTGGCGGTCATGGCCTGGCTCGCCCCACTCCTCATCGGCCGAATACCGGTCGCCGCACTCGCCAATCCGCCGGTCCTGGTCGAGGTGTTCGCCAACACGATCGCCGAGGAGCTCGACTTTCGGCTCGAAGCCGAGAACATGCTCGATGTGGCGGCGGCGTTCACCGCGGTCGGCCAGGACGGCTACGTCGTTCCCAGACCGCACCCCGACCTGGTCACCGAGCGCGTGCTGGTGATGGAGGAGCTCGAGGGCTTCCCGTTCGAGGCGGTCGAAGCCATGCGGGAGGCGGGGGTCGACACCGAGTCGGTCGTGCGAACCGGGATGATCGGGTTCATGGAGGGATGCATGCTCCTCGGGATATTCCACGGTGACCTCCACGCCGGCAACCTCCTGGTGCTCGGAGACGGACGCATCGGCCTGCTCGACTACGGGATCACCGGGCGGATGCCGCCGTTCCAGCGGCTCGCGTTCCTACGCCTCCTGGTGGCTGCTTCGATCAACGACGTCCGAGGCCAGGTCGGAGCGGTACGCGACCTCGGGGCGCTGCCGCCCGACACCGACGTCGACGAGGTGATTCGACTCCTCGGGCTGGACCAGCCACTGGTCGATCCGACGACGATGAGCCAGGACCAGCTCCTGGGCGAGATCGGCCGGGTCCTGAAGGCGCTGCTCGAGATGGGTGCTCGGATGCCCAAGGTCCTGATGCTCTTCGTCAAGAACATGGTCTTCCTAGACGGGGCCATCGCCACGCTCGCCCCGAACCTCGACATCTTCGGCGAGATCGAGAAGATCTCGGTCTACTTCGCCCAGACCCACGGCGAGACGATCGCCCGCCAGATCGGGATGAACCTCGAGGACTGGTCGCTCGACATGGACGGCGTGAAGGCCTCGTTCTTCGTCGAACCCGACGTGGAGAAACTCACGTATCAGGATGTGCTCGAACGCCGAGAGCAGATCCGGCACAAGGTCCGGAAGGGCCGAGGGAAGGGATAGAGACGTGCGCTTGGTCATCGCCCGATGTTCGGTCGACTACGAGGGGCGCCTCGCGGCCCACCTGCCGTCGGCGACTCGGCTCATCATGGTGAAGGCCGACGGTTGTGTCGCCATCCACGCCGACGGCGGCGCCTACAAGCCGCTCAACTGGATGAACGCTCCCAACACGCTGGTCGAGGACACCGACGAGGGCCAGTGGCGGGTCCACAATCCAAAGGGTGAGCGACTCACGATCCACATCGAGGAGATCCTCAGCGACGAGAGGACCGAGCTCGGCGACGACCCGGGACTCCAGAAGGACGGCGTCGAGGCCCATCTGCAGGAACTGCTCGCCGCCGACCCGACCGCCCTCGGTCCGGAGCTACAGCTCGTCCGTCGCGAGTACCCGACCGACATCGGCCCGGTCGACCTGCTGTGCCGCGATGGTGACGGCACGGCCGTCGCGGTCGAGGTCAAGCGCCGAGGCGACCTCGACGGCGTCGAACAACTCAGCCGATACATCGAGCGACTCAACCTCGATCCGCGCCTGCGGCCGGTCCGCGGGCTGTTCGTCGCCCAGCAGATCAAACCGCAGGCCAAGGTCCTCGCCGGGTCGCGTGACATCGACTGCATCGAGATCGACTACGCCGAGCTGCGCGGAGCCGAGACCGTCGAGATGCGGCTGTTCTGACCGGTCCGAAGCCGACCGGGTCGGTGTCAGGTGAAGGTACAGCGCCCGCCGTCGAGGACGACCCGGCCGTCGTCACCGCAGGTCTGGTAGATGGCCTCGTTGCCGTCCACCCACATGTTGATGGTGAGCGACTCACCGGGGAACACCGGGCTGGTGAAGCGGCCCTCGATGGACGTGAATCGGTCCGGGTCGCTGTCGCAGAGCGTGTGGAGCAAGGCGCGGCCGGTGAACCCGTAGGTGCAGAGCCCGTGCAGGATCGGCTTGGGGAACCCTGCCAGCTCAGCGAACTTCGGATCGCTGTGCAGCGGGTTCCGGTCGCCGGAGAGCCGGTAGAGCAGCGCCTGGTCCTCCCGGGTCGCGTAGGTGACCGAGTGGTCCGGCGAACGATCGGGCGCCACGTTCTTCGGTCCGGACGGCCCCCGGTCTCCACCCCAACCACCCTCGCCCCTGATGAAGAGGGACGCGGTCTGGCTGAACAGCTTCCTGCCGTCGGTATCGGTGGTGGTTCCCGTGATGGCGACCACCGCTCCTTTGCCCTTGTCGTAGATCCCCGTCAGCTCGGCCACACATTCACCGGTACCCGACACCGGGATCGGCCCCTCGAGCTCGATCGCTTGTTCACCGTGGACGAGCATCGCCGGGTTGAACGACCCGAGGTGCTCGAAGACGTTGCTGAAGCCTTGCAGAACCACGGCCTGGGTGGGCAGGACCTGTTGATCGATGTCCTGGCTGTTCTCTGTCGTGAATTGGAGTTCGTCGAGTCCGGCGCCGACGCCGACCGCGTACAGCAGCGAGTCCTTCGAGTCCCATGAAACCTGGACCGGATCCGACTTGGAACCGACTGCATCGGGATTGATGGCCATTGGTTGTTCCCCCTGGGGTTGGGTGTGATGGTGGACGCCGGATTGACCGGCTCGGACAGCGGGTTCTCAGATGTCCTTGCCGGGCATCCCCGGATTCTGGGCCTCGAAGCCCCCCATGTCCGCATTGAGGGGAGCTTCGGAACTGAGCTTGGCGACGATCTCGCCCATGGCAGCCGGGTCCTGGAGAAAGGCTTCGGGACGTCCGCGGTGCCATCCGTCGGCGATCGAGATCTGGTCGGATCGCACGTCGAACACCCGACCGGTGACCTTCGACGACTCGGGACTCGCGAGCCACGTGACGATCGGGGCGATCCAGCGCGGTGACATCGCGGCCGCCGATTCCTCGTCGGCGGCAGCGGGGTTGCCGAGGCCCTCGGTCATGCGCGTCAGAGCCGCAGGAGCGATGGCATTCGCGGTCACCCCGTACCGATGCAGTTCCTGGGCGGCGATGACGGTGAATGCGGCGATTCCGGCCTTCGCTGCGCCGTAGTTGGTCTGTCCGACGTTGCCGTAGATACCCGAAGGCGACGACGTGTTGATGATCCGGGCGTCGTTCTCGTGACCCTCCTTGGCCTGCTCGCGCCAGTATGCGGCAGCCCACCGGGCTGGAGCGAAGGTGCCCTTGAGGTGGACGTTGATCACGGCGTCCCATTCGCCCTCGTCCATGTTGACCAACATGCGGTCGCGCAGGATCCCGGCGTTGTTGATCACGACGTCGAGCCGGCCGAACTCGGAGATTGCCTGATCGATCATGCGCTTGGCGCCCTGGAAGTCGGCGACGTTCTCGCCGTTGACGACGGCCTCGCCTCCGGCCGAGCGGATCTCCTCGACAACCGAGGCGGCCGGACTGGCGTCGCCACCCTCCGAACCGTCCATGGAACTGCCCAGGTCGTTCACGACGACCTTCGCTCCCTGCTCGGTGAGCATCAGCGCATACTCGCGACCGATTCCACGACCTGCGCCGGTGACGACGGCCACTCGACCGTCGCAGATGCCGCTCATGATGGACTCCTCGGATCGGTGGGTTGCCCATGCCCAACAGTCCCCGTCCCGAGGTTGCGGGTCAGGGGGCGAGATGGGCAGTTCTCAGCCCTCTCTTCTACCTGATTGGCTGTCAGATTCACGAGTCCGACCGTCGGCGACCGGGCCGGGGTACGCCACTTCGCGGCGATTCTCTGCGATCGTTTCTGTCGTGACTCGGCGGACTTCACTGATGACCGTGTTCGTGACGCTGGTACTCATACCCGCGGTGGCGACGCTGTTCCTCTCCATTCTCTGGGTTGTCGACGCCGAAGCGCACGAAGGCCAGGTGATGCGAAACACCACGGTCGGCGGTGTACAGGTCGGTGGGATGTCCAGGTCCGACGCCCGGGCCGGACTCGAGGAGCTCGCCGATCAGATCGAGTCCACCGATGTCGTGATCGAGCTGCCTTGGGGGGTCGAGTCCGTCACCAACGCCGAGCTCGGCGTGTCGATCGACGTCGATGCGACGCTCGACGGTCTGTTTCGAGCGGGACGCGATGGCCGCGTACTCGACCGGCCTGTCGACTGGTTGGGCAGTCTCCTGAGCCATCGCGAGGTCGACCTGGCCGTCGTCGCCGACCCGCAACGAGCGGCCGCCACCCTCCTCGCCATCGAGGGCGATCAGCACCACGTCGAACCGATCGAACCCGATTTCGTAGGCACCGAACACGGATTCGAACTGGTGCCCGGTTCACCTGGTGTCGCCCTCGACGTCGACGACGCGATCGCCGATGTGACCCAACAGGCGCAGGCTGCCCGCGTCGCACCGAGCCTCCGGGTCGAACAGCGCCAGGTTCTGCCCCGCATCTCCGACGGGGCCGTCACCGCCCTGATGGCGGTTGCCGACGAGCAGTCGGCCGGTGAGCTGACGATCACGATCGGCGACCTGGTGGCCGACGTTCCGGCCCGACTCTTTCGGGGCGCCTACCGCCTCGAGGTCGACGGCGACGATGCCTCGCTGGCCATCGACAGCGACGAGGTCAGCGCCGGTCTCGGGTTCCTCTTCTCACTCAGTGACCTCGGCCGTCCCTCGCAACCCGCGTCCTTCGCGGTCACCGATGACCAGAAGGTCGAGATCGATCCCGGCGCGCCCGGCACGGCATGCTGCGACAGCGCCTCCGCTCAGCGGGTCGCCGATGCTCTCCTCGCCGGGACCGAAGCGGTCGAGGCCGAGCTCCGACCGGTTTCCGACGCCCACGACCTGGAGTGGGCCGAGTCACTCGGCATCGACAACATGGTGTCGGAGTTCACGACCAACCACCCCGCCGGCGAGTCGCGTGTCACCAACATCCACCGGATGGCCGACATCGTCCGCGGCGCGATCATTCCGCCCGGCGAGGTCTTCTCGCTCAACGAAGTCGTCGGTAAGAGAACCCGCGAGAACGGATTCGTGGGCGGCGGCGTGATCTACAACGGCAAGTTCACCAACGACGTGGGTGGTGGCGTCTCCCAGTTCGCCACCACCCTCTTCAACGCCGCATGGTTCGCCGGGCTCGACTTCGACGAGTACCAGGCCCACACGATCTACATATCCCGGTACCCCTATGGGCGGGAAGCGACCGTGTCCTGGCCTCAACCCGACCTCAAGATCAGAAACACCACCCCGTACGGAATCCTCATCTGGCCGGAGTACGACGCCTCCTCGATCACCGTTCGCTTGTACTCCACGCCGTACGTCACCGTCGAGCAGATCGGCCAGTACACCAGCCGGGGCTCCAACTGGTGCTCGGTGACGACCGAGCGATCCCGTACCTATGCTGACGGAACCACCGAGGTCGACAGCACGGTCGCCTCGTATCGGAGCTGCTGAGTCGCTTCCGGCGAGTCCCCCGGAGCGTTGGCCGCGGAATCGGGCTCAGGAACCAGGCCCGGGGGAGAACGTGGGATCGATGTCAGAGGAACTGCACTATGCAAGTCGCATGAGCGACGCCGATTCGCTCATGTGGAGTATCGAGAAGGACCCGCTGCTTCGATCGACCATCACCACCCTGCTGGTCTTCGACGGTCCGCTCGACCGCGACCGATTTTCCCACACGATGGACCGGGCCACGCGCATCATCCCGCGGCTCCGGCAACGGGTCCGATCCAACCCACTCTCCTTCGCCCCGCCCCGCTGGGAGATCGATCCCCACTTCGACCTGCACTACCACCTGCGATGGACCAGAGCAGCAGGCGACGGCACGTTCCGCGATCTTCTGACCATGGCCGAGCCGGTCGCCATGCAGGGCTTCGACCGGGCCCGACCGCTGTGGGAGGTCATGGGCGTCGAAGGCATGGAGGGCGGCGGCAGCGCCGTCATCATGAAGATCCACCATGCCATCACCGATGGCGTGGGGGGAGTCCGGATGATGCTGGAGATCTTCGACTTCGAGCGCGACGCCGAGCCGAAGGGCCCGCTGCCCGACGAACCCGACTCGCACGTGCTGAACCAGGCCGAGCGCTTCGTCGACGCCGCGATTCACGAAACCCGTCGCCAGACGGTCAACACCCGACGATCGCTCGTCAGCGGAGTCGGGGGGCTCGCCGACCCCGCTGGCTCGGCCCAGCGCCTGCGGGCGACCGCAGCCTCGCTGGCCCGGTTCTTCAAGCCGGCAGCCGAGCCGCTGAGCCCCCTGCTGACCACCCGGTCGCTCAGCCAGCGATTCGACGCCCTCACGCTGCCGCTGGACGACATGAAGACGGCGGCCAAGAAGGCGGGCGGGCGCCTGAACGATGCGTTCGTAGCCGGCGTGACGGGCGGGTACCGGCGCTACCACCTGCGCCACGACCAGCCCACCGATGCTCTGCGCATGGCGATGCCGATCAACGTTCGAGATGACGACAGCGTCGATGAGGTCGGCAATCAGTTCGTACCGGCCCGGATCGAGGTACCCATCGCCATCGTCGATCCGGTCGAACGCATGGCCACGATCCACGAGATCGTCGAAGCCACGCGACGGGAGCCCTATCTGAGTCTCAGTGATCAGGTCTCCGGCCTCATCAACCGGATCCCGACGACGATCACGACCGCGATGTTCGGGTCGATGCTGCGCGCCGTCGACTTCACCACCTCCAATGTGCCCGGGTCGCCCCTGCCCGTCTTCGTGGCGGGAGCCCAACTCACCCGACACCTGGCGTTCGGCCCCATGGCCGGAGCGGGCGCGAACATCACCCTCCTGTCGCTGTGCGACACCGTGCACATCGGGTTCAACTCCGATCCCGCCGCCGTGCGCGATCCAGATGCCTTCATGGAGGACATGGCCGCCGGCTTCGACGAGGTCCTCTCGGTGGCCAGGAGTTGAGCTTCGCCTTGTCCCTACCCGCCGAACTCCACAGCTTCCCACCGTGATTCGCGCCGATGTGCTCATCGTGGGCGGTGGACCGGCCGGCGCGGCTGCGGCGGTCTCCTGCTCGTCCTCCGGTTTGGACACGATCCTCGTCGACAAGGCGACGTTCCCGCGGGACAAGCACTGCGGTGACGGCCTGACCGCCGGCGCACTGCGGATCCTCGAGGCAATGGGTCTCGAGCCGCAGACCATCCCGTCCTGGCGAACCGTCTCCGGCATCGTGCTCACCGGGCCGAGCGGGCGGACCACGCGGCTGGAGCTTCCTGTAGGCCCGGGCATCCACGCCGCTGTCGCTCGACGATCCGAGCTGGACGCCGCGGTGCTCGACCTCGCCGTCCGAGCCGGAGCGAACGTGCTCACCGGAACAGCTTGCGTCCAGGTGTCGGAGCACTCCGACCGCGTTCGCGTGGCGCTCGACGACGGTGAGCGGATCGAGGCCCGGTACCTGATCGCCGCCGATGGCGCCTGGTCGCCGGTTCGCAAGATGCTGCGTCTCAACCGGCCCGGCTTCCGGGGTGACTGGCATGCGTTTCGGCAGTACTTCACCAGATGTGACCGGGCCGGCGGCCGACAGCCTCTGCGTCTCGTTCGAGCGTGAGATCCTGCCGGGCTACGCCTGGAGCTTTCCCCTGATCGACCGTGGAGCCAACGTCGGCTTCGGCGTGCGTCGCACCCCTTCCACGCGCGTCCAGGACATGGCATCGCTCTGGCCCCGGCTCCTCGAGAGCCCCGCGTTGCGAGCCGCTCTGGGTCCCGATGCACGCCCGGAGGGTCCCCACCGGGCCTGGCCGATCCCCGCGTCGATCGACCAGACCACCCTCGTCGGGCGCCGGACGCTCTTCGCCGGCGACGCCGCTGCCGCCTGTGACCCGATGACGGGAGAAGGCATCGGTCAGGCGCTGCTCACGGGCCGCCTCGCCGCGGACGCTCTCGTCAACGCCGGTCCCGACGATGCGTCCCGAGCCCGTGCGGCATACGAGCGAGCTGTCCGCGGAGGGCTGGTGGCAGACCACCGCATGGCGGCCGTGCTCGGGGCCGTTCTGGCCAATTCCGCGGGGTGCCGGGCAGCGATTTCCGTAGCCACGGTGACTCCCTGGACCAGACGCAACTTCGCCCGCTGGCTCTTCGAGGACTACCCCCGAGCGGTCATCGCCACTCCCCGCCGCTGGCATCGCGGCATGTTCACCGGACCCGGCGCCTTCGCCGGCACCGACGCCGTCGCTGATCAGGTGGCGCCGGTGCTGCCCATCAGGACCGGCGCCGCGTGAAGGCCCGGTGGTGCCTGCTCGCACTGGCCGCGCTCGTATTCACGAGCGCCCTCATCGAGCCGGTGCCGCTCCGGGATCATCGGCGCGCCGCGGCCCAGAGCGGTCCGCCCACGACGCTCGAGGAAGGTCTCGACGGGAATCTGGGACGGATCATCCCCCGCCCGAACAGTGGCCGCGAGCCCGAGAGCCCGAGCGACCGGGGCGGCTGGCTCCAACTGTCGGTCCTCGGCGTGATGTCCGCTGGGGTGACCCTCATCATCGTGTTGGTCGTCCGGGAGTCCCGCAAGGCCCGAGGCGGGTCCGAGGCGGACTGAGGGGTTCAGCGGCTACTCTTCGTCGGCCCCTGGGCGGTAGAACAAGGCCAGCAGCCCGCCGCCGGCCAGCAGCCCGCCCCCGGCCGCAATGGCGAGGCCAACGTATCCGTCCAGCTCGTCGGCGATGCCGATCGCGTGATCGAGTGACCATTCCCCCGGTCCGAGCATGGCCACGACGACCGCCATGACCGCGAGAACCAGGTTGTACTCGTAGCCCTCGGCCACGATGAAGAAACCGTTCTTGCGGTGGACGGTCCAGCCCGCGACCAGCATCAGAGCGACGAAACCGGCCCCGTCGAAGCTCGTGAAGAGGCCGGCGGCCAGGCCGAGCCCGGCGAGCGTCTCGGTCGATGCCGCCAGCAGCGCGTGGACCTTGCCGGGTCTCATGCCCATGCCGTCGAACCAGCCCGCTGTACCCGGGATACGGCCGCCTCGGAAGAACTTGCCGTAGCCGTGAGCTGCCATGGTGAGCCCGAGGCAGACCCGGGCGATGAGGAGTGCGAGGTCGACTTCCGCCACGGTCAAGCGTCGGCCAGCTCGCGTAGCCGACCGATGAGAGCGACGGGATCTTCACCGATGGGAGTGACCATGAGGTTGGTGACTCCGGCTTCCCTGTACGCGGCCAGCCGCTCCTTCACATATCCCTCCGAGCCGCACAACGAGGTGGCCTCGAGCAGCTCGTCGGGGACCTTCGCGGCCGCGTCATCCTTGTGACCGGCCAGGTACAGCTCCTGGATCTCGGCGGCTTCCTGCTCGAAGCCGTAGCGCGCCACCAGCGCGTTGTAGAAGTTCCGACCCTTCGCTCCCATCCCGCCGACGTAGAGCGCCACCATGGGTCGGGCGAAATCACGGAAGGCTTCGGTTCCCTCACCGATGGCAAAGATGCCGCCGGCCACCACGTCGAGGGGCGGCAGGTCCGCGCTGCGCTGGGCCTGCCCGGCCGCGAGATCATCACCCCAGACCTGTTGGGCCCGCTCGGGGAGGAAGAACAAGGGCAGCCAGCCGTGGGCTATCTCGGCGGTCAGCGCGACGTTCTTCGGTCCGAGCGACGCGATGTACACCGGGATGTCGGCCCGTCGGGGATGGTTGATGATCTTCAGCGCCTTGCCCAGCCCGGTCCCCTGCCCCTCGGGAAGCGGGATCTGGTAGTAGCGGCCGTCGTGGTCGAGCGGAGCCTCCCGGGCCCAGACCTGCCGGCAGATCTCGACGATCTCCCGGGTGCGACCGAGTGGTGCGTCGTAGGGCACACCGTGGAACCCCTCGATCACCTGGGGGCCGGAGGCGCCGAGGCCCAGAACGAACCGACCATCGGTGAGGGCGTCGAGACCGGCCGCGGTCATGGCGGTCAGAGTCGGTGTCCGGGTGTAGATCGGCAGAATGCCCGACGCGATGGTCACCGTCTCGGTCCGGGCGGCCAGGTAGCCCATGAGGCTGACCCCGTCGAATCCGTAGGCCTCGGCCACCCAGATCATGTCGAGGCCGGCCTTCTCGTAGCCGGCGAGCTGCTCGGCCGCGGCCTTGACGTCTCCGGCGTACTGGAGTTGGGTGCTGATCTTCATGGGATCCTCCGGGAGGGGATGGTCGTGTCGGTGCCAGGCGGTCAGTCGGTCAACAACCAGACGGCCCCGAGCAGGGCGAACAACAGGCCGAGGTAGCCGAGGAGCAGGGCGGCGATGGCGAGCGGCAGGCCCCGCCGGCGGCCGCTCGCGACCGTGTCGAGGCTGCGATGGGCAAGGACCACCGCCAAGAGGCAAGCCACGGAGAGAACGACGACGGCCAGAGGTCGCACCTCGAAGGGCCAGATCCAGGTGCCGACGGCCACGATGACCCCGACGATGGCCGCCACGAAGGCACGGATGGCCCGGGGGTCGGTGGATCGGGAGTCCTCGGCGCCGAACTTCACCGACCTGCCGTCGCTGTGGGCGAGCTTTCCGACGTCGATCGAGCCGACCTCCACGCCGTTTTCGAACCGGACCCGGTAGCGCTCCCAGGTGAGCCCGACGGACGTGAGGACGACGCCTCGACTCCCGGCCGGAACCCCGGGCAGGTCCTCGCGGGCGACGACGGTCTCCTTGCGACGAAACTCGGTGGTCGAGGCTGGCACGGTGTCCCTCACTCTGCGATCGGCTCGGCGAATCCCGGGAGGATCAGCGCCATCGGTCGACGCTCATCCTGGCAGGTCTCCGGGTCAGATCTATCAGAGACTGAACCGGGAGAAGAAGTCCCAGAACACGGTGTTGGCGACCTGGTCCCGGTTGTTGTTGCCCAGTAGACCCGGCGGCAGGATGTCGCCTCCACCGAACCACTGGTGGCCACCGCCGATGACCTCGTGCACGACCACGTCGGTGCCTGACGGGCAGGGATAGTCGTGGACCCGCACGGTGGACCCGTCGGTCTGGTCCGTATCGGGAACCATGCCCACATCCGGGTCCGACCCGCACCCGTTGTGTTCCAGCCAATAGTCCCTGGTCGACGGGGTCTGTATGAAGTGGCCGAACCAGCCGCCCCATGGAACCAAGGGGTCTTCGGTGCCCTGCATGATCAAGAACGGTGCCGACGGGCCACCGGGTCCACTGCAGAGCGCCGGCTCGAGCATCGGACCTCCGACCGAACCGTACGCCGCCACACGTCCCGGGCGTTCACACGCGTACTGGTGGGTGAGCATGCCGCCGTTGGAGTGGCCCATCATGTAGATCCGACTCGAGTCCACCGCGAAGTCGGCCTCGACCTCGTCGAGAACCCGATCCATGAAGGCGAGGTCGTCCACCTGGCGCCCCGGCCAGAACTGCCAGATTAGGTTCTTGCCCTCGGGCATCACCGCGATGAATCCCTGATCGTCGGCGAACTGCCGGAACCCCATGAAGACGTCCATCAGCCAGCCCCACGGCGAACCGGCTCCGTGGTTGAACACGACGACGGGAAGCGGGACATCTCCCGTGTAGCCGGCGGGCACCCGAACGAAGTAGCGGCGATCGACCCCCTGGAACTCGACGAGCTCGGCGTGGTTGCCGGGCCCTTTTCGATGGTCGGTCAGGCTCCAGCGGAGGGTGACCGGCTCACCCCCGCGTCGCGCGGTGGCCTCACCCGAGTAGGTGTCACCCTCTCGCCGGACCGATCCGAACCTCACCGAGGCCAGCAGACTCTCGGTGGGTGTCGTCACCGTCAGTGTGCCACCCCAGAACGGAGACACCCCTAGGATCCGCTGCAGGTCGAACTCGACGCTCACCGGCCCCTCGGCGGTGTTCATCCCGCCCATGCCGACGATGGTCGCCGCCTCGGTGTCGAGGTCGGCATCGGTCACGTGGATGTCACCGGTGGCCAGCTCACCCGATACCGCCCAGGTGTTCGCTGAGCGAGCCTGTTCGTCGCCCAGGGACATTGCGACATGATCCGCCGGTACCCCCGATCCCGAGGGCTCGGCTCGGGCCCGATCGGCCGACACCCCGACGAGAGCCGCCGCGATCAGGGCGATGGCGCATATACGAGCCGTCGACCGCCTACCCGCCATCCGCCTGCCCCATGTGATGCACTCCCCCTGGGTCATGCACTCCCCCTGAATGAATCTTCTCACCACGGTAGGCGCGGGAGCTCTTCGCGGCCATCTTCGGTCCACCGCTCGGTAAGGTGGAGTCCGGTTTCCCGCCGTCGATCGACACCCGAACCGACGTCACTCAGCCCGAACCAGGAGCAAGCATGGCCTACGCGCACCACTCACCGGTCCAGCCGGTCATCACCCTCGGAGAGGACGAACGGGCCACGTTCATCACCCGGGTGTACGGCCACCTTGCCGTAGCCGTCGGCCTCTTCGTGGCACTCGAGGTGGCGTTCTTCATGTCGGGCTTCGCCGAGGCGATCTACGACTTCGTCGCCGGCACCAACTGGCTGTTCATCCTCGGTGGCTTCATGGTCGGCAGCTGGCTGGCCACCAACGCCGCCCACGATGTTCTCAACATCCAGAAGCAGTACGCCGGGCTGGCGGGAATGGCGGTGGTATACGCCGTGCTCTTCGCCCCGATGCTCTACGTCGCCGACGAGACGGCTCCCGGCACCATCGCCAGCGCCGCACTCGTCACGGTCGCTGGGTTCGCCGGCCTCACCGGTGTGGCGCTCACCACCCGGCGAAGCTTCGAGTTCATGGGCAAGTACCTGATGTTCGGCGGCATCATGGCCCTCGTGGCCATCGTGGCCGCCGTCCTCTTCGACTTCGAGCTCGGCGTGTGGTTCTCGGTGGCGATGATCGCGTTCGCCGGGGCCGCGATCCTCTACAAGACCCAACAGATCGTGCGGCACTACCCCGAAGAGGCCTACGTCGGCGCCGCCGTCCAGCTCTTCTCCTCGGTGATGCTCATGTTCTGGTACGTACTGCGCTTGTTCCTCGGCCGCCGCTAGGGGCAGACTCTGGCCCTTCACCGCACGAGGGGGCTGACACTATGAGCGGCTGGAACTACGCCGACGTATGGGAAGCGGTCGCCGAGATCGTGCCCGATGCGCCGGCGGTCGTACAGGGCGACCGCCGACTGACCTGGGCCGAGTTCGACCGGCGGGCCAACGGCGTCGCCCGATCGCTGCTCGACCGCGGGGCACAGCACCAGGACAAGGTCGCGCAGTACCTCCACAACTGCCCGGAGTACCTCGAGTCCTTCTACGCCGCGTGCAAGGCCGGTTTGGTTCCGGTCAATACGAACTACCGGTACATGGACGAGGAGCTCGTCTACCTCTGGGACAACGCCGACGCGGTGGCCGTCGTCTTCCACGGAACGTTCGCCGAACGCATCGACCACATCCGCGATCGAGTTCCCGGCGTCAAGACCTGGCTGTGGGTCGACGACGGCACCGGACCGTGCCCCGAGTGGGCGACGCGCTACGAGGACGCGGCGGCCACCACCACCGAGCGCACCGAAGCTCCCTGGGGCCGATCGGGCGATGACCTTCTCCTGCTGTACACGGGTGGTACCACCGGGATGCCCAAGGGCGTGATGTGGGCCCAGCACGAGCACTTCATGGCCACGACCGCCGCCAACACACCGGCCTTCCTCGACCACGATCCAGGACCCGATGCCGTCAGGACCGTCGTGACCGGACCGGGTCTCGTGTCGCTTCCGGGCTGCCCGCTCATGCACGGCACCGGCCTCTTCACGCAGTTGATGAACCTCGCCACGGGTGGCTCGGCCGTCCTGTCGACGAGCGCCCACTTCGACGCGGCCGAGTTCCTCGACCTCATCGACCGTGAGCGGGTCAATGTGGTCGTGATCGTCGGGGATGCATTCTCCAAGCCGATCGTGAAGGAGCTCGATGCCGACCGCGAGCGTTGGGATCTCTCGAGTGTGGTCGCCATGGTGTCGAGCGGCGTGATGTGGAGCGAACCGATGAAGAAGCGTCTACTCGCCCACCATCGTTCGATGATGCTGGTCGATGCGTTCAGCTCATCGGAGGCGGTCGGCATGGGCCAGTCCGTCTCGGCCGCGGGCGCCGAGAGCGAGACTGCCCACTTCCAGCTCGGCGACCGTGCCCGGGTGATAGCCGACGACGGGTCCGATGTAGTGCCGGGGAGCGGCGAACGGGGCCGTGTGGCGGTGAAGGGCTTCGTCCCACGCGGCTACTACAAGGACGACGAGAAGACCGCTGCCACGTTCCTGGAGCTCGACGGTGACCGCTACGTCATGCCCGGCGACTGGGCGACCGTCGAGGCCGACGGCACGCTCACGCTGCTCGGTCGCGGGTCGGTCTGCATCAACACGGGCGGGGAGAAGGTGTTTCCCGAGGAGGTCGAGGAGGTCCTGAAGACCCACGCCGATGTTTACGACACCGTCGTGGTCGGCGTCCCCGACGATCGGTTCGGCGAGGCGATCACCGCGGTGGTCGAGACCCACCCCGGCCACCGAGCCGACGAGGCCGAGATCATCGAGCACGTGAAGGCGACCCTGGCGCACTTCAAGGCCCCGAAACGGGTCGTCACGATCGACACGATCGGCCGGGCCCCCAACGCCAAGGTCGACTACAAGCGGCTTCGCTCGTACGCGATCGGCCAGCTCGGCCTGGACACGCCGGAGGGCTGATCCGCCGATAGGCCCCGCCGGGCTACCACCCGGTAACCTGCCTCGCCGAACGATCCACGGAGGAACACATGGCTGACATCGGCTACGACAACAAGGTCGCGATCATCACCGGCGCCGGTGGGGGCCTCGGACGCGAGCATGCGCTACTCCTCGCCTCTCGCGGAGCTCGCATCGTGGTCAACGACCTGGGTGGAAGCATCGACGGTTCGGGCGACGGTTCGGCCGGCCCGGCCCAGCAGGTCACCGACGAGATCAAGGCGCTCGGCGGCGAAGCTGTCGCCAACACCGACTCGGTTGCCAGCCCCGAGGGGGGCGAAGCCATCGTGCAGACCGCCATCGACGAGTTCGGTCGGGTGGACATCGTCATCAACAACGCCGGCATCCTGCGCGACAAGACATTCCACAACATGACACCCGAGCTGCTCGGGGCCGTCATCGACGTCCACCTGAAGGGTGCGTTCTACGTGACCCGGCCGGCATGGGTGCACTTCCGCGAGCAAGGCTATGGCCGAGTGGTCAACACCGCCTCGTCCGCCGGCGTGCTGGGGAACTTCGGTCAGACCAACTACGGCGCGGCCAAGATGGGCTTGGTCGGTTTCACCCGTGTGCTCGCGGTCGAGGGCGCGAAGTACGACATCAAGGCCAACGCGATCGCCCCCATCGCCAAGACCCGCATGACCGAGGACCTCCTCGGCCCCCTGGGTGACAAGCTCGAGGCATCCAAGGTCGCTCCCGTCGTCGCCTGGCTGGTCCACGAGGACTGCCCCGTCTCCGGCGAGGTGTACTCGGTCGGCGGTGGCATGGTGGCCCGCATGTTCATCGGGCTCACCGAAGGCATCTACGATCCCGATCTCACGGTCGAGACCGTCCGAGACCAGTTCGACAAGATCCGGGACGAGACCGGCTACATGGTGCCTGAGCAGGCCAGCGACGAACTGCGCAAGCTCCTGCCCCTCTTCTCCGACTGAGGGGCCGCGCTGGGTCAGGCCGAGCCGACTGTCTCGGACTCGAGCAGCGCCGCGCTCCAGATGTCCACCAGGAGGTCGACGGTCTTGCCCTCGGAGAGGGTCGGATCATCGGCCACCTGACGTGCGGCGCGCCGGGTGGTGTCGATCAGGAGATCCACCAGCCGGCTGGTGGACCGCGGTCCGGGAGCCAGGCCGGCGGCCGAGAGCCGACGACTGATCCCCTCGACGGCTCTGGTGTGGGCGGCCTCGAGCTCGGTCCGATGCTGGGGGGCAACGGCCGCGGCCTCCTCGAGGACCCGGGAGAGACCCGCGTGCTGAACCCAGAACCGCACCAGGGTCCGGTTCACGGCAGCCAGCCCGGGAACCGGGCGGATGCTGAGGTCGTCCCACGCCCCGTCGAGACCCCGCAGAAACAGCCCGATGTGATCAGCCGCCAGAACGGAGAACAGCTCGTCCTTGGACCCGAAATAGCGGTACAGCCCACCCATGGAGACCCCCGACCCCTCGGCGATGTCGGCCATGGTGGCCGCCACGTAGCCGTCCCGGACGAACGCCTCGGTGGCGGCAGCCAGGATGTGGCTCCGGGTCCGGTGCCCCTTCGGGGTGGTGGGATAGGTGGACGTCATCGTTGAACGCACGCACTTCGGACGCCGCCGCCCGACCTCGGACCGGCACGCCACCATGTCCGCCGATCCCACGGTAACGGGCCGGATCCTGCCTTCGCCATGGGGCAGAAGGCCCACCGCGCTCAAAACCCGGCCCGCTCGCTCCGATGGAACGACCGTGACCCTTCGACCGACCGCGCCGTGAACGACCCGAACGTGCCCTCGGCGCGCACCGGGCCCATGGCCGGGACCCTCATCATCCCCGGCGCTGCCGTCACCGCCCTCGGGGCGATCGTGTCCGCCTCGCTCACCAACAGCACCGGTACCGCGATCGCGGTGACCGTGGTCGGTATGTCGGTAACCGCCCTCGCATGCCTCACCGGGCAGACCCGCTCCGACCGCGCCGGCGGCACGTCCGACAAGGATGCCCTGACCGGCCTCCTCGATCGCATCGGGCTCCTCCTACATCTGGAGCGGGCGTTGGCCTCGACGGGACGAACCGACAACACGACCGCGGTGTTCTTCTGCGACCTCGACCGCTTCAAGGTCATCAACGATTCCATGGGTCACGAGGTCGGTGACGAGCTGCTCAGAGCAGTCGGGCAGAGGATGGTCGACGTCGTGCGCACGTCCGATCAGGTCGCGCGATTCGGTGGTGACGAGTTCGTCGTCGTCTGCGACGGGCTGATCGATCCCGACATCGCCGGTACGATCGCAGGCCAGATCCTGAAGGCCTTCGAGAAGCCGCTGGACGTCGCCGGCGGCGACCTGGTCGTCGCACCCAGCATCGGAATCGCCACGAGCTCCCCTGCGCACCGTCGCACCGCCGGCGAGCTGCTCCGGGATTCCGACGCCGCGATGTACCGTGCCAAGCGGTCTAGGTCCGGGTACGCGACGTTCGACGACGAGCAACGTCGGACGGTGATGGCCCGACTCGACGTGGAGCGCGCATTGCGCATCGGCCTCGACAACGGTGAGCTCAGTGTCTACTACCAGCCGATCGTGACCCAGTCGGCCCATCTGTCGGGCCTCGAGGCACTCGTGCGCTGGAACCGCCCCGGGGCGGGCGTAGTGAGTCCGGACGGATTCCTCGGTGTGGCGGAGGAAGCCGGCCTGATGGCGACGATCGGAGAGCAGGTCCTGCGCGAAGCGGCCGCCCAGGCTGCACTCTGGAACCACCAGCTCGGAACGAACGCAGTTCACATGGGCGTCAACGTGGCCGAGCCGCAGCTGGTCGACGCCGGATTCCCCGCACGGGTCGAGACGATCCTCAACTGGGCCGGGCTGCCTCCACACCAGCTGATGCTCGAGATCACCGAGGATCTCCTGCTCGGGCATCTCGACGACAGCTTCCGGGTCCTGCACGAACTGAAGGAGCTCGGCGTCAGGCTGGCCATCGACGACTTCGGTACCGGTCGGAGCTCGCTGTCATACATCAAGGATCTCGACATGGTCGACATCCTCAAGATCGACAAGTCCTTCGTCGACGAGATCGCCACCAAGCAGGTGGATCTGCAGATCATCGAAGCGATCGCCCGCCTGGCCCACGCGGTCGGCCTGCGCGTCATCGCCGAGGGCGTCGAGACCCCCGAACAGCGGGAGCGACTCAGCCAACTCGGCATCCAGGAGATGCAGGGATTCCTGTTCGCGCGCCCGTCGACCGCCCACGAGCTGGAGCAGCTCCTCGGACTTTCGGGACCACCGGTCCAACCCGCCGAGCTCACCACCCCTCCGTCACCCGCCCCCTCGGAGGATCAGCTCCGGACACCGGAGAGCGCCGCGGCGCAGGGGGCGGTACCACCTCTTCCGGCCGCCGAACTGGTCGGGCAGGCAACACCGCTGCCCGATCGGGTCTGAGCCCGAGATCGAATCGGTAGCCTCCGCTCCATGAACGCGCTCGATCAGGCCGCGGACCGCTGCTTCGAGCTCACGACCCGCAAGGTACCGGCGCTCGATCGGGTGTTCTATGCCGCCAGCGAAGCGGCCGACTTCAGCGTGCTCTGGCACCTCGTCGGCGCCTCGCGCGCTCTGCTCGACAGCCGCGAGGAACAGGCGGCCGTGCGGTTGAGCGTCTGTCTCGGAATCGAAGCGGCGCTCGTCAACGGTCCGGTGAAGGCCCTGTTCAACCGCTCCCGGCCGGTCCCGGTCGAGCCCCGTCGCCGCCGGGTGCGCAGGCCCAGAACCAGCAGCTTCCCGAGCGGCCATGCCAGCGCCGCAGCGGCTGCCGCCACCCTCCTGGCCGACCGCAGCGCGATCCCGGGGGTCTGGTACGGCCTGGCCGCGATCGTCGCCACCAGTCGCGTGCACGTCGGGATCCACCACGCGTCCGACGTCCTCGCGGGTGCAGCCCTCGGACTGGTCCTGGGTCGAGCAGCCCGGCGAGCCTGGCCCCTCCCGGCCGTCCCGCCGGATTTGGGGTCTCTCAGCTACATCTCGTGTAGCTGAGAGACCCCAAATCCTGAGACGAGGGTAGGTTCGGACCGTGGCCGAACGCGAAGTACGCAACGACGGGCGGATGTCGGACCTCGAGGCCCTGCTGTGGACCCTCGACAAGGACCCGCACCTCAGCTCCAACTTCGCCTGTCTCACGATCTTCGACTCCCTTCCCGACATCGATCGCCTCCGAGACCGGCTCGACCGCGCCACTCGGATCGTTCCCCAACTCCGCCGCCGGGTTAATCCGGCGCTGGCTCGTATGGCTCCACCGACCTGGACCGACGACCAGTCCTTCGACATCACCCATCACGTCCGCGCGATCTCGCTCCCCCGGCCCGGCTCCGACGAGCAGCTCCGGGAGCTCGCCGCGACCCTCGCCGGAGATCCGTTCGATCGGTCCCGGCCCCTCTGGGAGTTCGTCATCATCGACGGGCTGGCTTCCGGTGGTGCCGCAATGCTCTGGAAACTGCACCACACGATCAGCGACGGGATCGGCAGCATCCGCATGTCCGAGCAGTTCGTCGACATCGAACGCGAAGCACCCCCGCCCCCCGACGTGGAATCGGGAGCTCCCGGGCCCGAGCCGACGTTCACCGACACGGCGGTCGACACCATCGGCCACAACCTACGGCGGTCGACCGGGGCGATCGAACGCTTCACACGCGGCGCAGTCGACACGACGATGCACCCGCAGCGCCTGACTCGACTCGGGCCGGAGATCTACCGAGTGTCCCGATCACTGGCGAAGCAGCTGACCTCGTCGCTCCGGCCATTCTCCCCGCTGTGGACCGATCGTTCGTTGAGTCAGGGCTTCGAGACGCTGTCGGTACCGTTCGACCGGGCCAGGGCCGCTGCGTCCGCCCTCGGGGGAAGCATCAACGACTACTTCGTGGCCGGCACCGGGTCGGCCGTGGCGCGCTACCACCACGAGCGGAACGCACCGCTGGAGGCCGCCCGGATGGCCATGCCAGTGAGTACTCGGTCCGATCGGAGCGCCGCCGGCAACTCCTTTGCCCCGCTTCGATTGAAGCTGCCGCTCGACGTCGACCCGAAGCGTCAGTTCGATCTCGCGCACGAAACCCTCCGAGCCGAGAAGCAGGACGCCATGATCAGCGTGGTCGAAGGGCTTTCCGGTGCGCTGAATCTCCTCCCGACCTCATTGCTCGTGCGAGTGGCGCGTTCGCAGGCTGGGGCCATCGACTTCACCACCTCGAACGTGCGGGCAGCGCCCTTCACGCTCTTTGTCGCCGGAGCCCGCCTCGATGCCACCTACCCGATCGGGCCCCTGGCCGGAACGGCGTTCAACCTCACCCTGATGAGCTACGACGGCAGCCTCGACATGGGGCTGCACGTCGACCTGTCGGCCATTCCCGATCCCGAGTCGTTGCGCGGACTGCTCGAGCAGACCTTCGACGAGCTGAACCAGGCTGTCTGAATCTCGGCGTCAGTTGGCCGAGACGAATTCAGCCGCGGCGAGGAGCGTGCGAACGTCGAGCAGGAGGTCGGCGACCTCAGAGGTGGAAACCAGTTCCCGCGTGCTCATGTCACCCAGGCCGCGGTCGATCAGATCGAGGATCTCGGTGACCCGTTCCTGATCCACTGCTTCGGTCATGAACTCCTCCAATGCCCTTTCGCGACCGCCGGTTCACCCATCGGGGCAACGCCGGCACATCAGCCGTTGGCGCCACTGTAACGAGCGCCGGCCCGCGAAGGGAGGTCAGGAGTCCATTTTCTCGGGATTCGGGTCCTTCGACCCATTCTCATCGGTCCGAGATCGGGAACGGGCTATGTTGCCCAACCTATGGACGATCCCACCGGGACCACCGACGGGGGGCCGGCCGCCGGCCTGCCCCGTGGCGTCACCTTTGCGAGCCTCGGTGTCCTGGGAGCCGGGGCCGTACCCAGGCTGGCCCGTATGGCCGCCGAATCGGACTACCGGTCGTTCTGGGCCGCGGAGGCCAACGCCACCGAGGCCTTCTCCGTCCTCGGAGCAGCCGCGGCATCCGCCCCACTCGACCTGGGTACCGGGGTCATTCCCGTCCAGCTTCGCACCCCACCCCTGGCCGCCATGGCAGCAGCCACGCTCCAGGGCCTGGCCCCTGAACGCACCGTCTCGCTGGGGATCGGTGCCTCCTCCCCCACCGTGGTCGAGCGGTGGCACGGAACCGACCTCGGCGATCGCCCCCTGGCGCGAATCCGCGAGTACTGCGCGCTGGTCCGCGCCTGCTTCACGGGCGAAACGGTGTCCTTCGAAGGCGACTTCTGGTCGGTTCCCCGGTTCCGGCTCGCTCAACGGCTTCCCCGGGAACCCCAAATGGTCGTCGCTGCGCTGGGTCCGCAGATGCTACGTCTGGCGGGTGAGGTGGCCGACGGCGTCCTGCTCAACTACATCCCGTCCGATCACGTCGCCTGGAGCGTGGCACACGTCCGCGAGGGAGAACGGCGCGCCGGCCGTCCCGAGGGCAGCTGCAGCGTCTACGCGTATGTCCACGTGGGGGTGTGCGACCGAGACGTCGCCGCCGAGAAGGCGCGGCGCGATCTCTTCTCGTACGCCGTCGTGGATGCCTACGCCGAGAGCTTCACCGTGGCGGGCTTCGGAGACGAGGTGGAAGAGATCCGGACCCGGCACGCGGCCCGCGATCGGTCCGGTGCGATTGCCGCGGTAAGCGACGCCATGGTCGACGCGATCGACATCGTCGGTGACGCGGCGACGGTGGCCGCGGCGATCCGCCGCTACCGGACCGAAGGGGTGGACCACCCGATCCTCATGCCCCTGCCCTGGGGTGAGAACCGGTGGGCCGTCGTCGAGGCCACACTCGACGCCGGGAGGCAGGTATGAAGGTCGCAGCGGTCACAGGAGCCGCCAGTGGCATCGGTCGAGGTCTCGCCCGTGAACTGGCGCGAGACGGCGTGACCGTCGCCGCGTGCGATATCGATGCCGAGGGTGCAGCGACCGTTGCCGGCGAGGTCAGCGGCATCGCCGTGGCGCTAGACGTGGCCGACCGATCCGATATGGCTGCGGCCATCGATCAGATCGAGGCCGAGCTCGGACCGATCGACCTCTTCTGCGCCAATGCCGGAATCATGGTGCCCGGCGGTTACGAGGTCGCCCCTGACGACTGGCAGCGCATCTGGGAGGTGAACGTGATGGCCCATGTGCACTCCGCCGCGATCCTGGTCCCCCGCATGATCGAGCGGGGCGGAGGCCATCTGCTCCACACCGCGTCGGCGGCCGGCCTCCTGGCGCAGATCGGCTCGGCTCCGTACACGGCCACGAAAGCCGCCGCCATCGGTTTCGCCGAATACCTGGCCATCACCTATGGGCGACGAGGCATCCGTGTCTCGGTGCTCTGCCCCCAGGCGGTTCGGACGGCGATGACCGCCGGCATCGAGGACGGCGGGGTGGCTGGGCTCGACGGCATGCTCGAGCCCGACCAGGTGGCCCGCATCGCCATCGACGGCGTCCGCAGGAACGAATTCCTCATCCTCCCCCACCCCGAGGTGGCCGAATACGCGCGGCGCAAGGCAGACGATCGGCAGCGGTGGCTGGCCGGGATGCAACGGCTGAGCGCGCGCTTCGACGACCTGGCCTGATGACCCGCGACCCGGGGACAGCCCCCGAGGGGTCTGGCCCCGTGCTGTCGAATCAGCTCGAGACCTGGCCGATGGAACTGGGTCGACTGCACGCCGAGACGCCGACCGGCACGACCATCTCACTCCCCCTGCCCGGGGCCTGGCCCCGGCAGCGGATCATCGACCTTCTGATCGGCGCCGGATTCGACGACGTCGCTGTCGCACCTCGGAGCGACGCGGGCGACGACGCGACCACTCGCCCGCTCCTCACCGCTAGGCGGGCGCTGTCTCTCCCCGACAGCGTCGGACCGGGAATGGAGATCCTGTTCTGTGGTCTCAACCCGAGCCTGCACGCAGCCAGGGCGGGCGTGGGGTACATCGGTCACGGCAATCGTTTCTGGCCCGCACTCGCAACCGTCGGGTTGGTCACCCGGCAGCGCGACCCGTGGCATGCCCTCACCGAGGATCGGCTCGGCATGACCGATCTCGTGAAACGGTCGTCGAGGAGGGCGGCCGAGATAGACCGCGCCGAGTTCGAAGCGGGGGCCGATCGCCTCGAGCGTCTCGTCGGCTGGCTCCAACCAGCGGTCGTGTGTGTGGTCGGGTTGAGCGGGTGGAGGGCCGTCGTGGACCGCAGCGCCCGGGCCGGACCGGGCGGAACCCTGGGCGGTCGGCCCGTGTACGTCATGCCGAGCACCAGCGGCCTCAACACGCACACATCGATGGATGATCTGGTCGACCACATGCGCGCCGCGGCAGCGCTGGGCCGACCGGTCCCCTAACGTTGCGGGCACCATGGAAATCAGACTCGAGCACGAAGACGAATATCCCCACGACGTCACCAGCGAGACGACGTACAACGAGAGCGTCTACGCCAACGTCATCGACCCGAAGTCGCAGGTGGGCGGCTTCTTTCGGGTCGGCAACCGACCCAACGAGGGCTACGCCGAGGTCACCACGTGCCTCTACCTCCCCGGTGGCCGGGTGGCCTTCATGTTCCAGCGTCCCGAGATCGCGGGCAACGACGCGTTCGAGGCTGGCGGGCTGCGGATCGAGATCACCAAGCCGTTCGAAGCCGTCGAGGTGACATGGGACGGCAAGGTCGTCATGCTGGACGATCCACTCGAGATGGCCGACCCCAAACGTGCCTTCACCGAGAACCCCTGGGTGTCGTCTTCGGCCACCGTCTCCTACCGGGCGACCGGCCCCATGTTCGGAGGCGAACCCGTGGGTGAGCACGAACGTCAGGGCCAGGAATTCGCCCGGGCCCACTTCGAGCAGCTCGTCGCCGGAACCGGCACGATCACCGTGGGCGACGAGTCCTGGGAGATCGACGGCTTCGGCCTCCGCGATCACAGCTGGGGCCCGCGAACCTGGCAGGGCCCCTGGTACTACCGCTGGCTCACAGCCAACTTCGCCGACGACTTCGGGTTCATGGCCTCCCGCGTGGCCAGAGAGAGCGGCCCGGGCCTGCGGGGCGGGTTCGTCTGGGAGGACGACGAACTGGTGCTCTGTGACCAGCTCGAGCTGGTGACCGACTGGACCACCGACGGCTATCACCGGGCGATCTCGGCCACACTCGGTTCGCCCGACGGTCGACGCTGGTCGTTCCGGGGCGAGGTCCAGTCGCTCCTCCCGCTCCGCAACCGGCGGGAGGGTGCTGTGACGAGGATCGCCGAAGGCCTGACCCGGTGGACGATGGAGGACGGTCGGGTGGGTTTCGGCCTGTCCGAGTACCTCGATCAGATCATCGACGGCGAACCGGTCGGCCTGGACGAGTGACCGGCCCTCTCCCGGCCGAGAGGGTTCGGAGTCCGACAACACCTGGATCGTTCCGGCTCGGCGCCTTGGTCGATCCGGTGTCCCACGATCGGCTCGACGAGGAGCTCGCCTACGAGTCGGCCGATCTCACGACGCACGGTGTGATCGTCGGCATGACCGGTTCGGGCAAGACCGGCCTCGGCATCGACCTGCTCGAGGAGGCGCTCTGCGACGGGATTCCGACGCTCGTCATCGACCCCAAGGGCGACATGGGCAACCTGCTGCTCACCTTCCCCGACCTGCGGCCCGAGGACTTCCGGCCGTGGATCGACGAGCGGGTGGCCACACAGCAGGGTCTGAGCCCGGACGAGTTCGCCGCGGCCCAGGCCGGGCTGTGGACCGAGGGCCTCGACGACTGGGGGTTGGGTCCGGCCGACATCGCGGCCCTCAGATCCGGTGCCCATTTCACGATCTACACACCCGGCTCCGATGCCGGGGTACCGCTCGACCTGATCGCCTCGCTCTCGGCGCCGTCCGGCGGGGACGGCGAGGATCGGCGCGACCGCATCGAGGGGGCGGTATCCAGCCTGCTGGCGCTGCTCGACGTCGAAGCCGACCCGCTCTCGAGCCCCGAACACATCCTCCTGTCCAACCTGATCGACCACGCGTGGGGCGCGGGCACTGCGGTCGACCTCGCCGCGCTCGTCGGCATGGTGCAGGACCCGCCCATCCGCAAGCTCGGTGTGCTCGAGCTCGATGCGTTCTATCCGAAGGACGAGCGAACCAGGCTCGCACTCAAGCTGAACGGCCTCCTGGCATCACCTACCTTCGCCGCCTGGAATCAGGGCGCCCCCCTCGACATCGATGAGCTTCTCTACCGGGACGGCAAGCCGGGGGCCGCGATCATCTCGATCGGGCACCTCGCCGATCGGGAACGCCAATTCGTCGTCACTCTGGTGTTGTCCGAACTGATCAGCTGGATGCGGCGCCAGTCCGGAACGAGTGAGCTGCGCGTCCTCGTCTACATGGACGAGGTCTTCGGCTTCGTACCCCCGACGGCCAACCCGCCGGCGAAGAAGCCGATCCTGACGCTGCTCAAGCAGGCCCGGGCCTTCGGAGTGGGGATGGTCCTGGCCTCCCAGAACCCGGTCGATCTGGACTACAAGGCGATCTCCAACGCCGGCACCTGGTGGATCGGCCGACTTCAGACCGAACAGGACAAGGGCCGACTCATGGACGGTCTGAGAGCCGCTGCGGGACCGGTCGAAGTCGACGTGCTCTCCGATCGAATCAGCGGTCTGGAGAGGCGGGAGTTCGTCCTGCACTCGACCCGATCCACCGAGCCGAGCCTTTTCGGTACCCGGTGGGCCATGTCCTACCTCCGGGGGCCGATGACCCGCGACGAGATCCGCCGCCTGCACTCCGGCGAGGCCTCCGAACCCGCGGATGCGGCGACCCCGACCGCAAGCCCGTCCACCCCGTCGGCGACCGAAGGGACGGCTCCCGGGCCCCCTCCGGATGCACCCGACGACCAGCCCGGACCGGACGCCACGCCGGTGATGCCCGAGATCGCCGACGGCGTCGAGGTGTCGTGGCTCGACCCGGCCGCCGAGTGGGCGGCCACCGTCGACGCCGTCCCGGGCAGCACCCGTTTCGAGGCGGCGGTGGTCGCGCGGGTCCACCTGGTCTACGACGAGGCCCGAGCCGACGACCTCCGCCACGAGGAGGAATACGAGTGCGCGGTCTTCCCGCTCTCGGGCGCGCTGGACCCGGCCGTGGCGCTCGCCGTCGACTACGACGAACGCGACCTACGCACCGAGCGACCCGAGGGTGGGACCTACGCCCTCATCGACGGCCGGCTCGACACCAAGACCTGGTTCACGGCGGCCAAGACCGCTCTCCGGGACCACCTCGTACGATCTCGTGCCCTGACCATCCCGGTCAACCGGTCCCTGAAGGTCTTCGGCCGGCCGGGTGAGTCCGAGGTCGACTTCCGCGAGCGGTGCGCAGTCGCCGCCGACGCCGGAGCGGATGAGGCGAAGGCCAGAGTGGCGGCGCGGTTCGAGACGCGGCGGGCCACCCTCGAACAGCAGTACGCCGCGGCCCAGGATCGCTCGGCCGAGGCGCAGATCGCGTTGGACGACAAGGAACAGCAGGAGAAGATCAACGTCCTCAGCGAGGGGGTCGACATCCTGGGCGGGTTGCTCGGTGTCGGCGGCCGACGCCGCCGGTCGGTCGGTGCTGCGGCCCGGAGGGTATCGAGCAAGCGGGGCCAGAAGACCCGGGCCGCACAGCGGGTGACGACCGCCGAGAATCGGGTGGCCGACAAGCTGACCGCCATCGAAGAGCTCGACGCCACGCTCATCGCCGAGGTCGAGGACATCGATCTCGAGTGGGACGACAGGATGGAAGCCGTCGAGGAGCTCGAGATCAACCTCGAGAAGTCCGATGTGACCGTCGACGATCTCCGGGTGGTCTGGATCCCGCGGTGACCACCTCAGCGTTCCCCGGCCACGCAGGCCGCCCCTCCACGCTCGCCTGACGCGTCGCTCGAGCATGCCGTGATCGTCATGATTCCGACGACCAGGAGCGCCGAGAAGCGGCGGATCCTCATCACCGGTCATGCTCCTGGGATGATCAGCGACCGGTGTGCCACCATGCCGGGATGGCTGACGACTGGGTCGAAGTGATCGTCGAGATCCCGAAGGGATCTCGGAACAAGTACGAGATCGACCACGACACCGGAGCCGTATGGCTCGATCGCCATCTCTTCACCGCCACGAGCTATCCCGCTGACTACGGATTCATTCCCGACACCCTGGCCGAGGACGGTGACCCGCTCGACGTTCTCGTCCTGCTCGAGGAGCCGACCGTTCCGGGGTGTCACATCCGCGCTCGCCCCATTGGCGTCTTCTGGATGCGGGACGAGGCGGGCCCCGACGCCAAGATCCTGGCGGTGGCCGCCGGTGATGCCCGATGGGATGACATTTCGGAACTCGAGCATGTCCGCCCCCACCACCTGGCCGAGATCAGCCATTTCTTCGAGGTGTACAAGGCCCTCGAACCGTCGAAGACGACCGACATCGGCGAGTGGGCCGGTCGCACCGAAGCAATGGCAGAGATCGAGGCCGCGCGGGGGCGCTTCATCCCCCACTGACAGTCCGCCGACGAGCACCCACTTCCGGGACAGCGCCCATCCCACGGCGACGCAGCCGATCTGGGCGCGGTCGAGTGAGCCGGCCCGGAACCGAATCAACCGGCGACCTACTGCGGTGCCAGGTCCTCGATCGCCTGGGCCACGTCGAGGCCGAAGGGCAACACTGCGAGGGTTGGCGTGGTGACACCGTTGTCGATGTACCGCTGGATGTGGGCTCGGCACTCCTCGGGGCTGCCGTGCACGATCAACTCGTCGATCACCCCTTCGGGAATCGCCGCCAACGCTCCCTGGCGGTCGCCCGCCTCCCAGAGGTCCCACATCTGCTGGAGCTGAGGACCTCGACCGAGCCATTCGTGGAATGCTCGATAGACCGGCACGTTCAGATAGGCGGCGACCGCGAATCGGCCCATGTTCATCACGGTCTCGCGATCGGTCGTCGGCGCCACGAACACCCGGGCCACGACGGCCTTGCCCTCGCCCCCTTCGTGCACGTGGGGCACCACCGTGGCGACGTCGTCGGCCGATAGCCAGTTGATGATGGCGCCGTCACTCTCGCGACCGGCCAGCCGCAGCATGCCCGGCCGCAGGGCGGCGATCAACAGCTTCGGCTGCTCAGCCGGGACGGCCTTCAGTCGGAACCCGCTGATGGTGAACGAGTCGTACGTCTCCTTGACCTTCTCCCCGGTCAGAGCGATCCGCAGGAAGCGGGCCACGTCGCGGACCCGCTTGTAGGGCTCGTCGAAGGGCACGCCGTTCCATCGCTCGACGATCACGTCCGAGCTGGTGCCGATCCCGAACCACGCCCGGCCCGGTGCTGCGGCGGCCAGCGACGCGGCCGACTGGGCCATGAGGGCCGGCGACCGCGTGTAGGCGGGCAGGATCGCGGTGCCGACGTGGAGCGACGGCTCCCAGGCCGAGGCCAGTACCAGCGGGGTCAGGCCGTCATACCCGTCGGCTTCACCAGTCCAGACGTCGGTGTAGCCGAGCTCGACCAGTCGACCGATGAGCTCGCGTTGTTCGATCAACGGGATGTGATCGAACGGGATCGTCATTCCATAACCCACGGCGAGGCCCCCTGAGGTCGGCTGCGGCGCTGAGCGAGGACGCTACCGCACGGCCCCAGGCACGGGACACGTCACGCCCCGGTCGGGCGGTGCCGAACGATAGACGACTGACTGGCGGTGGCCATGAGCGTGCCGTCCTCGGCCCAGAGGTGCACGGTGCCGTGACCGAACCCCTGGTGCACGGCGTCGGCCTCGATCTCGAGCAACACCCACTCGGTGGGGACCAGTCGGATGACGCGAAGCGTGTTGTCGAGACTGTTGCTCATCGTCGGCTTTCCGAGCGCCTGCCAGATGCCCATGGGCACGTAGTCACCCAGGATCGCCAACGAGCCGGCCGACATCTCGAGCAGCTCCGGCATGCGGGTCCAGAGCGCCGAACGGCCGAAGCTCTCGCCGGCTGCCGGCTCGGCGTCGGCGTCTTCGGCGAAGTGCCGGCCGAGCGCGAGTCGCTGATCGAGCCGCTCCATGATCGTCCCCTCGACCGGGAAAGGCGACTGGCGCGGCGCACAATCGCCCGGTCCGGGGACGTCCGTCGGCATGGTGGCCCACTGGCCGTCGTGGGGGAAGGACCGCTTGCCCAGCGCGGCGTTGACGGTGAGGATCTCCCGACCGCCCACGCGGGCCACCGCTCGAGCCTGGGTGATACTCCGACCGTCGGCAGCGATCGTGACGTCGATGTCCATCAGCGACGGTGGATTCGCGTAGGACAGGAACTGACCCGTGGCCCAGACGAGGGGCCGGTCGGTCACGAGCTCCATCGCCGCGATGCAGGCCCCCAGGCCACAGCCCCCGAAGAGAAACCCCCCACCGGTGCACAGCGTCGGGACCACCGGGAGCTGCCATCGGGCCGGGTCGTCGGTGGGCTGCAGGTCGTAGAACGTCTTCGCATCCATCGGCTCGGAAACTAATGGGGCTCGACGCTGCGCGTGTGCCACCTGCCACGGGCGGCCTGCGTGGCCGGGGAACGCGGCCTGCGTGGCCGGGGAACGCCGTGACAGCGCGAGACTGGCCCGTATGACAGACACACCCTGGCTCGGAGACGCGGTTTCACTGGTGGAGGCGTTTCGGTCCGGCGACCGCTCGCCCGCCGATGAGCTCGACGCCACCTTGACCGCGATCGAAGCCAGCGGGCTCAACGCGTTCAGCCACATCGACGTCGAGCGAGCCCGCGCCGGCGCGGAGACGGCCGACGTGACTCTCCCCTTCGGCGGCGTGCCCTACGGCGTGAAAGAGCTCGAGCCGGTGGAAGGCTGGCCCTACACCGGCGCATCGATCGCCCTCGAGGACGAGGTGAGCGGTTTCACCTCACTCGTCATGGAGCGGGCGATGGCGGCCGGACTCAACCCCGTGGGCCAGACGACCGCAAGCGAGTTCGGCGGCCTGAACGTGAGCATCTCGAGGCTGAACGGGGTGACCGGCAACCCGTGGCGCCCGTCACAGACGGCCGGAGGTTCGTCGGGTGGGAGCGCGGCAGCGGTGGCCGGCGGTCTCGTCCCGATCGCCAGCGGCGGTGACGGCGGCGGATCGATCCGCATCCCAGCGGCGTTCAACGGGCTGGTCGGCATGAAGGGGACCGCAGGCCGCATTCCCCGTGGGCCGAACACGGCGATCGCCCCCCTGACAGTGGTCCTGGGGTGCCTGGCCCGCTCCGTGCGCGACGTTGCTCGGTTCTACGACGCGACGACCGGCTTCGACATGCGAGATCCCTATTCACTTCAGCGGATCGACGGGTGGGAGCGCGACCTCGGCACCCACGACCTCACCGGACTCCGCGCCGTGATCGACCCGAGCCTCGGTGGGGCGGTCGTCCGCGACGAGGTCGCGGCAAGGGTTCATGCGGCCGGTGAGGCGCTGGCCGCCGACGTCGGGATCGAGCTGATCGACGTACCGGTGAACCTCCCCGGACTCGGCTTCGAATGGGCCATGGCCAACATGGCCAGCCTGGTCAACGAGCTCGGGGGTCGATGGCCGGAATGCAAGGACGATCTCACCACCGAGATGGCGTTCGGCCTGACGATCGCCGAGCAGCGGTTCGATCTGGCGATGTTCGCCGAGGTCGAGGCGCAGCGCACGCGCGCCAACGAGGCGATGGCCGCGGTCTTCGACGACGTCGATCTGATCATCTGCGCCACCAACCCCGACGTCGCCTATCCGGCGGATTCCTCGTTGAACCTGTTGGTCGGCGACCGCCAGGTCGGGCCCGAGAACAACGGTCTGCTGACCATTCCGGCCAACATCGTCGGCAACCCGGCGATCTCGGTGCCCGTCGAGCAGTTCGACGGCCTCCCGGTGGGGATGCAGATCATCGGCCGTCACCACGCCGATCAACTCCTGCTCGATCTGGCCGCCGTGGCCGAGCGGGAGCGGCCCTGGCCACTGGTTGCGACCGACGCACCACGCTGAGTCACGACCTGGCGAGAATGTACCGTTCGAAGCCGTCGCTCAGCGACGCTGAGGGACCAGATTTCGGAGGGGGCGGGAGGCTGCGGAGCAGGGGCGGAGCAGGGGCGGAGCGTCACACCCCCCGCGGATACTGGTGACATGACCACACAGCTTCGATTGGTAACCGCCGCAGACGATCACGCAGTCGGATCCTCGAGCATCTGGCGGCTCAGCGACCAGGACAAGGCGATCGGCCTCGAGGGCCTGGCCGAGGCTCGGGCGGCGCTGCGTCGAACCCGGCCGGTCCATCGCAGCGAAGCGGCGTGATCCCGAACCCCGGGACGCTCGCTCGACCGACGCCATATGCTCACGCCATGTCTGATGTCGTGATCGTCGATGCCGTCCGTTCACCGGTGGGCCGCCGCAACGGGGAACTGTCCACCGTCCATTCAGCCCAGCTGTTGTCCGATGTCATTCGGGCCCTGATCGACCGCACCGGAGTCGACCCGAACCAGGTCGGCCAGGTGATCGGGGGCTGTGTGGGCCAGGTCGGCCAACAGGCCTTCAATGTCACTCGCACCGCGTGGTTGCTGGCGGATCTTCCCGTCGAGGTCGCCGCCACGACCGTCGACGCCCAGTGCGGATCCTCGCAACAGGCCACCAACCTCGCGGTCGGGCTGATCAAGGCCGGTGTGATCGACTCGGCGGTGAGCTGCGGCGTCGAGGTGATGAGTCGCGTGCCGATGGGAGCGGCGATGAACGATCGCTCGCTCGGACGTCCGGTCCCGAAGAGCTACTTCGACAGGTACGAGTTCACCACCCAGTTCGAGGCGGCCGAGCGCATCGCCGACAAGTGGGGCATCACGCGACCGGACTGCGATGAGTTCGGCCTCCGGAGCCAGCAGCTCGGGGCCCGAGCCTGGGCCGAAGGTCGATTCTCCACCCAGATCGTGCCGATCGACGCCCCCGACGTCGACGAGGACGGCAACCCCGGAGGCGGCACGCATCGGGTCGAGCGGGATGGCGGGCTGCGGGAGACCACGCTCGAGGTTCTGGCCGGGCTCAAGGCGGTCGCACGCGAGGATGGCGCCCACACGGCCGGCTCGTCGTCGCAGATCTCCGACGGCGCTGGCGCCGTCATGATGATGGCGGCCGACAGAGCCGCTGAGCTCGGGCTCACCGCCAGAGCCAGGGTGGTCGACACCTGTCTCGTCGGCACCGACCCGGTCCTCATGCTGACCGGACCGATCGACGCCACCAGGCACCTGTTCGAGCGCACCGGTCTGACCCAGAACGACATCGACGTCGTCGAGATCAACGAAGCCTTCGCGTCAGTCGTGCTGGCCTGGGCCGAGGAGTTCCAGCCGGACATGGCCACCGTCAATCCCAACGGTGGCGCCATCGCGCTCGGCCATCCGCTCGGTGGCACCGGCTCGATCCTGGTCACGAAGGCGCTCCACGAGCTCGAACGGGCCGACAAGGAGCACGCCCTGATCACGATGTGCTGTGGAGGCGGCCTGGGTACCGGCACCATCCTCCAGCGCGTCGGCTGACCTCGCGACTTCGTCGCCACCCCATCTGCACCAGACCCGGAGGTCGCGTCGTGCGCCGCCCGCGGACGCTCATCGCTCTGCTCGCCCTGTTCGTCGCGCTCGCCTGCGCGCCGACCGATCCAGCCGACCCCGGTCACGGCGGCCAGGCGACCGTCCTACGCATCGTCGACGGCGACACCATCGTGGTCGATCTCGACGGTACCGAGGAGAGGGTCCGCCTGATCGGGATCGACACCCCCGAGTCGGTGGCCGAGGACCGACCTGACCAGTGCTATGGCAAGGAAGCCAGCGACGAGTTGAGCCGCCTCATCCCGCCCGGCACGGCACTGGTGCTGGAACGCGATGTCGAACCGCGTGACCAGTACGGCCGGCTGCTGGCATACGTCCACCGAGCAGTCGACGACCTGTTCATAAACGAGGTTCTCGTCCGCGACGGCTTCGCCGGCACGCTCACCTACCCGCCCAACGATGCCTATGCCGAGGCCTTTCGCTCGCTCGAAGCGAGCGCCCGGCAGAACGGAACCGGACTCTGGGGCGCGTGCGGCGGCCCCGACGAACCGCTGGAGTAGGGCGCGGCCAGGTACCGTCTCGGGCGGCGACGGCGATACCGTCGATGACGGAGAGGAGCGGACGCGTGACCGAACTGTGCCGCCGCCTGGGCTTCGACGACGACACCAGGGTGGCGATCATCAACTGCGACGACCTCGGGTCGACCCACAGCGCCAATGACGCCGTCTTCGACGCTCTTCGCCAGGGTTCCGCCACCGCAGCGTCATTGATGGTTCCGTGCCCCTGGGCGCGCGAGGCCGCCCGCCACTACCGAGGCGAGGACATCGGTGTCCACCTCACGCTCAACGCCGAGCTGGATCACTACCGATGGGGGCCCATCACCCACGCACCGTCGCTCCTCGACGGTGACGGGGGGTTCCCCCGCACCATCCTCGATCTGTGGGACCACGCCGACCTCGAAGAGGTTCGCCGCGAGTGTCGAGCCCAGATCGAGCGAGCCATCCTCTGGGGCTTCGACATCACCCATCTCGACAGTCACATGGGCCCGCTGCAACTGCGGCCCGAGTTCTTCGACGTCTACCTCGACCTCGCCGTCGAATTCGACCTGCCGCTGCGATTGTCCGGCGAGTCCACCCAGGAACAGATCGGCTTTCCGTTTCGAAGGCTCGCGACCGAGCAGGGGGTGCTCTCACCCGACCACTTCGTGTACGTGCGAGGGGTTGGGTCCCGACGAAGCCTCGAACGGGCGCTCTTCGACCTCCGTCCCGGCGTCACCGAGCTCTACGTTCACCCCGGAATCGACACACCCGAGCTGCGAGCGGCGTATCCCGGCGACTGGTCGGGTCGGGTCGACGACCACCACCTCGTGGTCCACGATCGCAACTTCCGGACGCTGCTGCGGGACTCCGGGGTCGAGACGATCGGCTGGCGGGCCCTCAAGTCGGCCCAGCAGGTCGGTTGACGTCTAGCCGATGCCGGCGAAGAGGTCGTGTTCGGGTTCGGTGATCGGGAGCCGGCTGCGAGCGAGGATGTAGTCCTCGTAGGGGTAGACCTCTCGGGCGACCTCGTCGGGCAGGCCGAACCAGAACGGGCTCTCGGGATCGACCTGGGTGCCATGGGCCAGTAGAGCTGCGCGGCGCACTCCGAAGGTCTCGTGGATGTCGACGCGAGTCGTGAGTCGATGGTCGAGCGACGGTCGGGAGAACCAGCGATCGTCGAACGGCGATTCCAGGTCGAGCTCCTTCATCTTCATGTGCGTCGCGAGCATTCGCCGGCGGCTCCACATCGAGTAGTAGAGCTTCTTCGGTGTCCACGGCGCACCGGCATCGGGAAACGCCGTCACGACGCCGGCGAGATCGAACGCTGGAAGCGAGATGTCGTGGACCCGCAGATGGTCCGGATGCTGGTAGCCCTGCTGGTCGTCGGGATAGGTCACGATCACATCCGGCCGGTGTTGTCGGATGATGGTGACGAATCGTTCGACGGCCGCCATGAACGGGGCGTTGGCGAAAGCATCCGGGTGCCGGTTGGTAACGGTGTCGGGCATCCCCGAATCGCGGTAACCCAGCATGATCACGTCGTCGTAGCCGATCGCCGCGGCCGATGCGGCAAGCTCCTCTGCCCTTACCTCGGTCAGTCGCTCACGGACCTCGGCCCTGTCCATCGCCGGGTTGAGGATGTCGCCCGCTTCGCCACCGGTAGCGCACACGAGCACGGTGCGGACACCCTCGCGGCCGTACCGGGCGACGGTGGGTGCACCCTTGGATGCTTCGTCATCGGGATGAGCGTGAATGGTGAGGAGGCAACGGTCGGCCACGGCGGATCACGGTACCGGAAGATGTAGCGAATCAACCCAACATGGTCTTGGTCCGCAGCGAGGGAATTCCGTCGTCGCCGATCTGGGAGTCGGTACCATGGAACAGCAACCGCGGGGCGCCGCCCCGTAACCGAAATCAGCGTGCGCCGTGCGCCAGCACGGTGCCGCTGCATCGTCGGGTCGGCGCGTCGCCCGATTCGTGACGAGAGGTGCAGGGTGGACAACCCGGATATCTGGCTCTGGATGTGGCTTGTCGCCGCCGTGGTGTTCGTCGTCGGCGAGATGCTCACGTTCGGTTCGTTCTTCCTGCTTCCCTTCGCCGGCGGTGCTG
Source organism: uncultured Acidimicrobiales bacterium (assembly GCA_963695075.1). Lineage (GTDB taxonomy): Bacteria > Actinomycetota > Acidimicrobiia > Acidimicrobiales > CAWCAL01 > CAWCAL01. The sequence continues at coordinate 339,646 of CAVOFR010000003.1, forward strand.
CGGTGGCATTCGTCCTCTCCCTGTTCGGCGTCAATCCCGCCATCAGCTTCGGCGCGTTCCTGATCGTGTCCGGAGCCGGCTTCGCGGCGCTCCGCCCGCTGTCCCGACGCCTCGACCGCGAGGGGCCGAGCGACGGCATCGGAGCGCGGAGACTCATCGGCGAGGACGGCGCGGTCCTCGAGATGATTCCCGGCGGCGACGACCTCGGGCTCGTCCGGGTCGGCCGTGAGCAGTGGCGGGCCGAATCGGCCGACAAGACCGCACTGGCCGTCGGTACCCCGATTCGGGTCCTCGAGGTACGAGGCACGCGCGTGGTGGTGTGGCCCAGCAACCGACCGGGTCAGCCGCCGCTCGTCCCGCCGTCCGACAGTGGCACGGCGGGCTAGCGCACCGAGTCCTCAGTTCTCCCTCCCCCGCTCCGACCATCTTCCCAGGCCCTTCCCTCAGCCTTCACCCCGAGTAGCGCTCCAGCGACCCACCAAGGAGTCCCCCCGTGACCACCGCAGTTATCGCCGGCTTCGTCGTCCTCGTCGTCGCGGTCATCGTCTTCGTCGCGCTGGCCGTCCGCATCGTGCGTCCCTATCGAGCGCGGCATCGTCGAGCGACTCGGCAAGTACAAGGAGACCGTCGATCCGGGTCTCCGCCTGATCTTCCCGATCATGGAGACCCTGCGCCTGGTCGACATGCGCGAGCAGGTCGTCGATGTGCCACCCCAGGAAGTGATCACCAAGGACAACGTCGCAGTCACCGTCGACGCTGTCATCTACTACGAGCCCACCGACCCCAAGCGACTGATCTACAACATCGCCAACTTCATCGTGGCGGTCACCAAGCTCGCCCAGACCAACCTGCGAAACGTCGTGGGCGAGATGAGCCTCGATGACGCCCTGACCTCGAGGGACGTGGTCAACACCGCGTTGCGCGAGATCCTCGACGATGCCACGGACAAGTGGGGCGTCCGCGTCGTGCGCGTCGAGATCCAGAAGATCGATCCGCCGCCCGACGTCATGTCGGCGATGCACGAACAGATGAAGGCCGAGCGCACGCGCCGGGCCGTCGTGACCGAGGCCGAGGGTGCCCGCGAGTCGGCGGTCACCCGGGCCGAGGGTGACAAGACCGCTGCCATCCTCCAGGCCGAAGGTGTCAAGCAACGGGCCATCCTCGAAGCCCAGGGTGAAGCCGACGCGGTCAGGACCAGAGCCGATGCCGAGCGCTATCGGCAGGCTGCGGTCGCCCAGGGTGAAGCGGAGGCCACCGAGGCCGTCTTCGGGGCCATCCACCGCGGTGGGGCCACCAACGACGTGCTCGCCATCAAGTACCTCGAATCGCTGGGCCGTATCGCCAACGGTCGAGCAACCAAGATCTTCCTGCCGGCGGACATGTCCAGCATGCTCGCCTCGATCGGCACGATCGGCGAGCTCTTCCAGGATGGGGCTGATGCCGGCGGAGAGCAGTCCGCGGGCTGAATTCAGGAGGGAACCAGTTCGTCGGTCCCCTCCTCGTCGCGCACCAGCCGGTAGCCGCACCGTTCGGCCAGGCGGGCCCGGCCTTCGTCCGGGCCCGAGGCGATCAGTTCGTCGCCGGCCTCGAGTCGCACGAAGGCGCGGGGACGATAGAGGTACCGACCGCCGCGGCGGATGGCCAGGATGGTGAACCCCGGCTCGATGTCGAGGCCGAGGTGGCCCAGCTTCTGACCCTCCGCCGCCGATCCGACCGCCACCGGGCACTGCATGACCACCTCGTCGGACTCGCCCAGAGCCATCTGGAGAATCGGATGGACCTCGTGGAACTTCTCGACGAGCCACACCATCTGTTGGGCCTGGTCGCCGATGTCCTCGGCGGCGCGGGAGAGATGGAGCAGGCCTCGCAACGTGGAAGGATCGAGGTGCTGTGCACCGGCTCGCAGGACCCACAGCTCGAGCCGGTCGTTCATCTCGTCGAGCCGGTCCTCGAGATGCAGCACCTCGGCGGCCAGGCCGCGATCGGCCAGCACCAGGGCGCTGTAGGCGAGGCCGACCGACACCTCGCTGATGTTCTTCATCTCGACAAGGGTGTCGACGGCTCGATCGAGATCGGTCACCGCCGTGTCCTCGGGCTGGCGGGGCGGTTCCCACGGAGGAGCACCGGCCAGGTCGCGGAGCCGGGCTATGCCGGCCGGCGATCCGCGCAGGAAGAGGACGTCGTCGGGTAGGACGACGAGGTCGCCGGGAACGTCGATGATCCAATCACGCTGTCGCCGGACCGCCATGACGCGCATGCCGCAGACGACTGGAAGCTCGAGGTCGGCCAGTGACCGGTGGGCCATCTGTGATCCCTCCGAGATGAGCACACGGTGCGACACCTCAGCCGCGGCGGAGAGGTCGGCCAGGAACTCCTCGGGGATCCCGAGCCGGTGGGTCACGATGCGGGCGATGTCCACCGCATCGTTGGCGATCCGCTCGATGGCGGAGATCACCTGGAGCACCGCCGCCATCCCCTCGGCTTCCTTCGGGCGACGGACCGCGAGGATCGACACCCGCCGCATGTCCTGGACCAGGTCGCTCATGTCCTCTTCGAGCTCTCGGACCTCTTCGGCCATTTCGGGATCGCCGAAATACAGCGCGGCATATGCCAGGTCGACCATCAGGTCCGAGGTGTCCTTGGCCTCGGCCAGCATGGTGCGGAGATTGCGGGGTCTGTCATCCATCGGAGGTGGCCTTCAGAGTAGGGGAAGATTCGATAGCGCCAACAGGTGTGGCTGCCGCGGGGTTCCGCTCGGGCGGTCGAGCGCGACGTCCGGTCATCAGATCCCCACCGCGACGATGGCGAGGATCAGGGTGAACGCGCCGATCAGATCGAGTGTCGACGCGACGATGGGAATCCCGTATGTGTCGGGGTCGAGGTGGAGCCGCACCGCCGAGATGGTCCCGTAGTAGGCGACGAGCGACACGAACACGGTCGCCAGCAGTCCGCCGAGCAGGACAGCGCCGACCAGTCGAATGATTCCCGGGCTGGTGAGATCGGTGGCCCACCCGACCAGTTGGGCGACGAGGCCCACGAGGACGAACACGGGGATCGCCATGGCGAAGACGGCTCCCATGTCGCTCCGCGCCTCGCGTCTCGGCATCGGAGTCGGCACGACGGTACCGAGGTGGAGCTTGCTGGACAGGCGGCTCGACAGAATGCCTCCGAGTGATCCCGCTGCGCCCAGAAAGCCGGGAAGGAGGACGAGCAGGACCGTGAACGAGAAAAACGTCTCCGCCCGCTTCTCGATGATCAGACCGCCCATCAAGCTGAGAAGGGCAGCCAAGGTCAGGGCCGGCAACGACTCCCGCATGATGCGACCGAGGATCGGAAGGCCTCCGCGGAACGCTTGGACGGTGGCGACCAGGGCCAGTGCGCTGACGACGACGGCGAGAGTCGCCGTCGTGGCGCCCCGAGCGACGAGCGGGGCCGCCGCCAGTAGCGCCGGGATGGTGAACACATCGCCCGCCGCGGTGACGAGCGGGGCGTTGACGTCATCGAGGTCCCATCCATAGCGGACAGCCGCCGCGGCGAGACTCAAGGTGACCGCGAGTACGACGACCGACGCGAGGAGGCCCCCCAGAACGGACACCACGATGTAGTCCTCGACCCCGACCGTGTCGGCCACGCCGAACGCCACCGCCACGGTCTTGGCCAGGATGCCGAGCACGACCGACAGGGTCAGGCTCAGGACCAGAGCGGCGATCACGTTCTGGCCGACCACGGTGCCGGCTCGCGGGGCCGTGGAGAAGCTACCGGCGTGGATCGACGTGCTGAGTCGACTACCCAGTGCGCCGAAGATGTTGCCCCGCAGGGCTATCGCAGCGGGGATCATGGCGAAGAGGCCCGGAAGGCGCAACAACTCGTCCTGGGCCGCGACGAGGATCATCCCGGCCAGCGCCGCCGCGATGACCGAGACCGTGAGCGCGAGCAGGCTGTTGCGGACTCCGACGAGGTCGGAGCCGAGGAGGGCGCGCAGATGCGCCAACGGAGATCGGTTGCCGGCAGCCATGCATCGGCCCGGTCGGGCCGACCCAAGTCTGACGCATCCGTCCGCCGACGCCGGCCATGGGCGAGCGATGCCAGCATCGCAAGCCCGGTGAGGCCTACCCTGACCCCGTGTTCGGACGCCTCTTTCTCCTGAGCTGCGCCATCGTCTTCGCCGTGGCCTGCAGCGACGACGGCCGTTCGCTCCAATCTCCGCCGAGCGGGGCGACCATCGCCGAGCGGGCGCCCGACACCACTGCCACGACCACGCCGCCGCCCACCACCCCCACGCCGGCCCCGATGATGCAGCTCATCTCACCGGGCTTCGCGTCGGGGGCGCAGCTCCCGGCGCAGTACACCTGTACCGGGGGGAGCCAGCGACCGGCGCTGAGCTGGCTCGATGTCCCGGCCGGCACCGTCGAGCTGGCCGTCGTGGTGCGCCGGATCGACGACCAGGAGATCCTCTGGGTCGCAACCGGGATCGATCCCGCGCTACCGGGTCTCGACTCGGTCCCGATCGAGACACCCGCCATCGAGCACGTCCGCGCCGACGGAGAATCGACCTGGATCGGCCCATGCCCCGACGACCCGACCGTGCAAACCTACGAGTGGGTGTTGTATGCCCTGGCATCCCCAGCGGGCCTGACCGAAGCTGCCACCGCCGACGAAGCGGCAGACGCAGCCGACATCCGATCCACGGTCCGGGCGACGATCAGCGCGTTCTCACCCTGATTCGGTCGTGGGAGCCAGTAGAGAGCCTGGTCCCCGATCATGGCGTGGTCGGTGCGGGCAACATGACGGCGAGCTGGCGGGACTGGGCCAGGAGCACCCCGTCCCGACTCCATATCTCGCCGTCCTCCTCGACGAATCCCCCCGTCGCCACCCGTGAGATGAATCGCACCAGGCACCAGGACGTGTCGAATCGGGCGGGGTCGCGGCGGACGTGCACGGTCAGATCCACGGTGGGAACCGGGATGAGCTCGCCCCGCGAGAAGATGGCCGGACCCCAGGCGTCGGAATAGGTCACCAGAGCCGTGACGTCGACCGGTCCTCGGTCGGACTGTCGGATCCAGCCCCCGGTCAACGCCTCCGGGCCGGTCACGAACGGCGGCGTTCCGATGCGATGACGGATGTCGTAGCGGCCGGACATCGGGATCGGTGGGACTCCGCCCGGCCGTTCCGCCTGCTCTTGTTCGATCTCGTCGGGATCGGGCACGTCGGGGGCCGGGGACCGATCGAACTCCGCTGGACTCTCGCGGTCGATCGCGACGGCCGCGACGGCCACGGCGAGCGGTTGGTCGGCCTGTCTCAGTTGGGCGGTGACGGTCGAGAGGGTCCGGCCGGTCCGCTGGATCGCAACGGCGAGCTCGGCCGGCCCCTCGTCGGGCGGTCGCAGGTAGTGGGTGGTGAAGGAGCGGATGATCCGCGACGGATCGGCGACCTCCGCCTCGATCGCTCGCACGAGGATCGCGGCGATGTACCCACCGTTCGGGCCGCGGTGGATCCACCAGCCCCGGTCGATCTCCGCGTCGTAACGTCCGTTTCCGCGGGATTCGACAGCGCTGTCACGCTGCAGGCGGCTCTGCATCGGAGGCACCGTAGTTGGCCCGCATCCGGCCCGGCCCCACACGAACTTTGTGCTCTGGCGGTACACAGGTGCGAGTCAGAGCACAAAGTTCGATGGGTTGGGTGATCAGCGGAAGTCGCGGGAGCGGGTCGGGGCACTTATCGGGAGGGGCTCCAGCTTGTCGGCCACCACGTTGATGACACCGTCCTCGGTGCGTTCCAGCATGCCCCGCACCAGTAAGGCGGGCGCGGAACGGGCCACTGGGCCATACCGGGTCCAGCACCCGACCGAACACACCACGTTGACGAAGCCGGTCTCGTCTTCGAGGTTCACGAACGTGATCCCCGCCGCCGTCGCCGGTCGCTGGCGGTGGGTGACCACTCCTCCCACCCACACCCGACTCCGGTCTTCGAGCCGGGCCAGTCCGGCCACCGTGCTGACACCTCTGGCCTCGAGATGGGGTCGGACGAAGCGTGTGGGATGACCGTCGGGCGCCACACCGGTGGCCCAGAGATCGGCCACGGCCGTCTCCTGGGGGTTCATCCCCGGCAGCGTCGGCGCCTCGACCCCGGTGACGATGCCCGCCAGACGATTCGGCGTGGATTGGGCTGCGGCACCCGCTGCCCACAAGCCCCGACGCCGATCGAGACCGAAACACTCCAGCGCACCGGCGGTGGCCATGGCCTCGAGCACCTTCTGTGACGCGCCCGTCCGCCGGACCAGATCCTCGACGCCGGCATACGGCCGCCCCTCGGCGATGGTGCCCGCCAGGTCCTCACCGATCCCTCGTACCGATCCGATACCCAGCCTCACGGCCGGCTGGGGGATCTCCGATCGGGTCGGATCGGTCCCCCGGGGGAGCTGGAACGGTCGTTCGGCCGAGACCGGTTCGAGATCGGCGTCGGCGTCGGAGGCGTTGAGATCGGGGGTCCGCACCTCGACCCCGTGGCGGCGGGCGTCCTGCACCAGGCTGTGGGGCGAGTAGAACCCCATGGGTTGAGCGTTGAGCAATGACGCACAGAACGCGGCCGGGTAGTGCAGTTTGAACCAGGAGCTGGCATAGACCAGGTAGGCGAACGACACCGAATGGCTCTCGGGGAACCCGAAGTTGGCGAAGGCCGCGAGCTTCTCGTAGATCTGGTCGGCCACGTCGCCGGTGATGCCGTTGACGGCCATACCCTCGTAGAGCCGCTGGCGGAGCCGCTCCATCCGCTCCTGGCTGCGCTTGGACCCCATCGCCTGGCGCAGCTCGTCGGACTCGGCCGGGGTGAACCCGGCCACGTCGATGGCCATCTGCATCAGCTGCTCCTGGAAGAGCGGGACTCCGAGGGTCTTCTTCAGTGACGGTTCGAGCAGCGGGTGGAGGTAGGTGACCGGCTCCTTCCCATTACGACGACGGATGTAGGGGTGTACCGATCCACCCTGGATGGGCCCGGGGCGGATCAGGGCGACCTCGACCACCAGGTCGTAGAAGGTGCGCGGCTTGAGCCGGGGCAGGGTCGCGATCTGGGCCCTGCTCTCCACCTGGAACACGCCGATGGAATCGGCTCGGCACAACATGTCGTAGACCGCTTCCTCCTGAGGGATCTCGGCCAGGTCGATCTGGATCCCGTGATGACGGGCCACGAGATCCACCGCTCCGTGCAAAGCCGAGAGCATCCCCAAGCCCAGCAGGTCGAACTTCACCAGGCCGGCCGCGGCACAGTCCTCCTTGTCCCATTGCAGAACGCTGCGGTCCTCCATCCGCCCCCACTCGACCGGGCACACCTCGGCCACCGGTCGATCGCAGATGACCATGCCCCCCGAGTGGATGCCGAGATGACGAGGAAAGTGTTCGATGTCTCGGGCCAGATCGAGCACATCAGCCGGCACGGTGGGGTTCTGTGAAGGTTCTTCCCCCTCCGGCGTGGGGGAGCCTTCACAGATTCCAGTGGGGGGCGCGCGCAAGCCGACCCATCGGTCGAGTGACTTGGCGAACGCGTCCTGCTGGCCGGTGGCGTAGCCGAGCGCCCTGGCCATGTCGCGCACGGCCGATCGGGCCCGGTAGGTGATCACGTTGGCCACCTGCGCCGCGTGCAGCCGTCCGTAGCGGCTGTAGACGTACTGGATGACCTCTTCGCGGCGCCCACTCTCGATGTCGATGTCGATGTCGGGCGGACCGTCCCGCTCGGGTGAGAGGAACCGTTCGAACAGCAACCCCAGCGAGACGGCATCGGCCTTGGTGATTCCCAGGGCGAAACAGACCGCCGAATTGGCGGCCGATCCTCGGCCCTGACAGTAGATGTCGGCTCGACGACAGAACTCGACCAGATCCCACACGATCAGGAAGTACCCGGGAAAGCCCAGCTGCTCGATGACGTCGAGCTCATGGTCGATCTGCTTCCAGGCGGACACGGCGGAGGGTCGCGTGCGATCGCCGTATCTCCGGGTGGCACCGCGCTCGGTGATGGCCCGCAGCCAGGCCATCTCGGTGTATCCCTCGGGCACCGGGAAATCGGGCAGGTTCGGCGCCACCAACGAGAGGTCGAACGCACATTCCCGACCCAGATGTGCAGCTCGTTCGACCACTCCCGGATACCGGGCGAACCGCCGGGCCTGTTCGGATCCCGAACGCAGGTGAGCACCCGCCCCGGCCGGCAACCATCCGTCGATCTCATCGAGTGACCGCCGGGCCCGTACGGCAGCCACGGCCGACGCCAGCCGCCGCCGCCCCGGGACGGCGTAGTGCACGTTGTTGGTCGCCACCGCTTCGATCGCTTCGTGGGCAGCCACCTCGGCCAATCCGTCATTGCGGGCCGAATCGAGCGGATCACCGTGGTCCCACAACTCGACGCGCACTCCCTCGCGGCCGAAGATCCCGATCAGTCGCTGCACCTCGCGCCGAGCCGCGGCGGGGCCCCGATCGACCAGGGCGGCCGGCACCGTTCCCTTTCGACACCCGGTGAGCGCCACCAGATGACCGCGGTCATCACCCAGATGGTGACCGACCTGGTCCAGCGACAGCCGGGGTGCCCCCTTCTCACCGGCCATCTGTGCCGCGCTCAGGGTTCGACTGAGCGCGGCGTATCCCCGAGGATCTCGAGCCAGGACCACGAGATGGCGACCTCCGGGGTCGGCCGCGCCCGGGTCGAGTCCCGGAGAGTCGAGGGTCAGCTCTGCCCCGTAGAGCGTGCGGAGATTCCAGGCCCGAGCGGCCTCGGCGAAGCGCACCACACCGTAGAAGCCGTCGTGATCGGTGAGCGCCAGCGCCTCGAGGCCCAGTCGGGCCGCCTCCTCGACGAGCTCTTCGGGATGGGAGGCTCCGTCGAGAAAGCTGAAATTGGAGTGGCAGTGCAGCTCGGCGTATGGCTCCGCATCCCGGCCGCCTAGGGTGTCGACCTCGGCGGGGTCGGGGGCCAGGTAGGGCTCTCGGGCCCGGGACCAGGCAGGAGCGTCACCGCCGTCGCCGGGAAAGGACCCCGACCGGTAGCCGGGCGTGAGCGGAGCATCGGAGAGTCGCCGTTCGAGCTCGGACCACGGCACCGGCGGGTTCCGCCATCCCATACCCGTGACCCTAGGCGAACAGGTGTTCGCCTACCAAGTCTGATTCAGGCGGTCTCCCCTGCCGGCGATCCGACCGTACCCCCATCGACCAGGCCCCGAAGGTAGAGGGCGCGCACCGCCACCGTCTCGCGGACCTCGCCCATCACGTCGGTCACGAATTCGCGACGCCAGGCGTCGTCGGTGAGCGCCGAGACCGTGAACTGCAGGCCGCTGAACGCGGCGAGGAACCCGCACACGCGGACCAACGTCCGGGTCACGATCAGGGGGTCGCCGCCCCAGGACCAGCTCCACAACACGTCGGATTCGACGCCGATCACGCCCAGATCGGTCCATTGGAGGATCGTCTGTTCCCGCACGACGATCACGCCGAAGACGAAGTAGAACGCCCCGATGATGGCCGACACCAGGACCACCTGCACCAACTGGCTGAAGACCAGGACCAGCACGAGGTTGAGTCTCTCCCGCCTGCTCAAGGTCGCATCGAGACCGTCGGAGTCGGACCAGTCCCCACCGATCGGCCTGAGCGTCGAGGGACCCTCTGCGGCCAGCCGTCGGACCTGCTCCCAGCTCTCGAACCGCTCGATGTCGTCGAGCTCTCGAGGCAGTCGAATGAACAGGAACAGCGAGGCGACGACGAGCAGGAGCGTGATGGTCAGCCGAAAGAACTGGGAGGTGAAGTCGGCCGCCACCTGCCACAGTTCGGCGTTCAGGAACAGGAACGTCGACAACAGAAGCAGAAGCGGAAGCGAGCGCACCATCAGATTGAGCACGTCACCGAGTTGGCGGATCATCTGGCCGATCGCCCAGCGGGTCATCGGGATCAGCCCGAAGCTCACCACCACGAACACGACCAGGAGAACCAGGAGATTGGTGACGATCAAGCCCACCGACTCCAGGACCGAGTCGCCCCCGACGACCGCCGGTATCAGCGGCGGAACGAGCACGAAGACCGAGAGCTCGAGCAGCCCGACCCGGTCCGGCAGCTGGAGAATGCGCCGACCCCGCAGCCGGTTGACACCCATCGCGGCACCGACGACGAGGGCGACTGCGGCGACGAATGGCAGAACCTCTCCCCAGCCCCGGCGGTCCTCGTCGAGCGCGGTCAGAGTCTCGAAGAGGAACACCACGACGAGGAACGGCGCGGCGCGGGTGAAGACGTCGGTGCTGGCCCGATACTCGGCGATGAAGTTCGGCACGCCCCGCCGGACGAACCACCTCTCGACCTCCCGCGCGGCCGGATCACTCCTATCCGCATCCATGACAGAGTCTGACCTGGTCGATCAGCGGTGGCGGTGATACCTCCGCCGGCACGGTGCCGACTCAACTCGTGGACGGGAACGCCGATCGGTTACGTAGATGATTGGTCGCTCCACGCGCTCAGCGCTCGAAGAGATGCGGGCCCGTCACGCCCTGCGTCAGGCCGGGCTGCGGGACGACGTACCGATCGAGCGCGCGTCCAGCGTGACCAACGAAGCGTGGCTCACACCCCACTACGCCGTGCGGGTGAACCGCCAGCCCACCCAGCGACTGCGTCGCGAGGCAGCGCTCACCCGAGGACTCCCCCCGGCCGCCGGCTACCCCACCGTCGTGTCCCACGGTGGGGCAACCGGGGCCGACTGGCTCATCACCGGCCGGGTCAACGGCCACCCGCTGAGCCGCTGGTGGAGCGACATGGCCGACGACGCACGCCGCTTCGCCATCCACCAGTTGGCGAACCGGCTGAAGGCGATCCACCAGACGCCACCCCAGGAGGGGGCGCAGCACCCCCCTTCACCTCAGCTCGTGTCCAGCTCCTCGCCTCCACCGATCCTGCCCCTGCTCGAGGTGATCGAGGAGCTCCGGTCGGAGAAGTGGGTCGACAAGCTGGTCCTCCAGCGCGCGGCCGACTTCGTCCGCGACATCGGGCCGATCCTCGAGCCATGGGACCACGACCACATCATCCACGGCGACCTGCACTTCGAGAACCTGATGTGGGACGGATTCGAGCTCACCGCCGTTCTGGACTTCGAGTACGCCAGGCCGGGTCCAACCGACCTGGACCTCGACGTCCTCCTACGATGTTGCGCCTACCCCGGCATGCACGTTGCCCCCGACTACGAGGACACCGTCCACCGGGCCCACTTCGTCAACGTGATCCCCTGGCTGGCGGAGGCCTACCCCGAGATGTTCTCCCACCCGAGGCTGTTGGACCGGGTCCGGCTCTACGCGGTGGGATTCGACCTTGCCGACCTGAAGGCCCATCCCCCGTCGGGGCCGTTCGCTCAGCTTCCCGAACAGCACCCGATGCATCGGTTGGAGCGAACCCTGGACGGCATCGGGTACGTGACCGACCTCCTGGCCCCACTCGCTCTGGGTCAGCGGTAGCTGGCCTCGAGATACCACCGACCTCCTTCCCGAACGGCCAGATGGGCGTCTCCGGTCTCGTCGACGAGCTGGAACCGGGCTCGACGACGGTGACGCTGGGGATCCCACCACAGCTCTTCAGCGGGCCAGGGCCCCGCCCAGGCCGTGATGGCCCGAGGCCCGCCTCCAGCGATTCGCAGACCCGTCGGCGACGCTGACGCCACACCGCGGCCGCTCACCTCGACCGGACGACCCTGGTCGTCTAGCACCTCGACGAGAGGAGCGGGAGTGTGGACCACGGCCGGCGCAGGTCCGGGCAGCCGACCCGGCCATGGGGCACCCCCATCATCGGCGACCGCGGCCGCTCGCGACTCGGTGAGGTCGACGGCGTAGGCCGGCACCAACCGGAGCTGTTCGGCCGGACCGCGCCCGCCGCGCCGCTCGGGCACTCTCACCGCGTCTGGCCCCACCAGACCCTGGACGCGGGCCAGGGCTCGGATGACCCGCTCATCGGCGGCCGCTTCACCACCCCAGAACCCCAGCTGCCTTCCCGTGGCGGGACCCACCTCGTCGGGGCGAAGGACCAACCGTCGGATCGGACCGGTCGGGCGACGAGCCCGGGCATCCATCCGCTCACCCGCCGCGCCGAGCCATCCGTCGAGCTGCCACCGGACCCGATCGGCGATGGCACCGGCCGTGAGGGCACCCTCGTGACGCCACATACGAACGAGCTGCTCGCCGTGATCGGTCTCGGCTTCCACGGCGAGGCGGGTACACGCCATGCCGCGGGCGTCGAGTTGCTCGGTCAGCTGATCGGCCAGGACCTTCGCCACGAACGCGACCTGATCCACCCGCTCGACCGGCGGGTCGAGCTCGGTCCCCACCACCAGGTCGGGAGGAGGATCGCGCAGGTCGGGCGGTCGCTCGTCGAGACCCGAAGCCAACCGGTGGGCCACCGAACCCTCGACCCCGAACCGACCGACGACATCGGCCAACGACAGCGCCGCCACCGCTCCCAGCGTTCGCAAGCCCAACCGCCACCACACGTCGACCAGCTCGGGCCGTTCGAGACAGGCCGTGGGCAGCGGTGCCAGGAAACCGGGGGTGGCTCCGGGCGGCACGATCACGGGACGCTCGGGGGTGGCCTGTCGAGCCGCCTGCAGGGCGGTGAAGGTCCCGTCGGCGATGCCCACCCTGCAGTCACCCCGTTCCCCCAGGACGGCGCTGACAGATGCCGCCACCCGGCCGGCCAACGCCTCGTCGCCTCCGAAATAGCGCGACGGGCCCCGGGTCCCGGTGGCGACGGTGCCCGGGCACAGGATCTCGAGCCGAGGGGTGAAGGCCTCGACGGCGCGGACCACCGTTTCGAAGGTCGTGGCTTCCACGGCCTCGTCGCGGTCGAGCACCATGAGCCGAGGACACCGACCCTGGGCTTCTCGACGGCGTAGATCGATCTCGACCCCCTGGGCTCGAGCCGCCACCGATGCAGCCACCACGCGATTGGCATGGAACACCGCCGCCGGCACGTCGGGCAGGACACCGGCCGCCACCACCGGCCAGTCGGGGCACCACACCACCATCGACCGGACCGGCCGATCCAGCGCGACACCGGCGGGATGACTCATGCCACCACGGTGAATCGCCGCGGCTTCGATTCACCCCGTGCCAAACCGTCGGTTTCCGAGCGCACGGGACCAGATTTCGGTGATGGGGTTGGGGGAGCCACCGAGAGACCCCCGTCGGGAGCCGGCAACTGCAGATCGACCCTCCTGCGCCGGGTGGCACCCCGGCGGCCGGTGGCTTCGACCGTGAGCGTCCGTGTCAACAGGAACCCGTGACCGGCACCGAGACCCTGCCACCTGGCGCCGGTTGTCCGAACGTCGACATCGGCCACCGAGGGCCACCGATGGCCTCGGGCATCACCCACCAGCAACAGCACTGCACCCCGCTCGCGGACCCGTGCCCCCAATCGTCGCGCCTGACGATCGGGAACTCCCTGGCGGGCATCGAGCACGACCAGGTCGAACCCATCGGCCAACGCGGCCACGACGGCGCCCCATGACGACGTCGGCGGGGCGTCGACCACGGCCAGCCGATCCAAGGCCACACCGATCTGTCCGGCGGCGACCAGCCCCAGGGAGGGAAGCCCCACCACGGCGGTCCACGACCCCTGCTGCGACGCACCCGCGACCAGAGCCATGGTGAGGGATTCGACTCCCACGGCACCGGAGACGGCGATGGTGGTCCCCCGTCGCAGGCCGGGGCCGGCCACGATGGCTTCCAGACCGGTCAGAACCGGCAGGATCTGCTCACGGGCGAGAGCCACCGGCTCGGCCCGTTGCGCTGCATCGCGCAACGCGGTGAGATCAGGAGTGCGCTCGGCCCAGGCCACACCCAAGTATCGAACACATGTTCGCCTTCCGCAACTGCCGTCGTGGAGCGGGCGCTCCGGGCCGGTTCAGCCGGCGGTACCGGAGATGAGCTCCTCGTCGCTGGGCGGGATCACCCCGGGGACGTAGTACGTGAACATGCCCCGTACGACGTCGGCCAAACCCTCGCTGGTGGCCCCCACAGCCAGGCTGACCGTGATGACGTTGCCGAACACGTGAACCGCGAACACCTGGCCCGTCTCGAACAGGCGGCGAGCCACCTCATCGACCGGCCGGTCCCCGAGCACGTCGTCGAGCGACGTGTACCGCTCGTGGCCCATACCGCTCAACGGACGGTTGGTCTCGAATCGGACCCGGCCCGGGCGACTCGTGGCTTTCTCGACAACGGTGACGTCCTGTCCCATACCGGCGAAGCTACCCCGACGGGACAGGCTCCGACACGTCCGGCTCGTCCCGCAGCCCCCCACCGCACCACCAGGCGAGACCGATCGAGACCACGGCCAGGGCGGTGTGCACCACCTTGAAACCCACCTCGTGATCGTCGAGCAGGATTCCTCCACCTCGAACGATCCACACCACCACCGTCCATACGACGAGTGCCAGCAGCCAACGGCGATCGGGCCGCTTCCGTAGCAGCCCCACGGCAGTTCCCACCGCCAGGATCACGAACGACACCGCGATCGCGACCCGGATGGTGCGGCCGGTCCCGTCGAGCTCGTCGGCGAGCAGGATGTTGCGCACCCGGCTGGTCCAGACCAGGAAGGTCCACACCACCAGGATCCACACCCGTTGTGAGCTGAGCCAGGCCATCACGGCCTGCGACGGTACCCGACTCCCGCCCGGAACGGCCCAAGTCCCGTTCGTCTCGTCGGACCGGGCCGAACTAGCTTGACCACACGGTCAAGTCACCGCCCGGCCACTCCGGCAGCGCCGAGCGGGCATCAGCGGAGGTACGCAACAGCCCATGAGCGACATCACCCTGGACGAGTTCCGCGACGAGGTCACCTCCTTCCTCGACGCCAACGCCGAGAAGAGGCCACCGGCCGAGGACTTCGAGTGGGGCAGGGGCAGCGACGAGGTCGCCATCTTCGAGGAGGTCGCACGCGAAGAGGAAACCGCGCTCATCGAGAAGGCCAAGGCGTGGCGGGCGAAGCGCTTCGACGCCGGGCTGGGATGGATCGGTGGCCCCGAGGAGTACGGCGGGCGCAACCTGCCCTCGGCCTACGAGCGCGTCTACGCCGGTACCGAGGCCCGGTACGTCACACCCAACACGAGCTTCTTCGGCATCGGGCTCGGCATGGTCGCCCCGACCATCAAGGACCACGCCCAACCCGACGTCGCCGCCAAGTACCTCGGACCACTCCACCGGGCCGACATCATCGGCTGCCAGTTGTTCAGCGAACCCGGGGCGGGTTCCGACCTGGCATCGCTCCAAGCCCGCGCCATCAAGGACGGCGAGGAGTGGATCCTCACCGGCCAGAAGGTCTGGACCTCGGGCGCTCACTACTCCGACATCGGAGAGATCATCTGTCGCACCGATCCCGATCTGCCCAAGCACAAGGGCCTCACCGGCTTCATCGTCGATATGCACGCTCCGGGCGTCGAGGTCCGACCCCTGCGTCAGATGACCGGCGGCACCGCGTTCAACGAGGTCTTCTTCGACGAGGTGCGGGTGCCCGACGATCACCGGCTCGGCGACATCAACCAGGGTTGGATGGTCGCTCTCACCACCCTCATGAACGAGCGAGCGTCGATCGGTGCCGGCGGTGCGGGCGGTGGAATGGGCCTGGCCAACACGACGCGCCTCGCCCAGATGCTGGAGCACTTCGGTCAGATCGACGACGTCGTTCGGCGCGACGAGTTGATGGCCCTCTACACCGGCTTCCAGGTGGCCAAGTTCACGAACCAGCGGGCCATGGACAAGATCAAGGCCGGTGGCCTCCCCGGACCCGAGATGTCGATCGCCAAGCTGGCACTGACCAACAACCTCCGGGCCACCGCCGAGTTCGTGGCCAAGGTGCTCGGGCCCCGCATGGCCGCCGATACCGGCGAGTGGGGCACGTTCGCCTGGGGCAAGTTCCTGACCGGCATCCCGGGTATGGCCATCGCCGGCGGGACCGACGAGGTGCTCCGGAACATCGTCGGCGAGCGGGTCCTCGGTCTGCCCAAGGAGCCGGGCATCGACACGACCTCACCTTTCAAGGACCTCAAGGTCGGCACCCAGACCGACTGAGACGAACTTCGGGCGTAGGCACGCGGACCGACTGAGACGAACTCTGGGCATCGGCCCCTCACATACGCGGCTCAGTGCCCAAAGTTCGGGTTTCGGGGCGGCGGTGTTCAGTCGCGTCGGGGTGGGACGGCGACCCGAGTCAGGTCATCGGCGGCCACGATTTCTCCGTCGAAGGCCCGGCTCGCTTCAGCGACGAACCGGGCCGTGCCTTCGTAGCGCTGGGAGAAATGGGTCAACACCAGCCGGCGAACACCGGCCTCGGCCGCCAGCTCGCCGGCCTGGATCGCGGTCAGGTGGCCGGCGACCCGGGCCAGCTCGGCTTCGGACTCGAGGAACGTCGATTCGCAGACCAGGAGATCGACGCCGCGAGCCAGGTCGAGCGCACCGCGGCAGGGCCGGGTGTCCATGACCACGGCGACGGCCTGACCCGGCCGAGGTGCACGCACGTCGTCGGGACGGACGGTGCGCCCGTTCACCTCGATGGTCTCGCCCCGCTGGAGGCGACCGGCATCGGGTCCGCTCACATCGGCCGCTGCCAATCGCTCGGGCAGCATCCGCCAGTCGTCCGGTTCCTGGAGGCGGTAGCCGAACGTATCGACCCGATGCTCGAGCGGCTGGGCCGTGAGCACGGACCCGCCCAGGTCGGTCAGCCGACCGCCGCCCTCGATCGGCATCGGACGAATCACCGCGTGGTCATCGAAGATCGAGGCGTGGCGCAGCCGCTCGAAATACTCCTCGCCCGATTCCGGGTAGGTAACACCGACGGCGTGTGCGACCCGATCGAGCGCCAGGCGCTGAATCACACCGGCCAATCCCAGGCAGTGATCACCGTGGAAGTGGGTGAGACAGATCTGATCGATGCGACCGACCGCGACGCCGGCCAGCGTGAGCTGGCGCTGGGTACCCTCACCCGGGTCGAACAGGACGCCCGAGTCATCCCAGAACAGTACGAGAGCGTTGTGGGCCCGGTGCCGGGTCGGAACCTGGCTCGCGGTGCCCAGGACGAGGATCTCCCGGGCGCTCACCGGTCCAGCGGATCGAACAATCGGCCCTGCGGATCGGGTGGGACGGTTCGCCTGACACCGGACCAATGGATGTTGTCCATGAAGACCCACCGCCGCCGATGGATCGAAGTGGGACCCAGACCCTGCAGAGTCGCTCGATGCCGGGGGCACGGGTATCCCTTGTTGTATTCGAAGTCGTACGCCGGGAAGTGGACCGCCTCGGACTCCATGATGCGGTCGCGGGTCACCTTGGCCAGCACTGACGCCGCGGCTATCGAGAGGGACGTCCGGTCGCCGCGAACGATCGTGGTGCTGGTCCCCCTCCCGACGAAGTCCCAGTTCCCGTCGAGCAGGACCCGGTCGGCCCGGACCCCGAGGCCGTCGAGCGCCCGTCGGGCGGCCAGACGCTGCGCATCGGACATGCCCAGCTCATCGCACTCCTCATGGCTGGCGTGACCGACCGCCCATGCCTCGGCCCAGTCCACGATGCGATCGAACATCGCTTCGCGCTCGGCCCGGGTCAGGAGCTTCGAGTCCCGGACCTTCGTGATTCTGCGATCCTTCGGAGCCACGACCACTCCGACCGTGAGCGGGCCGGCCCATGAGCCTCGACCCACCTCGTCCAACCCCGCGACGATCTCTCGTCCGCTCTCCCACCACTCCCGTTCGACCGCGAGGCCGGGCGCCTTGCCACGCAATGCCGATCGCAGTTTGGGAACCGTGCCCGTCGAGCCCACGGCCCCGATGGTAGGAGACCGGGACGAATCACGAGCCGACCGGCCGGTAGCATCCGATGATCGATCGAAGGAATGGCCGGTGACCGGGGCGAATCCAGGAAAGGGCGAACGGCTCGGGGTCGACACGCGAGTCGAGATCCGTCGTCGCTTCGACCATGAATGGGCGCGGGGTTTCATCGTGACCGATGTGACCGACCACGGCTACCGAGTCCGACGAGCCCATGACGGTGTGATCCTGCCCGTCGTCTTCGATCGGGCCGAGGTCCGCCGGGAGCGGAAGCGCTCCATGTGGTGGGTCTAGCCCCTCTCCGAAACCTGGTCCCTCGACGTCGGTCACCGACGGCTGCGGCCGAGGCGTTCGGGCCGCGGGCGTCTATGTGATGCCCTCGCCCATCATGTCGATGTAATCATCGACCTCGATCGCGGTGTAGGTCTGGGTCTTCAGCGTGCCACGAGCCGCCAGCGTGGTGGCCACTTTCGACATGGTGAGCTCGTCGGGAGCCTCGATCACGTTGATGAAATCGTGGGGTCCGAGCAGCGCCCACTGGTGCACGACCTTCACCCCCATGGACTCGACCTCCTGCTTGACCTCGCGCAGACGGCTGGGGTTTTCCCGGAGGGTCGCGAAGCCGTCGGGACCGATGGTGGAGAGCATCACGAACAGCGGCATGCCACCAACGTAGTGGAGTCGAGGCGCCCGGGCCGAGGGGCGAGCCGTCTACTCGACCGAGGACCCCACCCACTCGTGGTACTCGAAGCCGGCCGCGCTCACCGGCACGACCATCGCCTCGGGAACGTCGTACGGGTGGTTGCCACGGACCCAGTCCACGAGCTCGCCCGACCGAGCCCTCGTGGTCTTCATGGTGAGGAGCCGCTCGTCGGCCTTCTCGACCGCACCCTGCCAACGGTAGTGACTGGTGATCTCGGAGATCTGGACACAGGCCGCGAGTCGGGCCTCGACCACGGCCCGTGCGAGTTCATCCGCCTGTTCGAGGGACGAGACCGTGGTCAGGACCATGCACAGGGCCGCGCCATGGTCGGAGTCGACGGTCAGGAGGTCTCGACGTCCTCGGTCTCGCCGACGAGCTGCTCGGCCAGATCGTCGGCTTGCGAACGGTGCTTCTTGGAGAAGAGGCCGAGGAAACGGTGCCAGTACATGCGGATGAGCACGATCACGCCGGCGAAGCCGGCGACCGCAAAGGCTCCCACCATGCTGCCGGTCGCGGGATCAAGGTATGCGTACATTCGGCGCAGTCTAGCGAGGTCCCGCCCTCGATGGGCGCAGGGTCACGCTCCGCCGGCCCCATGCCTACGATTCGGTCATGCCCACCGAGGTCACCGTCGTCCCCCATACGCACTGGGACCGGGAGTGGTATCTCCCGTTCCAACGTTTCCGACTCCGGCTCGTCGACCTCCTCGACGATCTGCTCGATCACATCGAAGCCGACCCCTCCTACGCCCACTTCCTCCTCGACGGGCAGATGGCCGTGATCGACGACTACCTCGAGCTGCGGCCCGAAGCCGAACCGAGGCTGCGGAGGCTGGCCACCGACGGTCGACTCGCCATGGGACCCTGGTACGTACTTCCGGATGAGTTCCTCGTCTCGGGCGAGACCCTGATCCGCAATCTCGCCCTGGGTATGCAGCGCGGCGCCGACTTCGGTGGAGCCATGCCGATCGGTTACCTCCCGGACATGTTCGGACACATCGCGCAGATGCCCCAGATCCTCGGTCAGTTCGGGCTGGAGCACGCCGTGGTGTGGCGGGGCGTGCCCGCCGCCGTGAGCGATCGCACCGCCTTCTGGTGGAAGGCCCCCGACGGGTCACGGGTACGGGCCGAGTACCTTCCGCAGGGATACGGCAACGGCGCCGATCTCCCCGACGATGCCACGTTCGTCGCGGCCAGGATCAAGGAGTTCGTCGCCACGCACGAGCGTCGGCTCGGGGGGCGACTGCTGTGGATGAACGGGACCGACCACCAGATGCCCCGCCCCTGGCTGGGCCGGGTGGTGGCCGAGGTCGATGCGAACGAGGACGAGCTCGACATCCGCGTGGGCTCCCTCGCGTCGTATCTCGAAGGAGCTCCGGCCGAGGACCTGCCCGAGTGGTCCGGGGAGCTCCGCAGTGGTGCCCGCGCCAACCTGTTGATGGGGGTCGCCTCCAACCGGGTCGACGTCAAGCAGGCGGCGGCCGGGGCCGAACGGTGGTTGGAACGGATCGCCGAGCCGATGTCGGCGCTCTTCGCCGATCGATGGCCCCGACGCGAGCTCGATCTGGCGTGGAAGGAGATCATCCGCAACAGCGCTCACGACAGCATCTGCGCCTGCTCGCACGACGAGGTGGTCGATGCGGTGCTCGACCGTTTCGCCTCGGCACGCCAGATCGCCGAAGGTCTCACCACCCGCGCCCTGCGAGACCTCGCCCGCACCCGGCCTGGCACAGGTGCCACCATCGTGAACCCCTCGGCGCGCACCCGGGGCGGAGTGGTCGAGCTCGAATTGCCCCTCGATCCGGCCCGGATGGACGACGGGGCCGATGACACCGCACTCCAGATCCTCGGGGTGGCACCGCACCACGAGCTCCTCCACGCCATCAGCCGGGCCGAGGCGCCGACCGTCGTCGACCGGGAGATCGACATCCACCCCGACATCACCCACGTCGAGCTCGACGACTCCTCGGAGGGGCCGATCGTCGTCACGATCCACACCGATCCGCAGGCCGGCGGATCCATCCTGCGGGGCGAGCTCATCGGGCGGTTGAAGGCCCTGTCCTCCGAACGTCCCGACGGTCCGGTCGAGATCCACGTAACCCGCCCGGGTCATCGACGAGCCCTGGTACGGGTCGACGACATCCCCGGGTTCGGATGGCGATCCTGGGTACCGACCCGAGCCGCCCACCGCCCGGTCGAGGTGACCGACACGACGATCGGCAACGGGATCGTCCGCGTCACGGTCGATCCCGTGACGGGGACCTTCTCGCTCGGCGAGGTCACCGGCCTCGGCCTGCTCGTCGACGACGGTGACTGCGGGGACACGTACAACTGGTGCCCACCCGAGCGCGATCGGGTGGTCGACGAACCCGACCGGGTGAGCCTGGAGGTGTTGGAGCGCGGTCCGGTGCGCGGGCGGATCGCCGTGACCCGCACCTACGGTCTGCCAGCCGAGGTGGCCGACCGGGAACGGGTCGGCCGGAGGGACACGGCCGTCACCACGGTGCTCGAGCTCCGTCGGGGTGATGGATTCGTCCGGTTGGAGGTCACACTCGACAATCGGAGTCGAGATCACCGACTGCGGATGGTCTTCCCGCTGGAGCGGCCGGCTCGGACCTCCCGGGCCGAGTGCGCGTTCGGTGTGGTCGAGCGAGGGCTCACGGCCGAGGGCGGACCCACCGAGCGAGCGATGTCGACCTTCCCGGCTCGGCGATTCGTGCAGGCCGGCGGGCTGACGATCGGCCACGAGGGGCTGCTCGAGTACGAGCTTGTCGACCTCGACGAAGAGCGTGCCCACGCGGTGGCCGTCACCCTGCTTCGCTGCACCGGGATGCTGTCCCGGGGTCCGATGCCGACCCGCCCCCTGCCGGCGGGACCCGAAAACCCGCTCGAGGGACCGCAGATGCAGGGGCCGTATCGGGCGAGGATGATCGTGGCCACCGGAGAACGCGACCCCTACGAGATTGTCGACGAGGGGTTCACCCCCCTCCTCGTGGCCCTCTCCCGCGGTTCGGAGGCGAAACCACCCCGCACCGAGCGTCTGCTCGACGTGACCGGCGGCGAGGTCTCATCGCTACGACGTGTCGATGGCATGCTCGAGGTGCGGGTGTTCAACCCGGCCGACGAGACCTGCCAGGTGACGGTGGCCGGCCGACACGGCTGGATCGTCGATCTCCGGGGTCGCGCCGTCGGCCGGTTCGACGAGAGCGTCAGCCTGGCCCCCGGCCGTATCGCCACCCTCCGCATCGCCGAAGTGCAGTGAGCTCACTCGAGTCGGCTGGCGATCCACTCGCGGCGGGCCTCTCGGCGAGCCCGGGCCCGCTCCATCGTCGACAGCCCCTCGGTCTCACCGACGCGACGTGCGGTGAACAGCTTCACCCGACCGATCCCTCGGATCCGTTGGGGGCGCAGCGATCGCAGAGCGAACTCGTCCTCCTGGACCGCCTCGGCCACCTCGGCTGACACGACGACCGCGCCCGGGTAGGCGAGCCCGACGATGCGACTGGCCAGGTTGACGACCGGGCCGTACAGATCACCGTCCTTCTCGAGCACCGGGCCGGCCGCCAGACCGACACGTACGCCGCCCATGGCGTCATCCTCGCCGAAGACCTCGGCCAGGCGAAGAGCCAGGTCGAGCCCATCGCGGGCACCCTCGATGGAAAACATGACCTCGTCGCCGATCGTCTTGATCACCCGTCCACCCGTCGCCGCCACCGTGTCGTGGGCCGTCTTCTCGAACCGTTCGACCACCTCGGCGAGGGCATGTTCGTCGATCTGCTGGCTGAGGGCCGTGAACCCGACTATGTCGGCGAACCCGACCGCGGTCACGATCTCACCATCGGTCTCCGAGGCCCTGACCATCTTCCGCCGCGCGGCCGCCTGGAGATGACGCCGCCAGGTGTACTCCATCACCTGAGGCATGACATTCAAGAGTTGCCCGGCCCGGATGATGAACGGCCCGGCGGCTGGATCGTCCAGCTCACCATCGGTCTCGATGCCATCGGCACGCACGTCTCCGAGGTCGCTCACCACACGGGCCTCGATGCTGTCGACCTGTGAAGCAGCGATCCGGGCGATCGAGCTGCCCAGCACACGGGTCATCTGCAACGCCACGTCGACGTCGACCTGGTCGGAGTCGATCAGGTTCGACACGAGCTGCAACATCTCGACGTCGGTGTCGCCGAACACGACGGCATCGTCATCGACATCGGCGAAGCCGAGCGCCCGCCAGAACAACTGCTGCGCCTCGACGTCGTGACCCTGCTCGGCCAGATCGGCGATCGAGTACTGCGGGGTCTCGGGCAACACCAGGTAGTCGACCGCCAGCCACTCGAGCGTGCCGTCCTCGACGGCGGCCTCGATCTCCTCCTCTGGCAGACCGGCGTCGCGGAGCAGCGACTGCATGCTGGTTTCGTTCGGCCGGGTGAGGTTGCGCCACCACCTCATGAGCACCACCACCTCATGAGCGCCACCACCTCATGAGAAAGCCTCACCGGGTTCGGTCGGTCGGGCGCCCTCCGGCCCTGACCCCTCGGGCGCGTTGGGCTCGGCGAGAAGAGCCTCGCCCTCGCCGTCGGTGGTCGACCAGTTCGGGTCGAGACCCGGGCAGCGCAGGCGGAACCCGTCCATGCCCTTCGATTCCCAGAGCAGAGCCGGACGGGCCCCGTGCCAGCGGACAGCCCAGCTGACCGCACCGGTGCCCACGGTCACGTCGTGTGCTTCCATCGACTGACCGAACCAGCTGCTTCTCACCGTGGGGAGCAGGTCGATCGTCTGCTCTCCGGCGAGGACGGCGCCGAGATCGTGCCAGAGGACGACGATCTCGGCCGCGAGACGACCATGGTCCGGGCCGACCGGGAGGACGCCGGCGGCATCGGCGGCGACGGTCAACCAGCGCAACTCGTCCTCGGGCCAGGTGCCGACACCGACCATCGCCCGCGCCGTCAAGAGGTGCTGCCAGGGCGATGGGTCGCCGTTCTCACCATCGCGGTCACGAACGACGGCGAGAAGGTCTTGCACGTGGGGTCCGTCCGGAGCGAGGCGCGCCCTCACCAGCGCGGCGGCCTCGGCCTGGCCCACGGCCGTCAACACCGCGATCGCGCCGCGCCGTCCCGCCTCGGTCCAGATACGCTCTCCGACCAGCGCATCGCCGGTGCGGCGATCCTCGGCTCGGTCCAGGGCGACCAGCATGGCTCTCACTTCTGGCAGCCAATCCTCGACGTCAACGCGATCCAATCGGTGGGCGATGCGGCCGAGGATCTGCAGGGTCGCACCCGTGGCCACCACCGGCGGGACCGGCCCGTCGTCGACCAGCCCCTTCCGGTTCAGCTGCACGAGTCGGCGAGCACCGAGGCCCGCGGCCAGTCGGTCCTGGCCCATGGCCACGAGCGCCTCGGCCAGTCGGGCATCGGTCACGGCATCATCACCGCCGTCGGGGCCGGCGACCGGGTGCACCGCCATCATGACCTGGCTGCGCGCGGCCACCGCCAGATCGGAGAGGACGGGTTCGGGAATCTCGACCCGGCCACCCCCTCTGGTGTGGCTCGTCCAGCCCCGTGCGACGGCTTCGGCGTCGGCGGTGGCCGTGGGCGAGACCGCCGTACCCGGCGACAGCGCGAGCCGCGTCGTCAGCGAATGGGGCAACGGCCGGACGAAAGCGACGCGCAGCAACCCGGAGGCGCGGGCCGACGCCACCGAGCCATCGCCGGCCGGTGCGACCGTCTGCCCCTCGAGTGCCGCGAGCAGCCCCGCTCCGTCACCTTCGGCCGAGACGATGGCGGCCGGCGCCGGCAGAACCATCCTCGCCCCGCCCTCGATGGTGACCGCGGTCTCGGCATCGGCCGCCACCGACCATTCGACCAGGTCGAGCCCTCCTGCCTGCAACGGACGAAGCACGGCAGCGACGCCGACGGCATGCGACGAGTTGTTCCGGATCTCGACGACGACGGCCGGATCTCCGTCACGATCGGACGCGACGAACGCTCGATGCACCACCTCGCCTCCGGTGACGCGGAGCCGCGTCTCGACCACGGGCGTGAGGTCGATCAGGCGCCGACGGACCGTCCCGGCATCAGCAGCGGTGTGCCAGCCGTCCTGGGTCCGAACCATCCAGTCGAGCACCCACGAAGCCCCCGGGATACGGACAGCTCCCGTCGCATCTATACGCGCCGAGAGGGTG
This sequence comes from uncultured Acidimicrobiales bacterium, assembly GCA_963695075.1. Lineage (GTDB taxonomy): Bacteria > Actinomycetota > Acidimicrobiia > Acidimicrobiales > CAWCAL01 > CAWCAL01. Next base: position 364,340 of record CAVOFR010000003.1, read on the forward strand.
CCGTCGAGATCGGCGATGAGCGTTTCAGCGGTAATCGTCGAGCTCACTCTGGGGTTGGCGGCGGACGAGCCCGCTGTAGGCGTCCACCGCGTTGCGCTCGCCTCGACAGACCGCGGCGACCTCCTCGGCGATCGGCATCCCGATTCCGTAACGGTCGGCGAATTCCATCACGACCCTGGCGGTCTTGACCCCCTCGGCGACCTGGTCCATCTCCTCGATGATCTGCTCGATGGTCTTGCCCTTGCCGAGCTCTTCGCCGACGTGACGGTTGCGGCTCTGGTCGGAGATGCAGGTGGCGATGAGATCACCCATCCCGGCCAGCCCGGCAAACGTCTCGGGGTGACCACCCATGGCCACGCCGAGGCGGGTGAGCTCGGCCAAGCCGCGGGTGATGACGGCGGCCCTCGTGTTGTCGCCTGTTCCGAGGCCGTCGGCCATGCCTGCGGCGAGTGCGATGACGTTCTTGAGGGCTCCCGCCACCTCGGCGCCTATCACGTCGGGATTGGTGTAGACGCGGAACAGGTCCTGGCTGAAGATCTCCTGCAAGCGTTCGGCGATGAACTGATCGGACATGGCGATCACGGCCGCAGCGGCCGACCCGGCCAGGATCTCCTTGGCCAGATTCGGTCCGGTCAGGACACCGGCCGGATGCCCGGGAAGAACATCGGCGACCACCTCGGTCATCCGCTTCCCGCTCTCGGCCTCGAAACCCTTGGCGAGGCTCACGACCGGGACCCATGCCCGAACATGGGGCTTCGCGGCCTCGAGCGTCTCGCGGAACGCCTTGGACGGGACCCCCATGACCAGGACGTCGGCCGCGGCGACCGCCTCGGGAAGGTCGGCGGTGGCTCGTAGCTCGGGATGCAGCTCATAGCCGTCGAGGTACCGGCCGTTGACGTGCTCCCGATTGATCTGCCCGACAACCGCGGGGTCACGAGCCCACAGCAGGGTCGGAGCATTGTGGGCGGCGAGATGGGCGACGGTGGTACCCCACGACCCGCCTCCGAGCACGGTCACGCCAATACGCATCTCCCGACCCTACCGGCCCGGACCGCTGCTCTCTCACGCCGGCTCGTACACTCGCGAGCCGATGACGGCTGCACTACTGGTACCGGTCAAGGACTTCACTCGCGCCAAGCTGCGACTGGGTGGTGTCCTCGGCGACGATGCCCGGACGAGCCTGGCCCGAGCCCTTGCCACCCATGTCCTCGAGGCGGCCGGTTCACTGCCCACCTGGGTCGTCTGCGACGACTCTGCGGTGCGGTCCTGGGCCGAGACACAGGGCGCACGGGTGATCTGGGCTCCGGACCGGGGACTGAACGGGGCGGTCCAGTTCGGAGTCGAGCACCTGCGCGATCGGGGGGTCCCCCAGGTCGTGGTCAGCCACAGCGACCTCCCCCTCGCCAGGAATCTGGCCGATCTCGACTCCTTCGAGGGCGTGACTCTCGTCCCGGACCGCTTCGACGACGGAACGAACGTGGCATGCGTACCCACAGGTGCCGGGTTCCGGTTCGCCTACGGACCGAAATCGTTCGGGCGCCACGTCTCCGAGACGCGACGGCTCGGACTCGCCCTGCGGATCGTTCGGGACCGAAGGCTCAGCTGGGACATCGATCGACCCGAGGACCTGGGCTTGCCGGAAGACCTCCTCGGCGAGTTCCCACTCCCGACGGCCGCTGTGCCGGCCGTCGAAGGGTGATCCCCTCCCTGGCCGGCTCGGCCCATGGCTGAGCCGGGCCCCCGCTCGTTGGCCTTCCTCACCTGGAACCTGGCCCTGCTCGAGCGATCGGCCGAGGCTCCGGCCAGCTGGGGCCAGCTCGACGCCGAAAGCGCGGTACGAGACGTGGTCCTGGAGATCGAGCCGGACATCGTCCTCCTCCAGGAGCTGCCCGGACTGGTCCCCTACGTCGAAACCCACGGGATGATCCCGGCCAACCCCAGGAGCCACAGTGGGAACCTCGCCACCCTGGTCACCCATGAGTTGCTGGCCGACTCGCCCCGCTTCGCGACGGTCGACGGCACCGCGCTGATGGTCACGTTCGACCGCCTCGATCTCACGGTCGCCAACGTCCACCTCGCCCCGGGCCGCCAAGGACGAGCGCAGCGGTTGACCGCGTTCGAGGCGATCGCCGTGCGCTCGCCCACCGAGCGGTTGATCGTGGCCGGTGACACCAACACACGCGCCGAGGAGCTCGATGCCCTGATCGGCGTCGGCCTGGTCGCTCCCCAGCTGCCGGCGCCCACCTGGGACAGCCGACGCAACCGGTTCCGATCCCACGGCCCCCGCTTCCGAGCCTCGTTCACCCGTTACCTTGTCAGAGGGCAGGTGATCGTCAGCGACGTGGCGGTCCACGACAGACCGATCGTGACCGCGGACACACATCGCTTTCATCTGTCCGACCACTACGCGCTCTCCGCGACGGCGACCAGACGAGGAAACGGGGTAGATCAGAAATGACGGCCATCACGACCAACATGGACGTGCCCTCCTCGTCACTGGTGATCTGCGCCCACCCCGACGACGCCGAATTCCAGTGTGGCGCCACACTGGCCAAATGGGCCGCGGGCGGCTGTGTGGTGCACTACCTGGTCTGTACCGATGGCTCGAAGGGCACCTGGGATCCCGACGCAGACATCGACACGCTCATCGCCACCCGCCGGGCCGAGCAGAACCAGGCCGCGCGCCGCCTCGGCGCCACCGGGCGGGTCGCCTTCCTCGGCGTCACCGATGGCGAGCTGCAATCCGATCTCATCACGCGCTCGAAGGTCGCCCGCTGGATCCGCGAGCTGAAGCCTTCTCTGGTCCTGGGCCACGACCCGTGGCAGCGCTACCGCCTCCACCCCGACCATCGACACGCCGGATGGCTCGCCGTCGACGGGGCCGTCGCGGCACGCGACCCCTTCTTCTTCCCCGAGCACGGTCTCCTCCACCACCGGCCTGACCATCTCCTGCTCTTCGAGGCCGACGAGCCGGACCACGTCGAGGACGTCACCGGGTTCGAAGAGGCCAAGGTCGAGGCGCTTCTCGCCCACGAGAGCCAGTTCGAGTCCACCATGGAGATCGCCATCGAGGACAGCGGTGCCCATCACCAGGGCCAGCGCGCCGCCTTCGCCGAAGGGGAACTGGCCCGACTGAGGTCGATGGGAGCGCTCGCCGGATTCGAACTGGGCGAGGCCTATCGCCTGCTGGACCTGAGGTAGATGACGGAGGGCCACGCGGCCTGACTCGTGCTCACCGGTCGAGGGCGTCGCCGTGATAGCGGACGCCGGCATTCCACAGGAGGAACCCGTTGCCGTCCTCCCGGTACGCCGCCTCGATCTGGGCTCGCACCTCGTCGTCTCCGTACGCGATGTCGCCGAGCGTGAAGTCCTGGAGCCACGGCACCAGGGGGACGCCGTAGGGCTCGACCACCTCGACGAACTCGCGCATGGTCCTCTCGACGATCCGGCCGGGCTCGGCGGTCGGATCTGAGACGTTGTACTCGTCCTTGCCGAAGTGGGACGGGTAGAGCATCGGCGAGATGTAGTCGAGGTGGGCCACCATCTGGCCTGCCTCCTGGCCGATCTCGTAACCGCGGTTGGCCGCGATGCCGAAGACCGCGGCGCCCTGGAAGGCGCCCTCCTCCCGGAGCTCCTCGTGGGTCCGCTCGAGGAAACCCAGGATCGTGGCCGTCACCTGATCCCTGCGCTCCCGGTCCTCGGCCTCCTCAGGCCCGGGAAGACCGGGGATGACCATCTCCTCGAGGTATCCGTCCGGCCGGCGGATGTAGTCGAACATGATGTCGTCGAAACCCAGTTCGGCCGCTTCGAGGGCGACATCGAGGTTGTACTGCTGCACATCGGGATGGGCGAAGTTGGTGAATCCACCTCGATAGATGTCCAGTGCCTCACCGTCGGTGCCCTGGACCAGCATGTCCATCTGATCGCTCTCGGCCGCGTACTCGGCCAACACCGGGTCGCGGAAGGCCACCACCCGGCCGATGACGTGCATCCCGAGCTCGTGGAGCGTGTCGAGCGCTTCGCGAGCGTCGTAGATGGGCCGGTCGGCGCCGATTTCGTCGGCCAGGTCGACGTCGCTGTCGTACCCGATCACGCCGGTCTCGTCCTTGATGTCCAGCTGTACCGCGTTGATGCGCCCCTCGTCGATCAGCCGCATGATCCCCGCGCGCAGACCGTCGTCGGCCCACGCCGCGGCCGAGACGTGCACCGCTCGGATCTCCGGGTAGGCGACCGGCACGCGGACTTCGTCGGTCGCCCTGTTCCCGGCCTGATCCACCGCCTCGAATTCGAGCAGCCCGAGGGGCGGGCGGTCGTAGGTCAGTTCGAACGTGCCGTCTCCACGAATGTCGACCTCTTCACCGCTGACCGTCAAGGTCACTTCTTCGTCGACCGACCCGGTGATCGTCACCTCGGCGTCCATTGCGACGACACCGGGCTCGACGATGGTTAGCTCGGGAGCCGTTCCGTCGACCGTGTAGGTCCATCCCACGGTCGTGGGACCGAGCAAGGGCCGCGTCACCTCCATCGAGAGTTCGTACGAGCGCTCCTCGAACTGCGGGATGACCCAGTTGTGCACACCGTCGGTGACGCCGAGATCCTCGGCCGCCGGCTCACCGTCGATGAGGAGCTGCACCTCCTCGATCCGAGTGTCGGGGGAGATGCGTACACCGATGGTCCGGCCCTCTCCGTCGGTGGGCTGGAGATGGTCGTCGTCCTCCAGTCCGACGAGATCGACATCGACCCGGGTGAAGTCCCACGCTACGTACGCCACATAGGTGACGAACCCCAGGGCCACCACCGCGATGAGGAGGTTCGAGAGGGTCCCTCCGAAGCTGCGGCCGCGGCGGCGGTCGTGAGTGTCGTCACCCCTCAAGAGCGGAGTCAGCTGCAACGGGGCCTGGGGCGGCTTGCGGGTGGGGATCATGATGACGCGGCCGTTCAGGCCGACAGAGAATGGTAGGGCACATCCTCTTCCGGTCCCATGCGGGCCTGTGCCCGATCAGGTGTTCAGCTGGTCGTAAGCCACAGCCAGCCGTTCAGCGGTGGCCGCCGCGTGTGCCTCGTCGTCGTACTTCGTGCGCGGCCAGAAGAACCCCCGCAGTCCGTCCCCCTTGGTTCGCGGCACGACGTGGACATGAAGGTGGGGCACGCTCTGGCTCACCCGGTTGTTCATCGCGACGAACGACCCGCCGGACCCGAGCTCCGTCTCGATGGCGGCGGCCAGTCGCCGCACGCGGCGAAAGAGCGGATCGATGAGATCGACGGGGAGCTCGGCGAGGGTCTCGTGGTGATCGCGCGGCATCACCAGCGTGTGACCGACGAACAGCGGCCGGACATCGAGCACGCCGAGGGCGACATCGTCGGCGAATACGACGTGGCCCTCGGCGTGGCCGCCGACGATCGAGCAGAAGACGCACCCGGCCGCCGGACTCACAGCTCGGCCAGCGCCGTGAGCAGACGGTCTGCGTCGGTCTCGTCGTTCCAGAGATGGGCGGAGATCCGCACGCTCGACCCGCGCACGCTCACGTGGATCCGTCGCTCCGACAGATGGGTGGCCACCGCGGCGGGGGACAGCCGGTCGGGAAGCCCGATTCCGACCAGATGGGGCGAGCGCACGCCGGGTGACGGCACCGAGAACCCGAGGCTCTCGGCTCCGTCGAGGATGCGACCGGTGATGACCCGGGCATGGTCGGCGACCGCGGCCGGAGGATGGTCGACCAGGAAGTCCAGCGCGGCGTTGGCCACCGCGACCCCGACGAAGTTCGAGACCTCACCGGTGTCGAACCGGCGGGCGCCGGGACCGTAGTCGTCGGAATAGTTGACCAAGCCGGCGAAGTCTTCGCTGCCAGCCCTGGTGATCCAGTTGAACTCGATCGGGTCACCCTCGCGGTGGCGCGGTGCGACCCAAAGGAAGCCCTGGCTGTAGGGCCCCAGGAGCCACTTGTAGGTGGCCCCTACGACGAAGTCGGGATCGACCCGGTTCACGTCTATCTCCGCGGCTCCGGCAGCCTGACACACGTCGATGACCAGTGCGGCACCGACCCCCCGAGCCAGATCCCCGACCGACTCCAGTTCCAGACGGCTTCCGTCGGTCCAGTGACAGGCCGGTACCGCCACGACTGCGGTCCGCTCACTCAGCATCCCGGCGATCGCGGTGGTCCAGTCGAGGTCGTCCGGTCGGTCCACGATCGCGACCTCTGCGCCACATCGTCGAGCCAGTTCGCGCCAGGAATAGACGTTCGACGGGAACTGCTCGGCCAGGACGAGAATCTGCTCTCCCGAATCGACCGCCAGGTTGTGGGCGGCTACGGCGACGCCGTAACTGACACTCGAGGTGAGGGCGATGCCGGCGGCATCGCCACCGATGACCCGGGCCAGCTTGGGTCGAAGTGCCGCGACGGGTTCGAAGAAGTCATCGACGCCCACCCGCCAGGGCTGCGACTTGTCGTTCAGGGCCCGAGTTCCGGCCTCGACCGCGCTGACGGGGAGTGGCCCCATGTACGCGCAGTTGAGGTAGGCGACATCGCTCGGGATGTCGAACGCTTCCCGATTCGAACCCATGAACCCAGCCTCGCAGGTCTGGGCGTTGATCAGGTGACGGCGCCGTTTCGGGTCTGTTCGACCCAGCCGACCGTTGCCAGGTCGGAGAGGAACTCGGCCACGTCGACGGTCAGCTCGTCTATGCCGATGCCTTCGAGCGCCGGATACAGGAGTGCGGCGACCTCGGTGGCCGACCGCGGTGGATCGATCGCCGCCCAGACGAGCGTGCCCACCTGATTGAGGCGCACGACGTCGTTGACGTCCGGTGGTGACAGACTGATGTGGCCGTCGACGACTTCGAATCCGACGTCGGGTGACCGGCGATACCTCAATGGGGCTCCCGCATAGTTCTGCCAATAGCTTCACCGGTGGTGGTGGGCCGACGCAAGGCACGATCGGCCCACGAGACCCCGGGTGGTTTCACCGATGGTGGAGCCGGGCCGGCGGAGCAGCGGCACGCGAGAACCCGATGCCGAAGGCCGGCCGGCGGATCATCGCCGGCCCAAGATGACAGCAAGGCTGCGGAGACGGAGCGGAGCAGCGGCACGCGAGAACCCGATGCCGAAGGCCGGCCGGCGGATTATCGCCGGCCGGCGATGACAGCAAGGCTGCGGAGACGGAGCGGAGCAGCGGCACGCGAGAACCCGATGCCGAAGGCCGGCCGGCGGATTATCGCCGGCCCGAGGTGACTGTCACAGGGGTGCGGGTACAACTGACCCACAGCTCGCGGGCCCGGGTGGCCGCCTCGATCGGTCAAATCACCAGCGGAGCTCCGCCATCCCGTCCTCACCTCTCGACCACGTCCTCGATCTCCTCGCCGAGGTGGCGCCGCCACCGCTGCCCGTCGTCATCGCCATCCGCCTGGATTCGACGATCGAGTTCGAGGTCCATCCCCTGGACGAGGACGACCCACTCGGAAGCGCCGAGCTCCTGGCTGTGGGGTCCGACATCGACGGGGTGGTCATCGCCGTACCGGCAGCCCCCCATCGCACCCTCGTTCCCACCGGTGAGCCGGCAGGAACGCTGCTCCACCTGGTCGGCCGGCAGGGTGAGGCCGCGACCCGGTGGATCGACCGGACCGGAGCGGTGACCATACTCTCCGCCGATCCGGACATCGACGGCGGACAGCTGCACCAGAGGGCCAGGGCCATCCTCTTCCCGCCGGAATGACCGAGCCGGCCGGCAACGTCAGGCGCGCTGGAAGTCGTACAGCAGGCCCAGGCCGAGGACCCCGGTCAGTTCGTCCAGGGCGCGGCGGCTCTCCTCGAGAAGCTGCGGATCGGCCAGATCGCTGACCACCAGCTCATCGCGGTAATGGCGATGCACCCACTCCTCGAGCCGGTCGACGGCGCGGTGATCCAGTCGACAGGCGGTACCGACGGCTTCGGCCTCGGCATCGGTCAGTTCGACGCGAAGTCGCAAGCAGGCCGGTCCTCCGCCGTTGCCCATGCTCTCGGACAGGTCCACCAGTTCCACGGCATCGACATGGCCGCCCTCCACCAATCCGTCGACGGCGGCTCGCGCCGCCGGCACCCGGACCACCTCCGACGGCGCCACCAGGACCGTCCGGCCGTCCTCGGCCGTGACCAGCTGGCTGTTGAAGAGGTACGAACGAACGGCCGCGGCCAGGTCCAGCATCTCCCCGGGAAGTTCCGCAACCCTCATCCCCGGCATCATTTCGCGCAGCCGGCCGACCACCTCGGGCTGGTCCACGAAGGCCTGCTCATGGCAGATCAGGAGATACTCGTGTCCCACGGCGATCACATCGTTGTGGAACACACCGGCATCGATCGCATCGGGATGCTGTTGGGCGAAGAGGACACGATCGCCGTCGAGGCCTCCGCCCCTGGCCACGGCGGCCGACGCCAGGTCGGTCTGACGGCCGCGGAATCGGCGGTCGGAGGGCTCGGGATGGCCCACCCGTCGGCCGTACACGAAGAGATGCGCACCCGGCTCACCGGGCCGACCGAATCGCGTGTGGTTGGCCGCGCCCTCGTCTCCCAGTGAATCCTGCGACGGTAGAGCGGTCCCGACCACGAACCGGTCCCGATCACCGAAGACCGTGTCGAGGATGCGCTTCGTCATGGGCGGTTCGAGCGAGCGGTGCAACTGGGAGGTCAGGTTGGCCGGGGTGAAGTGGACCCGACCGTCGGGCGAGTCCGACGAGGGAACCACGGTGGCCGCGTTGGCCACCCACATAGGCGAAGCCGACGTCGCGGAGAGGAAGAGGTCGGGTGCCTCGGCGACGGCCCGCGAGAGCACGGCCGAATCGTCGCCCGAGAATCCCACCGAGCGCAGGAACCGCACGTCGGGGCGGGGATGGGGCGGCAGGATTCCCTGGGATACACCCAGGTCGATCAACCGCCGCATCTTGGTCAGCCCCTGAAGGGCGGCGGCGCGAGGGTTGGACACCGATCCGAGACTCGCGGCGCTGGCCATGTTGCCGACGGCCAGGCCGGCAAAGGTGTGGGTGGGGCCCACCAGGCCGTCGAAGTTCCATTCCCTGGTATTCACCAGGGCAGGCCGGGGCCGGCTTCATCCGGCCGAGCGGGTCGTTCAGCGACCAGCGACGCAACCGGGTACGCGCAGGAGTCGGCCGCGTAGTAGGCGCTGGGGCGGTGATTGCCCGAGTGACCGGTGCCCCCGAACGGGGATCCACTCGACGCTCCCGTCGTCGGGCGATTCCAGTTGACTATCCCCGCCGTGCTCCCGCGCAGGAACCGCTCCCATTCGGCCCGGTCCTCGCTGACGAGGCCGGCGGCCAGGCCGAATCGTGTGTCGTTGGCCTGGCCGATCGCCTCATCGAACGACTCGACCCGGCTGATCTGGACCAGGGGCCCGAACCACTCCTCGTCGGGCGTCTCGCACCCCGTCACGTCCACCACCGAGGGGGTGACGAATCCGTGCGCCCCGCGCGTCATCGGCAGCACCGAACGTCCACCCGACTCGACCAACATCTGCTCGGCGCTCATGAGGCCGTCGGCCGCCACCGCCGAGATGACCGGGCCGCAGAACGGCTGAGGCTCGTCGAAGGGGGCGCCGACGACGAGGGACTCGGCCGCCCAGGCGAGACGCTCGACGAACCGATCGCCCCATGCTCCGTCGGGGATGATCACCCGGCGCGCGCACGTGCACCGCTGGCCGGTCGTGAGAAACGCCGACTGCACGGTGAGATAGACCGCCGCGTCGAGATCGTCGACGGGACGTACCACGAGAGCGTTGTTCCCGCCCATCTCCAGGGCCAACAGGGTCTCGGTGCGACCGGCGAGGCGGCGGTGCAACGCCAGACCGGTCGAAGCGCTCCCGGTGAAGAGAAGCGCGTCGATACCGGCCGAGTCGACGATGGCCTCACCCGTGGCGCGACCACCCTGGAGCACCTGGAAGAGCCCGTCCGGCAGGCCGACCTCGCGCCAGTGGTCCGCCATCTCCTCTCCGACCCACGGGGTGTGCTCACTCGGCTTGAACACGACGGCGTTGCCGGCGAGAAGGGCAGGGACGATGTGGCCGTTCGGGAGATGGCCGGGGAAGTTGTAGGGGCCCAACACGGCGACGACGCCCTGAGGCCGGTGCTGCACCACCGATGCCACGCCCGCGAGGTCGGACCGGGTGGTTCCGGCCCGCTCGTCCCGGGCGCGGATCGAGTGCTCGACCTTGCCGATCATCGCCGTGACCTCGGTGCGCGCTTCCCAGAACGGCTTGCCGGTCTCGGCGGCGATGACGCGCGCCAGGCCATCGCGCTCGCTCCCGAGCCGGTCGGCGAATCGCCGCACGACGCCGTCCTGCTCGTCCACCGGACGTCCGGCCCAGGCGTCCTGAGCCCTCCGAGCCCGTTCGAGCGCGGTGGCGACCTCGGATGCGGTGGCGACCGGACCCTCCCAGAGCGCCGATCCCGTGGCCGGGTCGAACGAGGTGAGCCGGTCAGCCACGGGCCCGTCCTTCCGGTGGCCGCACGGGCACGGCCCGAACCATGTCACCGGCCTCGACGCGGAGCAGGTCGCACGCCGCGGGCGGGATGCGAACGACGGGATCGTCGGGATCGGGCTCGATCCCCGCCACGGAGACACAGCGATAGTCCTGCAACAGACCGGCGCTCGCCAGGAGACCGATCGCATCGTCGGGCGGAGAGCCGGTCTCCATCTCGACCCGGCAGACCAGCGACTCGGACACGGCGCGCAGGGACGCCACCGGCGCGCTGACGGTCGGTCCGCCGTCGAAGATGTCGATGTAGCCCTCGTAGCGGAGACCCTCGGCCTCGAGCATGCGAACAGCAGGCCGCGTGCGCTCGTGGACCTTCCCGATCGCGGCCTGTGCGGCTTGCGGCAGGAGTTCCACGAACACCGGGTGGTGGGGCATCAGCTCGGCGATGAACTCCTTGTTCCCCCGCCCGTAGATGTCATCGGCTTCGCCGAACGGCAGATCGAAGAAGTGGACCCCGAGGCCCATCCAGAAGGGTGAGGACCCCTCATCGTCGATCACCCCGCGCATCTCGGCGATGATCCGTTCGGAGAACCGATCGGAGTGGTCGGCCAGGAAGAGCATCCGACCCAGCGACAGCAGACGGCCGGAATCGGTTCGACGGTACGCGGCATCGAGGAACAGACTGCAGAGCTCGGCCGCCCCGGTGTAGTCATTGGTGAGGAACAGGACCGGGTGGCGTTTGTAGATGCCCAACTCCCGACTCGACTTGACGATCGTGCCCACGCGGTAGCTCCAGAACGGCTCGGTGAGCCCGACGGCCGCGATGATCCCGCTCATGCCGCACACCTCGCCGCCGGCGTCCAGCACGAACAGGTAGGACTCCTCTCCGGGCGACCCCGGTTCGGTCTCGAACGCGCTGAGAGACTTCTCGACTCGGGCCTCGACGTGCTCGGGATCGGGGACCAGACTCGACATACCGATCAGGAGTTCACTACTGCGCCCGACCATCGCCTGCAGGGCACCGATGTCGGCGCGTTCGGCTGGGCGTAGCACGGTCATGCCGCGGACTCGAACGGCCGCGCCGCGAGGTCGGCCACGACCAGGGCGGTGACCGCGGCCCGCTCGACCAGACTGGAGATCCTCATCCACTCCCCATCGGAGTGGATCGCGCCGCCATGAACACCCATGGTGTCCACGTTGACCAACCCGGCGGCCGAGAGGTCGTTGCCATCGGAGCATCCGCCGGTGGCCTGCCAGCCGAGCTCCACACCGACCCGACGCCCCGCGTCGGCGACGCGGCCGAGCAGCAGCTCGAGGGGCGGTGTCACTGGCTTCGGGATGCGGCCGAACCCGCCGTGCAGATCTGCGCCGAATCCCTCCTCTCGGGCGACCTCGGCTGCGATACTCCGGAGCTCGGCGTCGTACCAGGCGGCGTCGTCCCCGGCCGTGATCCGGATGTTGACGTCGACGACTGCCAGCGCCGGCACGATGTTGTTGGCGACGCCTCCCCGGATGGTTCCGACGTTGACCGTGGCACCGGGGCGGGCCGAGTCGAGACCGGCGATTGCACGGACCGCCCCGGCCATGGCGACGATGGCGTTGCGACCGAGGTGGGGCTCGCGCCCGCGTGGGCCGCTCGACCGCGTACGACCAGGGTGTAGTTGCCGCTCCCCTTCCGACCGGAAACCAGAGAACCGTCGGGAAGCGTCGGTTCGTAGACGAGCCCGACCTCGGCCCGGCCGGCGGCGGACGCCAGGGCGTCCTTCGAACACGGTGAGCCGATTTCCTCGTCCGGGTTGAGCAGGACATCGACGCCGATCGGATCCGTCCCGGCCGCGAGCATGCCCCGAGACCGCAGGACGTCGAGGGCGTGGCGCATGGCGACGATGCCGCCCTTGAGATCGGCGACGCCCGGACCTCGCAGAGTGTCGTCCTCGGCCCGCACGACGGACTGGAACGGATGATCGACCCCGAAGACGGTGTCGTAGTGACCCACCAGCAGCACCCGCCGGGAGCGTTCGGGATGGAGCGACAGCGTGAGGAGCTGACCGACCGGAACCGCTACGAGTTCACCGTCGCCGTCCACGACGCGATCGGGCGGGAGGTCGGTCCTCGACAGGGGCCCCAGAGGGGCGAACTGGTCAGCCAGGAGGTCGGCGCATGCCTCCAGGCCCGCCAGGTGGCGACTGCCCGAGTTCACCGACGCCAGAGCGACGAGCTCGTCGAGCATCGCTCCACCCCTCGACTCGAGATCGGCGATGAGCTCATCGGCCTGGTCCATGCGCGGCATTCTCGCACCGGTTCGGGCCGGAACGACGGAGATCTTGGTCCCGAGCCGACCTGACGCCCTAACGTTGGCCGCCGTCAACCCACCGTTCCCCGAGTTGAGCGACGGCCCCGAGTAGCTCGCCCGCGGGAGGTCCCATGGCCGACATCACGTTCGACAGTGTGACCAAGATCTTCGACCGCGACGTCCTGGCGGTCGATTCGCTAACGCTCGACATCCCCGACCAGGAGTTCATGGTCCTGCTCGGTCCGTCCGGATGTGGCAAGAGCACCGCTCTCCGCATGATCGCCGGGCTCGAGTCGGTCACGACCGGTTCGTTGTCGATCGGCGGCCAGGTCGTCAACGACGTCGATGCGCGCAACCGGGACATCTCGATGGTGTTCCAGAGCTACGCCCTCTATCCGCACATGAGCGTCCGCAGGAACATCGAATCGCCCCTCCGGGCCCAACGACTCGTCGACGCGGGCGAACGGGACGATCGGGTCGCCGAGGCGGCGCGGGTCCTCGGACTGGAAGACCTCCTCGACCGCAAGCCCGGCCAGTTGTCGGGAGGACAGCGCCAGCGGGTCGCACTCGGCCGGGCCATCGTCCGGAGGCCGAAGGCGTTCCTGATGGACGAGCCCCTCTCCAACCTCGACGCGAAGCTCCGAGGCCAGACCCGGGTCGAACTGGTCGAGCTCTACCATCGCCTCGAGACGACATTCGTCTACGTCACCCACGACCAGATCGAGGCGATGACGATGGCCAGCCGAATCGCAATCCTGTCGGAAGGAGCGTTGCAGCAGACCGGCACTCCGCGGGATGTCTACGCTGAACCGGCCAACCTCTTCGTCGCCCGCTTCATCGGGAGTCCACCGATGAACACGATCGACGCCACCTACCGGGATGGGGCCCTCGTGATGGGCGACGAGTCACGCCTCACGTTCACGCCCTCCCAGCCGGTTTCCGAAGGGCAGTCCGTCGTCGCCGGCATCCGACCCGAACACATCCACATCGGGGGTGATCGCGGGGCCAGCGCGGTCGTATTGACCGCCGAATGGCTGGGTCACGAGAAGCACGTGGCGATCGACCTGGGTGGCCAGCGCGTCGTCGCACGCGAACCCGGCCATGGCACCATCGCGGTCGACGACACGGTTCCGGTCGAGATCGATCCCGAGCAGGTGCACCTGTTCGATCCCACCTCCGAGCTGCGCCTGTCATGACGACGTCGGAGTCGAGACCGGTCGGTACCCGCTCCCGTCTGAGCGAGAGCTTGACTGCCTTCGCTCTGATCGCCCCCGCATTGCTCATCTTCGGGTTCTTCGCTTTCCGGCCCCTCTACCGGTTGATCCACCTCGGGTTGCACCAGCAGAACCGGTCGGGAACCGCGGAGCGGTGGGTCGGCTGGTCGCAGTACACCGAGACGCTCGGGTCCGACGACTTCACCGAGGGCCTGTGGCACACCGTGCAGTTCGTGCTCTACACCGTGCCGATCGGCCTCGTGCTCGGCGTCCTGCTGGCGGTCGCGGCGAACCGGCGGCTGAAAGGCGTCAAGATCTTCCAGACGATCTTCTCGTCGACGGTAGCGACGTCGAGCGCGGTCGCCTCGCTGATCTTCTTCGTTCTCCTCGAGCGGTCGGTGGGGATCCTCCCCAACCTCGAGACCGACATCGGTTGGGTCGACCGGGCCGTCGGATTCGTCGATCTCCAGGACCCCAGCTCGGCCATGCGCGGTGTGGCACTGTCGGCGATCTGGCAGAATCTCGGCCTCACGTTCATCATCGTCCTCGCGGGCCTCCAGGCCGTGCCCGACGACATACTCGAAGCGGCCGAGATCGATGGGTACGGACCGGTCCGCCGGTTCTTTCGCATCACGCTTCCCATGATCTCGCCCACGCTGATCTTCCTCGTCGTCGCCCTCACCGTCACCGGGCTCCAGGCATTCGCCCAGATCGACGTTCTCACGAACGGCGGGCCCGCAGGTTCGACCGAGACGCTCGTCTACAAGATCTGGGAGAATCAGCAGAACCCGCCGACACTCGGTCAGGCGTCGGTCATCTCGGTCGGCCTGTTCGCGGTCACGCTCGTGATCAGCGCCACGCAGTTCTTCATGCTCGATCGTCGGGTGCATTATGGCGAATGAGACCCTCGGCGTGTCGGGCCCGGTACGCGTGCTCCGGACCGTGGGGTGGTATCTCCTCCTCCTCGGCCTGGCGTTCATCGCCCTCTTCCCCGTCTGGACCGCGATCGTCGCCGCGCTCACCCCGGCCGGCGAGCTCCTCACGAGCCACGCCGAGGTCGGGTTCCCCGACAACCCCGAGTGGAGCGCGTTCGGAACCGGCTACGTCGAGGCCGACTTCGGTCAGCGACTCTGGGTCAGCGCCGCCATGACCGCCGCGATCACCGCCGCACAACTCATCACCTCGATTCTCGCCGCCTACGCGTTCGTCTTCATGCGGTTTCCCTTCCGTCGGACCCTCTTCCTGCTCATGATGGCCACGCTGATGCTGCCCATCGAGGTGACGCTCATACCGAACGTCCGCCTGATCGATCAGCTCGGATGGGACAACTCACTCCAAGGGCTCGTCGTCCCGTTCATGGCGACCGCGTTCGGGATCTTCCTGATCAGACAGGGATTCGCCGGCGTACCGAGGGATCTGCTCGACGCCTCGAAGCTCGACGGCTACGGCCATTGGGGATTCCTGTGGCGCGTCGCCGTCCCCCTCAATCGACCGGTGATCGGGTCCTTCGCCCTGATCGCCTTCCTCGGCGCCTGGAACCAGTACCTGTGGCCGCGCGCGATCACGACCGAGGGTCGGTGGGAGACGATCCAGATAGGCCTGCGGTCGGTGTCGCGTAGCAACGTCGACCAGATCAACGTGGCGTTCGCGGCCGCACTCCTCGCCGCTCTGCCGCTGGTGATCCTGCTGATCGTCTTCAACCGCCAGATCGTCCGAGGCCTGACAGCCGGAGCCGTCAAGGGATGACGCGCCGTCTCCGCTTACACCCTCCCACCCCCGTGCAGGCCACACTATTGGAGCCCCCGGACCCCTGGAGCCAGAACCCGTGAAAACCGAAACGAACCACTCCCGATTCCTGATCGCACTGCTCTTGTGCTTCGGGCTCGTCGCCGCGGCATGCGGCGGTGATGACGACGACACGGCCTCCGACACCGGATCGCAGTCGACCACGGGATCCGAAAGCGGCGAGTCCAACGGCGGCAGCGGGACGGGTGGCTCGGGTCGACCCGGAGACGCCGACGCCGGACTCACCGAGGCGCTCGGCCTGCCCGAGTGCCCGATCGGGGCCGGGGAAGGCGCCGGAACGACCGAGATCGTCGTCTGGCACACCTACGTCGGCAAGACCGAGGAGGCCCACGAGGATCTTGCCGCGAGATTCAACGAGAGCCAGGACACCTACGAGGTCCGGCTGGAGAACCTCGGTTCGTACCGGGAGGCTTTCCGGGCGTACAAGGACGGCATCGCCTCCGACGGCCTCCCCGCCATCGCCATCCTCGAGGACACGACGATTCGTGACGTCGTCGATACCGGGACCGTGCTTCCGGCGCAGAGCTGTATCGAAGCCGACGGCTATGACATGAGCGATTTCGTCCCGATAGTCAAGGACTTCTATGCCATCGACGGGGCCCTGTACCCGGGGGCGTTCAACGCCAACGCGCTCCTGCTCTTCTACAACAAGGATCACTTCCGTGAGGCCGGGCTCGATCCGGAGGCTCCGCCCGAGACCCTCGCCGAGATGCAGGAGGCCTCGGCCCAGCTCGCCGCGGCCGGCATCGAAGGGCTCGAAGCACCGATGGCGATCAAGCTCGAGGGTTGGATCGTCGAGAACTGGCGGACCGGAGCCGGGCTGGAGGTCATCACCAACGACAACGGGCGAGCGGACAGCGACGACATACCGGAAGCAGCCTTCAACGACGAAGCTACGGTCGACATCCTCACGCGGCTCGACGAGATGAACGAGGACGGCCTCCTCGCGCCGGCCACCGACGAGTTCGGTCACTATCTGGCGGTCGGCTCGGGTTCCTCCTCGATGGTGATCGAGACGTCGACCGCGGTCACCACGGTGGTCGGCATCCTCGGCGGTGAGACCGAGAGCCTGAGCGAACTCGCCGAGGGCACAGGATTCGAGGACCTGGCCGCCGAGTTCGCCGACCTCCGTCTCGATATCGGCGTAGCGAACATCCCCGGTCTGGAAGAGGCGGGCGGATACCAGCTGGGCGGAGGGGCCTGGTTCATGACCAACACGGTCACCCCCGAGGAGCAGGCCGGTGCGTGGGAGTTCATCAAGTTCATCAACGAGGTCGAGAGCCAGAAACTCATGCATCTGAAGGGCAGCTACATGCCCGTGCGCCAGTCGGTGGCCGACGACCCCGATGTGGTCTTCGCCTGGGAGGAGAACGCGGCCGGGCAGTGGCTCAAGGTCGCGGTCGATCAGTTCAACGCTCTCGACCCCGAGTTCCCCGGACCTCAGATCGGCCCCTACACCGAGACCCGTCAGGCGTTGCGGGAGATGCTCGAGGCCGTCCTGCTGACCGGCACCGAACCCGACGCCGCGATCGCCGAGGCCGAGACCGTGGTCAACGACGCGCTCCAGGCCTACGAGGACGCCAACTTCTGATGCCTGCAGGGCCGAAATCTGGTCCGCCACCGTCGGTAGACGACGGTGGCGGCCGGTTCGTTCGGGACGGGGCCGACCCCACGGCCCCGAACGCGGGGCGTTTCGAGCCGCTTCCGACCGACCGGCTGGGCATGTGGGCCAACTTCTGCGTCTGGCCCGATCGGACCTTCTTCCCGAAGCACCTGGGATTCGAGGTCGAGGAGATCCGGACCGACTACGCCCGGATCCGCCTGCCATATCGCGTCGAGCACGACCAGCCCGCCGGCGTCGTCCACGGCGGCGCGATAGCGACGCTGATCGACACGGTGGTCGTGCCCGCGGTGGCCAGCCCTTATGACGAGATCCCCGTTATGCTCACGCTCTCGATGAATGTGAACTACACCGGCGCGCTCCGGCAGCAGGACGCGGTGGCCGAGGGTTGGACCACGCGCCGGGGTCGATCGATCGTCTTCTGCGAGGCCTCGGTCCGCGCCGCCGACGGCGACCTCGCGGCCACGGGCACCCTGGTCTACAAGGTTCGCGCCTGAGGCCGTTGGCACGGTTTTCGGACTCAGGGTCGACGCTGCGGCGAGGCGAGCGCAGGCCCGGCGGCGGCATGATATTCCGCGACGCGACCGAGCCGGCGTGGATCGTCTGTCAGCCAGCGCGGCCGGCGCGGAGAGCTACGATGCCGCAGGAGTAGAGGACGATCTGGATGAACACCGACTCGGACACCGGCCCGAGCTCTCCGCTCCGCCGCCTCTTCATCCTGCTCGGCCTCTCCGCGTTCGCGTTCACCCAGCCGCTGCTCGCCACGTTCGGCGAGAGCCCCGAGTCGCTGGTGATCCTCCAGGTCGACGCGATCGTGATGATCGCCGCGGTGCTGATGATCGCCGTCGTGCCGACGCTGATCGCCTGGGCCGCGGAACGGGTCGCGAACCTGATCGATCCCCGGCTCGGTGCCGCCGTCGAGATCCTGACCGTCGCGCTGTTCGCCGGACTCGCGCTGTCGCTGGTCGTCGAACGCCTCCTCGGTTTCGCGTGGCTCGGACTCGTCGCGTGTCTCGCCGCCGGTGGTGGGCTGGGCTACCTGGTGCGCCGCCACCGGAATCTCGGAGACTGGCTCGGCTTCATGGCCTTCGGCCAACTGCTCTTCGCCGGGGTGTTCTTCTTCTCATCACCGGCCGGGTCCGTCATGGCGGGCGGGTCGGTTTCCTCGCCGGCCGGGCTCGAGTCCGGGCTCCCCGTTCCCGTGGTCCTGATCGTCTTCGACGAGTTTCCGACGACCACCCTCATGGACGGGTCCGGCGACATCGACGGGGAGACGTTTCCCGGTATTTCCGAGCTCGCCGCCCGTTCGACGTGGTATCGGAACGCGACGACGGTGGCCCCGAACACCACGCAGGCGGTTCCTGCGATCCTCACGGGTCAACTGCCACCGACGAACGACACGGCCCCGGTTGCCGGTGAATACCCGGAAAGCGTGTTCACGCTCCTCGCGGGAAGCCACGAGATGACGTCCTTCGAACAGATCACGCGGATCTGCCCGAGCTCGGCCTGTACGACGAGTACGACCGCGTCGCGATGGGACGCGTTCACCGCCCTCGTCGACCTGCTCCCCTCGACCTACCGGAGCATCGTCACCGATCAGGGCGGGGAGACCCTCGTGGTGGATGCCCCCTTCGACACAGAGGCTCCGGCTCGGGTGGACGACTTCATCGAACAGCTCGATGCCGGTCCCGCCACGCTCAACGTGCTCCACACGCTCTTCCCCCATGCCCCGTTCCTCTATTCCGGTGACGGGACTCGCTATGACGGGCCGCTCGTGAATCGGGCCGCCTTCGACGGCGTCTGGCTCGACGACACCTCGGCGGTCCTGGCCCGCCAGCGCTTCCAGGAGCAGGCCCGCGTCGCCGACGATGAGGTCGGACGCTTGATCGACCGGTTGGTCGAGGCGGACCAGTTCGATGATGCCCTCGTCATCGTCACCGCGGACCACGGAATCTCGTTTCGCGGTGGCGAGCCCAACCGTGGCGTCGCGCCGGACAACCAGGACGACATCGCATGGGTTCCGCTCTTCGTCAAGTACCCCGGCCAGACGGCGGGCGCTGTCGAGGATGCCCCCACACGCACGACCGACATCGTCCCCACGATCGCCGACGTCCTCGAGATCACCCCGCCGTGGGCACTGGACGGGACATCGCTCCTCGATGCGCCCCGCCCCTCGGACACCCCGGTCGTGATCGCCGACTGGTTCCGTTCGGTTCTCAAACCAGACGACGGTCACTTCCTGACGCTCGACGGTGAGGCCGGGTTCGGCGAGGTGGTGGACGCCCGACCGATCAATCCGGAGATCGAGGGCCCGTCGGGAGCGTTCTTTCCCGTTCCGGGGGGCGAGACGATGCTCGGCGCCGACTTCGATGCGCTGTCGATCGGACCGCCGATCCCCGAAACCGGGATCATCGAGGAGCGATATGCCGATCTCACATGGGACGGCACCGAACCGGCCCCCTTCTACGTCAGCGGGAACATCCCCCGGCCTCCGAACGAACCGGTCGCGATCGCGGTGAACGGGCGGATCGTGGCAGTCGTCCCGACGTCGATCTACAACGGGTTCGAGGAGACGTCGTGGTGGAGCCTGCTCCCGGCCGACGCCATCACCCAGGGCGCCAACGACCTCGAGTTGTTCCTCGTCGAAGGCGACCCCGCCGCGGACCCGATCCTACGCCCGGTATCACTCCGCCCGGGCTGAGGGACCGAGCGGAAGCACGACCTCGAGCCTGGCGCCGCCCAGCGGGCTCTCGGCGACCGCAATGGTCCCGCCGTGCGCCGACACGATCCCGGCCACAACCGCCAAGCCGAGCCCCGCGCCTCCCCGATCCCGACTTCTGGCCTCGTCCAGGCGCACGAATCGCTCGAAGACGAGCGCCCGATCGGCAACGGCGATCCCGGGCCCGTCGTCATCGACGGTCAGGACGGCGTCTCCGTCACCGCTCGTCAGCCGGACCACGACCTGACCGTCCGCGTGGCGGATCGCGTTGTCGAGCAGGTGACGAACCATCCGGTCGAGCTCATCCGACCGACCCTCCACACGCGCCGCGGTGACACCGACGCCGTCGACCGGAACCCGGCGTACCCGCCCGATCTGGGCCAGAACGATGTCTTCCAGATCGACCTCGGTACCGCCGACGACGGCCTGGCCCTCGTCGGCTCGGGCCAAGGTCAAGAGGTCGGCGACGAGATCCTCGAGCCGATGGGTCTCGGTCAGGACGTCATCCACGACTTCGGGCCAGTCCGCCTGCTCCGGTCGGCGCGCCGCGACCTCGGCGACGGACCGAATGGTCGCCACCGGGCTCCGGAGCTCGTGCGACGCATCGGCGACGAACCGACGACGGCGCTGATCGGACGACTCCAGCCGATCGAGCATGTCGTTCATGGTGTGCGCCAGTTCGGCGATCTCGTCGGTCGACTCGGGAGCGGTCACCCGCTCGTGCAGGGTACCGCCGCTGATCTCGGCGACCCGGCGGGTCATGGCGGAGACCGGTCGAAGTGCCCGCCCGGTCAGCACCCAGGCGAGCAACCCGGTCAACGCGGTCAGGATCGCGGCTCCGAACCAGAGCGGGCCCCGCATGGCGGCGATGCTCGCCTCGACTTCGTCGAGGTCCTGCGCCCCGACCACGACGGCGCTTTCGCTGAAGGGGACCTCGACGACGCCGAGGTCCTCGAACAGGAAGGGATCCTCCCCGGTGAGGAAGGCCGCGACGTCGAACAGCTCGAGGGTCGGGAGGATCCGCAATTCCGACGCGATACCGACGTCATCGGGTTCGACGGGGAAGGCTCTACCCGAGTCGAGGTCGACCTCGACGAGGGATCCATCCGTTCCAGCCAGAATCACGACGCTGTCGTCCAGGCCGAAGAGCTCGGCGACCTCGCCGTAGTGCCCGGATTCCTGCAACTCCGACAACATGGCCACGGCGGCGGACATCTCGGCGTCGGGATCGACGGAGTCGAAGGTAGCGGGGTCGATCGGGACCGGGGTGATCCCCTCGTTCAACGCCACGAGCCCGTCCAGCGCACGTTCCTCGACCTGGCGCGCCGAGGCCGTCGCCGATGCCTCGACCCGATCCAGAGTGAACCACACACCGACCGAGAGGAAGACGGCCGTGGCGATCGAGACGGCCAGGCTCAGCCGAAGACGGACCGAGCCACCGACGCTCATGGCGCCGCCGGATGTCGATTGTGGTCAGCCGACACGGTCGTCGTCCAGCCGATAGCCGGCGCCCCTGACGGTCTGGAGGGACCGCCGCCGGAACGGCCGATCGATCTTTCGCCTGAGATACCCCACGTACACCTCGACCACGTTCGGATCACCGGCGAAATCGATGCCCCAGACCTCGTCGAGCAGGTCCTGCTTGGAAACGACGCGTCCCGGCCTGCGCACCAGGGCGACCAGCAGGTCGAACTCGCGTCGTGTGAGCTCGATCACGTCATCGCCGCGGCGACAGGTGTGGGCGGCGAGGTCCAGTCGGAGATCTCCGATCGCGAGCTCGGCGCACGGAGACTGCTCACCTCGGCGAAGCAACGCCCGGAGACGCGCCACCAGGACCACGAAGCTGAACGGCTTGGTGATCCAGTCATCGGCACCGGTGTCCAGACCCTCGGCCTCGTCGTATTCGCCGTCCTTGGCGGTGAGCATGAGGATCGGCGTTCGGTTCCCGTCATCACGGAGGTGTCGGCAGATCTGGTAGCCGTTCATGCCGGGGAGCATGACGTCGAGGACGATGGCCGCGTAGGTGCCTTCGCGGCCACGCCACAGGCCGTCGATGCCATCGTGGGCGATGTCGACCGAGAAACCCTCGGCCTCGAGTCCGCGTTCGATCGATGCCGCCAGCCGCTCTTCGTCTTCGACCAGCAGGATGCGCACAGCACCATTGTGGACACGGATGCTGAGAGTTCGCTGAGAGACCCCCGCGGGCCACAGGTGAATCTCAGCTCACCGGCTCATGGTGGACCCACATTCGACCCCACAGGAGGTCCCCGTGGAACACCAACAACCCCTCTCACCCGATACCGAGCTCTCCGCCGCGACGACCGGCGACAGGCGCCGATGGCCCCGTCGGATCGGTGTGATCGCGGGCATCGCTGCCCTCGCCGCCGGTGCGATCGGCTTCAGTACCGCTGGAGCACAGACCGGCGACACCGACGACGCGAACGATGCCGAGACCGACGTCGTCCACGGCGGGGTGATCACGCGTCCGATCGATATGGGTGAGCCCAGCGCCTTCGACGAGTGTCTCGGTGATGCGCTCCCCATCGAGGAGGTCGTATTCCAGGACGTCGCCCTCGAGGACGACGCCTTCGAGACGCCACCCGATGGCGCCGAGCTCGATGGCATGGTCGAGATCTCCCCGGAGGAGATCAAGTCGTTCGATGCCGACTTCGATGCGGCCATCGAGGACTGTGAGGACTTGCTCACCGACGAGGAGCGGGCCGACATGGAGGCGTGGGAACCGTTCGAGGCCTGCCTCGACGAACAGGCGGGTGAGTGGGGACCGTTCGTGGCCGTCGAGGCCGAAGACGGACAGACCTTCGGTTCGTTCGACGACGGCACCGGCACGATCACGGTCACCGCGGCCGAGGACGGAGCCATCACCGTCGAGGCCGATGGCTCCGGCACCGTGACCGATTCCGGCGACCTCGAGGCCGACGGCGAGTGGTTCGCCGCCGGCGAAGCCGAGTGCGAACACCTCATCCCCGAGGAGCTCGGCGCCTAGGACTTGTACGGGTAAGGGGCCATCCACCGGTCGTTGAGGTGCCTCGCGTTTGATTGCGAGCGCACTCACCAACCAACGACCGGTGGAGGCACTCTGATCATGACACGCGCGCTCGATCCCGAGGTGGTAGACGCGATCTGGGCTGCGATCGAACCGATCCTGCCCCGCCCCGATGGCTGTCACCCCCTGGGCTGCCACAACCCGAGGGTCCCCGACAAGGTGTGCTTCCGCGGATCCGATCCGTCTCGTGACTGGCTCGTCGTGGGTCGATCGAAGCGATCATGAACTTCGAAGTCTCCGACACCACCCTGCGGGCCCGCCGCGACGAGTGGATCAACGCCGGCGTGTTCGACCAACTCGCCCAAGAAGCAATCGCTGGCTATGACCGCGTGATCGAACTCGACCTCGACGTCGTGGCCATCGACGGGGCACTCCACAAAGCCCCAATGGCGGCGAAGGAACCGGAAATCGCCCAGTGGACCGGGCCAAGCTCGGCTGGAAGTGGTCCGTAGCCGCCGACCGTGCCGGCATCCCAGTGGGCTGGGTGATCGACGGCGCCAACCGCAACGACGTCAAGTTGCTGGACCCCACGCTCGACGCCATCGAAGCCAACGGGCTGCTCGCCGATGTCGGCACCGTCACCCTCGACCGCAGCTACGACTACCTCGCCGTCAGAGCACAACTCCACGGGCGCGGACTCCACGAACTCGATATCCAGAAACGAGGCACCAAACCACCAGCGGTGAACCTCACCGGCTGACGCTCGGGTTGCGATGGATCATCGAAGCCACCAATACCTGGTGGTCGAACTACGGCCAGCTCCGCCGCAACACCGACCGCCGAAACCGCCACCGACACGCCGCCTCCAACTCGCCACCGCCGTCCTCATCCTCGGCAGGGGTTGGTGGTCGTTGGCGTTCGGGGTTGGGTGGTGATGGGTCGGGAGTGACTGTCATACCCCCTGCGTAGTGTTGGAGCATGGAGTCGGGCCGAAAGAGGAGAGAAGCAACCGAAGCCGTCGACCGGCTCGGTGATCTGACCGTGCGGCTCGACGGGGTGCTGTCGGAGTTGGCCGGGTTGGATCTGGAAGCTGCGACCGACCCGGAGTTGCTCGACGCGGTACCGGCGTTGGTGGCTGCATCCCGCCGGTTGGGTTCGGTCGAGGCCAGGGTGTTGGATCGGGTCGATCGCACCGGCGCGTACAGGCCTGATGGGCACATGTCGGCCAAGGTCATGATCCGCCACCTGGGCCGTCTCTCGGGTGCCGAAGCGAACCGGCGCCACAAGCGGGTTCGGATGCTACGCGACCTGCCCGCGGTCTCGGCCGCGTTTTCGGCTGGCGAGGTCGGGACCTGTCAGATCGACGCCCTGGCCCGCACCCACGCCAACCCCAGAGTCGCCGAGTACATGCCCGCGGCCGAAGAACTGCTGCTCGAAGACGCTCGGACCCATTCATTCAGAGAGTTCACCGGGTTGCTGGGGTCCTGGGAGCGTCATGTCGACGCCGACGGCGCCACCCAGAAAGCAGCCAAAGCCCACGATGGGCGCGACGTCCGCATCACCCGGGACTTCGATGGCGGTTGGCACCTGGAGGGCCGGTTCGGGCCGACCCAGGGGTCGATCATCAAACACATCCTGGGCGGCTTCACCCGGGCCGAAACCACCGTCGATTGGGACAAAGCCAGGGCCGAACACGGCGACCGGGCCACCGAAGGCAACCTGGCCCGCACACAGGCCCAACGCAGGGCTGACGGGTTCTGGGAGCTCTGCCGCCGCGCCGTGACCCAACCCGCCGACGGGACCACCCCTGAGCCGTTGGTCAACATCGTCATCGACCACCAGACCGCCCTCGAACAAGCCGCTGGTATCCACCCCGACCCGACGACCGACCCGGCCGGATACCGCACCCGACGGTGCTCCACGCTGGCCGGCGACCCCATCGAACCATCCGACGCCTTCGCAGCGATCCTGACCGGACAACTCCGAAGGGTCGTGTTCGACACCCGCAGCGTCGTCACCGACCTCGGACGCAAATCACGGTTCTTCACCGGATCAGCCCGACAAGCCGCAAGATTGGCCCGAGCGATCTGTGCCTGGACCGGCTGCGAGATCCCCTCCGAACACTGCGAAATCGACCACGCCACCGAATGGCAAGCAAACGGCGAATCCAACCAGGCCAACGGGCCCCCACTCTGCAAATACCACAACCTCTTCAAACACAACCACCACTTCACCATCACCCTCCAAGACGACGGCACCGCAGCGGATTATCGACGCGGCCAGGCACGCTGGCACATCCACCGCCCCGACGGCACCGAACTCCTCTAGCAGGGTGCTGAGCAATCGACTGGCTGGTCGGGCGGGGTGACGGCATCGAGCCGTCCGCCCCGTCCGCCTGGATGTTGACACCGGCCATCTCCTGGGGGAGGCTCGCCCCGCCCCGACCTTGGAGGTGACGGCGATGCTCGGACCCGAGCGCACCGAGGACCGATACAGGGAACGGTTCCGATGGGACGCTGTCACGTGGGGCACCCACTGCAGCAACTGCATCGCCACCTGCACCTACCGGGTCTTCGCCCGCGATGGGGCGGTGGCCTGGGAGGAGCAGGCCGGCGTCTACCCGGTGACCGAGGCGGGGGTGCCGGACCGGAACCCCATGGGATGCCAGAAGGGTGCAGCCTGGAACCTCCAGGTCGACAGCCCCGACCGGCTGCTCCATCCACTCCGGCGTGTTGGTGAGCGCGGGGACGGTCGATGGGAACGGGTGAGTTGGGACGAGGCGCTCGGCGATGTCGCCGAGAAGATCTGTGATGCCATCGAGGAATTCGGTCCCGAAGCGGTGGTCATCGACGAAGGTCCGGAGGGGGGAATGCTCACCATCGGGGCGTTCCTGCGCTTCGCCGGAGTGCTCGGCGCGGTCTCTCTCGACGGCAACGGCACGGTCAATGACTTCCCCGCTGGTCACTACATGACCTTCGGCACGATGGCCGGCGGTTCCGCGGCCGATGACACCTTCCATGCCGATGTCGTGCTCATCTGGCACGCCAACCCCGCCTATACCCGGATTCCCTATCACCACTATCTGACCGAGGCTCGATACGCCGGGGCCGAGATCGTGCTCATCGCCCCCGACTACAGCCCATCGGCGCCCCACGTCGACCACTTCGTGCCCGTGGAGCCGGGGACGGACGCCGCCCTGGCGTTGGGCATGTGCCGGGTGGTGGTCGACGAGGGTCTCGTCGACGGCGACTTCGTCCGGTCACAGACCGATCTGCCGTTGCTGGTACGGGTCGACACGGCGACGCTGTTACGGGAGTCAGATCTGCGCGAAGGCGGGCGTGACGACCGCTTCTACTTCTGGGATCACGAGGAAGGACCGGTGGCCGCACCGCCCGATCGGCTCGACGCCGACGGCGACCGCGCCATCAGGGGTCGTTTCGAGGTCGAGGTGGCCGGCGGCGAGGTGGTCGACGTCGTGCCGGTCTTCTCGCTGGTGGAGGAGCGGCTCGGACCGTACGACCCGGAGGCGGCGAGCGAGCTGTGTGGTGTACACCCCGACGTCATCCGGATGCTGGCCCGCAAGGTCGCTGCCGGGCGTACCAAGCTGTACGAGGGGTTCGACACCGCCAAGCACCATCATGGCGATCTGATGGAGCGATCGATGGATCTGCTCCTCGCGTTGACCGGGAACTGGGGTCGCAAGGGCACCGGCTATGACACGTTGGTCACGTTTCCCTTCGACGGCGCCACCCTGCTCGGGTTGAAGACCCGACCGGGGCTCGAAGCCGCTGAAGAGGCACTCGCGATGGCGCGGGCCACGATGGGAGCCGACGAGGAGGAGGCGGGCGCGCCGCCGGGGCTTCCCCGACCCGGCATCTGGGACGTCATGAAGCTGGCTGCGATGGCATCGGGGAGCACGCCCCCGGTCTTCTTCTGGCTGCATCACTGCGGCTACGGCGAGATTTGGGAGAACCGGACCTGGGCCGATTCGCCCCGTCCGTTCAGCGAGTACGCGCACGGGGCACTCGCCGACTGGGCGCCATTCGCGCGGCCGGGACCCGAACAGGAACCTCGGGTGCTCATCGAGGTGGCCACCAACGCGTTGCGCCGCACACGGGGAGGTGCCCGAATGCTGCTCGAGCACCTCTGGCCCAAGCTCTCCATGATCGTCTCGATCGACCAGCGGATCAACAGCGCGGGAATGCACGCCGACGTACTGCTCCCCGCCGCCCACGAAGCCGAGCGGGTGAACGTCCAGTACCCGGTCTCGCACTCCCTGGAACTGGCGTTCTCCGACCAGGCCGTCGAGCCGGCGGGCGAGGCCCGATCCGACTGGCGCATCCTTGCCGCCCTGGCCGAAGCCATCGCGACCCGGGCCACCGAGAGGGGGATGGGCGACCGTCCGGTCGGCCGGGTGCACCCCAGGCCGCTGGCGGATCTGGGCAGGACCTTCCGAATCGCCGACTCGCTCGACTCCGACGAGGCCATCATCGACGAGATGGTGCGTGACACCGCACTGTCGGGTGTGTTCGATCCGGATACATCCCTCGCGACCCTGCGGGAACGGGGATGGGCTCGCATCGTCGGCAACGGCAGCCTGCCCACGGGACGGATACTGGGCGGACCGATCTCCGCCGATGAGACGTTCTCCGGTCTCCGCTGGCATGTCGAGGGTGGGATGCCCTACGTCACCCTCACCGGTCGGGCCGGCTTCTACATCGATCACCCCTGGTTCCTCGAGGCCAACGAGGAACTGCCCTGCCACAAGCCGTCGCCCGCCGTGGGCGGAGATCTACCGTTCATGCTCACCGGTGGACACCCCCGCTGGAGCATCCACGCCTGCAACGCCACAAACCCGCTGCTGCTCCAGACCACACGCGGGCACCCGACGCTCGTGATGAATCGTCAGCAGGCCGAATCCCTCGACATCGGTGACGGAGACGAGGTGGAGGTCGGCAACCAGCTCGGAGCGTTTCGCGTGCGGGTCCGGCGCTCACCCTCGGTGCGTCCGGGCCAGGTGATCCTCTACGCGTCCTGGGAACCGTACGGCTTCGAGGGGTGGGGCGACGGTACCCAGGTCGAGGCGGGAATGGTCAAATGGCTGCACCTGGTGACCGGGTGGGGACACCTCCGCTACTCACCCCAACAGTGGCAGCCCGCACCCTTCGACCGGCTCACCCGGGTCGACGTGACTCCGGTCCGATCACCCGGCCCGTGATCGGCCTCCCGGCGTCGGGAAAGGGAGTGAGCCCGAGCCCGGTCGGCAGCGACCGCGTCGTGGCGTCAGGCCTTGCTGCGCAACGGACCCGGTGGCAGCGGGTTGCGCATGTGTCGACTCATGTCACCGATCACGTCGGGCAGCGCCCAGCGAGAGACGAAGCGCCACTTGCCGTCGATGACCGCCATCTCGTCGTGGTAGCGGCCGGAGAAGATCGCCTGCAACGGGAACTCGGCGAGCCCTTGCCAGATGGTTACGTATGAGCGCACCTCGGCGCTGTCGTCATCGTGGATGTCGAGCCAGGTGTTCGTGATGACGTGCTTGGTTTGGGGCAATCCGTCGTAGAGGAGGATGTGCTCTTCACACCAGCGACGCACCGGCGCTGCACCCGCTCCCTCACCCGCGGTCGGAAACCAGGTCCCGTGGGAGAAGAGGTCCGCGAAGGCGCCGAAATCGCCGGCATCGAAGTGCTCGCAATACTCGGCGAGCCGGTTCTGGATCTCGAGCTGGGCGGGCATGTCGGCTTGCTCCTCCGGTACTCCACGTTTCGCCGGCCCGGCCCGAACGTGGGTCGAACCCGAGGACGAAACGGCAGAGGTCGTGTTTGCGGAACACTACCGACCGGTGTCTCGAGAAGGTGGCGGTGGCTCAGTCCTTTGCGCGGATCGAGACCGCATCCATACCCTCTCGCCCATGAGCCAGCCCACGAGCGCACCGGTCGACCGCCTCTTCACCGCCGCCGCCGGGCTGCGCGAGCTCGTCAACCTCTTCACCGACCGCGAGCTCGACGACGAACTGCTCGGCGAGATCACGGACGTCTCGCGGGAGCTCTCGGCGAAGGTGGCACAGGCGCCGCCCTGGGACCGCCGAGCGCTGCTCGAAGAGAGTCTGGAGGCGCCCGACAGTCTGGAGGGCCGACGCACGGGCTTCCCGTACCGGGCGATCGCCGGGCCGGCGAACCCCGCCGCCAGCCCGATGACGTTGCACTTCGGAGAAGGCGTCGTGACGACCGAGATCACCCTCGATCCCATGCACGGTGGTGCTCCGGGCCGCGGCCACGGCGGCGTCCTGGCCGGGATCTTCGACGAGCTCGGCGGGGCGGCACCCCGCCTGGTCGGCGCGATGGTCGCGACCGCTCGTCTCACCGTCGACTACCGGGCCCCGATCCCCATCGGCGAACCGCTACAGCTCCGCGCGTGGGTGCACGAGCAGGAGGGGCGCAAGATCTTCGTGCGGGGTGATGCGCGCGGTGACGATCTGATCGCAGAGGTCGAGGGGCTGTTCATCGCCATCGACTACTCGGCGATCGACACGAGTGGGGCCGCTCGCCACTGAGGTGACCCCGACAGCTCAATACCCCCGCTCGGTCACCGGGCTGGGCAACTCCAGATCCTCCGCGATCACCTTGTACGCGTTGTAGCCCGGTGCGGCGTGAACCCCGCCGCCCGGAAACGCCGACGGCCCACACAGATACAGACCATCCACACCCAACCGGTAGTCAGCCGCCTCCGGCCACGGACGATTGGGACCCATCTGGTCGGGTGCCATGTCGCCGAGCAGGCAGTCGCCCTCCCACATCAGGTTCTTCCGCTCCATCTGATCCGGCGTGTACAGCTTCATCGCGATGACGTTGTCGTGGTTCATGTTCGGAGCGAACTCGCCCCAGCGAGCGAGGAACTTCTCCATGTAAGACACCCGGATCTCCGCCCACTCCTCGGCGCTGAAGTAGCTGGCCATGGGGAAGAAGAACCAGCCCGTCGCGGCGTGCCGGCCCTCGGGAGCCTGCGACGGATCCCAGATGCTGTTGACCCACGTACCCGCCGCCGGATCCGGCAGCCAGCCGGAGTGTGCCGCCCGTATGTAGCGCTCGACCTCCTCGGGAGTGTCGTAGCCGACGACGGTGTAGAAGCAGTTGTCGATGTCGGGGTCCCAGCGGGCCGAGGAATAGGCCGGAGCGTCGTAGAGGCACAGCATCGGTGTGGCCAGCACGCCGCTGGGGCCGTAGCGGAAATCCTTGGCCCGCTTGTAGAACAGCGGGCTCACATGGTCGGGACCGACCAGATCGACGATGACCTGGCTGACGTCGGCATTGGCGACGACGCACTTCGTGGCCCGGAACTCCATGCCCCGCGCCACCACACCCACGGCCCGCCCGTCCTCGACGATGATCCTCTCCACCTCGGCGTTCTCGACGAGGTCGACCCCGTGGGCGTAACAGGCCTGGGTCATGGCCTTGGCGAGCGTGTGCGTGCCGCCCCTGGCCATGCGGAAACGGCCGACCATCCACATGAGCGCGGTGGGGACCATGCCGCCCGTACCGGCCTGGTCGAGCGGCACGCCGAACTCGACCGCCATCCGGTAGAGCAGCGTGCGCATCTCCGGCGACTCGAACAGATAGTCGATGACGTGTTTGGGCGACTTCGCGGCGAAGTGGGGTCCGATCCCCATGTCACCGAACATGTCGCCCAGCATCGCGGCCTGAGCCTCGTTCATGCCCTCGAAGGGAGGGTTGTAGATGCCGACGCCGAGCAGCGGACCGAACTCCATCGTGCGCTGCTTCAGCTCGATGAAGGTGTCCGCGTCGGCCTTCGAGTAGCGGGCGATCGACGCATGGCTCTTGTCGAGCAGATCGTTGCGATGAAGCACGATCGGCGGCCGACCGTCGGAGAACGCGATGCCGGCCTGATTCTCAGGCGTGATCGACCGCAGCCCGCAGTTCTCCAGATCGAAGTCCTCGATCATCGGGAGGATGTCGAAGAACTCCATGTAGTTGGCGTGCAGGTTGAACCGGAAGCCCTGCTCGAGCGGCTCCTCGGTGTTGACGCCACCCCCCTCCTCGTGGCGTCGCTCGACGATGAGCGTCTTCAACCCGGCCCTTGCCATGTAGGCGGCGGTGGCCAGGCCGTTGTGGCCGGCACCGATCACGATGGCGTCGTATGTCTCGCTCATGGACTTGGGACCCCGATTGAAGCCGTGGGGCTCTTGGTCGCCCCGCCGAATATGCCGATGACTGGAACACGTTCTACTAGCAAACCCCGCGGATCGACACGCCGGGCGGGGCCAACGTCACGCAGCCTTCGAAATCTGGTCCTCGGCCGTCGGAAACCGACGGAGCGGGACCAGATTTCGGGCTCGGGAGGCCGGCCGTAGGATGACCGCCGGGAGAGCCCCGTGACTTGTCCCCGCCGACCGGCAACCCGACGAGCACCGCACCGGGCCGAGCTGACCCCTAACCCCATGGCCGGAATCCGAACCGAGATCACCGAGATCGTGACGGGACTGGCCCTCTTCGGCTACCGCGACCTCGACCACGCCCTGTCGGTGCGGCCGGCCCACATCCGTCACGTCGGCGAGGAACACTTCGACCGGCTCGACCGGGCTCGGGCCGCCGGCACCCACGCCGCCTCCTTCGAGACCGCTTGGAGCAACGGCGTCGTCTTCGCTCGGGCCGACGACGGGCTCCGGGGTCGCGTCCCGTGGGACGTCGAATGGAAGGGCCCACATCGGCCGCCGTCCTACGAGCAGATTCCGGCCGATCTCCGGGTCGACCACGTCTACCTGCTCAGCTGCAAGTACGGCTCCAACATCGTGTTCAACGCGTCCCCCTGGCATCTGTTCGATCGGGGCCTCGCCGAGCGTCGCACCCAGCGGCGCGACTGGTACCTCGAGGTCGCGCCCGTCGAGTACCAGGCCCTCTACGACGCCTGCCGCTCCGAGCTGGATGCCGTCGACACGCTTCCCGACGCCGTCGGCGAGCTCGACCGCGACACCCGACGGGTGCTCAAGGGCGAACTGGGCGGGGCCCGCAAATGGCCGGGCGCCGCGGCGGACGCCTACCTGGACTTCGCCCTTGCCGTGGGCCAGGCCTCTGCTCAACGCTGGCGTGACCAGCTCCGGACCGACCGCCGGCAGGAGGAGATGCTCTGGAGGCTGCTCCGCCTCCAGGCCGCCCCCTACTTCGTCCTCGGGGCCTCACCGTCGGACCAGCCGCTGCGCTACCGCGTGGGGACGCCCTGGGATTTCCGCGCCCGGTTCTCCATTCGTGGATTCGACGTCTGGGCCGACGCGGTGGGCCAGCCTCTGGTGCGCTGGCGAGCCGATGTCATCGACGCGGATGCCGACCGTCTCCGCATCATCGAGGGCCACGTCGAGGTGCGCTGGAGCCACGGCCGCTTCGCCCAGATGCCAGAAGCCAAGGTCTACCTCGACACGCCCCACCACGACGTCGCCGGGTATCACCCCTTGGACTGAACGGCATCGCCTCCCGTCGAGGGGACCGGCGGCCGGTTCCCGGGAGCAGGCGGCGAGACGGTGAGGGGCTCGCCGTCGATCTGATCCACCTCGGCCGAGAGCAGCCCCCAACACTCCAGCCGCAGCCGGATGGCGATACCCACCAGCTCCCGCAGGCTCGAGACGTAGGAGCCGGCCCGGATCCGGCTGCCGTCCACATGACGCCAGGCGATCGGAACCTCCAGGATACGGTGACCTGCTCGGCGGGCCCGAGCGAGGGCTTCCACGTCGAAGACCCAGCGCCGAGATCGCATCGAGACGAACGCCGCGTCCGCCGAGTCGGCCGTGAAGAGCTTGAAACCCCGCTGGGTGTCGCGGATACCGGGAACGGCGACCGCCTGGGTCGCCAGGTTGCCGAGCCGACCCATCACACGACGGATGATCGGCTGCCGCTGTCGCACATCGGTGTCACCCGCGGCGATGGAGCCGACCGCCACCGAGGCCGATGCGGCCCCGCTGCGGGATGCCGCGAGCAGCCGTTCGACCTGGTCGAGCGCCGTGGCGTTGTCGGCGTCCATGAACAGGCGCAGATCGCCCGAGGCGGCCAGCATCCCGGCCCGGACCGCGCTTCCCTTTCCACGGTTCTCACGCATCCGCAACACGCGGAGAGCGTCGAAAGCCTCGCCGTGTGACGCGACGATCTCGACGGTCCGGTCGGTCGAACCGTCGTCCACCACGATCACCTCGGCAACGCGACCGCTGGCGTCGAGATGATCCGCCATCGATCGGAGCGTCTCACCGATCCGATCCTCCTCGTCGTACGCCGGCACCACGATCGAGAGAACACCGCCGGCGGCGTCGATCTCGGCGATCGACCGCTGAGCGCCACCCGAGATGGCGGGGCGCGCCAGGATCAACGTCCAGAGTGCCCAGACCCAGACGCCGGCCACGACGAAGAACAGCGGACTCCATCCGAAGGCGGAGGCCGCGAGCTGAGCGAACCCCGACACCCAGACCACCGTTCCGGCCCGAATCCGCTGGATGGGTCCGACCGCGACCAGCACGCCGACCGTGAGGGCGATGATCGAGGCGTCGTAGAACATCGAGTGGGGTGACATCAGCAGGAGTGCCGGGGCGGCAACGGCCATCCGCACCGCCAGTGGCTGGTCGACACGGCGCCACCACACCCAGGACACGACCAGACAGACCGCGATCGCCACGGCCCACCCGACCACGGACCACCAGCCCCCGCCGATGGCCTCGGCGAAGCCCGGCGCAGACACGCTGTTGTGAGCATTGACCTCGGCGTCCAGCCGGGCGAAAGGCACGATGCGGTGCCACCACGCCGTGAGCCATCCCGGGTCGAGCAGGACGGCGGCCATCGCCCACAGGGCTCCGGCGCCCGTCATCGCACCGACCACCACCCGCCACCTCCGCGACAGGAGCATGAGGCCGATCAGCGGGATCGCGTACTGGGGCTTGTAGAGCAGCACCGAGAGCACGAGCCCCGCCGCGAAATCACGGTCGGCGTCGACGAGGCGCCACGCCCCCACGATCAACAACAGGGTCAGGGCGGTGTTCTGACCCGCGGTCACCGCGCGGAACATGGGATAGAACGAGACGACCGCGGCGATCGTCACCCACCACCTCGTCGCCAGACCCGGCAGGAGCGGCTTGGCCAGACGGATCGCCAGCAGAAGGAGCCCGGCCATCACCAGCGTGTACAGGGCGTAGGCGACCGGATAGGGCAGCCATGCGAGCGGGGCGGATACGGCGGCGACATGGGGTGGGTACGCGAAGTAGAGGACGCCGGGATCGTCGGGCCCCCAGAGGTCGGCCTGCGCTGCGGTCTGCACGTCGATGTCGTAGAGACGATCGATGTCGCCGGCGTCGACGATCCGGCTCGCGCCGTAGAACGCGGGGAAGTCCCCACCGAGGCGGCCCGACACCGTTCCACCGCCCTGCTGAGCGGACAGCACGACGACGACGAGAGCGAGTCCGATGGCGAGCAGAACGGTGCGTGCGACGCGTTCGGCCAATCCGTCGTTCGATGGGGCGGGCACGGTACTCCTCGAGAAGATCCTCTCTCCATCGGCCGGGCCTACGTTGCCGTGAGCGGGATTCGGGACCCTGGCGGACACGGCTGGGGCAGTATTGGGTGGTGAACGACGTCGCACTGGTCACAGGGGCCTCGGCCGGGATCGGACGGGCCATCGCCGATCGGCTGGCCGAGGGTGGTTGGACGGTCTTCGGGGCGAGCCGACGGGGGACCGACGGAGCGGCCTGGGACGGACTGGTGATGGACGTCGACGATGACGACTCGGTCGCTCGCGGTGTCGCCGGGATCCTCGACGGCCATGGACGGGTGGACGCGGTGATCGCCTGTGCCGGATTCGGCGTGGCGGGCCCGTCCGAGACGACGCACGCGGTCGAGGCGCGTGCCCAGTTGGAGACCAACTACTGGGGTGCTGTTCGCACGGTCCACGCCGTACTGCCCTCGATGCGCGGGAGGGGTCGCGGACGCATCGTGCTCATCAGCTCGATCGGCGGTGTGGTGGCGTTGCCGTTCCAGTCCTTCTACAGCGCCTCGAAGTTCGCGCTCGAGGGATGGGGCGAGGCCCTCGCCTACGAGGTCGCGCCGTTCGGTCTCGACGTGACGCTCGTGCAGCCGGGCAACGTTGCGACCGAGTTCACCGACAACCGGCGCACGGTGGCGCTCGACGACACGGGCACCGGCTACGGGGATGCTGCGTCCCGCGCCATCGACACCATGGCGGCCGACGAACGGAGGGGCATCTCGCCGGACACCGTGGCCCGGGCGGTGGCCAAGGTGCTCGGGCAGCGACGTCCACCGCGCCGCGTGTCGGTCGGCCGGCCGACCGAGCGGATCGGCCTTCTGGCCAAGCGGTTGCTGCCGGCACGGGTGTTCGAGGCGGCCGCCAGAGGCAGTCTCGGGGTATGACCCGCCACGGGTACGGACAACGGGACGAGACGATGCCCGCTCCCGCTCGGTCAGGCCGATGACCGGTTCTCCGTGACTCGGAGAACCATCACTTGATAAGTTCGCCAGCATATCCAGGGATGTTTCCTGGAGGCGGTGCGACCCGGGGGAAGATCGCGTGAACCTGACCGAACTGGCCGGCCGGGCGGTGGATGTGAATCTGACGCTCGCCGACCGCACCCTGCGAGCGCTTCCCGGCAGCAACCCGGTACGGAAGCTGCTTTCGTATCTGCGGTTCTTCCAGGCGGTCGAGGGCTTCAAGGACGCCGCCGCTATCAGGGCGTCCATCGACGTCGGCCTGCTGGATGCCCTGGCCGGCGGACCCAAGACCCTCACCGAGCTGTCCGAGGCGATAGGAGCTCCGGAGTGCAACACGAAGGTGCTGCTCGACTCCCTGTCGTTCCTCGGGCTCACCACCCGGCGCGGCGGCACCTACAGGGCTGAACCACTGGCGAGGCGTCTCGCCACCGGCGGCGACTGGAACGTCCTGCGAGCCCATCTCGACGTGATGAGCGGCTCCTGGGCCGCGTGGGGCGAGCTCGGAGATGCGGCTCGTTCCGGCGAGGGGCATCGGGACCTACGCGTGTACAACGAGGCCAACCCGCTCACCGGGACCTATGTGCGCTGGTCGACGGCGGTACTGCACGGACCCTCCAGGGAGCTGATGCGCAAACTGGATCTGAGCGGTGTGCAGCGAATGATCGCAGGCACCGTGGGAGTCACCTTCGCCAAGGCGGCCCTCGAGGTGAACCCCGACATCGAGGTCACGATCTCCTGTCTTCCCCAGCTCATAGCCGAGCTGCCCGCGGCGCTCGATCACTGGGAGGTACCCGCTCCGAGCGAGGTGATCGAGAACAGCGGCGACGCCGACGAGGACTCCTGGGGAGCCCACGAGACCTACGACCTGGTGTTCCTCGCCCGCAAGTTCGCATACTGCGGTCCCGAGCACGCGGTGGCCTACCTCACCAAGGCCAAGGAAGTGATCCCACCCGAGGGCATGCTCGTGGTGTGGGAGCCGGTGCGGGAGAACTGGTCGATCATGCCCGGTCAGCCCGAGCGACTCGCGCTGACCGACATGATGATGGGTGAGGGGCGACCCCTCTACCGCAAGGGCGAGATCGCCGACTACATGCGCGAGGCGGGTTTCGAGGTGGATAGCCACGATGTCGCCAACGGGATGTCGACCTTCTTCGTGGGACGGCATCCGTCGCCGCGAACCCACCGATGACACCGACCGCCCCGGTCACACCTTCGCCCTAGCGGTCCCGCAGCTACCATTCGTGGTCAAGGGGAGCGACCGATTGCTGTCGCTTCGGGAAGGTGGAGCCCATGGGGACACGGACTCTCGCGATCGCGATCGTGGCCGCGGTTGCGCTACTGGGTTGTTCGAGCGCTGACGAACCGGCCGAGGACGCGGAACCGGCCGGTGGCGCGGCAACGGACACGACCACAGATGCCGATACGACGGTGCCCGCCCCGACGGTGCCCGCCCCGACGCTGCCGGCCCCCGCCGAGCTCACCGATGTCGACTGCTGGGACGAGGTGGCCGTCGTCGCGCCGTCGACGGTCTCGTGCTTCACAGCGACCGCTCCCGCGGACCCCGCCGACCCCGACGGGCCGAGCGTCGTACTCCCCGTGGCGATCGTGGAGCCGCCGGTGGAAACGGCCGGACCGCCGACGGTGTTCCTGGACGGCGGCCCGGGCGGTGACGGGCTCACCTTTGCCGAGGTCGTGTCCGAGCTTCCGGTGGGCGAGACGAACGAGGTCGTGATCATCGGCCAGCGCGGTTCGTTCCGCGCCGAGCCGTCGTTGATGTGCCCCGAGGTCATCGACGAGTCGTTCGGGGCCTACGAGACCGGCATCGACGAGTCGACCGAAGCCGCGACCGTGTCGGCGTTCGACGACTGCCGCACCAGACTCGAGGCGGCGGGTGTCGATCTCGACGACCACACGACGGTTCGGGCGGCTGACGATGTCGACGCGATCCGCCGTGCACTCGGGCACGACACCTGGAATGTCTACGGCATCTCCTACGGCACGCGCCTGGCGCTCGAGGTCATGCGTCGACATCCCGATTCGGTCGAGCTCGTCGTGCTCGACTCGGTGTACCCCCCGGATGTCGACGCCTACGAGGGGCTGATCGAGTTCGCCGAGCGGTCCTTCGAGGTGCTCGCCGCGGACTGTGAGGCCGACGCCGAATGCGAAGGCGATCTTCTGGAACGGATGGCCCTGCTCTACGATCGGCTCGAGGCCGAGCCGGTGTCGGTGACGATGGCCCATCCCGAGACCGGCGAGGAGGCGACGGTCGTCTGGGACGGTGACCGTCTGGCCGTGTCGGCCTTCCTCGCCCTCTACCAGACGGACCTCATCCCCATCCTTCCGGCACTGCTGGCCGGCTTCGAGCAGGGCGACTTCGAGCTCGCCACAAGCACGCTGCTGTCGTTGAGCGAAAGCCTCAGACTGTATTCCGACGGTTTGTACGCCAGTGTCGAGTGCGCCGAACGTATACCCGACTCCGACGAGGCAACCGTCGCCGAGATCGAGGCGAACACCGCACCGTGGCTCGTCGCGTCGGTCGATAGCTCGAGCGACTTCGCCGTCTGTGACCGATGGGACGTCGAGCCCGCCGCCCCCGAAGTCGGCGAACCGGTCAGCTCCGATGCCCGTGTGCTCGTCCTCGCCGGCGATCATGATCCGATCACGCCGCCGTCATGGGGAGTTCGGGCCGCCGACACGCTCCCGAACGCCACGATGGTCGAGCTCGTCGGACACGGCCATGGTGTCTCGACCGATGAGTGCGGAGCGGTGCTGACCGCGGCGTTCCTCGCCGATCCCGAAGCGCCGCTCCCGGCCGATGCCTGTGAGTTCACCCAGACCTGATCGGGCAGCGGTGTCGACGGGGCGATCCCGTGGCAGACTCCACCGGTGAATACCGAAACCAATCCTGCCGATGCGGACCGGTACCGGCGGGCCGCAGCCGTGTTGCACGACGTGGCGAAGCCGATGCGGGTCCTGTCGGCGCTGGCCTGGCCTGGGGAGCTGCGCGAATCCTTCCTCGCCGGCGACGGCACGAAGATGCCCGAGCCGACGTATGCACCGATCGATCCCGCACCCGTCCTCGAGGGTGTGGCCGCGGCCCGTCGGCTGATCAGGCCCGGGAGCATCGTCGACGATTGGCTCGACGGCGAGGCCGACGCGATCGAGGCCACCGCCCTCATGCTCTCGACGGTCGGGACATCGGCTTTCCACGCCTACAGCCGACAGGTCTACGGCGTCCCGACCCGGCCGTTGCGGTTCGATCCGACGACACCGCTCGAGCTCGCGGAGAAGGTCCATCTAGCGCTCGACGAACTGACCGCCGTCGACCTGATCCGACCTCCGGCGCGCGACCTGACCGGCGAGCAGGTCGCCGACGAGCTACGGCCGGCCGTACAGGCGCACTTCGGTGCGGACGCGCCAGAGGTCCTCGTGCTCGACGAGCTGTCGGCCAATGCCCTGGCGACGCCGACGAAGATCAAGGTGCGGCGAGGCGCCCGGTTCACCCACCGCGACGCGAGCCAGCTGCTGAACCACGAGGCGTACATCCACGTCGGGACCGCTCTGAACGGCCGGGCGCAGACCGATATGCCCATCCTCGCGCTCGGTCACCCGGGGACCACCCGGACCCAGGAGGGGCTGGCCGTCTTCTCGGAATTCGTCTCCGGGACCCTCGAGCTCGATCGGCTGCGCCGGTTGGCCGACCGGACCGTCGCGGTGCAGCTCGTGTGCGACGGCGCAGATTTCATCGACCTGTACCGGTGGTTTCTCGAGCGGAGTCCGTCGCGGGAGCAGGCGTTCGAGTCGGCGCGCCGGATCTTCCGGGGCGCCCCGCTGACCGGCGGCGCGCCGTTCACCAAGGACTGCGGCTACCTCTCGGGCCTGCTCGGTGTGCTCACGTTCGTGCGCGCCGCCTTCGCGGCCAACCGACCCGACACGCTCGGCCTCCTCTTCACCGGAAAGCTCGACCTGTCGGCGATTCCGGCCCTCGCCGTGCTCCGCCACCTGGGCCTCTGCCAACCGGCGCGGTACCTCCCGCCGTGGGCGATGGACCCCGGCTGGGTGCTGACCTGGCTCACCCTGTCGACCTTCATGGCCGGCATCGACCTCGACGCGGTGAGCGCCTCGGTCCGTGAGCTCCTCGACCGGTGTCCGCAGGTCGAGATCGACCCGACCCGATTCGATGGGTGAGGGCCGCGGTCAGTGGACCGGTCGTACCTGGTCCGGTCCGAAGATGCTCGGAAGGACGGACCGGTCCGAGGCTCGACGGAGGAGCAGACCTTCGGTGGTGGCCTCCTCGACGATGAACGGCCCGGACCAGCTGCTGGTGTAGGCGCACCAGACCTCGACCGACCCACCGACGATGCTCTGGTTCGGCCGGGAAGGCGAACGTGACCCCCTCACGGCAATCTGACCACCGGACGCCTGACGTTCCACGTTGCCACCTCCGCTGTGTGGTGTCGCCGGGGTCTCGAGCCACGTGAGCTATCGGTGATCTGCCGGTAGGACCGAGCGCACGATCCCCCTCCCGGTCGATTCAACACCCCGACACGCGATCTGGCAAGACAATTGGCGGATACCCGAGGAGGTGTGCCGGTGCGACACGCCGCGAAGTCCAGTGCATCGCCCCGGACGGACACGAGGGAGCGCACGTCACGCATCTTTTCGCTCATCTCCACCGCCAAGGCGGTACGTCCGTCCACCCCATCGCACCGCGAACACGGTCACGGCGTGACAACTCGACGCGACACCGACCCACCGATGGTTCAGATGTCAGCCCGTCGGTTGCCAGATCATGAGCACGATCACGACCAGGAGCAGGATGTTCAGGGTCGCTCCGGCCGGGCCCTGTCGGCTGCCCAGCCGCTCGATCTCGGCGAGCTGGGGCGGAGGCTGGTCCTGGGGCGAAACCTCGGCTTCGGCGAGCAACTCGTTGATGCGGCGGTGGCCAGGCATGAGAACCGTGCGAGAGACGAGGAGCGCCACGACTGTGGCGACGAGACTCAGCCAGACCCAGAGGTCCGAGATGGCCCAAACGCCGCTGGAGGCCCAAACCAGTAGGAGCCCGGTCACGGGGACGAGAACGATCATCACCTCGGCGATCGCCGAGACCCGGTAGTTGGCCTCCGAGATGGCACGACCCTGCGGACCGGGCCGCTCCTTGGCCAACCCCGCGTAGATCCCGTTGAGCGTCACCCCACCGAGGCCGACGATCGCCAGCAGGATGTGAGCTGAGAGCAGCACCTTGTAGAGCGTGCTCCCGACGCCGGCGGCGAGCACGTGCGTCACCTCCGGCCTCTCATACGACGGCGGTCGCTTCGAGCTCCACCAGCAGTTCGGGGAACGCTAGGCGGGAGACTCCGAGAAGCGAACCGGGCGGCTGCACGCCGGCAGAGCCCAAGCGCTCGGCGATGAGGCCGTAGTTGGCGAACAGCGCATCGACATCGGTCGTGTAGATGTTGAGCCGCACGATGTTGGACAGCGACATGTCGGCCTCAGCCAACACGGACTCGAGGTTGTCGAGCGACATCTCGATCTGGCCGGCCAGGTCACCCGCGTGCTGTGGTTCGCCGTCCGCGCTCATCGCCGACTGTCCCGAGAGGTACAGGACCTTGGTCCCGCCCTCGACGAGCTCAGCTTGGTTGAAGCCCATCTGGACCGACCATTCCCATGGATTGACTGAGGTTCGTTGCACGGTGGATTCCTCCGGTTCAGGGCTCTGAGTGGTCGTGCTCGTATCGGCGCTCACGGCTCCGCTCGCGTCGTCATCGCCACAGGCGGTGAGAGCAGTCACGCAGAGCAGCGCGACGATGAGTGAGGCTGTGATCGGTCCACGATGCGCGATCCGTCGCGAGCGTTTGTTCAACATGTCCTCGTTGTACGCCGAGTGCCGTCCAGCCGCCTCGTACCTTGGTCGGAACCGAGGTACGAACCGTGTCGGCGCTACGGATCGCGACTTCTCCGCGAGCTCGGGAAACTCAGTCGATGGCGAGCTCGTGGGCGCGTGCGATCGCGGCGGTGCGTGACGATACGTCGAGCTTCCTCATGATGGAGGTCATGTGGCTCTTCACCGTCCGTTCGCTGATGTAGAGCTCTCCGCCGATCTCCCTGTTCGATCTCCCGGCCATCACGAGTCGGAGCACCTCGAGCTCCCGGCTCGTGAGGCGTTCCCCGGTTCGTGCGACGACGAACCCGGCGGGCGCATCGGGGCGTTGGAGTCGAGCCGACATCTCCCGGGCGATAGCGCCGACCGCGGGATCGCCGGAACAGGCGTCGAGAACCCTCCCGTGGGTATCACCCCCGTCCATCGCGAGTACCCCGTATGCGCCGAGCTCGTCGAGCAGGACCAGCGCTGGGGCAGCTGTTTCGACCGCGTCGTCGGCGCGGTCCTGTGCCAGCAGCGTCGCCGACAGCTCCAGATCGATCACCCCTGTGACCAGACAGAACCGGAGACTGTGCTGGAGCTCGCGAGCCTCGGTGAGCGCCGTCTCGGCCAGCGTGAGCTCGCGTTGATTGCGGTGCACCATGGCACGGATAACGGCGTCGGTGATGACGGTGTCAGGTCGATCGTGGGCCGAGACCTCGCCGATGAGGAGCCGGCCCTCCCGCACGCGATCGGGCTGTTCGAGC
This sequence comes from uncultured Acidimicrobiales bacterium, assembly GCA_963695075.1. Taxonomy (GTDB): domain Bacteria; phylum Actinomycetota; class Acidimicrobiia; order Acidimicrobiales; family CAWCAL01; genus CAWCAL01. Next base: position 406,570 of record CAVOFR010000003.1, read on the forward strand.
ATCCACCCGGATCGTGCCAGGCCATACGCGTACATCGCCCGCTCCTGGCGATGGCGATCCGATTCGTCGAACAGCTGACGCGCTTCGCCGACGAGGCCGTCGATCGCCTCGTGATCGCCGGTGGCGAGTGCGAGTCCCAGCCGCACACGATCGGCGATCAACCCGAGCCAGTTGAGTCCGCCGAGCTCCAGTGCGCGTTCGTCGATGGCGGTGATGAATGCATCGGCCTCCTCGATTCGTCCAGCCAGCAGGTGCGCCGCGGCACGCATCAGCTCGAGGGACGTGACAGCCATCAGATCGCCGCCGACCCGGTGACCCAGCTCGGCGCACCTGTCCGAGAACCACTGCGGTCCTCGGGGCGCGAAGAGGAACTCTGATCCCAACCCGAGTGCGACGGCCCCCCGTCCGATCTCGTTGCAGCGACCGAGGGCAAGGGAAATGGCCTCGTCGAGGGTCGACTCGATCGTCGGCCAGTCCGCGGAGAAGTACTCCAGCCACAGCCGTCCCATCAGGAGTCTGACCCGCTCGTCCGGGGGGGCCGGCAACGTCATCAGCTCATCGATCAGCGAGGCTGCAGGATCGAGCTCACCCCGCGCTAGATGCGCTTCGGCTCGTCCGTATCCCGCCCGCAGCATTCCGGCGTGATCCCCGAGTGCCCGCATCGATGCGACAGCGGCGTCGAGACTCGGGATGGCTCCAGCGATGTCGCCATCCTCGATCGCTGCGAGTCCCACGAAGGTCGCAAGCCACGCAGCGTTGGCCGAGAGCCCCCCGTCGGTGCCGAGATCCGCGGCCGGCCCGGTGAACGGAGCCAGCCACCGCCGGGGCAAGCGGCCACCCGGTTTCGTGAGCATTGCGCGACCGGCATCGACGACCAGCCGGCCGGCGGCTTCCAGGTCTCCCACCTCGACGAGGAGTTGGATCGCGTGGCTGGGCTCGGACACCGCGGCGGCCCGGTGGTGGAGCTCCAGGAGCTCCTCCGGAGATGTGCGTGTGGTGAGCTCCCGCCGGAGCACCTCGGCGACACGGTCGTGATACCGGGACGCTCCCCCCTCGACGCTCTCGAGAAGTCCGTGGCGTCCGATCTCCTCGAGGACCCGCCCCGCATCATCACGAGCCGTCACGGACTCACAGGCAGCACACTCCAACTCGTCGAGCAGTGATGTCTCCAGCGCGAACCGTTGCAGATCGGGAGCGAGGTGGTCGAGCACCTCGACCCTCACGAGCTCGTCCACGTCCACCTCCCCTCCAAGTCGTTCGCCGGCCTCGATGCGGGAGCGCCCGCCGGTCGCAGCCCCGGCCGACATCAGGACCGCAGCCGCGGCCCAACCCCCCGAGCGAGCCTGGATCAGGCCCGCGAGCTCCGGGTCATCCACCCCACAACTGCGCAGCACGATCTCGACCTGGGCCCGGTCCAAACGGAGATCGTCCGCTCCGAACTCTGCGACCTGACGTCTCACCCGTCGTTGCAGCATTCCGACCTTGGGCTCGGTGCGGCTCGCCGCGAGGACCCGACTGGACGGTCCCAGCATGTCGAGCAGTCGACTCAGCAGGTCCAACGAGTCCGCGGAGCGAAGATGGTGAACGTCATCCAGAACCATCACTACATCGTCCAGGTCGTCGAGATCGTTCGAGAGAGCGGCGGCGAGCTGGCCCGCGTCGCCCGCCGATGCTGCGGCCAACAGCCCCTCCGCCCGCCTCGGTGCAGCACCCATCGTCACCGAGACCGCCGTAGCGACCGCGTGGGTGAGGGTGTGGGGGTCGTCGTCCTGCGGATCGAGGCGGATCCACAACGGCTGCCATCGTCGCGTCGCCGTGGACCAAGCCGACAGCGCCGTGGTCTTGCCGAACCCGGCCGGTGCCATCACGATCGCAAGGGGCACGCGTTCGAGCGCATCCTCGATTCGCCGAGCGAGCTGGTGCTCGGTCACTCCCTCTGCTCCCGGCGGAGCACGGAACTTGGAGCGGGGGAACAACCCCGTGTCAGCCATCTCCACGGGCCGACTCTATGCCGCCACACCCCCGGGAATCGGTGTCGGAGCCGCGGTTCGACCGACGGTTCCGAAGGAGGGCCCATGTTCTGGTCGCGGCGAGGCATCGGCCTCCGCGCCGACCGGCTCTGCGGATCTCAGCGGGGTCCGGTGAGATAGGACGGCCGGCGTGTACCGGGGCTCACGCGCCGTACCTGATCATGTCGGCGCATTTCTCACCGATCATGATCACGGCCGCGTGGATGTTGTTGCTGGTGACACAGGGCATCACCGAGGCGTCCGCGATCCTGAGGCCGTCGATGCCCCGAACACGAAGCTCTGCGTCGACCACCGCCATCGGATCGTCGTCGGGGCCCATCCTGCACGTCCCGCACACGTGGTACTCGGTGTCGGCATGGTCCCGCAGGGTCTCCTCGATCTGCCGGGGATCGTCGCGGTCGTAGGGGACGAGCATGTCCCCCCGGTAGCGGTCGAAGGGGCTGCTGTTCATGATGTCGAGCGCGATCTGCGTGCCCTTGACCAGGGTCTCCATGTCGTAGGGATGACTGAAGTACCGGGGGTCGATCAGAGGCGGAACCCGGGTATCAGGACTGGCGAGTCGCACTTCACCGACGCTTTTCGGTCTCGCGAGCAGCAGGTGGGCCGAGTAGCCGTGGCCGAGGTGCTGCTTGCGGCCGTGATCGTCGCCGATCCCGACGATCAGCTCCATCTCCATGTCCGACACCTCGATATCGGGGCTGGTGCGGTAGTAGACGCCGGATTCGGCGGCGCAGCTCGTGATCAGCCCCGAGCGGTGCCGGCGCCACTCCCACGCCGCCTGGAGGAGGCGTGCGACACCGGTGGCGGACGTGCCGACGGTGTGATCGGTGACCAGCGAGCGGTAGATCAGGACCGCCGAGATGTGGTCCTGCAGGTTCTGGCCGATGCCGGGCACGTCGGCCACGGGTGCGATCCCGAGCTCCTGCACGTGGGAGCCCGGCCCGAGCCCCGATGCCATCAGGATCTGAGGTGTGCCGAACGCGCCGGCGGACATGACCACCTCGCGGCGCACCCGCACGGTGCCGGCCCGGCCGTCGCGCTGATACTCGACCCCGGTCGCACGACGCTGGTCGAACAGCACACCGGTGATGTGGGCGCCGGTCCGCACCTCGAGATTGGGTCGGTCCAGATTGGGATGGATGAAAGCGGCGGCAACGCTGTGGCGCTCGCCGTCCTTCTGCGTCACCTGCACGTGGTAGCAGCCATGATGGTCCGCTCCGTTGAGGTCGGCGTTGTAGGGAATGCCCTGCGACTGGCACGCCTCCAGGAAGACCTCGTTGAGGGGGCTGGGGCTCCGCAGGTTCGTGACGTGCAGCGGACCGTCGACGCCATGGAAGGCGGAGTCCCGGTGGATCGCGTTCGCCTCGGACTTCTTGAAATAGGGGAGGACGTCCTCGTAGCCCCAGCCCGGGTTCCCCATGTCGGCCCAGTTGTCGTAGTCCCAGCGGTGTCCCCGCGCATAGATCATGGCGTTGATCGTGCTCGAACCCCCGAGCGCCTTGCCGCGTGGCTGAAAGCCCCTTCGCCCGTTGAAGCCGGCCTGGGGCACCGTCTCGTACTCCCAGCTGTTGATCCCCAGGGGCAGTGCCGCGACGAACCCCAGGGGCGCGCGGATCAGCAGATCCCTTCCCTCGCCACCGGCCTCGAGCAGGCACACGGTGACCGACGGGTCCTCGCTCAGCCGGCTCGCAACCACGCACCCGGCCGAGCCGCCCCCGACGACCACATAGTCGAACTCATCCATGCGCGAACGCTATAGGGATGAACCGGTCCGGGTTTCACACAGGCGTGTCGGTGCACACCCTTTCGGTCCGACGGGGTGCGCCGACGTCGATGGAGTGTCGAAGTCGTCACACTCCGGCGTTCGTGAGGGGTGAGCCCTGTGGAGCCAGGTCGTAGTTGCGCCGGACTTCGGAGGCGTAGTGGGCGCCGAGCTCGTGGGCCTGTTCGGAGAGGAAGTCCGTGAGTCGCCGTGGGCCGGCCGGTGGGCCGTCGCAGGCTGCGAGTCCGTCCATCAGCGCGTCGAGTTCTTCCCGGTGGAGTGTCACGTCACCAGTGAGACGGTTGACGACCGAGATCAACGGGAGGACCGTCGCCTTCGGCAGGTTCATCACCAGCGCGGGCGTCCCGACGGCGTCGCGGATACTGCGAACCAGATCACCGAAGGCGAACGTTTCGGGCCCGCCGGCGTTGCGAACCATCGAGCTGCTCCGTGAGCCGAGTTCGACCATCAGGTCAGCGAGGTCTTCCACGTGGGTGGGACGGATCGGGTAACGGCCGTCACCGGGCACCGCGAACACATGGAGGCGTCGCAGCAGCCAGGCAACGTTGTTCAACAAGATGTCGTTGCCGCCGAAGAGCACCGATGGGCGAACTATCGCGTATTCCATGCCGGAGGCTCGAACCGCGTCCTCGACCTGCGCTTTGCCTCGGTGATAGGAGTAGGGCGAGTCCAGGCCGGGGTTCATGATCGATACGTGCACCATCCGACGCACTCCGGCCCGAACCGCTGCGTCCACGAGCGCGATGCTGTTGCGCACCGCGTCGTCGTGGGTGAACGAACCGCGACCGAACCGCACCCAATAGGTGTTGTAGAAGGTGTCGACCCCCCGGAATGCCTCGACCATGTCGTCGGGGGCATCAAACCGATACGGGAACGCCGAGATCGGCGCAGGGACCTCGGCGATGTCACGGGTGAGGGTGCTCACACCCCGTCCGCTGTCCAACAGACGGCGCGCCACATACGCACCCGAATAGCCCGCAGCACCGGTGACAAGATCGGTGGGTTTCATGAGCATCTCCTCTGGACTCGGCTCTTCCACCAGCATGTCATACATACGTATGATTTGCAATCGGGTACCGTAGAGGCGTGCCGACGAGCCGAGCCGACCTCACCCGCGACCGCCTGATCGCAGCGACCGTCGACTCACTACGGGAAAAGGGCGTGAACGGACTCACCTCACGCGAGATCGCCAGCACCGCGGGCGTGAACCTCCAAGCCATCACCTACCACTTCGGCTCCAAGGACTCTCTCGTGGCCATCGCCCTCACCAAACTGGTCCACAGCCGCCTCGACCCCGTCAGAACCGCGCTCGAAACAGACGGCGATCCAGCCGAGCGGCTCTTCAACGCCCTGGCAACCATCAACACCGCATTCGCAGTGGGACGCGACGACCTCGAGGCCTACGCCGACGCAATCGCCGCATCGTCCACGAACCCCGAACTGGCACGCTCTCTCGGCGAGCTCCACCACGAGCTCGTCGCCTACCTCAGCCAACTCATCGCAGACATGCAACACGACGGCTACATCCAACCATGGGTCACACCCGACGCCATGGCTGCCCTACTCATCGCAATCGGCGACGGCCTCGCCACCCACGCCCACTACGCAGACCCGGACGTCAGCGGCGTCCTCGACCAGGTCGCACTCCTCCTCCTCGCCGCACGCAACCAACGCAAGAGAATCTGGCCCACCGCCGCACGCCTACTACTCCGCCGAATGACCAAGAAATAGCCCGACCGAGTCCCGGCCCCCACACCGGCGACCAGCACGATGCTCCTGGCGAGTTCGAACGGCATCCGTGCGTTGGTCGTCGACTCCGAGAGCAGCTTGCCGCGGCGACATACCCGAAGTACGGTCCCGATACCGATCGTACGACGACGTCAGCTGAAGCGCTCGAGGATCGTCGGGAGAAGTCACAGTCCACGTCGGGGAACCTCATGACTTGTTTCGAGGCGTTCCTGCGAACCATCAAGAGCATGCCCGGCACTCGAACGTTCCTCCGAGAGGCCTTGTTCTCACCGACGCTCGACGAGGCGGGACGTGCTGATCATGAGTACTCCCTCGCCCTGGTCCAGGGGCTCATCGAGGATTCGGTGGCGGTGATGGACCATATCGTCGGGTCGTTCTCGCCGTCGGGGATCGCTCGATCATGAGGATCGAGGGGACGGTGGCCATCGTGACGGGCGGATCACGCGGCATCGGGGCCGCGACGGCTCGGGAGCTGTCGCGACGGGGGGCATCGGTCGGGCTGATCTCACGCAACTCCGAAGACCTCGAAGCCGTGCGATCGACGCTCGGGTCGGCGAGCTCGGCAGTCCCGGCCGACATCACCGACCCGGATGCGACCCGCGAGGCCGTCCGCCGGCTGACCGACGATCTCGGGCCGCCCGACATCTTGGTCAACAACGCCGGCGCAGGGGCCTACGCCTCCATGCTGGAGGAGGCCCCGGAGACCTACGGACGGCTCATGGCGCTCAACTACCTCGGCACCGTGCACGCCACCCTGGCTGTCCTACCGGCCATGGCCCGCCGCGAGCGGGGCCATATCGTCAACGTGGCGTCGGTGGCCGGCAAGCTCGGAGCGCCGTTCGAGGCGGCGTACTCGGCCAGCAAGTTCGCGGTGGTGGGCATGACCGAGTCCCTCGCGGCCGAGATGGCGCCGTACGGGGTCGGGGTGTCGTTGGTGAACCCCGGACCGGTGGCGACCTCGTTCACCGACGCCCGGGGTGTCCCGTTCCAGCGCCGGTTTCCGCGACCGAGACGCCCCGAGCAGATCGCCCACGCGGTGGTGCGGGCGATCGAATCCGGCCGCTTCGAGCAGGTGCGGCCCCGCTGGCTGCAGTTGGGGATCGTGACCCGGGCATTGGCTCCGGGCCTGTACCACCGGGGCCTGCTCCGCGACGCGGCCCGGGAGGCGTCCCTGGCCAGACAGCGATTCCGCGAGAACGAGCGATGACATGGCGACCCAACGCGGCCATGGCTGCCGGAGCGATCGCGGCCACGGCCGGGATCATTGGTGGACGAAAGCTGCGGTCCTTCTACCGGGACCTCCATTTCGAGACCGCCGAGGACGAGCGCCTGGTCGCCCGAACCGATGACGGATGGCAGATCAGCATCTACCGATACGCAGCCAAGGGCGAGGCCAAGCCCTACCCCGTCGTGGCCGGGCACGGTTTCGCCGGAAGTCGGTTGATCTGGGACCTCACCACCGAGACCAGCCTCGCCCGCTACCTGACCGATGCGGGCTATGACTTCTACGCCGTCGATCTGCGCGGACGCGGCGACAGCTGGTCTCCAGCCGGCCGTGGGCCCGAGGTCCAGTGGAGCTTCGACGACTTCGTCGAGCGGGATCTTCCGGCCGCTGTGGCAGCGGCTTGTGACCGCTCGGAGGCCACAGCGGCGTTCTGGTTGGGGCTGGAGATGAGTGGCCAGGCGCTGTACGCGGCGAACATCTCGGCCACGACCGACCTGGTTCGCGGCGGGATCACCTGCGGGTCGCCCGTGCTCACCCCGACCTACGCCAAGGTCCCGGGAGTGACCGCGCCGCCGCAGATGCGACGCAACGGCCGGGTCCAGTTCCGTGACGGCTCCCACCATGCCGGGCCGATCCTGGCGCTCACCGGATCGCGCCAGCTCGAATCCAGCTTCCGGCCGGTCAACGCCGATCCGATCGTCCCCGCCCGCTACCTCTACAACGGCGTCCCCGACGAATCGACGGTGCTCGCCGACCAGTTCGCCGACTGGGTCACCAACAACACCATGCGCAGCCTCGACCGTCGGACCGTGTGGAGCGACCTCCTCGACCGGGTCGACCTGCCGCTGTTGGTGATGGTTGGGTCCAAGGACCTCCAACGGCCGGCGGAGGCGGTGCGGTCGACCTTCGAGTCGCTCGGCTCGACCGACAAGACGTACCTCGAGGCAGGCATCGACGGCGGCTTCTCCTTGGACTTCGGTCACGACGATCTCGTCGCCGGACGTGCCTCGCGAGCCGAGTTGTTCCCCCACATCCTCGCCTGGCTCGACGACCATCTCGATTGACCACCACCGGTTCACGACAGGAGACCGACCATGATGGGTGATTGGAAGACCCGCAGCTTCTGGCTGGACCACCGCGACTACACCCCCGGCGATCGCCTCGATGGTGACCAGACCGCCGACGTCGTCATCGTCGGGGGCGGCTACACGGGCCTGTGGTCCGCGATCTGCCTCAAGGACGCCGATCCGTCCATCGACGTGGCCGTACTGGAGCAGAAGGTCGTCGGCTACGGCGCCAGCGGCCGCAACGGCGGATTCGCCATGACCCTGGTGGGCCGCACCATCCACCAGCTCGCCAAGATGGTGGGGGACGAACAGGCACGAGCCACCTACCGGGCGATGCACGCCGCGATCGACGAGATCGAACGGTTCGCCGAGGCCGAGAGCATCGACGCCGACATCTGGCACTCCGGGAACCTGACCGTGTCCAACGGCCCGGAACAGGACATCCGGATCCGCCAGGATGTGGTCGCGGCCGAGCGCCTCGGGCTCCCGTTCCGGTTCCTCGAGGCCGAACAGGTCCAGTCCTACGCCCGGAGCGACACGTTCCGCATCGGCCACTTCGAAGAGCAGGCACTCATCTTGGACCCCGCCGCACTCGCCCGCGGACTCGCCGACGCGGCGCGCCGTCGCGGCGTGAGGATCTGCGAGTTCACTCCGGTCGACTCGGTCGAGCAGATCGGCGGTCTCCGGGTCGAGGCTCGCACCCCGTTCGGGACGGTGCATGCCGACCGGGCCGTCATCGCCACCAACGCGTATGCACAGTCGATCCCCGAACTTCGCCGTTTCATCTTCACCATCTACGCCTACATCTCGCTCACCCAACCGCTCACCACCGAGCAGTGGGAACGGATCGGCTGGGAGAGCCGCTGCGGCATCGAAGACAAACGGATCATGGTGCACTTCAGCCGCCCGACCGCAGACGGCCGCATCCTCTGGGGCGGCCGCGACGCCCCATTCATGGCCGGCGGACCCAACCAACGCCACGACCGCAACCAGCGCCTCTTCGACCGGCTCGAGGAGACGTTCCGATGGACGTTCCCCACCCTCGATGCCGTCGAGATGGACCGAGGCTGGGCCGGGCCCGTGTGCGGAACGGTGGACTGCATCGCCACGGTCAACTGGCTGAAAGGAGAACGGATCCTCTACGCGCTCGGCTACGCCGGCCACGGCGTCGGCCCCAGCCGACTCATCGGCAAGATCGTCCGCGACATGCTGCTCACCGACGGCACCGACCTCACCGAGCTCCCGTTCGTCGCCAAGCGGCCCGTACCGATGCCACCCGGGAACCTTCTCCGCCACCTCATGTTGGACACCGCCCACAAGGTCCTCATCGGCGTCGACGAACACCCCGAGCGAGCCGACACCGGACTCGGAAAGCTCGCACTCAAGATCCTGCAGTGACCGCACCTGACCCGCTCGAGGTGACCTTCGCGGGAGGACCCATCCTCACCACCCCGCCCACGCCACGGCTGGAGCGGTGGTGATCGACAGAACCCGCACCAGCGACGTCGGCGAGATGGTCGCCACGACCCTGAAGCGGTCCGCGAATGCCGCAAGGTGTCGTCGCGCGAGCGCGGGTCGGTGATGCAGAAGCGGCCTGAACCCTCCCGAGCATTCCCTTTCGCCATGTAGCACATGTGTGCTACGCTCCCCTCCATGAGCACCACGACGGTCCGCCTCAACGCCGAAGACGAAGCCCTCCTCGACATGCTCGCCCCCGAGTACGGCGGACGTTCCAGCGCCATCCGCCACGCGCTGCGCAACCTCGCAACCGACCGGCAACGCCAGAACGCCCTCCGCTCGTTCCTCGACGAATGGGACGCCGAAGAAGGCCCCATCGACGACAACGACCTCGCCGCGATGGCCGACCGATACGGCCTGTGATCCTCGATGCCGGCTTCCTCATCTCCGTCGACCGAAGCGAACGAACCGCCCACACCTTCCTGACCGCTGCCGCCAGATCAGAAACCTCCCTCCACTCCACCCACCCCGTCGTGGCCCAGGTATGGCGAAACGGCTCCCGCCAGGCCCGCCTCTCGGCCTTTCTCAAGACCATCACCGTCCACCCCCTGGCTGATGGCCGCCCCGTGGGGCAGCTCCTTGCGAAGACCAACACCTCAGACGTCGTCGACGCCCACCTGGTGATCACCGCCGTACGCCTCGGCCACGACATCCTCACCGGCGACCCGGACGACCTCACCACGCTCACATCGATACTCGGCCCGGCATCCCCAACCGTTCACGCCTGGCCCTGAACCGCCCGAAGCTTCACCCTCGACACCCACGCCCACGTCATGCCCAAGCGTGGGTGGGGGTTCGCGTCGAAGGACCGAACGGCGCAATCCCGTACCACCCATTGGCGACTCACGGCCTGAGGTGTGGCGGTTGGGCCCCCGGGCCGAGAGCCACCGCCTCAGCCGAACGCGCAGGACGAGGTGCCGGTGGTGGAGGTTCCGGGGACGGCACCGTCGATCTGCAGGTTTCCTGCGCTGTCGACCGAGACCGGGGCCCAGCGCACATGCCGCTCATATCCGCTCTCGTAGTCGTCTTTCGTATGGAAGAACATGATGAGGTTGTCGTCGGGCCCTTGGGTGATCGTGTGGTGCCCGGGCCCGTAGAAGCCGACGGACGGGTCATCGTGGAGGACGGGCGCGGGTCCGGTGCGGGTGAAGGGCCCGAGCGGGTTCGTTGCGGTCGCCTCTCCGATCGCATAGCAGGTCGTGTCCGCGCCGGAACCCGAGTACGTGAGGTGATAGACGCCGTCCTGTTCGGTGACCCAGGGCGCTTCTCGGATGAAGCGCTCCCAGCCGAAAACGTTCGGTTCGAGCACCACGGTCGCCGGCTCCGCTGCCGGGGTGGTCTCGTCGATCATCGGTATCGCCGACATCACGGCGATACCGAGCGCGGGATAAGCGGAGAAGTAGAGGGTCAACGAACCGTCGGATGCCTCGAAGAGGAACGCGTCGATCGCGTGCTCATCGGAGTCGAGCAGCGGGATGGGGTCGGTCGGGGTGCCCCAGAACTGGCCGTCGCCCACGCCGCCGTAGCCGTTACCGATGAGCGGGTGATCCAAGACCTCGACGAAGGGGCCGAGCGGCGTGTCGGCGCGGGCCACGCCGATCTTGTTCCCGGCGGTGTAGTACAGGTAGATCCCGTTCGCGCTCTGGTAGAGATCCGGCGCCCAATAGGCGCCATGGTCGTTCCACGACCCCGGCGTCGGCGTCCACACGAACCCCTCGTAGGTCCACGAGAACAGATCATCGGAACTCCAGGCCTCGAAGCCGTCCTCGGTGCTCGTCGTCGCATACAGATACCAGGAGTCCCCGACCTTGAGGATGTCGGGGTCCGCGACTCCGATCGGCACCCCATCGCCCCGGGTGAGTTGCAGCTCCGAGAACGCTGCTGCGTCGTCCGACGGCTGGAATCGGTTCGGCGGATGCGGGCTCGGGCCCGGGCTGCACCCTGCGGCCACCAGGACCGTGAAGGTCAGAATGGCTCCCAACCGTCGCCACACCCGCCGAATCGCATCCTCATCCGTCATCAGACCAGGGTAGTTGCTACGCGATTCTCGCCCAACGGGACCCCCCGGCGAGGCCGTCCGGGGCCGGGTGCGTCTTCTGCAACACAGCACCCGCAAACTACATCGAGGACGTGTAGCGGCACCCCGGTGGCTTCGTGAGTGATCTACGTCGAGGGTCGGTCAAGGCCGGCACCGCTAGGTGCCGCCCGGAGGGCTTGGCCTTGAGGGGCCCGGTCTGTTGCTGCGCACCATTGACCCCGGAGGTCCGGCGACGCCGGACCTCGTGGCCGCCTTGGCAGCCGGGGCTCAGAGGGTGGCGGGAAGGGTCCCGATGCGGATGGCTCCGAGGTCCTGGCTCGGGCGTTTGCGCTTCCCGCCGAGTTCGGAGAAGGACTTGAGGGCGGCTCTGACCTCGGCGTTGGCGTAGATGTGTGCCGGGGTTTCGAGCATGGGGAAGGCCTCGCGGAAGGCGGCTTGCTCTCGGAAGGCTTTGCGCCGGTTGAGTCCCCAGGTCTCGGCGACTTCCTCGACGCTGGGTTCCCGGCCGAGGGTCTCGCGCACGACGGCCCATTCGAAGGCCCAGACCAGGCCGGTGGTTCCCTTGCGCATGCCTGCGTTCTTGACGGCGACCTCGATCCAGGTCGCTGGCCGCTTCTGCTTGTTGGCCATGGGGCCTCCTCGGCACTCAATGCGTCACCTTAGTGTCGGCTCTCGTCACCAGGACCAAATTACACCGGTGTAGTGACACGCGAGCTTCGTGGCACTACAGTGTCATCTCATGTCACCTCCAAGTGTTGGTCGAGAGGGCGGAACTGCGCCAGGTGGTGGCGCGGTTTAGCTGTGCTCTGGCATCGATGCGCTCGACCTGTCGGGGATGGGTGAGCCCGACAGTGGTCTGCTCGACGACCTCGAATGTCTCCGGACCTCGGCCGACAGTGGCTCTCCGATGGACTTCGATCTGGGTGGCTACCCGGTGCGTGTACTCGGGTCGGCCTTCGGCAAGTACCGCTACTGCGTCGTCCATGAATTCGCCCGATTCGGGTTCACTCCGAGCACCGCCCTGCCCGCGGTCCGGGTCCAGCCGACATCGATGGCTCTCCACGGGCTCGGCCCGGAGGCCACGGTGGCATGGGTCCGCAACGTGCTGGCCAACGACGGCCTCGACATGGCGCTGCAGGTGTCCAGGATCGACCTCCACGGTGATTGGGCTGGGTTGTGGATCGAAGCAGACGAGCGGTCGAACTTCGTGACCTACTCGGACCGTCGAACGCTCTACGAGATCGCCGAGGATCTCACGGGACTGAACTTCGGAACACGAGGCGCGTACATCTACTCCCGTCTCTACGACAAGACCCTCGGACTCAGGTCGAAGGGCGACGACTGGTGGCTCGACATCTGGGGGAACGCCGATCGGCCCGCGAGCGGGTCCTGAGGGTCGAGTTCGAGTTCTCCCGGGGTGGTCTTCGGGCCTTCGATATCTCGACGCCGGAGGAAGCGTTCGCCCAGATTGGGGCGCTGTGGCCCTATGCGACCGCACGGTGGCTGTCGCTAAGGGTTCCGGGTGATGATCCAAACCGTTCTCGATGGCCAGTCGATCCACGGTGGACCGCCATCCAGCAATCCGCTCTAGCGGGAGCGGCACTGCCCGCAGAACGCATCCGAGCCGGCGAACACGCCGGGGAACTCCGCTGCCTCATGCCCGGAATTGTCGGCCTGCTCAGTTCCGCAGCCGTGCCGCTCGGCACCACAAACATCGCCGACACGCTCGAAGCAATCCGACCGTATATCGACGAGTACGGGACCATCACCCGAACGTCGTTCGAGCAGCGAGTGACCGACAAACGGCGCACGCCATGACCGACTACCAACGACTCGCCAACACCATCGCCGCAGTCATCACTCGTATGGTCTTGGCTGCGCCACCCGACGAGGAGGACGAACCCGATGCAGACGATCGCCTACGTGAGAGTCTCGACCGACGACCAGGTGGAACACTCGCCTGACGCTCAACGGCGACGCTGCGCCGAATACGCCGCCCGCAATGACCTCGGCCCGGTCCGGTACCTGTCCGACGAAGGCCACTCGGGGAAGAACCTGGAGCGGCCGGCCATGCAAGAACTGATCGCCCTGGTCGAAGCCGACCAAGTCTCGCACCTGATCGTGTGGCGACAAGACCGACTGTCCCGAGACAGCGGCGACACCAGCCGACTCCTCCGGCTGTTCGATGAGCATTGCGTGAGCGTGCACTCGCTCAACGAGGGCAACCTCGAGGCCGGCACCGCATCGGGGCGATTCACCGCCGGGATGCACGGCCTGGTCGCCCAGCATGAGCGTGAGAAGACCATCGAGAACATCCACCTCGGCAACGAACAAGCCGTCCGAGCCGGATACTGGATCAACCGAACACCCACCGGCTACGACCTCGTCGACCGGGTCCTGGTCGCCAACGACGACGCCCCACTCATCCAACGAGTCTTCAAGCTCCGAGCCTCCGGCCAAAGCTACCCCGACATCGAGCAAGCAACCGGGCTCAAGTACTCCACGGTCCGTCACGCCATCGAGAACCAGGTCTACCTCGGACTCACCCGACTCCGAGACCAATGGTGCCCAGGCAAACACGAACCACTCGTCAGCCAGGCCCAGTTCGATGCCGCCCAGCGAGCCCACATCCCCGGCAGGCGTCGAGGCAAGGACCTACTGAGCGGCCGAGTCCGCTGCGGCGAATGCGGACGACTCACCGCCATCGACACCAACGGCCGAGGCAACCCGATCTACCGATGCAAACACCGAGGCAAAGGCTGCGCCATTCCCGGCCGATCCGCCGCCGGCCTCCACCGTGCCGCCCGCCTCGGCGTCGAACTGTTGCGAACCGACGATCAGCTCATCGAAGCCATCCGGACGCATTTCACTGAGAAGGCCGAGAGAGCCGGAGCAGGGACGGCGCAGCCGACCCGAGCCGGCACGCTCGGCTCCCTCAGAGCAAAGCGACAGAAGCTGCTCAACCTGATGCTCGACGGCAACATCACCGACGAGTATTTCGCCGAGCAAGAACGCCAACTCACCGCCAAGATCGACGCCCTCGAAGCCGACCACACCGAAGCAATCGAAACTCGCCGCCAACACAACGCCCTCGCCGAAGCCTTCGAACAAGCCGCCGCCCTACCCCGAGACCCAGCATTCGAACTCGCCGACACTCAACGTCGTCGTTATCGGGCGGTTGTCGCCGATGGGCCAGACACTGGTGGCCATCGCGGAATGCCGGATCCAGGGTGGCGCGTCTGGCTGAAGGTCTGAGTGATTATCGAGCGCACGTCGATACGAACCTTCGGACCAGAGAAAGGACCGACACGACTGTCGCTGTGGAACCCGGCGCCGTTGACTCGAGCACGCTGATGGCGACCAGGGCGTTGCATGATGTGTTGGAGGTATGAGTCCTTGGTCCCTGGCGTGGTGTGGCCGCCGGGCAGATGATCACTTCAGCACGGATTGCCGTGCTCCGGAATCGCCCCTTTGTGCGGAAATCGAATCGGAGGATCGCCATGGGTTCCCGCTCTCGCTTGGCCGTGCTGGTGACCACCATCGGGTCGTTCGGTCGGCCTGGTGACGACCTCATGGTCACAGCGGTCCGCCGCTCGCGGCGGGACCACGTGGTGCCGTTCGAGGATCGAGCACGGTGCGGCGACGTCACCGGTGCTCGCCGACACTGCTCCGTTCCTGATTGCCGAGTCGATCCGGCGCGGCCGGGTTCGTGCCGGGGAGGTGATCGACGTGCTGGAGTTCGAAGGAGCCAGTAAGCGGTTCGGATCGGTAGTCGCGCTCGACGGGTGCTCGTTCACGGCCCGTCCTGGGCGGTTGACCGGGTTCGTGGGTCCGAATGGGGCCGGGAAGACGACGGCGATGCGGGCGGTGTTCGGGCTGGTAGAGCTGGACACCGGCATAGTCCGGTGGCGCGGAGCGTCGATCGGGGCAGCGGAGCGGGCGGGCTTCGGGTACATGCCCGAGGAGCGGGGCCTGTATCCGAGGATGCGGGTGCGGGACCAACTGGTCTACCTGGGCCGGCTGTGCGGACGGACGAACAAGGAGGCCGGTTGCAGTGTCGATGCCTGGCTCGAGCGGCTCGGTCTCGCTGAGCGGACCGGTGACCGTCTCGATGCGCTGTCGCACGGCAACCAGCAGCGCGTGCAGCTGATTGCGGCGCTCATCAATGAACCCGATCTGCTCGTGCTCGACGAGCCGTTCTCCGGGCTGGACCCGATCGCGATCACCAACATGGCCCAGCTGCTCGCAGAGATCGGAGCGGCGGGAGCGACGGTGTTGTTCTCCAGCCACCAGCTCGACCTGGTTGAGGACCTGTGCGAAGACGTCGTGGTTATCGATCATGGTCGGGTCGTCCTCGCCGGTGACCTGGCCGAGTTGCGCTCCGCCGTGCCGCAGCGGTTCGTCGACGTTCGCTACCGCGGTCCAGCACCAGACTGGTCGGGGCTGCACTCGGTGAAGCTCGTCGAGTCGAAGGACGGCCATGCCCGCCTGGGTGTCGACCGCTACACCGACCTCGCCTCGGTTGTCACCGCCGCGTCTCACTCCACCGACATCGTCTCGTTCGCGTACGAGCCGCCGACGCTGTCGGAGCTGTTCCGTCAGGCGGTGGCGGCATGATCGGCTTGCGCCAGATGTGGCTCGTCGCGGACCGGGAGGTCCGCGAGCGCAGCCGCTCGCGGACGTTCCGAGCGTCGTTCTTGGTGATGATCCTCGCCGCGGTCGGCCTGATCCTCGTGCCCGCCCTGCTCGACGACGACACCGGCACACGCGACGTCGGCTTGGCCGGATCCGTGCCGTCTCAGCTGGCCGCGGCGATCGAGGAGCAGAGCACGATCTCCGACGTCACATTGCGTATCCAGCGCTTCGACAGCGTGGTGGCCGGGGAGGAGGCCGTCCGAGAGGGAGATCTCGATGTGCTCGTCGTCGATGCACAACGCCTCGAGTGGCGACGCCAAACCGACGAACAGCTTGCTGGTGTGGTGACCGGCGCGATCCAGGCGGTCGCGGTCAGCGAACGGGCAGCAGCCGCGGGCATCGAAACCGACGATCTGCTCGCGCTCGTCGCGCCCGTGCCGATCGAGAACGTCGAGCTCGGCTCTGTCGCTGAGCACAGCCCCGACGACGAGATGGCCGTCCTGGTCATGACTATGGTGCTGTTCATCGCCATCTCCACCTTCGGGAACATGGTGTTGACCGGCGTCGTGGAGGAGAAGTCGAGCCGTGTCGTCGAGGTGCTCCTGGCGCGCATGCCCGCCACCAACCTGCTCGCTGGCAAAGTGATCGGCATCGGACTGCTCGGACTCGCCCAGATCGCCGTCACCGCGCTCGCGGCGCTTGCCGCTCTGAGGATGGTCGACTCCGTCGATATGCCCGCCGTCCGCGGCGCTGTGCTGGCGTGGGTCGTGGTGTGGTTCGTGCTCGGTTACGCCCTGTACGCCACGATCTATGGCGCGCTCGGGTCACTCGCGTCGCGAACCGAGGACGCCCAAGCCGTCGCCGGGCCGGTCATCGCCGTGTTGCTCGTCGGCTACTTCGCTTCCTTAGCAGCGGTCGGCCGGCCCGATAGCGGCATCGCCCAGCTTGCTTCGTACTTCCCGCCGACTGCGCCCCTGACGATGCCCAGCCGGATCGCCATGGGCGCGACCGCATGGTGGGAGCCACTCGTTGCCGTCGCCCTTACCTTCGTTGCCATCGCCGGCCTCGTGGCAGTCGGCGCCCGCGTCTACACCGGCGCCGTGCTCCACACCGGTCCAACCCTCAAGCTGCGTCAAGCCTGGCGGGCCACCACGACATCGGCTCCCACCGCAACCGGACCAGCCGGTTAGACCGACACGGAAACAGGAGCAGCGGGACTTCCTCACCGGCCCGGCAACATGACCTCGACCCGCACACGACGGTGCCTCCCCACCCGGTCGCAGGCTCGCCAACCGATCCCTGTCCGAGGGGTCATCGATCAGCCGCCACTGCGACGAGAGTGCATCCGGCACGAAGTCGCCCGGGAGATCGTCGATGGCCACACACGCCGGTTGCCCGATCGATGTCGACCCCTCAACGAGTACCGAGATCTCGAGCGGCGAGCGCCACCCAATATTGCCGATGCCCGACTGCGAGCACAACCGGCGTTGATCGGTCACGTATCGCTCGGGCCGCATCGGGCGTCACTCCCCCGCCCATATCGTCGCCATCGGTGGGACCGCGGAGCTGGCCGTTGTCGAAGCGTTGCGCTGCAAGTTCATACTCCTTAGTTCATACTTTGCGGATGGCCACAGTCCGCCGAACCGTCTCTCTACCGCCCGCTCTCGCTGAGCGCTTGGACAAAGAAGCCGCCGAGCGCGGCGTCACGTTCTCTGCGCTCATCGCTGAACGCGCCAGCCTCGCCCCGACGGACCTGCCCTACAGCCGGATCATCGATGATGACGAGGACCTGTCGCTGCGAGTCGAAGAAGTTCTCTCACGCCTCGCCAGCTGATCGTCTGCGCACCGGGCCAATCGTGTCGGCGATGAACCGACGCGAAGGCGCCCGACACCGCTTCGCAGCCGACCTGTTGGGGAGCCTCGGCCGACGAGTAGTCGCCCCATGGCCAGTTGTCAAAGCGATCGCATTCCCGGCCGAGCTGGCTGGTGGGGCTGGTAGCGATTCATCGGCCAGCCGCTCCGCCATGACTTCACCGGACCGCCGTTGAACGCGATCGCGATCATGCTTCACAGCCCAACCCTACGGGTTGAACCGCACTCGGCTTCACGCTGGCGCGTCGGTGTGGCGTCCCCCGGATCCTCTTTCGGAAGAACCCCTGGACCCCGTGGTCGTCCTGACCACCGTCGTGCGGAGGAGGGGCAGCGAAGCGCTGCCGCTACGGTCCACGCAGGAGCGACTCGAGGAGGCCCCATGGCGTTGCCCACACCGAAGACGATCCCCGTCGGACCGGACATCGACCTGTCCGTGTACGACACCGGCGGCGACGGGCCGGCGGTGGTGCTGTGCCACGGATTTCCCGATCTGGGGCGCTCGTGGAGCCACCAGCTCGACGCGCTGGCCCAAGCCGGGTACCGGGCGATCGCACCCGACATGCGCGGCTACGGAGCCAGTTCGGCTCCCGAGGCCATCGACGCCTACGGGCTGGTGCAGCTCACCGGTGATCTGGTCGGCCTCCTCGATGGTCTCGGCATCGAGCGGGCCGTGTTCGTCGGTCACGATTGGGGCGGATTCGTGACGTGGGCGATGCCGGTGCTCCATCCCGAGCGATGTCTCGGTGTGGTCGGCGTGTGTACCCCCTACCAGCCCTTCCCCTCCACCGAACTGCTCCGGACCCTGGTGGATGGGGACGACGAACGGATGTACATGCTGTGGTTCCAGGAACCCGGAGTCGCCGAAGCCGTGGTGGACCGGCAGGTCCCCCAGATGTACGACGTGATCATGCGCGGCGGGGTGGACCCCGCCCGGGTGGCAGAGCTCGCCGTCGTCGACGGCAAGTTCGACATGAACCCCTTCCGGCGGCTCGACTCGATCCGGCCGCGGGGAGATCGCATCCTCGATGACGAGGCCATGGCCGCCTATGTCGCCACCTTCACGCGGACCGGGTTCGGACCGGGCATCAACTGGTACCGGAACATCGACGCCAACATCGACGCGGCACCCGACGTGGGCCGCAAGCCTCTCGACCTGCCGTGCCTGATGCTGTGCGCCGAATGGGACCCCGCCCTGCCACCCTCGATGGCGGCCGACATGGGCGACCGTTGCCGAGACCTCGAGATGCGGATCATCGACGAGGCCGGCCATTTCGTGCAGATCGAGAGGCCCGAAGAGGTCAGCCTCCTTCTCACCGACTGGCTCAGCCGAAGGTTCCCTGCCGACGGAGCTCGCTGACCCGAGCGTCGTCGTAGCCCAGCACGTCGGCCATCACCTGGTCGGTGTGCTGACCGACCGTCGGCGCCAACGTCGGCGGCGGCTCCGATCCCCCACCCACCATCTTCACCGGTAGCGGCAGCTGCTCGGCTCCCACGTCCTCCACCCCGAAGAAGGGGAACCGATCCTGGAACTGCGGATCGGACCCGACGGTCTTCGCGTTGTTCACGGGAGCGATGGGCGTGTTGGCCTCTCCGCTGAACTCGATCCAGTCGTCAGTCGTGCGGGTCTTGAAGATGTCCCGCAGCTCGGCCTGGAGCTCACGGTTCCCGCGGGCGTGATCCGCGTACTTCGAGCCCGGCCACCGCTCGAAGAGATCCGCTCGGCCGACCCCGTCGCAGAAGTTCTTCCAGAAGGCCTGTTCGGACGCCATGAACAGCACATGGCCGTCGGCCGACTCGTAGATCTGGTAGCGGACGCCTTCACGCATGCCGGCCAGGCCCGGCGCGCGCCGCTCGTAGTCATCCGATGCGTTGCCGGTCACCTCGTCCTCGGGCCGTTCGTACGCCTTCCACGTCTCGATCCGGTACCAGTCCATGTAGGCCGCCGCATCGGACTGGGCCACCTCCATCTGGCAGCCCTCGCCGGTCTCGCGCGCCCGGATGATCCCCGCCAGGAGACCGACCGCCCCGAGCATGGGACCGACGTTGATGCCGATGTTCGGCATCTCGGGGATGTGACAGAAGCCGTCCTCGTCGTACGCCGGAGGGATCAGCCCGGCCCACGTGTCGTAGGCGATGCCGTGGCTGGGAAGGTCCTTGTAGGGACCCGTCGCGCCGTAGCCCGAGAGGGTCAGGAACACGAGCTTCGGGTTCACCGCGCGGAGATCGTCGTATCCGAGCCCCAGCTTGGCCATCGATCCCGGTCGCATGGCCTCGACGACCACGTCTGCGCCGCGCACCAGCTCCTTGTACACATCCACGCCGGACTCGGTCTTGAGGTCGAGCGTGATGCTCCGCTTGCCCCTGTGCGTGTGCAGGTGCAGCAGCGACACGCCGTTCACGATCGGCCAGGTCATGCCCCGGATGTAGTCACCGCTCGGAGGCTCGACCTTGATCACGTCCGCCCCCATGTCGGCCAGGAACGTGGCCACGAGACCGGGCCCCAAGAGCGAGCTCTCGATCACCCGGACACCGGAGAGGAGGTTCGATACCGACGGCGTGGTGGACATGCGAGCAGCGTGGTATCTGACGGGTCGTCAGATCAAATCGGAGGAGCGCTCGGGCCGACCGCGGGGTTGAACGACCCCACCACAGGCGTCGCAGAGCGACGCTGACGGACCAGATTTCGGAATGGGGGGCGTCGGCGCCGTCGCCCCGGCGGACTGAGTGACCCGAGCCGGTCTGCGCGATCATTCTGCGCCGTGGACTCCCTCGTGGCTGCCGGGCATCCGGCCACCGTCGATGCTGCGGCCCAGATCCTGGACCGAGGCGGCAACGCATACGACGCTGTAGTCGGCGCCGGCGCGGCGGCGACCGTCTGCGAACCGGCGCTGACCAGCGCCGCGGGGGGTGGCTTCCTGCTGGCCCATCCGATCGACCAGGCTCCGGTGCTGTTCGATTTCTTCGTCGACACCCCCGGTCTCGAGGGCCGGGATAGACCACAACCGTCCGACCTCATCCGGGTCACGATCAACTTCCCCGGGGCGGAGCAGGACTTCTGGGTCGGTCCGGCGTCGATCGCGGTCCCCGGTGTGCTGTCCGGATGGCTGCACGTCCATCAGCGGTTCGGCCGACTGCCTCTGGCCGATGTGCTCGGCCCGGCCATTCGGCTGGCCGAGCATGGAGTGGAGGTCAACGCGTTCCAGGGTGCCGTGTTCGCTCTCCTCGAACCGATCTTCACCGCATCGGAAGGGATCCGTGCGACCTTCGCTCCGACCGGGACCATCGTTCAGACCGGTGATGTCAACAACAACCCACCGCTGGCCGGGTTCTACGCCGAGGTGGCCGAGGGGCGGCGTTTCGACGATCCGGACCTGGTCGCAGCGATGTGCGCCGAGCTCGAGGATCAGGGATGCGCGCTCACCCCGGCCGATCTGGCCCGCTACCGGGTGATCGAGCGGACACCGCTCGAGGTCTCGTACCGCGACGCGACGGTGCTCACCAACCCCGGGCCGTCCCTCGGAGGCCGGCTCGTCGCCCACGCCCTCGAGTTCCTGGACCAACGCCCGCCTGCACCGCGACAGGGTGACCGTGCCCATCTGCTCGGCATCATCGATGCGCTGGCCCGGATCGCTCCTGGTTCGGCGTATCCACAGGCCGTCCATGGGACGACCCACGTCTCGGTCACCGACGACGACGGCAACGTCGCGTCCATGACCACCTCGAACGGCACCGGTTCGGGCGTCGTCATGCCCGGTACCGGTGTGCACGCGAACAACATCATGGGTGAGGCCGACCTGCACCCCGGCGGGTGGTTCACCACTCCGCCCGGCACACGCGTCGGATCGATGATGGCCCCATCGATCGTGGAGCGCCCCGGACACGCACCGGTGGCCTTCGGCACCGGGGGAAGCGAGCGCATCCGAAGCGTCCTCACCCAGTTCGTCGTCAACCTGGTGGACTTCGGGCTCCCGGTCACCGAAGCCGTCGCCGCGCCGCGGATCCACATCGAGCACGGCGTCGTTCAGCTGGAGCCCGGATTCGACCCGGACGCCGTGGCCGAGGTGGCCGAACGGCACCCGGTCAACGTGTGGCACGACCGAGACCTCTACTTCGGAGGTCTCCACGCGGTTGCCACCTCCGGCCAGCACTGCGGCGACCCGCGCCGCGGCGGCGCATCAACCGCCGTCAGCTGAGTGCGTCGGGGGTCTGTCCCCGATAACGCACTCAGCGGCCGAGGGATTCGAGGGCGAGCTCGGTGGCCCATCGGTAGTCGGCCTTGCCCATCACCGTCCGCTCCATGTGATCCGCCACGACGATGTCCCGTGGGCACTTGTAGCCGGCGATGCGCTCGAGGCAGTGCTCGTGCAGCTCGTGCACCGATGGAGGAGAGGACACGGCCTCCCGGAGCTGCACGACCACCGCTACGCGGCGGCCGAACCGCTCGTCGGGTAGGCCGACCACGATCGCATCGAAGATGGCCGGATGGCTCTTGACCGCCTTCTCGACCTCTTCGGGAAACACCTTCTCGCCACCCGTGTTGATCACCATCGAGCCCCGGCCCAACACCGAGATCACTCCATCGCCGTCCACCGTGGCCAGGTCGCCCGGCACGGCCCAACGCACGCCGTCGACGGTCGGAAACGTGGCCGCGGTCTTCTCGGGGTCGTTCCAGTACCCGAGGGGGATCGACCCGCGGCGGGCGAGTCTTCCGACCGCGCCGGATCCGGGCGTGACGGGCCGGAAATCGTCGTCGAGAACCGCGGTCGTGTCGTCCGCTATCAATCGGGGCGGCTCACCCGGACCTCCCGGTTTGATGCGGCCCTGGCCACCCGTCTCCGAGGCGCCGAACCGATCGAGCACCTTCACGTCGGGCAGCATCGACTCGAGCTCGGCCTTGACGGCAGGCGAGAGAATCGCGCCAGAGGATTGGATCATCACCAGCGAGGAGAGGTCGTACCGGTCACCCGCCCGAGCCAGCTCGGACGCCAACGGCCGGGCGATCGCGTCTCCGATCACCATGAAGAACTCGGCCTGCTCGTCGGTGGCGAAGCGCAGGGCCGACACCGCGTCGAGATGACGGTCGGTCGACAACAGGCTGGTTCCTCCTCCGAGGAGCGCCGTGAGCGACGTCCACTGCGCCCCGCCGTGGATCAGGGGACACATCGGGAACCGGCGGGTCACCGGCGTTCCCGCCGCCGCCCATGCCCCGATGTCGTCGGGTTCCTCCAATCGGGCCACGCCGCTGCGGGGGGCGCCCGACCCGCCGAGCGCACCGAAGAAGAGATCTTCGTGACGCCACATCACCCCCTTGGGCATGCCGGTCGTTCCTCCGGTGTAGAGGAGGTAGAGGTCGTCACCGGATCGGCGGCCGACGTCGGGGCGCTGCGGATCAGCCGAACCGATCCGCTCGTCGTAGTCGGAGCCTCGGGCGATCACCGTCCGCAGTTCGGGCAGCTCCCGGCGGGCCTCGACGACCCGCTCGAGCAGGTCGGCCTCGGTGATGACCGCGACCGCGCCGGCATCGTCGAAGACATACCGCAGCTCTTCGGCCACGTACCGGTAGTTGGCGTTGACCATGACCGCACGGAGCTTGAAGATCCCGAGCATCGTCTCGACGAAGTCGCCGCTGTTGAACAGGTGCACGCCCACCCGATCGCCGGGCCCGACGCCCTCCGCTGCCAGGTGATTCGCCACCCGATTGGCCCGCGCGTCCAGTTCGGCGTAGGTCCACCGTCGCGTCGGATCGTCCGCCCCTCCCGTCACCAGCGCCGGTCGGTCACCGACGGCTTCGGTCGCTCCTTCGAAGAGGTCCGCGAGGTTGAACGTCCGAGTGCTCCCCATGATGGTGTTCCTAGTCCGTGGATCCGCGGTGGAGCCAGATCGGCCGCTCGACCCCTCTCATCGGAACCGGCCCGACCGGTTGCAGCCGGAGACCGTCCGGCACCGAACCGGCCGCCGCGACCACGTCATCGGAGATCAGCAGCTCGCCCGGTCCGGCCAGTGCCGCGATACGCGAGGCCACGTTGACCGTGTGGCCGACGAGGTCGTCGCGCCGAGCCGTCGCCGGTCCGTGGTGGAGGCCCATCCGCACCGCCAGCGGCATGGTTCGGGCCAGGCGGGCCTGACCGAGGGCACGCCGGAGCGAAGTCGAGGCCCGCAACGCGTGGGAGGCGTCCGCGAACCAGAGCAGAGCGCCGTCGCCCAGCTCCTTCACCACGCGCGCATCGCCGTCCTCGGTGACTCTCAGGAGGAGCTCGCCCTGGAGATCGAGCACCGCCACCGCGGCCTCGTCGCCCTCGGCATCGGTGAATTCGGTGAAGCCGACGATGTCGGTGAACAGGAAGGATCCGGTCACCGACGCTGGGGATCCCGCCGGCCGTGTAGTCACGGGACGACCATCACGATCCGGAGGACACCACGTCGACCCGACCGCTCACCGACGCGGCGCGAACCGAACAGTCCGCGGCTGCGGGGCCGACCGCCCCGTCCCCGCGGTCGACCGCCGCCACCACTCCCGCCGGAAGGCGTACCTCGACTCGTCCGCTGATGGTCTCGGCATCGACGTCGGCTGCTCGACTGAGTCCGACGGTCACGCGACCCGACCCCGAGTGGGCTCGGACCGGTCCCGCCACCAGGGCCACGTCGACGCGCCCGGAGGCCGTGGACACGTCGACCTTCCCGGCTCGGCCGATGGTGACCCGACCGCTGTCACAGCGGACGCGGGCGGATCCGACGACCGAGCCGACTTCGACTCGGCCGCTCTCGGAACGGACATCGACCGATTCAGCGCGTTCGATCACCACCCGGCCCGACACGGTGGTGATCGCGGCGCTGCCGACGGCGCCTTGCACGTCCACCCGGCCCGAGCTCGAACCGATCACGACGTCGGCCCCCTCCGGCACCATCACCTCGACGCGAGCCGCGCCCGATTCGACCGTGACGACCTGTCCGTCGCGGCCCACGTCGGGCGACCCCCTCAGAATCGAGAACCCGGGCCCGGTGCGTACCCTCAACCGGCCCGCCGACTGCGTGATCCGGACCGTCGACGGTTGCCGGTCGGCCCGAGCAGATGGTTGCGTCACACCGTCGACGGTAGAGGGTCGAGCACCCTCACCGGAAGGTGATGTGACCGTTGCGACACTCGTCGCCCAGCTGCCGGCGGCGCAGGGTCAGAGCAGCACGATCAGGCCTTCGACCTTGGTGAGATCGCCGTCGACGCTGACGCGACCGTCCAGTGCGGCGGCCGGAGCTGTGACCCGGCCGGCGACGATGTCGGTCCAGGTCTCCACGTCCATCGCCAACTCGAGGTCACGGTGCTCACCTTCGGCGCCGGGCCGGTAGACGACTCCGCTGCGGTCGATGTCGATCATCCAGTCGGATTGATCGGCCCCGTCGACCCTGAGCCGGTAGGTGGCGGGCTCGACCTCGCGGAGAGCGGCCTGATCGACCACCGAGGAGAGGAGCTGCAGCACCGGTTCCGGCTCGATCCGCTCGACGCCGGCCAGCGAGGCGCGGAATCGACCCACGAGATCGTCCTCGTCGAAGTCATCGATCGACTCGGCCGGATCGAGCTCGCCGGCCTCGGTGGCCGAGTCGACGTAGCTGGCGTACTGGAGGATGCCGAGCGTCTCGAACTCCTCGCGCACACGCGGGGTGAGGAGGCCGAGCTTGCGGAGATTGGGGACCACCTTCGAGAAGATGAGATTCCGGAAGAGCATGGCGTCGGGTGAGGTCGCGAACCCCTTCTCGGCCCGGGCCACGTCGAACCCCATGCGGTCGAAGACGTCCACCGGGACGAACCGATCGCGGATGGCCGCGCACGCCTCGACCAGGAACTCCTCGCGAACCCGCAGATCGACCGCGTCCATCTCGTCGTAGAACCCCTGGAGGGAGAGAACGCCGAACGCCACGTGACGGGCCTCGTCGCGGCGTACGAGCTCGGTGATCCGGGCGATCAGGGGGTTGGCGAACATCGCCCCGCCGAGGCTGAAGGCGGCCAGGGCGACACCCTCGATGAGGATCTGCATGCCCAGATAGGTCATGTCGATCTCGTCCCGGCTGGTGATGTCGTGCAGAAGCGACCGGAGGAACGACCCGATCGGGTAGTCCATGTCGACCTTCTCGAGGTAGCGCTGGTAGACCTCGACGTGCCGGGCCTCGTCGGCCACCTGCTGGGCGGCGTAGTACTTGTCGTCGATCGAGTGCGCCGCGGCACAGATCTTGGCCGTCGCCACCAGCGCACCCTGCTCACCGTGCATGAACTGGCTGATGGTCCAGGCGTGGACCTCGGCGTTGAACCTGCGTCGATTCTCCTCGGACGCCCTGACGTACCGTTCGACCTCACCCACGGCCTCGCCGTAGTCGAGCCCGGCGAACTGGCCGTCCTCCATCATGGCGTCCAGCCCCGGGTCGACCTCGACATCCCAGTCGATGTCGGTCGCGGCGTTCCACTGGCTCAGCTTCGACTTCTCGTAGAGCTTCGAGAGACGCGGCCGCCGATCGCCGTAGTTCCAGACGTAGGCCGCCGGAGCGCCCATGGAGACGAGGTCGAGTGACGGGGCGGTGGGGCTCATGCTGATGCTCCTGGGCTGGTGCGTTGGTGGTCGGCGGGATCGGGTCTCTCGACGGTGGATCCGGCCGGGGAGAGGAGGGCGCCGCCGCGTAGGACCTCTCGCAGGACATCGGCGACCTGCTCGAAGCTCGTGGCGAAACTGTCCTGTTCGTGGCGGATGATCAAGGCGTCGTGGACGAGGTCGAGGAGTTCGACGAGGGCACGCGGATCGACCCGATCGCTCAGATGTCCGGCCTCGGCGCTGTCCGCGACGAGCGGAGCGATGAGGTCGACGAGGAAGCGGTTGAACCGCCGGATCGCGGCATAGCGCTCGTCGTCGAGGTCGACCCTGCTCCGCAAGCGGGGGATGTTCACGGCCTCCCCGGTCGACGGAGGGTGCAGAACGAACTCGTCGAGCACGTCGAGCAGTCCGCCGAAGGGACCGTCGGGATCGATCTCGGGGCTGAACTGGCGCCATTCGGTGGTGAGGAACCACTCGCCCGCCGCCTCGATCAGCTCGCTCAGGCTGGTGAAGTAGTTGTAGATCGTGCCGGCCGAGACGTCGGCCTCGGCGGTGATGGCCCTGGTGGTCAGGGGATCCTGGCGCAGCATGATCCGGCCCGTGGCCTCGATCAGCTGTTGGCGCACGGCCGCCTTGTGCTCGGGCGACACCTTCGGCACGCCATCCCCTCGCAATAAATGAATGAGCGCTCGTTTTGTAGCGGAGCGGACGCGAACGGTCAAGAGACGTCGGTCACAGGTCGAACCGCCCGACCGGGCCCGGCGGCCACTACCGTCCCGCCATGGCCCGAGAGCTCCGATGGAACCCGCTCGCCCAGCGATGGGTGGCCGTGGCCGGCCACCGGTCCGATCGCCCGGTCGACGAACCACCCGCGCCCGCCCCGGCCCCTCGACCCGCCGTCGATCCCACCTGCCCCTTCTGCCCCGGCAACGAGGACGAGACCCTCCGGCCCGTCCTCTCGCTTCCGGACGACCGTTCGGCGGCATGGGAGCTCCGCGTGGTCCCCAATCGCTATCCCTCGTTCGAGGGTTCCGAGCCGCTGTCGGACGCCTCTCGGCCGACCGCACCCGCTTCGGGAGCGTGCGAGGTCGTGATCTTCACCGCTGACCATCATCGCGATCTGGCCGACTGCAGCCCGGCCGAGACGGCCCGGATGCTCGCGGCCATCGCCGACCGCTGCCGGGCCCATGCCGAGCTCCCCACGGTGCGACACACGTCGGTGATCGTCAACCGGGGTCGAACCTCGGGCGCGTCGCTCGTCCATCCCCACGCCCAACTGTTGAGCACGCCGTTCGTCCCCCCGACGGTCGTCACCGAGACCGACGCCTTCGCTCGGAGGCCGGGGATCCTGTCCGACCTGCTGGGATCGGACCGACCGGGCGCTCTCGCTCAGCGAGCCGGGGCCGAGTCGCTCTGTCCGCCTTGGGCGGGCTTCCCCTACGAGTCGTGGATCGTCCCCACCGATGCGACCAGATCCATCACCGACGCCTCGCCCGGCGAGCTCGAGGCGATCGCCGACCTGCTGGTCGATCTCCTCGTCCGTCTCCGGACCGCGCTCGGCGACGTCGACTACAACGTGGCGTTCAGGATTCCTCCGCCGGGCTCGGAGCATCCGTTCACCTGGCACGTGCAAGTGCTTCCCCGCCACATTCCACTGGCCGGATTCGAACTGTCGTCCGGCATCGCCGTCAACGCGATTCCCGCCGAAGCGGCCGCCGCCCACCTGCGATCGGTCTGACGCGGGTCCCCTACTCGAGGCGACCGATCAGCGGTCGGTCGGGACCTTCTCCGTCGACCGTCGAGTCCACGGCTCCGGGCCCGCGGCGGGGCCGCAGGAGGTCCCCACCCGACAGGTCGGCCAGCGCCCGCTCGACCATGCGGACGATCCATGCGACGACCACCCAGAGCGACACCATGCCCAGCAGCAGGACGCCGACGACCACGATCGGCGAGTCGGAGATCCCCGTCACCGCGTCGAGAACCCGATGCACGGCGGTGCGGATCAGCCCGCAGTCTTCGGCACACACCTCGGCCAGCACGCCCCGAACGCTACCGGGTCGCCCCGGCGATCGGTCCGATGGGTCCGATGGGACCTCTGTTCTCGGATGGGGGGATCTGCGAGGCTCTCCCCGTAACCCGCTGCCGCCCGTTCTTCGTTGAACGGTAGCGGCGCATCGGTAGCCCCGGCCGGGCAGCGTTCCCCGCACGTCTGCCCGGCCGGGGGCCACTCCTGAGGTAGCGGCTCGGCCCGAATGGGTGGGGGGCCGCTACCCGCTCTCGGCAAGGCGAGCGCCCGCCAGAGTGACCCGGCGGCCGACGTGGTCGTCGAGCTCGAAGGCCGAGACGAGATCGTCGTCGGTCGCGGTGACTACCGTGTGCGCCCCCTCGGGCGTCTCGCACAGGGCCACGACCTGCCGGCCACCGACCTCGGACGTCACCGTCGAGCCGAGCACGGTGGCCGGTCCCCGGTGCTCCTCGACCGTGGGTGCACGGCTCACGGCGGCGGCAACCCGGTCGGCCACGTCCAGCGACCCGTAGGGGCGGCCGCCGGGCTCCGACCCGAACAGGCCGGCTCCGTACTTGGTGATCATGCCGCTGATCGAGCTGACGTAGGCGGTCCCGCCCTCTCGACGAAGCCGCTCGACCGCGCGGACGAGTGCGTTGACCACCGCGCTGTTGAGCGGCCCACCGCCGAAGGTCATCCCGCCCGAGATCGTCGGCGCCGGGTCCAACGGCACACCGAGTTGCCGGGCCTGCATGCGCACGGCGGCCGGGAAGCACGAGTAGAGATCGTGCATGGTCGCCTGCGCCGGGGCGATCCCGCTCAGCTCCTCGATCGCCCGACCGACGTGGTCGATCGCGTCGGAGTGGCCCGGAGCCGGTCGTTCGAGCAACGGAATCATGTGGTTGGACACCGCACCCGCGATCGGGTGGACGAGACGATCGGGGTTGATCCCCGTCCGTCCGGCGACCTCGACGCTGGTGAAGACGACCGCCGCGGCCTGATCGACGTTCCACTGCGAGCACAGCAGCCGCGTGTAGGGCGTCGCCACCCGACGCTGGCCGAGGATGTCCTCGGCCGACGGGGAGCTCCGGTCCCAAGCCCACGGATTCCGAGCGGCCACCTCGCCGAACGCGGCCCACAAGCGGGCGAGCGCCGCTCGGTGTTCAGCCGCGTCGAGCCCTTCGGCGGCACGCAACGCCGACTCCATCACCGCGTACTGGGCTGCCGGCATCGCCAGCCCCCGGTGGATCTCGAGATCGTGCAGGATGTCGGCCGCCGGCTCGAGCCGCGTGTCCGGCTCGACGGACGGGTCCTGCTCGGTCTCGGCCGCCTCGACACCCGCCTTGGCCGCGAGCCGGGCCCGGTGCCTCGCCTCGCCTCCGACGACCACCACCACGTCGGCCTCGCCGGCCGCGATCGTGGTGCATGCCAGGTCGAACAGCGACTGCTGTAGGACGCCCACCGCGGCCAGAACGGTCCGAGCATCCTCCAGACCGCATCGGTCGGCGATCAACGCCGCCGGATCACGGTAGGTCCACATTCCCTCGGGCACCATCACCAGCTGAGCGCGGGCCACGAGCGAAGGAGCGCTGTCCTCACCGGCGCGGCGAACCGCCTCGGCCATCAGGTCGACGGGCTCGAGCGCCCGCTCCGGATCCTCGCGCTGTACGACCGCGCCGACTCCCGCGATGACGGGCGCGGACGGGCTCGAAAGCCGGTCCAGGTCGGCGCCCGCCGCTCACGGAACGACGCCACACCCTCGTTGGCGTCGTCGGTGTACATGTTCAGCTGCACCGCCCAGGACTCGTCCTCGATCGCCTGTTGCCGGTTCCCGTCGAGCGATTTGTTGATCAGCCACTTCGACAGGGCGTACGCACGGGTCGGCCCCCGGGCCAGGCGCTCGGCCCAGTCCGCGGCCGCGGTCCGCAGATCGGCGCGGGGGACGACCTTGTTGACCAGGCCCAGCCGGAGCGCCTCCTCGGCCGGGATGTCCTCGGCGAAGAAGACGAGCTCCTTCGCCTTCTGCGGTCCGACCAGCCGCGGCAGCAGGTAGGAGCCCAGCGCGTCCGGGATCAGCCCCCGACGGGTGAAGACCTCGACGAGCTTGGCCTCCTCGGCCATGATGACCAGGTCGCACGCCAGGGCCAGATGGGCGCCAGCACCGGCGGCCGTGCCGTTCACCGCAGCGATGATCGGCAGATCCGAGTCCATGAGCGCTGGCAGGGTGCGGTAGTACCCCTCGAGCATCATGCGCCGAGCGTCACCCATGACCCGCTCCGGGGTCCCCTCCTTCACGTCGCGGGGGTACTGATGGCTGAGGTCGGCGCCGGGGCAGAACAGCTTCTCACCTTCGGCCGTGAGGACGATGGCCCGTGCCTTGAACGACCGGTTCAAGCTCTCGACCAGGTCGCGGATCCGGTCGCGGGCCGGCGGACTGAGCGCGTTGCCGACCTCGGGCCGGTCGATCGTGATCCAGGCGACCTCGTTGACGATGTCGAAACGAACCTGTTCCTCGAGCGGACGGTCGTCGGCCATGCTGTGCTCCTCCACTGGCGGGATGCCCCGGTGATCGGCAAGTCTCGTTTACGGCACCGGGCCCGGCCAAGCTACGCCCGGACACGACGAGAGGGGCCGGTTGTCCGCTGAACTCCAGATGGTCAGGGACCTCCTGGCCGCCGCTCCGCTGTTCGGCGATCCCGATCAGCCCCTGGATGTCGTCGCCCTCCGAGGGAACCTCGACGCGCTGACCGCATCGTTCCCGCTGCCCGACGGGCTCGATCGGACCGGGGCCGAACTGGCCGGGGTCCCCACCGACTTCCTGACCCCGGACGAGGCCCGGCCGGGCACCCTGCTCTACCTGCACGGCGGGGGCTATGTGATCGGATCGCGGTCGAGCCATGCGGGCATCGGCGCCGCGTTGGCCGTGGCGATTCGCCGCCGCGTCGCGATGTTGGACTACCGCCTCGGCCCGGAGTCCCCGTTCCCGGCCGCGGTGGACGATGCGGTCGCCGCCTACCGGGCCCTGCTGGGTACGGTCCCACCGGGTCAGCTCGCCATCGCCGGCGATTCGGCCGGCGGAGGACTCACCCTCGCGACGCTCGTCGCCCTGCGGGATCAGGGTATGCCCCTCCCGGCGGCTGCCGTCTGCCTGTCACCGTGGACCGATCTGCGCTGCATCTCCGGGTCCATGGAGGGCCGAGCCGACGTCGACCCCCTCTGTGACCAGCGAAGGCTCCTCGAAATGGCGGACGCATATCTTGGTGGCACCGACCCGTCCGACCCCCTCGCGTCGCCACTGCTGGCCGACCTGTCGGGTCTGCCGCCGTTGCTCGTCCAGGTGGGCGATGCCGAGATCCTCCTCGACGACGCGGTGGAGCTCGAGGCCCGGGCCGGCGCCGCCGGCGTGGACGTCGAGCTCGAGATCTGGGATGACATGATCCACGTCTTCCAGACCTTCGTCGGCCTCCTTCCCGAGGCCGAGCAGGCGCTGGACCGCGTCGCCGTTTTCCTGGAGGGCCACCTGACGTGACCCGCGACGCCTTCGAGATCCTGGAGTTCTCGGTCGACGATCTCGCACCGGCGACCACGGTCGTGGACATGGTGCGGGCCCGGCGAGCGGGATGGATCAACCTGTCACCGTCGGTCCCCGATGAAGCCGAACCGCCTCCCACATCGGTGCTGGGCCAGTTCTTCTCGACCCGGGGTCGCGTCGTCCCGCTGGTGACCATCGCGCCCGGGACCGGGCGACGCGACGGCACGGAGGGACCGACCTCGCTGGGCATCGAGCACGGTCGGGGTGAGCGGCTGCGCCCCTGGTTGGTGGCCGAGGGACTGGTGGCCCCGCTCGAATGGCAACTCGAGCAGGACCACCCGAAACGGGGCGTGGTCTGGGAGATCGGACCGGACGTGGCTTCGGGTCCGGTGGTCGAACTGCTGGTCACGATCGCGGACCGCCTCTGCCCCGTCGAGACGCAAGGCCGGTGGCTCGCCCAGATCCGGGAATGAACTCTGGGTACTGAACCCCCGCATGTACGGGTGAGCACCCAGAGTTCGGAACGGGATCAGTTGGGGAGGACGAAGGGGGGCGTCTGCTGGAACGACACGTGCAGGTGGCCGCGGTGGATGTCGGCCCACACGCCCGGATAGGTTCGATCGACCCAGGCCCGAATGGGCTCCAGCAGCTGGAGCTCTCGGTTGTAGCCCACGCCGGCGATGTTGAGATCGACCGCCCGCCCCTTCAGGTGGTCCGAGTCCGGGAGTCCCCCGACCGCCCGATTCCGGTTCGGGTCCCTGTATCCCGAGGTGATGTACAGCTCGGGGTAGCGGGCCGTGATCTCGTGGACGTAGCCGACGATCCGGCGATCGAATGACACCGGGCCGTATGGCACGAGCGCGATGCCCTGGTGGGTCCGGCCGTTCTGCCGGTAGATCCGCTCGAACGATGTGCCCGGACCTCCCGCCTTTCGGCCGGCGAGAACGTCACGCAACCATCCCGCCTGGGCCGCGCTGGCCACGCGGGTCGGATAGGGCCGATCGATGCACCCGATCCTGGGGTCGGTCGCGCCGTCGGGATCGACGGCGTACACGCAGATCACATCGGCATCGGACAGACGATCGGCCCGCAGGCGGAGGGAGAGCCCGTGATTCGACCCGTATCCCGGGAACGCGCCGGCGACATCGGCTCGAGGGCGCTTGGCGTCGACCCCCGCCACCCAGCGACCGTCGGCATAGACCCTGACCCGAGCCGGGCCGGACCCGAGCCCCGGATCGATGACCCAGGCCTGGAGCTTGACCGAGCCGTCGGCCGACAACGACGCTCGCTCGACCCGCCCGAACGGAGCTCGAGACGATCGGGCCGGCGGCGGCTTCGGTGCGGACGGTCGCGGCCGAGCTCCGCTCCCGACCCTCGAACAGCCGAGCCTGGTGTTCGGGGCGGAACCCCCTCCGGCGTCGATGGCGAACACGCAGAGCTCCCCGTCGGTCCTCGCAGCGTCGACTTCGAAGTCGAATCCGTGGCCGGGTCCCAGATCGGGATGGGCCCTCGCCACATCGGGCCGAGCCAGATCGGCCTTCCCGGCCCTGCGCCAGGCGCCGTCGACGTAGATCCGCACGATGATGCCCGCTATTCCGCTGTCCCCGTCGCCGGCCCAACCCCGAACGCGCACCGTGTCCGCGTCGATGCGGTCCACCCGTTCGAGCTTGCCGATGGGCGACGTCGGCCCGCACGCGGACGCCAGGACCGCCAGTGCGGCCAGTGCGGCCAGGAACACGGCCGATCGCCGGATGGTCACCTGGGTCTCCTACGCGGTCCGTTGCATGTCGGCCACCACGTCGAGCCAGAGCTGCGTGGTGAGGTCGAGCGACTCTAGGTCGATGCGCTCGTCGTGTCCGTGAAATCGCCGGAAGAACTCACCCAGATCGATCGAGGGCGACATCAGCCCCGCTCCGTAGGCCACCGCACCCTTCTTCCGGAAGTGCCGAGCGTCGGTTCCGCCGGTGATCAGCGACGGCACGATGGTGGCTCCGGGGAATCGCCGGGACACCAGGCGGCCGATGGTGTCCCACAGGGGCGTCTCGATGGCCGACGAGGACGAGGGATCGTCCTGGAGCACCTCGACCTCGACCTGGTCGGCCATGTCACCCAGGACGATCGCGATGTGCCGGTCGATGTCTTCGGAGGTCTCCCCGGGAACGGTGCGGATGTCGACGTCGATCTCGACGCGGTCGGGAATCATGTTGGTCTTCTGCCCTCCGTGCATCACGTTGGGCGAGAACGTGCTGTGCGAACAGGAGTGCAACGGTCGGGCGGGCCCCGGAGGCATGGCGGCCAGCGTCTCGTCTATCGACCCCGGGTCGAGCAGTCCGGCTCTGGTGTCGTCGTCCAGGTCCATGGCCAGGACACACGCCTCCCAGAGGGCGTCCAGGCTGGCACTGGGCTCGTACTCGGAGAATCGACGCACGACCTCGGCCGCCTTCACCAACGCGTTGTCGGTGGCGTACGGCTGCGAACCGTGGCCGGGTGTTCCCTTGACGATGAGCCGACGCCAGGCCAGGCCCTTCTCGGCCACCGACAGCGTGAACGTCGGGGGCTCGCGGTTGGAGACCGGGATCCCACCGAACTCGGTGAGGACGTAGTCACATCCCACGTGGTCCCAGTGGCGATCCAGGATCCACTCGGCACCGTGGACCCCGCCGGCCTCCTCGTCGGCCACACCGAAGTAGATGAGATCGCCCGCCGGCCGCGGACCCGACCGGGCGATGTGCCGGAACGCCACTGCCATCGACGACGTGAGATTGAGCATGTCGACCGCGCCCCGTCCCCAGATCTCGCCGTCGATGATCTCGCCGCCGAAGGGGTCGTGGCGCCAGCCCTCGGGTGACACGGGCACGACGTCGGTGTGGCCCATGAGGCAGATCGAAGGCGCGTCGGGATCGGTACCGGCGAGTCGCGCCACCACCGAGCCTCGCCCCGGCAGTGGCTCGTACATCTCGAGCTCGACACCGGGTCCTTCGACGTAGTCGCGCAGGACCATCGCGTTGCGGACCTCTTCGCCCGACTCGGGCGTGCCGTCGTTGACACACCGATTGCGGATCAGGGTCTGCAGCAGCTCGATCGTGTCACCGACGAGGTTCGTGCTCAGAACGTGACCACCCCTCGCGCCAGCTCGCCGGCGTGGAGGTCGGCGAGCGCTGAGTCGAATTCCTCGAGGGGATAGGTGCGGGTCACGAGCTCGTCGAGCTTGAGTCGACCCTCCTTGTACAACCGCACGATGAGCGGGAAGTCGTGGTTGGGTCGGCCGGTGCCGTAGCGACAGCCCATGATGTTCTTGTCGTTGTAGAGGCCGGCGACCATGAAGTCGGCCTCGGTGCCCAACTTCGGGACGCCGAGGATGACCGCCGATCCACCCCAGTCGAGCATGTCGACGCTCTGTCGGATCAACGCCGGGTGCCCCACACACTCGAACGCGAAGTCCACCCCGTCGGGGCAGATCCCCTTGACCGCGTCGATCGTATCGACGCCCTCGCCGGCATGGATGAAGTGGGTGGCCCCGAACTCGCGTGCGATGGCTTCCTTGGCCGGATTGGCGTCGATGGCGATGATCGGCAGCGCGTCGGACAGCAGGGCGCCCTGGATGACGTTCAGACCGATGCCACCGACACCGATCACGGCCACCGACTGGCCGTGGTCGACCTTGGCCCGGTTCAGGACGGCACCCAGCCCGGTGATGACACCGCAACCGATCAGCGACGCGACCTCGAACGAGACGTCCTTGTCGATCACGACGGCCTGGGCGGCCTTCACGACGGTCGACTCGACGAACACCGACGTGTTGGCGAACTGAAACGCCTTCTCCCCGTCCACCGTGAACGGGCGGGTCAGTCGGCCCATCGACGATTTGCAGTGGGTGGGCTTGCCGAGCTCGCAGGGAGAGCAGTGCCCGCAGTTGCCGAGTGTGGACAGCACCACGTGGTCGCCGAGCTCGATTCCCGCCACCCCGTCACCGACGGCCTCGACCTCGCCGGCTCCCTCGTGACCCAGGACGACCGGCGTCGGGAACGGGATGGTGCCGTCGATCACGCTGACATCGCTGTGGCACAGGCCAGCGGCGCGGATGCGGACCCGAACCTCGTCGGGACGCAGGTCGCGCACCTCGATGGCGTCGGTGTATTCGGGCTTGTCGCCGGCGTAGTAGATGCCTCGCATGCTCAGGTTGCTCCTGGTTCTCGATTTGGTGAAGGAAACGGATCGTGCGCTCGGGTGTCGACAGCTCAGCCGGGCCAGACGATGCTCTGCATCTCGGAGTAGGCGTGGAGGCCGAATGAGCCGCCGTCGCGCCCCACTCCCGACTGTTTGAAGCCGCCGAACGGCGTCTCGGGGTTGCGCTGGAGGGTGTTGATACCCACGTTGCCGGCCCGGAGGCGCTTGGCCATGCCGTACGCCTTCGCGGTGTCGCCGGTGAAGATGTAGTCGTAGAGCCCGAAGTCGCTGTCGTTGGCGAGCCGGACGGCTTCGCCACTATCG
Organism: uncultured Acidimicrobiales bacterium; assembly: GCA_963695075.1. Lineage (GTDB taxonomy): Bacteria > Actinomycetota > Acidimicrobiia > Acidimicrobiales > CAWCAL01 > CAWCAL01. Next base: position 443,088 of record CAVOFR010000003.1, read on the forward strand.
GTGTAGGACACGACGACCACGACCGGTCCGAAGATCTCCTCCCGGGCCGCCCGCATGTCGTTCGTGCACTGGGTGATCAGCGTGGGCTGGACGAAGAAACCCCTGTCCATGCCCTCGGGGCGGCCACCGCCGGCCGCTACGGTCGCTCCCTCGTCGACCGCACTCTGGATGTACCCCTCGATACGGTCGCGATGCTGGCCACTGATGACCGGCCCCACGATGGTGTCCCTCTCGAGCGGGTCGCCGACCTTCATGTAGTCGGCCGCCAGTTGGAGGCCACCGACGAGGTCGTCGTGGACCGACTCGTGCACGATGACCCGGGTCGGTGCGGTGCAGATCTGACCGGAATGGAAGCCCCAAACCGACGCGATCCCGCTGATGGCCTGCTTGAGGTCGGCATCCTCGGTCACGATGCAGGCGCCCTTGCCGCCGAGCTCGAGCAGAAGCCGCTTCATCCGGGCACCGGCCACCTCCCCGATCCGCTGGCCGACCCCCGTCGACCCGGTGAAGCTGATCATGTCGACGTGCGGACTGGTGGTGAGCGTCTCGGCTTGGGGGATCCGGGTACTGGTCACGCAGTTGACGACGCCAGGGGGAAACCCGGCTTCGTCGAGCAGCTCACACATGCGAAGGACCGCCAGCGGATCCTGTGGCGCGGGCTTGACGACGACGGTGTTGCCCATGGCCAGAGCGGGACCGATCTTGCCCGCCATGTTGACCATCGGGAAGTTGTAGGACGTGATGCAGCTCACCACGCCGACCGGTGCCCGATGGCCGACGGCACTGATCAGACCTCCGGGTGCAAGGGCCGTTCCATGGGTCGGGAACGGTTCGAGGGGGAGGATGCGGGATTCGAGCGCCCCCTCGGCATAGCGCCGCAGCCGGACCGCCGCGTTGGGGACCTGGAGCGTCTTCGTGATGTTGATCGTCGCCCCTGTCTCGGCCTGGGCCAGCGGCACGAGCTCGTCGACGTGTTGGTCGATCAGGTCGGCGGCCGCATCGAGCAGGGCAGCCCGTTCCCGGGGGTCGGTCCGCGACCAGGACTCGAAGGCGTCGGCCGCCGCCGCCGTGGCGGCCATCGCCTGGTCGACGGAAGCCTCGGGGACCTCACCCACCACCGCTTCGGTCGCCGGGTTGACGATCTCCGACGTGCCGTCGTCGCCATCGACGCGCTCACCGCCGATCAGCAGTGGGTATCGATCACCGAACTCCATCGTGCCTCCACTCCATGCCGGCCCGAGAAGGCCTGACGCCGTGTCAGGGACCGTACCGCTCGGCCGGTGGATCATCGAAGCCGTCGGGGTCCCCTATTCCGGAATCGCGTCCGGATTCCAGGCATCGTTGGAAAGGCTCCCGAGATCGGTGACCGTGCCGTCGATCACATCGATGGCGGCGATGCCGTCGATGCTCGAGATGACCCCGAGGCTGTTGTAGCTCGCGTGCCAGGCCACCACGGTCCGGTCGTCGACCCATCGGGGAGGACCGAAACCGACATCTCCGTCACCGATCGCCCACTCCACGCCGGACTGGAGATCGGTGACGACCAGATCCCAGCGGCCGACGAACAGCCGGGCCAGGAGCCCCGACGCCCGGATGTTGGCCAGATAGCGGCTGTTCGGGCTGACCGCCGGATCGCGGTTGACGCCGACGCTAGATTCGAGCGGCTCGACCGAACCGTCGTCGCCGATCCAGGCGATCGGTTCATAGCTGTCTTCGGCTTCGGTGGTGTCAACCCCGAGGATGCGACCGTCGGGGGCGAAGACCGTGTCGATCACCTGCGTTTCGGTTCCCACCGCCTCGACCTCGCCTGTGGCCACGTCGACCACGTACGGCTTGAACTCGCCGCTGTCGTCCTTCGCGGCGAACACCATGCGTTCGCCCGATGCGTCCCAGTCGTTGTGTCCGGCTTCGGACCAACCGTGGTCATCGATGTCCAGGATCACTCGTTCCTCGCCGGTTTCGAGGTTGTACAGGTAGACGCGTTCGAACAGGAACACCCGGGAGCGCATCGGATCGGAATGCCGGATGTAGGTGAGCTCGTCGGGATGGTCGGGCCGCCACCGGGCCGGGCCATGAGTCTCGACACCCAGCGCCTCGTCGTCGATGTAGAGCTCGTTGTTCGCGTAGTACAGGATCCCTTCGGGTACGCCGATCGGATCGTCCCCGTCGGCCGGGACCGTGACCCGCGGGGTCGGCTTGTGCTTCGGTCCGGCCTGCTCGCCTGATCGGCGGAGGCCGGCGTCGAGGACGACCACGAATAGGGCGACCAGCAACCCCAGTACCACCAGTACCGTGACGAGGCACCCCCGACGCCGTCTACGGGCGGGGCGGGCCGCGGGAGGATTGCTCTGCATGGTTGCCAGTATCACGGACCGGTCGCGGCGCCGGAAGTCAGGGCGTCGACCGGGCCTCGCCGTCCGGTCCGTCGACGCTCTCGGGTCCCGGCGGTCCCGTCGCGGCGAAGGCGACGAGAACGTAGGCCGTGATGATCGGAGCGGTGGCGCGGGTGATGTCGAAGAATCGCCACCAGACCTGGCGGCTAAGCAGCACGGCGAGCAGTACGAAGCCGAGCGCTCCCCAGCTCACGTAGCTCGGCTGCCTGACACCCCGCATCACGAGACCGACCATCACGACGACGAGCCCGACGATTATGGCGAGGTCGACCGGACTGTCCAGCCAGCGCGGAACGGCACGCAGTAGGCCACGGAAAGGGAGGCCGAATTCCTGGACGCCGTCTCCGGGCTCGAGGCGCAGACGGATGTACACCGCCCAGGCGCCCGCGGCGAGGGTGGGCCACAACGCGAGCCCGAAGGGGAAGGACCCGCTCCGCCGCCAGCGCAGCAGGATCACGCCGGCCAGGTAGAGGAACATCACCTCCCTGGCCAGGACCGCCGCCACGAACCACGGGACGGCCCGGCCGGGCCGGTCGTCCTCGAGCTCGACGGTGCCCCAGATCGCCGCGGCCAGGGCCAGGACGCCTGCGCCGCTGATGTCGAGCTCGAAGAGGATGCCGACGTTGAGAGCGAACGCCAGCCCCCACCACGGACTTCCGCCCATCCGCTGGGCCAGCCGGGCGGTGCCGGCGGTGCCGAGGAAGAACGCGATCAGATTGGCCAGGACCATCGTCCACGGAATCCAGCTCGCCGGCACAAGACCGCCACCACCGGCGATCATCGGGTAGAGCATCCGCTGGGCCCGGTAGAACGGGCGGAAGAGCTCGGCCGCGTGCTCGTCGGGTTCGAGATACAGCGGATCCAGGGCCTGGAGGAAGAAGAACGCCCCGTCGTGTCCGAGGCCCTCGCGGGTGTGGACCTCGTGTCCGAGCTCCTCCTCGGCGTGCTGTTCGATACCGGCCCACTCGTCGCCGATGGTCAGGACGCCGGTGATGTCACCTCCGTACGACCCGAACAGGGAGAAGAGGAACGCAGCGACACCGATCAGCAGGCCCGCGACACCGACGTGCCACTCGGTCACCCGCCGGTCCGGGCGGGGGGACGGAGCCTCGGATTCGGCGGTGAGAGGAGCTGCCACGGGGTTCTCGTCGGCACTTCCCCCGGTGAGACGAGTCCTTACCGTTTTCGGGGAGTCTCAGCTACACGTCGTGTAGCTGAGAGTCCCCAAAACCCGCCGAGGATCGAGCTTAGGGTTTGGGTATGCACGTATCGATGACCGTTCCGACCGAGGACCTCCGGGAGGTCCGGTCGATCTACCGCGAGCTCGAGGAGGTCGGCTACGACCGAGCCTTCTCGTTCGAGGCGAAGCACAACCCTTTCATCCCCCTGGCGGTAGCCGGCGAACACACCTCCCGCCTCGAGCTCGGGACCGCCATCGCCATCGCGTTCGCTCGCACGCCCATGACGCTGGCCAACGCCGCCTGGGACCTCCAGACCGTGACCGGTGGACGGTTCACCCTCGGCCTCGGATCGCAGATCAAGCCGCACATCGAGCAGCGGTACGGCATGCCGTGGTCCAGGCCGGCAACCCGGATGCGCGAGCTGGTCCTCGGCATACGGGCCATCTTCGACACCTGGCAGACCGGCGTGCCGCTGGAATTCGACGGCGAGTTCTACACCCACACCCGGATGATCCCCGCGTTCGACCCCGGGCCCAACCCCTTCGGCCCGCCGCCGATCTTCACCGCCGGGGTCGGCCCCCGGATGACCGCCGTGGCGGGAGAGGTGGCCGATGGCTTCCTGGTCCATCCGGTCAACAGCCGCCGATCGTTGCAGGAACTGACCGTCCCGGCGCTGACCGAGGGCGCGGAGCGAGCAGGCCGGCGGGTCGACGACATCGAGCTCGTGTGCGTGACGATCGTCGTGACCGGTCGCGACGAGCAGGAGATGACCCGATCGAGGGAGGCTGTGCGCGAACAGCTCGCGTTCTACGGAACGACGCCCGCATACCTCCCGGTGTTCGAGCTCCATGGCCATGGCGACCTACATCCCGAATTGAAGCGCCTCGCCCGGGAGGGGCGTTGGACCGAGATGGCGGCCCGGATCGACGACGACCTCATCGAGGCGATCGCGGTCGTCGGAGAACCCGACCGCGTCGCGGGGAAGATCCGGCGGCGACTCGACGGGATCTCCGACCATGTGAGCCTGGTCAACAACCGAGCTCCGGATCCCCGTCACTTCGCCGAAGTGGTCGCCGCCCTGCACCGCGAGTAGATCGTCAGTGCGTTATCCGGGGACAGACCCCGAATAACGCACTCGCTGCGGTCAGGCTTCGAGCGCCGCGTCGGGAATGGGCACGATCCGGGCCCGCAACCACTCCCCCAGCGCCTTGGCCTGAGCGTCCTGGCGGGTCGATGCCGCCACTCCCTCGTCGAGCAGGCCGCGGAGCACGAAGTTCACGGAGCGGATACCCGGATACCGATATCGCTCGATCACCAGATCGGTGGTCTCGGGAAGGAGCTCGCGCAGCCGGTCGACGGTGAGCTCGTCGTCCAGCCAGGCCCACCCGGGATCGGTCCGCGCGAAGACGCCCAGGTTGGCGTCGCCGCCCTTGTCTCCCGATCGAGCCCCGACCACACGGCCGATCGGCGACTCCGTGGTGGGTCCACCCGGGGGCGGCCCGGGAGGAGCGAGATCGAGCTCGATCGGCTCGCCCGGAGGGGCCACCGAGTCGACCATCACGGTCCGCGACGGACCGTGTTCGCCGGCGAGGGTGTGGACGTACTGCGACACGAGCCCGGCGGGAACGGTCGCCGGACGGTACACGCCGAACGGGGTGCCGGGTGTGGGGCCGCCGCCGAGCCCGTACATCCCCGGAATCCCGGCGAGTGCGGTGTGCACCATCGAGTCGGAGAACGCCCGGCCCACCTTGCGCTCGTCGGGGTCCTTCACGGTCAGGCGCCAGATGGCGGTGGCCTCTTCCTGGGTGCCAGGGTCGGGCTTGTCGGTGTGCACGACACGGCTGACGACGGACGCGAAATCGTCCGGCCCGAAGGGGCACGCATCCCAGAAGGCGGCCTGAGCGAACCGGGCCTTGGCCTCGATGTCGAGGCCGGTCAGCGCGACGGTGAGCGAGTTGCGGAATCCACCGAGCTCGTTCATCGCGACCTTCAGCGTGGCCGGCGGCGCCTGGCCTCGAACGTCGGAGATCCGGACGCGGTCGGGAGCCTGCTGGGCGACCCGGATCGAGTCGAAGCGGGCGGTGACGTCGGGGCCCAGGTACTCGGGACCACCGATCTCGTAGAGGAGCTGCGAGGTGACCGTCCCCACGGTGACCGCTCCCCCGGTTCCGTCGTGCTTGCCGATCACCGACGAACCGTCGTCGGCCACCTCGGCCCACGGGAATCCGAACCGAGCCCGTCCGCCCACCTCGTCGACTCCGTCGATCTCGGTGAAGAACGAGTAGTTCCCGCCCGTTGCCTGGGCGCTGCACTCGATCACGTGACCGGCCACGACGGCTCCGGCCAGGCGATCCCAGTCGTCGCGGGCCCAGCCGTGGTGCCAGGCGGCCGGGCCGCAGGTCACCGCCGCATCGGTGACACGCCCGGTGATGACGATGTCCGCACCCTGGCCGAGCGCCTCGACGATGCCCCAGCATCCCAGGTAGGCGTTGGCGGTGAGGTAGGCGGACGGATCGCCGAGGTCGCCGTCGGTACCGAAAGGCTGCAGGTCGCCCGACTCGGCGAGCTCGGCGAGACGCGGCATCAGGTCGTCACCGTTGACATAAGCGATGGTGGGCGAAAGCCCGAGCTGATCGGCGACGGCCGCAACGCCCTCGGCGCACCCGTCCGGGTCGAGACCGCCTGCGTTGGAGACGACCTTGATCCCCCGGTCTAGGCAGGTCCCCATGACCTGTTCCAGTTGGCGCACGAACGTCCGGGCGTAGCCGCCGCCCGGGTGCTTGGCCCGGATTCGAGCCAGGATCAGCATGGTCAGCTCGGCCAGCCAGTCCCCGGTGAGGACATCGATCGGTCCGCCCTCTACCATCTCGAGCGCACCGGAGGGTCGGTCGCCGAAGAAGCCCGAGCAGTTGGCTATCCGGATCGGGTCGGTCACTTCAGCCACCTCGCTGCGGTTCACTCGGTCGCTTCGAGCGCGACGAGGAGATCGCCCGAGTCGACGCGATCGCCGACCGCGAAGCGGACCTCGGTCACCGTCGCGGCTCCCAGCGCCGTGATCTTGTGCTCCATCTTCATGGCCTCGACCACCATGAGCAGGTCGCCGTCCTCGACCGTCTGACCGGCGGTGACATGCACTGCGATGACCGTGCCCGGCAGTGGGCAGATCGGCCCGCCGCCGACCATCTCGGCGTCGTGATCGACGAAGACCGGGGACTGCTCCCAGGTCAGCGCGCCGGCCCGACTCCGGGTGTGCGCGAACCGGCCGTCGAGCTCGACGTCGATGATGCGGCGCTGACCGTCGAGCTCGAGCACCTGACGGCGCGGTTCCCGGCGCAACAACCGGACGGCCACCTCGCGCCGCTCATCGTCGACCAGCGTGCCGTCCTCGAGCGGCTCGGGCCAGGGCCCGACCTGCACCACGGCGGCCTCGCCATCCATCCGATACTCGACGTGGAGGTTCTCGTCGCCGAGCAGCCAGATCTGCCGCTGGCCCTGGATGGGCAGGTTTCGCCACCCGGACGGGGCGAAACCCGTGACCCGATCCTCGGCTCGATCCCGCTGCTCGACGGCGAAGACGGCGCCGAGGAGGAGCGCCAACCGGTCGGAGCCATCCGGACCCCGGCCGCCGAGTACCTCGGCATGCTCGGCCAGGTAGGCGGTCGTGGTCTTGGCCGCCAGGAAGTCGGGTTCGCTCAGGATGTCGGCCAGGTACGGGAGATCGGTCCGAACGCCGGTGACCTGCGCCGAGCGCAGGACCCGAGCCAGACGGCGAGCGGCATCGGACCGACTCGGGCCGTGGGCGATCACCTTGGCCAGCAGCGAGTCGTACTCTGGCGAGATCACCGCTCCGGCCCGGACGCCCGTATCGACCCGGACGCCGCCGTCGAAGGAGAACTTCCCGATCCGACCGGTCGACGGGAGCCAGCCGGCGACGGGGTCCTCGGCCACCACCCGCACCTCGATGGCGTGACCGTCGATCGTGACGTCGTCCTGGCCGAGGGGAAGCGGCTCACCGGCGGCGACGCGAATCTGGAGCTCGACGAGATCGAGGCCCGTGACCGCCTCGGTGACGGGATGCTCCACCTGGAGCCGGGTATTGACCTCGAGGAAGTTGATCGTGCCGTCATCGCCCACCAGGAACTCGACCGTGCCGGCATTCTGATAGCCGACATGGCGGGCCAGCGCGATGGCACCGGCACAGAGCTGCTCGCGGACCTCGGCGCTGATCCCGGCCGACGGCGATTCCTCGACCACCTTCTGGTTCCGACGCTGGATCGAGCACTCCCGTTCGCCCAGGTGGACGACGTTGCCATGGGCATCGCCGAGAACCTGGACCTCGACGTGGCGCCCCCGCTCGATGTACGGCTCGATGAACACGGTCCCGTCACCGAAGGCCGAGGCCGCTTCGCGCGATGCCGCCTCGATCGCCTCGCCGAGCTCATCGGCCCGGCGGACGATGCGCATGCCGCGCCCGCCTCCACCGGCCGCGGCCTTGACCAGAGCGGGCATGGGCAGCTCGCCGGCCGGCGGCGCTCCCCCTTCGACCGTGACCACGGGCGCCGTGGGGACGCCGGCCTCGACCGCGGCCCGCTTGGCGGCGACCTTGTCACCCAGGAGGGCGATCTGTTCGGGTGTCGGCCCGACCCAGACCAGCCCCGCGTCGATCACCTGCCGGGCGAAGTCCGCGTTCTCGGCCAGGAATCCGTAGCCCGGGTGCACGGCGTCGCACCCCGTGTCGAGCGCGGCCTGTAGGACGGCATCGCCACGCAGATACGACTCGGCCGGGCTGGATCCGCCCAGAGCCACAGCCAGGTCCACGGTGTCGACATGGAGGGCGTCGGCGTCGGGCTCGGCGTAGACGCCGACCGTACCGATGCCGAGCCGGTGAGCTCCGCCGGCGATCCGGACGGCGATCTCGCCCCTGTTGGCGACGAGAAGGCGGGTGATCGGATGCGGTGTGACCATCAGTGCCTCCAGACCCCGTACTCGGTCGTACCTTCGACCACGTTGCTGTGGGCGGCCGACAGTGCCAGGCCCAGCACCGTCCGGCTGTCGGTCGGGTGGATGATGCCGTCGTCCCACATGCGCCCGGTGGCGTACAGGGCGGTGGACTCGTGCTCGATCTGGTTCTCGAGGGCGGCGGTCTGCTCGGCGAGGATCTGCTCCATCTCCTCGGTGACCTCGATCCCCTTCCGTTCGGCCGATCCGCGGGCCACGATGTCCATCACGCCCGCCAGCTGCTTCGGGCCCATGACGGCGATCCGGTGATTGGGCCAGGAGAAGATGAACCGGGGGTTGTAGGCCTTGCCTCCCATCCCGTAGTTCCCCGCGCCATAGCTCGCCCCGACCATGAGGTTGAAGTGGGGCACGGTCGAGTTGGACACCGCGTTGATGAGCTTGGAGCCGTTGCGGATGATGCCGCCCTGCTCGGCCTTCGAACCGACCATGAAACCGGTGATGTTGTGCATGAACAGCAGCGGCGTGTCGGTCCGGTTGCACAGCTGGATGAACTGCGCCCCCTTCTTCGCCTCCTCGGAGAAGAGGATGCCGTTGTTGCCGAGCACGCCGACCGGGAAGCCGCAGATCGATCCCCAACCACACACCAACATCTCGCCGTACAGGGCCTTGAACTCCTCGAATCGACTCCCGTCGAGGACCCGGGCGAGGATCTCGCGGATCTCGAACGGGATCCGCACGTCGGCCGAAGCGCAGCCGAGGAGCTCGGCCTGGTCGTGGACGGGTGGATCGGCCGGCTCGGTCGGGCCCGGCCCGAGCTTCCGCCATTGCAGGTGCCGGACGATCTCGCGGGTCTGACGGATCGCATCCATCTCGTCGACGGCCAGGTAGTCGGAGAGTCCGCTGGTGCGCGAGTGCATCTCGGCTCCGCCCAGGGTCTCCTCGTCGACGATCTCGTCGATCGCCATCTTCACCAGCGGGGGTCCGCCGAGGTAGGCCGTGCCCCGCTCCTTGACGAACACCGTGTAGTCGCTCATGCCCGGGACGTACGCTCCACCGGCGGTGTTGGGCCCGAACGCGACCGTGATCGTGGGGATGCCGAGCTTCGAGAACTGGGTCAGGTTCCGGAACCCCGCGCCACCCGGAACGAAGATGTCGGCCTGGCGGGGAAGCTCGGCCCCGGCCGATTCGTTCAGGACGACGATCGGGAGCCGGTTCTCCCGGACGATCTCGTGGAAGCGCGCACCCTTGGTCAGGCTGGACGGGTTGGCCGAACCGCCCCTATAGGTGATGTCACTGCCGGAGATGGCACATTCGACGCCCTCGATCACGCCTATGCCGCTCACGCCCCCGGCTCCGATCGGATCCTCGGTGCCCCAGGCCGCGAGCGGACACAACTCGAGGAACGGCGTGTTCGGATCGACCAGGGCCTCGATCCGTTCCCGGACCAGCATCTTGCCCCGGCGCCGATGCCGATCGACGTAGCGCTGTCCCCCGATGGTCGGCACCTGAGCCAGCTGTTCCGCCACCTGGTCCCAGAGACCCTGCATGGCCGCCAGGTTCTGCTGATAGTCGGGTGAGCCCACGTCCAGCCGACTACGTAGCTCTGTCCCGATGGTCACGCGCGTTTCCCTCCGAGCCGCCGGTTCAACACATCCTCACGTGGCCCGCCCGACATCCTTGCCCGTTTCGCGGTCTTGCTCGAATCGCGGATTCCTTGATACGCGTGCACCGGTACCGGCCCGGGCCGGTGGAGCGAAGGGACCCCGCCATGGATGTCGCAGAGGTACGAGCCGATCTACTGGCCGAACAGGAGGCGCTCGACACCGTCGTGGCCGACCTGGACGCCGATGCCTGGGCGCAGCTCACCCCCAGCCCCGGCTGGACGGTGGCTCACCAGATCGCCCACCTCACCTACTTCGACGACGCTGCGGCGACGGCCATCACCGATCCGGACGGGTTCGGGGCCATGGTCAGCGGGCTCTGGGATCTCGTCGAGGAGGGTGAGGAGGCCGTCGATCGGTACACGATGGGCCCCCTCCTGGAGCTCGACCCGGCCGGGCTGCTGGCGGCGTGGCGCCTCAATCGGGACCGCCTGGCCGCGGCCGCGGCCATGCTCGAGAACGACACCCGGGTGATCTGGTACGGACCCTCGATGGGGTCCAAGTCGTTTCTCACCGCCCGGCTCATGGAGGTCTGGGCCCACGGCCAGGACATCGGCGACGCGGTCGGCGCCGACCGACCCGCCACCGACCGGCTCCGCCACATCGCCCAGCTCGGCTTCATCACCCGCGGCTGGTCGTACGCCAACCGGGGCCTCGAAGCCCCCGACGCCGAGATCCGAGTCGAGCTCGAAGCCCCGTCGGGGGCGACCTGGCGATTCGGTCCCGACGAAGCGGTCGAGTCGGTGGTCGGGACCGCCGTGGACTTCTGCATGGTCACGACCCAGCGCCGCCACGTGGACGACACCGGCCTGGTTACGACGGGTGACGCGGCACGGGACTGGATGACGAGGGCGCAGGCCTTCGCTGGTCCGCCGACCGACGGGCCCGACGCAGGTTCCCGCTAACGTCCGCTCGATGGTCGGCCGAGCCGGGAGGGTCGCCGTGGGTCACCAGTTCCGATCGGTCCGGTTCGACACGCACCGCTACGAAGGCGGCGATGTCCTCGAGGTGGTCATCGATCGGCCGGGTGATGATCGGCCCGCCCGGTTGAACGCGGTTGACGGCGCGATGCACGCCGATCTGACCCAGCTGTTCCGCCGGTTGAAGGAGGAACGATCGGCCCGTGCGGTGCTGCTCACCGGTACCGGCGACGCCTTCTCCGCGGGCGGCGACTTCGGCTGGTTTCCGACGCTGCAGGACCGCTCCGCACTCGAGCACCTGCGGCTCGACGCCCGGCAGCTGATCGGGGACCTGCTCGATGTGCCCCTCCCCGTCGTGTGCGCACTGAACGGGCCCGCGATGGGACTCGGCGCCTCGATCGCCCTGCTGTGCGACACCATCTTCATGGCGCGCTCGGCCACGATCGGCGATCCGCACGTCCAGGTCGGCATCGTCGCCGGTGACGGCGGAACCCTCGCCTGGCCCCTGACCGTGGGTCCGGCCCGCGCCAAGCGTTACCTGCTGACCGGCGACCCGCTGCCGGCGGAGGAGGCCGAGCGCATCGGATTGGTCAACTTCGTCGTCGACGACGAAGAGGTCCACGACGCGGCGCTGGCGTTCGCCCGGCGCTTGGCCGCGGGCGCCCCGCTCGCGGTCCAGTACACGAAGCAGGCGATCAATGCGGGGCTCAAGGCACGTGCGGTCGAAGTTCTCGATCAGGCGCTGGCCCTCGAGATCGCCACCTTCGGCACGAACGACCACCGCGAAGCCCTCGCCGCCCTGGCCGAGAAACGCCCGCCCCGCTTCACCGGCACCTGAGTGCGTTGTTCGGGGACAGACCCCGATAACGCACTCACCGGATGGAAGCGAGTCGGTTCCGGCTACGACCAGAAGCGCAGGAGCTCGGCGACGCGGATCTCGCCCGGGCCTCCCGAGGTCGGCGAGGGTTCTGTCGTCCGGACCCCGGTGAGCGTCGAGAGGACGGCGGCGGTCGACTCCTCGACGGCATGGAGGTCGTAGCCACCCTCGAGGAAGAAGACGGCGCGTCCGGGCCGGGGAGCCCAGGCCGCTGCTCTCGCCGTGAGGAGGCCGAAGTCGTCGGCGTGCAGCCCCATCTGGCTCAGGGGATCGTCAACGTGAGCGTCGAACCCGCAGGACACGAGCACCCAGTCGGGCTCGAACCGAGCGACGACCGGAGTGACGAGCTCGTCGAGCAGGCGCAGGTAGTGATCGCCGGTCGTCCCCGCCGGGAGCGGGAGATTGACCGTCGTCAGGTGACCGGCCATGGGCCCCCGTTCGTGCAGGTGGCCGGTGCCCGGGTAGAGGATCTCCTGATGCATGGACACGAACAGCACCCGGTCGTCCGCCCAGAAGATCTCCTGTGTCCCGTTGCCGTGGTGGGCGTCCCAGTCCAGGATCACGACCCGCTGCCCGTTTCGGGCCAGTTGTGCCGCGGCGATCGCCACGTTGTTGAAGAAGCAGAATCCCATCGCCGCCGTGGCTGTCGCATGGTGGCCCGGTGGCCGGCTGACGACGAACGCAGCGGCCAGTGCGGGGTCGGCTTGCAGTCGCTCGAGGGCGACCAGCCCGGCGCCGGCGGCACCGCAGGCTGCGGCATGGGTACCCGCCGAGACGAACGTGTCCTGGTCGATCCGACCGCCGCCGGATTCACTCATGCCGCGGACGTGGTCGATGTGCTCGCGAGGGTGGACGAGCTCCAGCTCGGCATCGTCGGCCAACCGGCCCATGACCACCTCGAGGCCGTCGACCGCGGCGATTCCACGATGCACCGCGTCGACCCGCTCGATCGACTCGACATGGCCCGTCGGGGTCCGGTGGTCCCGGCTGTGGGGACCGTCGACGACCACTACACGACCCGACACGGGCTCAGCGACCCGGCCGACCGATACGCCGCACCGGCTCCGAGAGCACATCGCCCACCGGTTCGAGCCGGGCCCGGGCATCCACCACGAAGGCTCCGTCCGGTCGGGCGATGACCGGGTTGAGATCGAGCTCGCTCAGCTCGGGCACGGTGTCGATGAGCCGACCGATGCGAAGGACCAGGTCCTCGAGTGCGGCGACATCGACCGGCACGCTGCCGCGGTGCCCGAACAACAGGGCAGAGCTGCGGGGAGTCCGGACCAGGGCCGCCGCATCGAGATCGGTCACCGGCACGATGCTGAAGGCTCGATCGGCGAAGAGCTCGGTGGCGGTTCCGCCCAAGCCGAACATCACCACCGGACCGAACGCCCGGTCGTTGACCGCACCGATGATCACCTCGATGCCCGGTTCGACCATGGGCTGGACGAGCACCCCCTGCATCGCAGTGCCGATCCGACCGGCCATCGCCAGGTATTCCCGTTCGACTTCCCCGGGTTCGATGCCGAGCACCACACCCCCGGCATCCGTCTTGTGCTGGATCGTGTCGGACACCACCTTCAGGGCGACCGGCCCGCCCGTCGTTTCCGCGAGCTCCCGTGCCGCCCCGGCCGACGTGGCAAGCTCTGATCGGACCGTCGAGATGCCTACGGAACCGAGCAGTCCGGCCAGGTCCTCGGTCGGGAGCCAGAGGCCGTCGGGATGCGAGGCGACCGCGCGGGATGCCCGTGAACGGGCGTCGGCAGGATCGACGTCGCCGAGCTCGGGGGCGGTGCCGAGCGGTTGCTGGCGCCATTGTCCGAGCCGTGCGACATGGCCCAGGGCGATGGCCGGGGCCTCGGGAAAGGGGAACACCGGCACGTCGCGCCTTACTCCATCGGGTCCGGTCGCCTCGACGGCATGGCCGACCTCTCCGGAGAGGAACGACGCCACGATCGGCTTGGTGACGCCGTCCTCGACGACACGCCGCAGGGCGGCTGCCACGTCGAAGGGATCGGTCACGGTCACATCGGTGAAGATCACCAGCACCATGTCCACCGCGTCATCGTCGAGCACGAGCCGCAGCGCCGCCTCGTAGTCGCTCGCCGACGCGCTGGCGATCACGTCCACCGGGTTCGAAACGCCGGCCCCAAGGGGCAGTCGGTCCCGCAAGGCCTCCTGGGTGGCCGCGGACAGCTCGGGTACCTCGAGCCCGGCGCCGGCACACGCGTCGGCGGCCAGGATGCCGGGACCTCCGCTGTTCCCGACGATCGCCACCCGCCGGCCGGCCGGAACCGGCTGGTGCACGAGCACGCGGGCAACGTCGAAGAGCTGCTCGAGCGTCGCCACCCGGATGATGCCGGCCTGGCGGAACACCGTGTCAGCCAGGACGTCGCTGCTGGCCAGGGCCGCGGTGTGCGACAGCGCCGCCCTGGCGCCGGCCTCGGACCGGCCGCTCTTCACCACGACCAGTGGTTTGGTCCGGCAGAAGCGGCGAGCGATGCGGCTGAACTTCCGCGGATTGCCGAAGGACTCCAGATACATCAGCGCCACATCGGTGCCGGGATCCTGCTCCCAGTACTGGAGCAGGTCGTTGCCCGAGAGGTCGGCCTTGTTCCCGACCGATACGAATGACGAGAGCCCGAGGCCGAGATCACTGGCGACATCGACGATGGCCAGGCCCAACGCTCCCGACTGGGAAGCGAAACCCACCGAGCCCGGCACCGGGTCATCGGGCATGAACGTCGCGTTCAGCCGGACGTCGGCTGCGGTGTTGACCACGCCGATGCAATTCGGTCCGACCAGGCGCATTCCGTGTCGATGGGCCACGCGGACCAGATCGGCCTGGAGAGCCGCACCCGCTGAGCCCGTTTCGGCGAAGCCGGCGCTGATCACGACCACGGCCCCCACGCCGGCATGCCCGGCCTCCTCGATGACCGGCAGCACGTGAGCCGCCGGGACGACGATGACCGCCAGGTCGATCGAGCCGGGGACCGATGCCAGAGTCGGATATGCCTTGACGCCGGCGACGCTGTCCGCCGACGGGTTCACCGGATATGCCACCCCGGCGAAGCCGGCGCGGATGATGTTGCGGAACACGATGTTGCCGATCGAACCCTGTTGGCGGCTCGCGCCGACCACCGCGACCGACCGCGGCGCCAGCACCCGCCCGACCGAGGCGGCCTCCGCCTTCCGCTCCCGGTCGACGATCGCGTCGCTGACCGAGGCATCGAGCCCGAACTCGACGTCCCAGACGCCCTGGTCGAGCGAACGGTGCACCGGGTAACCGGCACCGGCGAACACGTTGAGCATCTTCCGGTTGCCCGACAGCGTCGTGGCGTGGAACCGATCGATGCCGTTGGACCGGGCGATGGCCGCCAGGTACTCGAGCAGGATGGTGCCGATGCCGCGGAGTTGGTGTCGGTCGTCGACCACGAACGCGACCTCGGCGGTCCCTCGATCGGGGTCCGCCATGTATCGCCCGATCGCGACCAGCTTCTCGTCGAGCTCGGCAACGAGCGCGAACCGCTCGCGGTAGTCGAGATCGAGAAAGGGCTCCAGGTCGGCGTCGGTCTCGGGCCGCCGATTGGTGAAGAACCGGTTGTACACCGTCTCGTCCGACAGGCGGGCGGCGAGGTCGAGCATCCTCGGACCGTCATCGGCGTGCAGGGGACGCAGCCGGACGACACCACCGTCCGCGATCACGACATCGCTCGCCCATATGTCGGGATCGATCGGTTCCGGCGTCACGGCATCGCCCCGCCCGCTCGGCGCCGGGTCACCCGAGCGCCTGGGTCAGGTCCGCCACCAGATCGTCACCGGACTCGATCCCCACCGAGAGCCTGATCAGCCCGCCCGGCACCTCCAACTCGGACCCGGCGGTCGAGAGGTGGGTCATCAGCGCCGGCACCTCGATGAGGGACTCGACGGCACCGAGCGACTCGGCCAGGGTGAACAGCTCCGTACGCTCGGTGACGCGCCGGGCGGCTTCGACATCGGCGACGACGAACGAGACCATGCCACCGAAGTCGCTCATCTGCCGCCGGGCGATGTCGTGGCCCGGGTGGTCGGCGAGACCGGGATGGAGCACCTGGTCGACCGCGTCGTGGGCGGTCAGCAGCTCGACGACGGCCCGGGCGTTGTCGCAATGGCGGTCCATCCGCACCGCCAGGGTCTTGAGGCCGCGCAGGACCAGGTACGAGTCGAACGGCGACGGCACGGCCCCCACGCCGTTCTGCACGAAGGCCAGGTGCTCGGCGATGGCATCGTCGTCGGTGACCGCGATCCCTCCGACGACGTCGCTGTGGCCGCCGAGGTACTTGGTGGCCGAGTGCAGCACGACGTGCGCTCCGAGCTCGATGGGCCGCTGGAGGTAGGGGGTGGCGAACGTGTTGTCGACCACGCAGAGGCCCCCCTGATCCCGGGCGATCCCGGCGAGGTTCTCGATGTCGACGACGGTCAGCCGAGGATTGGTCGGGGTCTCGACGAGCAGGAGGCGGGTCGATGACCGCCAGGCCGAGGTGACCGCACCCGGGTCGGTGAAGTCGACGACCGAGTACGAGACGTCCATCGGCGCCAGGATCTTGTCGACCAGTCGGAACGTGCCGCCGTAGGCGTCGGTGGGCAGGAGCAGGTGGTCGCCGGGCCGCAGGACCCGCAACAGGGCATCGGTGGCCGCCATGCCGGACGCGAAGGCGAAGCCGTGATCGGCTCCTTCGAGCGACGCCATGGCGGCCTCGAGGGCGGTGCGGGTCGGGTTGCCGGTCCGGGCGTATTCGTACCCGCCGTGTTTGCCCGGGCTCTCCTGGGCGAAGGTGGTGGCGAGGCTGATGGGGGTGACGACGGCCCCGGTGGTCGGATCGGGCGGCTGGCCGTCGTGGATGGCCCGGGTCTCGAAGCCGCGGCCACCCCCATCCGCCGAGCTTTCGGTCATCGGGACCCGGCCAGATAGTCGAGGACGTCGGATCGGGTGAGGACACCGACGGGATGCCCGCCGTCGAGCACCAGGACCGAGGCGGCCGATTCAAGGTGGGCGACGACCTCTTCGACCGGTTCGCCCGCACCCACCGTGGGGAGCGGCGGATCCATGACCTCGGCCACGGTCCGGTCCAGGACGGAGGGGTCGCGGAACGCGGCCTCCATCAACGGACGGTCGCGCACCGAACCCGAGACCTCCCCCACCGTCACCGGCGGCTCGGCCTTGACGACCGGGAGCTGGGACACCTCGTACTCGCGGAGGATCTCGATGGCCTGCCGGACCGTCTCCTCGGGGTGCACGTGCACGAGGTCGGGCAGATCGCGCCGCTTGCGGTGGAGCAGGTCGCCCGCGGTGCGATCGCCGATGCGGAGGAAGCCGAAGTCGGCCATCCACCCGTCGTTGTAGATCTTCGACAGATAGCCCCGCCCGCTGTCGGGGACGAGTACGACGATCACCGCGTCCGAGCCGAGCTCGGTGCCGACCTCGAGCGCGGCGTGCACGGCGGTCCCGGCCGACCCGCCGACCAGGATCCCCTCGGTGCGGGTGATGGCCCGGGCGGTGAGGAAGGAGTCACGATCGGAAACGGGCACGACGCGGTCGACGACGTCGGGGTCGTACGTGCCGGGCCAGAAGTCCTCGCCGATGCCCTCGACCAGGTAGGGCCGTCCGGTACCACCCGAGTACACCGAGCCTTCCGGGTCGGCGCCGATGATCTGCACCTCGGGGTTCTGCTCCTTGAGGTACCGGCCGACCCCGGTGATGGTGCCGCCCGTGCCGATGCCGGCCACGAAGTGGGTCACGCGGCCGGCGGTCTGGGCCCAGATCTCGGGCCCGGTCGAGCGGAAGTGTGCGGCCGGGTTCTCGGGGTTGTGGTACTGGCTCGGTTGGAATCCCCCCTTGGTCTCGGCTGTCAGCCGGTCGGCCACCGAGTAGTAGGAATCGGGGTGCTCGGGCGCGACCGCGGTCGGGCAGACGACCACCTCGGCGCCGTAGGCGCGGAGCAGGCCGATCTTCTCCTGGCTCATCTTGTCCGGCATGACGAAGATGCAGTGGTAGCCGCGTCGGGCGGCGACGATGGCCAGGCCGACGCCGGTGTTGCCCGAGGTCGGCTCGACGATGGTGCCCCCGGGCTGGAGGCTGCCGTCGCGCTCGGCTGCCTCGATCATGGCCAGCGCGGGGCGGTCCTTCACCGAACCGCCGGGGTTGAGGAGCTCGAGCTTGGCGATCAGCTGACCGTCGAGCTCGCTGCCCATCCGGTCGAGCCGGACCAGCGGCGTTTCGCCGACCAGATCGAGGAGCGAATCGGCGACATCCATGGCCGGGCCGGGATCGGTGAGGGGCCGGATCTGGATCCCGTCGACGCCTTCGATCTCTTCGTCGGTGTGGAGCTCGACCAGGAATCCTGCGTCGTGCAGCTCCCGTGCCACCGACACCGCCGCCGAGACATCGCGGCCCACTACACCCACTCTGCGTGGAAGCGACCCTCGCAGCTCGGCGACGGTCTCGGGGTGGAGCGCGGTCCCCTCCACCTCGACGATGCGGCGGGCCCGGACCCGGAGCCGCTCGGGTAGGTCGGGTCGGTCGACGGTGACGAGGACATCCACCGTTCCAGGTCTACCCGCTCGGAGCCGTGAATGGGCGGAAGACCGGCGGAAAACGGGCGGAGGCCCGGGCCGAAGCCCGGACCTCCGTCACCGATTCAGGTCGAGACGAGGGTCTAGACCTCGTTGGCCGAGAAGTTGTACGTGTGGATGCCGCACTGCGGTAACAGACATCCACCGTTGTCGAACACCTGACCGTTGAAGCTGCGGTTGCTGTCCATCGTGAACAAACCGCCCTGCTGGATGGCGGGCGGAAGGTTGAGAAGGGGAATGCCGCCCCAGGTCGGCAGGCTGAAACCGGCCGCTGCTGCATCGATCACCGACGCGAGGCCGCCGTAGGCGCCGATTCCGACGTAGAGGCCTCCGCCCATGGCGTCGTCACCAAGACCGAAGTCCAAGTTGGCCATGAGCAAGGTGAAGGCGTCCCACAGGTTGTCGAAGATCAGGTCCAGGATGACATCGCCGATGGTGTCCGGATCGAGGGTTGATCCATCCGCCGCCAGGGTGTTGTTGAGCGCCTCCTCGAGGATGCCGGCCACGTCGCTGGCCGCACCGGAGACGCCGGTCAAGTCCTTCTCCATCGCCCATGTGTAGGTCCCGACGATCTCGAGATCGTCGGTGTTGAGGTTGCCGAGGTCGATCGTCGGCACGGCCGGGAACAGCACCGCGTTCTGCTTGGCACCGCTCAACGCCTTGGTCTGACCCTCGGTGACCGCCGTGTCGTTGCTGCGGCTGCCCGCGACCCAGGCCGAGGCCGAGCCGGGGACGCCGAGCTTGACCCGGAAGCCGACGTTGAGCACGTAGGCCTCGTCCTCGAAGCTGGACCCGATTACGCAATACCCGAAGATGATCGGCTCCAGGCAGTCGTTGGCCTCGTTGACGGTGACCTGGGTGGACTTGAACTCCCAGTTCTTGACCACCGGGGGCACCGGCGGCGTACAGGCTGCGGCGATGACCGCCAGGCTCATGAGCGCGACGATGAACGCCGCACCCCTCTTCTGGGTACGTCTCGACATGTGTTTCCCCTCTTACGCATTCTCCGCGCGGAGACCCGCTGCCCCCGACTTCGCCCGCACCGTAGTGCGCGGTAGATCACCTTACATGAGATTTATCCTCCGCTCGCCAATCCGTGGGCGAGCGGGGCCTTGCCGGGAAGTCGGGTCAGACCAGCATCGTCTGCCAGCCGGCATCGGCCAGCCCCCGGTAGAGGGCCCTCGCATCCATCGCCCAGAACATGAAGCCGAGTCGACGCCCGGACCGGTCGAAGAGCCGGAGCGACATCCCCAGCAGACCGGGACCGACCCTTATGCGTCCGGTGCCGCTCCGTAGGATGACGAGCGGTCGAGGTTCGACACCACGATGGTGCACCACCAGTGAGGTCGGGTGGAGTTCCAGGAGCGCACCGGTGATCCTCGCCCGGCCGATCCGTGCTCGACCGGGGACACTGGAGAGGGGCGGCTCGGCCGGCATGTCGGTCGTGATCACGCCGCCGGCCCGGGCGGCCGGGACCGAGATCCTCCGTCGTGGCATGATGCGGCCGTCGACTGTCACCACCCCCTCCCGACCTGGATGCTACAGCCGCGCTGGCTCAATCCCGGGTTGATGGTCGCGTCACTCCAACCGCACGAGCTCGCGCCGTGTCCGGTGTCAGCCCAGCAACACCGAGTCGCCGACGGTGACGGCGCCGCTCTCGACGACCCTCGCGTAGAGGCCGACGTTCTGGTCCAGCTCTCGCACGATGTGGCGGAGGATCGCGGTGTCCCGGGGGAGGCCGTCGTCGATGGCGCGGGTCACCATCACACAGCGCGGGCACGGGGCCGTGAGCTCGATGGTGGCCGACCCGATCCTGGCGCGCATACCGGCCCACTCAAGCTCGGGATGGCCGTGCCGCCCGCCGGTGTCGATCACGAGATTGGGTCGGAAGCGGCGGACGTCGATGGTCGAGCCGGGAAGGGCGTCGGCCAACGAACGGAGTGCCGAGGTGGACATCACCAGGAGGGGGAAGGCGTCGAAGTAGGTTCCCGGCGGAGATTCGAACTCGAGGATCTCGGGAGGAAAGACGCTGAGATCGGGAAGCGGCTCGTCGGGCTCGCGACCGAAGATCGAACGCAGCTCCTCGATGATGTCCTCGTGGTCGGCCGGCCCGCGTCGGTAGTGGTCCAGGTCGCTGGCGGGCCGCCGGGGCCACAGCGTGACCGGGTGGTCGACCGCGACTGAGAGCCGCTCGTCGCGGTCGGCGTCGTCGCTTCGGATCGTGACACCACCGGGCACCCTGATCTCGACCTCGCCGTCGGGCTCGTCCAGGTAGCGGGCCGCCAGCGGCATGAGACCGACGATCTTCTTGGCGCCACGGATGCCGCCCCGCACCTCGTCGCGGACCGCCCAACCCCGATCCCCGACCAGGCCGCGGTCGTCCAACTGGGCCGAGGTGAGCTCCTCCCCCAGCATCGACTTGACCGGATACCGCCACAGTTGTTCGACCTTCACCCGACCAAGCCTGCCACTTACGGGTTTTGGGGACGTAGAACCACACCAGATGTAGCTGAGTTTCCCCAGATCCGGTTTAGAACGAGCGGTCAGCGTGCAGCGCGGTCGAGGAACCGGTTCAGCTCGGCCTGGTTGGCCCCGAAGGCGCTGGCCACGTGGTACTGCGACGCCTGGTCGGCGGGAGGGGAGACCACGTCGTATGCCACGTCGAGGTTCAGCGCGTCGTAGGCGATGGCCATCGCCGTCGACTCGTCCGGGTGGACGATGTAGTCGTCCTCTCCGTGGATCAGGTAGACGGGCGGGTCGGCGGCGCTGACGGCCCTGAGCGCTGACGATCGGGCCGGGGCGGACCGATTGCCGAACCAGCTCCGGCTGAAGTCGTCGGCGTAGATCCGCCATCCGCCACCCCGGCTTCCGACCGTGTCGAAGGCGTAGATCCCGCCGGCGGCGATCCACGCGTCGGGCCGCGATCGGGCATCGTGGCCGAACCATCCCTCGTCGTTGCTGACGGCCACGAGCCCGGCCAGGGTGGCTCCGGAGCTCAGCCCCATCACCACGACGCGGTCCTGGTTCAGACCGTGCGCACCCCCGCGGGTCCTGACGAATCGGACGGCGTCGACCGCGTCGACCGCCGCCGCGGGGAAGCGCTCGTCGAGCCGGTAGTCGGGGACGAAGACCGCCCACCCGCGCCTGACGTGGGCGAGCGCGGCCTCGGTGCCATAGGTGACCCACCGGATGAAACCGCCCCCCGAGTAGTAGATCAGGGTGCCCTTCGGTCTGCCCTTCGGCAGGTAGATGTCCCCGCCGAGGTCGCGGCGGCCCCAGGTGACATGGGCGTCGACCCGTTGACCGCTCTCGTACTTGTACCCGAGGGTCCGCCCGTAACTCGCCGGGTCGGGAACGAGGCAGCCCGTGACGATCACCGCCGTCGCCACCACCACGGCGACCCGAATGACCGTCCGGCGCACCGGACCGCGCTCGGTCCCGTGCCGGTCACTCATTCGCTCGACGGTACCGCACGGGGCGCGCGCCTGGCACGACCCGGGACGGTCGGTCAGGGCGACGGCGGTTGCGGATCGGTCCATGGGGGACGCCGACGGCGTGGCCGTAGCCTGACGGGATGACGACCGGTCGACCCGTCGATTCGCCGATCCTGCAGACCGTTCCGCTCGGACCTCGGTGGCGGACGCTGGATCCCTTCCTGTTCTGTGCCCACCATCGGGATGCGTACCCACCGGGCAACCCCGAGCTCGGTCCCGTCGCCCCCCTCGCCGGCCGGCAGCTGGGCCAGGACTTCGCTGGCATCGACGGCTGGAACATGTACCACGGCCGGGTCGTCCCGGGCTTCCCCCAGCATCCCCACCGCGGTTTCGAGACGATCACCTACATCCGCCGAGGCATCTGCGACCACTCCGATTCGCTCGGGGCCGCGGCGCGATTCGGTCGGGGTGACGTGCAGTGGATGACGGCGGGCTCCGGCGTCGTCCACTCCGAGATGTTCCCGCTCCTCGATCCCGACCGGCCGAACCACCTCCACATGTTCCAGATCTGGTTGAACCTCCCACCGGCGGACAAGCTCGTCGATCCCTACTTCACGATGTTGTGGGCCGAGGACATCCCCCGGATCGAACACGGCAACGAGGACGGCCGCATCGCCGTGGTGACCGTGATCGCGGGGCAGTTCGGTGATGCCGAACCGCTGAGGCCGCCCCCCGACTCCTGGGCGTCGCGAGCCGGGTCCGACGTGGCCCTCTGGCACGTGACCATGGACGCCGGCGCCAACCTCGACCTCCCCGCCACCGGTCCCGGGATCTCGCGGGTCATCTACCTCTTCGACGGGACGGGGCTGGAGATCGAAGGCCATCCCGTCGGTGCCGACACCGGCGCGGTGGTCACCGCCCAACGGTCCGTCGACCTCGCCGCCGCCGCCGGCCCGGTCGACGCCATGGTGCTCCAGGGTCGGCCGATCGGCGAGCCGGTGGCCCAATACGGGCCGTTCGTCATGAACACCGAGGCCGAGATCCGCCAGGCGATGCAGGACTATCGGCGCACCGGTTTCGGGGGATGGCCCTGGGACTCCGACGATCCGCACCACGGACCCACGAAGGGCCGCTTCGCCCGCCACGCCGACGGCCGGGTCGAGGAGAAGGCCTGAGCTCCTGAGCCTCCGGGCACCCGACCCGACCCGCTTGGTACCTTCTCCCCATGGCGTCCGAGTTCGTCCGCGGGGAGACACGGGGCCCGCCATGGTCGGGACACCCTCGTCGAACGACCGCTCGGTGCCTCCTGGCGATCGCATTGCTGACGCCGCTCCTGACCACGGCTCGGGCGGCGGCTGCCGCCGACTTCACCGATGACCAGGTGTGCGATCTCACCCCGACCGACGGCACCTGGGCCGTGGGCGCGTCCACCGTGGATCTGGACCTCAGTGTCCGTGGGATCCAGACCTGGGACGTGTCGGTCCCCTCGGCTCAGGCGGCGTGTTCGAACCTGACCGACGTCTACGACGGTCAGGCGTGGATCGGACCGCTCGCCGTCGGCGCGTACAGCATGGCGTCCAGCGGTGAGGCGGCCGCCGAGGTCCAGCGCATCGGGCAGGAAGCCGCCGGGGTCGCCCTCTTCGTCGGGTCGCTCGAGGGCACCGACGCCGCCGGGGCATTCGCCACACCGTTCACCCGCATCCTGTTCGAATACGACGAGGTCTGGGTGGGTGCGGTCGGCTCGTTCGTCGTGTTCGGCCACGCCGAGCGCGACGGTCAGGACGGCGACCAGGTCAATGCGGCCACCGCCGCGATGATCGAGCGGATCGGCGTGATCGTCGGCAACATCGGATCCGCTGGCAGCGGCGGGACGACCACCACCACCACGAGCACGACGTCCACCACCACTACGACGTCCACCACCACGACGACAACGTCGATCGTGGTACCGCCGGGCCAGCCTCTGTGCGCCCAGGCGATCGCCCTCTTCGAGGGCTTCGGAGCCGACCGGCTCGCCGCCGGCGGTGTCACCGACATCGCCAACACCGACGTCGCCATCAACGGTGAGTTCCTGGCGGCCGACTTCCGGCTGGCCATCGTCAACTACAACGCGGCCAATCCCTCGAACCACGCCTACTCGACCGAGTCGATCGGCGGCATCACCGACGTGCTGTGGCTGTTCTCCAACGGGCACGTCGTCCCCGCGCTGAACTCGCAGTACCTGACCGGCCACGAGCGGGCCCTGCGCGACCGGATCGCGGCCCAGTCCGACCGGCGCCGGTCCGCGGGCGAGACCGAACACCGACTGACACCCGGTGAGGTGTTCGAGCTGGCTCTGGAGCTCAACGACGGCGACGCCAACCAGGCGATGCTCACCGCCCACAACACCATGCGCACGCTCGCCCGCGGCGACGGCACCGGAGGTCTGGCCAATTTCCCCGTCGCCAACGCAGATCCCCGGTTCTTCGACGACCACCTGGTGCCGGTCCGCACGGCCGGCGACAACACCGGTGGCTGGTACCACCTCTTCGGGACCGGCTACATGGAGATGGCCTCCCGCGGCGACTGGAGCCCCTACGCCGCGTCGGGCGGGGCCGCCCTCTTCGCTTCCGCCGGGGGGCCACCCGCTTGGCTCGCCGCGGCCTTGGTCATCGCCATCAGCGCCGGTCTGAAGGTGGACAGCGACACGTCGGGGACCTCGGGCGCCAGCCGGCTCTTCAACGCGCTGGAGCAGCTCGTCCGCGAGAACGGGCGAGGAAGGGGATCGGCCCCCGATCCGGTGGAGTTCTGTTACAACGTCTGGGGCGCGCAGGTCGGCCGCGACCTGTACCTGAATCTGCCCAACCGGTTCACCCGGGGGCTGTTCGAGCCGAGCTATCCCGGTTTCGAGCCCCCCGATCCCGACCTGCCCGGGTTCGAAGCGGTCCGAGGGCCGGCCGGAGCCCGGTTCCTCGACATCCTGCACTCGCCGTTCGCCGTGCAACTGGACGACGGCGAGCACCGACTGGTCTTCGACCAGGTCGGTCCCGGCATCGACCAGCAACGCATGGTCGGCTACGTCGACGGCCTGGCCCTCCCTTTCCCCGAGCCGGACTCGTGGGGGTTCGTCTACGCCCCGCCGGCCGACGGCACCATCGAGGCCACATTCGAGGCGATCGCTCCCGGTGCGACGATGCACCTCACCCGGACCGACATGGCCACCGGCAGCTCGTGGCTCTGGGTGGATACGGCGGCGGCGGCGGGTGACCGGTACACCACGACGGTCGGAGCGGCCGGTCAACCCGTTCTGACCGGACCTGAGGGTCGCGTCATCATTCCCGAAACCTTCACCGTGGATCTCTCCGACGCGAGCGGCGTGAGCGGCGGCGGCACGGGGTCCGGCGGTGACGGCGACAACGTCGGGATCGTCATCGCGGCGATCGGCGGCACGACTCTGCTCATCATGGCGTTGATCCTCGTCTTCACCGCCCTCTTCCGACGTGCCCGGCACTCGCCACCCGCGGCCGGCGCGCCACCACCGCCGGGAACGCCACCGCTCCCACCACCACCGGGTGGGAGGTCCGGTCCGCCCCTTCCGCCCCCGCCGGGGGCCTGAATCTCAGCCGAATCGCGGCGTCGCCCTCATCCCGGGTCCGGCCGGGTCGATGGAACTCCATGGCTGAAACCCCGGCTGATCTGGCCGACGCGCTTCCGGATGCGGTCCTCATGCTCGATGACGCCGGACGTGTGTCGTGGGGGAATGCAGCTGCGGAACGGCTGTTCGGCTGGGAGGTGAGCGAGAAACTCGGCCACGACGGGCTGTCGATGGTGCATCCGCAGGATCAAGAGCTCGCCCTGATGGCGATGACGACGGTGCAGTCCAAAGAGGTGGGTCGGCCGATCGAACTACGGGTTCGGACCGCACAGGGCTGGCGTCTCGTCGAGCTCATCGGCGCACCGGTCGACTCCGACACGGCCCCATGGGTGGCCGACGGCTCGACCCTCCTGAGCCTGCGCGATCTCACCGACCGACGCTGGAGCGAACTGGTGTCGGACTCCTCGGAGCGGCTCCGGGCCGTCCTCCACCATGCATCGACCCTGACAATGCTCGTGGACCGGGATCGACGCATCCAGGGGGTGTCGGGGTCGCTCTGCCGCCTCCTCGGCATCGACCCGGAGGACGCCCACGATCTCGAGATGACCGAGATGGTCGACCCGGCCGACCGTGGCCGCATCTCCTCGGTGTTCGACCAGATCGAGGCCGGCCTGGGCGAGTCGTCGCTCGAGGTCGCCATGCGATCGACCCACGGCGGTGCTCCCGTTCCGTTCGCCGTCTCGATCGTGAATCTGCTCGACGACCCCTCGGTGCAGGGGATGGTCGTCTCGGCGAACGACATCTCCGAGCTCGCCGCCCTGCGACGTGATCTCGAGTTCATGGCCCACCACGATCCGCTCACCGAGCTCGCGAACCGGGCCAGGCTCATCGAGCACCTCGATGCGGTCCTGGAGGCCTTCCGAAGTGGCGGGCCGCCGGTTGCGGTGGCGTTCATCGACCTCGACCGGTTCAAGCCGATCAACGACCTCTTCGGCCACAACATCGGCGACTGGGTTCTCGTCGAGGTCGGCAGGAGGCTCCAGCATGTCGTGCGCTCCGGTGACCTGTCGGCGCGCATCGGCGGCGACGAGTTCGTCGTCGTGGCGCTCGGCTACGACCAGACCGGCGATGCCGCACTGGCCTCACGGATCGAACAGGTGCTCGAGCAGCCCATCGACACCGGCCTCGGCCCCATGGAGATCCACGCCAGCGTTGGCGTGGTGGCGGCTCGCCCGGACGACACGGCGGACGAGGTCATCAAGAACGCCGGACATCGCGATGTACACGATCAAGCGCGGCCGCCGTGTGCCGCCCGCCACCTCGGTCACCCCTGCGGGCGGACGACCCGTTCCCGAGCACGGGAACTAGATTCCTGGAGGCTCGCCTCCCACCGCAAGGAATCCACCATGCCGGAAGCACTGATCATCGACGCCTGCCGCACGCCGCGGGGCATCGGCAAGCAGGGAAAGGGCGCCCTGGCCCACCTCCATCCGCAGCAGCTGGGGTCCACCGTCCTGCGCGCGCTCGTCGACCGCAACGACTTCGACACCGGTGATGTCGATGACATCGTGTGGGGTACCAGCGCCCAGGTGAGCGAGCAGAGTGGCGATCTCGGCCGTATGGCCGCGCTCGACGCCGGCTTCGACATTCGAGCCAGCGGCGTGACCCTCGACCGTTTCTGCGGCTCGGGCATCACGAGCGCCAACTTCGCCGCCAACGCGGTGATGGCCGGCATGGAGGACCTCGTCATCTCCGGCGGGACCGAGATGATGTCCCTCCCCAAGAAGGGCCTCTTGCCGCTCGGGGCGAACAACGCCCATCTCCGGGAGATCCACCCCCAACCACATCAGGGCGTAGCGGCCGATGCGATCGCCACCCTCGAGGCCATTCCCCGCTCCGCACTCGACGAGCACGCGGCGGAATCCCAGGCTCGGGCCGATACCGCGATCAGGGAGGGCCGCTTCGAACGGAGTCTGGTGCCGGTGTACGACCTCGACGGCACCCTCGCGCTCGACCACGAGGAGTTCCCCCGGCCCGGCACCACCGCCGAGTCCCTCGCTTCCCTGCCGCCGAGCTTCTCTGCCGTCGCCGACTACCG
This sequence comes from uncultured Acidimicrobiales bacterium, assembly GCA_963695075.1. Lineage (GTDB taxonomy): Bacteria > Actinomycetota > Acidimicrobiia > Acidimicrobiales > CAWCAL01 > CAWCAL01. Next base: position 470,797 of record CAVOFR010000003.1, read on the forward strand.
GCCCACCGAGGATGCCCCCACCTACCGCGAGCTGATGGCCACGAAGTACCCCGATCTCGAAATCGAACACGTCCATCACGCCGGCAATTCCTCGGGCGTCGTCGACGGTGCCGCCGCCCTGCTCATCGCCAGTCGGGAGTATGCGCAGGCGAACGGCCTGACCCCGCGGGCGCGGGTCATCGCAACGGCGAACATGGGCGATGACCCCACCCTCATGCTCAACGCGCCGGTACCCGCGGCCCGCAAGGTGCTCGACCGCGGCGGCCTCACGCTCGACGACATCGACCTCTTCGAGGTCAACGAGGCCTTCGCCGTCGTGTCCGAGAAGTTCATGCGTGACCTCGACCTCGACCGGGACAAGGTCAACGTCAACGGCGGCGCCATGGCGCTGGGTCATCCCATCGGTGCCACCGGCGCCATCCTCATCGGGACGGTGCTCGACGAGCTCGAGCGCCGTGACCAGCAGCTCGGCCTCATCACCATGTGCGCCGGCGGTGGCATGGCCCCCGCCATCATCATCGAACGCGTCTGACGGGATATGGAGACACTCAGCTACATCTGGTGTAGCTGAGTGTCTCCATATCTAGCCGGTGACGGCGGATTCGATGGCCGCAGCGGTCGCGACGAAGGCGGCTTCGGCGGCGTCGTGGGGAGCGATCGTCCGCTCTCCGCAGGACACGGCGAACGTCGCGTCGCCGTCGAAGGCGGTGTGAGCCGGCCGCAGGCAGGCGGCGATCGCATCCTGGCTCCTCACGGCGAGGCGCCCCAGCTCGGACCGATCGAATGCTCCATCGGTGGCGACCACGACGAGCGTCGTGTGCTCGCCGGCCTGCAGGTCGACCTGTAGCACCGGTGGAGCAGGCGGCCCACCGGTCAATGGCTCGCCGGCCAGCGTGAAGACGTCACCCACCGAGTTCACCGCCGCCAGGGCGGCAACCGTGCCGTTGGCCACGGCCACGGCAGCCGACCCCAGTCCCCCCGGTCGGCGCCGGTCACGCCATTTGGCCACGACCGCGCCCGTCCCCGCCCCGACCCGACCCGTTCCCACCGGGTCGTCGCCGGCCGCCTCGTACGCCGCCTCACCGCTGCGCCGGTCGGGGCGCCGGGAACCGTCACCGACCGCCAGGTCGAAGATCGCTGCGGCGGGGACGATCGGCACCGGTCCCCAGCTCGTCGGATGTCCGCGCCCGTCGGCCTCGAGAGCAGCGACGACGCCATCGGCGGCCGCCAGGCCGAACGCACTCCCGCCGCACAGGACGATGGCCTGAGCCTGTTCGACGGTCATGCCCGGGGCCAGCAAAGCCGTCTCGCGCGTCGCCGGTGCCGCGCCCCGCACCTCCCCCGCCACGCGGTTCGGTTCGGGCAGGACGACGACGGTGCAGCCCGTGCGGGCGGTGCTGTCGGTCCAGTGGCCGACGGCAACCCCCGGAACAGAGGTGAGCGTGCCACCCGGGAGCGGGCCGAGTGGAGCGGGTTCGGCCTGACTCATGCGCCAACCAACCTACTTCGCCCCGACGACGCGGGCTGCGAAGCTCCCCGGGGGAGGACACCCCTGACCCAACCGTCGGTTTCCGACGGTGGCGGACCAGATTTCGGCGAGGTAACGGGGAACATCCGCCCGGCCCGGGCTCGGACTACGGTCGGCCGGAGTGACCGGACCGGGCGAATCCACTGCGACCGAAGTGGCGACGGCTCACCTCAGGGGGATCCAGGCGGCGTTGCTCGTCGACGGCGACCGGTTGGACGTTGAGGACTGCGCTCGATCCATGCCCACCTGGCCGGTGTGGCCGCAGGCGGATCTGGACCGACTCGTCGGGCCCCATGACCGCCACCTCCGCCACCTCGACCTCTCCTGGCTGTACCGGCTCGAAGCGCTCGACCTGGCGGTCAGCCGCTTGTCGGCGGCCGTCGATGGCCCGGCGAGCGGACCCAGCGGTCTCTCGCTGCTGACCGAGCGTGCTGTTCTGCTCGGCTATCGGGGACACGGGCCGCGGTCGGCGGGAACCTCATGTCGCCTGCTGGAGGCGGCCGACGGCTGGCTGGCTGTCAACCTGCCCCGCCAGGACGACCTCGACTCGATCCCGGCCCTCTTCGAGAGCCGACAGGACGACGATCCGTGGGCGATCGCCAGCGCCGGCGTTCGTGAGCGAACCACCGCCGACGTGGTGACACGCGCCGCACTGCTCGGCCTCGCGATCGCCGCGGTGCCCACCTCATGGGAGGTCGACGCCCAACGGGAAACGAGAGACGAGTCGACCGGACCGCGTCCCTGCGTGATCGAACCGGCATCTCGCTTCCGCGGTGGTGAAGGACCCACCGTCATAGACCTCACGTCACTGTGGGCGGGACCCCTGGCGGGTTGGTACCTGGCCCGGGCCGGGGCGTCGGTGATCAAGCTGGAGAGCACCACGAGGCCCGATGGGGCCCGGCGAGGTACACCGGCGTTCTACCGTCGTCTGAACGCGGGGAAGACGCTGGTCGAGGTGGACCTCTCCACGGTGGCCGGCGTCGACGAGCTCCGGTCGATGATCACCGACGCGGACATCGTGATCGAGGCGTCTCGCCCGCGGGCCATGGAACGGTTCGACATCGATCCGATGGAGCACGTGGCATCAGGCGGCATCTGGTGCAGCATCACCGGCTACGGACGCACCGGCCCCGACGCCAACCGGATCGCCTTCGGCGACGATGCCGCCGCCGCCGGTGGCCTCGTCACGTTCGTGGACGACGAACCGTGGTTCATCGCAGACGCCGCCGCGGACCCGATCGCAGGGCTCACCGCTGCCGCCGGAGTCTTGGCATCGTGGGCTGAAGGACGCGCCGGGCTGGTCGACGTCGCCATGCGGGACGCCGTCGCCCACCTCACCGGCGGTGCGCCGGTGCTTTCACGCGATTCCTGAGGCCGCTCCGGACCCGCTGATCGGCCGGCGACGACCAGCGTAGGCTCGACCCCGTGGCCGAAAGCACCGATCCCGTCCTCGCCCAACTCGACGCCCTCGGAGCCTCCTACGAGGTGGTGCCCTGCGACCCCGACCTGGCTGACACGGCAGCCTTCTGCGAAGCCTACGGGTATGAGCCGCAGGACTCGGCGAACGCGATCGTGGTGGTGGGCAAAGGCGACCCGGCGAGCTACGCCATGTGCCTGGTACCGGCCGACTGCCGGCTCGACGTGAACAAGGTGGTCCGAAAGCGGCTCGGCGTGCGCAAGGCCTCCTTCGCGTCGGCCGACGAGACGGTCCGTCTGACCGGAATGCAGATCGGCGGCGTGACCCCGTTCGGCTGCACGACCCAGTTGCCACTCTGGATCGATGCTCGCGTCATGGAACGCCGCCGACTCATCATCGGTGGCGGCTCGCGCGACCGCAAACTGCTGGTTCCACCAGCGACGCTGACGGCTCACCCCGCCTCAGAAGTCGTCGATGGCCTGGCCCGAGAATCACCCTGAGGCTCCGCTGAACTCCGTACCTCCGCGTAGCGGCGGCGTCTGCCTCGGTGCCAAACAATCCATCCGCAGGTCCCTAACTCGACAGGGCGACGATGCCATCCTCCGTCGTCACCGTGACCAGACCTTGCCCCACGGCCGAGCCCGCTGGTGGGCGCGACACGTTCTGTTCATCGAGATCCGCGATCGGTGAGCCGGCATCGACATTCACGAGTACCCGTCGTCGACCGTGAACGCGGCGTCGCCGGAGATGGCGTACGGCGAACCGTACGGAACCGACTGGCCGACAGCCCCGGTCTGCGTATCGGCGATGAACGCTCCACCCGAAACCGCGTAGTTGCGGACATAGAGGCGCGAGTTGGCCGAGTCGAGCGTCGCGTGCTTGCCGCCGCCACCGGTGCAGCCTGACGGGATCGTCCAGACACGCGAACCATCGAGCGAGATACGGGTCGCGTCGCAGACGTGCGTCACATACACGCCGGTGTCATCCACCGAGGGAGCATCGATGTAGCCGGCCGCGGCGACGCTCCAGTTGATCTGTCCGGTCGCCGCGTCGACCGCGGAAAGAGTTCCGCCCGAGCCCCGCCCATCGGCCGGACAACCGCAAAGGCAGGCGCCAGCCCGAACTCGGGCGGTCCAGCCGTCGGTCTCCGACGGTGGCGGACCAGATTTCGAGCGAGTGGTACCCCGTACGGGATTTGAACCCGTGCTACTGGCATGAGAAGCCAGCGTCCTAGGCCGCTAGACGAACGGGGCCAGCAGACCGCCCGCCCGAACCGGGCCGGCGGCCATATGTGAGCGGCAGAGACTACCGCGTCAGCTCGGGGAGGAGGACTTGAACCCCCAATGTCTGGACCAGAACCAGATGTGTTGCCAATTACACCATCCCCGAAGGACGATCGACGATCGTACCCGCTCGGTCCGTCGATGCGATACCGGTATCAGCCCGCGAGACGGTCCATCCGGCGATAGGTGATGAGCTGACCGACCGACACCGCAGCGGTCTCCCGCACGAGCTGTCCGAAGCTCGCCGAGGCATCGGTGGGAGACACGTGACCGACCAGACCCACCTCTTCGGCGACGTCGCGCGCCCGATGGGAGTGGGAGGGATCGGACACGAGGATCACCTCGTCGATCCCGCGCCGTGCGAGGAACCGCCGGGTGGCTCTCAGCGACTCGTAGGTGCTGGTGCCGTCGACCTCGAGCAGGATCGCGTCGTCGGGTACGCCGGCGTCCCGGAGATAGTCGTACCCGCTCTTGGCCTCGGTGGTGATGTCGCCCTCCTGGCCTCCCCCGGTCACGACGATGAGGCCGGCGAGGTCCTGCTCGTAGAGCTCGAGAGCGTGATCGAGTCGGCCGGCCAACGCCGGCGACGGCGTTCCCGAGTACTGGGCCGCACCCAGCACGACGATGGCTTCGGCGGGCCGGGCGTCGTCGGCCCGTGAGGTGTCCCAGACCTGCACGAGGGTCACGAACACGTACAGCACCGCCACACCGACCGCAGCCAGTGCCAACTTCAGCGGCCACCGCCGAGGGGTCGGCTCCTCTCCCGCCTCGGTGGTCGCCGGTGGGCTCATCGCCTCAGAGCCTCGACCGCGCCGCTCCGAGACGGGTCAGCACTTCGTCGCGGCCCAGCTCGACCAGCGACTGCCACAGCGGCGGTCCGGCCGATCGCCCGGTCACCGCGACCCGAACCGGCATCTGCGACCGCTTCTTGTTGATCTCGTACCGGTCGGAGAAACCGAGGATGATCTCGCTCAACACGTCCGGATCCCACTCGCAGTCGGTGAGACACCGGATGGCGTCGTCGAGGATCTCGGGCACGTGGCGACCCTTGACCATCTCCTTCTCCCAAACCCGCTCGTCCATCACCGGATCGCCGAAGAAGAAGTCCACCGATCCCGGTACGTCAGCCAGGGTGCGGACCCTTTCGTGGATCAGCGGCACCAGCCGCTCCATGCACTCGGGGTCGTAGCTCCCGGCCGGCCAGGGCGCATCGGGGCCGGTCAGCCATGGCGTCGCTGCGGTGAGCAGTTCGTCGGCCGTCATGGCCCGCATGTACTCGGCGTTGAAGTGGGTGAGCTTCTTCAGATCGAAGAACGCTGCGGCCTGGTTGACGTCTTCGAGGCGGAACAGGTCGACGATCTCGTCCATGGGCCGGATCTCGACCTCGTCGGGCGGCCCCCACCCGAGCAGGGCCAGGTAGTTGGCCATCGCCTCGGGGAGATAGCCCCGGTCCCGGTAGTCGCCCACCGACACGTCGTCACGGCGTTTCGACAGCTTCTTGCGCTGCTCGTTGACCAGGAGGGGCAGGTGGGCGAACACAGGGAGTTCGGCGGTGCCCAACGCCTGCCGGATCAACACGATCTTCGGCGTGACGGACACCAGGTCCTCTCCCCGGATCACGTGGGTGATGCCCAGGTCCACGTCATCGACGGCGTTGGCCAGCAGGAACGTGGGCGTGCCGTTGGAGCGCCACACGACGAAGTCCTCGAGGTGGACGTGGTCGAACGACACATGACCCCTGATCACGTCGTCCCATTCGGTCACTCCCTCGTCTGCGACCCGGAAGCGCAGGGCGTGGCCGTCCGACAACTCGTTGCCGTCGACCGGCTCGTCATCGGCATCGACCAGGTAGGCGTGGCCATCGGCGAGGAGGCGGGCCGCGGCATCGCGGTACAACGCCATCCGACCGGATTGTCGGATCGGCCCCTCGTCCCAGTCGATACCCAACCACTCGAGGGCCTCGAGAATGGCGTCGATCAGCTCGGGCCGGTTGCGTGCGGCGTCGGTGTCCTCGATGCGCAGCACCATCGTGCCGCCCTGGCTCCGGGCGTACAGCCAGTTGAACAGCGCGGCCCGGGCGCTGCCGACGTGCAGGTATCCCGTCGGCGCCGGAGCAAATCTGACGCGGGGGCCGCTCACGAGTCGAGCGTGAGCACGCTGCGCCAGTCGTCACGGACGCGTTGTCGGATCTCGGCGGGATCCGACAACAGGACTGCATCGGGCACCGCGTCGACCAGCGCCCGGCGTTCCTCGTAGTCGTGCGGGTTGGCGACCTCGGAGAAGCGGGCCGATCGCTCGGCGACGAGATCGCGGTCGGCGTCACGGTCGAAACCCCACACGGCGGCCGCCGCCCGGAGATCAGCCAGGACCGGCGCCCGACCCAGGAGCGACGCCCGCTTGAGAGCCACCGCCACACACCCGGCCACGACGTCTTCCTGCGCCTCCCCGGGGTCGAGAACCAGGTCGTCGGCCAGCCACCGGGCGAGCCGCAGGGCGTAACCCTGGTCGGGACCCTGACGACCCAGGCCCGTGGTCGTGGGTTGGCGACCCTCGAGGGCACCGGGACGATCAGCACTCGAGCCGTCGAAACGACGAATCGGCGCCTGGTAGTGGCGGGGTGCGGTCGGGTCGGTCGGTACGTACTGCGGTGCGCCCATGGCCCGCCATCCTACGTCCGGGCCGAAGGACCGGAGGCACCGGGCGGTACCCTTCTCCTCATCGACGGGCACACGACCTCGAGCCGACAACGGTGATCGGAGCGGTGCTCGTTCGAATAGCGTTCGGCACGGCCCTGCTCGCGGCCGCGACCAGTGCATGCTCGACGAGCCAGGACTCGTCGCCCCCGTTGTCGACCGACTCCACACCCTCGGACCGGCTGACGACCGGAGCCGGCGCCGCGACCGCCGTCGAGTCGGTCACCTTCTCGAGCGATGGCCTCGAGCTGGAAGGTGACCTCCACCTGCCCGCCGGACCCGGACCACATCCGGCGGTCGTCCTGATCCACGGCAGCGGACCCATCAGCCGCCACGCGGAGCTGGCCGGGCAGCTGGCCATGGGATTCGGGGTCACCATCCCGGTCTTCGACCAGCTCGCCCAGGGCCTCGCTGCGACAGGCACGGCGGTGCTCACCTACGACAAGCGCTCGTGCGGAAGGTTCAACAGCTGTTCGGCCAACGCCTACCCGCTCCCCGCTCCCGACCTCACCATCGAGGACTTCGTCGACGATGCCCGGGCCGCGGTCGACCACCTCCGCACCCGGGCCGACGTGGACCACTACCGGATCACCGTCGCCGGCCACAGCCAGGGCAGCACCCTCGTGCTCTCCCTGCTGCGGGAGGACCCGGATCTGGCCTCCGGAGTCATGCTCGCCGCCCCCTTCGATCCGATCGACGAGGCGTTGGCCGCTCAAGCCGAGTTCATCGAAGAGTTGGTCGGTGGTGTGGCCGCTGCCACACCGAGCATCGCCGAGGTGTCGGAGCTCGCCGACCAGGTGGCCGCGCTGCGCGCCGACGCCTCCTCCGGCGAGTCGGTCGGCGGGGTCAGCCCCGAGTTCTGGACGTCCTGGATGGCCCTCGGCGACGCGGCACCGGACGTGCTGGCCGAGATCCCTCAGCCGGTTCTGTTCATCTTCGGCGGCCTGGACTGGAACGTCCCCATCGACCAGGCGGCCAAATGGCAGGCCACGGCCGAGGGCGATGACAACGTGGAGCTCGTCGCCGTCGAGTGCATGACCCATGCCCTCAACTGCGTGACCGAGTCGGACCCGGCGAAGATCACCGCCGCTCACATCGGCCGGACGATCGACCCGACCGTCGTCGAGTCGATCGCCGCCTTCCTCACCCCGAGCTGACGCCACCCGAACCCCCGACTCGCGGCCTCAGAACTCACTTTCGGGTTTTCAGGCCGCGAGTTGGATCAGTCGTCGGTGTGGAGGAGGCCATAGATCACCGCGTCGGCCAGCGCGTGCCAGGACGCCTCGATGATGTTCTCCGACACGCCGATGGTGGTCCACGTGCGATCGCCGTTGCTGGTGTCGATCAGCACCCGCGTCACCGCGCCGGTGCCGCCGCCCGTGTCGATTATCCGCACCTTGTAGTCGACCAGGTGGATGCGATCCAGCGCCGGAAGCCGGCCGTTGGCCGCGCTGCGGAACGCGTCGTACAGCGCGTCGACGGGGCCGTTGCCCTCGCCCACCGCCTTGCGACTCTCGTCGCCGATACGCAGGGTGATGATCGCGTCGGTGTCCAGCTCGGCGTCGATGTCGTTCCACGCCCGGTTGCCGGTGCCCCTGAAGTGGTTGACGACCACCCGGAACGACTCGACGTGGAAGAAAGGCTGCTCCCATCCGGCGGCCTGGCGGATCATCAGCTCGAGTGAGGCGTCGGCCGCTTCGAAGTGGAATCCGCCGTGCTCCAGTCGCTTCAGCGTGTCGACCACTGTGGCCGCCGCAGCGGGATCGAGCTCGAGGCCCATCTCGGTGGCCTTGAGCTCGATGGTGGCGCGACCCGAGAGGTCCGAGACCAGATACCGGGTTCGGTTGCCCACCCGCTCGGGCGCCACGTGCTCGTACGCGTCGGGTCGCCGTCTCAGTGCGCTGGTGTGGAGGCCGGCCTTGTGGGCGAACGCCGACTTGCCCACGAATGGCTGGCCCGGCATCGGAGCGATGTTGCACAGCTCGGCCACGTGGTGCGATACGGACATCAGTCGTTCCATGCGGCCTTCGGGCAGGGTCTCGATGCCCATCTTCAGCGTCAGGTCGGGGATCAACGTGATCAGGTCGCAGTTGCCGGTCCGCTCGCCGTAGCCGTTGATGGTGCCCTGCACCTGGGTGGCCCCGGCGATCACTCCGGCGATGGCGTTGGCCACCGCACAACCCGTGTCGTTCTGGGTGTGCATCCCGACGGGAACGCCCTCGAAGTAGGACACGGCCTCGCCCACGATGCGCTGGACGTCGTGGGGCAACGATCCGCCGTTGGTGTCGCAGAGGACGAGGCAGTCGGCTCCGTTGGTCGCGGCGGCCTCGAGTACCCGAAGTGCATACTCGCTGTTGTTCTTGAATCCGTCGAAGAAATGCTCTGCATCGAAGAAGACCCGCAGTCCGGCCGCCTTGAGGAACGCCACCGACTCGGCCACCATGGCGACGCCCTCGTCCAGCGTCGTCCGGAGAGCCTCGGTGACGTGATAGTCCCAGCTCTTGCCGACGATGCACACCGTGGAGACGCCCGACTCGACGAGTGTGCGCAACGTGGGGTCGTCGTCCACCTTGCCCGAGGTGCGGCGGGTCGAGCCGAAAGCGACCAGCGTGCTGGTGTCCAGGTCCAACTCCGTACCGGCCCGCCGGAAGAACTCCTCGTCCTTGGGGTTGGCGCCGGGGTACCCGCCTTCGATCCAGTGCACGCCCAGATGGTCGAGCTGTTCGGCCACCCGCAGCTTGTCGGCGACGGTCAGTGATATGCCCTCGAACTGGACGCCGTCGCGCAGGGTGGTGTCGAAGATCTCGACCGCCGTGGGGACGCCCGGCGGGGCACCCACTGCCGGCATGGATTCGTGTTCAGTCATGGTGGCAGCTCATGTCGGGTTCACGTAGGTGAGCCAGTCCTTGTACCGGTCGACCTTGCCGCGGACGGCGTCGAGGTAGGTCGACTGGATCTCACGGGTGATCGGCCCGGGCTCGCCCAGCTCACGGTCGTCGACCGAACGGATCGGCACCACCTCGGCCGCCGTGCCCGAGAGGAACGCCTCGTCGGCGATGTACAGGTCACTGCGCAGGATGTGGCCGGTCTCGTAGGGCACCCCCATGTCCTCGGCGATGCTGCGGACCGATGCCTGGGTGATTCCCTCGAGCGCTCCGGCACTGGTGGGCGGGGTGATGATGCGGCCGTCGCGGATGATGAAGATGTTCTCGCCGGTGCATTCGCTGACGTATCCCTGGGGCGACAGCAGGACCGCCTCGTCGTAGCCCGCCTTGATCGCCTCGACCTTGGCCATCGACGAGTTGATGTACATCCCCGTGCCCTTCGCCGCCGGCGGCATCGCGTTGGGATCGTGCCGCTTCCAGGAACTGATCATCAGGCGGACACCGTGGTTGATGCCCTCGTCACCCAGATAGGCGCCCCAGGGCCAGGTGGCGATGGCCACCTCGCTGTCGCACGGCAGCGGGTTGAGTCCCATCTCGCCGTAGCCGAGGAAGACGATGGGTCGGATGTAGCAGCTGGGCAGCTCGTTGACCCGCACGGTCTGGATGGTGGCGTCGATCAACTCCTGGCGCGTGAACGGCATGTCGATCATGTAGATCTTGGCGCTCGCGAACAGCCGGTCGATGTGGTCGTCGAGTCGGAACACCGCAGCACCCCGGTCGGTCTCGTAGGCGCGGATCCCCTCGAACACACCCAGGCCGTAGTGCAGGGAGTGGGTCAGGACGTGCACCGTCGCGTCCTCCCAGTCCACCAGCTGGCCGTTCATCCAGATCTTGTCGGCCGTTTCGAATGGCATGGGTCCTCCTCGGACGGGGATTCGGTTTGGTCGGGCTCGGGGTTGCAGAGGCGGGCTACAGGCGACCGGCGATCTGATCGCCGATCTCCACGGTGGTGCCGGTCAGGGACTCGGGGTCGGCGCAGGCATCGGTGATGCGACAGGCCGCATCGGCCTCACCCAGGAAGTCGAGCATCATGGCCGCCGACAGTACGGCAGCGATGGGATTGGCGATGCCCTGGCCCGCGATGTCCGGTGCCGATCCGTGCACCGGCTCGAACATGGACGGCGCTGTCCGGTCCGGGTTGAGGTTGGCCGAGCTGGCCAGGCCGATACCCCCGGCGATCGCCCCGCCCAGGTCGGTGAGGATGTCGCCGAACAGGTTGTCGGTCACGATCACGTCGTAACGACCGGGGTCGGCCACGAAATGGATGCAGGCGGCGTCGATGTGGTTGTAGCCGGTCTCCACGTCGGGGAAGTCAGCCGCCACAGCGTCGAACGTTCGCTGCCACAGGTCGCCGCTGAACGTGAGCACGTTGGTCTTGTGCACGAGCGTCAGGTGCCGGCGGGACCGACTCCGGGCCAGCCCGAAGGCGTAGCGGATGCATCGCTCGACCCCCATGCGGGTGTTGACCGAACCCTGGGTCGCGATCTCGTGCTGCGTTTCCTTGCGCAGGAATCCCCCCTCGCCGGCGTAGGTGCCCTCGGTGTTCTCGCGGATGACGATCATGTCGACGGGGTGACCGAGCTCGTTGCGACCTATGGCGAAGGGACGCTGATTCACATAGAGGTCCAGGGCAAACCGCATCTTGAGCAGCAATCCCCGCTCGATGACGCCGGAGGGCACCTCGGGGGTGCCGACCGCGCCGACGTAGAGCGCGTCGAGGCCGCGCCATTCCTCGACGATCTCGTCCGGCAGGACCGTGCCGTCCCTGAGATAGCGGGTCCCGCCGAGGTCGTAGTCGACGGTGTCGATGTCGACGCCGGCGGCGCGGATCGCCTTGAGGCCTTCGGCGATGACATCGGGACCGATGCCGTCTCCGCCGATCACTCCGATGCGGTGAACTGTCACGAACTACTCCTGGGGGTCGGGTTGCTCCGGAACGAGAAAAGCCGTCCACGAGGTGGACGGCTGAGCGCGCACACCGACCGAAGCCGACGCGCGCTACGAAATGACTACCGAGGAAACGAAGGTCTGTCGGCTGAGCGACGGGCCGAGCTGCTGGGTTGACGGCACGGCTTCAGTCTCGCTCGCGGCGATCCAACCCGCAACCTGCAACCAGGCCGGATACCCTTTCCCGGTGGCAGAACGACATCAACTATCACCGTCGGCCCACCAAAGGCTGAAGACCGAGCTCGAGGATCTCACCACTCGGGGCCGCATCGACATCGCTCGCAAGATCGAGACGGCGCGCGAGCTCGGCGACCTGTCGGAGAACGGTGACTACCACGCCGCCAAGGAAGAGCAGGGGAAGATGGAGGGCCGCATCGCCCATCTGTCCAAGATGCTCGAGAACGCAGAGGTGGTCGATTCGGCTCCGACCGGCGCAGACAGGGTGCAGGCCGGGTGCGTCGTGGGGATCACCTACGAGGGTGACGACGTGGTCGAGCAGTACCTGCTGGGCTCGATCGAGGAACAGCACGACGACTTCGACGTGATCTCCCCCGGGTCCCCCCTCGGTGCTGCACTGATGGGCGCCGCGGTCGGCGACACGGTCGGCTACGAGGCACCCGGTGGCGTGCTGAAGGTCACCGTCGCCAGCATCGACGCCTGAGTGCGTCACGCGGGGTCTGTCCCCGGATAACGCACTCATCGAACGAGGTCGGAGATGGCTCTCGCCGCGGTCAGGACCGCGTCGCCGTAGCGCTCGCCCGGTGATCGCGTCGTACGGTCGATCGGGCCCGAGACGCCGACCGCGGCCAGGATCTCACCGGCCGAGTCCACCACCGGGGCGCTGACCGACGCCACCCCCGGGAGTCGCTCCTCGACCGTCTCCACCCAGTCACCCGGACGCCCCTCGCCCGCCAGGACGCGACCGGCCGATCCGGCGTCGAGCGGCATCACCGCACCCACCGGAACGATCGTGCGGAGCCCGTGGGGCGATTCGAGCGCGGCCACGCAGACCCGCCGGTCACCCTCCCGCACGTATAGCTGCACGCTCTCGCCGGTGCTCTGTCGCAGATCCTCCATCGCTGGTCGTGCGGTCTCGGCCAGGGGCACGGCGCGGGCTGCCTCGGCCCCGAGGCGTACCAGCCCGAGACCCAGGACGTACCGTCCGCCGCCGTCGCGGCGGACCAGACGATGCATCTCGAGCGCGCGGGCCAGACGGTGGGTCGTGGCGCGGCTGAGTCCCGAGCCCTCGGTCAGCTGAGCCAGGGTCCGGGGACGGTCGCCGACCAGGTGGAGCAGCGTCATCGCCTTGTCCAGTACGCCCACTCCGCTGGAGACGGGTTCGCCCACTCCGCTGGAGCCCGGACTGGATGGCCTGTCGCTCATCCCGCTAGGCTATCCCGAAAGACAAGACACATGTCTCATTATTTGGGACAGGAGCGATCAAGCCGGCATGACCCGACCCCGGACCCTCAGTCAGAAGGTGTGGGACCGCCACGTGGTGGCGGCTCACGACGGCCAGCCCGACCTTCTCTTCATCGATCTCCACCTGATCCACGAGGTCACCTCGCCCCAGGCCTTCGACGGGCTCCGCCTGGCCCGCCGGACCGTCCGACGCCCCGAGCTCACCGTGGCCACCGAGGACCACAACGTCCCCACCTCCGACATCGATCAGCCCATCGCCGATCCCGTCTCACGGACCCAGATCGAGACCCTCCGGGCCAACACCGCCGAGTTCGGAATCGTCAACCACGCCATGGGTGAGCCGGGCCAGGGCATCGTGCACGTGATCGGACCCGAGCAGGGCCTCACCCAGCCGGGCATGACGATCGTCTGCGGCGACAGCCACACGGCAACCCACGGCGCGTTCGGAGCGCTGGCGTTCGGGATCGGAACGAGCGAGGTCGAACACGTCCTGGCCACCCAGACCCTCCCCCAGCAGAGGCCCGGCACCCTGGCGGTGACGGTGGACGGACAGGTCCGCCGCGGCGTTACGGCCAAGGACATCGTGCTGGCCGTCATCGGTCGCCTCGGCACCGGCGGTGGCATCGGCTCGATCATCGAGTACCGCGGCTCGGCCATCACCGACCTCTCGATGGAGGGACGCATGACGGTCTGCAACATGTCGATCGAGGCCGGGGCCAAGGCCGGTTTGATCGCTCCCGACGAGACGACGTTCGCCTACCTGAAGGGACGGTCCCACGCCCCGACGGGCGCAGACTGGGACGCGGCGGTGGCCGATTGGGCGACGCTGGCCACCGACCCCGACGCCGTCTTCGATCGGGAGGTCCGGCTCGACGCCGGCGAGATCGAGCCCCAGGTCACCTGGGGCACCAACCCCGGCCAGGTCATCCCGCTCACGGCCCCGGTGCCCGGTCCCGATGACTTCTCGGATCCGGTCGAACGATCGGCGGCCGAGCGGGCGCTGGCGTACATGGATCTCACGTCGGGCAGGCCGCTCACGCAGGTCGCCGTCGACGCTGTCTTCATCGGGTCGTGCACCAACAGCCGGATCGAGGACCTGCGGGCCGCGGCCGAGGTCGCCCGGGGCCGCACCGTGGCCGACGGCGTCCGCACATTCGTCGTGCCCGGATCTCACGCCGTCAAGGCGGCGGCCGAGGCCGAAAGGCTGCCCGAGATCTTCGTCGATGCCGGCTTCGACTGGCGAGAACCCGGTTGCTCGATGTGCCTGGCCATGAACCCCGACAAGCTGCAGCCCGGTGAGCGCTGTGCTTCGACCAGCAACCGCAACTTCGAGGGCCGCCAGGGTCGGGGCGGCCGCACTCACCTGGTTTCGCCCGCCGTCGCTGCGGCCACGGCGATCGCCGGCCACTTCACCACTCCCGAGGAGCTGTGACCTTGGATCCCGTACGCATCATCACCGGCACCGCGGTTCCACTCGACCGCTCCGATGTCGACACCGACCAGATCATCCCCAGCGACTGGCTCAAGCGGGTCGAGCGGACCGGGTTCGAGAAGGGCCTGTTCGGCGAGTGGCGTGACGACCGGGACTTCGTTCTCAATCAGGAGCAGTACGCCGGCGCGTCGGTCCTGGTGGCCGGGCCCAACTTCGGGACCGGTTCGTCGCGGGAGCACGCGGTGTGGGCCATCCAGCAGTACGGCTTCCGGGCGGTGATATCGCCCCGCTTCGGCGACATCTTCCGCAACAACGCGACGAAGAACGGCCTGGTGCCGGTCCTGGTGAGCCCCGAGGTCGGCGAGCGATTGCTGCGCCTGATCGAGGCCGAACCCACCACCGAGGTGACCGTCGACGTGGACCGGCGGGTGCTCGAGGTTCCGAGCGCCGGGATCACCGAGTCCTTCCCGCTCGACGATGCGACCAGGCACCGATTCCTCGACGGACTCGACGACATCGGGATCACCCTGCGCGACGCCGACGCGATCGACAGGTACGAAGCCGGACGACCGGCCTGGCTCCCCACCAGCGGCTAGCCCCGCCCCGAACCCGAACTTTGGGCATCCATCCGCACATGTGAGGGGACGATGCCCAAAGTTGATTGTGGTCGTGTCCGATGCCGATGGGAACCAGATTCCCGTGACGACCGTCATATGGTCCGACCGAGACGTGATCCGGAGAGACCCATGACCCGATTCAGCCGCTTCCTCGCCCTCCTCCTGGCCCTCGCCCTGCTTGCCGCCGCGTGCAGCTCGTCGGAGGAAGCCGGTACCGACTCGGCCGACTCCTCCGATCGCGACACGTCGGCCCCCGATTCGGATACGACCGATCCCGATGCCGGCGACGTGGCCACGCTCCCCATGCCCGACTTCGAGCTGGCGGCGTCGCTGCGTCAGCTCGACAGCTGTGACGAGCTGCTCGACCACCTGCAGACCACCGCCGCCTCGGCCGTCGGCCCCTACGGGTTCGGCGACAACGGAGGCTGGTGGGGCCCCGTACTCAGGGATGACGCGATGATGGAAGGCGACTTCGACGCCGTAGGAGCAGAGCAAGCCCGCTCGGCTGCTCCGCAGCCCACGTTCACCGGCCCGAGCGAAGACGGAGCCGACACCGGAGGCACGTACTCGGGGACCAACGTCCAGGAGGCCGGCGTCGACGAACCCGACGTGGTCAAGACCGACGGCGAGCACATCGTCACCGTGGTCGACGGCACCCTCCGGGTCTTCGACGTCGACAGCAAGACCCAGATCGGCAACGTGGCCCTGACCGGCGGCTGGAACCACCAGCTCTTCCTCACCGGTGACACGGCGTGGGTGATCTCGGGGGGCGGCGAGATGATCATCGACGTCATGCCCGTCGACGAGGCCGAGTACTACCCCGGCGGCGACGGCACGCGGATAACCGAGGTGGACCTCTCCGATCCGACCGAACCCACCGTCGTCGACGAGCTCGAGGTCGAAGGCTCGTTCCTCAACGCCCGTCTGGTCGGCGACACCGCCCACATCGTGGTGCGGTCCCAGCCCCTCGGCTTCTCCTTCGTCCAGCCGACCGGACCAGACTCCGAGGAGGCGGCCCAGGAGACGAACCAGCGCATCCTGGCCGACTCCACCCTCGAGCAGTGGCTGCCCCGGGCAGCCATCAAGCACGGCGATGCCGATCCGACCGAGATCGACCTCGTCGAATGCAACCGGGTCTTCGCCCCCGACGAGTTCTCCGGATTCGGCATGCTCAACGTCATCGACCTCGACGTGAACGACGGCCTCTCCCCCACCACCACGAGCGTGCTGGGCGACGGCAGCACCGTCTACGCCTCGACCGACGCGCTCTACATCGCCGGTGCCCGCTGGGTCTCGCCCGTGCTCTTCGCCGAGGAGGAAGGCGACGCGAACCAGGACCGCTTGGCCGAGCTCGCCGAGCTGTACTCAACCGACCTGCACAAGTTCGACATCTCAGACGGCGACACCGGCTACGTGGCCTCGGGTCAAGTGCTCGGCACGCCGGTGAACCAGTTCGCCATGTCCGAGGCCGACGGCGTGCTGCGGATCGCCACGACCGCCGGTGCGCCCTGGTCGGAGGGTCGGGACCAGAGCGAGAGCTTCATGACCACCTTCCGGGTCGAGGGCGACGAGCTGGTGGAGGTGGGCCAGGTCGGCGACATGGGCCGGGGCGAGACGATCCGCTCGGTCCGCTACGTCGGCGACACCGCCTACGTCGTCACCTTCCAGCAGACCGACCCCTTCTACACCGTCGACCTCAGCGATCCCGCCAACCCCGAGGTAATGGGCGAGCTCAAGATCCTCGGATACAGCGGGTACCTGCATCCGGTGGGCGACGACCTCATCCTCGGCATCGGCCAGGACGCCACCGAGGAAGGCCGGACCACCGGGGCCAAGGTCACCCTGTTCGACGTGTCCGATCCGGCCGATCCCCGCGCCGTGGCCAACTGGACCGACGAGGGGGCATCGGCCGACGTCGAATGGGACCACCGTGCCTTCCTCTACTGGGAACCCGAGGGCCTCGCCGTGCTGCCGCTGAGCGACTGGCAATCGGCGTTCTTCGGAGCGGTCGGATTCGACATCGGCGACGGGTCGATCTCCGAGCGGGGCCGCATCACCAACGCCCAGGACGGCGATCCCGACGACGGGTCCTGCACCCGGATCACCGACGAGCTCCTGACCGAGACCGGCAACGAGGAGCTGGTCGGCCTGATCCAGGGCACCTACACCCGGCTGTGCGGACCCAACGACCAGCCCGGTCCCGTCCCCGGCTACTCGTGCGACGAGATCCCCATCGAGGAGATCGGCGGCTGGATCGGCCAGGACATAGAGCTCGACGAGGACCTCGCTCCCCCAGGCTCGGTGGTGCACGTCTGCTACCCGAACGATGGCGCCGACCAGATCGTGCGATCGATGGTCATCGACGACGAGGTGTGGACTCTGAGCCAGGGCGGGCTACGTACCAGCGACCTGACGACCCTCGACCCGACCGGCTGGATCGCCATGGCGGGCTGAGAGGGGACAGACCCCCAACGCACACGTGCGTTGGGGGTCTGTCCCCCTGCAACTCACTCGACTCACGGGCTGGGCGGAAGGTGACCGGGCCGCTCGATCGACCAGCGGTCCTCGCCCGACTCCTTCACCCGGACAACCCGATTGGTCGCGTTCACGAAAGCCCGGGCCGATGCCTCGACGACGTCGGTCGAAAGACCGCGCCCGGCGATGCTGAGGCCGCCCGCCTCGAACCGCAGCGCCACGTCGGCGAGGGCATCGACGCCGCCGGTCACCGATGTCACCGTGTAGTCGGTGAGCCGGCCCTCGATCCCGGTGGCGGCCTTGATGGCCTTGCACGCGGCGTCGACCATGCCGTCCCCCTCGGCCGAACGCTCGATGCGTTCGCCGTCGTGGTCGAGCACCACCGTGGCATTCGGTGTCCCGAGCGAGCCCCCATGGAATTCGAGGGACACGATCTCGAAGGCGTGGTCCACGCTTCCGCCCAGCTCCTCGGCCACCAGTGCCTCGAGGTCGGCATCGGTGAGCTGGATCTTGCGGTCGGCCAGCTCCTTGAACCGGGCGAAGGCAGCGTTCAGCGCATCACCCTTGATGTCGTAGCCCAGCTTCTGCAGCGTGTCGGAGAAGGCGTGCCGACCGGAGTGTTTACCGAGAACGATCTGGGATTCTCCCTGGCCGACCTCGGCCGGATCCATGATCTCGTAGGTCTCACGCTTGGTGAGCACGCCATGCTGGTGGATGCCGGCCTCGTGGGCGAAGGCGTTTCGACCGACGACCGCCTTGTTGTACTGCACGGGGTAGCCGGTCAGCCGCGAGACCAGCCGACTGGTTCGGGCCAGCTCCCCGGCATCGATCCCGGTGTCGAGCCCCTCGAAGAAGTCCGAGCGGGTCCGCAAGGCCATGACGATCTCCTCGAGCGCGGCGTTTCCGGCCCGCTCGCCGATGCCGTTCACCGCGCACTCCACCTGCCGCGCTCCCGCCTGGATGGCCGCCAGCGAGTTGGCGACCGCCAGGCCCAGATCGTTGTGGCAATGGGCCGAGATGATGTAGTCACCGGGCACCTGTTCTCGGATCGACGCCAGCCGGCGGCCGTATTCCTCGGGGATGCCGAAGCCGACGGTGTCGGGGATGTTGAGGGTCGTCGCCCCGTTGGCGACCGCGATACGCAGCACCTCACACATGAAGTCGAAGTCGGAGCGCGATGCGTCCTCGGGTGAGAACTCGACATCCTCGGTGTACGCCTTTGCATAGGCGACGGCCGATCCGGCCTCATCCTTCACCTGGTCCTCGGTCATGCGCAGCTTGTGTTTCATGTGCGTCTCGGAGGTCGCTATGAAGACGTGGATTCGCCGCTTCTCGGCCGGCTCGATGGCCTCCCAACACCGGTCGATGTCCTTGCGCGCCGTGCGGGACAACCCGCAGATGACCGGTCCCTTCACCCCCTGTGCGATGGCGTGCACCGCCTCGAAGTCACCGTCGCTGGCGATGGGGAAGCCGGCCTCGATGTAGTCGACACCGAGGCGGGCGAGCTGCTCGGCGATCTCGAGCTTCTCTCCCTGATCGAGCGAGATGCCGGGGGACTGTTCCCCGTCACGCAGCGTGGTGTCGAAGATGATCACCTGCTCAGCCATGGTGTGCCTCTCAAATGGTGTGGATGGAATTGCCGGTCAGGACCGATGCCGGGTCGGAAACGAAAAGACCTCCCGGCCCGGAGGCACAGGAGGTCGTGACGAACACCGATATGGGGTGTTCGCCCCTATGTGAGGAGCAGCTCGTTCGTCGTCAGCAGCTTGGCCATGAGCTGCTCACGATAGCGCCGGGCGGGGCCGGCCACCACCCCTCGGTCCCATCGCGTGCCGCTCGGGAATCGGACCGAGCGGGTGTCCCACCTGGAGTTCGGCAGTGGCCATACTGGTGGCCATGTCACGTCGCATGCTCAAGGTCGCGATCCTGCTCGCGGTGATCGCCGCCGTCATCGAGGCCATCCGCCGCACCTCACGATCCGAGCCCGCGGCTCCGGCCGCGGCCCCGCCCTGGACTCCTCTCGGACCGAGCGAGCCCGATACCGGACCCGCGCCGGTGGCCGAGTCCAACGGCACCACCCGGCCCGCCGATACCGCGTGGGTCGCACCGGCCGAGGACGGCAGCTGCCCGACATCGCATCCGCTCAAGGCCAAGGAGAGCTCCAAGATCGTGCATCAGCCCGGAGGGCTCTCGTACGACCGCACCCGGCCCGACCGTTGCTATGTCGATCTGACTGCAGCCGAGAGCGACGGCTACCGGCCGGCCAAGCGCTGAGGCCGGGAACCCGGAGCGGAGCGCCGGGTCTGCTCAGTCCTCGGAGACCGACCGCACGGCGAGCACACCCTCTGCCGCGGCCAAGGCCTCGAGCGCGGATTCGGGGGGAGGCTCCGCGGTGATGAGCGCCATCAGCGCGCCCTCGCCCGAGGCTGACCTGCCCACGACCATGTCGGTGATGTTGATGTCTCCGTCTCCGAGCACCATGCCGACGCGGCCGATGACGCCGGGGCGGTCGTCGTTGCGCACCACGACCAGATGGCCCGATGGGGGAAGCTCGAGCGCGTGGTCGTCGATCATCACCAGCCGGGGCATGCTCCTCAGACCCGTGAGCGTTCCGGCCACCGCGTGATCGCCGATCCGAACCGTGATGAGGTTCACGAATTCGCGGGCCATCGTCGACGATGTCTCCTTCACCTCGACACCCCGCGAGTCGGCGACCTGGGGAGCGTTCACATAGGACACCGGGTCGTTGCTGGTTCGGGAGAAGTACCCCTTCATCACCGCCAGCGTCAGCAGCCGGGTGTCCTCTTCGGCGAGATCGCCCTGATACTCCACGTCGAGCACCGAGCTGCCCCCCTCGTCGAGACCACCGAGGATGCTGCCCAGACGCTCGGCCAACGGGAGGAAGGGCCGAATCGCCTCACTGGCCTGACCGGCGTCGACGTTGACGGCGAACGGCACGAAATCGCCCGCCAGGGCCAGGGCGACCATCTCGGCGATGGTCACGCCGGCCTTGTCCTGGGCCTCGGCGGTGCTGGCGCCGAGATGGGGTGTCACGACGACCTCGGGCATCGCGAACAGCGGCGACTCGGTGATGGGCTCGGCGTCGAACACGTCGAGCGCCGCACCGGCCACGGAGCCGTCCTCGATCGCTGCCGCGAGCGCAGCCTCGTCGACGATCCCACCCCGGGCCACGTTGACGACCCGCAGACCGGACTTGGCCTTGGCGAAGAAGTCGGCGCCGAGCAATCCGATCGTCTCGGGGGTACGGGCGACGTGGACGGTGACGAAGTCGGCGCGACGGGCCAACTCGTCCAGGTCGACCAACTCGACGGAGATCTGGCGAGCTCGGTCGGCCGAGACGAATGGGTCGTAGGCCACCAGCCGCATACCGAACGCCAACGCTCGCTGGGCGACGAGCTTGCCGATCCGGCCGAGTCCGACGATGCCCAGGGTCTTGTCGGTCAGCTCGACACCGGTCCACTCGGACCGTTCCCAGCGGCCCGCCGTGAGAGCGGCATGCGCCTGGGGGACATTGCGAGCCTGCGCGAGGAGGAGCGCCATGGTGTGCTCGGCCGCCGAGACGACGTTGGACTGCGGTGCGTTGACCACCATCACGCCCCGTGCCGTCGCGGACTCCACATCGACGTTGTCCAGACCGATCCCGGCGCGCCCCACGACGACCAGGTCGCCACCGGCGGCCAGGACCTCGTCGGTGACCTGGGTGGCCGACCGGATTATCAGGGCCTCGGCACCACGGACGGCCTCCAGCAGGCCGTCGGCGCTCAGATCGAGCCGGACGTCGACCTCGTGGCCGGCGTCGCGCAGCCGTTCGAGGCCATTGTCGGCGATCTTCTCGGGGACCAGGATGCGGGCCATCGGCGGGGGATCCTCGGGGCTAGGAGCTGATCAGCGGGGGCCGAGGCTACCGACTATGCGACGGCGGCCGAAACCGGACTCGGATGGGAGCCTCGGACAGGCCCAGGACCTCGCCCCAAAACTACCTCGCCCCAAAACCTCACGACGCCGCCCTCGGCCGGGGGCCGGAGAGCGACGCAGTTCGATCAGTATAGCAGATGCTGATGTTCGTCGCTCCCTGGAGCGGCGGTGGAGGGCGAGAACCTCGAGAAATCCCGGCGTCGACATCTCTAGTGCAGATCGAGCGCTGGCACGGCATCTCCAGGAGTGAACCCGAACACCTTCCCGTAGAACGCCAGTTCGGCTTCCAGGGCCCGCCGGATGGTCTCGGCCTGCCGGAATCCGTGCTGTTCACCTTCGAAAGCGAGGTACGCGACCGGGATTCCCTTGGCCCGGACCGCGGTCACGATCTCCTCTGACTGCGCCGGTGGCACGATCACGTCCTCGGTGCCCTGCAACACCAGAAGCGGACACGAGAAGCCGTCGATGTGGTGGAGTGGCGACCGCTCGGTGTAGATCGCCTCGGCCTCGGGCCATGGTCCGATCAGTCGATCGAGATAGCGCGACTCGAACTTGTGGGTGTCGCGGGCCAGGGCGGCCAGGTCGGCCACGCCGTACCGGCTGACCCCGGCGGAAAAGGTGCCGGTCATGCTGAGCGCACATAGGGTCGTGTAGCCGCCGGCGCTGCCGCCTCGTATCGCCAGGCGCTCGGGATCGGCCCGTCCGGTCGCCGCCACGTGGGTCGCTGCGGTCACGCAGTCGGCCACATCGGCGATGCCCCATCGATCCCTGAGCGCATTGCGAAACACTCGGCCGTATCCGACGCTGCCGCGGTAGTTCACGTCGACCACGGCGAACCCCCGGGTGGTCCAGAACTGGATGTCGAGGGAGATCTGCGGGCGCGCCGCTGCGGTGGGACCGCCATGGCTGAGCACGAGGAGCGGCGGGGCCTCGGCGGGGGGACCCTGTACCTCGGTGCTGGTCGGTGGATAGAAGAGCGCGTGGGCCTGCTCGCCCTCACCCACGTCGAAGGTGATGTGCTCGGGAACCGAGAGCTGGTCGTCCCGGAGCCCGAGATCGTGGGCCGGACGGACGTCCATCGGCTGACCCGACGCGCCCGGCGCCACCACGACCTGGACCACGGTGGGTTCGCGGGTGAACGAGGCGCCCAGAAAGACCACCGACGAGCGCGCCCGATCGGAAGGAGCGACCCCGCCCGACACCGGCCGCAGCTGGGTGACCGATGTGAGGCCGGTGTCGATCACTTCGATCGACCCGTCGAGGATGCGTCCGATGGAGACGATTCCGTCGTGGTGGACCTCGACGGCGATCGTTCCGTCGTCGCACTCTGCGAACGAGGACGTGCCGAAGACCCAGGGCGGACCGGCCAGGTCCTTCTCGATCGGTGCCAGGTTCTCGGCGCCGCCCGAACCAGGGTCGACCGCCATCCGGTACAGATTCCACCAGCCGCTGCGGTCGGAGATGCACAGCACGTGGGTCGACCCCTGCCACTGCGGCTGCTGAACCGACTCGTCCGGGCCTCCGGCGAGGATGCGGGATGCTCCGAGCGCGATCGTCCCGGCCACCAGCCCGCCCGACGACTCGAGCGGTGCCACCATGAGGCGGGTGGCATCCCAGGGCATGTCGGGGTGGTCCCACTCGATCCAACAGAGCTGCCGGCCGTCGGGCGAGACCCGAGGCGACGACACGAAGTCGGGGCCCGAGACCAACACCTGCGGAGGTCCTTCGCCGTAGGCCGGAATCGCCACGATCTCGTTCACCGGCTCACGGGCACCGCCCGAGTGGTGCTCGCGCACGCAGACCACCCACGCCTTGTCCGGCGTGACCACCCCGTCGGCGAACCGGTCACCGGCCGGGATGTCCGACGGGGGCGTGATCGGTGCCGGATCTCGGCCCGGGTCGGACCGGTAGAGGCGCTGGGTGGCCCAGTCGGCGAAGAACAGGGCGCCGCGGTCGACCCACCAAGCCCCTCCCCCGTACTCGTGGACCCGGGTGCGGACCGAGATGTCGCCCGGGGTGGCTTCGACCGTGGTGCCTCCGGCCAGCTGGTGCATGACCGTGATGCGGCCGGCCTCGGCCGGCCTCGACTCGCTCCACCAGATGTCGCCACCGTCGACCCGGATCTCGCCGACCGCCACCCCCGCCTCGAGCACCCGTTCGATCGTCAGGGGCGATGGCCACGCGCCGAACGGGACGACGTCGAGGTCGGTCACGACCCGGTCGCCAACAGATCGGCGATGCGTTGGACCCCCTCGACCATCTGGTCGAGGGCGAGAGCGAAGGAGAGCCGGCCGTACCCCGGCGCACCGAACGCTTCGCCGGGTACGAAGGCGACCTTGGCCTGGTCGAGCACGACGGCGGCCAGCTCGAGCGACGTCATGGGCGTGGTTCCGCCGATGGTGCGGCCGAGCACTCCGTCGAAGCGGGGGAACGCGTAGAAGGCCCCCTGCGGTGCGATGCTCTCGACGCCGTCGATGCCCGCGAGCATCTCGTCGATGACCTGCGCCCTCTCCTCGAAGGCCGATCGCATCATCGCCACGTCGTCGAGCGAGCCGGAGACGGCCGCGAGCGCGGCGCGCTGTGAGACGTTGGCCACGTTCGAGGTGGCGTGCGATTGGAGGTTCGCCGCAGCCTTGACGACGTCGGCGGGGCCGATCATCCACCCGACCCGCCATCCGGTCATCGCGTACGTCTTGGCCACGCCGTTCACGACCACGCACCGGTCGACCAGATCGGGAACCCGCACGGGCATGGACGAGAACTCGTGGTCGCCGTAGACGAGGTGTTCGTAGATCTCGTCGGTGACCACCCACAGGCCCCGATCGACTGCCCAGCGGCCGATCTCGGTTACCTGGTCGGGCGGATACACGGCCCCGGTGGGGTTGCTGGGCGAGACGAAGACGAGCACCTTCGTACGATCGGTGACCGCGGCATCGAGCTGCTCGACCGTCACCCGGAAGTCGCTGTCCATGTGGGTGGCGACCGCGACCGGGACCCCACCGGCCAATCGGATCGACTCGGGATAGGTCGTCCAGTACGGCGCCGGGAGGAGTACCTCGTCTCCCGGGTCGAGCAACGTGGCGAAGGCGTTGTAGAGGGCATGCTTCCCCCCGTTGGTGACGAGGACCTGGGACGGCTCGACCTCCAACCCGCTGTCGCGGGCGGTCTTGGTCGCGATCGCCTCGCGCAGTGCAGGAAGTCCGGCCGCCGGCGTGTAGCGGTGGTTGGCGGTGTCGTGACAGGCCGCCGCGGCCGCTGCGACGATGTGATCCGGCGTGGGGAAGTCAGGCTCGCCGGCACCGAAACCGATGACGTCCTCACCGGCGGCCTTCAGGGCCTTGGCCCGGGCATCGAC
Source organism: uncultured Acidimicrobiales bacterium (assembly GCA_963695075.1). Taxonomy (GTDB): domain Bacteria; phylum Actinomycetota; class Acidimicrobiia; order Acidimicrobiales; family CAWCAL01; genus CAWCAL01. Next base: position 495,847 of record CAVOFR010000003.1, read on the forward strand.
GGCCAAGGTGGCGGACTCGCTGATGGCACCGATCCGAGCGGAGACGCGGTTCCTGGACACGGGGGCTCCTGGTGGTCTGGAGAACTGGGCAGCGTTGTCCGCCGAGTCTGGCACGCTCCGCAGGCGACGACGACCGAGATTCGATCGATCCGCTCCGGCGGTCTCGACCGGGGCCGGGAGCCAGGGAATTGATTTCCCGCGCCGCCAGCGCTGGCGCGAGAGTTGTCGGCGATGACCACTCCCACCCCCGACATCACGATCCCCTCCGATCTGCTCCCCGCCGACGGACGTTTCTGCTGCGGGCCCTCCAAGGTGCGGCCCGAAGCGGTCGACGCCCTGGCAGCCGAGGCCGCCGGCTACCTGGGAACGAGCCACCGACAGGACGGCGTGCGTTTCATGGTCTCCCGGCTCCGCAACGGACTCGCCGAGCTGTTCTCCCTGCCCGACGGCTACGAGATCATCCTGGGCAACGGGGGCACGACGGTCTTCTGGGACGCGGCCACCTTCGGCCTCGTTCGGCAGCGAAGCCAGCACCTGGTGTTCGGCGAGTTCTCGTCGAAGTTCGCGGCAGCGGTGGCGGCCGCACCTCACCTCGACGAGCCCACCATCGTCGAGGCCGAACCGGGAACGCGACCCGAGGCCCTGGCCGAGGTGGGGGTCGACCTGTACGCACTGACCCACAACGAGACGTCGACCGGCGTGGCCGCACCGCTGCTACGTCCCGAAGGCGTACCACCGGCCGCGGGCGTCGAAGGCCCGCTCGTCGCCGTCGACGCCACCTCGGCTGCCGGCGGCCTGCGCTGGGATCCCACCGAGGTCGATGTGTACTACTTCGCACCGCAGAAGTGCCTCGCCTCCGACGGCGGTCTGTGGCTGGCCGCGCTGTCCCCGGCCGGGGTCGACCGGATCGAGCAGATCGCGGCCACGGACCGATGGATCCCGGCGTCGATCGACCTCGGGATCGCGCTGGCCAACTCCCGCAAGGACCAGACGTACAACACCCCCGCGCTCGTCACCGTGTTCCTCGCCGTCCAACAGGTCGAGTGGCTCTGCCACAACGGCGGGCTCGAGTGGGCCGCGGCCCGGTGCGATCGATCGGCCGGAATCATCTACGGCTGGGCCGAGGCCAGCGAGTTCGCCACCCCGTTCGTGGTCGATCCCGCCGATCGCAGCTCGGTGGTCGCCACGATCGACCTCGACGACGGAGTGGATGCCACGGTGGTGTCCAACGTGCTGCGGACCAACGGCATCGTCGACACCGAGTCCTACCGCAAGCTGGGCCGCAATCAGCTGCGGGTGGCGATGTTCCCGGCGATCGACCCGGCGGACGTCGAAGCACTGACCCGGTCCATCGACCACGTCGTCGCCGCCCTCTGACACCTGGTTGCCGCTCTCGAACTCTGGGTACTCACCCGCACATGGGTGGGTTCAGCACCCAGAGTTCGGCTCAGGCGACCGCTCGGGCCAGAACCGACTTGAGATTCTTGGCGACATACGAGGGGGACTTCGTGATCTGAGTCCACGTGTACCGGAGGACGAGCCAGCCGGCTGCAGCCGCCTGCTGATCCCGGAACCGATCCTGCTCGTTGGCGACATCCCGGCTGTGCCAGCGCCGGCCGTCGACCTCGATCAGGACCCGGTAGTCCGCATACGCGAAGTCCACGCGCCCGATTCCCTCAGCCACCGCCCAGGGTGGAAGGTGTTGCCGTGAAGGTTCGGGGAGATCGTGGTCCCGCACGATGCCAACGAGACGAGCTTCGAGCTCGGTGGTGGGGGCGACGTAGCCGTCACCCCTGACCTCGAGGAACGGCCGGAGCCTGCCGATTCCGCGCCGGCCACGCCGGGCCATAGCGTTGAACACCCCCACCAGGCCAATGTACGCCAGGCCATTGCTGCTCAGCTGGTCGTCCAGCACTCGCTCGAGCCGAGCAGGCCGGAGCACGGCGGCAAGATCGATCATCGTGCGCTCGCGGGTCGTGACCCGAAGCCCGTCAACGACTGTCGTGAAACCGGGCCGCAGGTCCTGGTATCGGTGCACGCGGTCGACCGGCCGCCGATGTTGAGCGGTGGGGGCCATCGTGAGCACGACTCGTCCGCGCGGGACAAAGGCGAACCGATGGAGCTCAGCGGCGCTCTCGTGGGAGAGGGCCACCTCCATCGCGGTTGGAGCCAGCATCGCCAGCCACATCCTCTGCCGGATCGAGTCGGGCGAGCCGTTGATCACATAGATCCCCTCGGACCGTCTGAGCAACGCGCCCCGCCGGAGTCGCCGCTCGATCTCGCGAACCGCTACGCCCCGCTCGACCAGCTGCTGGTAGGAAACGGTTCCGTGCTGGCCCGCTCCGAGCCCGCCGATGATCTCCTCGATGTCGTCCATACCGACGATCATCGGCCCCGAGTGTGACAGCCGTCCCCGGCCCGGCCTCCGCCATCGACTTCTGGGTACTGAACCCACCCATGTGCCGGTCAGTACCCAAAGCTCGTCGGGTTCGGGTGGGGTGGGGGGTCAGCTCGGGGGACTAGACAGGTGACCTCATGAAGATCAAGGTCCATCCCTCGCTCTGTGACGGGCATCGCGAGTGTCGACGCCTCGGCGGCGAGTTCTTCCTCCTCGACGACGACGGTCACCTCGAACTGCGACGGGTCGAAGTCCCGCCCGAGCTCGAGTATGCCGCGGTCCTGGCGGCCGAGACCTGCCCCACCGACGCCATCACGATCATCCGTGAGGACGCCGACCACTACAGCTGAGCCGGACCTGCCACATCCGGTGACTTCCGGGTCTTGAACCCACACCGGTGCGGGTCAGTACCCAGAGTTCGTCCCGGGTCAGCCTTGGCCGCCGCTGACGTCCTGGACGGACTCCTTGCCGGCCGAGATCCAGGGCATCATGCCGCGCAACTCGGCGCCGACCGCTTCGATCGGGTGCTTCCGGCCGGCCTCTTCCATCGCGTGGAAGTTCGCGCGACCGCTCTCGCTCTCGGCGATCCACTCCTCGGCGAACTCACCCGACTGGATCTCGGCGAGGATCTTTCGCATCTCGGCTCGCACGCCGTCGTTGATCACCCGCGGGCCCCGAGAAAGGTCGCCGTACTCGGCCGTGTCGGAGATCGAGTACCGCATCCCGCCGATGCCCTGCTCATACATGAGATCGACGATGAGCTTCAGCTCGTGCAGACACTCGAAGTACGCCGACTCCGGCGAGTAGCCCGCCTCGGTGAGGGTTTCGAACCCGGCTTGCACCAGCGACGTGAGGCCACCGCACAACACGACCTGTTCACCGAACAGGTCGGTCTCGGTCTCCTCGGTGAACGTCGTCTCGAGAACGCCGGCGCGGGCACCACCGATCGCATCGGCGTACGCGAGGGCAAGGCCCTTGGCCGAGCCCGTGGCGTCCTGGTGCACGGCGATGAGACACGGCACTCCCCCACCCTCGGTGTAGGTGCGCCGCACTAGATGACCCGGTCCCTTCGGCGCCACCATGGCCACGTCGATCCCCGCCGGAGGCACGATCTGCTCGAAGCGGATGTTGAATCCGTGAGCGAAGAGCAGTGCGTCGCCGTCGGACAGGTTCGGGGCGATGGACTCCTCGTAGATCCGGCGCTGCTCGGTGTCGGGCGCGAGCACCATGATCACGTCGGCCTCGGCCGCGGCGTCGGTCAGTGAGGCCACCGCCAGACCCGCGTCGGCGGCCTTCTGCCGCGATGAGGAGCCCTCACGAAGTCCCACCCGGACGTCGATGCCCGACTCCTTCAGGTTGAGGGCGTGGGCATGGCCCTGTGAGCCGTAGCCCAGAATCGCCACCTTCCGGTCTGCGATCAGCGACCGGTCGGCATCCTTCTCGTAGTAGACGTTCGCCACGTGCTTTCTCCTGTGCGTGTGCTTGGTGATTTGGGACCCGAGGTTCGGCTGGTGGTTCAGAGGTCGCTGTCGACCGCGTGCAACCGCGGGCCTGTGCGCTCGAGGCGGGGAAGGGCCACCCGGCCCGTCCGCTGGAGCTCGATGATGCCGAACGGCCTCAGCAGCTCTTCGAAGTCGTCGATGCGGTCCGGCCGGTCGTTGAGCGACACGGTCAGGGCGGCATGCCCGACACCGAGGATCTTCCCTTCGTAGACATCGACGAGCTCGATCACCTGGCTGCGCTCGACCGCCGACGCCGACACGGTGGCCACGAGCAGCTCGCTCAGGACCGACTCCCGGGGATCGAGCTCGCTGATCTTGACCACGTTGATGAGCTTGTTCAGCTGCTTGGTGATCTGTTCGACCGGGGCGGTCTCGACATCGACCACGATGGTGATGCGGCTGAACCGCTCGTCGTCGGTGGGAGCCACGGCCAGAGACTCGATGTTGAAGCCGCGGCGGGCGAAGAGGCCCGCCACCCTGGCGAGCACGCCGGCCTTGTTCTCGACCAGCACGACCAGCGTGTGATGGTGTCGGGGCTCGCTCATCGCCGCTGTTCCCGCTGGGTCGGGTCGACGACGACCTGGCTATTGCTCGTGCCCGGCGCCACCATCGGGAAGACGTGCTCGCGTGCGTCGGTCCGGAATTCGACGACCACCGGGCGGTCGTCGATCTCGTTGGCCTTGTCGATCGCCAGCTTCGCGTCCTCGGGCGCCTCGACGCGCATCGCCACGCAGCCCATGGCCTCGGCCCACTTGACGTAGTCGGGCACCTGCTCGGACAGGTAGACCTCGCTGTAGCGCTCTTCGTAGAACATCTCCTGCCACTGGCGCACCATGCCCAGGTAGGAGTTGTTGAGCAGGGCGACCTTGATCGGGATCTTCTCGACCGTGGCCGTGACCAGCTCCTGGGCGGTCATCTGGAAGCACCCGTCGCCGTCGATCGCCCAGACCGTGCGATCGGGCATGCCGACCTTGGCCCCGATGGCGGCCGGGATCGCGAACCCCATCGTCCCCAGACCACCGCTGTTGATCCATGTGTACGGATAGTCGAAGGTCCAATACTGACTGGCGAACATCTGATGTTGACCCACTCCGGAGGTGACGATCGTGTCGCGGGGAGACAGGTCGCGGAGCTGCTCGATCACATACTGCGGCTTGAGCCGGTCGCCGGGAGCGGACTGCTCGTAGGTCAGCGGGAACCGCTCCTGCCAGCCGGAGACGGTGCTCTTCCAGGCGGAGCGATCCGGTTGCGCCGCGGCGCCGCCGTCGCGTTCGAGAGCCGCTATCAGCGCTTCGATGACGAGACGGCAGTCGCCGACGATCGGGACGTCGGGGCGTCGGATCTTGCCGAGCTCCGCCGGGTCGACATCGACGTGGATGATCTTGGCCTCGGGCGCGAACCCGTCGAGCTTGCCGGTGACCCGATCGTCGAAGCGGGCCCCGAGCGTGATCAGCAGGTCGGACTGCTGCATCGCCGTGATGGCCGTGTAGTTGCCGTGCATACCGGGCATGCCCAGCGCCAGCGGGTGGGTGTCGGGGAAGCCGCCCCGACAGTTGAGCGTGGTCACGACCGGGATGTCGCACAGCTCGGCCAGCTGGCGCAGGGCGTCGGCGGCGCGGGCTTTCAGGATGCCCCCGCCGGCGTAGATGACCGGTCGGGTCGACCGAGCGATGAGCTCCGCGGCCGCCTTGATCTGCTTGGGGTGCCCCTTGGTGGTGGGCTTGTATCCGGGAAGATCGACGCTGTCCGGCCAGTACCACTCGAGCTCGGAGCGCGGGTTGTTGGGGTCGACGATGTCCTTCGGGATGTCGACCAGCACGGGGCCGGGGCGACCGGTGGTGGCGATGTGGAACGCCTCGTGGATGGTGCGCGGGATGTCGGCGGCATCGGTGATGAGGAAGTTGTGCTTGGTCACCGCATGGGTGATGCCGGTCGTGTCGGCTTCCTGGAATGCGTCCGTGCCGATCGCGGCATAGGGGACCTGCCCGGTTATGACCACCATGGGCACCGAGTCCATGTACGCATCGCAGAGCGGCGTCACGATGTTGGTCGCCGCCGGCCCCGAGGTGACCATGGCGACCCCCGGTCGCCCCGTGGCGTGCGCATATCCCTCGGCCATGTGCCCCGCACCCTGCTCGTGGCGCACCAGGATGTGTCGGATCGGCGACTCGATGATCGGGTCGTACACCGGCAGGATCGCCCCGCCGGGCAGGCCGAACACCACCTCGACCCCGACCATCTCGAGGCTTCGGATCAGGGCGCTTCCGCCGTCGGTTGTCATGGAGGTTCCTCGGGTCATGTTGGGTCGATTCTCGTCGGTGGTCGTTCCGTCTGCGAATCTCGGGTCGTCCTCCGAACGGAGAAGGCGACCCGAAAACGCAAGCGGCCCCCCGAGAAGGGAGGCCGAGAGCGCACGCGTATGGTCGCGTGCGCTACAGAACTACTACGAGGGTCGCTGGATGCATGCGGGCCATGGTAGCCCGCGCCGGGCCGGATCGCTCGTGGAGATCCGGGGGCCGGTAGCAGGCACCGCGGAAGTCCTCAAGCAGGACCCCCTGTCGATCCGATCATGACGATGAAGCTGTCACCCAGGGAGTCGGATCATGTTGCTCGAGCGCGCGCGGACACGCATGGCCGACGAGGCCGAGCCGTACCTCCTCGAGGACGAGATCCTCCAGAACGTCATGCCGGCCACCAGGGGAGTCCATCCGCTCCTTCTCACCACGCTCGGACTGGCCATCGCCCTGCTGCTGCTGCAATGGGTTCCGCTCCTGCCGGCCGTCATCGTGGGCTCCCTCGCTGCAGCGGGGCTCGCGCTGATCACCGAGCGTCCGGTGGTCCTGGTGGCGACGGATCACGCCGTCGTCGTCCTCGGTGCCTCGTGGCTCGGCCACCGCCCGATGACGATCGAGGCCCGGCTCCCTCGCCGATCGAGCTTCGAGGCCGACGACGGCGTCTATGCCCCGGTGCAGTTCGGCGACTCGACGTACTGGGTGCCGTTCACCTGGACCGGCGAGGCAGCACAGGCCGACGATGCCTGGGCCGCCGTCGGGCGTACTCCGAGCCTGAACTGACGGCATCTGGAACCTACGGTCTGACGTTGCCCAGAGGTGACCGTCAGTTGCGCAGCTGATCCAGATCCCGAACCGCGCCTCGATCGGCCGACGTGGTCATCGCCGCGTAGGCCTGGAGCGCCGGGCTGACCGTGCGATCGCGGGCCACGGGGGTGAAGGCGTCGACGCCCCGCGACTCCTGGTCCGCTCGACGACTGGCGAGCTCATCGTCGGAGACGTCGAGAGCGATGCTTCGGGCGGCGATGTCGATGGAGATCGTGTCGTCGTCCTCGATCAACGCGATCGTTCCTCCGGCCGCGGCTTCCGGCGAGACGTGGCCGATCGACAGACCCGAAGTGCCGCCCGAGAATCGGCCGTCGGTCAACAGGGCGCAAACCTCTCCCAGATCGCGGCTCTTGATGTAGGTGGTCGGGTAGAGCATCTCCTGCATGCCCGGCCCGCCCTTGGGGCCTTCGTAGCGCACGACCACGACGTCTCCGGCGCCGACCTGTTCGGGATCGAGTACACCCTCCATCGCCGCCTCCTGACTCTCGAACACACGCGCTCGGCCGGTGAAGCGGTGGATCGACTCATCGACCCCGGCGGTCTTGACGATGCACCCGTCCGGGGCGATGTTCCCGTACAGGACGGCCAGGCCACCGTCAGTGCTGTAGGCGTGATCGACCGAACGGATGCACCCACCGGCGCGGTCGGTGTCGAGCGAGGGCCAGCGGGTGGACTGGCTGAAGGCGACCTGTGACGGGACGCCGGCCGGACCTGCCGTGAACAGGCTCCGAGCCTCGTCGGTCGCCGTCGCCCGCACGATGTCCCACTCGTCCAGCGCGGCGCCGAGGCTGTCCGAATGCACGGTGGGCACCGTGGTGTCGAGCAGTCCCGCCCGATCCAGCTCACCCAGGATCGCGGGGATCCCGCCGGCCCGGTGCACGTCCTCCATGTGATATAGGTCGCTGCTCGGCGCGACCTTGCAGATGTTCGGCACCCGGCGGCTGATGCCGTCGATATCGGCCAGGGAGAAGTCGTGTCCGGCTTCCTGCGCAGCGGCCAACACGTGCAAGACCGTGTTGGTCGATCCCCCCATCGCGATGTCGAGCGCCATCGCGTTGTGGAACGCAGCCGGACCGGCGACGGATCGAGGCAGCACGCCATCGTCGCCCTTCTCGTAGTGGCGACGGGCCAGGTCGACGATGCGCCGGCCCGCCTCGAGGAACAGCCGCTCGCGGTCGGTATGGGTGGCGAGCGTCGTGCCGTTCCCCGGCAGCGAGAGGCCCAGGGCCTCGGTGAGGCAGTTCATCGAATTGGCGGTGAACATGCCCGAACACGACCCGCAGGTGGGGCACGCCGAGCGCTCGACGGCGGCGACGTCCTCATCGCTGTGCCGTTCGTCGCCGGCGGTCATCATGGCCGAGATCAGATCGACCTTGACCTCGGCTCCGGCCAGCCGGGTCTTCCCCGCCTCCATCGGGCCACCGGAGACGAAGACGGTCGGGATGTTCAGGCGAAGGGCCGCATTGAGCATGCCCGGTGTGATCTTGTCGCAGTTGCTGATGCACACGAGCGCGTCCGCGCAGTGAGCGTTGACCATGTACTCGACCGAGTCGGCGATGAGATCACGACTCGGCAGCGAGTACAGCATCCCGCCGTGACCCATGGCGATGCCGTCGTCCACGGCGATGGTGTTGAACTCCTTGGCCACACCCCCGGCCGCCTGGATCTCGCCGGCCACGAGCTGGCCCAGATCCTTGAGGTGCACATGACCCGGAACGAACTGGGTGAACGAGTTGGCGATGGCGATGATCGGCTTGTCGAAGTCGTCGTCGGTCATGCCGGTGGCGCGCCACAGGGCCCTGGCCCCCGCCATGTTGCGGCCGCGGGTGGTGGTGTGCGAGCGGTAGGTCGACATGTGGGGGAGGCTATCGCTGCCCGGGCCGGCTCATGACGGGAGCGCCCGCCTCAGGGGGCAGCCGGGTCATGCCGACAGGAGAGGGCGCGTGACCACATCCTTCAGCGTGGTCTCGATAGGGTCGCCCGGTTGGCAATTCTCCCGACGCGGCCTTCTCCAGCCCATGACCTCGACCGAATCACCCTCCAGTGAGCCCGACGAATCACCCTTGATTCCGGGTGACGAATCACCCTCTCTCGAGGGTGACACGCGCAGCTTGCTGGGACGTCCCATCGCCTGGCGGGAGCGGGCCCTCGTCCTGTTCGGACTGTTCGGCCTGGGAATCGCACAGCCGCTGCTCGACCTCTACGGCGCCAACCCCGAGGTCTTCATCGCCAACCGCTCGGACACCGGCCAGATCGTCGGCTTCGCCCTCGTCGTGACACTCGTTCCCACCGCGGTCACGTTGGGCGTCATCGCTGCCGTCCAGGCCGCCAACGCCGCGGCCGGCCGCGTCGCCATGACGCTTGCGCTCGCCGGTGCCGGCTTTCTCGCCTTCTCGGCCGTGCTGCGCCACCTTCTCCCGGACAGCAACGCGGCGCTGTTCTTCGCGGTAGGTGCCGCCGTCCTGCTCGTGTGGGCCGCGGGTCGGAGCGCGGGGGTTCGCACCTGGCTGCAGTTGCTGGCCGGCCTCCCGATCCTCGCGCTCGTCGTGTTCTTCGGCTTCTCCGAGTCGAGCAGCCTCATCTGGGAAGACGAGGCCGAGGCCGATGAGACCACCGTCGTCGACGATCCTGCTCCCGTCGTCATGCTCGTGCTCGACGAGCTCCCCTTGATCTCCCTGGTGACACCGGACGGAGACATCAACGCCGACCTCTTCCCGAACTTCGCCCGCCTGGCCGACGAGAGCCACTGGTTCCGCAACGCCATCTCCAATTCGATCGCCACCACCGACAGCGTGCCCGCCGCTCTCAGCGGCGTGCTCAACGAGGACGCCGCACCCACATCACGGGACCATCCCAACACCCTCTTCACGCTCCTGGGGGCGTCCTACGATCTCACCGTGCGAGAGAGCATCACGACCCTCTGCCCCGAATCGTTGTGCGCCTCCTCCGGGACCGAAGACGGCCCGAGCCAGTTCGCTCTCTCCGACGGATCGTTCCGTTCGCTCATGACCGACGCCGCCATCGTCCACGCCCACGCGACGATGCCGCCGGTCGTCCGCGACCGATTCCCCGCCATCGACAGCCAATGGGGCGGATTCGTCGGGGTCGAACAGGCCGCGACGACCGAGCCGACCGATCTCGAGGCTTCACTCCCCCTCCCTCCGGCCCGGGCGCGGCGCACCTGGGTGGGCCAGATGCTGGCCATGATCGCCGACTTCGAGGACAGCTCACCCACGTCGCTTCACTACGCGCACCTCGTTGCCCCGCACATCCCGTGGCAGGTCAATCCATCGGGGACGGGTTACGACCCGCCCGAGGATCTGAGCACATCGGTCACGGGCGTCGAGCGCGGCTACTGGCTCGACGATCCCCGCCTGGCCACCCAGGGCTACCAGCGGCACCTGATGCAGCTCGGGTTCATCGACCGGCTCCTCGGCTTGATGATCGACGAGCTCCAGACGACCGGTCTCTGGGACGAGTCGGTGGTCGTGATCATCGCCGACCACGGCGCTTCGTTCGATCCGGGCGATCATCGCCGCTGGCCGACCGAGACCAACCTCGACGAGCTCTACCGGGTTCCGCTCTTCATCCACGAGCCGGACCAGGACCGAGGCCGGACCCACGACGAACGGGCCTTTCTCTACGACATCCCGCCGACGATCGTCGACATCCTCGACATCGAGACCGACTGGGACTTCGCCGGGAGGTCGTTGCTGGCGGGCGACCTCCCGGCCGAGCGGCCGCACGAGTTCGACCATTTCCTCGGCTACGAAGCGCCGCTCCGTACCGGCCTCGATGCCCTCTCCGCCGAAGCGCAGGAAACCCGCGAGTACCTGCCCGATCAGACCTCATGGCCCGGCGTGGCGATCACCGGGCCGTACGCCGACGACATCGGCAGCCCGCTCCCCGAGCTCGATCCCCGCCCCGACGACCGCCTGGTCGCCCAGATCGACCAGGCCGCCACGGTGGCCCGGATGGACCCGGAGAGCGGTGTCGTCCCGACGGTTCTCACCGGCCGCATCACGCTCCCTACGGACCTCGCCGGACCCGACGTGCTCGTCTCGGTCAACGGCACCGTGTCCGGTGCGGGCTTCACCACCCGCGAAACTGGCGACCTCTTCACCTTCACGGCCCTCGTACCCGAGCAGGTATACAACTCGGGCTCCAACGACGTGCAGATCCTCGTCCCGGATCCGGGAGGCGGTTGGAGGCAGGCCGCATCGGGCGAGGTGAGTGGCACCGTCTACCGCAACGGGGCCGGCGAAGTCCTCGAGCTCGTGGGCGCCGGCCAGCGAAAGGTGGTGATCGACTCGGCCACCGTCCGGAACGGATCCCTTCACGTGAGGGGCTGGTCGGCCGATACGGGAGACAAGATTCCCCCCGAATCACTCCTGGTGTACTTCGGTGACCAGCTCGTCCTGGAGGGTCCGCCCAACTGGGAGCGCACCGACGTCCCCGCCTGGTTCGACAACGAGGCTCTCGCCGTGTCCGGCTTCCAATTCGTCATCCCCTCCACCGATATCCCCACCGGAGCCGAACGGGTGACCGTCGTCGGTCAATTCGCCAACGACGCCGTGTTGGAGAAGGCGACCATGGTAGAGACCGGATGAGCCACCCGGCCCCGCCGGTCCCGCCCGGCCACGACCCCATACCGCTCGGCCCGATCGCGACGGCGACCGGGCTGGTCAAGCGCTTCGGCGACACGACGGTCCTCGACGCGGCCGACATCCGGATCCATGCCGGCACCACCGGCCTCCTCGGAGCCAACGGCGCCGGCAAGACCACCCTCATCGGGCTGCTGCTGGGCCTCACCCGACCCGACTCCGGAACCATCCAGGTCCTCGGGATGAGTCCCAACACGGCCGGACCCGACATCCGGATGCGGATCGGGTACTCGCCGGAGCATCACCTACTTCCGCCCGAGCAGACGGCCAACGAATTCGTCCGCCACATGGCCCTGATGCACGGCCTGCCCCGCGACCACGCCACCGAACGGGCCTCCGACGCCCTCTACCTCGTCGGCCTCGGCGAGGAACGGTTCCGGCCCCTCGGCACGATGTCCACAGGCCAACGTCAGCGCGTGAAGCTGGCCCAGGCCATCGTGCACTCCCCCGACCTGATCTTCCTCGACGAGCCGACCGACGGCCTCGATCCGGTCCAGCGCGACGCGATGCTGGAACTGATCGCCGGACTCCACCAGCGGACCGGGGCGAGTGTGGTCCTGTCGTCCCATCTGCTCGACGAGGTCGAAAGAGCCTGCGACAGGGCTGTCATCCTCACCGCCGGCCGGGCGGCAGCGTCGGGCACCCTCGACGAGCTCCGGGGAGAAGGGAGTGGCGTCGTCGTCGACCTCGACGGTGCCGACGAGCAGATCGACGGGTTCGTTGCGCAGCTCACCACGACCGGCCTCGCGGTCGAACGGTCCGGCCGCCATCTCACCATCCGGGGCGGTCCGTCGATCGATGCGGATGTGCTTCTCGACCAGATCCGCGACGCCATCGCCGACCATGGCCTCGGCATCAGAAGGATGGCCGGCCACACCGTCTCGCTGGCAGAAGTCTTCGCCGGGGTGAGCCGATGACCGACGCACGCATCGTCGACCGCGGCTACCGCACCTATTCGGACCGCCGTACCGGCGTGTCCGGTGTCGTACGAGCGCTGATCGGGCACACGATCCGGCAGGCTCTCGGGATCGGACGCCGCTGGACCCTGAAGGTCGCGCCGGTCCTGACCATCCTCGCCGCGTTCATCCCGGCCATCGTGTTCATCGGTCTCACCGCTGTCATCGGTTCACAGATCGATGACCCCGAGTTCCAGAGGTTCCTCCGGGAGCTGGACTTCCTCCCCGACTTTCCGGAGTTCTACTCATCCATCACGCTTGCCATCCTCCTGTTCGTCACGTTCGTCGCCCCCGAGGTGCTGTGCCCCGACCGCCGCACCGGCATGCTCGGCATGTACCTGGCCGCCCCCCTCACCCGATCGTCCTACCTACTGGCCAAGGCGGCGGCGGTGGCGATCGTGCTGTCGATCCTCACCATCGGGCCCGGGCTCCTCGTGCTCATCGGGTTCACGGCTCAGAGCGCGGGGCCCGACAGCGTCGTCGACTGGATCACCGCCGCGGCTCGCATCATCGGCGGTGGCGCGGCGATCGCCGGTCTCTGGGCCGCGTTCTCGCTCGCGGTGGCCAGCCTCACGGACCGCAAGGGCGTCGCTTCGGCGTCGATCGCCCTGATCATCCTCGGGACGTCCGCACTCTCGGACATCCTCGTCGCATCCGGCCAGAGCGAGAGTCTCAGGCTCATGAACCTGTACGAACTACCGACCGAGCTCCTGTACCGGATCTTCGGGCAGCCCGGTAACTGGGACGTGTCGAGCATCGCGATCTACGGCGTCTACGGGCTGGCGACGATCGCCAGCCTCGCGGTGCTGATCATCCGCTACGGCCGACTGGACGTGCGTCGATGAGCGGCACCGCCCTCTCGCACGAGGCAGACCCGGTGGTCGAGGTCGACGGCGTCTCGAAGTTCTTCGGTGGCGTGGTGGCCGTGTCCGACGTGACCTTCGACCTCCAGCCCGGGATCACCGCCGTGCTCGGCCCGAACGGCGCCGGCAAGTCGACCCTTCTGCGGATGATCTGCGGGCTCACCGCGCCGTCGAAAGGGTCGGTCCGGTTGCTGGGCGCCGATCCCCGGCGCGACATAGCGATCCGCGCATCGGTGGGGCTGGTCCCCCAGCAGGAACAGCTGTACAGCCGACTGACAGCGGTCGAATTCGTCGAGCTGTCGTGCATCCTGCACGGCGTCAACAACAGCGCCCGACGCACCCGCGACGCACTGGACGTCGTGGGCATGAGGGCCGCCGATCCCCGCCCGCTCGGTACCTACTCGAAGGGCATGCGACAGCGGATCAAGATCGCCGCGGCAATCGTCAACGAGCCGGCGGTCCTCGTGGCGGATGAACCTCTGTCGGGACTCGACCCCACCCAGCGCACCGAGATGATCGATCTCTTCCACACGCTGGCCGAGCTGGGCCGCTCGGTGGTGGTGTCGAGCCACGTGCTGGACGAAGTCGAGCAGTTCGGTTCCCGCGTGCTGGTCATCGCCCAGGGCCGCCTGGCCGCCGAAGGCGACTTCCATGCGATTCGCGCACTCATGGACGACCGGCCTCACCGCGTCCGGGTGCGATCCGACGACGCCCGTACCCTCGCCCGCCTTCTCCTGGCCGACCCCGCGATCACCTCGGTGCACCTCGCCGCCGACGCTGTCGAGCTCGAGACAAGCGACATCCCGACCTTCCGCTTCCGTCTGGCCGGGATCGCCCGGGAGTACCAGATCCGACTTCGCGAAGTGCTGCCCCTGGATGACGATCTCGAGAGCGTGTTCCGCTATCTGGTGACCGACCAATGATCGGCTCGCTCTTCTCGCTGTTCCGGAGGAACCTGACCACCCGGTCCCGGCTGCTCTCGTTCGGTGCCGCCGCCGGCGCGATCATCGCGGTGGCCGCCGTGGTCGCCAACGGCAGCTCGTCGGAACCGACCCTAGATCTCGGTTCCGAGTATGCCGCCGAGGCGGTCCTGTCGCTGTTCCTGCCGATCGCGGCGCTGGTCTTCGGTGCCTCCGCCTTCGGCGACCTGATCGAGGACCGAACCCTCGTCTACATCTGGCTCCGGCCGATTCGGCGCATCGTCATCGTCATGGCCGCCCTGCTCGCCGCCATCACGGTCGTGGCCCCTCTCACCTGGCTCACCGCCCTGGCCGCCGGCACGCTCATCGACAGTTCGTCACAGCTGATCCTCGGGCTCACCACCGCATCTCTGATCGGGGCGCTGGCGTACGGGTCGGTCTTCCTCTTGCTCGGCTACGTGAGTCGACGGCCGCTGCTCTGGGGCCTCGCGTACCTCATCCTGTGGGAGGGGTTCATCGCCCGCGCCTCGAAGGGTTTGAACGCCACGTCCATCGCGGGCTACCTCCACTCCATCGTCGCCGATTCCACCGGCGTGGAGATGGGAAGGGCCGACTTCTCCCTGGCCGCGGCGATCGCCGTTCCGCTGGCCATCTCCGCGGTGGCCCTCGCCCTGTTGACCTGGCTACTGACACGGGGCGACGTCGACTGACAACCCACGCCGAAATCTGGTCCGTCACCGTCGGCTACCGACGCTTGACCCACGGCTGTTCGAACCACCAGGGCCGTGTCGGCGCTAGACACGGGGGGTGCGCCGGACCTCGCCCCACGACCGTGAGATCGCCGCTCTCGCGATCCCGGCGTTCGCCACCCTCATCGCCGAACCGCTCTACGTGCTGGCCGATACGGCTGTCGTCGGACGGCTCGGAACCGAGCAACTGGCCGGCCTCGCCGTCGCCTCCAGCGTGCTTCTGCTCGTCCATGCCGTCTTCATCTTCCTGGCCTACGGCACGACCGGGACCGTTTCCCGCCTGATCGGAGCCGGCCGACCCACCGAGGCGCTCGAGTACACCGTGGCATCGATGTGGTTGGCGCTCGGAGCGGGAACGGTGGTCGCGGCATTGCTGTTCGCCTTCGCTCCGGGGATCCTCGCCGTCCTCGGCGCCGAAGGCGACGTCGCACGATACGGGCTCGTCTACCTCCGGGTCAGCCTCCTCGGCGTCCCCTTCCTCCTGATGAGCCTGGCCGCCGTCGGCTATCTCCGCGGCGCTCAGGACACCAGGACACCGCTGAAGATCACCGCTCTGGCCGCGATCGGCAATCTGGTTCTCGAACTGGTCCTGATCGGTGGATTCGGTCGGGGAATCGGGGCTTCGGCGCTCTCGACCGTCGTCGTCCAGACGCTGGCGGCCGCCGCCTACCTGCGACCGATCCTGCGAGAGGCCCGCCACCGCTCGGTCCGCTCCCGACCCGACCCGACCGTGCTCGCGACCCTGATCCGCGACGGCCTGGCCCTGGTGGTCCGAACGACGGCCCTGCGCGGGTCCATCACGCTGGCGACGGCGGTCGCGGCCCGCATGGGCACCGTCGAGGTCTCGGCCCAACAGATCGCATTCGAGGTATGGAGCCTGGCCGCCCTGGCCCTCGACGCTGTCGCCATCGCCGGACAGGCCCTGACCGGCCTGCATCTGGGTGCCGGGTCGATCGACCGTGCCCGCGGTGCCGCGACTCGGATGATCGGGATCGACATCCTCCTGGGCGTCGTGCTCGGCGTTGTCATCCTCGCCGCCAGCCCGATCCTCCCGCGGGTGTTCACCACGGATACCGCCGTGGTGGGCCTGGCGTCGTTCCTCCTGATCCATGTCGGACTGCAGCAGCCTGTGAGCGGCCTGGTCTTCGCCCTCGACGGCATCTTGATCGGGGCGGGTGATCTGCGCTGGCTGGCCGGCGCGATGGTCGCTTCGTCGTTGTTGTTCGCCGTCGGGGCCGCTGCGGTGGTGATCCACGGCCTGGGCATGGGATGGCTGTGGGGGTGCATCTGGCTCCTCATGGCCAGTCGCGCGGTCGCTCTGGTGGCGAGATTCCGATCGGACGCGTGGCTCGTCCCGGGCGCCTGATCAGCCGGATCTGGGGACACTCAGCTACATCTGGTGTGGCTCAGAGTCCCCATATCCGGCGGCGGACCGTCACGACGCCTCGTCCGGAATCGCCGAGAGATCGGCCAACGTCTCGCCGCACCGTTCCTTGAGCTGGATCGACGCCGACGAGAGCACCGAGTTCAACTCGGTCGATGCCAGCGCTGCCGCCGGATCTTCCCGCAACTCGGCTGCGGCGGATTCGAGGCCAACGGAGAGGTCGCTCAGCTCCCGGGCCACGTCATCATCTCCAGCCTGCTCCGCGGCCTCGGCCATCTTGACCGAAGCCGACTCCAGCTGGTCGACGGCCGGGTCGACGCGGTCGCCCATGAAAGCCGCGAACTCCTCCTCCGAACCCAGTCCCGCCACGGCAGCGTCGGTCGCGATGGCGACGAATGTCTCGATCACCGCTACCAGCTCGACGAAGCCCTCCCCGGCCGGCTGGCACCACTCGGGTTCACCGGATCCGCCGCAGGCTCCGGCCAGGAGGGCAAAGGTCAGTGCGACGCCGGTCCGGGCCCGTCCCGGGGTATTCA
Organism: uncultured Acidimicrobiales bacterium; assembly: GCA_963695075.1. Taxonomy (GTDB): domain Bacteria; phylum Actinomycetota; class Acidimicrobiia; order Acidimicrobiales; family CAWCAL01; genus CAWCAL01. Next base: position 512,938 of record CAVOFR010000003.1, read on the forward strand.
TCCCTGCGACCGCTTCTGTCGGAGAAGGGCACTGACCTGCTTGCCGTCAGCGTTGCCCTGCGTCGCCTTCATGACCTGACCGACGAAGAATCCCATCACCTTGTCCTCACCCGAACAGAAGGCGGCCCAGTCGTCCGGATGATCGGTGATGGCCGCATCGACGATCGCCTCGAGATCACCGCCGTCGACCGCCTCGAATCCTCGTTCGTGCGCTATCTCGGCCGGAGGCCTTCCCGTCGCGACCATGTCGGCGACCACCTGCTTGGCCTGGGTCGCGGTCAGGGCACCGTCGGCTTCCATCGTGGCGAGGGCGGCGAGATCGGCGGCGGCCAGTGCGCCGGGAGTTGCATCGGCCAGGTTGTGCACCGCGTGGGTGATGACGCGACCTGCCGGGCCGCCCGCCGCCGCGGCGTCGATCACCAACCGGTCGATGCCACGCTGCACCAACAGCGCCGCGTCGGCGGGATCGGCACCGAGTTCGCCGACGAGGCGGTTCCGTCGGGCCGCAGGGAGCTCGGGGAGCGAGGCTCGGATCGAGTCGATCCAGGCCGGGTCGGGCTCGACCGGTACCAGGTCGGGTTCGGCGAAGTACCGGTAGTCCTCGGCCTCCTCCTTGGAACGGCCGGAGGTCGTGCGGCCGGCCTGTTCGTCCCAATGCCGGGTCTCCAACTCGGGCTGTTCGCCGTGGGACCAGAGGTCGATCTGGCGGGTGGCTTCGTACTCGATGGCCCGCACCAGTGACCGCATCGAGTTCACGTTCTTGACCTCGCACCGCGTGCGGAGCTCGTCGGTGCCCGCCGGCCGCACGGAGATGTTGGCGTCGACCCGCATCGAGCCCTGCTCGAGCCGGCCGTCCGAGGCGCCGATCGCCACGACGATCGCCTGCAGCTCCTCGACGTAGGCCCGGGCCTGCTCGGCCGACCGGATATCGGGTCGACTGACGATCTCGAGCAGCGGCACGCCCGCCCGGTTGTAGTCGACGAGGCTGTAGTCGGCGTCGTGGATGCGCCCACCGCCGCCGACGTGGGTGGTCTTGCCGGTGTCCTCCTCGAGGTGGGCTCGCTCGATTCCCACCACCGATCCGTCGGGCAGCTCCAGGTGGCCGTCCACGTTGAGCGGCCGGTCGTATTGCGAGATCTGGTAGTCCTTGGGCATGTCCGGATAGAAGTAGTTCTTCCGGGCGAACACACAGGGCCTGACCTCGCAGTTGAGGGCGAGCCCGGCGCGGATCGAGAGCTCGATCGCATACTCGTTCAGGACCGGAAGCGATCCCGGCAGACCCAGCACCACCGGATCGATGCAGGTGTTGGGCTCCTCTCCGAAACGATTGGGCGCCGCACTGAACAGCTTGGTCTCGGTGGCGAGCTCGACATGGACCTCGAGGCCGACCACCGTCTCCCATCGGTCCGCAGGCGGAACGGTCGGCGCACCGCTCGACGAGCTCATCGGCCGGCCCCCGGCGCGACCGATTCGAGTGCTGCCGCGACGCGGTACATCACGGGCTCGCCCAGCGTGGGCGCCAGCACCTGGACACCGACGGGGAGGCCATCGTCGCCGGTGCCGAACGGCACGGACATGGCCGGCTGGCCGCTGAGGTTCGAGGGGATCGTGCACACGTCGTTGTAGTACATCGCCATCGGGTCGGATTTCGTCCCGAGCGGGAAGGCTGTGCACGGGGAGGTGGGCGACAGAAGGACGTCGAACTGCTCGTAGGCGGAGTCGAAATCCCGGAGGATCAAGGTCCGGACTCGTTGCGCCTTGCCGTAGTACGCGTCGTAGTACCCCGCCGACAGGGCGTAGGTCCCGAGCATGATCCGCCGCTTCACCTCGTCACCGAACCCGGCGGTGCGGGTGGCCACGTTCATCTCTGCGGTGGTCGGACCGTCGACGCGCAGGCCGTACCGCACGCCGTCGTATCGAGCCAGGTTGCTCGAGGCTTCGGCCGGGGCGATGAGGTAATAGGCAGAGAGTCCGTAGATGGCGTCGGGCACGCTCACCTCGGCCACCGAGGCACCGGCTGCGGCCAGCGCTTCGGCCGCCTCACCGGTTCGGGCGAGCACGTCGGGCTCGATGCCCTCGCCGCTGAACTCGCGGATGAGCCCCACGCGCAATCCGTCGACGCCGAGATCGAGCTGATCCTGAAGCGACGGAGCGGACCGAGGGATCGACGTGGAGTCCCGCGGGTCGTGACCGGCGATCACCTCGTGGACGATCGCCGCGTCCTCGACCGTCCGAGCAAACGGCCCGATCTGGTCCAGGGACGACGCGAACGCGACGAGCCCGTAGCGACTCACACCGCCGTAGGTCGGCTTCACACCCACGACACCGCACAGCGCTGCGGGCTGCCGGATCGAGCCCCCGGTATCACTGCCGAGCGCGAGCGGCACCATGCCCGCCGCCACCGCTGCCGCACTGCCCCCCGAGCTGCCCCCGGGAACACGGCTCGGATCGTGCGGATTGAGCGTGGGGCCGAAGGCCGAGTTCTCGGTCGAGCTGCCCATGGCGAACTCGTCCAGATTGGTCTTGCCGATCACGATGGCACCGGCGGCCTCGAGCCTCTCGACGATGGTGGCGTCATAGGGCGGACGCCAGCCCTCGAGGATCCTCGACGAGCAGGTGGTGGGCTCGCCCCGCGTGCACATGTTGTCCTTCAGGGCTACGGGCACACCGGCGAGCGGCCCGGGATCGTCGCCGGCCGCGACGGCGGCATCGACGGCGGCAGCCCGGGTCCGCGCCGCTTCTTCCATCACGTGGTTGAACGCGTGGAGCTCCCGGCCGGCGTCGATGGCGGCCAGCGCCGTTTCGACGGTCTCGGCCGCCGACAGCTCGCCGGCGGCGACAGCCGTGACGATGTCTGCTGCGGTTCGGGTCACGGTGCTTCGCCGAGGATCGGCGGGACGCGGAACTGGTCACCCTCGGCCGCGGGAGCCTGGTCCAGGACCGCGTCAGGCGGAAGGGTCGGGCCCACCTCGTCGGGTCGCATGACGTTCACGAGCGGAAACGAGCGGGCCGTGGGTGGCACGTCGTCGATCTCGAGGGCCGCGACGTCCCGCGCGTGCTCGAGCACCGCGGCGAGCTGGCCGGTGAAGCGCTCGAGCTCGTCGGCGGTCAGTTCGAGTCGCGCCAGGTGAGCGACGTGAGCGACCTCCTCACGACTAATGCGCGGATGATCGGGTGCGGGCGGTCCAGACACAGCGAGTCAGGCTACCAATCCGGGATCTGTGCAAGGTTCGGCTGCCTCAGCCCGCCCAAGCTTGCACAGATTCCTCAGGAGGCGCAGACTCGGCGGGCGAAGGCGACGGTGGCGTCGTTGATGCGCTCGGCGTCGTGGTCCAGCGTGGCGACGTGGAAGCTCCGCTCGAGGATCAGCCGCTCGACGGGGCCGCCCAGCGATGCCGCTAGATGGTCGCTGTTCGTGGGCGTAACGACATGGTCGTCCGCGCTGTTGATGATCAGCGCCGGCACGGCGATGGATCCGAGCTGAGGTTGGAGTTGGTCGATGGCCTCACCGAGCGACGCCAGTCCCGCGAGTGGCGTCAGATCGTAAGAGAGCTCTTCGACGCCTTCCTTGGCGATGTCGCCGCCGACACCGGCCATCGTGGTCTCGCCGGCCTCGATCATCGACCCGACCAGTTCATTCATCTCGGGTGACGCCTCGGCCGCGGCGTTGATGGGCACGATCCCCGCGAGCTCGGGGTGACGGGCGGCGAGCCAGAGCGTGAGCGTGCCGCCCATCGACAAGCCGGTGACGACGACCCTGTCGCAACGCGACGCCAGGTCGGCGTATGTGTCCTCGACGTGGCCCGACCAGTCCGCCCAGTCGGTCTGGAGCATGGCGTCGATCGACGTGCCGTGTCCGGGAAGGCGAGGCAGCTCGACGGTGAACCCCGCCGCGCCGAGAGCCTCGGCCAGTCCACGCATGGACTGGGGGCAGCCGGTGAAGCCGTGCAGCACCAGCGCCCCGTTGGCTCCACCCGCGGCGGACCAGGGCTCGGCTCCGGCGATTACGGGGTATTCAGGCATAGGGGTCATCCTTCACTTGGGTTTCCCACCACACTTCCGGGGCGGGCGACCACTCGGGGTCGGGGACGATGCAATTGACCGGGCAGGCCGGCAGGCACTTCTCGCATCCCGAGCACAGCTCGGGGATGATCACCACGTCGGGACCGTGGTTGAAGATCGCCCCGAACTGCTCGGGACAGGCTCGAAGGCACGCGTCGCAGTTGATGCACAGCGACATGTCGATGCGCAGCGGGACGGGCTTCCAGTTCTTCCGGGCCCGTTCTGCGATGCGCTCCGGCCGGGACTTGGTCATCGTCGGAGCGTAGCTCTTGACCGACCGGTCAAGGCCGGTCAGGATTGGGCTCATCGATACGTGCCCGAACCCGGGCCATGACCGAAGGAGTTCCCTTGGCCGAGCAATACGAGTTCTTGACCGCCGAATGGGTCGAAGCCGCCAAAAAGATCCGCGATGAATTCGAGGGCAAGGTCGCCCCGCCGGCGCACGTGGTCAAGATGAACCAGATCATCACCGACGTCCCGTTCCAGGACGACGACATCAAGGCATTCATGGACACCTCCGGCGGCGAGACCGACATGGGCCTCGAGCACCTGCCCGAGGACGAGGTCGACCTCACTGTCACGGTCGACTACGAGACGGCCAAGGCCATCATGGTGGACGGCAACCCCCAGGCCGGCATGCAGGCCTTCATGGCCGGCAAGATCAAGGTTCAGGGCGACATGACCAAGATGATGGCGCTGCAGAACACCGCGCCGGATCCCGCCGCCCAGGAGCTGGCCGAGAAGATCCAGGAGATGACCGCCTGACCGAGCGGTCGGATCGGAATGCTTTCGGGGCGCCCCCCTGGGGGCGCCCCGCTGCGCGCCCCGGGCGATGAGGGCGTCCGGGGGCGGGTACGTCAGGTAGCGGTGTCCATGAGGTCCGTGTCCTTGGTGCTCCGAACGAAGGACGCGCAGATCACCGCGAGGAAACAGACCGCTCCACCGACCGCATAGGCGAGGGTGAACGAGTCACCCAGCGCTTCGGCGTAGCCCGGGTCACCCTCGACCAGACCCGTGCCGTCCAGGTCGGAGCGCTGCACCGCCAACAGAACCGTGATACCGACCACGATGCCGATCTGGGACATCATCTGCTGCGCGGCACCGGCGATCCCCAGATCGCGGTTCTCGACCGCGTTGGCGACCGTCGACGCCATGACCGGAGCCACCGCTCCGAGCCCGATGCCGGACAGTGCCAGCGCGAAGAGGACGACCGCGTCGCCGGACTCCGCGGTCACCGCGGCCAGGGCGAACATCGACGCGACGATGCTGAGGGTGCCGAACACCGCCGAGGTGCGCTCGCCGATCTTCAGCGCCAGGTACCCGGCCACCGGACCGGCCACCGCGAACGCTAGCGGTCGGGAGATGGTCAACAGGCCGATGTGGGCCTCGTCGTAACCGAAGACCTTCCCCAGCATGAAGGGCGTGAGGTAGAAGCCACCCATGTAGGCGAACATCGTGAAGAACTGGCTCATGACGGGGAAGACGAAGTTCCGCCGGGAGAAGTACTTGAGGGGCATCAAGGGGTGATCGGTGCGCCGCTCCCAGAAGACGAACGCAGCGATGAGCATCGGCGAAGCGGCGAATCCGACGAGGACCCATCGGGACGACCAGCCCAGGCCCGGAGCCCGGTTGAGGGCGAGCATGCCGACCAGCGTCCCGCCGGCCAGGAGCAGCAGGCCGGTGAGATCGATCGGTTCGTTCCGTCTCGGTTCGGTGGATTCGGGCAGGATGGCGAAGGCGATGAGGAGCCCCGCGAGGATCAGCGGTACCTGACCGACGAAGATCCAACGCCAGCCGAACTGCTCGACGATCGGCCCGCCGAGGACCACGCCGATGACCGGTCCGCCGGCCATGACGAGCGACCACATGCCCATCGCCCGTGCTCGGTCGATGGGGGCGAAGATCTGGTTGATCATCGCCATGGAACTGGGACCGGTCGCGGCGCCGAGCAGCGCGCCGAGGACCCGGAACGCTATGAGGCTCCCCGCGCTCCATGCCAGAGCGGACAGACCGTTGAAGACCAGCGCGGCGGTGAGTCCGAAGAGGTAGACCCGCCGATGGCCGAAGCGGTCGGCCAGCTTTCCGGCAGCGGGCCCGGTGACCGCGAACCCGAGCAGCGGGCCGGTCAGGACCCAGTCGACCGTCGCTTCCTCGGCACCGAAGTCGTCGGCGATGCCGGCGATCGATACGGCCAGGATCGTGATGGTGAACTGGACGGCGAAGAGACCGAACAAAGCGGTCCACAGCACGATCCACGGTTGTCTCGGGCTCTCCTCGACCCGGGACGCCAGGCGTCGGCGCCACATCATCACCCAGGGGGCGATACCGACCGGGGTGCCGCCGAGCGGATCGATCGCCAGCTCTTCGGGATGCGCGTCGCGTTCATCGCGGGGCGATTCGGGGGTGGTCGACGGCACGGCGGTCGAGGGTAGGGGGTCCCCGTCCCCGTCCGTAACTCTGCGAGCGGTCGGCTCAGCCGGTCACCAGGTCGACGGTCGTGCCGGGTCGGACGTTCTTGCCCTTGGCAGGTGAGGTGGAGGTGACCGGGTCGCCGACGCTGCCATCGACACCGCCGCAGACCAGCTCCTGATTCTCGATCCGGTTGCAGGCCGTGGTCACGTCGTCGCCGGCGACGTCCGGCACGGCGACCAGACGGGGACCGGCCGAGACCACGAACGCCACGTTCGATCCCTTCGACACCGACTCTCCGGCGGCGGGCGTCTGGCTGATGATCTGGTTCTCGGGGACCTCGTCGTCGAACTCACGATCCTCTCCGGCGGTGAGCCCCATCCCTTCGACCTCGGCCAGGGCATCGGCGAAGGTGCGACCCACGTAGTTCCCGAGCACGCGGGGCTCGGGGCCGTCGGAGACGGTCAGCTCGACGAACATCCCCTCGTCGAACTTCTGATCGGGTTTCGCGTCGTCGACCGGTTTGCCGTCGACCTGCACGGCCATCACCTGGCCCTTCGGCACCTCCTCATGGAACACCTTGAAGCTGTTGGCCAGGCGAGCCCCCTCGTCGATGGCCGGCTGGAGCAGTTCCACCGCCTCGCCCTCCTGGATACCGACCAATCCGACGGGGAGCGTGAACTGGAGCGGGCCCTGCGAGAACGTGACCGAAAGCGTCTCGCCCGCCTCGAGCTCGACGCCGGGTTGGGGTCGCTGCGAGATCACGTCGCCTTCGACCGTGCCACTCTCGCGGAGCTCGTTCTCCTCGAGAATCCACTCATTGGCGGTGGCCAACTCCTTGATCTCGGTCCGGGTCATCCCGGTCAGATCGGGCACCTCGGCCGACGTCGTGGCACCCGGTCCCCACGTGACGTACGCGGCGGCCGCACCTGCGACCGCCAGGAGCGCGAGGACCAACGCCACCCAGGGCCAGCGGCGACGACCGCCGGCCCCACTGCCGGCGCCATCGTCGACGTCGCCGTCCTCCGGTCCGGGTTCACCATGGGTGGCGGCGGCGACGGCGGCGACATCTGCGGGCCTGACCACGGCCGCCTCGCCGATCTGGGTCGGATCCGGGTCGTCGAGCGCGTCGAGGCTCAGCGGGGCGATACCCGCCAGCGGGAACGGCTCGGGCCGCTCGAGCTCTTCGGCTCGGGCCATGAGCGCCACCACCATCTCGCCGGCATCGGGCCGATCGGCCGGATCGGGTCGACCGGCGCGTCGGAGCACCTGCTGGAGCGGACCCAGCTCAGGCCCTGGATCGAGCGGATTGTCGACCCGGGCCATCAGCGTGGCGATCGTGGTGTCGGCCGAGAAGGGGACCTTCCCGGTCGCGGCCTCGACCATGACCAGCGCCAGGCTGTAGATGTCGGCCTTGCCGTCGACCGAGTGGCCCTGGGCCTGTTCGGGTGAGGCGTATCGGGCGGTTCCCAACACCGCTCCCTGGGGTTCGGTCCAGGCCGCTTCGGCCAACGCACGGGCGAGTCCGAAGTCGGCGACGCGGAGCCGGCCTTCCTCGCCGAAGATGAGGTTGGCGGGCTTGAGGTCGCGATGGACGAAGCCGCGGCCATGGGCGTGCTCTAGTGCCCGGGCCGACTCGAGCCCCAGGAGGAGGACCTGGGACAACGTGAGGATCCTGTCCCGATCGAGCATCGCCCGGAGGCTGCCGCCACCGAGATACTCGGTGATCAGGTACGGCACATCGTCCTGGCCCCAGTCGTAGACAGCCATGATGTGGGGATGACTGAGCTGGGCGGCCGACTGGGCCTCGGCTCGGAACCGCTTCAGGAACGCCTCGTCCTCGGCCAGGCCCCGATGGAGCAACTTGACAGCGACGCGTCGGCGCAACGTCACGTCGTCGGCCAGGTAGACCTGAGCCGACGCGCCGATGCCGATGGGGGCAACCAGTCGGTAGCGGCCGCCCAGGACGCGACCCACCTGGTCGTTCACGCGAGCCCCGGCTGCAGGGCTGCACGGTGGGCCGGGCACACGCGGAGCGGACATGGATCACCCACGCGATGAGTGGTGTCCGTCGCCATCGGACAGAATGCGGTCATGGTCGTCTCCGAGAAGGTGCTGCGGGTGGTCCGCCCGGCCCTGTTGATCGTAGGGCTCGTGGCCGGTGTTGTCGCGTTGGCCACCGCGACGTCTCCGCCGAGCGGCGACGGAGCTCGCAGCCCACTGCTCCAGTCCGACATCTCGCCCGTCGAGGAACTGATCCCGGCCGAGGACGCCCAGATCCTGCGCCAGGACCGGGTGGGGGTCGATCTCGTCCCCGGCTGGTACGCCGAGCTCACCATCAACGGTGTCCCGATCCCCGAGGAGGAGATCAACAGCACGGCCAGCCTCGGACGCTACTTCTTCCAGGCGCGCGAAGGTCGGGCGATCGAGGAGCTCCGAGCCGATCGCAACTGCGCCACGGCCACCATGCACCCCTTCGCCGATCCCGAGACGGTCGAACGCGTCACCTGGTGCTTCTCCGCCACCTGAGGGACCCCGCTGGTAGGCGCTCCGCGCCGGGGTGGGCTCAGTTCCGGAGCACGGCCCGACCGATCACGTGTGGCGACACCGGTGTCTTCATCGGTCCGATGTCCAGGTCGAACCGGCGCTGTTCGGACACATCGAATCCGGCCTCGGCAATGGCCCCGACGGTGTCACGGGCCGTGTGGCATCCTCCGGCGATCCGCGGCCAGACCCGGTCGGTGCGCTGCTGGAACCGGGCCAGCCGCGGCGTCTCGGCCACGACGTGCTCGTAGAAGCGCAACTCGCCGCCCGGGCGAAGGATTCGGGCGGCCTCTTCCAAGGCCCGATGCTGGTCGGGGACCGAGCAGAGCACCAGCGAACAGACGACGGCGTCGACGCTGTCATCGTCGATCGGCAGCTCTGCTGCGACCCCGTCGACCACGGTGACCGGTACCGCCGCCGATTCCGCCGCCGACTCGGCCCATCGGCGCAGATATGAATCCGGCTCGACCGCCACCACCTCGGTCACCGAATCGGGATAGTGGCGGAAGTTCAGCCCGTTGCCGGCCCCCACTTCGCACACGCGACCCGACAGATCACCGACGAGGTCCGCCCGGTGATGGGCGAGCGATCGATCCGATGCCTCGGAGATCACCCGGTAGACACGGCCGAAGATCGTGCTCTTGCGACGGGGGGCGGCGTCCTGCTCCATACCCGGCAACATATCCCGCGGCCCTGGTCGCCCGCGCCGGACGTACCTGCGAGGATCGCGGACGATGAACGACCCGCACCAGTCCGACGGCGCCGCCCTCTCTCCGGCCCGGCTGGCCGATCACCTGGCCATCCGGGATCTGGCGATCTCCTACGCCCATGCCGTCGACGATCGGGACTGGCACCGCTTCGAGCGGCTCTTCCTGCCCGACGCGGTGATCGACTACCGGTCCTCGGGCGGCATCGTCGCCACCCCGGCCGAGGTCGCAGCCTGGATGCCGGATGCGCTCCAGGCCTTCACCTGGTGCATGCACTCGATCTCGACCCACCACATCCGCTTCGTCGACGACGACCACGCGACGGGGAAGGTCCATCTCCTCAACCGCAACGGCGTCGAGTGGGAGGGTGAGCCCGAGATCCTCGAAGTGGCCGGCTTCTACCACGACGACTACGTCCGCCTGGACGGTTCGTGGCGCTTCGGTCGCCGGGTCGAGGAAGCCCTCTCGTTCGCGGGAGGGCGGTTCGCCGACCTCGTACGGGACCTCGCCGCGTCGATGCAGGCCGACCGGGAGGGACGGGACGGCTCATGATCGAGAGCGGTCCACACAGCGATCGCGTCTTCGACATCGAGGGGCACCGCCTCGGCTACCCCACCGAGTTCCGTGACGGATGCTCGCTCATGGCCCTGTTCGTCGTCCCCACGGCCGCAGCCGACGAGCGGATCGCCCCATCGGGCTTCGTCGCGGCGGAGATCGCTCCCCGCCGCACGATCGTCACGGTGGTGGGAGTCCACTACGCCGACACCGACTGCGGGTCCTACGACGAGATCGCCTGGACCGTGATCGTGCAACCGTTCTCGGGCCGACGTGGCGTCCCCTACGTCTCGACCATCACCGACATCGCCCGGGGTCGAGTCGCCACGTACAGCTGGAGACTGGCCGTGTCGACGACGCTGTCGCGCGATTCGGGGATTCGCATGTGGGGATTCCCCAAGACCGTCGAAGACCTCCGCTTCGAGCGCGCCGATGGCCGAGCCTCGATGTCCTGGCAGGTCGGCGACGCCACGGTCATGCGCCTGTCGGTGCCCGACAGCGGTGCTCGGGTCGCCAAACCCGTCTCCCCGCCGGTGTATTCGGTCTTCGACGGTGCCCCGCACGTCGGAAACCTCACCCAGTCCTACACCGACGTCGGCTACCACCCGCGGGCCGGGGAGCTCGAGCTCGGCGAGCACGAGATCGCTGACGAGCTCGAGGAGTTGGGCCTGCCGAAGCGCCCACTTCTGGCCTGCTGGAACGGACATCTATCGTTCCGGATGAGCGCACCCCGCCCCCTGCTCTGACCCGTTCCCGAAAGGCAACCATGGACTTCGACCTCCCCGCCGACGACGACCCGCGTCGGCTCGAGATCCGGACCTGGCTCGACGCCCACCCCTCGCCGTCGGCCCGCGAGCTGGACGAGGCGGGATACGTGGTTCCCCACTGGCCGAAGCCGTACGGCCTCGAGGCCGAGCCGATGCACCAGCTGATCATCGACGATGAGCTGCGTCGGGCCGGTGTGCGCCGCCCCATCAACCCGATCGGGCTGGGCTGGGCCGGGCCGACGATCCTGCTGGCCGGCACCGAGGAACAGAAGAAGACCTACCTCCCGGGCATGCTCACCGGCGAGGAGTTCTGGTGCCAGCTCTTCAGCGAGCCCGATGCCGGATCCGACCTGGCCGCGCTGGCGACGCGAGCCGAACGCGACGGCGACGAATACGTCGTGAACGGTTCGAAGACCTGGACCAGCGGCGGGCACGTCGCGAAGTACGGAATCCTGATCGCGCGGACCGACCCGGATGTCCCGAAGCACAAGGGCATCTCCTACTTCATCTGCCCGATGGATCTCCCCGGCATCACCATGACACCGATCGTGGACATGACCACGGCCCACTCGTTCAACCAGGTGTTCTTCGACGACGTGCGCATCCCGGCCGACCTCCTCGTCGGTGAGGAAGGCGACGGCTGGCGGCTGGCGAAGGTCACCCTCTCCAACGAACGGGTGTCGCTCTCGTCCTCCGGCTCGCTGTGGGGCGAGGGACCGTCGGCGGGCATGCTCCTCGATCTCGTTCGGGAGACCGGCGGCATCGGCGATCCACGCATGCGGCAGCGCATCGCCGGGCTGCACTGCGAGGCCGAGCTGCTCCGCCTCAACCGTCTCCGCACCCTGAGCGCCCGGCTCGCGGGCCGGACCCCCGGCCCCGAGGCGTCGATCCAGAAGGCCATGGCCGACGAGCACGGCCAGCACGTGATGGAGCTGGCCAAGGAGCTCACCGGCGCCGCCGGCATGATCACCGGCTCGGGTCCGAGCGGAGATCTACCCGGGTCGGGCCGACGGGGGGCGACCGAGATCAACTTCGAGCGCGGCCAGTTCGGCGACGTCGACCCCATCTGGCACTACGGGTTCCTCTTCTCGCCGGCCCTGACGCTCGGCGGAGGGACGTTCGCCGTCCAGCGCAACATCGTGGCCGAGATGGTCCTGGGCCTGCCGCGGGAGGTCAACGTCGAGCAGGGCCTCAGCTGGTCGGAATCCCGCCGCGCCCCAGCGTGAACCGCACCGGTTCTGGGGACTGTCAGCCACACGTCATGTAGCTGACAGTCCCCAAATCATGAGAGGTCGAGGAGTCGGACGACGGTCTCGACCGCGGTGCTGTGGTCGTCCTCGACCAGGACCGTCTGCCATCCGATCGCCTGCGCCGCGTCGATGTTGCCCTCGGCGTCGTCGAGGAAGAGCACACTCGCCGGATCGTCCACACCGAGCCGTTCCTGGGTGAGGTGATAGATCGCCGGATCGGGCTTGCGCATCCCGACCTGACTCGAATCGATGACCTCGGAGAACAGCTCGTCGACCGGGAGCAGCGAACGCCACCCGGCGCTGAATTCGACCAGGTTGTTGGTGAGAAGGGCCACCGTGCGACCCGTCCGACCGATCCGCTGCGCGAGGTCGACCATGTCGGGCCGGGCCGTACCGACGCTCACGAACGCGCTGAACAGCTCGATGATGTCCAGTTCCACCCCCAGATCGGACAGGCTCGCGACCATGATCTCGCCCCGCGCGTCCATGAGGGTCAGCTCCCCTCGCTCGAGCCGGTGCCACGGATGGTCGGTGTCCTGCCGGTAGTCACCGAACACGTGGCGGAGGCCGGCGTCCACCTCGACGCCCTTGTCACCGATCGCCCGGGACAACATGGCGAACGGCGAACGGGTGAAGACGCCCCCGAAATCGAACACGACGGTTCGCACCGCGGTGGTTGCACTCATGTGGGCAGGTCTCCGGATTCGAGCAGGGTCATGAACTGTGCCTCGTCGAGAATGGGAACACCCAACTCCTCGGCCCTGGTCAGCTTCGACGCCCCGGGATCGGCTCCCACCACCAAGGCCGTGGTCTTCTTCGAGACGCTTCCGGGCGACTTGCCCCCCCGGGCCTTGATGGCGTCGGCCGCACCATCGCGACTGAACGCGTCCAGCGACCCACTGACCACCACCGATCTGCCCTCCAGGGTCCGGGCCACCTCGGCCGGCGGGGGTCCTTCCATGGTCACGCCGGCCGCCCTCAGCTTCTCGATGAGTACCTGATTCGTTTCGTCGTCGAACCACGACCGCACCGATCGGGCGATGGTGGGACCGACACCGTCGATGGCGGCCAGCTCCTCCTCGCTCGCCGCGGCGATCCGGTCCATGTGCCCCAGGTTCACCGCCAGCAACTCGGCGCCCGCCGTACCGAGATGGCGGATGTTGAGCCCGCGCAGCAGATTGGCCAGGGTGCGGGTCTTCGAGTGCTCGATGGCCCCGAGCAGGTTCGCCACCGACGTCTCGCCGAACTTGTCGATCTCGAGCAGGCGTTCGGGATCGAGGGTGTAGATGTCGGCGACGTCGGCCACCAGGCCCATCTCGGCGAACAGCTCGACCCGTTGCTCACCGAGCCCCTCTATGTCCATGGCCGAACGGGAAGCGAAATGCTCGATGGCTCCAGCCACGATGGCCGGACACCGCTGGTTGACACACCGATGCTGGACCTCGCCCTCGGGGCGCACGAGCGGCTCCGAACACACCGGGCAGGCCGCGGGGAAGCGCCACTCGGCCAACCCGGTCGGCCGCTCGGACAAGACCGGTGCGAGCACCTCGGGAATCACGTCGCCGGCCTTGCGCACCATCACGGTGTCTCCCGGCCGCACGTCCTTCAACCGAACCTGATCCTCGTTGTGCAACGTCGCCATCTCGACCGTGCTGCCTCCGACGAAGACGGGCTCGAGCACGGCATAGGGAGTGGCCCTCCCCGTTCGACCCACCGAGACCTGGATGTCCTTCAGGAGGGTGGTCTTCTCCTCGGGAGGGAACTTGTAGGCGATCGCCCACCGAGGAGCCTTCGCCGTGGCGCCGAGATGATGTTGCCGCGCCAGTTCGTCGACCTTCACCACGACGCCGTCGATCTCGTAGTCGAGATCGTGGCGTTGTTCCTGCCAGTGACGGCAGTAGGCGATCGCTTCGTCGAGCGACGAGCAGACCGTGGCGTTGGGGTTGACCGGAAACCCCAGATCGGACAACAGCTCGAGCGTGGCCCCGTGGCGATCCGGCTTCTCCACACCGTCGACTTCAGCCAGTTGATAACACCAGATGGTGAGCCCGCGGGACGCCGTCACCGACGCGTCCTTCTGGCGCAGGCTCCCGGCGGCGGTGTTGCGCGGATTCACGTAGGTCTTCCGGCCGGCCGCAATCTGCTGCTCGTTGAGAGCCCGGAAGGCCGACACGGGCATGTACACCTCACCGCGGACCTCGAGGACGCGAGGGGCGCCGGGGCCGAGGCTCTTCGGGACGTCGTTGACGACGGCGACGTTGGCGGTGACGTCCTCCCCCACCCGACCGTCCCCCCGGGTCGCTCCCCGAACGAGCACCCCGTCCTCGTAGCGGATCGAAACAGCCAACCCGTCGAACTTCGGCTCACAGGCGAGGTCGACCTCCTCGACCTCGTTGCGTCTGGCCCAGGCCCGGAGCTGCTCCTCGTCGAAGGCGTTGTCCAACGACATCATGGCAACGGAGTGACGCACCGGAGCGAAGGGGACGGTGGCCACACCCCCGATCATCTGCGTGGGCGAGTCGCCCGTGACGAGGTCGGGACGCTTCCGCTCGAGCTCCCGCAGTCGCGTCAGGGCCTCGTCGTAGGTGGCATCGGGGACCACCGGTGCGTCACGGTCGTAGTACGCGGCACCCCATTCTCGGAGCTTGACCCGCAGCTCCTCGACCTCTTCCTCGATCGCCGATTCGGTCATGCCCGGCGAGTCTATTGACCGTCACGAGACGTTCAGGCGCCCACCTGGAGCCGGAGGCCGACGGCCTGGCTTCGGAGCCGGTCGGCCAGGCCGCTGACCAGATCGAAGACCCGGGCGGCCTGCGACGCCTGATAGCGGGCCAGACCGCACGCGGGGGTGACCATGGCCTGCGTGCGGAGCAGCACGGGATCGCAACCGCCTTCGGCCAGGCGACCCCAGACGGCCGAGAGGCTCTGCCAGTACCGATCGATGGTCGTGCCGAGCGGTTGATCGGTCGGCACCGCGCCCCAGGCCACCCAGCCGCCCCGCTGCAGGTAGCGGCCGACCTCGGGACCGGCGAAGCCCAACCCGCAGTCGAGCGGCGTGGAGAGCACGTCGGGTCCGGCCGCGATGACCGCGTTCCAGTCGGTGCTTCCGCAGCAGTGGATTCCCGTGACCGTCCCGTCGGAGAACACGTCCAGAACGGAACGCACCAGAGCCACCGTGGCCTCGGGTACGAGGGGGAAACCGGGGTGGGTCATCGAGGTCAACCCCGGCTCGTCGACGAAGACCACCGGGGTCACACCCGGGAGACGGTGGGCGATCAGACGGCTCAGCGCCGCCGCTCGGGCCCGCACGGCGTCTCCGGCGAACGGGAACGCCTGGTCGATCGCAACTCCCTCACCGGCGAGGGCGAGGCCGAACGTGACCGGCCCGGTCAGCTGGAACTTCAGGCGAGTCGGCCCCTGAGCGGATTCCGCCAGCCGTCGAGCGGCGGCGTCGACGAACGCGTGGAGTCCCCGGAAACCGGGGCCGTCCAGAGACCCCGCCTCCTGGGGATCCTTACCGCGCAGGGACGGTTCGTCGACGGTCAACGTCCCGTCTTCGTCGATCTCGATGCCGCTGAGTCCGGAGGCCGCTTGGCCGATGATCGACTCGTGCCGATCCACAGCCGGAAGCGACGGCGCGGCGGGAAGCACGGGTGTGTGCTCGAAGACGAACTCGCACGCATCGTCGGGGTCGTCGAGACCGAGGCTGCCGATCGCCGTGGCGGCCCCGACGGGTAGACCAGGTTGATTCACGAGCCGACCCCGCTCCACCCACATCGGTCCCACCAGCTGGTCATCGTCAAGTCGTTTCCTCGTCGGTCCGGCCAGCCGATCGGCTGGCCCCGCCCTACCGGAATAGCCACTGGGTCGACGGGTCGGCAAGTCTCGGAGTCATGGCTTCGAGGATGGTCTGGCTTCTTCGGGTGACTTGGGTGCTCATACCACTCGCGGGCGGACCTTCGATCGGACGGGCGTTCGGTGCGAGCTCGGCCGGTGCGACGGCCACGCTGCTGGCCTGGCTCGGGTTCGGAGTCGGACTGATCGCGGCCGCGGTTCCCCGGACGCTGTCGCTCACCGCGCTGCGCATCGTCGTTCCGGCTTCGGTCCCCCTCGGGCTGTTCGTGATCGCCCGCACCGATGGTGAGCTCGGGTCGCTGGTCGTGCTCGGACTTGCGCTGGTCAGCACCGCGCTCGCTCTCTCGGCTGCGCTCGGCGACACCTTCGCCGATGGCTCGTCGTATGGTCCCGAGCGACGGATGCTGCTTCGTCCCCCGGCTGCACTGGCCCTCGGACTGGTTCCGTTCGCGTGGCTCCTCGTCGTGACCGGGACCGTCGCCGGACCGCTGCTCCTGGCGGATCGCCGGTGGGTCCCGGGTGCGATCGCCCTGCTGGTCGGCCTGCCGGTGGCGGCGTTCCTGGTACGCGCCCTGCACCGTCTCGCCCGACGGTGGGTGGTGTTCGTTCCGGCAGGACTGGTTCTCGTCGATTCGTTCACCCTCTGCGATCCGGTGTTGATCCCGACCGGGCGGGTCCGCGGGATGGGCCCCGCTCCGGCCGACGGCGGCGGCCATCCCACCGACCTCACCGCCGGCGCCTCCGGCCTCGTCCTACGGATCCTGCTGGTCGACCCGCTCACCATCGCCCGTGTGACCAGGGGGGAGGAGCCGGCGGCCACCGAGTCGGTCTCCACCATCCTGTTCAGCCCCAGCCGGCCGGGCGAGCTCATGGCCGAAGCCGGGAAGCGACGCCTCCCCGGAGCGGCTCAGCGCGACGCCAACCCACCTCCGACGACGCGGTCCCGCTGGTAGAACACCACGCTCTGCCCCGGAGCCACCCGCTCGTGGGGACGGGCCCAGACGACGCCGAGACGCTGTTCGTGGACGGTGACCAGGCTGGCGTCCGCGACGCCGCCGTGCGCGCTGGTCTGGACCCGAACCGGGCCGTCGACGGGACCATGGGTCCAGCCGACATCGGTGAGCACGGTCTCGGCCACGTCCAGGTCGCGCCTGGGTCCGATCACGACTCGCCGTGCCGGCACGTCGACGTCGACGGCGAAACGCGGGTCGGCGTTGCCGGCGACGCCGAGTCCCCGCCGCTGGCCGATCGTGATCAGTTCGACCGCCTCGACGGTGCCCAGCTCGGTGCCATCGCGATCCAGAACCGTTCCGGGATGCAGCTCCATCCGCTCCTCGAGGAATCGCCGACGTCCGTCGGCCCGCGTGATGAAGCACACGTCCTGGCTGTCGGGCTTCCCCGCGGTCGGGAGCCCGACCTCGAGGGCGATGGAGCGGACCTGGTCCTTGGTCATGGCGCCGATCGGCAGGAGCAGGCTCTCGAGCTGCGCCCCGCTCAGCATGTGCATCACGTAGGACTGGTCCTTCGCGGCGTCGGCACCCCGTCCGATCCATGGTCGCCCGGCATCGTCCCGCTCGATCACGGCGTGGTGGCCTGTGGCGACGGCGTCGAAGCCGAGCTTCGCCGCCCTGGCGGTGAGTCGATCGAACTTGACGTGGCGATTGCATTCGACACACGGATTCGGAGTCCGACCGTCCGCGTGCGCCCGGACATACGGCTCGACCACGCGCGTGTCGAAGTCCCAGCCGAAGTTGAAGACGTGGTGCTCGATGCCAAGGAGATCGGCGGACCGACGCGCGTCATCCACGTCGGAGACCGAGCAGCAGCCGGTGTCGGACCGGCCACCCCACAGCTTGAGGGTCACACCGGTGACCTCATGACCGGCCCGCGCCGACAACACCGCGGCCACGGACGAATCGACGCCGCCCGACATGGCGACCAGCACCTTCATGGTCCGCTCCGCAGTTGCGCGACCGCTTCGGAGATCACGACGACGGCTCGGTCGATCTCGTCGATGGTCGTCGTGTACCCGAGCGAGAGGCGGAGAGCCCCGACCGAGATCTCGGAACCAACGCCCATGGCCGCCAGAACGTGGGAGGACTGCTGCGCGCCGCTCGCGCACGACGATGCCGCGGACGCGTACACGTTCCCTCGCTCGAGGAGGAAGAGCAACGCCTCGCTCTCGACGCCGGGGATGCAGACGTGCACGATGCCGGGGAGACGCTGATCCCCCGCCGCCGCCGCGGTGTCCACCAGACCGGGGATTCGAGCCATGAGCCCGCCGCGGAGCCGATCGGCCAGATCGGCCACGCGGGCGGACTCTCCGACCCTGTCGCGGGCGACCAGTTCGATGGCGCGACCTGCCCCCACGATGCCGGCGGTGTTGTGCGTCCCGCTGCGGAGGCCCCACTCCTGGGCGCCACCCAACTGCCGGGCCCGGAGGTGGCCCCGATTGCGCACGACGAGCACGCCCACCCCCTGTGGCCCACCGAACTTGTGGGCACTGAGACTGACCAGATCTGCGGTCGCGACCACCTCGGTCAGGTCGAGCCAACCTGCCGCCTGCACCGCGTCGGTGTGGACAGCGGCGCGGGAACGGCGACGAACGACCTCGGCAACCTCGATGATCGGCTGGAGCGTGCCCACCTCGTTGTTCGCCGCCATGACCGATACGACACTCACATCGGACTCGAGCGAATCATTCAGCCGATGCAGATCGATGCGTCCGGCATCGTCGACGCCGACGGTCCGACCACCGGTGGCTTCGATGATCCGGAGCACGGCGGGGTGTTCGACCGCCGAACAGACCGCCACTCCACCGGCACCGTCGAGCACGCCTCGGACCGCGAGGTCGTCGGATTCGGTCCCTCCCGACGTGAAGACCACCTCGCCGGGCCGACAGCCCAGGGCCGCCGCGAACTGGTCGCGGGCGTCGTCGATGGCCCGTCGCGCCTCGCGTGCCAGGCGGTGCGCGCCCGACGGGTTGGCGAAGCCGCCCCGCAGCCACGGCAGCATGGCGTCGACCACCTCGGAACGGACCGGGGCGGTGGCAGCGTGATCGAGATAGATGGCCACCCGTCAAGGCTATGGGACCCGCGCGTGGGCGCCTCGCGGCGGGGCGATCCGGGGCGGGCGAATGTCGTGATGGTGCTGATAGGCCGCCATCAGGCACAGGAGATAGGCCTCGGGCGTGACCATGGCGTGCACGGTGTGCCCGAGCCGGCGCTGGTAGTGGACCGCCATGCGGTGACAGATCGACAGCCGGGCCGTCGGCGTGAGCTCGAAGACCCGGAGCAGCACCCGGCGGATCTCGTGGTAGTCATCGGTGGTCAGACCGGTCGGATCCAGCGCCGCCGTGACCTGCTCGTACCCGAAGGGCACCCTGAACTCCACCGGTCGTACGTGGGGACCCGCGTTGCGCTCGCGCACGACCTGGGTGCCGGCCGCCAGGTCGCCCAACCGCTGCGAACGTGGGCTGACCAGCATGCTGAGCGCGGCGATCGAGCCGAGCGAGGCCCAGATCTCGAGCAGGGCGAGGAACGCCCGGATGGAGGAGTGCCGAAACCGCACCGGTGCCCCCTCGATCGTCACGACGCGCAGTCCCGTCGCCATCTTGCCGAACGTCTGACCCCGCCACAGCGTCTCGAGCATCGCCGGATAGACGAAGATCGCGGCGAACGCTGCCGCTATGAGGTAGGCGGCGGCGACCCAGTCCGACAGCCTCGCGATGGGGATCGCCAGGACGGCCATGGCGCCGTACAGCACGGCCTGGACGACCAGGTCGAGGACGAAGGCGCAGACCCGCGAACCGACCGTCGCCGGTTCCAGATCGAGCACGACCGCCTCGGGCGTGACGATCCCACCGAAGCTCGAGTGATCGGCAAGCCGCTGGGTATCGGTCACGCGTCACTACGGTAGTACCCAGTGGACATCGACCGATTCATCGCCCGACACCAGCCCACGTGGAGTCGGCTCGACCAGCTCAGCGGATTGGCCGGCCGGGGGCACAGGAAGCTCACGTCGGCGGAAACGTCCGAGCTGGTCGTCCTCTATCAGCGGGTGTCCACCCACCTCGCGGAGGCGTCACACCGATTCGGCGATCCGAGCCTGCACCGCCGCCTCACCACCTCGGTCGCGGCCGCGCACAGTCGCATCTACGGCCATCGATCGTTCTCGCTGGGACCCGTCATCGCGTTCTTCTCCTCGACGTTTCCCGGAGCGATCTGGGCCACGCGACGATTCATCCTCGTCGCCGCAGCGTTCATGTTCGTTCCGGCGCTGGCCATGGGGGCGTGGCTGGCCAACTCCGAGGCCGCCCTCGATGCCGAGATCCCTCCCGAGGCCCGTCAGCTCGCCATCGAGGAGGAGTTCGAGCAGTACTACTCCTCCGAACCGGCCGGCCAGTTCGCCACCGCGGTGTTCCTCAACAATGTCCGCGTAGCCGTTCTCGCCTTCGCGGCCGGCATGTTGTGCGGCGTGGGCACGGCGTTCGTGCTCGTCCAGAACGGCCTCGTCCTCGGCCGGTGGGCCGGCGTGTTCTTCTTCGCCGGCCAGGCCGACCGCTTCTTCGGACTGATCATCCCCCACGGCCTGCTCGAGTTGACCGCGGTGGTCATCGCCGGCGGTGCGGGACTCCGGCTCGGATGGGCGATCCTCTCCCCCGGCGATCGGACCCGGGGCGCGGCGGTCGCCGACGAGGGACGGAGATCGGCCACGATCGTGATCGGGCTGGTCCTCGTCTTCGGTGTGGCGGCGGTCATAGAAGCCTTCGTCACGCCCAGCCCGCTCGACACCTCGGCCCGAGTCGCCGTGGGTGTCGTCGTGTGGCTGGCTTTTCTCGCCTACGTCCTCGGCCGGGGACCGGCGGCGGTGGCCCGCGGTGACGTCGGTCGACTGGGCATCGCTCCGGCTCGTTGGGAGGACGAACCGACCGCGGCGATCGAGGACTTCGCGCCGCTCCCGCCCGGCGGAGCGAACTCGCGGCCGGAAAACCCGGAACTGACCCCTCAGGCCGCTGGTTCGGGGGGTGCGGGTCCTACAGCTGACCGGTCGCCTTGATGTGCAGGTAGGCATCGGTCAACCGCGGAGCCAGGAAGCCGGGCGCCACGTCCACCACCCGGACGCCATAGCCCTGGAGGACCGCCCTCAACCGGCGACGCTCGGCCCGGGCCGCCACCGCTGACGCCTTCCGGTACGCATCCTCGGCGTTCTCAGGGGTCGCGTCGGCCCAGGACTCGACCTCGGGATCGCTCACCGACCCGAAGATCACCTCGTGTCGTCGAGCGATCAGAGGAAGCGCCGGGATCAGCGACTCCTCGATGGTGGCGGCGTTGAGCTCGCCCAGGAGAACGAACAACGTGCGCTTCTTGAAGCGGGTGAGCGCTGCCAGGAAGGCCGCACGATAGTCACTCTCGACCAGCGCCGGCTCGAGGTCGAAGATCTCGGCGGTGATGCGTCCGAGCTGACCGTGCTGGGCCGATGCGGGCACCACGGATCGAACCTCGCGGTCGTACGCGACCAGACCCACCCGATCCCCCAGCCCGGTCGCCACGGTGACCAGGCACATCAGAGCGTCCATGGCGTGCTCCACGCGCGGAACGTCGGCGACGCGTGCGGCCATCGTCCTCCCGTTGTCGAGGAGGGCGATGACGGTCTGGTTCCGCTCGGAGCGGAACGTCCGCACGATCGGCTTGCCGGCCCGGGCGGTCGCGGCCCAATCGAGTCTGCGGAACTCGTCGTCGATCGTGTACTCACGCAGCTGGTCGATGTCGGTACCGCCGCCGCGACCCTTGGCCGAGCGGAGCCCCACGTCGAGGACCCGGGCCTTCTGGAGTCGGAGCTCGGCATCGGGTCGGGAGGGGAACGCGGGGTGGACAGCGAGTCCGGTCGGTGTCTCACGACGGTACTGGCGCCGGATGAGGCCCAACGGTCCCGACAGCCGCACGACCAGCTCGCTGATCCGGAACCGGCCCCGGCGGGCCGGCATCACCGGCGTCGACACGTGGGCGCGGGCCCGGGGTGACAGCCGCACAGCGAACCGGCGATCGATGGCGCGCAGAGAGGGTGAGAGCTCGTCGGCGAACGCCACCCCGATCGGTCGACTCGTCCGATTCAGAACCGTCCATCGCAGCTCGGACCGGTGCCCGAGGACCATGACGGAGGGGAAGTCACGTTCGATCTCGACCGCGGACCTCCCCGGAGCCAGCAACCAGTCGACGCCGGCAACGACGGCGAGAGCCGCGTTGACCACGAGAAGCCCGAACCACAGCTCCCAGTCGACGAGCGCCTGCGCGATGATCAGGACCGCTGCGAGGAGCGCGAGGCGACGGGTGGGAACCGGCATTTCAGCGTGGGGCCGGAACCGCGGCCATGACGCTGTCGAGCACGCTGTCGGTCGTCGCTCCCTCGAGCTCGACCTCGGGGCGGAGCTGCATACGATGGCGAAGGGTCGGCTTGGCGATGGCCTTGACCTCGTCGGGCGTCACGTAGCCCCGCCCGGAGAGCCATGCCCATGCCTTCGCCGCGTGGAGGAGTGCTGCTCCGCCGCGAGGCGACACACCCAGGCTGACCGACGGTGCGTCCCGTGTCGCCCGGACGAGCGCGACCATGTAGTCGATCACGCGGTCTTCGACCGTGATCGCGTCGACCTCACGGCGTCCGGCCTCCAGATCTGCGGCTGTGGCCACGGGCCGGACCCCGGCTGCCGCGATGTCATGGGGGTCCATCCCCTGGTGGTGACGATCCAGAATCCGGGCTTCCTGTTCCGCGCTCGGGTACGGAACGTGCAACTTGAACAGGAACCGGTCGAGCTGGGCCTCGGGCAGCGGGTAGGTGCCCTCGTACTCGATCGGGTTCTCGGTCGCGATGACCACGAAAGGATCGGGCAGCATCCTGGCCACACCCTCGGCGGTCACCTGTCGCTCCTCCATCGCCTCGAGCAACGCAGCCTGGGTCTTCGGTGGCGTCCGGTTGATCTCGTCGGCCAGGAACAGGTTCGTGAAGATGGGCCCCTCTCGGAAGCGGAAGTCGCTTCCTTCGAGGATGAGCTGGCCGATCACGTCCGAGGGCATGAGGTCCGGTGTGAACTGGACCCGACGGAAGTCGAGATCGAGGGCCGCACTCACCACCTTGATCAGGAGCGTCTTGGCCACACCGGGGACGCCTTCCAGCAGAACATGACCTCCGACCAGCAGGGCGGCGACGACACCCGACAGCGTGCCGTCCTGGCCGACGACGACCTTGGCCACCTCTTCGCGGAGGGCCAGGACCGCTTCACGGGCGGCGGACGCCGCCTGGGGTTCCTCCGGGGGTGGAAGGGTGGCGTCGGTCATGAGGTACCTCCTGGTACGTGCCGGCAGTCGCGCCGGAGATCGTCGAGTGTTCGGGCGGTGCGGACGAGGTCTGCGGCGGATCGGACCGGGCCGTCGAGAGCGGTGAGCACCACATCGGCGTCGCGTCCGGTGCGGGCCGAGATCAACTCGGCCAACACCGCGTTCGGCGCCGCCAGATCGATCGAACACAGCCGGCAGAGCTCGTCGCGGGCCGCGGCTCGCAGGGTGGCGGCGGCATCGGCCGGCTCGTCGGCATCCTGCATGAGCCCCCCGACCGCGGCCACCAGCTCCGACCCGGCGATGCGGGCCGGCATGCTCTCGCTGACCGGCCGACCGAACCGGACCGCGGTGGCGACGGCCAGGACGCCGAAGGCGATCACGGCCTGCCACACCGACCGGTCGAACGCCGGTCCGAGCAGGTCCAGCGAGCTCTCTCCTCCCTCGAAAGGGGAGCGGGGGCGAACGAGCGCGGCCCGGGTCGACCCGTCGGGTGTGAGCAGCGCGACGGCGAGAACGGAGTTGTCGGCCTCGTCGAGACTGCGGTTGACGAACGGGGTGGAGGATCCGACGGTTACGACCGTTCCCTTCCCGCGATCGCTGGCAACGACGAAAGCCTGTCGACCATCACCGAAACAGGACCGATCTCCCTCCTCGACCACGAGCTTGGTCCCACCGGACAGGTCCAGTTCGTCGACGCCGTCGAGCGCTTCGATGTCGCATGTCCCCCGGTCGAGGTCACCGACGAACGTTCCACCCGCGGGAGCGGCGATCGACGAGGAGCCGGCGAACACCACAAGCCGGCCGCCGGCCTCGGTCCAGGCCCGGAGCTCGCCCTCACCCCCGTCGGTACCCGTCTCTGTCAACAACAGCGCCGTGTCGTTATCGGGTCCGGGCGTACCCTCGATCACCCTGACGCTCCCGAACCGGCCCAGCAGCTCGGTGAGGGCGCGCGTCCCGAACTCATCGGTGGAATCAGGGTCCAGCGGGGGGCCGCCGCCCCGTGACTGGCCGGCCAGCAGGACGATCAACACCAACACCACGATCAAGCCCACGCCGATGGTGGCCCCGGTGCGGTTCATGACGGCACCGCCTCGCCTGCCGGCGCCGGGTCGATCGCCTCGACGTCGATCCGAGCCACGAATCCACGCATCGCCGAGAGGTCCCCGGAATCGGCCGGCCTCGAGGAGTACCACACGGGATCGAACAGCTCGGTCGCCGCATCGAAGGCATCGGCGATCCCGGGAAGATCGCGCTGCACGTCGACGCGGTACTCGCCCGCGGTCCGGCCCGCGACGTCCGGGAGCAGGTCGGCCTCGACCAGGTCGGCGACGAGTGCCCGGTATTCCGCCCGGACCGCCTCCCGCCACTGGGCGGCCTGCTCGTGTCGGAGTGCCTCGCTCCGCCACTCGTCGCTCGACCGGGCCGGTTCCAGGACCACGGACGACTCGGGCTCGTCGTCCTCGTCGACGCGGGTTCGCCGGTACCGGACGACCATCCAGATCAACAGAGCGATGCCGAGCCCGAGGAGCAGCCAGGTGATGCCGGCGCTGCCACCACCAGTACCGCCGCCGCCGAATCCGGGATCGAGCCGACCGAGCAACTCCGCGATCTGTTCGATGATCCACTCGATCGCGCGCTCGAGCCAGTCCGGCTCGGCTCGGTCGTAGTCGGCCCCCTCGAGGATGTCGGCCGCGGCTCGACGAACCCTGTCCGGGTCGTGCTCGTTGGGTGGGAGAGCCGGCGCGACGGCCGTGAGACGGTGCATCAGGCCTGCTCAGCTCGCAGACCGCGGGTCGCGAGCTCGAGGTCGAGGCCTTCGAGTCGCGTCCGCTGGTCCAGGTAGGCGACCACCGAGATGGCACCCGTGGCGGCGGCCGTGAACAGGGAGGTGATCGCGGCCACGACCGAACGCAGGATCCACAGCCACGACGGATCGGCGAACTGCGAGATCATCCAGGGCAGGACCGCGGCCACCGGTGTGAGTATCCCGAAGACCAACCCGGTCAGACTCCAGATGGCGAGGAGGCGCCAGGGTTTGCCGCGAGCTAGCTGCAGCGGCCGCCGGAACAGATCGGCGGTCGACGCGTTCTCCACCCCGACGACCGGCCCCATGAGGTAGAAGCCGACCGCGAGGATGAGACCCGGGAGCACGAAGACGACCACGCCGATCGCGATCGCGATGTGGGCCACGATCCACGGGATGGCAACGCGGGGCATGCGGAGCGCCGCGCCGCGGAGCATCGGTCCCACCCCGAGGTCACGACCGAGCGCCGCCTCGGCCACCACCTGGCCCAGAGCGATCGACGCGAAGAGTGAAGCCACCAGCGGTCCGAGCACCAGTAGCGCCATGACCGCCATGTTCGCGCCGTCCCCGAGCTGACCCAATCCGCTCACGGTGGAGGGCAGGCCGATCAACTTCCCGAAATCGTCGCTGGCGAACGTCTGGCGCAGGATGAGAGCGAGACCGAGCTGGACCGGAACGGTGATGCTCGCTGCGGCGGCGAACGCGTGTCGGGGCCGCTGGCGCACGACGGTGAAGCCGTGGTCGAGGATCTCCATGAACGTCAGTGGTCGGAGTGGCACTGCTCGCGGTGCCCGACCCGTCCCCGCCGCCTCGCCGGATGCTCTCGTGGACGGGCCGGGCGCCGGATCCGAGCGGGCGGCATCTTCCCAGCCCGACTCGGGAAGGGCCCACGGGTCCTCGCTCATACTGTCGGTTCTGCTCTCCACGCTCCGCCATTCTGGCGCGTGGATCTCCCCCCGCTCGTCACCCCCGCCGACCTGAGCGAGACTGGGTGACCATGGAGGGATACCGGTCCGACACATACGGCCAGGCCTATGCCGATGTCTACGACGAGTGGTACGGGGCACACGGGGACACCGACGGTGTCGTCGATGCGATCTCGGACGCCGCGACACGGACCGGGGGTGCCATCCTCGAGCTCGGCATCGGGACCGGCCGTTTGGCCATTCCCCTCGCCGGGCGGGGCCACGAGGTCGTGGGGGTAGACGCATCGAGCGCGATGCTCGAGAAGCTCGGGGCCAAGACGGCGGGCCGCCCGATCGAGGTTCACCGCACCGATATGAGCCGGCTCGACTCGGTTCCGCGAACAGGCCGGTTCGGCGTCGCGTTCGCGGCCTTCAACACGTTCCTCGGTCTTTACGACGAGGACGACCGCCGCAGCTGCCTCACCGGTGTGGCCCGACTGCTCGCCCCGGGCGGACGCCTCGCCCTGGAGACGATCGTGCCCGGTCCCGAGCCCGACTCCGACGAAGACCACGTCGAGATCCGGACCCTGGAGACCGACCGGCTGATCCTCACGGTGAGCCGCCGCGATCCCCGGGCACGGACGGTCAGCGGCCACCATGTCGAGCTCACCGACGGCGAACCGGTTCGGCTGAGACCGTGGCAACTGGGCTATCTCGCCCCCGATGACCTGGACCGGGAGGCAGCGGCCAGCGGGTTGACGCTCGAGCGGCGAGCGTCGGGCTGGGACGGAGCGCCGTACTCCGAGACCAGCCCCACGCATGTCAGCTGGTATCGCCCGACGTGACCGGGATCAGGCCGGCCAGAGCGACTCGAGCCATCCGACGACGCGCTGCAGCAGGTAGTCGCCGTGGTCCTCGAAGAGATGACCGGCTCCCTCGACGACATCGAGCTCTCCATGATCGGCCAGAAACCGGACCATCTCACTGGCCTGGACGGGAAGCAGTTCGTCGCGGCCACCGTGGATCAACAGAAGCGGCGTCTCGCCCAGCTCCCCTGCGAGCTCGCATCCGGCCGACTGCGTCGCGAACGTCGCCACGCCCGAGCAGTGATCTCCCAGCGCGGCACCGAGCCGAACGGCAACGGCCCCGCCGAAGGAGTGACCCATAGCCACGATGTGGCGGGCCCCCTTCCGGGCGGCCCAGTCGGCCGCCGCGGCCACGTCGTGGGTGCACGAAGGCAGGTCGTTCGGGACGCGGTAGTCGACCCGTATCGTGCCGATCCCGATCTCGGCCAGGGTCGACCCGAGCCGGTGGTACAGCAACCCCGGACCGAGCGTGCCCCCCATGGCCCCGCCGCACGCCACGACCACGCGTTCAGCATCTCTGGGTCCGTGCCACCAGAGCCCGAGCAGGCCCGACATCGTGTAGATCTCGATCTGGGTGAGTTCGTCACTCAGCGCCTGCTCCTGCACGGCGAGAGCGGCGAGATCGTCGAGCGGGGCCGCGGGCTCGTCGCTCACGGCGAGGCGACGCTGCTGATCGAAAAGGTCACCACGGGCCGCTCCAGGCCTCGGACCGGGCGATCGCCGGAGTGGACCAGGCCGACATGGTCGCCACAACCGGCGGTGGATGCCATCATCGCTGCTCGACCGTCGGTGTCTGTCAGCAGTTCGCCCGGGTCGGCGAGTCCGGCCAGGCGGGACGCGAGGTTGACCACGGGCCCGAAGTAGTCGCCCTGCACCATCGCCACGTCGCCGAAGGTCACCGCGCCGCGGGACCGATGTCCGGCTGCGGCGAGCGCGTCGACCAGACAGATGCCGGCGCACGCCATGTCACTGGCGTTGGGCCCGATGAGCATCACCTCGTCGCCGATGACCTTCACCAGACGGACACCGTGCTGGACGGCCATCGACGCCGCCGTCGACTCGAGCACGTCGACGAACTCCTCGATCGCCTCGAGCGACACCTGAGCCGCGAGGTTGGTGAAGCCGCTGACGTCGACGAAGCAGACGGCGAGGTGCAGGACCTCACCGCGGATCGTCCCCGCGTGGGAGGTTCGTTGGAACTCGACCGCTTGGCGAAGATGACGACGGAAGCCCGTACCCATGTGCTGCGACATCCGAAGTCCGAGCTGAGCCATCGCCTCGTTCGCCCGGACCCACGCCACCGGAGAGTCCAGCCGGGGCTCGACGCTCCGCGTGTGAAGCGCTATCGCCGCCTCGGCCGCTGTGGCCATGGTCCTTCCCACGACCCTCAGGAAGCCGCGTACGTCCTCGCGAGGGAGGATGGAATCGTCCGTCGAGACGATGTCGCGGAGGAAGAGGAAGTCCTCCTCGGTGAAGTCGACCGCATCCACCCCGCCGTGGGCGATACCGAGGTCGACGAGGACCTGCTCGAGCTCGTCGGTGCCGACGCCGGGGAGGGCCGCCGCCATGTCGACGATGGTGCGGTCCCCGGCGACCCGCAGCACCATGTCACCGGCGTACTGGGCCAGACCCACCTCGGTCTGCTCGGCGAGATCGGGGTCGCCACCCAGGGTCCGGAGCAGGTCGCGGGCGGCCTCGAGGTCCTCGTCCACAGGGTGACGGTACCGGACGACCCCTCCATCGAGGCTCCCTGCCACCACGAGGGATCCCCCACGAAAGACACCGGGGTCGGTAAACCTCGGAGGCGACGAGAACGTGTGTGGGGTGTGCAATCACCCGTCATGACCGAGGAAGGCGATCGCGTGGCCGGTCCCCAGACCAGCCCTGAGTCGTTCGAGTCCTTCTTCCACCGCGAGTACCGGACCCTGGTCGGTCTTGCGGCGGCGACGAGCGGAGACCGGTCGATCGCCGAGGACATCGCCCAGGAAGCCATGACCCGTGCCCATCGGCGTTGGAGCACGGTCGGCACCTATGCGAAGCCGGGGGCCTGGGTGCGACGCGTCACGATCAACCTCGCCATCTCCTCTCGCCGGCGACTCGCGATCGAGACGCGGGTCAAGCTCCGCCTCCGCCCGGTCTCGCACTCGCTTCCCGAGCCGATCCTGCCCGACGACGAGTTGTGGGCGGCCGTCGCCTCGCTGCCCGGCAAGCAAAGGGCCGCGATCGCCCTGCACTACCTCGAGGACCGGAGCGTTCGTGAGATCGCCGAGATCCTCGGCTGTGCCGAACCCACCGCCCGAGTCCACCTGCACCGGGGACGCGGCGCACTGCACGAGATGCTCAGCAGAGCGGGGAGCAAGCCATGAATCCCGAAGACCCGATCGAAGAACGGACCCGAGCCGCCTTCGCGGCACTCCGGAAGGATGTCACCCGAGTGAACACCGACGAAGCCCTCGACGCGGCCACGAACCGCCGCACACCGAAGCTCCTGATTCCTGCCGTCGGTTTCGCCGCGGCCGCCATCGTGGCCCTCGGAGGGTTCCTCCTCCTGCGGGACGGCGACGGCGGGACCGACGTCGCCACACCACCGGACTCCACCCCGGTCGCCCCCACCAGCAGCGCGACCAGCACGATCCCGGCCGAGCCGGTGGCCCTCCCCACCCCCGACGGCGAGTACTACCCGTGGATCTTCCCCCCTCCCCACATGGCCTGGTACGAGGAGGGCTGTCCCGATCCGACCGACGTCGCCACCAACTTCGTGGCCAACATCACCAAGGAGTACGACATCGCTCTCGAGGACCGTGGCACCGACGCGGACGGTCGGCACACGTTCTTCCTGCCGGCGAAAGGCGAGGGGGGCCGGCCTGCCACCGGCGGATCGACCATCACGCTGGGGCGCATCGACCCGACGATCGTCGACTGCGAGGCCTGGGGTGTGATCAGCGTCGACGCCCCCGAGGACGTGGTCATCTCGACGCCCGAGCCCAACGCCACCGTCGGCGTGCTGTTCGGCGTGAACGGTGAGGGTCGGGGCTTCGAAGCCACGATCGACGTCCGGGTGATCGACGACAGCTACGAGACCGTCGGATCGGGTTTCGGCACCGGCGGCACGACGGAGCTGGCCCCGTTCGAGGCACCGATGAGCGTGTCCGAACCCACGGTCGATTCGAACCTGATCCTCCTGGCCGCCCCGGGCTTCGATGCCGACGGGGCGCTCCCGCCGTTCACCGCCGTCAAGGTCCGCTTCGACATGACGCTCGGTGACGGGATGAGCCCGGAGACCGAGGAGGGGCTCCGCCCCCGGGCCGTCATCGGCGTCGCCACCGACGACGTGCTGAACGTCCGATCGGCGCCGGACCCGAACGCCGAGATCGTCGACACGCTCGGCTGGGCCTCCCTTGGCGTGGACATCACCGACGAGACCCGATCGGTCGAGAGCGGATCATGGCGCCGGCTCGCCGATCCCGACCGATGGGTGAACGAGGCGTTCCTCACGCCGGTGGAGGGGACCTCCGTTCCGGGGGGGCTCTTCTACCCGACGGTCACCTCGGTACGCGCCGGTCTGAGCCTCGACCGTCCCGCCGGGCGTCTGTCCGACCACCTCGCCTTCATGAGCGGCCATGAGATCGTCGTCTCCCCGGACGGCTTCATCGATCCCGACGACCAGCGCCTGACGGTCGACCAGCTGGCCCGTGCCGACGGGGCGACCGACGACCTGCGCTGGGGCCTCGAGGACGGAACCGGCGATCCGATCGAGATGAGCATCCTCGAGTACTTCGACCAGCTGGCCCGGAATCCGGCCCTGACCGACACCGACCGCGTATCGATCGACCTGCGCATCGGTTCGGGCAACACCGTCGACAACCTGGCTACGGCCTTCCCGGACGCGACGGTGGTCGAGCTCCACTACTCGGGCGATGCCGAGAACCCCGAGTTCACCTGGAGCTCGGTTCGCCTCGCGTTCGAGCGGGACGGTGACGGGTGGGTCCTGGTCGCCATCGCGTCCGATTCCTGGACCATCTGACCCACCGGGGCGGGGCCATACGACCCAATCCGCCCGGCCGACCTCAAGATCAGCCCTGGGACGCTCGATACGAGGTTGTCGGACCAGATGGACGGGGCTCCCTTCATGGCGTCACAGCCGCCCGCACCCAGAACGCGTTGGGTGACGAGCATTCGTACGAAGCTCGGCCTGACGATCATCGTGGCTGCCGTGGTGCCGCTCCTTCTCGTCGGCTACACGTCGTACACGACGCAGCGATCCCTCGAGCTCGAGGACGCGTTCGCCCGCCTCGAGGGACTGGCGGCCGCCCAGGTCGGACAACTCGAGCAGATGGTCGAAGCCGACCGCGACGCAGCGAGCATCATCGCCAACCATCCCGACGTCCGACAGGCTCTCACCGCCACGATCCCGCCCGAGCGGACAGCCGCCGCTCTGGCGAGCTTCATCGAGGTCGTTCCCCGGCTCGAGGGTGTGGCCATCTACGACGCAGACGGCGAACCGGTCAGTGCCACCGAGCACGCGGCCTCGAGCCAACTGACCGCCGCCATGGTCGGGTCGGGCAACAACATCGGCACGGTGCTGGCGAGGGAGGACGGCACGCTGGTCATGGTCTCGTGCACCGAGCTCCAGATCGACGGCCGGATGGTCGGGACCGTGATCGTCGAGACCGGCATTCAGCCCATCACCGACCTGGCCACGAACTACGAGGGGCTGAGCACCACCGGTGAGACCAGCGTGGCGCAGCTGGACGCCAACGGTGACGCGCAGTTCATCGCCCCCCTTCGCTTCCGGGACGACGCCGTCATGAGCCTGACCGTTCCCGCTTCGGCGCAGGCCGCTCCGGTCACCCGAGCCCTGGCCGGCGAGGAGGGACGGTTCTCCGACACCGTCGATTACCGGGCCGAGCCGGTCCTGGCCGTGACCCGGACGGTTCCCGGGACGGGCTGGGGCGTCGTCGTCAAGCTGGACCGGGCTGAAGCCCTGGCCCAGACCGGTGAGTTCCAGAGCGCTCTTCTTGCGGCGATCGTGGCCGCGGTGGGACTCGGCCTGCTCGCCTCGGTGGCCCTGGCTCGTCGCATCTCCGATCCGTTGCACCGGCTCACCCGGACCGCGACCTCCATCACGGCCGGTGACGTAGGCGCCCGGACCTCGGTAAGTCGACCCGACGAGATCGGCACCCTCGCGCACGCCATGAACTCGATGGCCGATTCACTGGTCGACGCCGCCACCGTGGAAGCGAACCGTACGGCTGAGCTGGAGGAGTTGAACGATCAGCTGACGATGAAAGAAGCCGGCGTCCGATCGATCCTCGAAACCGCGGCCGAAGGGATCATCAGCGTCGCATCCGACGGCACGATCCTCCAGTTCAACCGAGCCGCCGAGACCATCTTCGACACGAGTGCCGAACAGGTGGTCGGCACCGCGGTGACCGGTCTCCTCTCGATCCGGGGCGACGCCAGGAAGCACCAAGGTGTCGTCGCGCTCACGATTGCTCTCCGTCACGGTCCCGATGGGATCGAGATGGAGGCCCGCCGCCCGACCGGCGCGTCGGTGCCGGTCCATGTCGCCGTCAGCGCCGTCGACACCGACCGGGGAACGACGACCTACACCGCCATCCTCCGCGACATCTCCGAGCGAATCGCGTTCGAACGACAGCTCTCCCATCTGGCGACCCACGACTCGCTGACCGGCCTCCCCAACCGCGATCTGTTCGGATCCCGGCTCGAGCGGGCGCTGTCGGACCCCGACCACCGGGCCGCCACGATTGCCGTGCTGTTCGTCGACCTCGACCGCTTCAAGGTGGTCAACGACTCCTGGGGCCACAAGAGTGGCGACAAGCTCCTGAGACAGGTGGCCACCAGGCTGAGCGGCGCGGTCCGTGAAGCCGATGTCATCGCCCGGTTCGGTGGGGACGAATTCGTCCTGCTACTGACCGAGCTGTCCGACACGGCCGAAGCACGGGTCGTCGGCCATCGCATCCTCGCTGCTCTCAAACAGCCGTTCGTGGTCGGATCGAACGCGACCTACGTCACGGCGAGCGTCGGTATCGCCATGATGGGCGACCGGGAAGCGACGGCGGAGAACCTGGTCAGCGACGCCGATGTGGCGATGTACCGGGCCAAACAGCGCGGTCGAAATCGGGTCGAGGTGTTCGACGGCAACATGCGCTCCTGGGTCGAGAGCCGCCATGAGCTCGACACCGAGCTCCGCAAGGCGATCGACGGTGGCGAGCTGGACGTCGCCTACCAACCGATCGTCGATGTCAAGACCGGCGAATACGTGGCCGTCGAGGCCCTCAGCCGCTGGACCCACCCCGAGCTTGGCGTTGTCGCCCCGACCGACTTCATCTCGGTCGCCGAGGAGACCGGGCTCATCGTCGACCTCGGCCGCTACGTCTTCGAGACCGTCTGCCGGCAGCTCGCCGGTTGGCAGACGGAACACCTTCAGCCGATTCCGGCTTCGGTCAACCTGTCGGCCCGAGAGCTCGTCCAGCCCGACTGCGTCGACGCGATGCGCTCGGCGATCCGGGCATCCGGTGTCGATCCGACGATGCTGACCGTCGAGGTGACCGAATCCATGTTCCTCAGCGATCCCGAGCGGGCCATCCACAATCTCAATCTGATCCGAGCTCTGGGCATCAAGATCGCACTCGATGATTTCGGTACCGGCTATTCCTCGCTGACCTACCTGCGCCAGCTCCCGATCGACATAGTGAAGATCGATCGCGCCTTCATGCGAGAGGTCGTCGAGGAGACCCACGACCGGTCGATCGTCGCCATGGTGCTCGCGTTGGGCGAGAGCATGGGGATCCGTGTGATCGCGGAAGGCGTCGAGAACGAGGAACAGCGTCAGGCACTGCTCGAGCTCGGCGTCGAGTGGGCCCAGGGCTACCTGTTCGCCCAGGCGCAGACAGCCGAACGGGCCGAGGCGATGCTCTGGCCGGTCACCGAGCCGATCGACGTCCCGGTCGGCTCCTAGAGGGACCGTCGCAGCCGCTCGGCGTTCGGGGTTGGGTGGTGATGGGTCGGGAGTGGCTGTCATACCCCCTGCGTAGTGTTGGAGCATGGAGTCGGGCCGAGATCAGATCAGCAGGACCGGGGGACTGGATCGGCTGTCGGATCTGATCGGGCGGCTCGACGGTGTGTTGTCGGAGTTGGCCGGGTTGGATCTGGAAGCTGCGACCGATCCGGAGTTGCTCGACGCGGTTCCGGCGTTGGTGGCTGCTTCCCGCCGGTTGGGTTCGGTCGAGGCCAGGGTGTTGGATCGGGTCGATCGCACCGGCGCGTACAGGCCTGATGGGTACATGTCGGCCAAGGTCATGATCCGCCACCTGGGCCGTCTCTCGGGTGCCGAAGCGAACCGGCGCCACAAGCGGGTTCGGATGCTACGCGACCTGCCCGACGGTCGCGGCCGCGGTCTTCGGCAGGCGAGGTCGGGATCCTGTCAGATCGACGCCCTGGCCCGCACCCACGCCAACCCCAGAGTCGCCGAGTTCATGCCCGCGGCCGAGGAACTGTTGCTCGAAGACGCTCGGACCCATTCGTTCAGAGAGTTCACGACGTTGCTGGGGTCCTGGGAGCGTCATGTCGACGCCGACGGCGCCACCCAGAAAGCCAGGCCAAAGCCCACGACGGGCGCGACGTCCGCATCACCGGGGACTTCGACGGTGGTTGGCACCTGGAGGGCCGGTTCGGGTCGACTCAGGGGTCGATCATCAAACACATCCTGGGCGGCTTCACCCGAGCCGAAACCGCGGTCGATTGGGACAAAGCCAAGGCCGAACACGGCGACCGGGCCACCCAAGCCAACCTGGCCCGCACACAGGCCCAACGCAGAGCCGACGGGTTCTGGGAGCTCTGCCGCCGCGCCGTCACCCAACCCGCCGACGGGACCACCCCCGAACCGTTGGTCAACATCGTCATCGACCACCAGACCGCCCTCGAACAAGCCGCAGGCACACGACCTGACCCGATGACCGACCCGGCCGGGTACCGCACCCGCCGGTGCTCCACGCTGGCCGGCGACCCCATCGAACCATCCGACGCCTTCGCAGCGATCCTGACCGGACAACTCCGAAGGGTCGTGTTCGACACCCGCAGCGTCGTCACCGACCTCGGACGCAAATCACGGTTCTTCACCGGATCAGCCCGACAAGCCGCAAGACTGGCCCGAGCGATCTGTGCCTGGACCGGCTGCGAGATCCCCTCCGAACACTGCGAAATCGACCACGCCACACAACCACCACTTCACCATCACCCTCCAAGACGACGGCACCGCAGCGGATTATCGATGCGGCCAGGCACGCTGGCACATCTACCGCCCCGACGGCACCGAACTCCTCTAGGAGTTCTAGAGCCGTCCCGATAGCGCACACCTGGCAATACTCGCCCGCGGTGCAGATGCGGGTCCCTGCCACAGCCCAACCGCAATACAGCACGTCGCCGCAGGCGAGGGTGCGCCAATGTCACCCGAATGAGGCGGCGGTTCGCGTGGTCGTCGTCAGCCGGAAGCAACGAAGAGGTGGTACGGCGTGACGGTCTTGAAGCCCATGCGGTCGTAAACCGGCTTACCCATGGGGCTGGCCTGGAGTACACCGATCGTGCAGCCCGAGTCCCTGCCGGCGGCGAGCACTGCTCTACTGATCGCGGCTCCAAGTCCGCGCCGCCGGAACTGCTCGCGCACGGCGATGGTGTACACGCCGGCAACATCAGCGGTGCGAAGCAGCTGGCCACACGCAGCCGGATCACCGTCGACGTAACCCAGGAACCAGGAGCAGTGGTCGTCGTCGAGCATCGACGCCGGGGAGAGCATGCCCGCCACCTCCAGCGGCGAACCGAAAGCGTCTGCGGCCACGACGGCGACATCTGTGAGCCGCGCCGCGTCGGTCACCGGCCGAATCTCGACATCCCCGTCCGCCTCCGCCGGGAGATCCACCAGAGGTGCCAAGGCCATCCCGGGCATGGTTTCCGCCGTCGGTTTCAGACCGGCCAGCTCGGCCATGGCTACGACCGCACGCGCGACGGATTCCGGGGCGGTCACCCAGAAGGGGACGGTCCGCTCCGACAGCCAGCTCATCGCCTGCGCCAGGTCGTCGAAAGCCGGCTCCTCGAACACGAACGCTTGGTTGAACAGCGGCATCGGCGCTCCGACTGACGAGCAGCGGATAGCACCGAACGTCCGCGATTCACCTCCTGCGACGTGCTCGGCCGTGAAGCTCAACCACGCGGCCCAGTTCTCGTTCAGATCGGTCGATACGTCCCGGGTCACTACATGCCCCTTTCGCCCCCTTCTCGTGCACCCTAGGACGTTCGTCGTTGCGCCGAATGAACGTGGGACCTCTCGCGGCGCTCGATATTCGCGGCGCTGAGACGGCGCGATCACCGGCCCAGAACCGGGACTGTGCGCCAGGCATGGGTGCGTTCTCTGTAACACAGCACCCGCAAACTGCATGACGACGTGGTTCGAGGACCGAGGCAGCGCCCCACGGCGGCCTACTGGCCCTTGGACATTGGCCTACTGGCCCTTGAACTCCGCTTTGCCCGGTCCGTGTTCGAGGAAGCTCTGGACGCCGATATGGGAGTCCTCGGTGGTGAAGATGTCGACGAAGAGCTCCTGTTCGAGAGCCAGACCCTCGGCCAGCGAACCGTCCATCCCCCGATCGATGGCCGCCTTGATGTGTGCGTGTGCAGCGACGGCTCCACCCGAATAGCGCCGGCCCAGTTCCAGCGCGCGATCGAGGACCTCGTCGGGCTCGACCACCTCGTCGACCAGACCCATGGCGAGAGCCTCGTCGGCTCGCACCTGTCGCCCCGACAGACACAGATCCTTGCTCCTCGCCGGCCCCACGAGTCGGCTCAGACGCTGCGTTCCGCCGCCGCCGGGAATGATGCCGAGGAGGACCTCGGGTTGACCGAATCTCGATCTCGTGCCTGCCACGCGGAAGTCGCACGCGAGGGCGAGCTCGCATCCACCCCCGAGCGCCACGCCTGAAACCGCGGCGATCGTCACGCGCGGAATGGCGGCCACGGCGTTGAGCGACGCGAGAAAGCGACCCCCTATCGCCACGGCCTGCTCGGGACCCCCGAACTCGCTGATATCGGCTCCAGCGGCGAACACCTTGTCGCCGCCGGTGACGACGACGGCCCCGGGGGGATCCATGGTGAGCTCGGCGGCAACCAGGTGCAGCTCGTCGAGGAGGTCACCGCTCAGCGCATTGACCTTCCCGTTGTCGAGGGTGATCACGGCGACACCGTCGTCGCGCCGTTCCAGATGGACGTACTCGCTCATGGCCGGGAGGGTAGTTCGAGCATCCCCTCCCAGCCGTGTCGGCGGGCATAGCGTCCGTGCAGGGATCACCAAGAGGGAGAGCCGACCGTGCTACAGGAATTCAAGGACTTCATCAACCGGGGCAATGTCATCGACATGGCCGTCGGCGTCGTCATGGCGTTGGCCTTCGCTCCGGTCATCGACTCGTTCGTCGATGGCGTTCTGATGCAGATCGTCGCGCTGATCTTCGGCCAACCGGACTTCAGCAGCCTCACGATCGACATCAGCGACACGTCGATCTACTACGGCCGTGTCATCACCGAGACCATGAACTTCGTGTTCATCGCGGCTGCGGTCTTCCTGGTCGTCAAGGGCTACAACATGCTTCGCGACGAAAGCGACGACGGTCCCGACGAGGTCGCCCTGCTCACCGAGATCCGCGACTCCCTCCAGTCCCGGGGCTGACCCCGGGTCCCGACTCGGATCAACCGCACAACCGGGCGGCGGCCGACGCCGGATCGAGCGTGCGGTCCACCACCTGGCTCACCACCGCGTCGAACTCTTCGGTTCCGGCGACCGCCCTTGCCTTCACCGCGAAGTTGGCCGCGATCAGCCTTTCGAGCTCGCGCCGGACCCGGGCCACCCTCTCCCCCTCGAGTAGCCCGGTTTCGGTGAGGTACGCCCGGTGAGTGCCGACGGCCTCGACCAGATCGTCCACACCGGTGCCCGCGGTGGCCACCGTCTCTAGGACGATCGGTCGCCATCCCCGGTCATCCGACAGTTCGAGCATCGCCTCGAGATCCCGGCGGGTCGCTCCCGCCCCCTCCCGATCGGCCTTGTTGACAACGAACACGTCAGCGATCTCGAGGAGTCCGGCCTTGTTGGCCTGGACCGCATCGCCCCACCCGGGATTGACGACCACCACGGTGGTGTCCGCCGTGCTCGCCACATCGACCTCGACCTGACCGACGCCGACAGTCTCGAGCAGGATCCACTGCATGCCGACGGCGTCCAGAACCCGGACCGCCGCCGGCGCAGCGAGGGCCAGCCCTCCGAGATGGCCACGCGTCGCCATGGACCGGATGAAGACCTCGTCGTCGAGAGCGTGATCGCCCATCCGCACCCGGTCACCGAGGATCGCACCACCGGTGAACGGCGACGACGGATCGATGGCCAGCACCGCCACCCGCTGCCCGTCGGCCCGGAGTCGAGCGACGACCGCGCTGGTCAGGGTGGACTTACCCGAGCCCGGCGCACCGGTGATGCCGACCGTGTAACCCGCCCCGCCGTGGGGCCAGGCGACCGACGACGTGGTCATGGCCCTTGCACCCCCCCGTTCCACATAGGAGAGCAGGCGGGCCAGCGCCGGCCGATCCCCCTCTTGTGCTCTCGCCAGGAGTTCGGACGGTTCGGCAGGCCGGTTCACGCATCCTGTTCTACAGCATCACGGCGGTGCCCTCGTCGGCCCCGTCGTTGGCGTTGCGGACCTCGGTCACCCCGTCGATACGGTCCTTCATGATGCGCTCGATGCCGGCTTTGAGCGTGATCGTGGACGCGGGGCACGATACACAGGCACCGGTGAGCTCGACGATGACCACTCCGGTCTCGGGATCGACCGAGACCAGTTCGATGTCGCCGCCGTCGGCCCGGATCGCCGGACGGATCGCTTCCAGAGTCTCTTCTACCTGAGCCCGCACACTGTCTCCTGGGTCATCGGGCTCCTGGGCCATCGGGTCTCCTGGAACCATCGTCCCATCATCGCAGTCGGGCGACGCCGGCCCCCAACGCCAACGTCAGCCCCAACTCGGCAACGCCGGCCGGCTCGGCACTGTTCCCGGCGGTCTTGGCGGGTGCAACGCCGATCTGTGACGCTGGCGGTGTGCTGAACGCGGTGATCCTGGCCCACCAGGGTGGGTGGGACGAGTTGGGGATGGTCGCCGCTCCCATCGCCATCTTCACCGTCCTGCTGTGGGTGGCCAACCGCCGCGCCGTTCGCGCCGCGGAGTCCCAGCAGGAACAGCAGAAGAGCAACGACGCCTGAGGAGTTCGGCGGGCCCTCCGGTCATTTCGCCGTGACCACCGCTCCGAGCCCCCGCAGGCCACCGACCAGGTCGTCGTAGCCACGCTCGACATGGTGCGCGTCGGAGACGACCGTCTCGCCGTCGGCGGCCAATCCCGCGATCACCAGCGCCGCTCCGGCCCGGATGTCAGGTGCACGCACCGGAGCGCCCGACAGTCGCTCGACGCCGCGCACGACGGCGTGGTTGCGCTCGGTGCGGATGTCGGCACCCATGCGACGCAGCTCGTCGACGTACCGCCAACGGCCGGCGAAGAGGTTCTCGGTCACGATGCCGACGCCATCGGCCACGGCGAGCATCGTGACCAGGAAGGGCTTGAAGTCGGTGGCCAGCCCGGGATAGGGCAGAGTCGACACATCGACGCTGCGGAGGCGTTCGGGGGCCATCGCCCAGATGCCGTCATCCTCCGGGGAGATCCGCATACCCATCTGGCCGAGCTTGCGGATCAACATCGCCATGTGATCGGCCCGAGCCCCCCTGAGGGCGATCTCACCCCCGGCGATGCCCACAGCCGCCAGGTACGTCGCCGCTTCGATGCGGTCGGGCACGACGGTGTGCTCCACCGCGCCGAGCGAATCCACCCCCTCGATCTCGAGGGTCGCCGACCCGGCACCCAGGATGTGGCCCCCCATGCGATTCAGGAACGCCACGAGGTCGGCGATCTCGGGCTCACGGGCCGCGTTGTCGATCACGGTCGTCCCCTCGGCCAGTACGGCCGCCATCAGCACGTTCTCGGTGGCTCCGACGCTGGGATACTCCAGGAGGATGCGGGTGCCCCTGAGCCGATCGGCGGTGGCCTCGACGTAGCCGTGTTCGGTGTGGAACTCGGCCCCCATGTCACGCAGGGCACGAAGGTGCATGTCGATGGGACGGGGCCCGAAGTCGTCTCCGCCGGGCAGGGCGACCCGGGCTCGCCCGAATCGAGCCAGGAGCGGACCCAGGACGACGATCGAGGCACGCATCCGCTCGACCAGCTCGTACGGCGCCTCGGGGACGAGATCGTTGGGTGTGTCGATGGTGATGGTGTGATCCAGCGCCCTGACCGTGCTCCCCATCGAACCCAGCAACTCGGCCATCCACGCCACGTCCAGGATGTCCGGCACGTTGTGGAGGACCGAGCGACCCGGGGCCAGGACGCTGGCCGCCATCAGCTTGAGCACCGAGTTCTTGGCCCCGCGGATCTGCACTTCGCCCGACAGGGGGCCGCTCAGGGAGGACACGATCGCTTCCACGAGTGTCCAGTATGGTCCCGGTCGATCCACCGCCGGGGAATCGCAGCGCCATGCCGACCGTCCGCAGAACCATGACCGTCACCGCCGACGGGTTGGCCGACACCCGGCGACCCGTGGACGGATTCGTTCTCGAGGAACCCCGCGGCGACGACGAGTTCGGTCTGGTCGAGGGCCCGTACCGCCGCTGGTCGCGCTCGCTGGAGGTGACACCGATCCCGGGCGACGGGCCGGCGGATGAGCCGACGTTCTCGATCGTCGAGGAGGTGCGCTACAAGTCGGCCATTCCCATCTGGGGTCCGTTGTTCGATTTCGCCGCCAGGGTGGCCCTCCGAAACGGGGCCCACCGCTCCGACGGCGAGCGGCTTCCGTGGTGGGCTCCGCCCGACCGCTTCGATGCGAGAACGGCGCAGGTCGTGGGGGTCCTCTCGGCCGTCGCCCTGCTCAGCGGGTATCTCGGCACCCTGATCACCCAGACCATCGCGTTCGCCGCCGATGACTTCGGCCACCCCGACGACACGAGCCTGCAGGGTGACGTGCTCTCGATCACCCGGCTGGGCATCTTCCTCTCGCTGGTGCTCACCGCCAGCGCCGATCGGCGGGGGCGACGTCCGCTCCTGGTCCTGGCCTGCGCCGGTGGAACCCTGGCGGCCGTCGCCACGGCCGCCGCTCCGTCGATCTGGTGGTTCGCCGGGACCCAGACGGTGTCGCGTGGCTTCGCGACCGCCATGATCGTGCTGTTCGGGATCCACGTGGCCGAGGAGGTGCCCGCCGGGAGTCGCGCTTATGCGATCAGCGCGCTGACGCTGGCTGCGGGCCTCGGATCGGGCGGCTCGGTCTGGCTGCTCCCGCTCGCCGACCTGGACCCCGGCGGCTGGCGGATCCTGTTCCTCGTCCCGGTCATCGGCCTGCCCCTCGTCTGGTGGATCCGGGTCCACCTGCCCGAGTCCTCCCGCTTCGAGGCCCACGCCGACGATCCTGA
This sequence comes from uncultured Acidimicrobiales bacterium, assembly GCA_963695075.1. Classification (GTDB taxonomy): domain Bacteria; phylum Actinomycetota; class Acidimicrobiia; order Acidimicrobiales; family CAWCAL01; genus CAWCAL01. Next base: position 554,552 of record CAVOFR010000003.1, read on the forward strand.
CGGAGCCGACGATGCGGCCGAGTCCGTCGGCTGGCGTCGGTTCGTGCTACTGGCGAGCACCGCGTTCCTGATGAACCTGTTCGTGGCACCGGCTGCCCAACTCCAGAACCAGTACCTCAAGGAGGAGATCGGATGGGGAGCGACGCTGATCGCCCTCTTCACCCTCGTCACCAACACGCCGCGCAGCGTCGGTGTCGTCGCCGGGGGACGGCTGGCCGACACCCACGGTCGACGGATCGTCGGCGTCGTCGGCCTCGTCGGCCTCATCGCCACCGGCGTGGGAACCTACGCCAGCCAGGGGGCGGCGCTGTGGATCTGGGCCTTCCTCGGCGTGGTCGGGGCGATGCTGGTCCCGGTGTTCGGCGTCTACGGCCCCGAGCTCTTCCCCACCCGCACGAGAGGCATAGCCGGCGGCGGCCTCGGTGTGGTGGGTGTGGCCGGCAGCGTCGTGGGCCTTCTGGTCGGTGGGCGGCTGGCCGACTCGGTCGGCTTCGCCTCTGCCTTCGGCCTCCTGGCCATCGGGCCGGCGATCGTGCTCGTGCTCATCGTGTTCCTCTATCCGGAGACGGCGGGCCAGGAGCTGGAGGAGCTCAACCCGACCGATCGGACCGCGTCCACTGACTTCGGCTGAGGTACGCGGCCCGGTACCCTCACCTCTTGTGAATGATCTCTTGTCACGGGCGATCGCCCGGGGGTCCTTCCTCGTCCTGATCGCGCTGATCGCGGTGTCCTGTTCGGGGGGACGCGCCCCAGCATCGAGGCCGATGTGGATGCGCTTCCCCAGTCGATCTCCACGACATCGACGGCGGTCCCGAGGGTGGAGCTGGATCCCAATCCCACCACGACCGTGCGTCCGGTCCGGGACGTCCCGAAGTCGACACTGGCCGCGACGGTGCTGGCCAGCCTCGACGAGATCACCGTCTACGACGACCCGGGTGGGCCGGAGCAACGCAAGATGTCCAATCCCAACCTCAACGGGGCCCCACGGGTGTTCATGGTGAAGGACCAGGAGGGTGGCTGGGTCGAGGTGTATCTCCCGGTCCGTCCCAACGGAAGTACCGGATGGGTGAAGGCCGAAGACGTCCTGATCCAGACCGTCGAACACCGGGTCGAGGTCAGGCTGAGCGACCACGAGCTGATCCTCTACAAGGCGGGTGAGGTCATCGAGACCTACCCGGTGGGTGTCGGACGGGTCGATCGGCCGACTCCGGGCGGCGTGTACTACATCCAGGAACTGCTCGCGCCCCCGGACCCCAACGGACCGTACGGCCCGTTCGCCTACGGGCTCTCGGCCTTCACCGATGTCCCCGCCCTGCGGAACTTCGCCGGCGGGCAGGGCATCATCGGCATCCACGGGACGTCCGATCCCGGTTCGATCGGCACGCAGGCCAGTTCCGGATGCATCCGGCTTCACAACGAGGACATCATCAGCATCACCGACGAGGGCCTCCCGCTCGGAACCCCCGTCGACATCTTCGCCTGAGCAGCAGAACCCGATCGTCGGCGCCGGGCTCGTCGGCTCATCGACCGGCCGGAAGCGACCCGATCCACCGGGCGACCACCTCGGCGATCTCGTCGTCGCGACCCTTCGGATCGTGGCGGGTGCCCTCGAGGAGGTGGAACGTGACCGGACCGACGATGGCCTCGGCGTGGGCCCGGAGATCGCGCGCCGGCGCCATCGGGTCGCGGTCACCACTGACGAACAAGGTCGGCACGGTGATCGACGGGAAGTGCTCGATCCGCAGCTTGTCGGGTCTGCCCTGGGGGTGGAGTGGGTAGCTCAGCAGCACCAACGCGGCCGCGGGAAGGCCTTCGGCGACGGCCATGGAGCACATGCGACCGCCCATCGATCGCCCGCCCAGGATGATCGAGTCCGGCGCCACCCCCGAGCGCCGGGCCAGCGCCGCGTGGGCCTCCTCGATCGAAGCGATCAGCTTCGGCGCCCGGTCCGGCGGCCCCTTCCTGCCGGCGGCCCGGTAGGGGAAGTCGATCCGGTCGACGGGTAGGGGCGCCACGGCGCTCTCGATGGAGAGCAACGTCGGGTGATCGCGGTCGCTACCTGCTCCGTGGGTCAGGAGCATCGCCCGTCTCGGTGGGCTCAACGGATGACGGGCCCGTCGAGGGTGAGGATGCGTCGCGCCTCACGGAGATCGGCGATACGGTCACCGGCGCCTTCGGCCTCGGCACCGTGATCCGGGTGGACCAGGCGCAGGCACCGTCGGTAGGTGGCCTGCACCTCGGCTCGGCTCGGATCGCGGAGGTTCCCGTCGAGCCCCAGAAGCATCAGAGCCCAACGCACAGGGTCGTCGAAGCGGGCCGTCCCGGATCCGCCCAGATGGGCGATGAGCTCACGGCCCGGTCGACCTGCCCATCGCAGCCCGAGGTGGATCGAGTCGAAGACCGCCCGGCGCGACTCGGGTGCCGTGCGCGCCGCCGCGTACGCGGCTCCGAGCAGGTATTGGAGTGGGGTGCCGAGCCGGTCGGAGAACGAGTACCGGACAGCTCCGTCGTGGCTGACCAGCGCGAATCGGCTCATGACGAGACCGACCTTGTCCGCCTGGAACCGGTGCCGCAGGCGAGGCTGGACGATCCTCCGGCCCTGTGCCATGTCCTCGAGAAGGACCTGGTAGTCGTCGATCAGCTCGGCCGCCACACTTCGTCGATGCGTCGCGACGACGCCGCCCAGGAGCACGCCGGCCCAGCCCGGAGCTGGATCGGTCGGCAGGAGCCGGTGGCCCAGCGAAACCCGCCGGGTCGGGGCCACGGGGCGGGAATGGAAGAGCTCGAGGACGGCGAGGGGCACCGGGTCGAACCGGCCTAGACGTACTGGCGGAGCTGGTCGCGCAGCCCCGCGGCCAGGTCCGAGATCTGATCGTCGCCCGTCTCGTCATCGGCTTCGATCGCTTCGCGCAGTGCGACGGACTGGGCGACGATGTCCTTCCAGACCGCAGGCGCCAACCCGAACGGCAGGGAAATCGCCTCGGCGTGACCCGACCAGTCCACCGCTCCGAGCACCCCGTCAGGATCGAGCGCGTTCTTGCGCAACCGATCGGCCGCGACGAACAGCGCCGACATCACCTCCATCGCGTCGGGCAGATCAGCAGTATCGCCACCCGGGGTGTCGTCGCCTGCTTCGTCCGGTAGGTCGATCTCGTCGAAGATGGCCTCGACCGCTCCTTCGTCTGATTCGGCCACGATGAGGTCGCCGTTGGGGTCCCACGCGTGATTGATGTTCTGCTCGGCCAGTCGGCTCGCCACGGTGCTCTGCGCCCCTATCGGCCATCCGCCGACCTCGTAGACCACGCGAGGAACGTCGTCCTCGAACAGCGGCGCAGCCGCGGCTTCGACCTCGTCGACCAGCCGGGCGACCATGGCTTCGTCGGCGGTGCGGCTGACGAGGGTGGTTCCCTGCCAGACGTGCTCGACGGCCCGGCCCGCCAGCAGCGTGGCGAGGAGCTCGCGGGACTCCGAGGCCCAGCCCGCCAGGTCCCGGTCCGACTCGGTTTCATCCGGCTCGGATGTGACCCCGGGGTCCGAAGGCTCGTCCATCCTCAGAAGACCGGATTCTCGACGTGACGCCCGAACACGCCGGCCAGCGTATCCATGATCTCCCCCAGGGTTGCGGTCGCCCTGACGCTGTCGAGCAGTGCGGGCATGAGGTTGGCATCGGCATCGGCGGCCCGGGCGGCGAGGACATCCAACGCGGAACTCACCGCCCGGTCATCCCGTTCCTGGCGGGCCACCTGGAGTCGCTTCAGCTGGTGGTCCTCCTGTTCGGGCGTGACGCGCAGCAGCTCGGCCATTCCCTCGTCACCCTCGGTGTACGCGTTGACACCCACCACGATCCTCCGGCCCTCGTTCTGCTTTCGCTCGAGCTCGTACGCCGACTCGCCGATCTCGCGCTGGAACCACCCGTCGTCGACCGCGACATGGACTCCCTCGAGAATCGATCCCGACCCCAACTCGTCGAGATGGGCGAAGATCTCCTCGGCCGCCGCCTCGACCTGATCGGTCAGCTCCTCGACGAACCAGGATCCTCCGAGGGGATCGGCGACATTGGTCACTCCGGTCTCGTGGGCGATCACCTGCTGGGTCCGCAGAGCGATCCGAGCCGCCTTCTCGGTGGGCAACGCCAGGGCCTCGTCCATCGAGTTGGTGTGCAGGCTCTGCGTACCACCGAGTACACCGGCCAGCGCTTCGAGCGCGGTACGGGCCACGTTGATCTCGGGCTGCTGGGCCGTGAGGGATACACCGGCGGTCTGGGTGTGGAACCGCAGGGTCATCGACCGGGGATCGCTTGCCCCGTAGCGGTCGCGGAGCCAGCGGGCCCATATCCGCCGCGCCGCCCGGTACTTGGCGATCTCCTCGAAGAAGTCGACGTGGGCGTTGAAGAAGAAGCTGAGCCTCGGGGCGAAATCGTCGACTGCCAGGCCGGCCGCGGTGGCGAGCTCGACGTAGGCGAACCCGTTGGCCAGGGTGAAGGCGAGCTCCTGCACCGCGGTCGATCCGGCTTCGCGGATGTGGTAGCCGGACACCGAGATGGCGTGCCACCGGGGCATCTCGGCTGCACAGAACGCCATCGTGTCGCGCACGAGACGCATCGACGGCCGCGGCGGGAACACGAACTCCTTCTGCGCCTGGTACTCCTTCAGGATGTCGTTCTGGAGCGTGCCACCGAGCTGTCGGCGGGGCGTTCCCTTGCCCTCGGCGACGGCGACGTACATCGCCAGCAGGACCGCGGCCGGCGAGTTGATGGTCATCGATGTGGTGACCTCGCCCAGGTCGATCCCGGCGAAGAGGTCCTGCATGTCCCGCACCGTGTCCACCGCGACACCGCACTTGCCGACCTCGCCCAGGCTGAGCGGATCATCGCTGTCGCGGCCCATCAGCGTCGGCAGGTCGAAGGCGGTGGACAGGCCGGTTCCACCGGCGTCCAGCAGTTCGTGGAACCGCTGATTGGTGTCCTCGGCCGTGCCGAAGCCGGCGAACATCCGCATCGTCCAGAGCTTGGACCGGTACATCGACGGATAGGGGCCCCGGGTGTACGGGTAGTCGCCGGGACGCCCGATCGCGGCCGGCGGGTCGTCCGGCCCGTAGACAGGTTCGAGTGGCAGGCCGGACATGGTCTCGAAGTCCACGTCTCGCTTGGGTGCCCGGTCGAACCGGTCCTGCCAGGAGTCGCCAGTCATGGACAGAGTCTGCCAGGAGAGCGGCTGCGCGGCCGAACACAGCTCCGGATTCTCGGAGCGCCCGAGAAGACACTACCGTCGCGTACATGACGGACGCAGCCATGCAGGTACCTGACCGCAACCTCGCCATGGAGTTGGCGCGAGTCACGGAGGCGGCCGCGCTGGCTGCTTCTCGCTGGGTCGGCCAGGGCGACAAGGAGGGTGCCGACGGTGCCGCGGTCGACGCCATGCGCGTCGTCCTCTCCACCGTGCCGATGGCCGGAATCGTCGTCATCGGCGAGGGCGAGAAGGACGAAGCTCCGATGCTCTACAACGGCGAGGAGATCGGTGACGGCTCGCCTCCCGAGACCGACATCGCCGTCGACCCGATCGACGGCACCACCCTGACCTCGCTGGGCCGCGGGAACGCGTTGGCGGTCATCGCGGTGTCCGAGCGCGGCTCCATGTACGACCCGGGTCCGTGCGTCTACATGGAGAAGATCGCCGTGGGCCCCGAGGCCGTGGGAGCGATCGACATCTCGAAGAGCCCCGCCGAGAATCTGGCTGCGGTGGCCGAGGCCAAGGGCGAATCGGTCCGAGACCTGACCGTGGTGATCCTCGACCGTGATCGCCACGGCGAGCTGATCGAGGACGTGCGAGCCGCCGGGGCCCGTATCCGTCTCATTCCCGACGGGGACGTCGCCGGCGCGATCTCGACGGCATGGCCCGATTCGGGTGCCGACATCCTCATGGGCATCGGTGGCACCCCTGAAGGCATCATCAGCGCCGCCGCCCTCAAGTGCATGGGCGGCGAGATCCAGGGCCGGTTGTGGCCCAGGAACACGAGCGAGCGTGAGGCGGCCATCGCCGCCGGTTACGACCTGGGCCAGGTACTGACCCACGACACGCTCGTCAATTCCGACAACTGCTTCTTCGCAGCCACCGGAATCACCGATGGCGAGCTCCTGCGCGGGGTGCACTACGACCGGCGGGGGGCCACCACACAGTCGTTGGTCATGCGCTCCAAGTCGGGCACCGTCCGCCAGATCAACGCCCGCCACCGCATCGACAAGCTCAGCACCTTCTCCAGTATCGAGTACGTGTAGAAACCGGCTCGTCGGATCATCGACGAGCAAGAGGGGAAGGCTGCGCAGCCGCAGGGCGAAGCAGCCGGCGAAACCGGGACGCGGATCGGCGAAGCCGGGCTCGTCGGATTATCGACGAGCCAAGGAACATTGTGACGTGCGTCACTCTGATGGTCACAAGCCGGCGCTGATCACTACATTGTCAGTCTGTGCACCCGCCAGGTCTGGTCGCGTGGGGTGATCGATTCTCGTCGCGGATGTTCGCCGCGGCGGTCGTCTACCTCGCCGTCGTTGCTCTTCTCCCCGATGTTGCCTCCACGGCAGCGGTGGTCGCATTCATCGCGCTCGCATCGCCCCTGATCCGCGACCCTGAAGCGCCTCCCACCCCGCGCGGCGACCAGCTGATGCTGGTGGCCATGATCTTTCTCGCCGCGGCCGTCGCATCGTCGATCGTGAACCAGATCACGCTCACCGGACTCTGGGCCCTCGGCAAGTTCGCACTGATCCCCCTGACGATCGCTGCGCTACGGATGACGCGCCGCTACGACCTCGGTCCGGCCATCTGGCTCGGTTCCACGGTCGGCGCCGCCGCAACCGGTCTCGTCGCCCTGACCCAGGTCGCCCTCACCGATGTCTGGCGCCCGGCGGCCTTCACCAACCCCATCCTCTTCGGCGACATGGCGCTGACGCTCGGCTTCGTCTCGGTCGCCTCCCGCTGGCTCGTGCCGGAACGGATGGTCCGGGCGCGGACCATGGTCTCGGTCGCGGCGGTGAGCCTCGCCGTGATCGCCAGTGTGCTCTCACAGGCGCGCGGCAGCTGGATCGCCGCGCCATTCCTCCTCCTGATCCTCGCGCTGCAGCACGGCAACCGGATGAGCCAACCTCGATCGATCGCGATCTTCGGTCTGGTCCTGGCGGTCACCATCACCTTTGCCGCGGTGTCCAACGGCGGTTCACCGATCCGCTACTTCGAGCGGGGGGTCGAGGACACGGCCGCTTACATCGTCGGGCCACGCGATTTCAGTGCCCGGTCCACCGGGATCGGCGCCCGGTTCGAGATGTGGCGTTCGGCGTTCGGTGGCTTTCGCAGTGAGCCGATGCTCGGGATCGGCTGGGGCAACCTTCGCTCCCAGTTCACCGCCGATGTCGAGGCCGGAGTCCGGGTCCCGCGCATCGCTCAGTACAACCACGCGCACAACCAGTACATCGGTAGCTTGGCCAACGGGGGTGTCGTCGGTCTTCTCGCACTGCTCGGGCTACTGATCGTGCCTGCTGTCTTCTTCGCCCAGGCCCTGTTCGATCGAGATCTGCAGACCAGCGCGCTCGGCGCCGCCGGCCTCGTGGTCATAGTCGGGTTCGCCATCTTCGGCCTCACCGAGGCGGTCTTCGAGAAGGCCTCTCCCCTCATCTTCTACGCGTCCACCATCGGCCTGCTCGCCGCTCAGCTGGACCGCATGGACCTGCGCATGCCGCTCGGGACACCGTCGCGAACCGGATTGGTCCGCACCCCCCGCATCGTTCCCTGACCGGGCGTGAGTAGCGACCGCGAAATCTGAGTAGGCACTACCTACCTTCGCGGGCGGTGCCGAGCACATCATTGCCCTGACGATGCAACACGTGCGGGGGCGAGGTGAGGTGATCGGCACATGGCGCACGGGCTTTCCCGTGGACTCGCCCGGCTGTGGCGGAGGCACACGGTCCACCGTGGTGGAAACCTCCAGATGATGCTCTGGCGCGCCCGCGACGACGATCAGCGGATCCGAACCCACAGTGCCGCACCGGACGGCGTGAGAAGACACCGGCTCGGGGTGTCACCTTCGCCGGAGCCGTCGTGGCCCGAAGGGGCCGAGCGAGCGTCGCACTGCCCGGTCGACGCCGCGTGACCGCAGCCGACTGGTGGTCGGAGGACCAGGTCGCCTCCAGCCGGAGCTACCTGCGGCCCAAGGCCCGGGCGCGACTCATTCGTGCAGTGACCGCAGCTGCCGTCGTGGCCACGTTCGTGCTGGCCGACGGACCTCGTCGGTTGCTCGACAGCCTCGGAATCGGCTCCTGGATGATCGGCGTCGTCGTCATGATGCTCGCGCTCGAGGTGCTCCTCGTCCCGATCGCTGCGGCACACGACGTGTGGCTCCACGTCGCCCACGACCGTCGCTTCGGTCGTTCCAACGTCCGGCCGCTCGACGAGTTGGGTCGCCAGGCGAAGACGTTCGTCTTCCGGGCGGCCGTGCACACCATTGTTCTCCTCCCGCTGTTCTGGCTGATGCGTACCGCGGAACACTGGTGGATTCCGGCGTGGGTACTGCTCGCGATTCTGGCCACGGGACTCGGGTGGCTGGTTCCGCTCCTCGCTCCCGTGCTGAGGCCCACCACCGCGCTCGACTCGTCCATCTCGGAGCCCCTGCACCAGAGCTTCGATGCGCTCGGCTCGACGGTGGCGGGTTTCGACGTCTTCGACGACACCTCCAGGCCTCGCATCGAGCCCGGCTACTTCACCCGCAACGATGGCAAACGTCGCGTCGTCGTCCATGCGTCGAGGCTGGGCCTACCTTCGGTGGCGCTCGCGCACGCGGTCGGTGAGCTCGGCGCCCGGCACGCACTGGGCCTCGACCGTCGCCGAACGGCGGGTGAGGTCGCGTTGGGACTGGTCCTGTTCGGATCTCTCGCCGTCGTGAGCAACCATGCCGGCACGCTCTCCGCTCTCGACGCATCGGGTCCGGGCGACCCGGTCCTGCTCCCCGCCCTGGCCGCGACGGCTCTTGTCGTCCGGTTCGCAAGCGGCACGGTGAAGGCGACCGTGACCCGCCGGCTCGCCCGCCGAGCCGATCAGCACCTTCTCATCACGCTGGGCGATCCGGGTGCGTTCATCGCTGCACAGCGGTTCACCGCCGAGCTCCTTCTCGACGATCTGGACCCGCGCGGCTTGAACGCGCTCCTCCGTCCGGCGCCCTCGGCGGCCGAACGGATGGCCGCAGCCCGGGACCGGTCACGACACGGCTCAGGTGTCTCGCTGCCACCGTCCCGCCCGTCGGGCGGCGATTCCCATCAACCGGCGCCGAAGGTTGCGCGGTAGCAGACGCACCACCGTGTAGTAGACGCGGTATTGGCGTCCAGGCACGACCAGCGTGCGGCCACGGTCGAGACCCTCGAGAGCAGCCGACACCACCTCACCGGCGTCCAGCCAGAGGGCGTCGGGACCAGCCGACGAGTCCTCACCGTGACGTTCGATGGCCTCGGTGCGCGTGAGTCCCGGTATGACGGCCATGACGGCCACACCGCTGGCTCGGGACTCCTCGGAGACGCTCTCGGTGAGGTTCGTGAGGAACGCCTTCGTCGCACCGTAGGTCGCATTGCCGAAGGAGAGGTTCTCGGCCGCCAGCGACGAGACGTTGATGACCGCTCCCCGTCGCCGGTGGACCATTCCCGGCAGAGCGGCCCGCATGAGACGGGTCGGCGCCGTCACGTTCAGATCGATCAACCGCTGGAGATCATCGATGCCGACCTCGTCGAACAGGCCACCGAGCGCGTCACCGGCATTGTTGACGAGGAGATCGATCGGTTCCACCGAGGCCGAGAGGCGCTTCTCCACCATGGCCAGCCCCGCCCGGTCGGTCAGGTCCGCCTCCAGGACCTCGACCGCGACGAGCCCTCCGAGCTCGGAGGCCAACGACTCGAGCCGATCACGCCGCCGGGCGACGAGGACCAGGTCGATCCCATCGGTCGCCAGGACGCGGGCGAACGTCTCACCTATCCCGGACGAAGCACCGGTGACCAGTGCCCGCGAGTAGGCCGCCGATCGCTCAGCCATCAGCTCGGGGCGGACTCGTCATCCGGTTTCCACACGTTGCCGATGAGCCGGCGAACGATCGGGCGGGGCAGGAAGGTGAAGAGCCCCGCCAGCAGCCGGTAGAAGAAACCTGGATGGCAAACGTCCCTGCCATCGGCCAGGGCCTCGAGTCCGGCGGCCGCCACGTCCTCGGGCTCACACCAGAGAAACCCGGGCCCCGGGTAGTGACCTTCGGCCAGGCCCGCATGCTGCGGCATCTCGGTCTTGGTGAAACCGGGGGCGACCAGGGTGACCGCCACACCGAAGTGGCGGGCCTCTTTCTGCATGCTCTCGGTCAGGTGGGTGAGGAATGCCTTGGACGAGCCGTAGGGCAGCGCACCGGGCCCAGGCGTGTAGGCCCCGATCGAGCCGACGTTGATGATCCAGCCCCGGCCCCGCTCGCTCATCACGGCGAGGGCGGTGCGCGACAGCAGAAGCGGGGCTCGGATGTTGACGTCGACGACTCGGTCGAGCAGGTCGTCGGGCTGATCGGCCAGACCACCTTGGCTCCCGATCGCGGCGTTGTTGATCAGGAGATCGATCGGCTCATCGGAAGAGCGCAGCCGCTGTTCGACCCGTTCGACGTCGGCCCGTTCGGCGAGGTCGGCCACCAGGACCTCGACGGTGCCGGTGGGAGCCTCCTCGGCGAGTGTCTTCAGCTTCTCCTCGGTCCGCGCCACGGCGACCACCCTGACACCGTCGCGGGCGAGCTCGAGGGCGAACGCTCGGCCGATCCCGGCCGACGCTCCGGTCACGAGTGCGGTACGCCATGGATTCATGGACAGCGAGTGTAGGTTCAGCGCCATGGCCGACCCATCCCTGGACCAGTTCCTCGTCACGCCAGGCTCGATCGTGGATCTCGCCTCGTGGGACACCAGCGAGGACCTCGGTCTCGAGCGCGCCGTCGCCAAGGAGGAGACGAAAATGCTCAACCGACGGCTCGAGGCGCTCCAGGAACAGTTGTACGCCGACAAGCGCCACCGCCTCCTCGTCATACTCCAGGCGACCGACACCGGCGGCAAGGACGGGACGATCCGTCACGTCTTCGATCGCGTGAATCCGGCCGGCGTCCGGGTGGCGAGCTTCAAGAAGCCGACCGAGGCCGAGCTCGGGCGCGACTACCTGTGGCGGGTCCACCCGCACGTCCCCGGTGACGGTGAGATGGTCATCTTCAACCGGTCGCACTACGAGGATGTGCTCGTCGTTCGGGTCCACGATCTGGTCCCGCCCGAACGCTGGCGTCGCCGATATCACCACATCCGGGAGTTCGAGCGCCTCCTGGTGGACGAGGGCACCAAGGTCATCAAGCTGTTCCTGCACATCTCCCGGGACGAGCAGAGGGAGCGGCTCCAGGCCCGTCTGGACGATCCCGCCAAGCACTGGAAGTTCTCCAAGGGGGACCTGGCCGAACGAGAGCGGTGGGACGACTACCAGGTGGCCTTCACCGAGGCGCTCGAGAGGACCAGTACGACCTGGGCGCCCTGGTGGGTGATCCCGGCCGACCGCAAGTGGTTCCGAAATCATCTGGTGTCGCGCATCGTCGTCGATGCGCTCGAGAGCATGGAGCTGGCCTGGCCCGAGACCGAACCGGGCCTCGACGAGATCGAGATCCCGTAGGAGTCGAGCGCAGAGGGACGGAGCGAAACTCGGGTTCGCCGAGCTCCGGACCTCCGCGTAGCGGAGGCGGCCGGGAACCCGATCAGGTCCGGGCTGCGTTGGAGAGGTGTTCCCAATCCGATGAGGTAGCACGCACCATGTCCATGACAACCCTTCCCCGATGGTCCAAGCTCGCGGTCCTGGCGGCGGCCCTGGCGCTTCCGCTCGTCGCCTGCGGCGACGACGACGACGGCGGCTCCACCGACACGAGTGAGGAGATGGTCGACACGTCAGAGGAGATGGCTGACACCGACGAGATGGCCGACACCGAAGAAATGGCCGACACCGACGAGATGGCCGACACCGAAGAAATGGCCGACACCGAAGGCTGACGGAGCGCCTGTTCGAGGGTTCCCTCAGACCGAGGCTTCGTCGCCCATGGCTGCTCTCAGCCGAACGCTCGCCCGGGAGAGGGCGCCCGCCGCGTCGGCATCGGCTTCGTCCTCGGCCAGCGCCTGCTGCGCCCGATCGCGGGCGGCCTCGGCTCGGGCCACGTCGATGGCGTCTGAGTGTTCGGAGACGTCGGACAGGATCGTCACCTTGTCGCCGGCCACCTGGATGAACCCGCCGTGGACGGCGAAGACCTCTCGCCCGCCGTCGGTGGTGAGGATCTCGACCTTGCAGATCTCGAGGCTCCCGACGAACGGTACGTGACCGGCCTGGAACGCGATGTCCCCACCACCCCTCGTGCGGGCCAACACGAACTCGGCCTCGCCGGAGTAGGTGATGGTCTCGGGTGAGACCAGCTCGATCTGCACCTCAGCTCTCCTCTTGGAGCTCGGCGGCCTTGCGCTCGACGTCGGAGGCCCCACCGACGTTGAGGAACGCCTGCTCGGGGTACTCGTCGAGATCACCCCTGAGCAACGCCTCGAAGCTGTCCACCGTCTCCTCGACCGGCGTGGTGATGCCGGGAAGGCCGGTGAAGACCTCGGCCACGTTCATCGGCTGGGACAGGAACTTGGCCACCTTGCGGGCCCGGTCGACCGTGATCCGGTCTTCCTCGGACAACTCGTCCAGACCCAGGATCGCGATGATGTCCTGGAGCTCCTTGTACCGCTGGAGGGTCTCCTGCACCCGTCGGGCGACGTTGTAATGGCGCTCGCCGACGACCTCGGGGGCGAGGATGGTCGACGTCGACGCCAGCGGGTCGACCGCCGGGTAGATCCCCTGAGCGGCGATGTCGCGGCTCAGCTCGGTCGTGCCGTCGAAGTGGGTGAAGGAGGTGAACGGCGCCGGGTCGGTGTAGTCATCGGCCGGCACGTACACGGCCTGCAGGGACGTGATCGAGCGGCCGCCCGTCGTGGTGATGCGCTCCTGGAGCTCGCCCATCTCGTCGGCGAGCGTGGGCTGGTAGCCCACCGCCGACGGCATGCGCCCCAGCAGGGTCGACACCTCGGAGCCCGCCTGCACGAAGCGGAAGATGTTGTCGATGAACAGGAGCACGTCCTGGCCCTGGACGTCGCGGAAGTACTCCGCCACGGTCAGTGCCGACAGGGCGACCCGGAGACGCACGCCGGGTGGCTCGTCCATCTGGCCGAAGACCAGCGCGGCCTTCTCGAGCACGCCGGACTCTTCCATCTCGAGGAAGAGGTCGGTGCCCTCACGGGTGCGCTCGCCCACTCCGGCGAACACGGACACACCACCGTGGTTCTTGGCCACGCGGGAGATCATCTCGGTGATGAGCACGGTCTTGCCCACGCCGGCCCCACCGAAGAGGCCGATCTTCCCGCCTTGGAGGTAGGGCGTGAGCAGGTCGATGACCTTGATCCCGGTCTCGAACATGATCGACTTGGGCTCGAGGGTGTCGAAGGCCGGCGCCGGGCGGTGGATCTCCCAGTACGTGTCCGCGTCGACCGACGGCACGTCGAGCGGCTCGCCGATCACGTTGAACACGTGACCGAGGGTGGCATCGCCGACCGGCATCGTGATGCCCTGGCCGGTGTTGCGCACCGGGGCGCCGCGCACCAGACCGTCGGTCGGCTTGAGCGCGATGGCCCGGACCCGCCCGTTGCCGATCTGCTGGGCCACTTCGGCGCGGACCGCGACGACCTTGCCGTCGACCGTCACGTCGAATTCGAGCGCGGTGTTGATCTCGGGCAGAGCATCGAGCGGGAACTCGATGTCCACCACGGGACCGGCGATCGCGACGATGCGGCCCTCTTTGAGCTCGGTTTCGGTAGCGGTCATCGAATGACGCTCCTCTTTCTTGCGTCGGTGCACGGAGTCTGTCGTGAGCACAGCGGTCGGGGGTACAGGGTTCGGTGGGGATGTGAAGTCGGTTCGGTCACGAGACCGCCTCGGTCATCAGCTTGACGATGTCGTCATCGTCCTGGTCGTCTCCGGCCATGGCTTCGGCCCCGCCGATGATCTCCATGATCTCGGTGGTGATCGATTCCTGGCGGGCCCGGTTCATCTTGCGGGTGAGCTTGACGATCAGCTCTTCGGCGTTGTCGGTGGCGGCCTTCATCGCCCGTTGTCGGTTGGCGTGTTCGGATGCGGCCGCGTCGAGCAACGCCGAGTACAGGCGAGCTTCCAGGTACCGGGGCAGGAGGTCGGCGAGGACACCTTCCGCACTGGGCTCGAACTCGAAGGCAGCCAGGGCCCTGGCCTCGCCGCCGCCCTCTTCGGCGATGACCTCGGCGCTGACCAGCGGCAGGAACTGCCGCACGGTGACGGTCTGGGTACCGATCGAGACGAAGCGCGTGTAGATGAGCCTGACCTGGTCGACGTCGCCCTCGAACATCTCGCCGACGGCTGCGGCCACCCCGCGGGAGTCCTCGTAGGTGGGCCGGTCACTCATGCCCTCGAAGTCGGCGGCCACGTCGTAGCCCCGGAAGCGGAAGTAGTCGTTCGCCTTCGTGCCGACGAGGACCAGCCGGTAGTCGTGGCCGTCGTTGCGGATCTCGTCGAGCTCGCGCTCGGCGGCCTTGATGACATTGGCGTTGTAGGCGCCGCACAGGCCACGGTCGCTGGTGAGCACGACCAGCGCAACGGCGTTGATCTCGTCCTGCTCCTTCTGCTGGAGCAGCGGATGGTCGACGTGGGTACCCGCCGCGGCCAGGTTCTCGATCACGCCGGTGATCTGCTCGGCGTAGGGGCGGGCTTCATGGGCCCGGGCCTGGGCCTTGGCCACCCGGGTGGTTGCGATGAGCTCCATGGCGCGCGTGATCTTCTTGGTGTTGCCCACGGTGGCGATGCGGCGCTTCAGGACGCGTTCTTCAGCTCCTGCCATCGCTCACCTCCTCGGTCCGTCGCGGGGTCATCCGACTCAATCCTCGTCCCGCTCGATCTCGACCTCGGGCAGCGTCGTGGGCTCGTCGACGACCTCGACGTGCCCTTCGACCGTGTCGTGGGCCGAAGGTTCGACCCTCAGGTGCTCGGAGATCTCGAACTGGTCGGCGAACTCCCGGATCTGGGCCGCGAAGGTGTCCTCGTCGGGGATCTTGCCCTCGCCGGCGATGGTGTCCAGCAGGTCGCTGTGACGGGTCCGGAACCACTCGAGCAACTCGTTCTCGAACCGGGTGACGTCCTCGACCGGCACCGGATCGAGATAGCCGTTGGTACCGGCGTAGATGACGACAACCTGCTCCTGAACCGACATGGGCGAGTTGAGGCCCTGCTTCAGCAGTTCGACCAGGCGGTAGCCCCGGTCGAGCTGGGCCTGCGACACCGGGTCGAGGTCGGATCCGAATGCGGCGAAGGCCTCGAGCTCCCGGAACTGCTGGAGATCGGACTTGAGCGTGCCCACCGCGGTCTTCATGGCCTTGATCTGCGCCGCCGAGCCGACCCGGGACACCGAGATGCCCACATCGACCGCGGGACGGATGCCGGACTTGAACAGGTCGTCCTGGAGGAAGATCTGGCCGTCGGTGATGGAGATCACGTTGGTCGGGATGTAGGCCGAGACGTCTCCGGCCTTGGTCTCGATGACGGGCAGCGCGGTGAGGGACCCGGCCCCGTTCTCGTCGCTCAGCTTGGCGGCTCGTTCGAGCAACCGGCTGTGCAGGTAGAACACGTCGCCGGGGTAGGCCTCGCGACCCGGCGGACGGCGCAGCAGGAGCGACATCTGGCGGTAGGCCTCGGCCTGCTTGGAGAGGTCGTCGTAGACGGCGAGGCAGTGGCCGCCGTTGTCCATCCAGTGCTGGCCCATGGCGCATCCGGCGTAGGGGGCCAGGTACTTGAACGGTGCCGGATCGGACGCGGGAGCGACCACGACGACCGTGTAGTCGAGAGCACCGTGCTCTTCGAGCGTCGCCACGGCCTGAGCGACCGTCGAGGCCTTCTGGCCGATGGCGACGTAAACGCAGTTGACCCCCAGACCCTTCTGGTTGATGATCGTGTCGATGGCGACGGTGGTCTTGCCCGTCTTGCGGTCACCGATGATGAGCTCACGCTGACCCCGACCGATCGGGATCAACGAGTCGATGGCCTTGATACCGGTCTGGAGCGGCTCGTGGACCGGCTTGCGGCCGATGATGCCGGGCGCCTGCACCTCCATCCGACGCGTCGTGGTGTTGGAGAGCTCACCCTTGCCGTCGATCGGCTCGCCCAGCGCGTTGACGACCCGCCCGAGCATGCCGTCGCCGACCGGGACGTTGAGGATCTCGCCGGTCGACTCGACGGGCTGGCCCTCTTCGATGTCGTGGACCTCGCCGAGCACCACGCAACCGATTGTGTCCTCGTCCAGGTTGAGCGCCAGGCCGTAGGTGCCGCTCTGGAAACGCAACAGCTCGTTGACCGCCGCGCCGGGAAGGCCCGACACGCGGGCGATACCGTCGCCCACTTCGGTCACGCGACCGACCTGGGTCATCTCGACGGAGGGCTTGAATCCTTCGAGGTTCTTCTCGAGGGCGGCGGTGATGTCGCCGGTGTTGATCGTGAGCTCTGCCATGATCCTCTGGTCTCTTGGGTCTCGTATGGGCTTGGTCGGGGAAGGGGTTGCTCGGAGGCGGCCTAGAAGGCCTCTCTGAGCTGGGAGAGTCGGGAACGGACGGTGCCGTCGATGACCGTGTCGCCGATCTGGGTGACGATGCCGCCCATGACCGACGGGTCGACGATCACCTTCAGTTCGACCGTCTTGCCGGTGGCCGAGTTGAGGGCAGTTGCGAGCCGCTCGCGTTGATCGGCCGACAGGTCGATGGCCGAGCGAACCTCGGCGACGACCTTGTTGGCCTCGGCCGCGCTCATCTCGACGAGTCGGTCGATGATCTTGGGCAGGTCGTGGGCCCGTCCGGCGCCGACCACCATGGAGACGAGCGATGTCGTCGTGTCGGTGGCCTTGCCTCCGAGCAGATCCTCGACGACCTGCTGACGGACCGCGGCGGGAATCTTCGGATCGGTCAGCTTGTCCCGGAGCTCGTCATGGCTCTGGAGCGCTCGACCGAATCGGAACAGTTCGTCTTCGACCTCGGACAGGTTGCCCTCGGACTTCGCGACCTCGAACAGGGCCTGGGCATAGCTTTCGATCCGGCTCATCGGGCCTGCGCTCCAACGTCGTTGATGTAGTTCTCGATGAGGGCCACCTGCGTGTCCTGGTCGAGGTTGCGCTGCACGACCGTCTCGGCCGCGCCGAGCGCCAGGGCGGACACCTCGCTGCGGAGGTCGGCGACGGCTTGGTCGCGAGCGGCTGCGATCTCGGCCTCCGCTCGAGCTCGTAGCTCGACCGCGTCGCGTTCGGCCCGCTGCGCCAGGTCGACCTTCAGATGCTCGGCCGCCTCGCGGGCTTCGGCGATGATGCGGTCGGCTTCGGACGAGGCGTCGGACAGCTGGGCCCGGTATTCGGCCAGCTTGGCCTCACCCTCGGCTCGCTGCGTCTCGGCCGTCTCGATCTGCTCGGCGATCCCCTCGCGCTGACCGGCCATGGCCTTCCTGATCGCCGGCACGCCCCATTTCAGGAACGCGGCGAAGAGGATGAGGAACGACACCGTCCCCCAGATGACCTCGTTGATGTCGCCGTACCAGAAGTTGTTGGCGTGGTGCTCGCCTTCTTCGGCGACCAGGAGTGCAAGCATTGTTCTCCTCGAAACTCAGCGGCGCTCGGCGCTCGCCTGGTTGACGTATTCCTCGATGGCCGCCATCTCGGAAGCCGGATCCAGATCGCGCTGGACGACCGATCCGGCAGCCCCGACAGCGAGTCGACCGACCTCGCCGCGCAGGTCGGCGATGGCGCTGTCCTTTGCCGCGGTGATCTCCCGGGTCGCTACCTGTCGCATGGCGGCGATGTCACTCTGGGCCGCGGTCATCAGCTCGGCCCGATGGCGGTCGGACTGCTCGCGGGCCTCGTCGATGATCTGGCTCGCCTGGTGGCGGGCATCGGTCAGCGAGTCCTGGTAGTCGGTCATGACCGCCTGCGCTTCGGCGGCGGCCTGATCGCCCGCCGCTTCGTCGCCGCGGATCTTGTCGGACCGGGCGTCGATGTTCCCGACCACCCGCGGGTAGCCGATGAACCGGAGGAACAGGAACAGGACAGCGAAGCTCCCCAGCCCCCAGAAGATCTCCACCATGTCGGGGAGAATGGGGTTGGTGGCTTCCTCTGCCGCCTCGTGCGCCTCCTCGGCGAGGAGGACGGCGACCTCGGTGATGACCGCCAGCATCAGGCGAACTTGAGCAGGATGAACACCACGAACCCGATCAGCGCGAGCGCCTCGGTGAACGCGATACCCAGGAACATGGTCGTCCGGACCATGCCGGCCGACTCGGGCTGGCGGGCCATGGCCTGGACGGACTGGCCGACCAGGTAACCAATGCCGATGCCGGGTCCGATCGCGGCGAGGCCGTAACCCATACCGGCACCGCCGGCGGCTTCGATGCCCTTCAGATCGTCGGCGAGTACCTCGCCGCCGGTCTCCTGGGCAAGGCCGGCGACTTCACCGATGAAGTTCGCAGTTGCACTCATGGATCACTTTCTCCTGTTTGGTTTGCGTCAGCCGGTGGCGCACCGGATGACAGATCGTCATGGGATTGGGGTGAGAGGTCGGAATCGGGCTCAGTGCTCGGGGTGGAGCGCACCACCGATGTACACACCGGCGAGGATGGTGAAGATGTAGGCCTGGAGGAGAGCGACGAAGGCCTCGAACGCCGTGAGGGCGACCAGCATGGGAAAGCTGAGCACCTCGACGACGATGAGCGCCGTGGCCGAGAACAGCGCTATGCACAGCACGCCGAAGGTGACGAGCAGGATGTGACCGGCGAGCATGTTGGCGAAGAGCCGGACCGCGTGGCTGAACGGTCGAACGATGAAGGTCGAGAGGAACTCGATGGGTGTGACCAGGACGTAGAGGGCCTTCGGGACGCCGGGTGGGAACAGGGCGCCCTTGAAGTAGCCCAGGAGGCCTTGGTGCTTGATCCCGACCGCTATGAACGTGACCCACACGATGAGGGCCAGGACGAGCGGATTGGCCATGCGTGCGTTGGCCGGCATCTGGATCACCGGGATGATCTCGAAGATGTTCCCGAAGAAGATGAGGAAGAAGAAGGTCAGCATCAGCGGCGACCACGCGAGTGCCTTGCTTGTCCTCGCCGATGGTGGGATGAATGATCTGGGTGTGGATGAAGTTGACCGATCCCTCGGCCACCTGCTGGATCCCCTTGGGGATCAACGCGGCCTTGGCCGAACCAAACCAGAAGATCGCCATCGTGCCCAGTACCGCGATGATGTCGATGAGAGCGATCTTGTTGAGTCCCGGAATGAACGAGTCCGGCCACTCGACCAGGTTTTCGATGCTTGGGAACTCGAGTCCGACGATCACGATGCGGACACTCCTTGGGATGAGACCGAGGCGTCGGGCTCGAGGCCCGGATACGCCAGCGAGGCGGAAACGTAACGGAGCTCCCAGAAGAGGAGTCCGAGATGACTGAGGATGAGGGAAAGGCCGAGGGGCCAGAGCTCGACCCACGGCTGATCCTTGACCAGCCAGACCGCGCCGAAGATCAGGGCGAGGCGGATGAGATAGCCGAAGAGGGCGGTGCCCATCATCAGCCCGAGCGAGATCCGGGCACTCCAGGCCAGGAGATAGGCCGACAGCACGAGGTTGGCGACGGCGACGACGAGTCCGAACGTGGCCGAGGCCGCCCCTGCGGCGCCCCAGCCGAGCGCACCGATGATCGCCACGACGGGGATGACCCAAGCCGCTCGTTTGAGTACGTCCAGCGCGATCTCGGGCTCGGGAGCGGTCGGCACGGCGGCGGCGGCCGCGGCGGTGGCGGGGTCCTGCATCATGAGCGGGATTCCAGGCGGTTCCAGGATGCACCATCGCGGTGGGCGGCCATCTCGCGGTCGTAGCCGATGACGATCTTGGTGACCGCTCCCACCACGCCCACCACCGCGAACATGACGGTGAGCACGGGCACGATCCCGAAAACCCGATCCAGACCGAAGCCGATCAGGGCCAGCAGGAGCGGACTGAGCACCAGTTCGAAGCCGCCCGAGGTCCGGCGAACGTCGCGGATCAGCGGTGGTGTGTCGGAAGCTGGCACGGAAGTAATCCCGGGGGAAAGGTCGTCGCTCTGGCGGTGGACATCGACGACACCAGGCGCTTGTGAAGACTTTCGCAATCTATGGGAGGTGGGGCGGAAATGGCAACTCCGCCGGAGCCGAGCCCTTCCCTGCACTCTCCCGCCCCTTCTCTACACTCTGCAGTATGGCCAAGCGAGAGACGAGCCGACGGTGGGGTGGCTTCGTGGTCGTTCTCCTGACCGCGTTCCTCCCGCTCGTCGCCCCTCACCCCACTGCCGCCGCCCCGGCCGAGCCGATGGTCGGGGTCTCCGACGGGTTCGATGGTCCGAACCTCGATCTCGACACGTGGACGCTCGTCGATCCCTCCGGAGCGGGCCGGGCCAGCCTGGTGCTCGGAGGCATCTCGTTCGCTCCGGGGGGCGACTCGTGGGCCGACGACGAGTCCATCAGGGTGGAACAGACGGTCGACGACGGCCCGTTCGACGTCGTCATCGAGGTGCCTGCTCTTCCGGCGACCAAGTACACCGCGGTCGGGGCGACCGTCGCCGGCGGAGACGCATGGCTTCGGATCGGATTCACCGGAACGGGCTCGGGCACCTCCGTGGTGGCGATCGGCCGCACGAATGGCACGCCGCTGGTACGGCTCGATCATGAAGTCGATCCGGACACGAGGCGACTACGCATCGAACGGATGAACTCGCAGTACGTCGTGTGGACCGCACCCGAATCGGGCGACTGGCAGCTCGCCGGGAGTTTCGTCGAGTACCTCGAGGTCGAACGGCTCGCCCTCTTCGGCGCCACCCGCCTCCCCGGCGCCGAGGCGGTCGCCGTCAGCGACTTCGTTGCGGCAGCGCCGGCCCCCGAAGTGGCCGGCGACGGGCGCGGTCCTCTGATCCAGTCGGTGACCTCGCGCGCTCGGGGCGACAAGCTCCTGGTCTCGTTCTCCACCGACGAGGCCGCTCGGGCATCCGTCCTGGTCGGTTCCGAGACGTACGCCGACTCCAGCCTGCTCCGGTTCCAGCACGAGATCGTCGTACCCGAGATCCAGAACGGTACGACGGTCTCCGTCCAGGCCATCGCGGTGGACGCGTCAGGCAACCGATCCGAGACGCAACCCGCCGAGTTCTGGTTCACCAGTGCCGGCCTGCCGGTCATCGACGTCTGGTACGGCGACCGGCAGGTCTTCGGCCGGGCCGGTGTCCCCCAGCAGTGGGTGAACATCGTCGGTCGGGTGAGCGACGACGACGAGGTCGTCCAGGTCACCTACACCATCGACGGCAGCGAGCCGATCCGGCTCCGCCGCGGTCCCACCGAGCAGCGACTGAGTGCCTCCGGTGACTTCAACGTCGAGCTCGGGTTCGCACAGCTCGCGGCCGGCGAGCACGAGGTCGAGTTGAAAGCCATCGACAGTGACGGCAACTTCAGCACGCGCACCGTGACCCTGGTGATCGAGCGGGGCGAAGGTCTCCTCCTCCCCCATTCGATCACCTGGTCCGACGCCCCAGCCTCGCTCAACGACGTGGCCCAGGTCGTCGACGGCAACTGGACGGTCGAGGCGGATGGCACGGCGCGACTGCTCGAGACCGGCTACGACCGTATGATCGCCGTCGGGGATCGCCGCTGGACCGAGTACGAGGTGGTGTTCCCCGTCGTGGTCCACGATGTCGACCCTGCCGGTTTCGATCCGGCGGGCAAGCCGAACCTGGGCGTCGTGGTCGGCTGGGAGGGCCATCACGCCGAAGACGACAAGAAGCCGGCTGTTGGCCTTTGGCCGTCCACCGGCGCCGCCGGGATCTCGTGGGAGTCGCTGGAACGCAGCCGGCTGACCGTCCGAGCCAACGGGGGGTCACCTTCCGACTCCGCCGCACCGGCCGAGTTCCCGCTCGGTACCGAGGTCTGGATGCGGGTCCGGGTCGAACGGGTCGGTGACACCTCGTCGATCAGCGCGAAGACATGGTTGGACGGCGACGAAGAACCGGCCGGGTGGGACGCCGAGGTCACCGGTGCCGACGACACCGTTTCGGGCTCGATCGCCATCCTGGCCCATCACGTCGACGCCTCGATCGGAGATATCCTGGTCGAACCGCTGGGCGCTTGACCGGTCCCGAGGTTCGGGACGTGCGGTTCGTCCCACCCTTCAGCCCAATGCCCTCGTGCCGATAGAGACTTGGGCAATATGACCTTTGTGCGGTGTCGGACACTGCGCTAACGATGGTCTCGATCCCTTCGGAGGTGGCATGAAAGTCGGAATTCTGGCCGGCGGCCTGGGCACGCGCCTGGCCGAGGAAACCGAGCTGAGACCGAAGCCGATGGTCGAGGTGGGCGGCCATCCGATCCTCTGGCACATCATGAAGTACTACGAGAGCTTCGGCTTCGAGGACTTCTCCGTCGCTCTCGGCTACAAGGGCGACTACATCAAGCGCTGGTTCATCGAACACGCCAACATCACCGACGATCTCACCGTCGACTTCGCCCGCCGCGAGGTGATCCCCCACACCGAGCGAGAGGCCTCCAACTGGACCGTCGATCTCATCGAGACGGGCTTGAACACGGCCACCGGCGGCCGGATCAAGCGGCTACAGCCGCACATCGGGCAGGACACGTGCATGGTGACCTGGGGCGACGGTCTCGCTACGGTCGACCTGGACAAACTGCTGGCGTTCCACCGGTCCCACGGCAAGCTGGCCACGCTGACCGCGGTGCGACCTCCGGCCCGGTTCGGCCACCTCGAGATCCACGGCGACCAGATCAACGAGTTCAACGAGAAGCCGCAGACCGGTGAGGGTTGGATCAACGGCGCGTTCTTCGTGTTCGAACCCGGCGTCTTCGACTACATCGACGGCGACGACACCCAGTTCGAACGTGAGCCCCTCGAAGGGCTGGCCGCCGACGGCCAGCTGATGGCCTACAAGCACTACGACTTCTGGCAATGCATGGACACCATCCGCGACAAGAAGCGTCTGGAGACCCTCTGGCAGTCCGACCCACCGTGGAAACGCTGGTCCTGACTCCGCCCGCGACACCCAACCCCCTGTCCCCTCCCCACGAAAGCACGGCACATGCACGTCCTCGTCACCGGCCATGACGGCTACATCGGTACGGTCCTCACCCCACTGCTGACCGCGGCGGGCCACTCGGTGAGGGGGATGGACAGCCATCTCTTCGCCGGGTGCGTGTTCGGTGAGGACGCTCCCGAGATCGACACCACCAGGCTCGACACCAGGGACGCCTCGGACGAGCTGTTCGAGGGCATCGACGCGGTCATCCATCTGGCTGCCATCAGCAACGACCCCCTCGGCGACCTCAACCCCGACTGCACCTTCGACATCAACCACCGGGCGACCGTGCTCGTCGGCCAGAAGGCCAAGGCGGCCGGCGCATCACGATTCCTCTTCTCGTCGTCGTGCAGCCTCTACGGGGCTCAGGACGACCGGCCGATCGACGAGAGCGCTCCGTTCAATCCGGTCACCCCTTACGGCGAGTCGAAGGTCCTCTCCGAACGGGACCTCGCCGCCATGGCCGACGACGACTTCAGTCCGACCTACCTGCGCAACTCCACGGCGTACGGTGCGTCACCTCGGTTGCGGGGCGACCTCGTCGTCAACAACCTGACCGGCTTCGCCTACACGACCGGCGAGGTCTTCATGAAGAGCGACGGCACACCGTGGCGGCCGCTGGTCCACGTCGAGGACATCGCCCGGGCCTTCGTCGCGCTGCTCGAGGCCCCCCGAGACGTGATCCACGATCAGCCTTTCAATGTGGGCGCCACCGCCGAGAACTATCAGATCCGCGACGTGGCCAAGATCGTCGAGAACGTCGTGCCCGACAGTCGCATCACACTGGCCGATGAGGCCGGGCCCGATCTCCGGAACTACCGGGTCAACTGCGACAAGCTCGCCGAGGCCGTCGACTTCGACTGCAAGTGGACCGTGGAAGCGGGCGCACTGGAGCTGTACGAGGCGTTCAAGGCCGTGGACCTGCAGCTCAGCGACCTCGAGGGCTCCCGGTACCTCCGGATCGCCCGGGTGCGCGAGCTCCTCGACTCGGGGAATCTCGACGCCGACCTGCGCTGGACGGTCTCGTCATGAGCAGCAACACCCCTCCCCCTTGCCGGTCCTGCGGTGACGATGACCTGAAGCCGTTCCTCGACTTGGGCTCGACCCCACTCAGCGACGCCCTGGTGCCGGCCGAACGAGTCGACCAGGCCGACCCGGAGTACCCGCTCGAGGTCTGCTTCTGTCCGAACTGCGCCATGGTGCAGATCACCGAGACGCTTCCCGAAGACGTGCTCTTCCCCGACGACTACCCGTACTTCAGCTCGTTCTCCGACGCGCTGCTCCGCCACTCGAAGCGCCATGCCGACGGACTGGTCGCCTCCCGCGGTCTCGACTCGTCGAGCCTGGTCGTCGAGCTGGCCAGCAACGACGGCTATCTCCTGAAGAACTTCGTCGAGGCGAACGTGCCCGTGCTGGGCATCGATCCGGCGCCGGCGCAGGTCGCCGAGGCCAACCGGGCCGGGATCCGTTCCCGGTGTGCGTTCTTCGGCCACGAGCTGGCCAGGGAGATCCGAGACGAAACGGGACCGGCCGACGTGATCATCGCCAACAACGTCATGGCCCACATTCCCGATCTCAACGGATTCGTGGCCGGCATGGCCCATCTTCTCGACGACGACGGGCTCATCACGGTCGAGAACCCCTGGGTGCACGACCTCATCGAACACGGTGAGTTCGACACGATGTACCACGAGCACATCTTCTACCACTCCTGCACCGGCGTCGAAGCGCTGATGAACCGGCACGGCCTCAACATCAACCATGTCGAGCACTTCCCCGATCTGCACGGTGGGACGCTCCGCTACCACATCGGCCACCACGAGGGCAGGACGCCCGAAGCCAAGGACTTCTTCGCCACCGAACAGACCGTTGGCGTGGACTCGTTCGCCTACTACGACGGCTTCGCCCATCGGGTCGAGGCCATCCGCGACGAGTTGGTCGCGCTCCTCACCCGTCTGCGCGACGAGGGTGCGACCGTCGCCGCCTACGGGGCGGCCGCCAAGGGCAGCACGCTGCTCAACTATGCGCGGATCGACCGGAGCCTCGTGTCGTTCGTAGTCGACCGCAACACCCACAAGCAGGGCATGTTCATGCCAGGGACCCACCAGCCCGTCCTCGATCCGGCCGCCCTGGTCGAGAAGGCTCCCGAATACGTCCTCCTCCTCGCGTGGAACTTCGCCGAGGAGATCATCGCTCAGCAGGCCGACTACGTCGCCGCCGGCGGGAAGTTCATCCGTCCGATTCCGACCCCGGAGATTCTCGAACCATGACCACCACGGTGCCGGCCGTCTGCCCGGCGTGTGACCACGGCCAGCTCCGGGTGTTCCACCGCGAGGCTCGGATACCGACCAACAGCTGTCTCCTCCTCGACAGCGCGGACGAGGCCGAGCAGTATCCGCGGGGCGATCTCGAGTTGGGGTTCTGCCCGAAGTGCGGGTTCTGTTCCAACATCCGGTTCGACAAGAGCCTGGCCGAGTACTCGGCCCGCTACGAGGAGACCCAGGCCTTCTCTCCTCTGTTCGTGGAGTTCGCCCGCGACCTCGCCGGGCGATGGGTGGAGAAGTACGACCTCGCCGGCAGGTCGGTGCTCGAGATCGGGTGCGGCAAGGGCGAGTTCCTGACGATGATGGTCGAGGCCGGCGCCGGCTCCGGCATCGGGATCGACCCGGGCGTCCACGCCGAACGGATCGACAGCCCGGTGGCCGACCGGCTCGAATGGATCGCCGACTTCTACGACGAGCGCTACACCCATCTGCAAGCGGACGCGGTCGTCTGTCGCCACACCCTCGAGCACATCCCCGACGTCGGCGAGTTCATGCGCAGCGTTCGCCGTTCCATCGGTGACCGCCCCGACACCGTCGTGCTCTTCGAGCTCCCCGACATGCGCCGCATCATCGACGAGGTGGCTTTCTGGGACATCTACTACGAGCACTGCTCGTACTTCACCCTCGGCTCTCTGGCCCGACTGTTCCGCTCGACCGGCTTCGAGGTGCTCGATCTCGGCGTCGAATACGACGACCAGTACCTCATCGTCGAGGCTCGCCCGTCGACCACGCCTGCCCCGGGTGAGCCGTTCGACGTCGAGGACGACCTCGGTCATCTCACCGACGGTGTCGCGCGGTTCGAGGAGAGCTTCGCCCGGCTCAAGTCCACGTGGCTCGATCGACTCGGAGCGGTGCGCGACTCCGATGGCGGAGCGGTCATCTGGGGTTCGGGATCGAAGGGGGTGTCCTTCCTCAACAACCTCGGACCCGACGCCCACATCGGGCATGCGGTCGACATCAACCCGTACAAGCACGGCAAGTTCATGGCCGGGACCGGCCAGGAGATCGTGGCGCCCGAGTTCCTCGCGCGGCACCAGCCCGAGCTGGTGGTGGCGATGAACCCGATCTACCTCGACGAGATCCAGGCCGACCTGGATCGGCTGGGTGTCGGCGCCGAGCTCACTGCGGTCTGACCATGGAATCCTGCCCGGCCTGCGCCCACGGCGAATCGTGGGACATCGTGACCGTCGCCGACGTCCCGGTGTTCTGCAACGTGCTCCACACCGATCGTGCCGAAGCCCGGTCCGCCCCGGTCGGAGACATCGATCTGGTCGGATGCCGCCGCTGTGGCCTGCTCTACAACCGGGCGTTCGACGAGGCGAAGGTCGCCTATTCGCCCGACTACGAGAACTCGCTCCACCACTCGCCCGCCTTCCAGCGCTTCGCCACCGATCTGGTGACCCGGCTGGTCGAGGAGCACGACATCCGCGGCACCACGGTGATCGAGGTCGGCGCCGGCAGCGGTGACTTCATGGCGATGCTGTGCGAGCGCGGTGACAACCGGGGAATCGGCTACGACCCCAGCCACGACCCCGATCGGAACGCCACGGTCTCGTCGGACCGGGTCACGATCGTGGCCGAGCCCTACCCGGCCGATCGCCCCGTCGAGGGCCGGCTCGTCTACAGCCGGCACGTCCTGGAGCATCTCACCGATCCCACGACCGTCCTGGCCGGAATCCGTCGCTCGATCGACGACCGCGACGACGTCGTTCTCTATCTCGAGATGCCCGACGCCACCTACATGCTCGAGGCGCCGGCGCCGTGGGACCTGATCTACGAACATCCCCTCTACTGGTCGGAGGCAACGCTCCGCTCCACCGCGCAGCGTTGCGGCTTCGTCCCGCTGGCCGGCGGCCGGTCGTTCGCCGACCAGTACCTGTGGCTGGACGCCCGGGCCGGCGCCACCATTGACGACGCGTATCCCGACCGCAGCGCCATCGAGCGGTCGGTCGCGGCATCCGACGGGTTCGCGGCGCAGCTCAGGGATCTGATCGACCGCTGGGACCAGCGGCTCGCCGAGCTCGCCGAGCGGGGGCCGCTCACCATGTGGGGCGCCGGTTCCAAGGGCGTCAGTTTCCTGTCCCTCATCCGCGATCCCGGTCTCGTCAGCGCCATCGTGGACCTCAATCCCCACAAGCACGGTCGCTTCACGTCCGTCGGTGGATCGCCGGTCGTCCCGCCGGAGTCCCTCGACCCCGAAACGGCCGTCGTACTCGTCACCAACCCCCTCTACGTCGACGAGATCCGAGCCGACCTCGCCGGCCGCGGGGTCGACGCCGAGGTGATGCTGATCGAGTGAGCACGTGAGTGGGCACGGCACCTGACCCCATTCACATTCCGCCCACGACTCGTGCGATCGGGTCGGGGATGAGCTCGTCGAGGTGCCGGGAGCTGCCGGTGTGCACCGACAGGACGACGTCGCCCTTGAGCACGAAGAGCGACGAGCCGACCGACACCGCCTGGTCGGCCTGCCCGGAGTCGGCGCCGGTGAGCAGTTCGGGTCGTTCCATGGCGTTGGGATCCGCGGCGAAGGCCTCGAAGAAGGTCACGGCGTCGAAATCGGTCGAGGGGTCGCTCCGACGGATGGCCATGTCGATGAACGGGGTCGCCTCCCGATCCAGGTAGTCCTCCGTCGCTTCGCCGTCGCCGCCGACCCAGGAACAGGTCTCCAGGTCGGGGCTCCCGTCGGGGGCCGGCGGTTCGACCGCCTCGAGGGAGTACTTCGCGGCCATGTCGCGGCCCCGCTGGGTCACGCTCAGGACCCGGCACGGGTCCGACAGCGGCGCCCCGGTCGAGCCGTCGCCCCCTCCGCCGTCCCCGCCACTGCACGCGGCCAGGCCGACGACGATCAGGCCGACCGCCACCGACGCCGTGCGCCCCCTCGACCGCCTGCGCTCGATCACTCGCGTTCCCCCCGGGCTCGGGCCCCGAGGAACGTGTAGAGCCCGAGGGCCAGCGCGGTCACGGCGATCGGCACGAGCGCATCACCCCGCCCCTGGTTGAGCGTCGGGTACAGAACGAGACCCGAGAGCAGCGCCGTCCACGCCCACAGGATCAACACCGCTCGCCTGGTCCCGTGGCCCATCCGCACGAGCAGGTAGTGCAGGTGATCCTTGTCGGGCTCGGTGAGTTGTTTGCGACCGACCGCGCGACGCACGATCGCAACCACCGTGTCGAGGAGCGGAACACCCAACACGAACAGGGGGATGAGCAACGGTGCATAGAAGAAGAACGCCTGCCCACTGAACGGCTCGTCGACGCTCCCTCCGACCGACACCGTCCCGGCCGCCATGAGGAGTCCGAGCAGGAGCGACCCCCCGTCTCCCATGAAGATCCGGGCGGGGGTCACGTTGTGGGGCAGGAATCCGAGGCAGATCCCCAGGGTGCACATGGCCACGAGAGGGCCGGGATTCGAGACATCCAAGATCCCCTCCTCTTGGAGCACCGTGCCGTATACGAGGAACGACCCGGCTGCTATCGCGACGATACCCGCGGCGAGTCCGTCGAGACCGTCGATGAGGTTCACGGCGTTGGCGATGGCGAGCACCCAGACGACCGTGACCAGGGGAACGAGATCGTCTGACAGTAGGAAGAGCCCGAACTTGGGCACTCGGAAGGTGACGATGCTCACACCGGCGATGACCAGCACCGACGCGCCGAACACGATGCCGGCCACCTTGGCGGGCGCCGAGACCTGGCGTAGATCGTCGACGACCCCGACGACGTGGATGATGGCGGCGGCGCCCACGATTCCGATCAGCGGTACGGGGTCGGCGAAGACCTCGGTGAATCGACCGTTCGCCCAGGCGACGGCGACCGCCACCAGCAGGCCGCCGAACATGGCGATCCCACCGAGGGTCGGCGTCGGCCGGAGATGCACACGACGCTCGTCGGGTCGGACGACGGCGCCCACCTTCCACGCGAAGCGCCGAGCGAGCTCGGTGAAGACGAATGTGGCGAGAGCCGCCGACGCGATGACGAGCGTGTCGGCCCAGGAATCCGGACTCACCCCCGCCCCCGCCCGGACCGACCGGTCTCAGTCAATCGAGGGGTAGGGAGCGAACGGAGCGACCAGCTCGGCAACATCGGATCGGATACCGCCCAGGGCCTGCGGATCATTCCGATTGGTGAGGGTGGCCGCCAGGAGGTCGGCGATCCGGGCCATCTCGGTCTCGCCCATACCCTGGGTGGTAACCGCCGGCGTCCCGATGCGCAGGCCCGAGGTGACGAACGGTGAGCGCGGATCGTCGGGGATGGTGTTCTTGTTGAGCGTGATCGCGGTCTGATCGCACGCGGCCTGCGCTTCCTTGCCGGTGAGCTCGGCGTCGAAGCTGCGCAGGTCGACGAGATTGAGGTGATTGTCGCTTCCGCCCGACACCAGGCGGAACCCGAGCCCGGCCAGTGCTTCGCCCAACGCCTGGCTGTTGCGAACGACCTGGGCCGCGTGGTCGCGGAACTCGGGGGTGGAGGCTTCGGCGAAGGCGATCGCCTTGGCGGCGATGACGTGCTCGAGAGGACCGCCCTGGAGACCCGGGAAGATCGCCTTGTCGATGGCCGCGGCGTACTCGGCTCTGCTGAGAATGCAGCCGCCGCGGGGACCGCGGAGCGTCTTGTGGGTGGTCAGGGTGACGATGTCGCTGTACGGGACCGGGTTGGGATGAGCGCCCCCTGCGATCAGCCCGGCGATGTGGGCCGCATCGAACATGAGGAGGGCGCCGACCTCGTCGGCGATCTCGCGCAGCGGCACGGGATCGATCACCCGGGGGTAGGCGGTCGCTCCGGCCACGATCATCTTCGGCTTGTGCTCGTGCGCCATCGCCCTCAGCTGGTCGAAGTCGATCCGTTCGTCCGATTCGGTGACGCCGTACCCGACGAAGTCGTACAACCGCCCGCTGATGTTCACCGGCGATCCGTGCGTCAGATGACCCCCGTGGTCGAGGCTCATCCCGAGCACCGTGTCGCCGGGCTCGAGCAGAGCCAGGTACACGGCGACGTTGGCGTTGGCCCCGGCGTGGGGCTGCACATTGGCGTGCTCGGCGCCGAAGAGCTCGCAGGCCCGGGTGCGAGCCAGATCCTCGATCTCGTCGATCACCATGTTGCCGCCGTAGTACCGCTTGCCCGGGTATCCCTCGGCGTACTTGTTGGTCAGCACGGATCCGGTGGCGGCCATGACCGACGGAGAGGTGAAGTTCTCGCTGGGAATCAGCTGGAGGCCGGTGTTCTGGCGCTCCTTCTCGTCCTCGAGCAGCTTGAAGACGACGTCGTCGGCGTTGTTGGGCCAGGGCATGATGGACGCGATCCTCCGGGGTTGACTTGCTTGATGGGAACCTACCGTGCCGTGACCTGGGGCGAGAACCGGGGGCGCGACGCGGCTCGTCGCCGGGTGCCTCAGTCGAGTGCGTCGATCTTGGCCACGCGGGGGCCGTGGCGGCCACCCTCGAAATCGGTGGCCAAGAACGCGTCGAGTGCATCCAGTGCCACCTGAGGGCCGAGGAATCGTTCGCCGACGCACATGACGTTGGCGTCGTTGTGCGCCCGGGCCATCCGCGCCGACGTGACGTCGTGCACGGTGGCGGCCCGGATACCGGGCACCTTGCCGGCGGCCATGGCGATGCCGATGCCGGAACCGCAGACGCCCACGCCCAGGTCGGCGTCGCCGCCGGCGACGGCCCGACCGACCGCGGCACCGAAGTCGGGGTAGTCGACCCGATCGGTGGAATCGGCGCCCAGATCGACCACCTCGTGGCCCGCCGCGGCGAGGTGGTCTCCAATCAGGTTCTTGAGGACGAATCCGGCATGATCTGAACCCAGGGCGATGCGCACCACCCGATCCTACCGGTGGGTTCGATCCGGCGACCCCGGCTCACTTACGCTGCGCTCCGATGAGCGCACCACATCCCCGAACCCCCGTGATCGTCGGAGTAGGCCAGACGTCGCGGAGAGAACCCGACGACCGCGAGCCGGTCGAGATCCTGGCCGACATGGTCGCCGCAGCCGCCGAGGACTCGGGCGGACGGGTCCTGCCGACCATCGAGTCGATCCGCGTCGTATCCCTCCTCAGCTGGCGATACCGGGACCCGGCACGACTGGTCGCCGACCGGCTGGGTATCGACCCGACCGAGACCGCCTACACATCCATGGGCGGCAACACGCCGCAGATGCTGATCAATCGATCGGCCGCCGAGATAGCGGCGGGTGACCTGGACGCAGCCGTCGTGGGTGGTGTCGAGCTGTGGCGGACCCGCACGACGTTGCAGAAGCGCGGCGAGCGCCCGGACTGGGTCAAGCAGGACGAGGATGTGGCCCCGACGCGGATGTTCGGAGCGGAACTGGACATGGCCGACCCTGACGCCGGTGCGGTGGGCGCCGTCATGCCGATCCAGATCTACCCGATGATGGAGGTCGCCCTGCGCCACGGCATGGGCAACACGCCCGATGAGCACTTGGCCCTCATCACCGACCTGTGGAGCCGGTTCAGCGCTGTGGCCAGCACCAATCCGCATGCCTGGAACCAGACCTTCTTCACACCCGAGGAGCTCGCCACGGTGGGTCCCGGAAATCGGATGGTCGGGTCGCCGTATCCGAAGTTGCTCAATTCGAACAACATGGTCGAACAGGCTGCGGCCGTCATCGTGATGTCCTACGAGAAGGCTGCGGCCGTCGGCGTGCCCGCCGATCGGATGGTCTTCCTCCACGCCGGCACCGATGGCGCCGACCCGGTCCGGGTCACCCGCCGCGAGCGCTTCGACACGTCAGCCGCGATCCGGGTGGCGGGACGGCGAGCGTTCGAGCTGGCCGGGGTCGGACCGGACGATCTCCGCCACGTAGACCTGTACTCCTGCTTCCCGTCCGCGGTGCAGATCACCGCCCGGGAGCTGGGCCTGGGCCTCGATCGCGATCTGACCGTCACCGGCGGGCTCACCTTCGCCGGAGGACCGTGGAACAACTATGTAACCCACGCCGTGGCGTCGATGGTCGAGCGATTGCGCGACGAGCCGGGTCTCGGGTTCTGCTCGGCCAACGGGGGATTCGTCGCCAAGCACGCGTTCGGGCTCTACGGATCGGAGCCGCCGGAGGCCGGCTTCGCCCACGCCGAGCCCCAGGACGAGATCGACACCCATCCGACCGTCGAGCCGGCCGGTGACGCCGAGGGATCGATGACCCTCGAGGCGTACACGGTCATGCACGATCGCGACAGCGAGCCCGAGACCGGGCTGGCGGTGATGATGACCGCCGACGGCCGCCGAGCCTGGGGCACGACCACCGACGCCGAGGCGATGAGCATGCTGCTCGAGACCGATGCGGTGGGCCGTGCGGTGCGCCGCGCCGCCGGCGGCGCGTTCACCCCCACCTGACACCCTCGCCCTCACCTGACACCCTCGCCGAAATCTGGTCCGACAGCGTCGGTCACCGACGCTCGAGAACGGCCTGTTCGGGTCGGGACGACCTCAGGACGGAGAGCGCCCCGACCGCGGCAGGCGGGCGTGCAGCATCGCCATAACCCGATTCTCGGCCTCGGGCATCTCGTTCAACAGGGTCTTGAAGTGCGGGGTGTCGAACCGCAGGAGCTTCATCGGCTGATCGGCGATGACCGTGGCCGAGCGGGGCCGGTGATCGACCAGCGCCATCTCGCCCACCATCGATCCCGGATGCAGCGTGGCGACATACTCGCCCCGGACGAGGACGCTGGCGTTGCCCTCGATGATGACGTAGCAGTCCTGTCCGACCCGACCCTGCTCGGTGAGTTCGGCTCCGGCCTCGGCCTCGACCTCCTCGGCCAGTTGGACCACGCGGGCCAATTCGGGCTGGGTGAAACCCTCGAAGAA
This sequence comes from uncultured Acidimicrobiales bacterium, assembly GCA_963695075.1. Taxonomy (GTDB): domain Bacteria; phylum Actinomycetota; class Acidimicrobiia; order Acidimicrobiales; family CAWCAL01; genus CAWCAL01. The sequence continues at coordinate 587,945 of CAVOFR010000003.1, forward strand.
CGCCACGCCGGCGAGCCATTCAGGGACGGATTCGGTGTGCTTGGGCATGCGTCACTCTCCCTCGATCCTGTGCATCGTAGGAGGCGCCCATGTCGCCCGCAGCATCGCTTCGGTGATCGGGCCCGACCGAATGACTTCACAGCCATCGCGGACATCGACGACGGTCGAAGCGCTCCCGCCGAGCGTGCCGGCGTCGACCATCACGAGCCCCTCGCCCAGTGAATTTCCCACCTGACCGATCTCGGTGACGGGAGCCGCACCCGACGGGTTCGCGCTCGACGCCGCCAGCGGGCCGACCGCCGCCGCCAGTGCCCGGATGAGGGGCTCGTCCGGACATCGCACGCCGATCGACGTGCGGTCACCCCCGAGGTCCCAGCCGATCGAACGGGTCCTCCGGTCGATGATCGTGAGTGGGCCGGGCCAGTGGGTGCTCGTCAATCGGCGCCGACCGGCCGATGGCCGCTCCCACAGCTCCTCTGCGGATGCAGTGTCGGCCACCAGGACGGCCGTGGCCACCGACCGGTCCCGCCCCTTCCGGCGGTAGAGGTCAGCCAGCGCGGCGGCATCCTCGGCTCGGACCGCGATGCCGTACACGGTGTCGGTCGGCACCACGGCCGCACCGCCGGCCTGGAGGTGCGGTATCAGCGCGGCCAGTGCGTCGTCGAACGACTCGGCGGCGATGATCGGCACGACAGGATTCTACGGCCGGAGAATCGACCGCTCGCGACCCGGTGCACGGCCTGGCAGACTCAGCCCATGAGAGCAGCGATCATGAGAGACGGCCGGATCGTGGTGGACGACTTCGCCGAGCCGCCGCTCGAACCGGGCCAGATCAGGCTGAAGACGCTGGCGTGCGGCATCTGCGGGTCGGATCTCCACGCCCTCCGGCACGCCGACCGCATGGTGGAGATGAACGAGCACGCCACCTCTCCCGACGATCCCCTCCGCCCCCACGTGATGGATCCGTCCCGCGACGTGGTCATGGGTCACGAGTTCTCGGCCGAAGTCGTCGAGCTGGGCCCCGGCGCCAATCATGCCGAAGGCGACGTGGTCGTGTCGATGCCCATCATCGTGGCGTCGTCCGGTCTCCATCCCATCGGCTATGACAACACCTTCCCCGGTGGCTACGGCGAGACCATCGTGGTGAACGACATGATGGCGCTCGACGTACCGAACGGTCTCGATCCCCGTCACGCGGCGATGACCGAGCCGATGGCCGTCGGCGTCCATGCGGTCGCCAAGTCATCGATCGCGGCCCATCACTCGGCGGTCGTCCTCGGCTGCGGACCGGTCGGCCTGGCCGTGGTGGCAGCCCTCCGTCACCGCGGGGTCGAAAGCATCGTCGCAGCCGACTTCTCCCCCACCCGTCGGGCCCTCGCCGCCACGATGGGAGCGACCACGGTGGTCGACCCCTCCGACGAGCCGGCGATCGATGCCTGGCGTCGCGTCGACGGAGCGCGGTCGCTGGTCGTCTTCGAGGCCGTCGGTGTGCCCGGCATGCTCGAACAAGCGATGACGGACGCCCCCCGATCCAGCTCGATCATCGTGGTCGGCGTGTGCATGGAGCCCGACACCATCCGACCGATGCTCGGTGTCGTGAAGGAGCTGCAACTCCAATTCGTCCTCGGCTACGACCCGGCCGAGTTCGCCACCACACTGCGGCTCATCGCCGAGGGCGAGTTCGATGTCGCGCCACTCATCACGGGCTCGGTGGGCATCGACGGTGTGGCCGAGGCCTTCGAGGAGCTGGCCGACCCCGACGCCCACGCCAAGATCCTCGTCGAACCCACCTCCTGAACCAACTTTGGGCAGAAACCCCTCACATGTCCGGGTAGATGCCCAAAGTTCGGTCAGGGGTGGTGGTGGCGGCGGGCGACGACGCCGCGGCTTCGGCCGGCCAGGTCGGTGAAGGGCGAGACCGATACGAAACCGGCCCGCTCGCACCGTTGCACCAGTTCGTCGACCTGATCTGACGCGGCTTCGAGCACCAGCGACCCGTGTCGGGCCAACCAGTCGGCCGCTCCCGGAATCAGCACGTCGTACGCCTCCAGGCCGCTCGACCCGGCCACCAACGCATCGCGCGGTTCCCAGGCGGCCACCACCGACGGGAGCACCTCATCGGCTCGGACGTAGGGAGGATTGCTGACCACGAGATCGATGCGACCCGCGAGCTCGTCGGGAAGGGCGCCGAACCACGAGCCCTCGGCCACGCGGACACCCACAGCGAGCCGACCCAGCCCCGCCAGATTGGCACGGGCGACAGCGAGGGTGTCGGTGCTCACATCGGTGAGCCACACCTCGGTACCCGGTGTCTCGAGCGCGACCGAGAGTCCGATCGCCCCGGTTCCGGTACCGAGATCCACGACGACCGGGGATCGACCCGCGACACCCGCGGTCACCAGCCGGTCGAGCTCGTCGATGGCGAACCCGGCCACGACCTCGGTCTCGGGCCGAGGGATGAGCGCACGCCGATCGACCAGCAGGTCCAATCGGCGGAAGCCCCACCGGCCCACCACGTACTGCAGAGGCTCGCCGTCGAGCCGTCGCTCCATCATCGAGTCGAGGGCCGCGACGCCTCGGACCGTTGCCGGCTGGTCCAACGCCCGGTGGAAGTCAGCGCCCTCGTGGCCCGACGCCCGCTCGACGATCCGGCGAGCGTCGATGTCGGCCGATTCGATTCCGGCCGCTCCGAGGCGCTGCGCCGTCTCCTCGAGGAGGGCCCGCCACGACACCGTGCCCTCGTCGCCCATGCCGTTGCTCAGTGTTGCTCCTCGAGCTGGTGAGCCCGCTCACCCGCCTGGAGCAACTCGATCACCTCATCGAGCTGGCCCGCCAGGATCCGGTCCAGGTTGTAGAAGGTCTTGTCGACCCGCTCGTCCTTCACCCTGTTCTCCTTGAAGTTGTACGTCCGCACCTTCTCGGACCGACCGCCGCCGCCGACCTGACCGCGACGCTGTTCGGCGACTTCTGCCGCCTGCCGCGCCATCTCCTGTTCGAGCAGCCGACTCCGCAGAACCCGCATCGCCTTCTCCCGGTTCTGCAGCTGGCTCTTCTCGTCCTGCATCGACACGGTGAGGCCGGTCGGAACGTGCGTGATGCGGACCGCCGAATCGGTCGTGTTGACCGACTGGCCCCCCGGCCCCGATGACCGGTAGACGTCGATCTCCAGGTCGTTGGGGTCGACGTGCACGTCGACCTCCTCGGCTTCGGGGAGCACCGACACCGTCGCCGACGACGTGTGGACCCGACCCTGTGACTCGGTGGCTGGCACCCGCTGCACCCGATGGGGGCCTCCCTCGTACTTGAGGTGGCCCCAGACCCCATCGCCTTTCACCACGAAAGAGACCGAGGCGAACCCGCCCATCTCGGAGGGCCGGGTGTCCAACTGCTCGACTTTCCACCCCTTCGAGGTGGCGTAGGCCTTGTACATGTCGTGCAGGTCGCGGGCGAAGAGGTTGGCCTCTTCGCCACCCTCGGCCCCGCGGATCTCCACTATCACGTTCTTGCCATCGTTGGGATCGGTGGGCAACAGGAGCATGCGAAGCTCGTCTTCCAGGGCATCCACCTCGTGTTCGGCCTCGCCCAGATCGCCACGCAGCACTTCGCGATCGTCGCCGTCGGCCTCGGTCATCATCTCTTTCAGCGTCGCCACGTCCTCGATTCGCTGGACGAGTCGCCGACTGCACCTGGTGAGAGCCTCCAGCTCCTTGTGCCGCCGGGCCGCGGTCGCCAGCGCGACGGGATCGCCGACCACGGCGGGATCGGCCAGCCTCATCTCGACTTCGGCGAGCTCGCGTTCGAAGTCGGGTAGTCGATCGAGCACCGACTCAGGGTACTCAGCCGGTCGCCCAGGGAGCCGCGACCGACACGACGCTGGCCGGCGCCCGTAGCGCTGCCGCGATCTCATGGGTGACGGGATAGTCGTCGCCGGTGGGAACGACCAGCAGGATCCGGGCATCGGGGGCATAGCGCTCCCGCATCTCGGCGGCATCGGGAACGAGCGTGGGGTCGACCCCGGCCGAACACACCACGAGGACCGGATCGTCACCGGCTTGCAGGGCAGGTGCAGGTGACGGCGTTCGCAGCCCTTCGACCGCCAGGGGCGGCAGGGGCACCAGAGCGGTGCAGTCGACCAGGCCGGGCTCGGCCACGATGGCCGACCGAAGCCATCGCTCACGGCGCAGGCGATTCAGGGGGTGCGGACGGGCGCCGGGCCGGCGGTGTTCGCTCACCGCTCGGACCGCGGTGACCAGCTGGGCCACGGGCTCGGTCCGGTCAGCCTCGCCGAGCATCTCGTTCAGGTCGCGATCGAACCGGCCCACACCCACCGAGAGCACCGGCGGGTCGCCGGCCAGATCGATCCGGGCCACCTCGAGACCGGCGATCTCACCGACGATGGCATCGAGCTCGACGACGGGATCTACGCCGTGTTCGCGGAGCACGGCCGACAGGGACGCACATCGCTCGGGAACCGATGGCATCGTGACCGGCGCCGACCGGACCGGGCGCACCTCGTCGAGCGTGTCGCCGGTGGGTAGCCAGACTCGGATCACGGGGCGGCCGAGCAGCGCCGCTGTGGTCGAGACGGCCGTCGGATCGGTCGTCTCGTCCGGGTCCAGGACCACGTCGAGCTCCCTCAGCTCGTTGCGGAGGGCCCACACGACCGCACCGACGAGCGCGGCCCGATCGACGATCGAGGCCCAAGCGGCCGATCCTCTCAGAAGGGTGGGTCCGAATGCGGTGAGCGTCTCCTCGGCCCCCTCGAGTGGCGCGACGGCGCGCAGCCTCGCCATCCGCAGCGCCGCCAGGCGCTCGGCGTCCATCGCTGGTCGGTCCAGGCTCAGTCGCCGGACTCGGCGGCGGGCGCCTGCTTCTTCCGTCGCTTACCGTACCGACGTTCGAAGCGCTCGACCCGCCCTGCCGTGTCGACGATCTTCATCGTCCCGGTGAAGAACGGGTGGCTGGCACTCGAGATCTCGACCTTGGCCAGCGGGTACGTGTTGCCGTCCTCCCAGTCGATGGACTCGGAGGTGTCGATGGTGGAGCGGGTGAGGAACATGTCGCCCGACGAAGTGTCCTGGAACACGACTGGGCGGTATTCGGGGTGGATGTCGGCCTTCATAGAGGCCTCCAGTCTGGTGGGAGAACGGGGATGGTCACAACTGCTGACTCGTACGGGCCGATCAACCCTTTGCGATCTCGGCCAGGAACTCGTCGTTGCTCCGGAAGCTGCGAAGTCGGTCGGTCATCAACTCGAGTCCGGCGCCGGGCTCGCCCTCACCGGACACGCCGCCGAGCACACGGCGCAGCTTGTGCACCTGTTGGAGCTGCTTGCGATCGAAGAGGAGCTCCTCGTGGCGGGTGGAGGAGGCATCGACGTCGATGGCCGGGAAGATCCGCCGTTCGGCCATCCGGCGATCGAGCCGCAGCTCCATGTTTCCCGTGCCCTTGAACTCCTCGAAGATGACCTCGTCCATCCGCGAGCCGGTCTCGACGAGCGCCGTGGCCAGGATGGTGAGCGATCCGCCCTCCTCCAGGTTGCGCGCCGCGCCGAAGAACTTCTTGGGCGGATAGAGAGCCGCCGTGTCCAGCCCGCCCGACATGACCCGCCCGTTGGGCGGAGCCGCCAGGTTGTAGGCGCGGGCCAGGCGGGTGATCCCGTCGAGGATGATCACGACGTCCTCGCCCTCCTCGACGAGCCGTTTGGCCCGCTCGATGGTGAGCTCGGCCATCTGGGTGTGTTCCTCGGCCGGCCGGTCGAACGTCGAGGCGACGACCTCGCCCCGGTCCAGCGAGCGCGCCATGTCCGTGACCTCTTCAGGCCGCTCGTCGACGAGGAGCACGACGAGCTGCACCTCCGGGTTGTTGATCTCGATCGACTTGGCGATCTGCTTCATTATCGTGGTCTTGCCGGCCTTGGGCGGCGACACGATCAGCCCGCGTTGGCCCTTGCCGATCGGCGCGATCAGGTCGATGATCCGGGCGGTCATGTTGGCCACACCGTCGGGCGTCTCCATCCGGAGCCGCTCGTCGGGATAGAGCGGGGTCAGATCCTCGAACCGCGGCCGGCCCCGGGTCTCCTTGGCCGGCTTGCCGTTGACCTCGTCGACCTTGAGCATCGCCGGGTTCTTCTCGTTGCGATTGGCCGGCCGCGCCACGCCGGCGACATGATCTCCTCTGCGAAGCTGAAGCTGGCGGCACTGCTTCACCGAGATGTAGACGTCTTCCTTGGTGGGAAGGAAGCCGTTGACCCGCACGAAGCCGTAACCCTCGTCACGCAGGTCGAGATAGCCGTCGACCTCGATCGGGTCGCCCGACCACGGCTCTTCTTCACGCTTGTCCCGATCGCGGCCACGCCGGCGGCGTTTGCGGTTTCCGGCCTCGACCGGCTCGTTGTTGCCGCGATTGCGGTTGCGGTTTGCTCCGCCCTGATCCTTGCGGTCCTGACTCGCACGCGCCGACCCGTCATCGGCATCGGTCGCATCTCCCGAATCGTTGCCGTCGCCGGTGTCGTCGGTCGATCCATGCCCCTCATCGGACTTCTCGTCGTCGGACCGTGCCTCGGAGGACCTTGCTTCGTCGTCCGGACCCCCATCGGGTTCGTTGTCCTCGGCGTGGGCGCTACCACCGGCCGCCTCGAGGATCAGGTCGACGATCTCGGCCTTTCGCGCCCGTGACGGCGGCTTCGTCCCCATGGCGGTGGCGATGGTCTGCAGTTCATTACGGTCTTTGCGCTCCAGCACGGATCGCTCAAGATCGGTCGTCTCGACGCTCACAGGAACCTCATCACTCTGGGGGTCTTCGCCACGCCGGCCCCGGGGGACCAGGTTCGACCCGGTCACCGATGCACCGCGTAGCGGGCCCGAGACGGGAAGAGCCGGTATGTCTGTGCGCTACCTTCGCCCGATGATTTGGGTCGTCGAAGGTCGTTGGCGCGGCACCCACACCGACAGGCCGACACTGTACCGATCCCGGTGAACGGCCACAACAACCCCTCAGGAGTTTGGCGGGTGCGGCACCAGCCGAGTGGTTCCGAGGGGTTGGGCGTGGCCTGATCACAGGAACCGAGCGCGCCGCGCTCCCCTCTCGCCGAAATCTGGTCCCTCAGCGTCTGTAGCCGACGCCTACGGCCACCCGGTTCGACACTGCACTGGTCGGCTCGTCGCGCCTATCGGCGAACCGCCCGCCACGAGCGCGCCAACGACCCCTTGGAACCAACCATCTAGCCGGTGAGCATCTCTCCGATGAGCTCGTGGCCCTTCACCACCGGCGCGGACGCGACGCCGGATTCGGAATACTCGCCCCCGGGGCCATCGCTTCGGGAGTCGACCATCAGATACGGCACCGGATCGGCCGTATGCGTTCGCCGGGCCAGCGGCGTGGCGTGGTCGGGCAACAGCAACATGCGCCACGGACCCAGCCCGTCCAGCCCGTCGACGAGATCGGCCAGGATCCGTCGGTCCCAGTTCTCGAGGGCGGTGACCTTCTCGGCGACGTCGCCGGCGTGACCGGCCTCGTCGGTGGCCTCGACGTGGATGAGCACCAGGTCGCAGCCGTCGGCCAGCGCATCGAGGGCAGCGTCGCGTTTGCCTTCGTAGTTGGTGTCGTAGTGCGCGGTGGCACCCTCGACGTCGACCACCCGCATCTCGGTGAGGACGCCGAGGCCGCGCACGAGGTCGACGGCCGTGACCATCCCACCGGTGCACCCGTGCCGGTCGATGAAGCGCTCCATGCTCGGTTGGTGGCCCTGGCCCCACAGCCAGATGTGGGTGGCGTCGAGCCCGGTGGCCGCCAGCACCTCGGCCGAGGACTTCATGAGCCCGCCGAGTCGCTCACCGGCCGGACCGGTGGGCCAGACCGCGGCCCGGTCGGTGAGGTCGTGAGGCGGAATCGTCTCGGCGTCAGCCCAATCGGCCGGCGCGACGAGGCAGTGTCGGTACTGCATGCCGGCATGGAACGACAGACCGTCGGCACCGATCGCCTCGTCGAGCGCGGCGATGGCCTCGGCAGCGGCGTCGGACTCGGGATGCCCACCGGCGAAGTCGACCATCGTTCCATCGGCACCCAGGGTCACCAGGTTGCACCGGAACGCCACCTGATCGGACCGGAGCCGAAGGCCGAGCGCCGCCGCTTCGATCGGGGCCCGGCCGGTGTGGTATTCGGCGGGGTCGTAGCCGAGGATCGACATGTTGCCGACGTCGCTCCCCGGGGGGAGCCCGGGTGGTATGACCGCCGCCCGCCCGGTGCGGCCCCGGCGGGCCAGGGCTCGAAGCACCGGGAGGTCGGCGTACTCCAGCGGTGTGGCGCCGCCGAGTTGGGCCACGGGTTCATCGGCACAACCATCGGGAACGCAGACGACGTACTTCATCGGTCCATCATGCCAGCGTGAACTCGCCGAGCCGACGGGATCCCGTCAGCCCGGTGTGCCGCTGATGTGGGCCTGGACGGTCGCCAGGTCGTTGGGCAGCGACGTCATCTCCTCGGGCCGCTCCATCAAGTCGGCCAGGTGATCCGGTAGCAGCGGGCGGGTGCCGGTGGCCTCCTCCACCGCGTCGGGGAACTTGGCCGGATGGGCGGTGGCCAGGCACACGACCGGCGCCGCCGGCGACGGGATGGTCATCTCGGCGGCGACGCCGAGCCCGACGGCGGTGTGAGGGTCGACGACCTGACCCGAGCGCCGGGCCGTGGCCTCGATCACCCGGAGCGTGGCGAGATCGTCGATGCTGGCGGCGGCGAACGTCTCGCTCGCCGCCGCGAACACGTAGGGGCCGAAGTCGATCGAGCCCGAGTCGCGGAACGTACTCATCGCCTCGGCCAGATCGGTTCCGTCGCGGCCGACCATCTCGAACAGCAGTCGCTCGAGGTTGCTCGACACCTGGATGTCCATCGCCGGGCTGAGCGTCGGTGTGACCGACCCGACGGTCATCGCACCGGTGCCGAAGAACTGGGTGAGGATGTCGTTGGTGTTGCTGGCGACGACCAGTCGGCGAATCGGGAGGCCCATCTGCCGGGCGACCCACCCGGCGAACACGTTGCCGAAGTTGCCGCTGGGCACGACGAACGTCGGAGGTGCCGTCCCCCCCACCCGGGCTGCAGCATGGACGTAGTAGACCGTCTGCGCCATCACGCGAGCCCAGTTGATGCTGTTGACCGCTCCGAGCGAGTGCTTCTGACGGAATGGCTCGTCGGCGAACATGGCCTTGACCATGTCCTGGCAGTCGTCGAAGCTCCCGTCGATCGCGAGGTTGTGCACGTTGTCGTCGGTGACCGTCGTCATCTGTCGCCGCTGCACGTCGCTCACCCGACCCTCGGGGTGCAGCACGAAGATCCTGATCCGATCCCGGCCCCGGCAGGCTTCGATCGCGGCCGATCCGGTGTCGCCGGAGGTGGCCGCCACGATCGTCATGGTGGCGTCACGGCGGGTGAGCTCGTCCTCGAAGAGCCGGCCGACCAACTGGAGCGCGATGTCCTTGAACGCCAGGGTGGGGCCTCGGAAGAGCTCGAGGAGATGGAGCCCGGGGTCGAGCTCGACCAGCGGAGTGACGTCCGGGTGGTCGAAGCCTGCGTAGGTGTCGGCCACGAGCTCGGCGAAGTGGTCGTGGTCGAGGGAGCCGCGGACGAAGGGCCACATGACCTCGGTGGCCAGCTGGTCGTAGGTGAGGTCGGTGTCGCGCCATCCGGAGAAGAGCGCCGGCCATTCGGTGGGCACATAGAGCCCACCGTCGGAGGCGAGGCCGGTGAGGAGTACGTCGGCGAAGTCCAGTGCGGGCGCCAGGCCCCGGGTGCTGACGTAACGCACGGTCAGTCCTCGACGCCGATCACCCGCAGGACGGTGCCTATCCGATCGACCGCGTCGAGCTCACGCAGGTCGTGCAGCGTGGCCTGGACGTCGGCCTCGACCGCGGCGTGGGTGATGAACACGATGCGGGCCTCGTCGCCCAGGCCTTCCTGCTCCATGGACCTGATCGACACCTCGTGGCGGCCGAAGACTTCGGCCACCTTGGCCAGGACGCCGGGCTGATCGGCGACCTCGATGTTGAGGTAGTAAGCCGATTCGACGCGGTCGATCGGGCGGATCCGCGCCCGGCCGAAGCTGCCGACAGCCGCCGACGAGCCTCGCCTGAGATTGGCGGCGGCGTCGATGACGTCGCCGAGCACGGCACTCGCGGTGGGCATGCCGCCGGCGCCTCGGCCGTAGAACATGATGTCGCCGACCGCTCCACCCTCGATGAAGACGGCGTTGAAGCTCCCGTTGACGGCGGCCAGGGCGTGATGACGGGCCACCATCGCGGGATGGACCCGGACGGCGATCTCGGGTCCGTCGGGTCCGACGACGCACTCGGCCACGGCGACCGGTTTGATGACGAATCCCAGGTGGCTGGCGTGAGCGATGTCCGACGTCGTGATCGAGCCGATCCCCTCGTGGTAGACGTCGCCGGCGACGACCGAGGCACCGAAGGCCAGAGTCGCCATGATCGCCACCTTCGCGCCGGCGTCGTAGCCCTCCACGTCGGCCGTGGGATCGCGTTCGGCGTAACCCAGGCTCTGGGCCTCGGAGAGGGCCTCCTGGTAGGAAACGCCGTCGTCGGTCATTCGGGTGAGGATGTAGTTGGTCGTGCCGTTGACGATGCCGAGCACCCGGGTGATCGGTTCGCCGACGAGCGACTCGCGGAGCGGCCGCATCAGCGGTATGGCGCCGGCGACAGCCGCCTCGAACAGCAGGTCGACGCCGGCCCGGTCGGCTGCGCCGTACAGCTCGTTGCCGACGTTGGCCAGGAGCTCCTTGTTGGCGGTGACGACCGGCTTGCCCGCAGCCAGGGCGTCGGCCACGAGTTGGCGGGCCGGTTCGATCCCGCCGATGACCTCTACGACGAGATCGACATCGTCGGCGGTCACCACCTCGTTCGCGTCGGTGGTGAGCAGCCCGTCGAGTGAGACCCCACGGTCCTTCGAAGCGTTGCGTACCGCGACGCGGGCGATCTGGAGTTCGAGGCCGGTCCGTGCCGCGATCGCGGGGCCCTGGCGCTCGATGAGCTCGACGAGTGCGGCGCCGACGTTGCCGCAGCCGAGGAGCCCGATACGGGTTGTCCGAGGTGCGGCCGCGGTCGTCACGGAATCGTCGCTCCCCGGATCGGTCATCGAACCACCGTACTTCGACCGAGCCGAGCGTTCGTACCGGATATGGCTCGGAATCAGCCGAGCGGGCCGGGTCCCGGATCGATGGCGACATCCTCACAGGTGAACGCGGCATCGCGGAGATCGCGGCAGACGGTGCCGAGCGCCACCCGCCACTGGCCGTCGATCAGGAGGACCCGGCCGATCTCCCAGTGGTACGACGGCCCGACCTGGTACGACACGGCCGCCTCGGTGGCGCTGAGAAACACCAGCGAGTCGAAGACCGGCTCGAGCGCACTCAGGTACGGTTCCACGACCCGGTTGGCGACGACCGCCCGGATGACCTCCAGCGCAACCTCGGGGTCCTCGAGGAACTGGGCCTTGGCCTCCTCCCGGTCCTCGTTGAACGGATCCGACAGGTCGTACACCGTGCGAATGGCGGTCAGGGCCTGCTCGGTCGCCGCCGTCGGATCGGCGGGCTGCTCGTTTCCCGCTGCGGGCAGGGTCGGTTTGTCGAACACGGCACCGCCGAGGATGTGATCCGGATCCTGGACGAGCTGGTTGTCGGCCGCACCCACGGGCGGCTCGCACTCCGGGCCGACCGCTTCGAAGTCGAACATCCAGTCTTCGGTGAAGACCTCGAGGATCGGTTGATCGGTGGCCAGGACCTGACTCGACACCGGCTCGCCGTCGACACTCGTGACGTCGAACTGCAGATCGGGGATGCCGCGGTCGGCGACGTAGCCCCGAGGTACAGCCAGCGCCAGCGGCGTCCAGCCATCGAGCGGCTGGGCGTCCAGGGCGGCCCACGGCGAGTCGAGCAAGGGGCCGCCGGCGAACTGCAGGGTGGCGACGCCGTCGTGACCGAACGCGGCGACGGCGAGAATCAGGGCGTCGGCGTCGGAGGACACGATCGTGGTCGGTGGGCTCGTCGTCGTCGATCCCGTGGCGTCCGGCTCGACCGTCGGGGCGAAGAACTCGCTGGCGACGAACGTCCCGAGAACGCCCTCGACCCCATCCTCGTCCGACGACGGACCGTTGAACCCGTTGCTGTGTACCGGGAAGCCCTGCACGATCATGATCGCGGTCGTGGAGAAGGAGCAATGGTCCGGCGCCTCCCAGCCGCCGATCCGCGTCGCCTCGTGGTACTCCGCAGTGATGGAGAGCGTGATCCCGTCGGGCGTGATCCGTTCGGAGGCCTCGTCGTCCCGGCTGAACGACGCGGCGCCCGCGTAGTCCCGTCGGGTCGCATCGGACAGGCCGGCCTCGTCGTTGGGAGCCGGGTCGGTCTCGACCACGACCGCATGCTCGTCCTCGAACCAGCCACAGCCTCCGGCCAGGAGAGCGACGGTGATCGCCGCTCCCACGATCGGCACTCGTGCGCACCTCGTCATCCCGACCCCTTCCCGACGACAACACCAGTGTGTCACCAAATGAGACGGCGCGACGTCCCGATTGGTTCCCGGTCCGAGCCCCCAGCCGGTGTCGAGGAATCATGCATCGAGGCGGATGAGGTCCTCGTAGGTCTCGCGTCGGACGACTCGGCGGGCGTCGCCGTCGGCCACGAACACCACCGCCGGACGCAGCACCTTGTTGTAGTTCGAGCCCATCGAATGCCCGTACGCCCCGGTGACCGGCGTGGCCAGGATGTCGCCCACGGCGAGATCGCCGGGCACCCAGGCCTCGCGGACCAGCAGGTCACCCGACTCACAATGCTTGCCCACGACGCGCACGGCCCGATCCCGATCGGCCTCGACAGCCCGGGGCAGGAAGGTCTCGTAGCCGCTCCCGTAGAGGACCGGTCGTGGGTTGTCACTCATGCCGCCGTCGACCGCCACGTACGTTCTGATGCCGGGCAGGTCCTTCACCGTCCCGACGGTGTAGAGCGTCAGAGCGGCAGAGGCGGCCACCGCCCGGCCGGGTTCGGCGTGCACCGACGCCGTGATCCCGTGCTCCTCGCACGCGGCGAGCAGCATCCGGGCCCACTCGGTGATCGTCGGCGCCTCCTCGCCCTCGACGTACGGGACGCCCAGCCCGCCACCCATCGACAGCTCGGGCAGTCCCCACTCACGGACCGCCGGAGCGATCGCGCCGACCGCCCGCCCGAACGACTCGGCCACGAAGACCTGACTCCCGATGTGCACGTGCACACCGACCAGATCGACCGCGGCGGACCGCTCGGCCTGCTCGACGGCTTCGGCCGCCAGCCCGCTCGACACGGTGAATCCGAACTTGGAGTCGTTCTGGCCCGTCGTCACGTACTCGTGGGTGTGGGCTTCGACGCCGGGCGTCAGGCGCAGCAGGACCTGGGGCGCGGCGAAGCCCTCGCGATGCAGCTGGTCGAGCCGGGCGAGCTCGTCGAAGCTGTCCACCACGATCCGGCCCACTCCGGCTTCGATCGCAGCCCGCAGCTCGACCGGCGACTTGTTGTTGCCGTGCATCACCAGGCGGTCGGCGGGCACACCGGCCCGCAGGCACACGAACAGCTCACCGCCCGTGGCGACGTCGATGGCCATCCCCTCCTCGTGGACCAGCCGCGCCATGGCCAGGCAGAGAAACGCCTTGGAGGCGTACGCGACCCGGCCTCCGAAGACGGAGACCGCCTCCCGACACCGGGACCGGAGCTGCTCCTCGTCGTAGACGAAGAGGGGCGTGCCGAACTCCCGGGCGAGCTCCTCGAGATCGCAGCCACCAACCGTGAGCCGACCATCTGTCCCCACGGTCGCCGAATCGGGCAGCAGGTACCCGGGGAGCGCGCTCACGGTTCCGCTCGGTCCATCCGTTCGGGCAGGCTGACCCCGAGGATGTCGGCGGCGATCGTGATGCCGATCCGCACCGCCTCGACGAGCCACAGCCGGGCCTGTCGGGTCGGCTCGGGTACCTCCGGGGCGAGCACGGGGCAGTCGTGGTAGAAGCCGTGGAACGCCGCGGCCAGCTCGCGGGCCCAGGTGGCGACGCGGTGCGGGGCTCGCTCGTTGCAGGCGACCGGCACGAGCTCCTGGAGATCGAACAGGACGCGCAGCATCTCGAGCTCTCGCTCGTGGTTCAGGACGCCGAGGTCTACGTCGGCCAGCGGCATCCGTGTGATTCCCCGCTCCCCTGCGATCCGTCCGATCGAGTGGATGCGGGCGTTGGCATACTGGACGTAGAAGACGGGGTTGTCGCTGGCGGTACTGGTGACGACGTCGATGTCGAAGGTCTGTCGACTGTCCATCGACTGGAGCAGGAACGTGAGGCGAGCCGAGTCGGCGCCCACCTCCTCGAGGAGCTCGTCGAGCCAGATGGCGGTACCCGACCGTTTGCCGATGCGGACCTCCTCGCCCCCGCGCTTGAGCGTGACCAGCTGGCCGAGGATGATCTCGAGCTCGTCGGGTTCGTGGCCCAGCGCCTGCATCCCGGCCTTCAGCCTGGACACGTAGCCGTGGTGATCGGCTCCCCAGACGTCGACGAGCAGCTCGTAGCCGCGGGCGTACTTGTCCCGGTGATAGGCGATGTCTGGCAGGACGTAGGTGTACTCGCCGTCGGATCGCACCAGGACGCGGTCCTTGTCGTCGCCGAAGTCGGTGGAGCGCAGCCAGACGGCACCGTCGGACTCGTAGACGACGCCGTGGGCCCGGAGATCCTGGAGCGTCGCCTCGATGGCACCGTTGTCGACCAGGGTCCGCTCGCTGAACCAGGTCTCGAACTCGACACCCATCTCCCGCAACGAGCCCGCCAGGCTGTCCTTCACGCGCTGGTAGCCCCACTCGGCCGGATCGGCGTCGTCGGGCATCTCGGCCGCCCACTCCTCTACGTAGGCGCCCTGGTAGCCGTCCTCGGGCAGGTCCGCTCCGGCCTTGCGCGCCGCGATCGACGCCGCGAACAGCTGCATCTGGACGCCGCGGTCGTTGAGGTAGTACTCGCGGTCGGCTCGGTACCCGCACCGGTTGAACAGGCGCCAGAGCGCGTCGCCGTAGGACGCCCAGCGCCCGCCCCCGATGTGGAGTGGACCGGTGGGGTTGGCGCTCACGAACTCGACGTTGACCCGAGTTCCCCGACCGAGGTCCGGCGCGGCGTAGCCGTCGACTCCGCCCTCGACCACCTGCCGCAGCACCTCGTGGAGCCAGGTGTCGGCCAGCCGGAAGTTGACGAAACCCGGGCCGGCTATCTCGATCGCCGCGACATGCGCCGGCGGCGACGCCGTCAGGGCATCTGCCAGCTCCTGACCCAGCTCGCGGGGATTGCGTCCGACCGCCTTGGCGACGGCGAGGGCGACCGTCGTGGACCAGTCGCCGTGGTCGGGGTGGGCCGGACGCTCGACCGGCACCGGGTCGGGGGGCTCGATGCCCAGCCCGCGCAGCGCGTCGGCCACGGCCGCAGCCAGGTCGTCCCGGACCGCGCTCATGAGCCGAGCATCACTGATGGGGGGTCGAGCACCGTTGCAGGCTAGACGATCGCCCCTTTCCGACCCCCACCGAAATCTGGTCCGGCAGCGTCGGAAACCGACGGTTGACCGCCGGCGGTTTCGACACCCACACCGACCGAAAGGACCGGCCGACGCGCTACGATCACCGTTCCCTGCCCTCGTAGCTCAGGGGATAGAGCATCGGGTTCCGGACCCGTGTGCGCAGGTTCGATTCCTGCCGAGGGCGCTCTCAGGTGCCGATCGTCACCTCGACCTCGGGGAAGTGGCAGGCCACCTGGTGGCCGACGCCGGGATCCTCGAGCGGTGGCTGCTCGTGTGCGCAGATGTCCTCGGCCTTCCAGCACCGCGTCCGGAATCGGCAACCCGAGGGCGGGTCGACCGGGCTGGGCACGTCACCCTCGAGCACGATGCGCTGCCGGCGCTGCTCGGTGAACGGATCCGGCACCGGCACGGCCGACACGAGCGCCTTCGTGTACGGGTGCGTCGGACGCTCATACACGTCGTCGATCAGCCCCTCTTCGACGATGCGGCCCAGATACATCACCGCCACCCGGTCGCTGATGTGGCGCACGACCGAGAGATCGTGGGCGATGAAGAGATAGGTCATGCCCATCTCCTGCTGCAACTGCTGGAGCAGGTTGACGACGCCGGCCTGGATGGACACGTCGAGGGCGGAGACCGGCTCGTCCAGTACGATCAGGTCCGGTTCGAGCGAGAGCGCGCGGGCGATGCCGACGCGTTGGCGCTGACCCCCGGAGAACTCGTGCGGGTAGCGGTTGGCGTGCTCGGGCGAGAGGCCGACCTTCTTCAGGAGCTCCTGCACCCGCTGATGGCATTCCTTGTCCTTCATGGCCCGATGAACCGAGAGCGGTTCGGCGATCGCGTCGCCGACGGTGCGCCGTGGATTCAGGGACCCATACGGATCCTGGAACACGATCTGCATGCGCTGGCGCATCGCACGAAGCGCCTTGCCCTTCATGTGGCTGATGTCGTCACCGTCGAAGTGGACCGTGCCGGAGGTCGGTCGGAGGAGGTTGATCAGGACCCGACCGGTTGTCGACTTCCCGCAGCCCGACTCACCGACCAACCCGAGTGTCTCACCCTTCGAGACGGTGAGCGACACGCCATCGACCGCGGACACCTTGGCCACCGTCCGGCCGAACACGCCACCGCGGACCGGGAACTCCTTCACCACGTCCTCCGCGACCAGCAGCGGTTCACTCACGGCTGCGCTCGAATCCCTCGGTCGACATGTGCACGCTCTCTTCGTTCAGCGGCAGCTCCTCGGCGAAGTGGCAGGCGAGGCGATGGTCGAGCCCGACCGTCCGGAGCTCGGGAACCTCGCTGTCGCAGCGGCCGGGAACCTTGGCGTGTGCGCACCGTGGATGGAACGCGCATCCCGACGGAACGTGGATCAGTGACGGTGGCGACCCGCCGATGGGAATCAGCGGCGATCCATCTCCGGCGTCTATGCGGGGCAGGCTGGCCAGTAGTCCACGGGTGTACGGCTGCTGCGACCGGTAGAAGATGTCGTCGGCGGAGCCCTGCTCGACCTGGCGACCGGCGTACATGACCATGACCTCGTCGGCCAGCCCGGCCACGACACCGAGGTCGTGGGTGATCAGCATGATCGCAGAGTCGAGTTCGTCCTTGATCTCGATCAGCACCTCGAGCACCTGGGCCTGGACCGTGACGTCGAGTGCCGTCGTGGGCTCGTCGGCGATCAGCAGATCGGGACTGCACATGATCGCCATCGCGATCATGGCCCGCTGGCGCATCCCGCCGGAGAACTCGTGCGGATAGTTCTTGGCCCGCTTCCTGGGCTCGGGGATCCCGACCAGATCGAGCATCTCGACCGCCCGGGCCAGCGCCGCCTTCCTGGAGAGGCCGTCGTGGATGCGGGCCATCTCGGCCACTTGGCGGCCGACGGTGTGGACCGGGTTCAACGCCGTGAGCGGGTCCTGGAAGATCATGGCGATCTCGGCCCCGCGGATCGACCGCATCGCGCTCTCCTCGCGGTCGAACAGGTTCTCGCCCTTCCAGAGCGCTTGACCCGACTCGATCTTGACGGTGGGGAGAAGGCGCAGGATGCTCATCGCGGTCACCGACTTCCCGGACCCCGATTCGCCGACGACCGAGAAGACCTGGCCCCGCTTGACGTCGAACGACACGCCATCGACGGCGTTCACCACACCGTCGTCGGTCTCGAAGACCGCTTTCAGGTCACGAACGGAGAGCAGGACCTCGGGGTCGGTCCGATCCGAGGTCATCACTTGAGTTTCGGATCGAGGGCATCGCGCAGCCCGTCGCCGATCAGGACGAAGGCGAGCACGGTCAGCGAGATGGCCATGCCGGGGAAGAACACGAGATGCGGGGCATTCGCGAGATCGCCCTTTCCCTGCGAGACCATCAGGCCCCAGGCCGGCGTCGGGTCCTGCGGACCAACGCCGAGGAACGAGAGTGCCGCTTCCGCCAGGATGACACCACCGACCGAGATCGTGGCGTAGATGATCAGCGGCTGGAGGGCGTTCGGCATGATGTGGCGGAACATGATGCGCGACCGGCTGAAGCCGAGCGCCTTGGCCGCGTCCGCGTACTCCATCTCGCGCAGCGAGAGGAAGCTGGCCCGGACGATGCGGGCCATCGGCAGGATCCCGAGGAGCCCGAGTACGACGATGATCGAGTTCTCGCTCCGACCGGCGACCGACGCGATCGCGATCGCGAGGATGATGTAGGGGATGGCCAGGAAGATGTCGGTGAAGCGCATGATCAGGTTGTCGATCCGGCCGCCGAAGTAGCCCGACGTGGCTCCGACCATCATGCCGAACGTCGTCGCGATGAACGTCGCGATGAAGCCGATCCGCAGCGAGACGCGCGCTCCGATCACGACTCGGCTGTAGACGTCGCGACCGATGATGTCGGTCCCGAACCAGTGGGCGGAGGACGGTCCGCACCGGAAGCAGTCCGACCGTTCGGTCTCGGTGTACGGCGCGATCCATGGCGCGAAGATGGCCACGAAGACGAGGAACACCAGGAAGCTGACGGAGATGACGGCCAGCCTGTTGCGACGGAATCGGCTCCAGACGTCCCGGTAGTAGGGCCGGGCATCAGCCGCGACGGTCGAGTCCTCGAGGACCGCCTCCATACTCGTGGGGTCGATGAAGGCCACTAGTCCTTCCCCAACCTGACGCGCGGATCGAACCACGCGTACGAGACATCGACGAGAAGGTTCACGAACGCGACGAACACGACGACGGCGAGCGTGAGTCCGAGAATCACCGGGAGGTCGCGGTCGAAGACGGCGTCAGCGATGGTGGAACCCAGCCCGGGCCACGAGAACACCGTCTCTGTGAGCACCGCCGAGCCGACCATGGCACCGAGGTCGAGGCCGATCAATGTGATCACCGGGAGCATCGCGTTTCGCATGCCGTGCCGGATGATGACCTTGTGCTCCGGAAGCCCCTTGGCCAGCGCCGTGCGCATGTAGTCGGACTTCTGCACCTCCAGCATCGAGCCGCGCGCCATCCTGGCCAGCACCGCGGTGCCGACGCTGGCCAGCGTGATCGCCGGGAGGATGAGGTAGCGCCACTGTCCGCCGGTCGGGATGAAAAAGAGGGCCCACTCCCCGTCGCCCGAGCCCGGGGGCCCGATCTGCGATGTTCGGAGCTGGGCCCACTCGGGCCAACCCTGCTTGTTCGGATAGACGGCGAACATGTATTGGAGCAGGTATCCGAGCACGAACACGGGAATGGCCGAGAATGCGGCGGTGCTCACCGTGGTCAGCGTGTCCATGACCGAGTAGCGCCGCACCGCGCTGTAGAGCCCGACCGCGATACCGATCGTCACTTCGATGAGCAGGGCCCAGATGCCCAACCGGAGGCTGTTCTTCGCCTTGTCGCCGAAGATCTCGTTGACACTGCGACTGGACTCGTAGGACTCGCCGAGATCCCACTGGAGGGTGCGCTTCCAGTAGTTGCCGTACTGGACGATCAGAGGGTCATCGAACCCGTAGCGCTCGTTGACCTGCTCGAGACGAATCGGGTTGGGATTGCGATCCCCGCCTCCGGCGATCAGGGTGGCCGGATCGCCGGGGAGGATGAAGAAGAGGAAGAAGAGGAACGAGAGCGCGAAGAATACCGTCGGCACGACCAACAGGATCCGGCGGATCAGATACGAGAAGATGAGCGGCCCCCCGGTGGCTCTCGACGCGAGCGGCAACGGCGGTCCCGGTGACGGCCCTGAAGGGCCGTCACCGGGATCGAACCGTCAGCGTGTCACTCGGTGACTTCGATCTGCTCCCAGAGGATCAGCCCGAAGTTCGTCTGGTTGAAGCCGCTCACCCGGTCCTGGTTGTAGGCGTAGTCGCCCTTGTACCAGTTGATCGGGATCGCCATCGTGGCCTCGTTGAGGAGGATCTTCTCCGCCTCCTGGAAGAGCTCGGCCTGCTTGTCCGGGTCCGTCTCCTCCTTGGCCTCGGCGACAAGGGCATCGAATTCGTCGTTGATGAACCCGAAGTTGTTGCCGTCGAGGGCCGAGCTGTCGAACAGGTCGAACATGAAGTTGTCGTAGGTCGGGTAGTCGGCGAACCACCCGGCCCGACAGATCACGCACACCCCGTCGGCCAGCTCGGAGAAGTAGGTCTCGGACGGGAACGGCGTGGCCTCGGCCTCGATGCCGATTGCGTCGAGGTTGTCGACGATGATCTGCACGACCGGCTCGTGACCGGCGTCGGCGTTGAACTGGATCGGCAACGGCGCTTCCTGCACACCGCCATCGGCCTTCCATTCGTCGAACAGAGTCTGGGCCTGCTCGACGTCATACGCGCAGTACTCACACAGATCCGGGGCGAAGCCCGGGATGCCTGGCGGGGTGATGCCCGTCGAGGTGGTCCGGCTGTCGTTGTAGACCGCCGTGTTGATCTCGTCACGATTGATCGCCGCAGAGACCGCCTGGCGGAGCTTCAGGTTCTCCTCGCCACCGATCTCGGGCGCCCGATCGTTGATCACGAAGTGGTACGAGCCCAGGATGCTGACATCGAGTGTCGTGCCGTAGGTCTCCTCCGCCTCGGCCAGACGAGCCGGCGGGATGTTGGCGTTGTCCGCCTCGCCGGCCTCGAACGCGTTGTACGCCGTGTCGGGGTCGGCCTGGGTGCGGAAGATGATCGACTCGAGCCGGTTGGGCCAGGTATCGCCGTCGAAGTCGCCGACCCAGCTCGAGTTGGGGACCAGTGAGATCTCCTCGTCGGTACGGGGTGCGTCCATCTTGTACGGGCCGTTGCCGTACATCGCTTCGTTCTCCCACTCCGCGCCCGCCTCGATGGCGGCGTCGGGAACCGGGAAGAACAGCTGGAAACCGGCGACCGCGTCGAAGTTCGAGTACGGGGCCGACAGCGTCACGGTCAGCGTGTTGGTCTCGTCGTCGGCTTCGACACCGGTGATGGTGTCGGCTTCGCCGGCGAGTCGTGCCTCGCCGCCTTCGAGGAAGGTCAGCAGATAGCTGTAGTCACCGGCCAGATCGGCGGCACGCTCCCACGACTTCTGGAACGTCGTCGCCGTGATCGGGTCACCGTTCTCGAACACCGCGTCGTCGCGGATCACGAAGGTCCACACGCTGGCGTCCTCGTTGGCCTCGTAGCTCTCGGCCACGAGTGGGACGATCTCGGGATTGTCCGGATCGCTCGCGTCGATCTCGGTCAGACCGTCGTAGACGGCGTTGATGACCTGGTACGCGTCGAGCGTGCTGTTGAGACCGGGATCGAGATGCTCGGGCGGATCACCGACGAACGTCCCGTAGTCGACGAACTCACCACCGGCAGCGGTACCACCGGTGTCGGAGCCGGACGTGTCCTCACCGGCGGCGGTGTCCCCACCGGTGGTCTCGGACGCGGTGTCGCCACCGGTGTCGCTGCTGTCGTCATCGTCACCGCACGCGGCACCGATCAGGGCGAGCGCCGCTACTACCGCGAACACTCTCCACCATCTTGATCTCGAACCCGTCACGTCGAACCTCCAGGGGATGCAATTGAGAAGGCCGCAACCATATACAAGGCGACCGGCCAGCAGCGTGTCAGTCGCGTGACGACCACGTTCAGAGGTCGGGTTGACCACCAACAGCGGTCGACATCACCCGCACTCCACGCCGTCGGGAGCCGACGCGGGGGATAGCCCCGGTGCCTCGATCGACTCGGGATCGACCGGGGCGGTCCCGCCGACCGCCAGCGACTGACCCTCGGCCGGAGCCGTCACCGGGCCGCCGGCCACACGCACCGAACCGAAGTCGGGTCCGGTGATGACGACGAGCTCGTTGGCGGCCAGATCGTCGGTGAGGACCAGATCGGCGGCGCCCGTGAGCTGCCCGGCGAGGACCCGGGCGGCGGCCAGGCCGTCCGGACCGTGCCAGACCTGGGTCGCGACCACGGGCTCGGCATCACCGATCCGGCCCACCTCGAACCCGGCCCGGGCCAGCTCCTCACCCGCGCTTCCCGCCTGGCCGTCGATCCCGGACCCGTTCAGCACGTCGACGCCGATCTCGGCTGGGGCGATGGCCGCCGCCGGGGTCGACGTCGTGGTGGATCCGAGCCGATCGACCTCGCCGCTGAACAGCGAGATGATCGGCGCGGCCTCGGCATCGACCACTCCGAGGACCGCTGCGCCCCCCGAGGTCTGGAACGCCTCGGTGGGCAGCTGGTAGGTGGTGATGGCGTGGTCCTCGAACGTCCCGATCCGTTCACCCAGCGAGACGAGCTCACCGATCCCGAGGCCCGGGTCGAGTCGGACATGATCGACACCGGCCTCGACCAGCTCCTTCACCGTGAAGACATCACTCAGGTTGAGCTCGAGGAAGCGGGCCATGGCAGCGCGCAGGAACTCCTGCTGGCGGGTGATCCGGCCGAGATCTCCGGTGGGATCGTCGACCCAACCCTCGTTGCCGGCCACCCGGAGGTGGCGCGACCGGGCATAGGCGATGGCCATCTGGCCATCGAGCGTGACGCAACCAGGGGTGTCGACGAAGAGTCCCGAGTTGGTGTCCCGCACGGCGTTCTCGAAGTACATGGGGACACCGCCGACGACGTCGACCAGGGACACGAAGCCCGCGAAGTCGATCTCGACGTAGTGGTTGATCTCGATCCCGAAGTTGGCGACGATGGTGTCGACGATGTGCTGTGGACCCTCGTTGTAGGTCCCGTTGATCCGCCCTTCGGTGCCGCCGGGCTGACTCTCGGTGGGAGGCTCGTCGACCCAGAGATCCCGGGGGAACGCCAGGATGTCGAGCCGGTCGCCCTCGGGGTAGGCCCGCACTATGAAGATGCTGTCGGCCCGCTGGCCACCGGTGCCGTCGCCCAGGAAGGCATCGGCGTCCGGGGAGTTGGCCTCGATCACCTCGCGGCTGTCGGATCCTACGACCAGGTAGTTCTTCGGCTCCTGGTCGCTCGCCGCGGCGAGATCGAGCGAGACGCGCTCGAAGCCGCCGAACGTCCGCCACGCGTAGTAGGCGAGACCGGCGGCCAGGACGAGGCCGACCGCGATGAAGGCTCCGAGGTACAGGACCGATCGCTGCCGCCTGGTTCGTCCCGTCGGCGGGTCGACGCGTTCGGGCTCCTCGGTGCGGATGGGGGTGTCCAACACGGCACGGAAGATACCAGCCGCGCCGCCGCGACCGGCTCCATCCCCCAGTGCGTTACCGGGGACAGACCCCGATGACGCACTGTTGTCGGTCATCGCGTCGCCAGGAGCGGGGCAACGTCGCGGCCGAAGCTCTCGATCTGCTCGGCGAGCTCGGCCGAGGAGCGGGAGCGGAACTTGACCTGGAGGTGGGTGACCCCTGCGTCGGTCCACTTCGACAGGATGTGGGCCAGCTTCTCGGGCGGGCCCGACAGATCGTGGGGTGCCAGGTCCCAGCCGGGATCGCCCACGTGCAGACCGAAGGCCAGGCCGCCGACCGCGAACGTGGCCTTCCGTCCCGCTTCGGCGCGGAGCGACCGGATTCGATCGACGGTGGGCGCCATCTGATCGAGCGGCGTTCCCTGTGGGAGCCAGCCGTCACCCAGCCGGGCGGCGCGCCGTACCGCCGCCGACGAGCTCCCGCCGACCCACACGGGCAGGTGCTCCTGCACGCCGCGGGGCGACAGGCCGACCGAACCATCCAGCGGCCAGCGCGGACCCGGCGCCCGCGGATACTCGTCATCGAACGCGGCGCGGATCACTCCGATCGCCTCCTCGAGCGCTGGCCCACGACCGTCGAAATCGACCCCGAGGGTCGAGAACTCGTCCTCTACGTGACCGGCTCCGACCCCGCAGATCGCCCGACCGCCCGACAGCGCATCCAGGGTCAGGAAGGCCTTCGCCGCTTCGAGGGGGTGCCGGTAGACGGGGATGTAGACGTGGGAGAGGAGCCGGACCCGCTCGGTGGCGGCGGCCAGGAATCCGAGCGTGGCGACCGTGTGGTACCAGGTGGTGGACATCGCGTCGGCCTTGTCGGCCGGGATGGCGATGTGATCGCACACCGCCACGTAGTCCGCCCCGGCGCGATCCGCGGCTCGCGCCGCCTCGGCGATCTCGGCCGGGCCGGCCCGACGCTCCCACGGCTCGACGAAGATGCTGCTCTGCGCCTGGACCGGTAGCTGCATGCCCCATGCCACCGTGCTCACGCCGACCCCCCTGCTACTTGACCGCGGTCGGGGCGACCGTACCGCCGACCGAGCCGGTGAGGGGAAGCGGCGTCGCCGACAGGAGGAAGTCGTACTGGCCGTCATCGGCGCAGTCGGCGGCAAGCTCGTCGAGAGCCCAGAGCTGACCCTGGACGAGCCCCATGTCGCGGAGATGGATCATGTGGCAGGGCATGAACACGTCGGGGTCCTCCCCCGGGAACACCTCGAAGGTGAGCGTGTCGGTCGCCACGGCCGCCACGTCGTGGTCGTGCAGCCAGGGGATGGACTTGGTCGACAGCCCGGCTGACGGATAGCCGAACCGGTCCTTGTCACCGGTGCGCAGCCAGTGCATCTGCCCGGTTCGGACGCAGACGATGTCGCCCGGCTCGACGGCGAGGCCGGCCAGCTTCGCGGCGGCCTCCAGATCGTCCCCGCTGATCGCGTGGCTGTCGTCGAAGTGATCCACTCCGTGCACACGGGCCACGTCGAGGAGGACGCCGCGGCTGACCACCGCGCCGAAATGCTCGATGCCCAGCTGGGCGGCGCCCCGTTCGGTGATCACCGAGTCGGAGATCCCGTTGTACAGGAGGCCGGAGTAACCGGCGTGGGCCAGGGCGTCCCAGTGTGTCGCCGCCTGGACGCCCATGCTGAAGGCGTCGTCGCTCGTCGTGAAATCGTCGAGGTCGCCGGTGAATGCGGTGTTGACCATGTGCATCGTGAGCGACGGGTTGTCGCGCCCCGGGATGCCGCCGGTCTGGGGTCCGTCGGCGTCGAAGGGGATGGCGAGCGAGAGCGCCCTGCCCTGTCGGACCGCGGCGGCGCCGCGCCGGATCGCGGCCCCGTCGATGAGATTCAGGGTTCCGCGCTGGTCGTCCTCACCCCAGCGTCCGCGGTTGGATACGCGGGCGGCGAGCTCGACCAGGTCATCGGGTAGCGGCATGGTTCCTCCGACGGCGGGGTGGGACCGATGATGGCCGACTTGGCGAGGCCACGGCACCTTCGGCTCGTCCGGGGTCGAACCGGTCTGGGAGACTTGCCCGCATGAGAGCCCCCATCGAATCCGAGACCTCGTCCGGGCGCAACGTGCTCCCCTTCGTCGGGGTCATCGGCCTGGCCGTCGCCTTGTTGGCCGGCGGCTGGTGGTGGCGGTTCGGCGGCGAACACCTCACCGGCGGGGGTGACGAGGTCCGCGTCGGGGTCCAGGCGGGCCAACCGGTGCACATCGGGGTCCTGATCGAGACCGAAGGCGGCGGCGAAGTCACACTGGAAGAGGCCCGCGTCCGCAACGTGTCGCCCGAGGACATCGCCACAGCCGAGGTGGGGTCGGTGGAAGGCGGCGACGCGCTCGGTCTGATCATCGGCGCCGACGTCACGCCATTCTCGTTC
Organism: uncultured Acidimicrobiales bacterium; assembly: GCA_963695075.1. Taxonomy (GTDB): domain Bacteria; phylum Actinomycetota; class Acidimicrobiia; order Acidimicrobiales; family CAWCAL01; genus CAWCAL01. The sequence goes on from CAVOFR010000003.1 coordinate 613,498, forward strand.
GGGCCGATCCCCGACACCACGGTGGACGGCGACGGCCAGTTCCTGGTCGTGAGCTTCCTGGCCGACGACCCGGGGGTGTACACGCTCGAGGACGTCATCGTGCGCTATCGAGCCGGATTCCGCCGACGGGGCACGGTCGCCGATCTGTGCGCGGTCGTCACCGTGACCGAAGCCGAGCCCGACACCCCCGCCGACGAGCTGAGCGAAGACGACGCTGCGATCGTCCGGGAAGCCGAGACGGCCGACTGCTGAGTGCGTCATCGGGGTCTGTCCCCGGTAACGCACTCAGGCTTGCGGCTTGGGCTCCTTGGGGAGGCCGAGCACCCGCTCGCCCACGATGTTGCGCTGGATCTCGGCGGTCCCACCCCAGATGGTCTCCGAACGGGAGAAGAAGAACGCCGACTGCATGGCATCGGCCGGATACTCCGTGCTCACGGCGCGGCGACCGTAGCCGGGCACCATCTCCTCGAGGTCCGGGTTGCCGTGGAGCAGTTGGCCCGACGGGCCCATCACGTCGACGTAGAGCTCCATGACGTCGCGGTGGTACTCGCTCCAGAACATCTTGTTGGTCGCCCCGAGCGCCGCGATCCCCGGGTCCTTCTTGCCGGTGAGGGTGGCGGACAGCGACCGCAGCCCGTTCACGCGCATGATCTCGACCTTGGACGTGGCCATCATGAGTCGTTGTCGGATCACGGGATCGTCGACGGCTCCGTTCTCCCGGGCGATCTCGATGATGCGGTCGAGCTCGGCCTCGAAGCGCCGATAGCCGGTGGTCGCCGATGTGCCTCGCTCGAATCCGAGCGTGGTCATCGCGACCTTCCATCCGTTGTTGACGCCGCCGATGACGTTCTCCTTCGGGCAACGGACGTCGGTGAGGAACACCTCGTTGAACTCGTCGGAGCGATCGACCTGGATGATCGGTCGGACCTCGACCCCGGGCTGGTCCATGGGGCAGAGGAGATAGGAGATCCCGGCGTGCTTCGACACGGTCTTGTCGGTGCGGCAGAGGATGAATATGTAGTCGGCGTTCTGGGCCTGGGTGGTCCAGATCTTCTGACCGTTGATGACCCATTCGTCACCGTCGAGCTCGGCCGTGGTCGACAGCGACGCCAGGTCGCTCCCGGCATCGGGCTCGCTGAACCCCTGGCACCATCGGGTCTCGCCGCTGAGGATGCCGGGGATGAACTGCTTCTTCTGCTCCTCGGTCCCCCACTGGAGAATGGTGGGACCGACGAGGGTGTCGCCGAAGAAGTCGCCGCGCATCGGTGCCTTCGCCCGGTGGAACTCCTCGGCCAGCACCACCGACTCCATGGTCGAAAGCCCCCGACCGCCGTACTCCTCGGGCCACGACGCACAGAACCAGCGGCCCTCGGTCATCTTCTCGGGCCAGCTCCGGTTGAATTCGACCCGCTCTTCGTCGGACATCTCGACGCCGTCGTCGAACCAACCGTCGGGGAGGCTCTCCTCCAGCCAGGCGCGGATCTCGGTGCGGAACGTCTCGGCCTCGGGCGGGTAGCTCAGATCCATGGCCGCAGCGTATCCAGGCAGCCCCGAGCGGCTCCAGATCGCCGCCCGGGCGCGTCGTATGATCGGCCCATGACCGACACCCCGAAGGAAGACTGGTACCCCGACCCTTTCGGGCGGCACGAGCACCGCTACTGGGACGGCGCCCGCTGGACCGAGCACGTGTCCAGCTCGGGCAAACGGTCGGTCGACCAACCGGTCGCACCGAGTCAGGTCCCCACCGGCGACCATGCGCCCGAGCAGGTCCAGCGTCAGGTCCAGCGGGCCGGAGGCGCCGGCTCAAGTGCATTCCAGGGTGGCGGCTCACCGATGAACGAACCGGTGCTCGTCGTGAACCAGAAGGCCAAGTTCATGGAGCTCAACACCGAGTACGCCATCCACTCCCAGGACGGGACCCAGATCGGAGCGATCAGGCAGGTCGGACAGAGCCAGGCGCGCAAGGCCCTCCGGGCCCTGACCAGCGTCGACCAGTACCTGACCCACACCCTCCAGGTCGTCGACGCGGCCGGCACCGTCCTGCTGAGCGTCACTCGACCGGGAAAGGTCTTCAAGTCGAAGATCCACGTCTCCGACGCGGCCGGCAATCAGATCGGGAGCATCGTCCAACAGAACATGATGGGCAAGATTCGCTTCTCGCTCGAGGCCGACGGCACGAAGATCGGCTCACTGAACGCCGAGAACTGGCGGGCGTGGAACTTCCACATACTCGACGCGTCGGACGTCGAGGTGGCCCGGATCACCAAGACGTGGGAAGGCCTGGGCAAGACCATGTTCACCACCGCGGACCACTACGTACTGGCCATCCAGCGGCCGCTCGAGGATCCGCTGCGCAGCATGGTCGTCGCCACGGCCGCCGCCGTCGACCTCGCTCTCAAGCAGGACAAGCGCGGCTTCAACTAGGCCGGGCCGAGTTCCCGCTCACAAGCCCGGCTTGAACACCATGTCGAGGATGAGCAGGACCAGAACGAGGTGGTTGATACCACCGAACATGGCCAGCTTCTTCTCTTGCGCGGCCAGGTCGTCCGCATCCCCCCGTTCGGAGGCGGCGACGGCCTTGAGGCCCGCCGGGCGCAACACGAACGTGCCTATGCCGACGCCGATGATCCACAGCGCGAACGCGATGCTGATCCAGGTCTGTGAGAACTCCCACGGATCGCCGATCAGCACTAGGACGATACCGAGACCGCCGGTCACCCAGAGCGCGGGATTGACGAGGATCTGGTCCACGGCGGCGCTCATCCGGAGCCCGAACGTCCTGGTGTCGCCCTCGGCTGCTCCGGTCCGGGACCCGATCACCGCGAGAGCGAATGCCGCTCCCCCACCGACCACCGCCAACAGGATGTGGGCGAAGAGCAGCCAGTCGTAGCCGGCCTCACCGGGCAGGGCACCGATCATGAGTCAACCTCCGAGGATGGGAACACCGTGACCGTAGCGGGGCGGGGACGGCGCCGGACGCGCCCATGTCTAGAGTTGAGACCATGAACGCCCCGGAAACCCCCGCGTCACCCGAGGCCGACGAGGCCGAGCCGACCCGCTGGCGACACCAGTGGAAGGAGCTGTTCGCCGAGGTGATCGACACCGGGCTCTGCACCGGATGCGCCGGCTGTGTCGTCGCCTGCCCCCACGACGTGATCGGATACCACCACCGCGAGGGCGAGTACAAGCCGTTCCACCTCGAGGAGGAGCTGGGCCCCGAGAACTGCATCCACGGTGAGAAGGGCTGCACCACCTGTACCCGGGCGTGCCCCCGTTTCCGGGCCTGGGAGCTCGAGGCCGACGACCATCTCTTCGCCCGGACCCGCGAGGACGACGAGATCGCCGGCATCTACCAGGACATCCTCCTCACCCGGGCCTCCGACGACATGGTCAACCAGATGGGCCAGGACGGCGGGCTGGTCTCGGCCCTGCTCATCTGGGCCATGGCCGAGGGCTACATCGACGCGGCGTGCGTCTCGAACCTCGAAGGTGACGGATCGTCGTGGAAGGCCGTCCCCGGGGTGGCGACGAACAAGGAGGAGATCCTCGCCGCCGCCGGCAGCCGATACACGTACTCGGCCAACACGCTGGCCATGCCCGAGGCGCGCGAACGGGGCTTCGAGAAGCTCGCGCTGGTCGGTATGAGCTGTCAGGCCTCGGTCCCTCCGGTCATGTGGCATCGCAGGGCCGGCAAGGCCGGCCGGCCGATCGTGTTCAACATCGGGCTGCTGTGCTCGAAGACCTTCGACGACGCCATCTTCCACGAGCTGTTCTGGACCAAGTACGGGCTCGACCGCCGCGACATGGTCAAGATGAACATCAAGGGTGTCTTCCAGATCTGGATGCGCAACGGCGACTATCACGAGATCAACCTGAAGGAATGCCACGCCTGGACCCGCGAGGGGTGCACGCACTGCCCCGACTTCGCGGCCGAACATGCGGACATCTCCACCGGCGGCATCGGTGAGAACGACGACTGGACGTTGACCATCGTGCGGACCGACCTGGGCCGCGAGATCATCTCCCGGATGATCGACAGCGGTGCCATCATCGCCAAGCCGGGCGACGAGGATCCCGGCGCGATCACGCTCATGCGCAAGCTGGCGGCCAAGAGCCGATCCCGATGGCCGGAGTGGGCGGCCGAGAACGTCCGGGTGGGTCTGGGCTGACGCCCGTCAGGCGGTTCCACCCGAGGGTGTGGTCAACGCGATCTCCTGGAGGATCTCGACCGAGGCCTCCAGACGGGCCTGATCGTCCTCGGACACCAATCCGGTGGGCACCTCGTCCATGTCCAGCAGGTCGGGTTCCTCGTCTATCGCACCCGAGACCAGCGTGAAGTCATCGAATGGGAGCTCCTCGCGGATCTGCTCCCACATGGATGCGCACTCGTCGTAGTTGGGGTAGGACTCGGGGTCGATGACCTTGCCGTCCTTGAACTGCGCCGGTTGGCCCTCGATGGGTTCCAGGCAGCCGATGAGATAGTTCTCGGTGGCCTGGTCGTAGGTCTCGACCGAGTCGCTGGTGCAGGCGCCGAGGAGGACGACGCCGAGCACCAGGATGGTGATCGATCGAGCGCCGGGAAGTCGTTTGCCGAACATGGCCTCTCCGAATCGGGGGACGACAGACCGTAGCCTCGTCCACGGTCCGATGTGACGTCGCCGCGCCGGGTGGGTCAGTCGCCGGGCGGCGGAGGTGACGCCCAGCCCGCGGCCTTCAGAAGCGCTCGGCGGAGCGAATCGTCGGGGGAGCTCATCACGAGGTCGATCACCGTCTCGCCTTCCGAGGACACCCACACCAGGGCTCCGCCCATGGCGAAGGGGATCTGGGTGACCTCGTATTTCTGCAGGAGCTCGGTGATGTCTTCCACGCCAGGAGTGTCGCCATTTTCGGTGGCGGACCGGATGAGTCAACCGACCCAACGTCGTGGATTCGGGACGATTTGCCCAGGGCCGGATGGTCCGTTCGGCTGATGCGCTCAGCCGAATCACCCGAGTTCCGCACTCCACGCCGGTGCCGTGCAGACTTGGCCCGATGGATCCGGGGCTGCTGCGTGACGTGCTCACCATCCTGGTCGGCGTCGCCACCGGGGTGCTCTCCGGCCTCTTCGGTGTCGGGGGAGCCGTCATCTCGACTCCGGGAATCCGTTTGCTGGGTGTCGGAGCGCTGACAGCGGTGGGCACGACCCTGCCCTCGATCATCCCCGGTGCCGCGACCGGCGCCGTTCGCTACCGACGCGAGGGGCTGATCGACGGGCGGGCGGTCGCTCTGACCGCGCCGGCGGGTGTGATCGCCGCGTGGCTCGGAGCCGAGCTCGCTCCCCTGATTCCAGGCGAAGGCCACGTCCTGCAGCTGGCGACGGCCGGGCTGCTGGGCGTGAGCGCGTGGCGGATGATCACGCAGCGATCGAGGACTCAGGACGCCGCAGATCTCGTCGCCCCGAATGCGACACCCGCGCCGCTCGCGCATCAACGCCGTGCGCTGGTGCTCATCGGGACCGGCGCCGGAGTGCTCTCGGGGCTGCTCGGCATCGGTGGCGGCGTCATCATGGTGCCCGCGTTCACCCACTTCGCCGGGCTGCGACTGAAGGAGGCGATCGGCACGTCGCTGGTGTGCGTCGGGCTCTTCGCCATCCCCGGGAGCATCGCCCACAGCCTGAACGGCACGATCGACTGGCGTGTCGCCCTGCTCCTCGCCGTGGGCGTCGTGCCCGGAGCGCGGATGGGATCGGCGCTCACGATCAAGGCCTCCGAGGAGCGTGTGCGCCTCACCGTCGGCGTGTTCCTCGCTGTCACCGCGGTGCTGTACGCCACCGGCGAACTGTGGTCGCTTCTCAGCCGCTGACCGCTACCGCCCCGACCAACCCGAAATCTGGTCCGGTTCCGGCGGTGAGCGACGGATGCGCACCGAGATTTCAGTGAGGGGACCGATAGCGTGCGGGGCATCGTGAGTACGCCTCGATCCGAGCCACGCGGCCGCCTGACGCGGCCCGTCGCGGCCGCGCCGACCCTCGTGCTCTTCGTCCGTCACGGTCAGACCGGCACCACGGGCAGGGTGCTGCCCGGACGGGCCCCCGGCCTGCACCTCGCCCCCGCCGGACAGGCGCAGGCCGACAGGACCGCCGCTCGCATCGGCGGGCTGGCCGAGGCGAGCCGAAAGGGACTCGACGGAGGCGTCGCTGCGGTCTACGCATCTCCCATGGAGCGCGCCCAGGAGACCGCTCGCCCGATCGCCCGAGCCGTGAAACGGCGGGTCCGCACCGACCGCGGCCTCGACGAATGCGACTTCGGGGACTGGACCGGTCGGCGGCTCTCCGCCCTCCGCAACCGACCCGAGTGGGCCACGATCCAGCGCTACCCGAGCGGGTTCCGATTCCCGGACGGTGAATCCTTCTCCGAGATGCAGACCCGCATGACCGGCGCCGTCGCCCACCTCGTCGGACGGCATCCCGGCGCCACTATCGTGGCCGTCTCGCATGCCGACACGATCAAGGCGGCCCTGGCCGCCGCCCTCGGGACCCATCTCGACCAGTTCCAACGGATCGTCGTGTCGCCCTGTTCGGTCAGCGCCGTCCTCTACACGGCGACGGGTCCGGTGGTCCTGACGGTCAACTCCACCGGTGACGACCTCACCGAGCTCGCGCCGTCATGAGCTCGTCGTTCGACTTCTCGGATGTCGACCGCTTCTGCGTAGGTGCGGTCGGTGAGCCGGGCTCACGGGTCTTCTTCCTCCAGGTCGCGGCGGAGGACGCCGTCGTGTCGTTGAAGCTGGAGAAGCAGCAGGTGGCGGCGCTGGCGGAGTACCTGGCCCGGATCCTCGATGACCTCGGTCCCGTGGGGGATCCACCGGCCGGCCAGGACGGGATCGACGAACCCGTCGTGGCCGAGTGGGCGGTGGGCGCCATCGGTGTCGCGCTCGACGAGGCCGAGGGACACATCGTGCTGATGGCCGAGCAGATCGAGGACCCCGACACGCCGGACGACGATTCGGCAACGCTGCGGGTCGAGCTGAGTCGCGTCCAGGTCCGCTCCTTCATCGACCAGGCCCGCGAGCTGGTGGCCCGCGGTCGACCGCTCTGCCAGTTGTGTGGTGGACCGAAGGACCCCGACGGGCACGTGTGTCCCCGCCTGAACTGAGGTCATCGGTGGAACCGGACCGGCCCCCATCGGTCGAGCGGATCCTGCGCGAGGGTGAGCTCGAGCTGAAGGGGCGTATGCCGTGGAGCTCCAACGCGACCTTCCTCGTCGAGTCCGAGCTCGCCGGCGCCACCGCTCTCGGCGTGTACAAGCCCGGCCGGGGCGAGCGCCCCCTCCATGACTTCCCGGCCGGTCTCTACCGCCGGGAGGTGGCCGTCTACGAGCTATCCGAGCAGCTCGGCTGGCGGCTGGTCCCGTTCACCATCGAACGCGACGGACCGCACGGCATGGGTTCGGTCCAGGAGTTCGTCGACGCCGACTTCGAACAGCACTACTTCACGCTGGTCGAAGATCGAGCCCACACACCCGCGCTCCAGCGCATGTGCCTCCTCGATGTGGTGGCCAACAACACCGATCGCAAGGGTGGTCACTGCCTCGTCGACGCCGACCAGCACGTCTGGGGTATCGACAACGGCCTGAGCTTCCATGCCCAGTTCAAGCTCCGGACGGTCATCTGGGAGTGGGGTGGCGAACCGATTCCGGACCCGATGCTCGAGGATCTCTCCTCGCTCTGCGACGTGGGGCTCGCGCCCGAGGTGGGCGGGCCGCTCGACGCCTTCGAACGCGACGCGGCCCTGGCCCGGACCCGCGCGCTCCTACGGTCCCGGACCTTTCCGGTCGATCCGAGCGGCCACCGCTACCCCTGGCCGCTCGTCTGAGCCGGGTCAGTACCCGTCAGCGAGCCTGCAGGGCCTCGATCAGCTTGGGCAGGACCTTGTGCACATCGCCCACGATGCCCAGATCCGAGACCGAGAAGATCGGTGCTTCGGAGTCCTTGTTGATCGCGATGATGTTCTTCGAGCCCTTCATGCCCACCATGTGCTGGGTGGCACCGGAGATGCCGGCCGCGATGTAGACGGTCGGCTTGACGACCTTGCCGGTCTGGCCGACCTGGTAGCTGTAGGGCACCCAGCCGGCGTCGACGATGGCCCGGGAAGCACCCGGGGCCGCGCCGAGCAGCTTCGAGAGAGTCTCGATCATCTCGAACTTCTCGGCGTCACCGATACCGCGGCCACCGGCCACGACGATGTCGGCCTCGTCGAGCTTGGGACCTTCGGTCTCCTCGACGTGGCGGGCCAGGACCTTGGCGGTCCCGGTCGCGCCCGTGTCGGGCACGGCGAGATCGGCGACCGCTGCTGCGCCGCCGCCCGATTCCTCGGCCGCGAACGACTTGGGCCGGACCAGCACCAGCTCGGGGCCGCCACCGGTGAACTTCGTGCGTACCTCGGTGGTACCTCCGAAGACCGGCTCGACGCCGATGGCTGCGTCGCCATCGACCTCGATGTCGACCACGTTGGTGACCACGGTGCGATCGAGCTTGACCGACAGGCGACCGGCGACGTCGCGACCTTCATATGAGGTCGGCAGCATGATGAGATCCGGGCTGTCGCCGCCCTCGACCGCGGCTGCGATCGCCGCGGCGACCGGCACACCCGGGAGGCTGTCGCCGAGGTCCCCGGTTGCGTGCACCGTGCTGGCGCCGTGAGCGCCGAGCTCGGCGGCGACCGCAGCACCGTCACCACCGATGACCGCCTCGACCGTGTCACCGATCTCGCGGGCCTTGGCCAGCATCTCGAGTGTGGTGGACTTGGCCGAGCCGTCAGCGGCTTCGGCGTAGACCCATACCTTGGACAGACCCATCAGAGCACCTTCAATTCGTCCAGGAACGCCACGATCTTCTCGTGGGCGTCGCCCTCGTCTTCGATGACCTCACCGGCTTCGCGGGCCTCGGCCTCGACGATTCCGACGATCTCCTGACCCCCACCGGCCCAACCGACCGAGCCGGCATCGATGCCGAGATCGGCGAGTCCGAGCTCGTCGACCGGCTTGCTCTTGGCGGCCATGATCCCCTTGAAGCTGGGATAGCGGGGCTCGACCACGCCGGCCGTGACCGACACGACGGCCGGGAGGGGACACTCGACCTCGTCGTAGCCCTCCTCGGTCTGGCGCTCGACCTTGGCCGTGCCGTCCGCCAGGGCGATCGACTTGGCGAAGGTGATCGACGGGAGCTCGAGCAGGGCGGCGATCTGCTGGGGCACCGTGCCCGTGTAGCCGTCGCTCGACTCGGTGGCGGTGAGGATCAGGTCGGCGTCCTCGACACGGGCGATGGCCTTGGCGAGAACCTTCGCGGTGCCGAGTGCATCGGACCCGGCCAGCGCATCGTCGGAGACGAGGATGGCCTTGGCCGCACCCATGGCGAGCGCTGTGTTGAGTCCCTGCCGCTCGTTGTTCGGGGCCATCGACACCAGGGTGACCTCACCACCACCGGCCGTCTCGGCCAGCTGGAGTGCCATCTCGACGCCGTAACTGTCGGATTCGTCGAGGATCAACTTGGTGTCGCGGACGAGGGTTTTTGTTTCGGGATCCAGGGCTCCGGGATCAGCCGGATCAGGGATCTGTTTCACGCAGACGACAACATTCATGAGGTCGAGTGTGCTCGGATCTACCGGCGGGTAACAAATCGTGCGGATCGGGGGTGACAAGATGGTGGGCCTTGCGAATTCTCCTGCTCGTCAACCCCTTTTCCTCCTCGGTCACACCCCGTGGCCGGGTGATCATCCAGAAGGTGTTGAGCGCTGACCACGACGTGACCGTGGCCGAGACCAGCCGGCGCGGCCACGCCACCCGCATGGCGCGGGGTGCCACCACCGACGGCACCGAAGTTGTCGTCGTGCTGGGGGGCGACGGCACGCTCAACGAGGCCGCGAACGGACTGGCCGGAAGTCGATGCGCGCTGGCTCCGTTACCGGGCGGTTCCACCAACGTCTTCTCCCGGACCCTCGGCCTACCCGACGACCCGGTCGACGCTGCCGTGGTGCTGCTCGAGTCGCTGACGACCGGTCGGATCGAACCGGCTGGGCTCGGCATCGTCAACGGCCGGTACTTCCTGTTCCACGTCGGTATCGGATTCGACGCTGCCGTCGTCGAACAGGTCGAACGGCGGGCTCAACTCAAGCGATGGGCCGGTCATCCGCTGTTCATATACGCCGCCCTGGACACCTGGCTCCGGCACTACGATCGCTCGTCACCCCGTCTGGCCGTGCACCACGCCGACGGCACCGTCGTCGACGACGGCTATTTCACGATCGTCGCCAACACCAACCCGTACACCTATCTGGGCACACGTCCGTTCGAGCTCGCACCGGAGGCGACCCTCGATCGAGGCCTCGCCGCCGTTACGGTTCGCACGATGCGGGCCATCCCGTTTCTCTCGGTGATCGCCGCCGCGCTCCGAGGCGGCGGTCGGGTTGCCCGATCCAAGTCGGTCGACTACCGAACCGACCTGTCAGCGCTCACCGTGCGCGGCCACGGTCCGATCCCCTATCAGGTCGACGGCGACTACCTGGGCGAGATCGACGAGCTCGTGTTCGGCCACGAGCCCGACGCGATCCGCCTGGTGAAACCCGACCCCGCCACCTGAGCCCGGCAGGGCCGAGGCTGCGAATCAGGACGCCCGGGGAGGGACCCGGGCGACACGCGAGCCGAGGCAGGGCCGAGGCTGCGAATCAGCAGGCCTGATCGACCAGTGCCCGGACCGGCTCGGGGGTGTTGGTGATGATCCCGTCGACACCGAAGTCGATGAGCTCGGTCACCCGATCGAGATCGTCGACGGTCCACACCATCACCTGCAGTCCGGCCGCGTGCGATCGCTCGACGAAGCCCCGGTCCACCAGCGACACGTGCGGATGGATCGCCTTGTGCCCATGTGTCGTCATGCGCTCGACCATGATCTCGATGGATCCCCCTTCGAGCACGAGCCATCCCGTGCTGAGCTGAGGAGCTCGGGCCCGGACCCGATCCACCGCCGTCATGTCGAACGAGGAGATCAGCGTCGAGTCGTCCCGGCTCCGCTCGATGACCAGGGCGACCACGTCGTCGACCACCGCGGGCGAGTGGGCGTGATCGGGATCGCCCGGCAGGTTCTTCACCTCGATGTTCAAGAACATGCCTCCGCTGAGGTCGAAGGCCTCCTCGAGGGTCGGCAGATGCCCGGGCAGTGACTTCACGGCCGTGTCACCCACGGCTCGACCATCGTCGAGCAGGGCGTCGTGGTGCACGACGAGTACGCCGTCGGCGCTGCACCGCACGTCGAGTTCGATGCCGTGGGCACCCTGCTCGCGCGCGGCGACGAACGCCTCGAGCGTGTTCTCGCGGTGCGTCGACGACGCACCGCGATGAGCCAACACCATCGTCACCGGATCGACCCCCATCAGCGACAGACCGTCAGGGGTCATCCTGACAGGTCCGGGCCACCCCCGTCGTACGACTCCGGGTCGGCCAACCACCGAGCGCGACGAAGACACGACAAAAGGAAGCAGAGAAGAAACTTGAAGAACCTCTTGCCACCGTCAATGTCAATAGGTAGCGTGTCCTAGTCTGAAGCAAGCCCACCGAACCCTCGTCGGCAGGTCTTGTGAACTCCGTCACGATCAAATGGAGGATCCGTGGCCCTTCTGCCCACTCGCAGTGAAGCCTTGTCTGCCGCCGACGATGACTGGCGGGAGTTCGCCTCTTGCCGGGACACCGATCCCGACCTGTTCTTCCCGGTCGGGACCACCGGCCCGGCCATCGTGCAGATCGAGGCCGCCAAGTCCGTGTGCAACGCGTGCGATGCCAAGGAGCCGTGCCTCGAGTTCGCGCTGGAGACCAACCAGGACAGTGGTGTCTGGGGCGCCACCAGCGAAGAGGACCGTCGCCAACTGCGCCGGGCCCGTCTCGCCGTTCAGCGCGACCGCAAGGCCAGCTGACCCGACACTCCCCCTCAGGTCCAGAGCGCCTCACCCAGCCGGAGTAGCCCGGCCAGATCGGCGATGTCCTCGTCGAAGTACGGCACGGTGGCCACCACCTCGGCGGCCGCGGCAAGCTCGGCCTGCTCCTCGGCTTCGCGCTTCGCTACCACCTGGAAGTTGAGGAAGTTCTCGGCCACCTCGCGCAGCACCCGCGTCAGCTGGGCCGGATCGCCATAGTCGCTCGGCAGATCACCCGCGACCTCCTCGGCATTCTTGGCCAGAGCGCGTGCTGTCCCTGTGGTTCCTCGGGTCAGGAGCGATGCAGGGAGCACCTTGTTGAGGATGACGGCCCCGAGGTGGTACTCCCCGTCCGAAAGCCGATCGATGAAGAACCTGGCCTCTTCGACCGGCGCGCTCTCGAGCGTCGAGACGACCACGAAGCTGGTGTGGTGATCGACCAGGAGCCGCTCGACGGCCCGGGCCCGCTCGACGAATCCGTCGTACATCGTCTGGAATAGGATGAAGAACTCGGCGATGTCCTCGAGGAACTGTGAACCGAGGATGCGATCGGCGACGCTCATGAACGGGCGCGACGCCGCATTGACGAACCGACTGCGATAGGGCGCGATCAGCCACCGCAGGAGGCGGCTGCTGAAGAAGTCGGCCATGCGCTCGGGCGCCTCGAGGAAGTCGATGGCGTTCCGGGTGGGCGGTGTGTCCACGACGATCAGGTCGTATCTTCCCGACGAATGGATCTCGTAGAGACGTTCCATCGCGATGTAGTCGTGGCTCTGCACGAACTTGCCGGTGATGTTCTGGTAGAGCGGGTTGCCGAGAATCGCCTCACGGGTCTCGACGTCGGGTGCGTGCTGGTGGACCAGATCGTCCCAGGACTGTTTGGTGTCCAACATGGCAGCGAAGAGCTGCCCGCGCGGCTCGACGCCGGCGTCGAGGAACAGCGACGACGGTACTTCGGTCTCGATGTTGCCGAACTGCTCGAGGCCGAGCGCGTTCGCCAGTCGCCGCGCCGGGTCGACCGTGAGAACCAGGACCCTGCCCCCCAGCTGGGCGGCCGCCATTGCACCGATCGCAGCCGCGGCCGTGGTCTTGCCGACGCCACCGCTGCCGCAGCTGATCACCACCTCTTTGGCCGCGAGCATCTGCTCGATCGACGACGTGACCCGGGCCACCTTCTTCTTCGCCTTCTTCGCCATCAGCGGGCCCTCATGTGTCGAGCTCGGCACCGAGCGCCTCGGCGACCTGCTGGGTGGCTCGGATGCCGTGGGAGCGGGTGAAGAGATAGGGGACGTAGAGCGTGAGGAGGTCGGACGGTAGCGTGTCGCGCAATCGATCCATGTGTCGCGACCGAGCCTGACGCAGGGACACGGCCAACTCGGCCGCTTCGATGAGCGGCGTCGGGTCGTTGGCGAGCGCCTGGGCCAGAGCCTTCCTCCCCGACCCGGTTCGGAGCTGATCGAAGACCTCGCGCTCGCCCCGGCCGAAGAGCGCGGGCAGCACTCTGTTCACCACAACGCAGGCCAGGTCGACCGCGGTCTGGGTCGTGAGCGCGTCGACCAGCTCGATCGTCTCGCTGACGGGCATCTCCTCGGGGGCCGTGACGACACACACGCCGGTCTGGTCCGGGTCCTCGAGGATCTCGCGCATCCAGCCGGTCTGATGCCGGACGAGACCGACCTGCACCAGCTCGTTGATGGCCTCGGGGGCCATCAACTGGCTCACGACATGGCCGGTGGCGGGGGCGTCGACGACGACGAGATCGTAGTTGTCCTCGCGGACCTCGTAGCAGAGCTTGCCGACGGTGAGTATCTCCTTCACCCCGGGGGCGGCCGTCGCCATGAAATCGAAGGTCTTGGCAAGCGGACCGATCTTGGCCAGGAGTGGGACCTTGAGCTGGAGACTGAGGTACTCCTTGAGAGAGGCCTCGGTGTCCATCGTCATCCCGTGAAGCGACGGTTTGATCTCGCGGGCGTCGAACCGCATGGATTCGACGCCGAGGAAGTCGGCCATGTTGCCCTTGGCATCGACCTCGCACACGAGCGTGCGCTTTCCCATGCGGCTGCTCAGTAGTGCGAGTGCCGCGGCGGTGGTGGTCTTGCCCACCCCGCCCTTGCCGGTGACGAACAGCAGCCGCCTGTCGAACAGGTCGGGCGTGGGCGCCGGGGTCTCAGCCGGAGCGCTCATGGCGTCGGGATCAGGCGCCGAAGCCGATGGATCGACCGTCGGCCGATCCGATCTCGACATAGGCGATCTTCCCGGCCGGAATGCCGACGTTGCGACCCTTGCGGTCGGTCAACCACAGCACCTCGTTCTCGCCGGCCAGCGCGGCGGCCACCAACGCCTGCAGCTGTTCGAGATCGGTGCCCTCGGGAAGCTCGACCTCGAGCTCCTTGGTGGAGTGGGTGACTCCGATACGGATATCCATCTTGGGCTTCTCCTCTGTCAGATGATCTTGAGCTCGGACCGGCGAATCCGCGTCGGGGCCAGTTCGACGTCCACGCGCTCGGCCAGAGCGGCAAAGGCCGCACCGGCTTCGGTCTCGGACGAGACGGCGATGGGATCGCCCGAGTCGCCTCCCGACCGGAGCTCGGCGATGAGGGGGATCTGGGCCAGCAGCGGCACGCCGAGCCGATCGGCCAGCTCCTCGCCTCCCCCGGCGCCGAAGATCTCGTAGCGCTTGTCGTCGTCACCGGTGAACCACGACATGTTCTCGATGACGCCGCGCACGTCGAGGTGGACCTTCTTGGCCATGAACGCGGCCCGTTGGGCGACACGCTGGGCCGCCGGCTGCGGTGTGGTCACGACGTACACCTCGGCTCGGGGCAGGAACTGTGCGAGGGAGAGCGAGATGTCGCCGGTTCCGGGTGGGAGGTCGACGACGAGGAAATCGGGATCGTCCCAGAAGACGTCGGTCAGGAACTGCTCGAGCGCCTTGTGGAGCATCGGGCCACGCCAGATGACCGGTTCGTCCTCTTCGGTGAAGAAGCCCATGGAGATCGACCGCACGCCGTGCGCGGTCGGGGGCACGATCATGCTGTCGATCACCGTGGGCGACTGGTCCACCCCCAGCATGCGGGGGATCGAGAATCCCCACACGTCGGCGTCGACGACCGCGACGGAATGGCCCCGCTGGGCCAGAGCCACCGACAGATTGGTCGTGACCGACGACTTCCCGACCCCGCCCTTGCCCGAGGCGATCAGGAGGACGCGGGTCTTCGAGTCGGGATCGGCGAAGGGAATGGCCCGGCCCTCGGCGTGGCCGTGTGCGTGCTCCTGACCGGCGGTGGCGGCGGGATCTCCGTGGAGCTTGCGACGGAGGTCCTCACGTTCCTCGTCGGTCATCACGGTGAAGTCCACGTACACCTCGTCGATCCCGACCAAGGCGACGACGGCGTTCTTGACACGGCTGTCGATCTCGGCTCGGAGGGGACATCCCGCCACCGTGAGAGCTATGAGGACATTGACGGTGCCGTCCTGGATCGCCACGGTCCGGACCATGTCGAGCTCGACGATGCTCCGATGCAGCTCGGGATCCTCGACCGGGCGGAGAGCCTCGATGATCTCTGTCTCGGTGATGGCCATGGGGCGTATCGTGCCTTCTGATCGTTGCGGGTTGCGGTGCCTTCGTCCCGACGCCGGGGATCGGCCGGAAAGCCGGGACCGATGCTCCCGGGGGTCCGCCGAGCTGCCGTCGGTAGACTATCGACGTGGCCGGCCAATCACAGACCCGGGTCACCGACGCGCCCCCGTCGGATCTGACCGCGAGCGACTTCGCGTCGACGGTCAGCGCCATCGCCACCGCATTCGGCAATCCGACACGACGCGAGATCTTCCTCTTCGCCCACGGCACCGACCGCGGCATCACAGCCACCGAGGCTGCGCACCGCTTCGATCTCCACGCCAACGTGGCCCGCCACCACCTCGACAAGCTCGTGGCCGGCGGCTACCTCGAGGTGTCGCCCGACCGCCCGGATCGCCCGGGCGCCGGCCGACCGTCGAAGCACTACCGCTGCCCCATCGACGATGCCGGCCGACCGGGCGGACTCCAGGTGGGACTACCGGTCCAGCACGACGATCTGCTCATCACCCTGCTGGGCAAGGCTCTCGAGCGGCTGCCGTCGGACGAGGCCGAGCGCATGGCCGAGGAGGTCGGCATCGAATACGGCCGGGCGCTCACGGCTCGAATGGGCTCGGCCGGCGAGCACTCGTTCCGGGCTTCACTCCACACGGTGGCCGACGCGCTGGCCTCCCATGGATTCGCAACCCGGGCCGAGGAGCACGGAGACGAGCTTCGCATCGTCGCCGAGCACTGCCCCTTCGGTGGTGCTGCGGTACAACACCCCGTCATCTGCGCGGTGGACCGCGGCCTGGTACGCGGCATGCTCGGGTCGCTCTACGGCGAAGCATCCACGCTGACCGAGTCGTCGCTTCCGATGGGCGACGAGGTCTGCATCACCACCGTCGACGATCACTGACGCCGAGCCCGTGCCGCTCCACTACCTGGATCATGCGTCGACGATGCCGCTGCGACCCGAGGCTCGGGCCGCGATCGAAGCCGCACTCGACGAGCCTCCGGCCGACCCGGCCCGGCTCCACACCGATGCGCTCCGCCTGCGAGAACGGATCGAAGCCGGTCGCGATGCGGTCGCCGCGCTGCTGGGGACGCGAAACCGCTCGGTGATCTTCACCTCGGGAGCGACCGAGTCCATCACCACGTCCGTGGCCGGCGCAGCCGAGCGGTGCAGCCACGTCGTGTACTCGATGGTCGAGCACTCGGCGGTGCGAGCGGCCAGCGATCGGTGGTTCACCACTCCTCGCCACGGAACCGAGGCCAGCGACCGGGCGGTGACGGTGCTCCAGGTCGACTCGGCCGGTCGGCTCGGCGCCGCATCCGTCGCGGCCGCCTTGGATGATCGTCCCGCGTTGGTGCACGTTCAATGGGTCAATCACGAGGTGGGCACCCTGCAGGACGTGAAGGACGTGGTCGAGACCGCCCACGCCGCCGGTGCCCTCGTACATGTCGACGCGGCTCAGGCGGTGGGCAAGGTGCCCGTCGCCTTCGACGCCCTGGGAGCGGATCTGCTCTCGGCCAGCGGCCACAAGTTCGGCGGTCCTCCCGGCGTGGGTGTGCTGCTCGTCCGTCGGGGTCTCCACCTGCGGCCCCTGCTCGAGGGCGGCGCCGAGGAGCGACACCGACGGGCCGGTCTCGAGAACACCCTGGCCATCGCCGGCCTCGGGGCCGCAGCCGAGGCTCTGAGCCCCACCCGGATCGAAGCCGAACGGGCATCGGTCGCCGGCTTGTCCCGCCGCCTGCGCACCGGGCTTCGGGAGATGACTGGCGTCGTCGAGCACGGTGATCCGAAAGCCGCGGTCCCCCACATCGTCAACATCGGCCTGGACGGCCTCGAACCGCAAGCCGTGCTGCTCGGTCTCGATCGAGCCGGGATCGCGGTCCATTCGGGTAGCGCGTGCGCTGGTGAGGAGCTCGAGCCGTCCCCGGTGCTCGAGGCCATGGGGCTGGACGCGCGTCGGTCGCTGCGGATCTCGCTGGGGTGGTCCTCGACGGCGGCCGACGTCGACGCGTTGCTCGCGTCGCTTCCCCGGATCATGCAGCGTCTCCGAGCTCTGCGCTGAACGATTCAGGCCTTTTGGCCGTTGTCACCCGCGGACCCGTGTGAGACCCTTCGACTCGATGAGGCTCTATGTCATTAGACACGCGCATGCCGGGAAGAAATCGCAATGGTCGGGCGATGACGACCTGAGGCCCCTGTCACCCCGCGGGTCGGCCCAGGCCCGCGAGCTCGGGGCGCGAATCCAGAAGGTCCGCCGACTCATCGCCAGTCCCACCGTGCGGTGCCACCAGACCCTGGAGCCGTTGGCGGAGCGCCTCGGGCTCGAGATCGAGACCAGCATGGCGCTCTGCAAGACCACGCCGATGAGCGAGACGATCCAACTGCTGGACGACCTGGTGGACGACGGCATGACCGCCGTCGTCTGCAGTCACGGCGAGGTCCTGGGGCCGCTCATTCTCGAGCTCGAGTCGACCGGCCTGACGTTGTTGGGAGGGCCCGGCAATCAGAAGGGGTCGGTGTGGGTGATCAAGACGGTGAAGGGCACCATGGTGAAGGCCACGTATCGGCACCCTCCAGCGGTGAAGGCGGCGAAGGCGTAACGACCCCGTTCCGAACTTTGTGCGCTGGCTCGCACATGCGTACTGCCAGAGCACAAAGTTCGATCAGGGGTCGAGGTCCGTGCGGACCTGCTCGATGAGCTCGACCGTCTCGGCCGGCGGCGCTTCCAACTCGTCGAACGCGGCGACGTCGGCCGCGGCGCCGACCGGGTCGCCGCTCCGCGCCCGGACGGCGGCCCGATAGGCGAGGCTGACCGCCGAGGAGGGATCGATCATCACTGCAGCGTCGAGATCCTCGAGCGCACCTTCGAAGAGATCGGCCTGTCCGAGGAGCCACCCCCGGCCGGCCAGCGCGGTCAGGTTCCCGGGTTCACGGGCCAGCACCAGCGTGTAGGCCTGCAGGACGCCCTCGATGTCACGTTCGGACTGCAGAGCTTCGGCCGCCTCGAGCGCCGTCGGCACCATGAACCCGGTCACGCCATCGGGTGGATCGAGCTCATGGAGCGCGAGGAGGTCGTCGAGCCCCGCTCTGGCCCGGCCGGTCCTGATGCCGAGGATCGCACGGAAGGCCAGCGCGTCCGGGTAGGTGTCGTCGAGGCTGACCGCCGCGTCCAGACCCGCTTCGGCCCCGTCGGTGTCCCCGGTGAGGTAGAGGTTCCACGACCGGTAGGTGGTGGCCTCGACGTTGGACGGTTCGGCCTCGAGGACCCGGTCGTAGATTTCGATGGCCTCGTCGTGGTCTGCGGCCTCCATGGCGACGCGGGCGTCGACCAGCAGTGTGCGGGAGCTGGCCCGGACGTCGCCGGTCAGGCCGTCGCCGGCGGTCCTGGTCCCCGCGAATCGAGCGACACCCAGGCCGGCGGCCACGGCGATCACCGCGACCAGTGCCCCGTAGGCGATCCACCGTCGGTACTCGGATCGGTCCCCGGCACCGGACGGTTCGGGGGACACGCGGGATTCGCCCTCGTCGGGGTCGGACGGTTCGGAGGACCGGCCCCAACGCCGGAGAACGGTGATGACCAGGGCCAGGCCACCGACCAACGCGGCGACCGGGAGCACCCACACCACGCCGGTGACCCCCGAGGCGCTCGGATTGAGGTCGATGTCGTCACCGAATCTGTCCTTGAGCTCGGCGACGATCTGCTCGTCGGTCTGACCGGCATCGACCCGCTCGGCGATGTCGGCCCGGATGACCCGGGAGACGGTGACGTCGCTCTCGGCAACGGACTGGCCGCTGCATTGGGGACAGGCGATGCGTTCGGACAGGTCGCGGACGCGATCGGCGTCGCTCTTCGGACCCTCGTCGGTCAGCGTGCCGTAGGCGAGCGCGCCGACCAGGATCACCAGAAGGGCCAGCCATGACCAACGGAGACGGTTGGTCACGCGCCGTCTCCACTGAACGAGGCGATCACCCGATCGAGCCCCTCGGCGGTGACACCGCCGATGCCCTTCCATACGACGAGTCCGTTGGGCGCGACCAGATACGACTCCGGCACGGCGATCACGCCGTAGTCGAGGGCGATCGACCCCGTGTCACCGATCACGACGGGCCAGTCGCCTCCGAACTCCCCGAAGAACTCCTCGACGGCCTGCGTGCTGTCGTCGAACACGACGCTGACGACGCTGGCGTCGCCGAGGGGAGCGTGGCGCTCGGAGAACCGGATGAGCTCGGGGTGTTCGCGCACGCACGGTGTGCAGGTGGTCTGGAAGAAGTTGACGACCACCCACTGACCCCGGAGGTCATCCAGATCGAACGGTTCCCCGGCCAGGGTGTCGCCCGCGACCAGCGGAGCCACCTCGCCGACCAGTTCGGAATCGACCCCCTTGTTCTCGCCCCCTTCCGCTGTGGCGAGGAGCACGATCAGCAGCAGGGCGACGGCCCCGACGGCCCCGGCCACCCAAAGTGCCAGGCGCCCGGCTGGAGGCTCGCCGCTCTCGGTCGATTCCGCATCGCCGACGTCGGTGTCGGCATCAGGCATCGGTGGACGCTCCGGTGCGCGATCCCTCTCCGTCATCGTCCGCCTCGGCCGTATCCCCGTCCCGCGAGCCCCTCCCGGGTCGAATGCTGCGCCGGCTCCGGGGCCACGCCGCCAGCAGGGTGCCCAGCACCATCACACCACCGCCGATCCACAGCCACACGATGAGCGGCTGGGCCGTCACCCGGAGCACCACGGGGTCGCCGGTCTTGTCGGGAACGCTGAGCAACGAGAGGCTGAGGTCCTCGAGCGCGGTCGAGTACACCGACGGGGTCCCGATCCGGCTCCCCGTGTTGTAGAACTGGCTCACGCCGGGACGGTGGACCGGGCCGTCGTCGATCCTGATCTCGGCACTGATGAACAGCCGGTTGGCCAGCGCCTCCGATTCGAGGCCCTCGAAGGTGAAGTCGTGGCCGGCGAAGCGAGCTGTCTCTCCTACTTCGAGGGTGAACTCGCCCTGTTGCACGTTGCTGCCGCTCGCCGCGATCGCGATCGCGATGATCACCACGCCGATGTGCACGATCATGCCGCCGTTCGAGCGGCCGACGAGACCCCTCAGACCCTGACGGCGAGTGGATCTCACGATCTGACGACCGGCGGCTGCTCCGGCGAATCCGCCCAGTGTGTAGGCGAGGAGAGGGGTCAGACCCCGTTCGCCCAGGAGGACGGCGGTGACGGCGACGCCTGCGGCGAACCAGGCCGGTGTGTGGATCCGCTTGGCCAGGACCTCGGTGTCGGCCTTGCCCCACGGAAGGAGCGGGGCCACCGCCATCAGGAACAGCAGGCACAGACCCACCGCCGAACCCATGCGGTCGAAGTAGGGCCGGCCGACCGAGATCCGCTCGTCCTGCAGCGCCTCGACCACGAGAGGAAAGACCGTGCCGGTCAGCACCATGAACGCGAACCCGGCGAAGAGCAGGTTGTTGAGGAGAAAGGCACCTTCGCGCGACACGGGCGACTCGATGCTCCCCTTGGAGCGGAGGAGGTCCCCCCGCCAACCGATGAGGCCGACCGTGAGAAACACGACGACGGCGAAGAACCCGATGAGGGCCGGGCCGATGCCGGACTCACCGAACGCGTGCACCGACTCGATGACACCCGAGCGCGTCAGGAAAGTGCCGAGGATGGTGAGCGAGAAGGTGGCGCACACCAGGGACAGATTCCAGACCCGCAGCATGCCCCGACGCTCCTGCACCATCACCGAATGCAGATAGGCGGTGGCGGTCAACCACGGGAGGAACGAGGCGTTCTCGACCGGGTCCCATCCCCAGTAGCCCCCCCACCCGAGAACCTCGTAGGCCCACCAGGCGCCGAGGATGACGCCGGCGGTGAGGAACCCCCATGCGAGCAGTGTCCACCGCCTGGTCTCGAGCAGCCATCCCTCACCGAGTCGGCCCGTCACGAGAGCTGCGATCGCGAACGCGAAGGGCACCGTGAATCCGACGTAGCCCAGGTAGAGCATGGGCGGATGGACCGCCATGAGGATGTGCTCCTGCAACAGCGGGTTGGGCCCGGGCCCGTCGAACCCGACGGGTGCGTCGAAGGGTACGAACGGGTCGGCCGGGCCGACGGGGCCGGCCATCAGCCCGAAGAAGAAGATGGCCACCCCGAACATGGTGAGGAGGGCCCATCCGACCATCGGGTCGGTGATCCGAGCACGGAACTTCCAGGTGACGGCCACCAGGTACCCGGCCAGCACCAAGGCCCACAGGAGGATCGAGCCCTCGAGCGAAGCCCAGAGGGTGGCGAAGTTGAAGAGTGCCGGCGTGGTCGAACTGCCGTTCTCGGCGACGTAGGCCACGGAGAAGTCGCGGGTTATGAGGGCACGTTCCATGGCCACGATGGCCAGCAGCGCTCCGGCGAGAACGACGACGGCGTACACGCGCGACGAGCGCAGAAGGCGTCCGTCCCGGCGTCGCAGACCGATGGTGAGGGCCACCAAGCCGGCGATCGATCCGGACAGGCCGAGGATGATGCCGAGGTCGCCGAGGAAGCGATTCACCGTGGTTCTTCGGTCGGGGCCACGTCGATCGGGTCGGCACCGAGCGCGGCCCCGTCGTCAGGGGGAGCGTCGGGGTCGTAGTCGAGCCGCTCCGGGTTCTCCTCGGTGTAGACCTCGTCGTGTTTGTTGAGCAGGAGATCGCTCTCGAATCGGTCACCCTGCCATGCCCCCTCGAGCACGACCGGAGTCTCGGGGTGGAGCACCTCGGCCACGTCACCCTGGTGGCGAACACTGGCGACCTGACCACCGAAGGTCAGGTCGAACACGACGTACTGGCCGACGGTCTCGATCGAGTCGCCGACGATGTAGCCCTGGATGCGGAAACGATCGGATCCGAGCTCGTCCCGGCGTTCGACCGCTTCGTCGACATTGAGGAAGAACACCGAGGCCTCGGTCAAGCCCTTGAACAGCAGGAACCCCACCGCGGCGACCAGCACGGCGGCGAGGATCCAACCGATCGTCCGGCGCCGGGGAGCGACCGGTGGTGCCTCACGGGGAGTCACATCCATCGGCGGTGCTCCTCGGGTACTTCGCGGCTGAGCGCGCGGCCCCGCCGGACGAGTCGCCACGCGTAGAGGGCCATCGACCCCACGATCACGGCCCAGCCACCGAGGACGAACCCGGCGTCATCCATCGTGTTCACCTGGACCGGTGGGCGCGGGCGGCGCCAACCCGCCAGAGGGCGCGGGCGGCGCCAACCCGCCAGAGGGCGCGGGCGGCGCCAACCCGCCAGAGGGCGCGGGCGGGACCGGGGCCGAGACCGCCTCGGCTCGTCGGGCCTCGAGGGCCACCGACCGACCGTGGACGTCGAGCTGTTCGGTCAGGAAGGCAATCCGGAACCGGTGGATCATCATCCAGACCCAGATGACCATGAAGATCACGCCGGCCAGCATCCAGGTGAACAGCATGAGCCCTTCGATCTCGGCGCCGGTGGGCCGCACGGTGGCGGTCTGGTGGAGGCTGCGCCACCAGTCGACCGCGAAGTGGATGATGATCGCGTTGGGCAGCAGGGACAGGCCGAGCCACGCCGATCGACGCCGCCCGCCCTGTGACTCGGTGGTGGCACGACGGAGGGCGACACAGCCGACCAGGAGCACGAGGAGGAGTGCGGTGCTGGTCAGCCTGGCGTCCCACACCCAGTAGGCGCCCCAGGTGGGTCGACCCCACAACATCCCGGAGATGAGCGTCGTCGAGCAGAACAGCACGCCGACCTCGGCCCCGGCTTCGCCGACGAGATCCCAGAACTGGCTCCCCTTCCAGAGGTACATCGCCCCCCCGACGACGACGGAGATCACGCTCAGATACATCAGCCAGGCCGACGGAACGTGCACGTACAGCAGTCGGACCGCGTCGCCCTGCACGCCATCCGCCGGCGTCCAGAGCAGGCCGAGCGGGATGACCAACGCCATGCCGACGAGTGAGATCACACCGAGCACCCGGGTGACCGTCGATCCGGTCGAGGCCGGTGCGGCCGATCCCTTCTGCTGATCGCCGGGACTGGTCACGTGTCCTCCAACAACGACCCGTAGGCGAAGAGCCCGAGCGCCAGTTCGGCCAGGCCGAATATGCCGAGCAGGACGAGCCAGGGCCAGCTGTCGGACGACTGCCCGTCGAGGGCGTCGCGGAACACCTGGGTGGCTCCGATGAGCAGCGGGGACAACACGGGAAGCAAGAGTATTGGCAAGACCGTCTCTTTCACCCTCGCTCCCGCCGCGAGAACCGCATAGAGGCTGCTCGCTGCAGCCAGACCGATCGTCGTGAGCACCGCTGTGGCCACGATCAAGGGTGCCCCGGCCAGCGTCTGGTTGTAGAGCAGGATCACGCCGGCGCCGAGCACCACCTCGATGGCCAGGAGCTGGACCGCCGTGGCGGCCGTCTTTCCCAGGAAGATCGCGGCCGGGTCCAGACCGGTGAGCCTGAGCGCCTGATCGACGCCGTCGGAGAACTCGACCGAGATCGTCCGCTGGGTGATCAGCACGGTCACGAAGAGGAGAGCGAGCCAGAACAGCCCGGGAGCAGCTTCGTCGAGCACCCTGCTGTCGGGCTCGAAAGCGAACCCGAAGAGCACCACGATGACCAGGGCGAAGGGCAGCACCTGGTGAAGGGTGATCCGGGACTGCCACTCGAGGAGGAGGTCCTTGCGCGCGACCAACGCCGCTTCACGGACCACTGGGCACCCCGGGGGGCGACGCGGGCCGTGAGATGTCGGTGACCATGCCGCCGTCGATCCGTACGACCGCATCCGCCAGAGGCACGGCGCGTTCGGTCTCGTGCGAGGCCATGAGGACCGTTGCCCCCACCCCGGCCGCTTCGATCAGCAATGTGTCGAGCAGGTCCCGGCCACCCGCGTCGAGTCCGGCATGAGGCTCGTCCAGCAGCCACAACTCAGGTCGACGGGCCACCAGTGCCGCCAGCGATGCGCGGCGGCGCTGGCCGGCCGAGAGCCGGTTGACGGCGACGGTCCTCAGCCGGCCGTCCAGCCCGACCCGCTCGAAGGCACGGTCGGCATCGCCGGTGCTCGCGCCCGCCGCTTCGCTCCAGAACCGCAGGTTGGCCTCGACGGTCAGATCGCCGTACAGGAAGCTGTCGTGGCCGAGCAGCCCCACACGACGCCGGACGATCCGGGGGTCCGACCGGAGGTCGTGACCCAGTACTTCCGCCTCGCCCTGGACCACCGGGACGAGGCCCGCACAGGCGCGCAACAGAGTTGTCTTGCCGGCACCGTTGGGGCCGACCAGCAAGACAATCTGGCCCGGAGCGACATCGAGATCGATGCCGGCCAGGGCAGGAAACCGTCCGAGCATGCACACGGCGGAACGGAGGTGGACCACGGGATCCATGAAGATGGCCGAATTGAGGTTACGTCCTCGACTGCTCGGCGGGTAAGTCGGTGGGCCTTTCCGCCGATGAGCAACCATGCCCCCCGACACCACTTTCCGCCCTCTACTGCTTACCCTCGTGCCGTGACGTTCGCGCGGGTCCTCGGCGGTATCGGCCGCACGCTCATCACGGCCGGCATCGTGCTGTTCGCCTTCGTCGCGTACCAGCTCTGGGGTACCGGCTATCAGGAGGCGCGTGCACAGAACGAGCTCGAGGAGCAGTTCGCCGCGCTCGAAGCCGAGATAGCGGCCCAGTTCTCCGATGAGTCCGAGGTCGACAGCGAGCCGGCCGTGACGAGCACGTCGGTGCCACTCACCGACGTCGAGCCGGTGGAGCCATCCGAGTCGCTCATCCCGGTCAGCGCGAGCGGCGAGGAGCTCGAGATCTATGCTCCGCGGCGCAGCGAACCGCTGGCCATCATCGACATCCCCCGCATCGGGACCCACAAGGTGGTGGTCGAGGGGGTGAGCGTCGACGATCTGAAGCGAGGTCCCGGCCACTACGCCGAGTCACCCATGCCGGGCAACATCGGCAACGCCTCCATCGCCGGCCATCGCACCACCTATGGCGCGCCCTTCGGGCGGATCGACGAGCTGCGACCGGGCGACATCGTGTCGGTCAGCACGCTCTGGGGCGACTTCACCTACGAGATCATGACCGCGGCCGACGCCACGGCGGACAACTCCGCCAACTACGCGCCCGGCGACCCGGAGGGGGCGAGCTGGATCGTCGGGCCGGGTGAGACCTGGGTGCTCGAGAACTTCGGCGACAACCGGCTGACCCTCACCGCCTGCCACCCCCGCTACTCGGCCCGCCAGCGCATCATCGTCGCCGGCAAGCTGGTGCAGACACCCGCGCCGCCGCCCAAGGTGCGCGACACCGACGATACGACTCCGTCCGATGCCGTCCCGGTCCTGGCCACCGAAGATCCGACCGACCCGCCCGCCGCCGAGGCCGATGTGGTGACGACCGACCTCGACCTCGACGCCGGACTCGCCGGCGACAAGGAAGCACTGGGCCCCGCGTTGTGGTGGGGCCTGGCCACCCTCGGGCTGTGGCTGATCCTCTGGGCCGCGGTGCGACAATCGCTCTGGGCCGCGCTGGTCGGCATCGCTCTGCCCTTACTGGCCAGCCCCCTGTACCCCGACGCGATCGCCGACATGTGGCGATGGGCCGCACTCGCCGCGGGGGTCTGGTTGGGGCTCTGGCTCGCCACGCGTGCCAAGATCCGGTGGCAGCCCTTCATCCTGATCGCTCCCCTGGGGCTACTGGCCCTAATCCCATGCTTCTACTACGTCGACCGCTTCCTCCCCGCCGGCTAGCGATGAGGCCCCTGGGCCGAAGAGCCATGAGCACAGCCGCCCTTCTCGTCGCTTCCGCGATCGTCATCGGCGCATGCTCCGGTGCCGAGAACGCGGCCGATGGCGACGCGACCGACGGTGAGAACACCACCACGACCCGGCTCGAACCGACCACGAGCGATGCGACGACGGCCGACCACGGCTCGACCACCACGACCGAAGGCGCCCCTTCGACGAGCTCCCCCACCGGGCCGGTCTCGGTGATCGACCTCGGCGCGGGCGACTGCTTCGACGCTGCCGCCCCGACCATCGATCCGGCCGAGGTCCGGGAGGTCGACCTGGTTGCGTGCGAGGAAGCGCACGACAGCGAGGTGTTCGCCCAGACGGCCTTCGAGTCGGTCGATCCCGCCTACCCGGGTGAGGACGAGCTCATCGACTACGCCACGAACTTCTGCGTCGACGAGTTCCAGGCCTTCGTCGGATTGCCCTATACCGGTTCGGCGTTCACCGTCAGCCACTTCTGGCCGACGGTGACGGCATGGGAGAACACCGACGACCGCACGATTCTCTGCGTCCTGTTCCGGAAAGGTGAGCGGTTGACCGGATCCGCCCGAGACACCGGGCTGTGACCGCGCCGGTGCGCTGGGGCATCTGCGGCACCGGCGGGATCGCCGAGAAGTTCGTGCAATCCCTCGGGCAGGTCCCCGATGCCCGGGTCGTCAGCGTGGCATCGCGGACGGCGGGACGGGCCGAGGACTTCGCCTGCCGCCTCGGAATACCCCGGGCCTCCGGGAGCCCCGAGGTGATGGCGGCCGACCCCGACGTGGACGTCGTGTATGTCGCCTCGACCCATGACCGGCACCGGTCCGACACGATCCTCTTCCTCGAGGCCGGACGACACGTGCTCTGCGAGAAGCCGATCGCGACGAGCGCGGCCGAAGCACGTGAGATGTGCGACGCGGCGCGCACCAACGGACGGTTCCTCATGGAGGCCATGTGGAGCCGATTCCAACCCTCGTACACCGCCCTGGGTCGGCTGCTCGACGACGGGACGATCGGCCACCCGATGACCGTCACCGCCGACTTCAGCTTCTCGGTACCGGAGGAGGCCCGCGCGAAACACCGGCTGTTCGACCCCGACCGGGCCGGAGGTGCGCTCCTGGACCTCGGGGTCTACACGATCCATCTGGCCCGGCTGGTCCTCGGCGACGTGGCCGAGGTGACGGCGGCCGGCCAGCTCACCGATCGGGGGGTCGACCGGCACACGACACTCGGCCTGGTGCATCGCGGTGGCGGCGTGTCGAGACACCACGTCTCGATCACTCGTGCCGGCGACTGCGCGGCCCGGATCAAGGGAACGCGGGGGTCGATCGCGCTCGACCCGCGCATGCACCGAACCGAGCGACTCACGATCGAGGGCGACCGGCCCCGTGTGATCGACACCGAGCCGGCCGGCCTGCACCACCAGGTGCCCGAGGTGCACCGCTGCATCCGGGCCGGCGTGCTCGAGAGCGATCGCTGGTCGTGGGACGACGCCGTGGCCACCTTGACCGTCATCGACGAGGCCCGGTCCCAGATCGGCCTTCGCTATCCCTGGGAGCAGCGCTGAGGAGTTCGGCGGGTGGGGACGAGGCGAAGCTCGAGTTCGCTGAACTCCCGAGGAGCCCTCCCCGGCGGGTGGGCCGAAATCTGGTCCCTGGCCGTCGGTAGCCGACGGCTACGCCCAACCAGGTCGACGCCCCGCCAGTCGTCACCCCGGCCCCAAACACCGAACTGGTGGCCCACCAGCCCAGAACTGGGCTCTGAGGCCGCGAGTTCGCCCGAGGAGACCACCGGGTCGCGACGACCCCTGGGAACACTGACCTGGGGCCGGCGTCTCCTACCGGCCCTCGAATCGGGGCGCCCGCTTCTCGCGGAACGCCGCCAGCCCCTCCTGGAGGTCCGCGCTGTCCCACGCCCGCCGGAACGCCGCGCCGGGTCCCCCCCGAAAAGCGACGTCCTCGGTCTCGTTCAGGCTGAGCTTGTGGCCGAGCACGCTCAGCGGGGCCAGCTCGGCGATGTCGTCGGCCCAGGCCAGAGCCACGTCCAGCCCGCCGGCCCGCTGGACGAGCCCGACCCGCCGGGCTTCGTCCAGATCGAGGATGGCACCACCGAGGAGGACGGCCCGGGCCGGGCCCTGGCCGATCATGCCGGTGAGCCTGGCGACGGTCCAGTGATCGACCATCAGACCGAGCTTGCCGGCCGGAATCCCGAAGCGGGCCGACTCCGAGCCGATCCGCAGGTCGCAGGCGATGGCCAACTGCGTGCCGCCCCCCATCGCCGCTCCGGAGACGGCGGCGATGGTCACGAAGGGTCCGGTGCGAATCCGCTCGAGTACGTCGTGCAGCAGATCCGTGAACGCGGTGTCCTCGAGGGTCGTGAGATCGGCGCCGGCGCAGAAGTGGCCACCGGTTCCGGTGAGGACCACGACCATCGGGTCGTCGTCGGCCAGGGCGGCGTCGAGTTCTTCGAGCGTCCGGTGGGTCAACGCGTTGCGCTTCTCCGGGCGATCGAGGGTCAGCATCGTCACCTTGCCCCGGCGCTCGACCCCCAGGGTCATCAGGTCCCCGTCCAGTCGGGGTCCCGCTTCTCGAGGAACGCGGCGATGCCCTCGGCTGCGTCGTCGGTGCCCGCGGTGATGCTCAGCATGGGATGGAGCACGGCGAGCGCCTCGTCCGCCGACTTGCCCCAGACCGAGTAGAACGACGAACGACCCAGTTTCATCGCGGCGGGCGACTTGGCCGCGAGGCCCGCGGCCAGCTCGGCCACGGAAGCATCCAGATCGTCGGCCGGGACGACATGGTTGACGAATCCGATCCGGGCACCCTCTTCGGCCGGCACCCGACGGCCGGTCATCATCAGCTCGAGGGCCTTCTTCGGTGGCATCGAACGCGTCATCGGCACGGTGATCATGTAGGGCCACAGTCCGACGTCGATCTCCGGCACGCCGAAGACCGCGTCGTCGGCCGCGACGACCATGTCGCACGACAGCGCCAGACCCATCCCACCGGCGAGGGCGTAGCCCCGCACCTTGGCGATGGTCGGCATGCCGAGATCCCACAGATCGGCGAACAGACGGGCGAGTACGCCCCTGCTCTCGTGGAGTGCCAGATGGCCCCCGCCGTCGGCCATGCCGGTGAGATCGGCGCCGGCGCAGAAGGCGCGCTCCCCCGCGCCGGTGAGGACCACGACGCGGACATCCTCGTCCTCACGCGCTCGGGCAAGACCCTCACGGAGCGACTGCAGGACCGTCCACGACATGGCGTTGCGCCGCTCCGGGCGGTTGATGGTGAAGGTGGCGACACCGCCGGCGATGTCGGTCAACAGCTCGGATTCCGTCATGGGGGGACGGTAGCCAACCACCCATCCGATCACCTGATCGGTCGCCGCGCGGTCGCCGGACGCTCGAACGCCGGGGACCATCCCTTTCCAGCGCCCACGCCGAAGGTACGGTCTTGTCCCGTGGTGCTCACCATCGGTGTCGTCCTCATCGGCCTCCTGATAGGCCGCCTCCGCGGCGGAAGACTCCGGAACCTGTCGGACTGGACCGTCAACTCCTGGCCGGTTCTGTTGGCCGCGGTGGCCGCCACGCTCGCTCTCGAGCTGTTCGGCGCCGACGACGTTTGGCTCGCACTGGCGGCGATCATCGCGATGATGTGGTTCGGCGCACGCAACCTGCATCTGAAAGGCATGCCGATCGTGCTGATCGGCCTGGGTCTCAACCTGGTCCCCATCGCGATCAACGGTGCGATTCCCACCAGGGCCGAATCGCTCCTGATCGCCGAAGTCACCACCGCCGAGGACCTCGAACGATACGACTTCGTCGGCGGACGCCGGCTCGAGACCTCCGACGACGTGCTCGCCGGTCTCGGTGACATCATTCCGATCCCTCTCACCCAGCAGGTGCTGTCGTTCGGTGACCTGATCGCGCTGGCCGGCCTGGCCACCATCGCGGCCAATGTCACCAAGTCCCGCCACAAGAAGCCGGTCGGTCATGACGACGACGAGACCGACCTCACCCACGGCCCCGAGCCGGAACGACGCAAGGTCAGGCCCGAGGACGTCGAATTCGACATCGACAAGCTCATCCTCGACCTCACCGGTCAGTCGACCGGCACCGACCGGGACCTCACCGGCGTCTGAGTGCGTTACCGGGGGACAGACCCCCGATAACGCACTCCACCGGCCCGACTCAGGACAACAGCAGCGCCACGCCGGCCCAGGACTGGGGGATGGCACCGAGCCCGACGCCGGTGTCGGCGTTCCAGTACTCGGCCAGCCCCGAGCTGATCGCACCGCGGCGGGAACCAGCCGCCAGGTCGCGAGCCTGCTGGGACAGCCCAAGACGTCGAGCCGCGCACCACAACAGATAGTCCAGCTGGGGCCAGCCGGGGCCGCGCCAGTACCGGTTCGGCTCGTAGGTCGGTTCGCGACGGTCGACGCCGCGGGGACCGAACTCACCGGCCAGCGCCGCCGGGTCCATGAGCTCGGTCGAGGCCGTCGCGGCCGGCGCGGACCCCGGCTCGACCACCAGGAGGGGAAGGAGCGCGTCGGCGGTGCGGACCGCGGACGAGGCCACCCGTCCGGTCGGCGTGACATCGACCCAGGTGCGAAGGTCTTCGTCCCAGCGAGCGGCCAGACCATCGACGACGGCCCGAACGTCGCCGACGAAGGTCACGCCGAACTGGTCGATCAGCTCGATGGCGTTGAATGCCACCAGCGCGGCGAAGCCGACCGAGGCGACCGCGAACTCGGGGTTCTCGACCGGCGCCCCCTCCCGATGGTGCACGGACCGGACCAGATCGCCCTTCACCGCATGCCATGCGGCCGGGTCGAAACGCCCACCGGGGCACCACCCATCCCACCGGGGACTGTCGTCGGCGCCCGACTCCCACGGATGGCACAACACCGGGAGCCCATCGAGCCGACGACGGCCGGACAGCAGGAACTCCAGTCCGGCGCAGGCCGCGGTCACCAGCTCATCGGCGACGTCGACTCCGGCTCGGGCGAGCTGGGCCAGAACGTGGCCGTACATCGGCGGCTGGGTGATGCACGAGGCCCCTGGCCGGCCCCAGAACTCGATGGATGCCCCGGGCCGGGCGACGTAGTTCATGTGAGGCACGAACCCGCTGACGTGCTGGGGAACGAACAGGGACCGGAGCTCGGCCAGTGCACGATCGGTGTCGTCGAGCTCGTGCCAGATCAGCGCGTGGAAGCACGAGTCCCACAGCCACTGCCACGGGTAGACCTCGGCGTTGGGGGCCGTGTAACCCTGTTGCTGCCAATGGCCGTGCATCATCGCGGCCACCGCAGGACGAAGAGTCTCCGGGGTTAGGGTGTCGGCGCGTTCGTCGCCCTCCCCAGCCCGCTCCCCTCCGTCGCTCCCCATGGCCACCTGTGCGATCCTCTCCTTCCGCCTCGGTCTCACCGACGGCGTCTCGGTCGTGGCCGCATTGTGGCAGCAGGCACTCACCGACCTGGGATTCGACACCGTCACCGTCGCAGGCGAGGGGCCGGTGGACGTCGTCGTTCCCGGACTGAGCATCGACGCCGACGAGCCCCCGTCGCCGGACCGGATCCGGGCCGCGCTCGGCCAGGCCGACCTGGTGATCGTCGAGAACCTCGGCACCATCCCGCTCAACCTGCCCGCCAGTCGCGTCGTGAACGAGGTCCTGGCCGGCCGGCCGGCCGTGTACCACCACCACGATCCACCATGGCAGCGCGAGCGATTCGCCGCGGTGACCGAGCTCCCGGCCGACGACCCGGCCTGGGCTCACGTGACCATCAACCGTCTCACCGAGCGCGAGATGACCGACCGTGGGTTCGAGGCCACGACGATCTACAACGGTTTCGAGATCGAACCCGCTCCCGGAGACCGCGCCGGGGCGAGGCGGATGATCGAGGTCGGGGCCGAGGATCTCCTCTGTGTGCATCCGGTTCGCGCCATCGAGCGAAAGGGGATTCCCCGGGCCCTGGAGCTGACCGCGGCTCTCGGCGGGATCTACTGGCTGCCCGGCGGAGCCGAGGAGGACTACGGAAGCACACTCGAGCTCGTCCTGGCCGAGGCCGTCTGCCCGGTCCGCCATGCGCGCCACCACAGGATCGAGGACATCTACGCGGCCGGGGACCTCGTGGTCTTCCCCTCGACATGGGAGGGGTTCGGAAACCCCCCGATCGAGGCTGCCATCCATCGCAAGCCGGCCGCGGTCGGCGAATACCCCGTGGCCGAGGAGCTCAGGGAGCTGGGCTTCGAGTGGTTCCCGACCGGCGACGTCGAACCGGCCCGATCCTGGCTCGATCATCCCGATCCGGCGTTGTTGGACCACAATCAGGCCGTGGCCCGCACCCATCTATCGACCGACGTCATGCGCGACAGGCTGCGATCGCTCCTCGCCGAGCGGGGCTGGTTGCCGTGACCGACGATCCCGCGGGCGACGAGCCCCCGCCGGGCGGGTCCGATCCGATTCTGGCCCGACGAGCGCGGCTGAAGCGCCTGGCCGAAATCGGCCAGCGGGTCGGCTATTCGTTGTTCGGTCTGGCGTTGATTCTGTTCTTCGTCGGATTCGCGGCCGGTTTCCCGAGCTGGCTGATCACCGTGATCGTGGCGTGCCTGGTCGGGGGTTCGATCGTGCTCGCACCAGCCATCGTGATCGGCTATGGAGTGAAGGCCGCGGTGAGAGATGACGCCGGCCTCGACAGCGGCCACTGACCGCCACACGCCGAAATCTGGTCCGTCAGCGGTGGAGAGCGACGGCATCGAACACCCAGAACGGGATTTCGGGCGGATCGGGGCCCGAGCCGGTCACAAGGCGAGCGTCAGAGCGCCCTGGAGGGCGCCGACCAACCCGCCGAGTCCTCCGCCGATCGCCACCAGGATCACCTCGTCCTCTTCGAAGACACCGCGGAGGATGCGTTCGAAGTCGGGCTTGGAGAGGGTGGCGAGCTTCTCCTCGACCAGCTCGGCGATACCGAGCTGCTCCTCGATGAAGGCCTCCACGTCGGGTTGGACCTCGGGCGCGCTCTCGATCACCCGTTGCACGACCAGCATCTGGACCCGTCCGACAACGTCGGGCGTGAGCTCGGCCTGGGTGATCGCCTCGAGACCCGGCCGCATGGCCTCGGTGCGGTCTGCGACCTGCTGCAACACGACGGTCGCGATGCGGAGACCGCCTTCGCCCTCGGCGACCAGGCGGAGCAGGTTGCGCGGGGTGAATATCTCGTCGGCGGCGACCTCGCCGAACTCGCGGGCGATCTCGGCCTGCCGCTTCGGGAACATGCCCTGGTAGGTGACGACGCCGAAGTAGCGGCGGGGCTCCTGGGGGCGGAAGATCATCTGGATGGCCAGGTAGTTCGTCCCCAACCCGACCACGATCCCGACGATCGGCAACAGCCACCACTGGTTGGCCCAGGTGAACAGCAGCGCCTGCGCCAGCCCGACGACGGCGCCGAAGATGGCGCCGTAGTACTCGATGAATCGGAACTCGCGCCGACCGAGCGTGCGGAACAGCCGAACGAGCCGACCGACGTTCTCGCCCGTCAGGAGAGAAACGACCAGCTCCTGGAGGTCGAGTACCTCGTCGCTGATGGCCTGCACGTCACCGACGATCTCGTCGGCCGCCTCGGCCACCTGGGACCGGGCCATCTGGACGATCATGTCCCGGGCGGCCGGATCCCAGTCGGCCCACAGACCCGGGCTGACGATCTCGGCGGCGTCTCGGACGATGTCGCCCGCGTATTCGTCGAGGATGCTGTCGAGGAGTTCGAGCACGTCCTCCTTCGGTATGCGTTCAGCCAGCTCCCGGGCCGAGAGCAGTTCCTCGGTCATCGTCGTGGCCACGTCGTTGGCGAACCGGTCGGCCTGGGCGGGCAACACGCCCTGCCAGCCGATCTTCCATATTCCGACGAACGACTGCGGCCCGAAGATCATCTTGATCGCGGCCCAGTTGGTGAGCCAGCCGATGAACCCCGTGATCACCGGGAACGTGATGAGCACGATCAGCCACTGCGGCATTCGGTCCCCTTGGTCGGTGGGCAGCCTGTCATCGATCGTCCCCTTGGGGCGAGCCGGATCGCCGCCGCAGATCGGCCTGCGGACAAGTCTGTGGAAAAATTGGCCAAACCCCTGGCGCGCGGTGCATGACGTCTGTCACACTGTTGCCGTTGTGAAGGTCGGTGGACCGGGGGGCCACCGGCCTTCATCGCGTCTCGGCCCACCTACGACGCCGACGACCATTGACCACAGGGTTGGGGACGAAGCGTTGGGGATACCACGGCGGGGCCCCGTCTCCAGATCGTTAGAAAGCCGGCCTGCGTGGCCGGGGAACGCAAAGCCGGCCTGCGATTTGTTACCCTTCGGTAACCATCCACTCGGAGACGAAACCCCGCCGTGACGCCCCGCCTTCCCGGTCCTGAACGCCGACGCCAACTACTCGACTGCGCGCTCGAGTTGTTCGCCACCCAGGGCTTCCACCAGACCGCGATGAACGACATCGCCCGGGCCGCCGGCGTCACCAAGCCCGTGCTCTACCAGCACTTCGCTTCGAAGCGCGACCTCTATCGCGAGCTACTCGACGATGTGGGCCAAGCGCTCCAGGACACCATTGCCAAGGCGACGGCCCAGGCCGCCGGCCCACGCGAACAGGTCGAGGCCGGGTTCACCGCCTATTTCCGGTTCGTCGCCGACAATCACTCGGCCTACCGGCTGATCTTCGGCAGCGGGACGCGCCGCGATCCCGAGTTCGCCGACGCCGCTCTCCAGGTCGAGGCGCTGATCGCCGACTTCGTGGCCGCCATGATCGAGGTCGAAGCCATCGACCCCCACCATCAGCGGTTGCTGGCCTACGGGGTGGTCGGGCTGGCCGAAGGGGCGAGCCGCCACTGGATGGCGAATCGTGACACACCGGTCGAACCGGAGCTCCTGGCCCGGCAGGTTGCCGAGCTGGCGTGGGCCGGCCTCCGCGGCGTCCGCGGCAACTGACCGCGGCGCGCGACAACGAGAATCCGTGCAAGCTTCGGGTGCTCCCGTCCGCCCAACCTTGCACAGATTCCGGGTTCGACGGGATCTACCGGCGGCCGTCGGGGTCGAAGTCGTCGAGCCCCATCTGCTCGCGGACCGTCACCACCGGCGGGTTGGTCAGCGTGCGCCGTTGCCAGTTGGCGCCGTCCACCACCAGCGTGTGGCCCGAGATGAACCGGGCATAGGGCGAGGCCAGGAACGTGGCAGCCCACCCCAGCTCCTGGCGTTGACCGACCCGTAGGGCCGGTTGGGCCGGATCCTTGTCGTGGGTCCGGTCGAGGTTGCCTGCGATGTCAGCGGTCATGTCCTCGTGCGGGAACAAGCCGGGCACTATCGAGTTGACCTGAATGCCGTAGGGACCCCACTCGACGGCCAGGGTCTCGGTCAGGTTCTTGACCCCCGCCTTGGCTGCGGCCGAGTGCGCGAACCCCGGACCGCCGGTCCAGGCGTACGAGGCTCCGACGTTGATGATCGAACCCGGGGTGCCGGCCCCCAGGTGACGCCGGCCGAACTCCCGACTGCACAGGAAGGTGCCGTTGAGGGTGATGTCGACCACCGTGCGCCAGGCGTTGGGTGACATGTCCTCGGCCGGCACCGGGAAGTTGGCCGCGGCGTTGTTGACGAGCACCCGGGGCAGGCCGAAGGCTTCGGTGGCCGCGTCGAACGCGGCGCTGATCGACTCGGCGTCCCGGATGTCGCAGGCCGGCGTGAGCACAGGGGCCCCGAGCGCTTCGAGCGCCTCCCGGCCCGCTGCGAGATGTTCGGGCTTGCGGCTGGCCACGACGAGCGACGCACCGAGGCGGGCGAACTCGCTCGCGATGGCCTTTCCCAGGCCAGTGCCTCCGCCGGTGACGAACACGCATACGCCGTCGTAGACCCCGGGAGCGAGGGCGGTCGCTCCGGGTTCGGGCGGCGCGGGCAGTCCGATCTTGTCGGCCATGGTTCAGCTCCCGGTGTAGTTGGGCGGTCGTTCCTCGCTTCGGGCCGCACGGAACTCGCGGTAGTCGTCGCTCCTGTTGATGTACGTCTGGTAGATGAGCTCGTCCTCCATGGACGAGGAGACCTGGGGCCGGGCCAGATGTCCGATCACTTTGCGGGCCATCTTCACCGTCGCCGCCGGCGACGCGGCGATTCCCTCGGCCATCTCCCGGGCGGTCGCGTCGAGCTCGGTGGGTGGCACGATCCGCGACACGATCCCGTGGGCCAACGCTTCCTCGGCCGAAAGCCGCCGGCCGGTCAACACCATGTCGCTCACCAGTCCGTGGCCACACATCTCGTAGAGCACCGCCACGCCGCCGGTGTCGGGTATTACCCCGTGGGTCACCTCGGGAAGCATGAACCGTGCCCCTTCGGCCGCGATTCGGATGTCGCACAACAGCGCACGCTGGAACGAGCCGCCGAGTGCCCACCCCTGGATGGCAACGATGATCGGCGCGTCGATGTCCCACACCTGCTGGATCCCCCGGTGGCCCCTGCGCATGAGCTCGTGGTGGGTCATCCCGGTCTTGTTGCTTCCGATCGAGGCCACGTCGCGCCCCGACGACCAGGACTTGCCTTCGCCCCGCCAGATCACAGCCCGCACGTCGGGGCGCTCCTCGAGCTCGGCCAGGATCGCGAAGAGCCGGGCGTCCATCTCGTCGTCGAACGCGTTGTGTTTCTCGGCGTTGTCGTTGGTGATGGTGGCGATCGCCCCGTCGATGTCCAGTCGAACCGTTCCGGCCACGGCCATGCCCCCTAGATCGTCGTTCCCGTGCACTATCGCACGTCTTCGACCACCACCAGGATCGATCCGGCCTCGACCGAGTCGCCGACGGCCACGGGTACAGCCGTGACCACACCGGCGACACCGGCCGACACCGACAGCTCCATCTTCATGGCCTCCATGATGACGAGGACATCACCGGCCTCGACCGTGTCGCCCTCGCCGACCGGAACCGCGACGATCGTGCCGGGCATGGTGGCCACCGTCGAACCGGGATCGATCTGGTCCTCCGGTTCGAGAAATCGGGGGGCCCGATCGAAGACGATCGCCCCTCGATGGGTGGAGACCGAGACCTGGCCCGGGTGGATCCGCACGTCCAGCTCTCGCCGTACGCCGTCGATGCCGAGGTCGACGAGATCCGGTCCGAGGCCGTACACGACCGGCGCTGCGAGCTCGACCCCGTCCACGGCCAGATCGACGAGCCGGCCCCGTTGGAAGCGGTATTCGACCATGACGGACCGATCCCCGTGGACCAGCTCCAAGCGTTGAGGCTCGGTCGCGACATTGCGAAACCCCGTGGCAACACTCGGGGTGTGGCCATCGGTGGCGCGGTTGACGCACTGGAGGGCTAGGCCTGCCGCGGCCGCGTGGATCGCGGCCTCGGTCCCCTCGACGAGCGACCGCCCGAGCTCGGCCGGGTCGTTGCGAACCAGGAAGTCACTGTCCCCCTGCCCGCCGACGAATTCGGCGTGACGCAGCGTCCGGACCAACAACTCCCGGTTGGTCGCGATGCCGTCGATGGTCGCACCGGCCAGCGAGGCTGCCAGCTGGCGAATCGCCGTGTCCCGCGTCGGGGCGTGTGCGATCACCTTGGCGATCATGGGGTCGTAGAACTGGCTGACCTCGCCCTCGTCATCCATGGCGGTGTCGAGCCGAACCGGGCCGGGAACGGCGAAGTGGTGCACGACGCCCGTCGTCGGCCGGTAGTCCTGCGTCGGATCCTCGGCGTAGAGCCGCGCCTCGACGGCGTGGCCCGACACCGGTCCGATGTCGCCCTGGACCGGGACCTCCCCGCCGGCGGCGACCTGGAGCTGGAGCTCGACGAGATCGACGCCCAGGACGGCCTCGGTGACGGCGTGCTCGACCTGGAGCCGGGTGTTCACCTCGAGGAAGAAGAACTCGGTGTGACCGCCTGCACCCGGCGGAGCGAGCAGGAACTCGACCGTTCCGGCGTTGGTGTAGCCGATGGCCTCGCCGGCCTGCACCGCAGCTCGATGCAGCGCAGTGCGTGTCTCGGCGTCGAGCGACGGGCTGGGCGCCTCTTCGACGATCTTCTGGTGGCGGCGCTGGATCGAGCACTCGCGTTCGTGGAAGTGCACGACCCGACCGGACCCGTCGCCGAAGATCTGCACCTCGACGTGGCGGGACGGGCTGACGTAGCGCTCGGCGTAGACGGTGCCGTCGCCGAAGGCCGACTCGGCCTCGCGGGCCGCTCCGGCCACGGCGTCGGCCAGCTCGCCGGCCGTGGTGACGATGCGCATGCCGCGACCACCACCTCCGGCCGAGGCCTTGACCAGGAGCGGGTAGCCGACCGCATCACCGGCGGCGAGGACTCCCTGGTCGTCGAGCCCGGCCAGCTCGGCCGACGGCAGGAGGGGCACACCGGCGTCCGCCATACGCCGCTTGGCCTCGAGCTTCGAACCCATGACCTCGATCACTTCGGGCGAGGGTCCCACGAACACCATTCCGGCGTCGCACACGGCGCGTGCGAACGAGGCGTTCTCGGCCAGGAACCCGTAGCCCGGGTGGACGGCGTCGGCACCGGTGCGGCGGGCCGCTTCGACGATCGCGTCGATCCGCAGATACGAGTCGACCGGCGCGTTGCCACCTAGACCGACCGCGAGGTCCGCGTCGTGGACGAACGCGGCGTCCTCGTCCGCATCGGAGAATACGGCGACCGTCTCGACCCCGAGGTCGACACAGGTCCGCATCAGGCGACGGGCGATCTCGCCCCGATTGGCGATGAGGAGTCGTTCGAACATGGTCGGCACCTACATCCGGAACACGCCGTAGCCACGCTGGCCCCGGCATTCATTGGTGAAGGCGGCCGACAGTGCGACGCCGAGAACGTCGCGCGTGTCGCGCGGGTCGATGATGCCGTCGTCGTACAGCTGGCCCGACATGACCGACGCCTGCTCCTCATGGGTGATCTGATCCTCGATCGCCCTGGTGCGGGCCGCGTCGGCCTCCTCGTCGAAGGGGATCCCTCGATCCGCCGCCGACGCCCGGGCCACGATGGACAGCGTGCCCGCCAGTTGTTCCGCACCCATCACCGCGGTCTTGGCGTTGGGCCACACGAACAGGAACCGCGGGTTGTAGGGGCGGCCGGCCATGCCGTAGTTACCGGCGCCGTACGACCCGCCGATCTGGACGGTGAGGTGAGGCACGGTGCTGTTGGCCACAGCGTTGATCTGGTGCGATCCGTGCTTGACCATCCCCCGCCTCTCGTACTCGGTCCCGACCATGTAGCCGGTCACGTTCTGGACGAAGAGCAGCGGGGTGTCGACCTGGTTGGCGAGTTGGATGAACTGGGCCGCCTTGTTGGCGTCCTCGTTGAGCAGGACGCCCCGATCGTTGGCGAGGATTCCGACCGAGTGGCCGTGCAGATGGGAGAAGCCCGTGACCAGGTTGGGCCCGTAGCCGGGTTTGAA
Source organism: uncultured Acidimicrobiales bacterium (assembly GCA_963695075.1). Lineage (GTDB taxonomy): Bacteria > Actinomycetota > Acidimicrobiia > Acidimicrobiales > CAWCAL01 > CAWCAL01. The sequence goes on from CAVOFR010000003.1 coordinate 653,196, forward strand.
CTCGTCGAGCTCGGAATCGTCGACGATCCGGGCCAGGATCTCCCGGACCGGGAACGGCACCTTCAGGTCGGCCGACACGATGCCGAGGATCTCGTCGGGGTCGTACCGAGGTGGCAGCGGAGAGCGATCGGGTGGTGGGCCGAGCTTGGGGTACGTGAGGCCGCGGACGATCTGGCGGCCGAGCCGGACGGCGTCGTGCTCGTCGACCGCGAAGTAGTCGGACACGCCCGAGCGGTTGGAGTGCATGGCCGCGCCGCCCAACTCCTCTTCGTCGGCGTCCTCGCCGGTGGCCATCTTCACCAGCGGGGTACCGCCGAGGAAAACCTTCGCCTGGCGGTCGACCATGACCACGTAGTCGCTGGTGCCCGGTAGGTACGCACCGCCCGCGGTCGAGCTGCCGAACACCAACGAGATGGTGGGGATGCCCGCGGCCGAGAGCTCGGTGATGTTGCGGAAGATCTCGCCGGCAGCCAGGTACAGCTCGAGCTGGTGGGGCAGGTCCGCCCCGCCCGACTCGACCAGGAACACCATGGGGAGGCGGTTCTCGTGGCAGATGGCGAGCGCCCGGAGGATCTTGCGGACGGTGATCGGGTTCATCGATCCGCCGCGCACCGTCGGGTCGTTGGCCAGGATGACGCACTCGGTTCCGGCCACCTGGCCGATCCCGGTGACCACCGCCGCGCCTACGGCGAACTCGGTGTCCGCCCCGGCGGTGACGGAGAGCTCGACGAACGGAGCGTCGGGATCGAGGAGGAGCTCGATGCGCTCGCGCACGAGCATGCGACCCCGGCCGTGGTGCCTGGTCCGATACTTCTCGCCGCCACCGGCCACGGCCTGGTCGACCAGGTCGCGGTAGCGCCCGAGGTGCTGTTCCATGGCGGCACGATTGGCCCGGAAGGTCTCCCCCCGGACGTCGATGTGGGATCGCAGTATGGTCATCGGGTCTCCGGAGGGGCGATTGCTTCCAGACGGTCGACCAGCGACTCGAGTCGGCGGAGTCCTACCACCATCCCGGGCATCGATCCGCCGTTCGGACCCGCGGTGGCCGGCTCGATGCCGTCGCACAGCACCGTCAACAGCTGATCGGTGGTGGTGTCGAGGTCGACGGTCCGGTGGCCGGTGAGCGCGCTCCACCCCAGATGTTCGATGCTCCCGAACACCAGGTCGCGCACGAGGGCGGCCGGCGTGTCGTCGCGGAACACCCCCTGGTCGACGCCGTCGACGAAGGCCGAGACGAGCAACGAGGTGTAGCGGCGGCTGAGATCGGCCACCTCGGACTCGTAGTAGTCGTCGAAGGAGCGAGCCTCGCTGATGATGAGTCGGCAGAGGGCCGGATCCTCGATCAGGGCCTGCAGCTGGCGCCGGATCAGATATCGCAGCCGCTCACGCGGTGAGTCGATGGCGGCCACACCCGTGGTGGCCGACTCGATCAGCGGTTCGTAGAACGACCGGATCACCTGGTGCAGCAGATCACGCTTCGAGGGATAGTGGCGGTAGATGGCGCCTTCGACCACGCCGACCCGACGGGCGATGCCGGCGACCGAGGTCGCGTCGTAGCCCTCCTCGGCGAAGAGCTCGCGAGCGGCGACCAGGATCTGCGCCGCCGTCGAGTGAGGGCTACTCACCGGAATGGCCGCCGTAGTGACAGAACTCGGGGACACACCGTGAGGGTACCTCACACCTGACCATCATCCAACCCGTGGACCGACGCCGGCCGCTCGGGCGATCGCCTCCGTCGGACCGACTCCTGGATGGTTGGTTCCAAGGGGTCGTTGGCGCGCTCGTGGCGGGCGGTTCGCCGATAGGCGCGACGAGCCGACCCGCGCGGTCTCGTCAACACGAACTCGCGGCCTCAGAACCCAGTTCTGGGCTCCTGGGCCGCTAGTTCGTCTGTCCGGGGCCGAGGCGACCAGTGCAGTGTCGAACCGGGTGGCCGTAGCCGTTGGCTACCGACGCTGAGGGACCAGATTTCGGCGAGAGGGTAGGGGAGCTGGCGCGCTCGGTTCCTTCATCGGCGCCGAACACTGGCGGCGGCTGTCCGAGGTCTGGCTCGACCCGGACCTGAGCGACCCCGAGGTGGGACTCGAGCTGGCCGGTCGCCTGACCGACTACGTCGAGGCCATCGAGTCCATTCGGCGGGCCTGAACCCCAGTTCCCCCTGTGGATAACTCCGGAAGGGGGTCACCCCTCGCGGCCGGGTAACCACCAACCGTCAGAGATTTCCTCTGGGCCATACGACCCCAAATAGTTGTGACCCCCCCTCCGCTGTGCCAAACTTGGCTCCTGCAGCGAGGACACGGCGGTCTTCGGGCAGAGGCGCAGGCGGTGGGTGATTCGATGAAGGTTGGCGGAAATGAAATGGCGAGTGCGGCGGTTCACGGGATGACGGATACAGCGGAACTCAGGCTTGCCCACGGCGGCTCGGACGTAGCCGAGCGCCACGCCGAAGAGGCCGAGACGGCGACGGTGACCCCGATCCGCGGCCGCGACGCCCGGATCACCACGTTCACCGCCGACGATCTCGAGTACGTCGATCGCACCTACTACCTCCGGGTGATCAAGCCGGGCCTCGACGTCCTGGCCGCGCTGGTCCTCCTCGTGCTGACCGCCCCGCTGATGGCGATCATCGCCCTCGGGATCCGGATCGTCTTGGGACCCAACGTGGTGTACAGACAGCAGAGAGTGGGGCGCCTCGGGGTCGACTTCACCATCTACAAGTTCCGGACGATGCGCCCCGACCGCCGCGATGATCCTCTGGGTGGTCCCGGCCCCTACGCCGGTCCCGAGCGCCGTCTCACCCACAAGAGCGAGGACGATCCCCGCCACTCACGATTCGGCCGGGTCCTGCGGGCACTGAGCATGGACGAGCTCCCCCAACTCCTCAACATCGCCAAAGGCGAGATGAGCCTCGTCGGACCCCGACCCGAGCTCAGCCAGGTCGCCGACGCCGGTGACCTCCGGTATCACCGTCGGCATCTGGTCAAGCCCGGGCTGACCGGTCCATGGCAGGTCTCCGCCGCTCGGTGTGAGCTGATCTCCGAAGGCCTCGACCTCGACCTCGACTACGTCGAGGACTGCACACTCTCGACCGACGCCAAGGTGATGTTCCAGACCGTGGCAGCGCTGGTGCGCCGCACCGGCGCCTGATCACGCCGGCGTAAGAGCGACCCGCATCTGGTCGACGAACCTCGTCTCGGCCTCGGACTGCTCGGCCCAGGTGCTCCGATGATCGAGGTACGCCTTCACGAGGTCGGACGGGCGATCATCCACGTCGACCGCATCGAGATACGACCGACCGCGACCCGAGTCGGCGCACAACGACGTGACGGCCTCGCCGGGGGTGGACCGGCCGAGCAGGGCCCCGCCCTGCACGACGAAGTGGGCCAGGTCGAACAACGGCCTCGACTCCCAGGCCGAGTACTCGAGATCGATCAACGTCAGGATCCCGTCCCGGCCGCGGCGGAGGTTCCACGGCGCCAGGTCGCCGTGATGCAGTGCCCGGCCATCGAGATCCGCCATGGCCAGGAGCACGGGCCAGACATCGTCGAGCATGGCCGGTGGACCGTGGTGGGCTACCGCCTCGGTTATCAGCGTGAACCTCCCCGCGTGCTCGCCGGCCCACCGCACCGCGGGCACCGCAAACGGTCGGTCGTCGCCGGCCAGCCGGTCGATTGCGGCCAACTGGTCGAGCATCTCCGCCTCGTTGCGCAGCCGGTCATCGTCCAGCGGTCCGACCTTGGCGACCGCGGCCAGGCGCTGGTCACAGCAGATCCCGACGACGAGACGACCCGGCGTCGACGAGGCCATCACGGCCAACCCCTCGATGTCGCCGAGGCCGGCCTCGGACCACGGCTCCTCGCCCGCCGGGAATGGCGCCTCGGTTGCCCTGCCGATCCCCATCCGGACGAGGGCTCGCCCTACCGGAAGCGCCGCCCTGGCCTGCCGGCTGGTCGGCTGATACACCTCCATCGCCCGGCTACCGCCGACACCGGCGGTAACCCTCAGATCGACCCGGTTCGGGGTCGCCACCGTGGTCAGCCATCGCCGCCCACGAGAGTCCAGCGCTCCGACCAGTTGGCCGGCGACCTCGTCGGGTCCCGACCGGGTGGTGTCGATCTCGATCACCCGTCGCCCGGCGCGGGTGGCCACGACTCGCCACTCGTCGAGCTGGCGGCTCACCTCGGCGACGTCCAACTCCGGTTTGCGGTCGACGATCGCGCTCGGCTCCCCGGCCAGGATGGCCACGACATCAGCCCTGGGGAACAGACGCGCCGGCCATCGGAAGACGCGCGGTAGCCAGGCGGGGACCCGGTAGCGGGTCGGATCGACTTCATGGTCCCACCAGCCCCGCTCGAGCACCACGAAACCGGACCGGTTCCGACGGCGCCACGGTCCGAGATACCCGAGCGCGAAGTCGACGAAGACCGCCACCATCTTCGCCGCGGCGGCCCACGAAGGCCGAGCCGCCTCTCCATGTGGGTCGGTGGTGACGACCTCGGACCGGGACCAGAGGATTCCCGGCCGGTAGTGGCAGGCGACGACATCGTGGCCCCGATCGCGCAGCTCCTCGGTGACGAGGTCGGCCGAGGTGCTCTTACCGGTACCATCCGGGCCGACGAGGAGAAGCGAACGGCGCCCCTTCGACGCCCGGGTCACCGCGATGGAGCACCGGCACCGCTCTGAGTCGACGAACCGGCATCTTCATCGGGGGCGGCGTCGATGGCTGCCGTCAACTGCTCATCACCGGGTCCTGCCGTCGACTTCGGAGCGATCGGTAGGGCGGCCTCCTGACGCCTGCGCCGTTCCCGGCGTCCGCCGGTCGATCCACCCAGCACCGAGTCGCTGGCGTTGGTCAGCACGACGCCCAACACCTCGGCCTCGATCAGGTCGAGCGACTCGAGGACACGGGAGAGGTGATCGGCCTTGGTGGTGCCGGCCCGGACGACGACGAGCGTGGCGTCGACGAGCCCGGCGATGACGTTCGCGTCGGCGTAGCCCAGCAATCCAGGCGAGTCGACGACGGTTACCTCGTGGTTGGCTCGCACCCGATGGAGCACTTCGCGAACTCGGTCGCCGAACAGCATCTCGGCCGGGTTCAACTGAGCGGTTCCCGCCGAAACCGCCCGAACGACCGATCTCTCGCCGACAAAGCTGACGGCCTCTTCCAACGGGATGTCGCCAACGAGGACATCGGACAGGCCCCGTTCGGAGACGTCGGGAAGGCGGCTGGCGATACCGGGATCGCGGAAGTCCGCATCGACGATCGCCACTTGGAGGCCGATCTGGGAGATCGCCACACCCAGGTTGGTGGTCACCTCGGTCTTCCCCTCGCCGCGAGCGGCGCTGGTGACCTGGATCATCATGCCGTTGCGCGCTCCCAGGGTCGCTATGACCGCCGTCGTGAGCGCACGATAGGCCTCGGCGGAGGCCGAGCCCGGCCGTTCGAGGGCATCGACACCGCTGGTCTCCGATGGAGGGATCAGACCCAGCACGGGCACGGGGCCGACGATCCCGGCCAGGTCGTGGCTGTCCCGGATCGTGTCGTCCATGGCGTCACGCACGAGGACGATGGTGACGGCGAGGACAAGACCGAGGACCCCGGCCAGAAGAGCTGACCGCACCGGACGCGGACTCACCGGATTCCTGGGGACCTCGGCCGATTCGCCGAGGATCAGGCCGCCCGTCTCGGAAGCGATGAGGAAGTCGAGCTCGTCGAGCTGGGTATTGAGACCGGCCTGGTCCTCGAGCCGAGCTTGCCGCTCGATCGTCGCGGCCACGTCGTCCGGATTCTGGTCGAGTGCCTGTTCGAGCTCGCGGATGTCGGAGTCGATCCCGTCGAGTCGACCTTGCACCTGGGTCTTGGTCGTCTCCAACCGCAGCACGGCGTCGGCGGTGCGGGATTCGATGAAGCGCTCGGCGTAGGTGTTGGCGATCAGGGTGACCAGTTCGGGGTCGGACCCGCGGGCTGTGATGACCAGGACGTCGGCGTCCTCGGTATCGAAGCTGACGTCAGGTTTGACTCCGAGCTCGGCCTCGACATCGACAGCGAGCTGGCGGTTGTCGAGAGCTCGGACCTCGACCTGCAGTGCCCGCTCGAGATCGCGCGGTGCGACGTCGATCAGGAGATCCCGTGAAGTCTGTTCCAGCAGGATCACACGACTGGACGTCTCGTAGGTCTTTGGTGTCGTCAGTGACTGAACGAGCGATACACCGACGACGACGGCGATCAAGATCACGATCAGCAACCACTGCCGCCGCAGCAGGCTCAAGTAGCGCTTCAGGTCTATGCGGTCCATGTCAATTCTCCTTCAGGTGACCGTGTAATTCGCTCGATCGGCCCCGGGCCGTACAACAGGATGCCCAGGACCGGGACGCCGGCTCTGCCAGCTTGGCGCACCGACTGTTCCAGTTCGAGGATCGTCGGTCCGCCGATATCGACGGCGATCACGACGCCGGATGCGGTCAGGAGCGACTCGGGGCCGGTGCTGGCCACGACCGTGACCGCGAGGTCGTGATCTCGATGATGCACCCCTTCGCTCAGCACGTCGACGAGGAGGTGGATGTCGTCGGGTACCGCCCCCAGCGTCTCGACCACCACGTTCGACCGTCCGTCGGGGTTGTCGTGCTGGAGCCGCACCGACAGCAGTTGGACGGCGGGGTCGTCCCAGCGAAGGTGCCGGCCCGGGAGCTCGAGCACCAGGGCGCCCGGACACACCCGATGTACGTCCTCGGTCTCATAGACGCGCTCCGACCCGATCTGGCGGACGACGAGCGCTGCGAGGGTGAACACCAGGGCCAGGACCGCAGCGATGGTCGCGATGACCCACGGTGCGAGGGAAGGGTCCACCGCCACGTAGACCGCGCTGTCGCGGAACACGGAGAGCTTGGCCGCCTCTGCCATCGAGAGCAGCTCGCTGCGGTGCAGGGTCAGTCCCAGCTGTCGATCGAAGGACTCCTCCTGTGCCTCGAGCGACGGGTCCTCCTCCAGCAGAGAGGCCTCGAGCAGCTTGGCATCGATCGACGTGGCCTGATCGACCAACAGTGCGTCGATGTGCCGATCCCAGGTCTCGAGCAGGATGGTCGCGTATTCGTCAGCCAGCTGACCGATCAGTGGGTCCCGGCCGAAGACCTGGACCTCGATGGCGTCGTCCTCCTCGACGACGACCCGCATCGTGTGGCTCCCCTGCTCGTCGAGCCGGCCGATCGATTCGCGATAGGTGCCCGAAGCGGCAACCGCGGCGATCTGGCGGGCCCGGCGGGCCGCCGACACGGGTCGGACGACCTCCAGATCGGTGTCGATGTTCTGCGACGTCGGCAGGACCGTGTCCACCACGCTGATCGGGGCGATGGCGACCAGTCGGTCCTCCATCCCGTCGTGGAGCAGGAGCCCGACCGCAACGGCCAGGATCACCATGACGGCCAGCAGACCGACATGGGCCCGGAACTGGTGCGAGGCCAGTTCGGCCAGGGGCTCGGTCCGCGGGAGGCGTTCCTCGGTCACGTGCTCGGTGAGGGCCAGGCCCGTGAGGAGCGCCACGAGGAGCATGAAGGGCGGCTGTTCGAGCCAGTCGAAGATGTAACCCAGCGGGATGGCCATGCCCCAGGTGGCGAGGGCGGACAGGGCGAGGCGCGACCCGGACCGGACCAGTACGACCATGACGCGCCAGAGGATGATGCCGAGGGCGAGAAGACCCAGGAACCCGTAGTCGCCGACGACGCCGAGCAGGGAGGACTGCCCCGACGAGAAGGAGGAGTCGCCGACATAGCCCGAGGTCTGCACCACGTCGTCGTAGTGCTCGGTGAGCTCGCCCTGCGCGAGCCCCAGGGACTCGGTGGGGCTCTTGCCGTCCTTGGACTCGAGCAACGTGGTCAGGTAGCCGAACCGGGACACGGTCTCCCCGGGGCCGAATCCGAACGCCCCCTGGAGCGGATCGTTCGCGAGATCGCCGATCAGAGCCTCGGTGAGCGCCGGCTTCCCGCCGCCGGTTTCGCGGGTCTTCCTGATCATGTCGAACGCGGCATCCGAAGGCGCCAGCGTCACCAGGACGACGACGAACCCGGCGACCACCACGATGGTTCGGCCGGCCAGCTTGCTGAGGCCCTGGCTGCTCTTGGCCCCGATCAGGATCGACGCGAAGATGAACCCGACGGGAGCGGCGAACAGCACCTGTTTGGCGTCGGCCAACACACCTACCCACAACACGGCGAGGGCGATGGGCAGTACGAAGACCCATCGCTTGAACCAGGCGATGGCGGCGAAGAGGCCGACGACGAGCCCGCCGGCCATGACGTGGTGCCCAGCCCCGGCCTCGAGAATCGTGCCCTTGACCACGTCGGGATCCGTGCTGGTGAAGGACTGGGCCACCGCCACCGGGACCTGGACCGCGCAGATCACGGCGATCACGGCGAAGAGGGCCATCCGCCCCCTCGGCCCGGGGTTGGCGAAGAGTACGGCAGCGAGCAGGAGGAATGGTTCTAGGGTCAGCAGCAGGCCGGCCAGGAGTCGGTCGAGCGGCGATCCGTTGATCACGCCCGAGAGCACGATCGCGCCGGCGAACAGTCCGATCCCGCGGAGAATCCATACGCTGCCCGGTGGCAGGCGCCGACTCGACGACGCATGGCTGATGACCGCGACGACCAGGGCCAGGACCACGAGGCCGAAGTCGGCGAAGTCGAACAGACGTGGGATCAGGTCCCGGGTCGTCAGCAGACGGGAGACCCACGGGAGAGCGGCCGCCACCGCGATGAGCACCCAGGGGCGGGCGTTGAAGGCGAGGATCAGGAGTGGAACGGCGACGATCACGAAGGCGACCGAGGAGTCCCGGGCCACCAGGGCGGCGATGGCGAGCACACCCAGGAGGATCATCACCAGGTAGGGCAGCCCTATCCGTGTTCGCGCCGAGCGCGCTCGACCGGTCATGCGATGGTAGAGACGAGGTGTGGTGCGACAACGGCTGGCATGTGCGTGCTCCTGCGGCAGCATCCCATCGGAGGGAGCCGAGTGAAGTTGAACCAATGGAGTGAAGTTGAACCAATGGCCGGTCGGGCCGGGAGAGGTCTCCCCACCGCGCCGCCGCCCTGCACTGCCCACGCAGCCAGGAGTTGGATGCAGGCTACCGGACGGCCGGGAGCATGGCGATGTCGCGGCTCGGATCGATTCCCGACCCGACCGACCGTCGGCCCGCCTTTCATTGGCTTGCCGCCGCCCCGTAGAATGGACCACTCGACCGTCGTCGAGGATGGAGACCGGATGGGCACGACGGGACACGCTGCGGCGGTCTACATCCTGGATGAGCTAGCGGCGTCCGCCGTCCGTTTCGCCGTGCTCCATCGCGAGTCGGAGTTCGCGGCGAGCGGCGTCGATTCGGATATCGACACCATCGTCGATCGGGATCCCGACGACGTCCTGCGCACGCTGATCCCGGGGCTGGCCGGTCACGGCCTCAGGCCGATCATGCGCTGGCCCTACGACCGCAACTCGGTGACGTTCTTCCTCTGTGACGACTCCGGGGCCGAGGGCGCCCAACTCGACCTCGTGTACGATCCCGAGGGAGTGGGACGGTACGGGTTCCGTACCGCGGTCCTCCTCGATGGTGCCGTGGCCGGCGAGCGGTGGCCACGACTCGGCGACCTGGACGAGCAGCTCTACCTCCTCCGGAAACGTCAGGTGAAGCGCGACGCCGGCACGGTCCGGCAGCTCGTCGGAGACCTCGGCGCGGACGATGTCGGCACCCTGCGCGAGCGGGCTGCCGGGGCATTCAGCCCCCGGGCCGCCGAAGCACTCGATGCCATGCTCGTCTCGGGCGACTATCGCGACCCCGGTTCCGCCGCCTTCGATCGAAAGCTCTGGAACATGACCGCCAACGCGCCGCATTACGCCCGCCGGCTCCGCACCCGCGTCGGATCGTGGCTCAGCGCCCCCGACGCCGATCTCGACACCGTCGAAGAGGCCCTGGTGCCGTTTCGCGGCCTCCTGCCCATGGTGGACGCCATCTCGGGCCGGCGTTCTCCACTTCAGCTGCCGCTCGACCGACGCCGCCCCAGGCTCATCGTCTCCGCCGGTGATGTCGGCGGCGGCAGACCCGACGGTGTGATACCCGGACGGCTCTCGGCCACCGAACTGCGAGGAGAGATCGTCACGGTTCTGGCCGATCGACTCGAGGCCCGCCGATGACCGGCGGGTTGGCGATCTTCTACGAGGACGCGTTCCGCGGCGGTGGCGCACCGGTGGGCCTCCAGCACATGGTCCGGGCGCTCTCCGAGGTCAGGCCCGTGGTCGTGTACGGGCAGGCGACCGCCGAGCAGCCCGATCTCGGCCGAGCCGTACGCCGCGAGTATCGCTCGGTCGTCTCCCTGCCCCGCCGGCTCGAAGCGTGGCTGGCCGAGGACCAGCCCGAGGTCATGCTCGTGATCGGGTTCTTCCTCCCCCACAACCCCATCGCCGTGCGCGTCGCCGCCAAGCAGGGTGTCCCCGCCGCTCTGCATCCGATGAGCCAGGTCGCCGACACGATCTTCACCGACCGCGTCTTCACCCACGGCTGCGACGTTCCCGAGCTCGAGCAGAACACCCTCAACGCCGAAAGGATGCGCGACCGGCTCGCGGCCAAGGCCAGCCCGCTCGCCAAGAAGGCCTTCTGCATGACCGCAGGCCGGTACATGGCGGCCAACGCACCCATCCTGGCTGCACTGTCCGACGAAGAGGCCCGGCAGTTCCGGCGGTTCTTCCCCGGCTTCGACGGACGGGTCGTGCCGCTGCCCTGGGGCACCGACGAGGATTCGATTGCACCCGAGGCCGACACGCACTTCTATCGCGACACCCTGGATCTGGACGACGACAAGGCGAATCTCGTCGTGTGGTGCCGACTCGATTTCACCTTCAAGGGCCTCGACCGGGTCCTCGAGGGCGTGCGCCACTCCGTGGCCGAACATGGCGGACCGCCACCGTTCCGCGTCTACCTCTGCGGTCCCGACTATCGCGGGGGCAGCCTGGCCGCCCAGCGGGTGATCGATGCCCACGGTCTCTCCGAGACGGTGACGGTGCTCGGTCCCGATCGGTACACGCCGGGCTCCAAGGCCCCGCTGCGCGATGCGGAGGCCACCATCCTGCTGTCCAGGTGGGACGGCTCTCCCCGCACCCTCCGCGAGGCTGCGTACTTCGGTACGCCGATGATCGTCACCGAAGAGACCAACTTCGCCGATCTCGTCCGGTCCCACGACGCCGGGATCGTCGTCGACGGGGACGATGCTGCGGCCGTCGGAAAGGCCTTCGTGGCTCTGGCCGCACCCACGACTCACGATCAGCTCGCAGCCGGCGCCGCCCGACTCGGCCGGGACTCGACATGGGAGAGCATCGGAACCCGCTTCCTGGATGAGGCCAGGGCTGCGCTGGTTTCCGAGTCCAGCCGATGAGGTCGGCCGGTTGGCCCCTCTGGGGTCGCGTCGCGACCGCGGTGATCGCCCTGGTGGCTGCGGGGTGCTCGGATGCGGATCAGCCCGAGCTGGTCCTCCCCACCCTCGAACCGGCCACGACGACCATCGACACCACTCCACCGACCCTGCCCACGACGGTCCTCGAACCCGGCGATCTCATGCCGGCCGACGCGATGGTCAACGTGCAGGATCTGGGCCTGGTGGGCGACGGGGTGACCGACAACACCGATGCCCTTCGCACGATCCTCAACAAGGACCGGCACCAGGACGGCCAACCGCTCGAACACGTCCTCTTCGACCAACCGATCGCGCTGTACTTCCCGCCCGGTGAGTACCTGGTCAGCGAGACGATCGGTTGGGTGGGGTGCTGTGTCACCCTGCAGGGTGCCGGCCCCGACGCCACGGTCATTCGACTCGCCGACGGCTCGGCCGGATTCGACAATTCCTCGGAGCCGCGGCCCATCCTCCAGACCGAGGAGGGCAACGAGTCGTTCCGTCAGGCGATCCGCAGTCTCACCGTCGACGCCGGTAGCGGCAACGGGGGCGCCACCGGCATCGACTTCATCGCCAACAACACCGCTTCCATCGACAACGTCCTCATCCGTTCCCAGGACGGGGACGGAGCCATCGGTCTGGACATGGCCCGCAAATGGCCCGGTCCGTTGCTGGTCCAGCGGCTGACCGTCGAGGGATACAAGGTCGGGATCCGCACCGATCAACGGGAGTACGGACCGACGTTCGAGAACATCGAACTGCGGGGTCAGACCAAGGTCGGGATCCTCAATGAGGGCAACACGCTCGCAATCCGCAATCTCACCAGCGACAACGACGTCTCGGCGATCGAATCCGCCGGCTCGGTGATCCTGGTCGACGCCGTCCTGGGCGGAGGCAGGCCCTCCAAGGCCGCGATCGTGAACGAGGGCGAGCTCTACCTGCGCAATGTCGAGACCGCCGGCTACGGCACGATCGTCGAGGGGTCCGACGATGATCTCGTCGCGACGCTGGACGACACGGGCGTCCCCCTCCCGGCCATGGTCGACGAATACGTCGCCGGCAAGGTCTGGAATCCGTTCGAACAGGGTGACGGCTCACTCGATCTCCCGATCTCCGATACGCCCAGGCCCGTCCTCGAGCCGGCCAACCTGTGGGCCGGCTACACGCCGGATGGCACGTTCGACGGGGCCGATTTCCAGGCCGTGCTCGATTCGGGCGCCAGCACGATCTACGTCAGCAGCGGGCGCTACACCACGGACGAGGCCGTCAGGGTCAGGGTCCCCCCGTCGGTCAACCGGATCGTCGGATTCTCGAGCGCGCTGGACAAGCGGACGCTCAGCCTGGTCGTCGACGAACCGAGCGATGAGCCCCTGATCATCGAAGAGTTCAACGACGGCCTGATCGTCGAGCATCTCTCCGACCGTACGATCGTCGTGGCCCACGGTCGCCTCAGCTATTTCCCCGGCAGCGACCCGGGCCCGCTGTACCTCGAGGACGTGTTGATGGGCGATCTCACGATCTCCCCCGGACAGGACGTCTGGGCCCGCCAACTCAACGTCGAGGGGTATCTCGAGGGCGAACCACGTCTCGTCAACGACGGCGGTTCCCTGTGGATCCTCGGGCTCAAGACGGAACGGCCGGGCACGGTCATCCGTACGATCAACGGCGGGCGCACCGAGGTGCTGGGTACGGTTATCTACCCCGTCGATCAGTTCAGCGACATCGATCGCTCGCAGGCTGCATTCGAGGCGATCGATGCCGATATGAGTCTCATCTACACCGTCTCCTCCTATGCGGACAACACCAACTACGTCATCCAAGTCTCCGAGACCCGCGGCGGGGAGACGCGCCAGGTGACCACCGACGATCTCGACGGTCGACACGTCGCGCTCTACGTGGGGCTCGGAGCATCCGGGTGACCGACCGACCCGGTGCCGAACACCGATCCGAACCCGAGCTGAGTCCGGAGCAGCCCGCGAGCCGCTGGCCGAAGGTCATCACCAAGTACGTAGGACGACACGGCTTCCGCAACATCAGCTGGGGCTTCGCCGATCAGGCGTTGTACAGCGCCACCAACCTGGCCACCGTCATGATCGTCGCCCGCTACGCGACACAGGTCGAGCTCGGTCGCTTCGCGATCGTGATGTCGGCGTTCTATCTCTCACAGGGGATCATCCGAGCTCTCACCGGTGAGGTGCTGGTGGTCCGCTTACGAACCCTGCCCGAGGACGAGCGCGCCGGCGCGGCGGACGACGCCCTCAGCGGAGCGGTCGGGTACGGGATGGTCGCCGCCGCGCTCCTGGCGGTGATCGCGGTCATCGCGGGAGGGGAAATGCTGGCCCCGCTGCTGACCATGGCGATCGTCCTGGTCGGAGTGACGCTCCAGGACGAAAGCCGATACGGCTGCTTCGCCCGACTGGCGTCACGAGACGCGCTGGCTGCCGATCTGGACTGGACCGTGGTCCAGGTCGCGCTCTTCGCCCTCGCGATCATCACCGGCCGGACCGAGCCGGCCTGGTTCATCGCGGCGTGGGGCGCATCGGGAACCATCTCCGGCATCCGGGCGATGCATCGGGCCGGCCGCCACCTCCATCCCCGCCGGGTCCGGGCGTGGGCCCGGGACTCACGATCGCTCGCGCCCTACTTCGTCGGCGAGTCGTTCGCCTCGACCGGCACGTCCCAGGCCCGGACGTTCGCCATCTCCGGCGTGGCCGGCCTGTCGACGGTCGGGGCAATGCGAGGGGCGAACATCCTCATGTCTCCCCTCAGCACCCTGTTCCAGGGCGCAGCAGGCCCGGTGGTGGCCCAGCTCTCCAACGCAGCTGCCTCGAATCGCTACGACCTCGTGCGGACGCGTGCGTTCCAGCTCGCGGTGTTCGCGGCCGTCGCGTCGATCGCTCTGGGGACCTTCGTCTACCTCCTCCCCGATCAGGTCGGTAGCGCGTTGATCGGCGAGAGCTGGCCCGAGAGCCACGATCTCATCCCACTCGTCACCATCGCGATGGTCGGCTCCGGTATCTCCCTCGGGGCACTCGTGGGGCTGCGAGCGATAGAGGCGGCCAAGGCCGGATTGACCGCCCGCGTGATCGTCGGCGTCGGCCTCCTCATCGTCGGCACCGTCGGTGCGGCGATCAACGGAGCCCCCGGAGCGGTCAGCGGTCTGGCCGTCGCTCAGATCCTGGGTGCCGGCCTGTGGTGGAAGCAGTTCCTACGGGAGCACCGCAAGGTTGCCGCCCTGCATCCCCGCGTCGAGCGGAAGCGAGACCCGGGCGACGAGTGAGCACGGTCCGGTGAGCACCGTCCGATGAGCACGGTCCGATGAGCACGGTCCGGTGACCCCGCTCTCCCCTTGTCGCCGAAATCTGGTCCCTCACCGTCGGTAGCCGACGGCTACGGCCACCCGGTTCGACACCGCACTGGTCGCCTCGGCCCCGGACAGACGAACTGGCGGCCCAGGAGCCCGGAACTGGGTTCTGAGGCCGCGAGTTCGTGTTGACGAGACCCCGCGGGTCGGCTCGTCGCGCCCATCGGCGACCCGCCCGCCACGAGCGCGCCAACGACGCCTTGGAACCAACGATCTAGAGGGGGGTGACCCGATACTCGTGGAGCCGTACGGCGCAGTAGGCGGCCAGGAAGCCGACCGCACCGCTCGGCAGGTCCTCGTGGGAGTCCACGTCGATGGATGCCTGACGGTGCCAGCCGCTCCAGCCCACGGGCCCGATCGACAAATGATGGCGCCCGTGGTCGATGACCAGTCGCATCCGCAGTCGATGCCCGGTCGGGAACTCCTGGATCTGGGGGATGATGGGCGCGGCGCCGGTCAGACGGTTGCGAAGGAACCGGGCGTGACTGACCCGGCTGCAACCCACGATCCGCTCACCCAGCCGCTCGCCGTCGGGTGTCTTCCTGGCTTCGACGCCGTAGCGCACGGCAAGCCCCGTGGCGGCCGAGCTGAAGATACCGAGCCCGCTCGTCCACGTGCGCGGGAGCTCGGCCCCACCACCTTGGACGTGAGGTCGCCACTTGAAGACCGGTCCGAAGCAATGGAAGTTCATCTGGGGGAGGTACCGGTCGATGGTGAACTCGGCCACGATCTCGTATCCGGTCGTCCAGCTCTCGTCGCCGAAGAGCACGATGCGGTCGTAGCCCTCATCGCCCACGACGACGGCGAGGTGCGCCCCGTCCTGGTCGTGTACCACCCGCCATCGTCCGTCGATCACCTGTCCGATCGACTCGGCGGGACCGGCGCCCTCGAGATCAAGGCGGAACTCGGTCCGCTCCGAGCGCGGTCTCACCACGTCGAACGTGACCTTGCTGCACACCGTCCCGTCGGATCGGCCGACCTCGATCTCCAGGCAGTTGGGGCCGTCGATGAAGTCGTCACGGACGATCGAGTCGATGCCGAAGTTGCCCGAGCCGTACAGACGGCCACTACCGAACCCGTTGGTGAGGGCGACGGGGAACGGATCTCCACCGTTGAGTCGGTACTGCACGCTCTGGGAGGGATCCCAATCGTGGATGTGTCCCACGATCGGCACGACCTCCTGCGGCGCCACGTTGAGCGTGCCGCCCTCGGTCAGATTCCAGATTTCGACGGACTGATCGTTGTACATGGTTCGTAGTTCGAGGGAGAGGGGAGCCGGTCAGGTTAGTTGGTCGGCCGCTTCGATCGCTCGGCCCAGAGGGGCTTCGATGTCGAAGGTCACACCGGCCCGTTCGTGGCCGGATTGCGCCGACAGGAAGCTTGCATCGAGCAGCGAACGTGCCAGCTTCGCCTGGTGATAGAGACGCTGGTGGGTTCGCTGCCCCATGCTCGGATCCGAGCGGGCGAAGCGGTTGATTGCTTCTACTTCATCGGCAGGTCCCAGCCGTTTCGTGAGGCATGCCAGGTCGGCATGTGCGAGACCTCGGCCAACCCACTCCCAGTCGATGAACCGCACGTCGGATGGGTTCCGGCGGGCGTGGAGCACATTGGTGGGATTGGGATCGCCGTGAATGCGACAGACGGCCGCCTCGGGCCACTCGGGCTCGGTGCAGCCTGCGGTCAGCTCGTCCAGGCGGGCCGTCACGGCCCGGGCACCCGAAGAGTCCATCACCGTCTCGTAGGCGCTGATGTGCTCCCGCACGTAGTCGGCGAAGTCGGTGGAGCCGAATGCCGCCGCGTAGTCGAGGAATCCGGGCGCGTCCTCGAGCTCGGCCAACGCAACATGGAGCTCGGGGAGGTGATCCACCGATGCGAGGATGCCGTTCGGCGTGGGGAGCGCCCGATGGGTTCGACCCAGATCCTCCAGGACGAACTGGAATCTCCGGTCGTTCACCCGTGTGACGGCCAGGGGGCGACTGGTCAGCGACGCGATCAGCAGGTCGGCGCCGGCGCACTGGTCGAGTACGTGCATCTCGGGCGGTCCGGGCTCGAGCGGCAGGCCCTCGACGGCCGGGACCTCCTCGTCGTAGTGGGCGGCCTTGCAGATGATCGAGACGGTCGAACCCGACGACGAGCGGAGGAAGACCCTGGTGGTCCAGGCTGACGCCTTCCACCCGTTGAGCACGACGAACCAGCTCTCGGCGACGTCGTCCTGCCCGAGCGCCGCTGCCGCAGCGCCGGCCACCTCGGGTTCGAGGGCCGGGGGGAGCCCGCTGCTGACCCGGGGGATACGCGACAGCAGCCCCGGCAGCGAGCGGTCCGTGGGGCCGGACCTACGGACGAGCCGGGTGAGCCTCGGATCGGCGATGGACCGATCCCGCGCCTGGCGGAGGTAGTGCTTCCACTGGATGCTGATCACCGCTGATCACCTCTCGGGTCTCGCCCGTCGAGCCGGCCGAGCGCACGCCGGGCACGGGGCCGGGAGGCGCCTGGTCGCCCCGGGGGGCGGTCGGTACACTCGGGCAAGTGCATGTCCACGGATCTGGGAGGATACCGATGACTCGGTCGCCCAGGACGTATCTCATCGCCGCTGTGCTCGGTTTCGCCACGGCTCTTCTCCTCGCCACGCTCGTCCCGGGCTACGGCCGCGCCGACGGCCCGGTTCTCCTGGTACTCGGTCCGGAGGCGGGCATCCATCTGCTCGACGTCGTTCTGAGCATCGCGCTCGCCGGTCTGGCCATGGGTGTGGTCCACCGATTCGGCGACAAGGGACGCCGGCAGCGTTCGAGCGGTCACGCCTGATCGCCCGAGCGCCGGCCGAGAGCCGCCCGGTACACCTCGAGGAGCTCGTCGCTGGTCGCCGACTCGGTGAACCGTGCCTCGTAGCGGCCGCGTAGTGCGGCTCCGACCCGGTCGACCAACTCGTCATCGGCCAGTCGGTGCAGCTCGCCGGCCATCTCGGATGCCGTCGTCCCGAAGTAGAGCTCGTGATCGTCGCCCAGGACGGCCTGCATCGAGCCGATGCTCGTGGACAGCACGGGCAGCCCCGAGGCCATGGCTTCGGCCAGCGTGAGCCCGAATCCCTCGAACCACTGCGAGGGAAAGACGAGGGCGCGGGAGGACAGCATCAGCCGGGCGACCTCCTCGGCGGGTAGCCACCCATGAGCGGTGACGTCGGGAGCGGCGTCGGCCAGAGGCCGTAGAGGACCCTCACCGACGATGTGGAGCTCCAGACCCGGCGGCGCGGATTCCTGCCACGCTTGCAGCAAGGGTGCGATGCCCTTCTCGTCGGTGAGCCGCCCGACGAAGAGGACGCGGTCCGACGCCGATGGAATGGACAGCCGTGGCCCGGGATCGGTCGCGAAGTTGTGCTTCACCCGCACCGCTTCGGGCGCGAAGCCGCCCGACACGAGGACGTCCCGGCCGAACTCGTTCAAGGCGATGACGATGTCCACGTCGCGATCCCACACGTGCCGGCGCTGAGCTACGGCGATGGTCGCGGCCGGGGCCACGGAGAGCATCCGCGAGCCCCGATAGCAGCCGTGACGGACCGCGCTCCACGGACTCCGTTCGTCCACGCACTGCGTGCAGGTGTGACCGTCGCGGTACAGCGAGTAGCCCGCGCACAGGGCTCGGAAGTTGTGCATCGTGGCGACCACGGCGGGACCCTCGGACCGTATGGCACGGAGCACCGAGGGCGACAGGTGGAACCATGTGTTGTGGACGTGAACGAGGTCGGGCCGTTCCTTTCGAACGACGGCCGCCACGTCGCGGGCGCGGAACGGATTCCACGGCGACAGCAGCAGATCGCGCGCCGTGCCGATGCCGCCCTCCGGGTTGTCGGTCAGGTATGTCACGACCTCGTGACCGGCGTCGATCAGCTGTTTCGCTTCGAGCTCGACGACCCGGTCCTCGCCGCCGGGCTCTCGGTAGCGGTTGTGCACCTGGAGGACCTTCATGCCGGCGCCCGTTGCGGATCGGACCCGACGGCTCGGCCGTACCAGCCGTCCAGCAGGTCGGGCAATCGCTCGGTCGACCACCGGTCGTCGGCCGGCGTGCGGGTGTGGCGTACCTTCTCGAGCGCTGCCGCCAGCTCGGCCGGGACGTCGCCGTCGATCGGTACGGCGATGCCGCCGTCCTCACCGATGATGGCCGGCGGACCGGCATAGTCCAGGCACACGACCGGCGTTCCCATCATCATGGCCTCGCCGACGCTCCACGGTGACGAGTCGTGCATCGCAGGATGCAGGAGGGCATCAGCGGCGGCGACCCGGGCCAGGAGATCGGTCCGTTCGACGCGGCCGAGGAACCGGACGCGGTCGGCGATGCCGAGCTCGGCCGCCAGCGCTTCACCGGCTTCGCGATCGGGACCCTCGCCGTAGACGTCGAGCCGCCAATCCGATGCCGGCGCCTCGGCCAGTGCGGCGACGGCCAGGCGGATCCCCTTCCACGGCAGGAGCCGACCGGCGAACACGGCCACCGGAGGATCGCCGGGTGACCACACGGTGCGGAGGTGGGTGATCTCGTCGGCGTCGACCGCGACGTTGGGGCGGACCTCGAGCTGACGGGCCCCGGAAACGAACCGGTTGGCGACCTCGTGGTTGAGTGCCACGACGAGCGCGGCTCGGGATGCCGCTCGGTCACCGAACACCCGCCGGAGTGCGCCCAGGAAGACGGTGCGGGCCCGCTCCGACCACGCCCCCTTGCCGCCGACCCACTCCTCCAGCGACGAGGGGAGGATCTGGGTACCACCGACCGGGCCCCAGACGCTGGGGAGGCCCGGAAGGCCGACCACCCCGGCCGGCAACGAGTCCGACGCGAACGTCAGATGATGGGCCACGTCGAAGTCCTGTTCACTCTGCAGTCGCATCGCCCGCCGCCGGGCGGCCCACTGCCACAGGGCGTAGTAGGTGCGATGACCGCGGAGGCCTTTCTTCCAGAAGCTGGCCCACCGGGGAAGATCCAGGTACACGGGATGGAGGGCGAGATCGGGTCGATCGGCCAGAGCGGCCTCGATCGCGGGCGCGTTGTTGGCCCGGGTCAGGACCCAGACCTCGTTGGTGCGGGCGGCCGCGACCGACCAGGTCCAGCCGACGCCGTCCTCGGATCCCCCGCCCGGCGCACACGAGTAGGCAGAGATCAACACACGCACCTGTCGCTCACCTCCGTTCCATGTCGAGCTCGGCTTCGAACGTCGCTCCGTGGGGCGAGATCAGCCCCAGCGTTGCGGCGTGGCCGGCTGCTTCACGTCGTCGAGGTCAGGTTTCCACAGTCCGAGTCGCTGCCAGAGGAACCGCGCGACGAATCTGGGGCTGAGCACGAGGTAGCGGTGGCCGAGGCGGACCGGGTTCTGGACCAGCCGGTAGAGCCACTGGAGGCCGAATCGTTGGATCCACTCCGGCGGCTCGTCCTTGAGCTCGGCGAGGTACTCGAACGCCGCTCCGACCGCCAGCATGGGCAGGCCGACCTGTTCGACCATCTCGCTGACGAAGACCTCCTGGCGGGGACAGCCGAGGCCGACGAATGCGACGCCGGCACCGCTGTCACCGATGCGACGGGCCAGCTCGGCCTGCTCGTCTTCGGTCAATGTGCGGAACTGTGACGCCTCGGAGCCGGCGATGATCAGATCCGGGTGGTGATCGGTCAAGCGGGCCCGAAGGGCGGCGAGGACCTCCTCGGTGCTCCCGAAGAGGTAGATCGAGAGCCCCTTCTCCGCGGCCCGGGCGACGACGTGGCGCATGAGGTTGGGCCCGTAGACCCGGTCGGGGAGCCGGACGCCGTGAAGCCAGCGTATGGCCCACCGCACCGGCTGCCCGTCGGGGGTCACCAGATCGAGCCGGTTGAGCCTGCCGCGGTGCTCGTCGTCGTCGACTCCGGTCATGACACCGTGCACGGCGAGAGCGCTCACGCCGAGCGGCTCGGGAGCGGCCGCGGCGCCGATGATCCGATCGACCGCGTACTCGTAGTCGACGGCGTGCACGCGAACACCGAGGACGTTCCTGGGGCCTTCGTTGATCACGGCGTCAGACCCAGCTCTCTTTGTTGCTGTCGTGGATGTCCTGGAGGATCCGGTCGATGTCGTAGGTCAGGGACCACTGCGGGTAGTCGTGTTCGAAGGTGCCGTTGTCGCCGACCCACCAGATGTGATCGCCCACGCGGTTCTGGTCCGAGTAGGTCCATTGCATGTCCCGTCCGGCGATGGCCTCGGCCATGCTGATGGC
The DNA here is from genome assembly GCA_963695075.1 of uncultured Acidimicrobiales bacterium. Lineage (GTDB taxonomy): Bacteria > Actinomycetota > Acidimicrobiia > Acidimicrobiales > CAWCAL01 > CAWCAL01. Next base: position 674,205 of record CAVOFR010000003.1, read on the forward strand.
TTCGAGCACCGAGCAGTTGGCGTGACGCCCACCGCCGATGTTGTAGACCGCGGCGCACTTGGGGTCCTCGATGAACACCTCGAAGGCCCGGACCAGGTCGATCGAGTGGATCGCGTCGCGGACCTGCTTCCCTTCGTAGCCGTAGACGGTGTAGGGCCGCCCGATCATGACGCAGCGCATCACGTAGGCCAGGAACCCGTGGAGCTCGGCCGCGGAATGCCGGCCACCGGTGAGGGTGCCGCCGCGGAAGCATGCCGTGGGCATGTCGAAGTAGCGACCGTATTCCTGCACCATGACGTCGGCCGCCACCTTGGACGCACCGAACACGCTGTGGAGCGAGGCGTCGATGGACATGTCCTCGCGGATGCCACCGGTGTAGGTGTGGGAGGGGTCGATCTCGTAGCGGGTCTCGAGCTCCTGGAGCGGGAGCCGGTTGGGGGTGTCGCCGTAGACCTTGTTGGTCGAACAGAACACGAAGGGAGCATCGGGGGCGTGGGACCTGGTGGCTTCGAGCATGGCCAGCGTGCCGCCGGCGTTGATGTCGAAGTCGGTGAAGGGTTCCTTGGCCGCCCAGTCGTGCGACGGCTGCGCGGCGGCGTGGATGATGCCGGCGATCGATCCGGCGTGTCGGGCGAAGATCTCGTCGATCGCCACCCGGTCGCGGATGTCGACCCGGTGATGGGTGTAGGCGGAGCCCAACTGGGTCTCCAACCGGTCGACGTTCCATGCGGTCGACCCGTCCTCGCCGAAGAACACCCGACGCATGTCGTTGTCGATACCGACTATCTCGTGACCGAGCTGGGCGAATCGCTCGACCGCCGCCGAGCCGATGAGGCCGCCGGATCCGCTGACGATGATGACACTCATCGGGTCACCTCGACTCGCGACCTGTGACTGAGAAGGACGTCGTTCTTCGTCTCGCATCGTGCCCGTCAACCTGTTCGTCTGCGTCGACCTCGGGGGCCGCTGATCGGTGGAAGGCACTCCGCACATGCCGTCGAGTCAAGGTAACCAGCCGACATCGGGAGTGACAACCACTCCTTCATATCGACACCGAACCTCGGACCATGAGCCTCCCCGAGCTGGTTTTGGAGTCACTGGGCCACACTCACGGTAGGGAGGTGACTCCATATCCGGAGGTGATCAGAGGGCGAGTGTGAGGGCCCCCTGGAGCGAGCCCACCACCCCACCGAGCACCGCACCGATCGCGATCAGCGTCACCTCGTCCTCTTCGAAGATCCCCCGCAGCACCCGCTCGAACTCGGGCTTGGGGAGTGCGGCCAGCTTCTGCTCGACCAGCTCGGCGACTCCGAGCCGCTCGGTCACGAACGCCTCGACGTGCGGCTGGACCTCTGGCGCTGCCTCGATCACCCGCAGCACCACCAGGGCCTGGACCCGGCTGACCACCTCGGGCGTGACTTCGGCCTGGGTCAGCGCCTCCAGGCCGGGGCGCATGGTCTCGATCCGCTGATCCACCTGTTGCAGCACCACTGCGGCGATCCGCCGTCCGCCCTCTCCCTCGGCGATGAAGCGGAGCACGTTGCGCGGCGTGAAGATCTCGTCGGCGATCACCTCGCCGAACTCGTGAGCGATCCCTCCCTGTCGTTTCGGGAAGGTGCCCTGATAGGTGACGAGACCCAGGTAGCGGCGCGGTTCCTGGGGCCGGAAGATCATCTGGATTGCCAGGTAGTTGGTGCCCAGACCGACCACCGCTCCCACGATGGGCAGCAACCACCACTGGTTGGCCCAGGCGAACAACAGCGCTTGGAACAGGCCCACCAAGCCACCGAAGACGGCGCCGTAGTACTCGATGAATCGCAGCTCCCGGCGCCCGAGGGTCCGGAAGACCCGGAGGAGCCGGTCGACGTTCTCACCGCTGAGCATCGAGACGACGAGGTGATGCAGGTCGAGCAGCTCATCGGACTGCGCCTCGACGTCTCCGACGATCTCGCCGGCGATCTCGGCGACCTGCGTCCTCACGAGCTCGACGACCATCTGCCGGGCCGCCGGATCCCATTCGGCCCAGAGACCCGGCCGCAACTCCTCGGTGGCTTCTCGCACCACGTCGTCGGCGTACTCGTCGAGGATGCGATCGAGGAGGTCGAGGACGTCCTCCCTGGGGATGCGTTCGGTCAGATCACGGGCCGACAGGAGCTCCCCGGTGATCGTCGCCGCCACATCGGTGGCGAACCGATCCGCTTGGGCCGGCACCACGCCCTGCCACCCGACCCTCCCGACACCGATGAACTCGCGGGGTTCGAAGATCATCTTGATGGCGGACCAGTTGGTCAGCCATCCGATGAATGCGGTGATCACTGGAAACGTGATCACCACGATCAGCCACGTCGGCATTCAGACCCCGGTCGCCCCACCGGACGATGACGCCGCCGACACGCGCTCGCCGGCGAGATCCCTCGCCGAGCCGTAGTCCGCCTTGCCGTTCGGGGCTCTGGGTACGGTCTCGACGAAGGTGATCCGCTTCGGCGCCTTGTAGTCGGCGAGCAGGGTCCGGACGTGGCCCTTGAGGTCGAGCATCGCTTCATCGGCGGACGTGCCGTCACGCAGCGACACGACCGCCTCGATCCGCTGACCCCACTTCTCGTCGTCGACACCGAAGACGAGGGCGTCCATGACCGAGGAATGGGTCTTGAGCGCCTCCTCCACCTCTTCGGGGTAGACCTTCTCCCCGCCGGTGTTGATGCACTGGCTCCCGCGGCCGAGGAGCCGGATCGTTCCATCGGCCTCGACCGTCGCCCAGTCACCCGGAAGCGAGTAACGCTCACCGTCGATCTCACGGAACGTCTTCGCCGTCTTGACCGGGTCGTTGTAGTAGCCGATCGGGTTGTCGCTCCGGACCGCCACCCGACCGGTCCGACCCGAGCCCGGTTCGACGTCGCGGTCGTCTTGGTCGAGCACCCTGGTCCCGGGCCGCAGGCTGAACGCAGCGGTCGACGGACCCCCGCCCGCACTGGTGATCGACGAGCCCATCGGCGCTTCGCTGGCCGCCAGCGTGTCGACGACGAGCGCCTGCGGCGCGTGGCCCAGGAACCCCTGCTTGCTTTCGGCGGAGAGCATCGCCCCGCTGGACATCACCAGCTGGACCGAGGACATGTCGACGGGATCGCCGGTCGTCGACCGGCGGTCGAGCTCGGCCAGCAGCGGGCGCATGAAGGCATCGCCGACCACGGCGATCACCGACGCCCGGTGGGCCTCGAGCACGTCGAGCGCGGAGACCGGGTCGAACGAGCCCGGGGTGAGCACGACGGTGCCGCCGGTCAGCAGGGTCATCAGCGCCAGCGAGTTGCCGGTGCCGTGCATGAGCGGTGGCAGGATGAGTCCGGTGAGGGCGACGCCCGAGGCCACGGCTCGGCGGGCGGTTTCGACGATGTCCTCCCCGCGGTGCACCTCGCCACCGCCGACGAACGCCCCGACGAGTGCCGCCAGCTCGCGGGTGAGTCCACCCATCCGGTAGATCACGCCCTTCGGGAGCCCCGTCGTACCACCGGTGTAGAGGAGGAAATGGTCGTCCTCGGATCGTTCGGTCGCCGCCGCCGGCTCGGCCTCGGCGAGAGCCGCTTCGTACCGCCTCGCTCGATCGACCAGTACGTCGGTCCCGGTGGCCACCTGCAGCACGCAGGACAGATCACGACCGGGGAGCACCGCGGCCACCCGATCGGCCAGCGACGTCGGGAAGACGAGCGCCTCACAACCGGCGTCGTCGAGGAGGTGCGAGAGCTCGTCCTCGACGTAGCGGTAGTTGATGTTGATCGGGACAGCCCGGATCTTGAGTGCGGCCAGCATCGTCTCGAGATACTCGGCCTCGTTCGTGAGGTAGATGCCGACTGCGGAACCGGGGCCCAGTCCGGCCTGGCTCAGCACCGTCGCGAGGCGTGAGGCGCGGTCTTCGAGCTCTCGCCAGGTGGTGCTGCGATCGCCCTGGACGATCGCCGGACGATCGTCGACGGCGGCGGCGATCTGCTCCATGACCGTGGCCAGGTGAAGTTCCATGCGCGTACCTTCCCTCCGTCGTTCCGCGGGCGTCCGGTCAGCTGGTCGAGGTGAGCCGGTCGGCGGCGACGGCGTCGAGGCCGTCCAGCTCGGCCTCGGTGTCGGCCCAGTCCTCGTACTGGATCACGTCGATCTCCTCGTACTTCGTCCGGAGCCAACCATCACCCGCGTCGAGGAGGCCCAGCTTCTTGATGTTGGGGACCACCTTCGAGAAGAGGATTCCCGAGTACATCACCGGGATCGTGTCCAACCACCACGCCATCTGCTTGTTGGTGTCGAGGCCCATCCGCTCCCAGACCAGGTAGGGGACGCCGCGGTCGCGCATCAGCAGCCCGGCCTCGAACGCGAACTCCTGGCGCTCACGGATCTCGCTCTGGGTCATGCCCTCGTAGTGGTCCTTCAGACTGACGGTCCCGAAGGCGACGTGCCGGGCCTCGTCGCTCATCACGTACCGGAGGAGCTTCTTCAGCAGCGGGTCCTCGGTCAGCTGGTAGAGCAGGCTGAACGCCGCCAGGGCCAGTCCCTCGACCATCACCTGCATCCCGATGAAGGTCACGTCCCAGCGGGTCTCCTCCGTGATGTCGTCGAGGAGCTGCTGGAGGTGCGGTGTGATCGGGTACTCCCCGTTCAGCTTCTCGGCGAGATACCGCGAGAAGACCTCGACGTGTCGGGCCTCGTCGACGACCTGCGAAGCGGCGAAGTACTTGGACTCGATCCGGGGAGCCTGTTCGGCGACCTTGGTGGACGCGAAGAAGGCACCCTGCTCACCGTGCAGGATCTGGCTGAGGAGATACGTGAGCAGCTCGAACGCGTACCGGTGGTACTCGTCGTCGCCCCACGAGTGCATCGGCGCGGAGCGGTCGGCGTCCGCGAGCTGCCGCACGAGCAGCACCTCGGGGTTGTGGGTCCGCAGATGCTCGGCCATCTCGGTCTGGTCGACGTCGATCGACCAGTCGAGGTCGGTGGTGACGTTCCACTGCGACTTCTTGGCCTTCTCGTAGAGCTTCGTCACCTGTTCCAGCTCGGGTCGGTAGTTCCACGTGTACCTGGTCTGGCCTCCCTGGTCGACCAGGTGCTCGGTCTCGTCGGGCACGGGGAGCACGAGCGCCTCGACGGCGTTGACGTCCGCTCGTCCGGTGATCTCCTCGGTGGTGCGGTAGTCGTTCAAGAGACGGCCTCCTTGATGGCGCTGGTCATGAGGTGTTCGAAGTTGCCGCTGAAGAACCGGGTCCGGGCATCGCGGTCGATCCCGTGTTCGTCCAGTGAGGCCTCGAACTTGGCCAGCGGATCGCGCCCGCCCTCGGGATGGGGATAGTCGGAGGAGAACAGGTAGAGCTCGGGACCGGTCTGGTCGATGAGCCACCCGACGTCGTCGAAGTAGAAGGGCGTGAACCGGATCTGACGCCGGACGTATTCGGAGGGCTTCATGGAGAGCTCTCCCATCAGCGGCTCGTTGCGACCGAACGTCCGGGCGGCGCTGTCGATCAGCCGGAGGAAGCTCGGTACCCACGACGCCCCGAGCTCGATCACACCGCAGCGAAGCTCGGGGTGACGCTCGAACACTCCGTCCAGGAGCATGCAGGACAGGAAGGTCTCGGCCCCGTGATGGGCCGAGGCGAAGTCCTTCGCCCGCAGATTCTCGCCGCCCCCCACCGCGTCGGTGGGGACTGGTCGGCCGTTGTCGTGGAAGGCGTCGTTGAGCTTGGTCCGTCCGCCTCCGATGTGCAGCACGAACGGCACGCCTGCTTCGGCGAGTCGGGCCCAGATCCGGTCGGCGTCGACATGGGCCGGCGACCTCCCGGCAACCGGTCGGTACGGGATCCACATCGCGGCGCATCCGAGCTCGAGCGCGTCGTCGATGGTCTGTTCGGCCCGCTCGAGGTCGTTCAGCGGCAGGCTCGCCACCGGGAGGAGCCGATCGTCATGGGAGCAGAACTCGGCGATGCCCCGGTTGTGGGCGGCCGCACCGCCGTAGACCAGATCGAGGTCGCTGCTGAACAGGTACTGCGCCGAGGCGAACGTCGTGAACACCAGCTGCTGTCGGAATCCGAGGACGTCGAGAGCGGTGGAACGATCCTGACCCGACATGGCACCGAGCGCCGACCAACCCTTCGGCGCAGCTGCGACCTCGGAGCCGACCAGCGCACTCGGGTCGGCCGGAGGAGCCTCGCTCGCTTCGTCGATGATCTCCCGCATCTGCTCGCCGCCTCCGTACTCGAGGTTGAGGTCGGCCAGACGCTCTCTGGTGCCGGCGTCAGCGTGGTCGGACAGCCAGCTGAGTGACTCCATCAGGTGACTGTCGGCGTCGCTGACGGGCAGGTCTCCTACGTAGGTTCCGTGCATGCCCGGAGATGATACACGAGACAGCTCGTGTATCAAGTCTCGTGGGCTGAAGACGCTATGACGGGCTCGTCTGTCCGGTTCTCGATACCGAAGTAGGAGGACAGCACGGCCGCGTCGGCGAGCACGTCCGGCGGGTCCCCGTCGGCGATGATCCGACCTCGGTCCATGGCCACGACCCGGTCCGAGATGGATGCGATCAGGGGTACGTCGTGCTCGATGATCAGGATCGACAGACCGTGCGATCGGGGCAGCCGCCTGACGAAGGCACCCAGCTCGGCCGCCTCCTCGGTCGGGAGGCCGGCCGAGGGTTCGTCGAGCAGCAGGACCGACGGTTCGTGGGCGAGGGCTGCTGCGAGCTGCACTCGGCGCCGGACGCCCAACGCCAGATCACCGAACGGTCTGCGGGCGTGGCCGGAGAGGCTCGCCGCCTCCAGCAGGGCGTCCACGTCGCGCGCCACGACTTCCTCGGAGGCGACGACATGGGGCAGCCGGAGCGCCGAGAGCAGCGGATCGCGGGCCCGTACGAAACGCTCTCGGGCGACGGCCATCACCTCGGCCACGGTCATCGTCGGGTACATGACCGCCTGCTGGAACACCCGCCCCAGGCCCAGCGCCGAGCGACTCGCCACGGAGAGCCCGGTCACGTCACGCCCGTGGAGATGGACCTTCCCCGATACCGCCGGGATGAAGCCGGAGCAGGCGTCGAGGAGCGTCGTCTTCCCGGCACCGTTCGGACCGATCACACCGAGCAGCTCGCCACGGTCGAGCCGGAGATCGACCTCGACCAGCGCATCGACACCGCCGTAGCGGACACCGACGCCCGCCATGGTCAGCACGGGCTCGGGAGGTCTGCTGCCGTTGCCGGCGACCGGCGGATCGAGGACCGGCGCGTGGACCGCGACCAGCGTTGCCTTCCGATCGATCGCGTGCTCCCGCCGCGTGCGAGGTCACCACGCCGCGATCCATCTCCACGGTGCGATCCGCGATGTCGGCGACGACCTCGACCGACTGCTCGACGACCAGGACCGCGACCCCGTCGTCGGCCAGGCGCCGGATCACGCCCTTGAGGGTCGCGACCCGCGAGGGGGCGAGGCCGAGGGACAGCTCGTCGACGAGCAGCACCGATGGTCGGGTCAGCAGGGCCAGCGCGATCGTGAGCATCTGACGTTCACCCCCGGAGAGGGTGTTGGCCCTACTCTCCCGTCGCCGCGCCAGCTCCGGGAACAGGTCGAGCACGACTTCGGTGTCGTCGGCCCGGTTCAGCCAGTTGCCGAGTCTCAGGTTGTCCGCGACCGTCAGCGATCCGAACACGTCCTCGCCCCCGAAGACGGTGGCGACACCCGACTCCACCCGTTCGGTCACCGACCGGTCGGTCAGCGGGCGACCCTCGTACGAGACCGATCCGGCCCGGGCCTCGATCAGCCCGGCGATCGTCCGCAGCGTCGTCGTCTTGCCCGATCCGTTCGGTCCGACGAGCGCGGTGACCTGGCCGGGCGCGAGCGAGAGGTCGACCCCGCGCAGGACGGGCATGTGGTCGTACCCGGCCTCGAGACCGTCGGCCACGAGGATGCCGGGACCGAGGGCGTGTTCGGCCTCGCGACCAGGGAGGTCGTCGGGAGCCGCGACCGGGGGCGTCGAGCCCGTCGTCGGTGCCGAGGCCGCGACGCCGCAGCACCCGGCCGACCACCATGTCGCGCACCGCGATGGACGACCCCACCGAGACCGTCGGGAAGCACCATCAGCAGCACGAGCATCCCCGCTCCGGTGGCGAACAGCTGAGCGGCGCCTCGAAGGTAGAACTCGACCGACCAGACGTATGCGGCACCCAGCAGCACACCGAGGGTCGAGCCGAGCCCACCGATGACGACCATGGTGAACAGCTGGACGCTGGCCTCGACGCTGAATGCGTTGAACGGGACGCTGCGGAGCCCGATGACCCAGACGCCACCGGCGAGGCCCGCCATGGCGCCCGAACACATCACCGCGGTCAGCAGCGCGCCGGGAGGGGAGATGGACATCGAGGCCGCCACACGAGGGTTGTCTCGGGTGGCCACGACGGCTCGACCGACCCGGGAGCGGCGGAGGTTCCGCTGGGCGAGAACGACCAGTGCCAGCGCAACGACGGTGAAGTAGTAGTACGCGAGCGGAGAACCCAGGTCCCAGCGGCCGAGGATCACGGGCCGCTCGACGGCCGACGGCGTGAGCGATGGGAAGTTCGAGGGGTTGAGCAACCACGACGCCAGCGGGACGGCGAGCGCGAACGTGGTCACCGCGAAGAACAGGGGCCGGAATCGGACCGCCGGGAGCGCCACGATGCCGGCGCCGACCGCACCGACGATCATGCCCGCGGGCAGGGCGACCAGCGCGTCGACGTTCCCCTCGGTGAGCAGGAAGGCGCAGGCCGAACCGCCGAGCCCGGCGATGGCGAACTGTCCCAGGCTCACGAGGCCGGCCCATCCCGTCATCAACGCGAGCGAGACCGCCAGGATCCCGTAGACGGCGAGGGTCGACCCGAAGGTGAGCTGCGAGTTGTCGAACGTCTGCGGCAGGACGAGGACGACCGACCCGACGAGCAGCCACAGCACGACCCGAGCGATTCGGATCTCGGGCAGCCGTCGGGCCTCGACCGGGAGTGGTGGGGGCGGCCGGACGACGAACTCGGGCGCGTCGTGGGTCCGCTCTCCCGAGGTCCTCCGTTGCACCATCAGCGAACCGAGCACGATCACGAACAGCACGACGTCGACCGTCGAGGACCGCGGGTAGTTCCAGAACACCACCTGATCGAGAACCCCGATCGCCACCGCGGCGGCGGCCGCGACGCCGATCTTCTCCATCCGGGCGATGACCGCCGCCACCAGGGGCACGAGCAGCGCCTGGCCGCTCTGGACACCGCCGATGTTCGACCCGACCATCGGGACGCTGAGCATGGTTCCGATACCGGACAGGGCAGCGGCGACCATCCACGTGAGCAGCGAGAGTCGCCGCAGCGGGATGCCGAGCAGCCTGGCTCGGTCCGGTGCGTCGGACATCGCCCTGATCGCAGTGCCCGGCGAGGGTGCGATCGAGGAAGATCCAGAGGGCCAGGAGCACCATCGGCACGACCAGCAGCGCGATCAGGTGGTCGCCGCCGAGCACGATCGGGCCGACATCGAAGGACAGGGAAAGGGAGCTGTGGAACGTGTCGGTCGGCCCGAGGTCGGAGAACAGGCTCGGAAGGGCAACCTGGGCCGCGCCCACGATGAGGGCCACACCGATGGTGGCGACGGTGAAGATCAGGCGCGACCGGGACCAGAAGCGGCGCACGACGACGAGCTCGATGACGGCACCCGTCGCGACCGCGACCGACAAACCGGCGAGGACGGCGAGCGGGTAGGGCGCGCCCCATCCGGCGACTAGCAGCACGGCAACGGCCGACGCCAGACCACCGATGGCGACCTGCGCGAAGTTGATGATGCGGGCGGCCCGGTAGATCAGCACGAGGCCGACCGCCGTCAACGCCTGCAGGCCGCCGAGCGCGATACCGAGCAGCACGACCCCCGCCGGGATACCCGACGGGAGCATCCGCCCGAGCCCGACGATCAACAGCAGGGAGCACGCGAACCCGGCGATGAGTCGCCGGTGAGCCGTCAGCCGAAGCATCCCAGCGAACTGCCTTCCGCGTCGATCCCCGCGACATCGTCGTACCGGAACCACTCGCCCGGTTCGCAGTCCTGCACCGATCCGGCGACGCCGTCGAGGTTGCTGACCGCGTCGGGGCTCCACCAGCCGAGCTGGAAGCTCGTGTTCGGATTGAACACGCCGTCACCGAACTCCCAGGGCCCGAAGACCCCGTCGTCGGTCGGCGGCAGTGAGAAGATGCCCGACTGGAAGCTCTCCGGCGTGAGGTCGGGCCCCGCGGCCTGCAGCCCGGAGAAGAGGACGAGGAGCTGCTTGTAGACCGCGTCGATCGCCTCGGGCGACGCGATGCCCGCACCGTCGGTGGCCGCGTCGACCACGGTGCCGATCTCGGAATCCTCGAATGCGGGGGTCGCCCCGCCGAGATGCATGCTGCGGGCGAGCTGCTCCTGGGCGGTGAGACGGCCCCACGGGTCCGGCCATCGCATCATCATCCACTCGGGCCCGTACTCCTGGGTGAAGGCCGCGCCGGTCAGGAAGAGCGGGCTGAACTCGTCGCAGAGGCAGATGATGGTCGTGACACCGGCCTCCTTCATCTGGGCGACGGCGTTGGTGGCCTCGGGCTGGAGCGAGACGATGTCCAGGGCGAAGCTCAGCCGGCGGGCCACCGACTCGCCGCACGCCTCGAGGGCGGCGACGGTGGCGTCGGCCATCTTCGTGTAGTCCGGATTCTCGGCGTGGAGGAGGCCGAAGACCCGCTCGGTCGAAGCGAGGGACCCGTCGGCGAATTCGGCCGGCTGCCCGGCCAGGCCCTCGCAGATCACGTTGCCGGCGTACTCGCCGACCTGGGTGCCCACCGGCCAGATGGCCCCGTAGGCGTAGGGAGCGCGGTCTCGGTACCAGTCCTCCGACAGGTACACGGGGCTCAGGGCCACGATGTCCGACGCGGTGAGCCCCTCGGCATAGGGCTGGGTCATGGTCGTGAACGAGATGTCGGCGAACAGCTCCGAGGTCGACGACCCGGGCCGCATCGACCTGCGCCCCCTGGACTTCCTGACCCTGGAACTCGGCCAGGAAGTCGCCTTGCCCTTCGTAGGCCTCCAGTTCGACCCGTCTCCCGTAGAGCTCGAACTGATCGTTGAAGTAGTCGATGAGCGTGGTGAGATCCTCGACGACCGCCTCCTGGTTGGACCCGAGCGAGGCGGCCGCCTCGCCGGCCAGAGCGTTGAGCGAGGTGAGCTGACCCGAGTTGCCGAGTCGGTACGTGACGGTGATCGTGTCCCCGGTGACCCCGGCGGCCGTGGCTCCTCCGTTGTCCCCCGAGAACGGCTCGACCGCACAGGGCCCGTAGTCCGAGGCGGTCAGCTGGCGCTCGTCACACCCGCCGGCGGCGCCCGTCGTCCCGGCGGTCTCGCCGGAGGAGGTTTCGCCGGAGGAGGTTTCGGCGGCGGTGGCCGAAGGCGAGGTGTCGACCGATCCGGTGTCGGCCGCCGCCGTGTCGACCGAACCGTCGTCGTCATCACCGGACGGGCGGACGAGCACGAACAGCAGGGCAACGGCGGCGAGCACGCCGATCCAGGGCAACCACCGGAGAGCAGCGGATCGGGTCGGCGGCGGTGTCCCGCCGTCGGGCGTCGTCGGATCAGTCATCGCTTGCCCCCTCGTCATCCTGTCACGCGACACGTACCACGTCGCCGCGTGCGATGTCTTACAGGATTTGTCTCATGTCTAACAGATCTGCGCAGAGTATCGCATGCGCCGCACCCGTCCCGAGCAGCGGACCCGAGCGAGGTACCCGGCTGACACGGACCGCGGCCCTAGGCTCGGCGTCCGTGGCCGACGACGACAAGCCCATGCGAGACCGGATCATCGAATCGGCCGACCGGTGCTTCCGCCACTACGGCGTCGCGAAGACCACGATCGAGGACATCGCGGCCGACGTGGGTGTCTCCAGGGCCACGATCTACCGCTACGTCGAAGGCGGTCGGGAAGAGATCGTCCTCGCCGTCCTCCTGACCGAGGCCCGCGACCAGTTCCAGGGAGTCGTCGAGGAGTTCGCCGACATCGAGGGCCTGGCCGATCGTCTCACGACGGTCATGGTCGAAATGGTCTTCCGGAACCGCGAGAACGACCGGCTGTCCGCACTCTTCAACGCCGAGTCGCTGGGGATCAGCTCCTCCCTCCCCGGTGCCACCGACCTGATTATCGAAGGGATGCTGGAGCGGATCGGGCCACTCTTCGATGCAGCGCGGACGTCGGGCGAGCTGAGAACCGACCTGGCCGACCGGGAGATCGCCGAGTGGCTCCTTCGCATCGTCATGTCGCTGCTCTCGTTCGAGGGTGACGCAGGACGCTCCAGAGATGAGACCCGCCATTTCCTCGAGACCTTCGTGATCCCCACGCTGCTCGTCGTCCGGACCTGACCGGAGCTGTATCAGAACTCGGTCTGATCCAGGACCTTCTGCTGGACGGCCTGATACTCGGGACTCGTCGTGAGCGGCATCAGCGCCATCACCTTGCTCATGTCGCCCTCGACCTTGACCTTGCCCTGCATCAGCGCGGCGGTCGCATCGAGCTGACCGCGCGTCATCTTCTCGAAGTCGTCATAGGCGACCGTCATGGACACGGGTGCGACTTCGTTCTCGCCCAACTCGTTGGCGACGATGCGGCCGTCCTCGACGTCGGTGCAGAAGACGATGTCGCCGCCGGGCCCATCGGTGATGCGGTAGAGCATCATGGCCGAGGCCCCGGGCTGCTCCTCGAGCTCGACCGCGAGCTCCTTGTTGAGATCGAGCCACTCCTGGCTCAGGAACTTCACGGTCATGGGTCATTCCTCCACGGATTGCTTGTTGCGGCTCAATCGAAGACGACGACGGATCGGATGCCGTCGCCGGCTCGCATGACGTCGAACGCGTCGTTGATCCCCTCGAGGGGCACGCGGGCGGTGATGAGTCCTTCGAGATCCAGGCGGCCGGCGCGCCAGAGCTCGAGGAACCGACCGAAGTCACGATTGACGTTGCGCGGAGCCGTACACGCAGCCCCTGAGGTCCTTGCCGGAGAGGAACAGTTCGGTGCAGTTGAACGCCACGGTCTCGTCGAAGCGGCCGGCACCGACGACGATCGTCGTTCCCCCGCGTCGGGTCGCGTCCCAGGCGGCGCGGATGGTGTCGGGTACGCCGACCACCTCGAAGGCGTAGTCGAAGCCCCGACTCCCGGTGTGCTCGCGCACCGCCGGGTAGATCTCGTCGGGGGTGACCGCGGCGGTGGCTCCGAAGCGTTTCGCCAGCGCGAGCTTCGCTTCGTTCCGGTCGACGGCCACGATCGTGGCGGCGCCGGCGAGCACCGAGCCCTGGATGACGTTGATCCCCACTCCCCCGCACCCGATCACCATCACCGAGCTGCCGGGCTCGACGGCTGCGGTGTTGATCGCCGCGCCGACGCCGGTGGTCACGCCGCACCCGACCAGGGCGGCGATCTCGAACGGGACATCCTTCGGGATCGGCACGGCTGCGGTCTCGTCCACGATGGCTTCGTCGGCGAACGACCCGACGCCGATGCCGGCCCAGATGTGGACGTCGCCTCGCCTGTACCGCGGCGGCGGAAGGTTGGTGACGCCGACGCTCTCGCACAGGTGAGGTTGGTCGCGGTGACACCAGAAGCAATGTCCGCAGGGCGGCACCCAGGAGAGCACCACGTGGTCACCGACCGAGACGCGGCTGACCCCCGGGCCGACCCCGATGATCTCGCCGGCCCCCTCGTGGCCGAGGACGGACGGCAGCGGGTGGGGGAGGACTCCGGTGATCGCCGAGAGGTCCGAGTGACAGACGCCTGATGCCGCGATCCGGACCCGTACGTCGGTGGGACCGAGGTCGTTGAGGACGAGATCGTCGACGATCTCGAGCGGCTCGTTGACAGCTGACAGCAGAGCGGCGCGCATGCGATCCTTCCCGGTCCCCGGTCGGGGAGCGATCGCACTCTAGACACACGAGACAATACTTGTCTATTGTCCCAGCCAGTCGGTTCGAGGGGGCCATGCGTGGACGGGCATCTTGATCACCAGTATGTCGGCGGGAGTTGGCTCCCGTCGGACGGCGCCGCCCACACGGTGATGAACCCGTCCACCGAGAAGCCGCTCGCCGAGGTGCGTCTGGCCACCGCCGCCGACACCGACCGTGCGGTCGCCTCCGCCCGCCGGGCGTTCGCGGAGTGGTCGTCCACGCCGGCCGCCGAACGGGGCGAGTACGTCGCCGCGCTTCGCGACGCCCTGATGGCCGGCATGACCGACGTCGCCGGCTTGATCGCCGACGAGGTCGGCAGCCCGTTGCAGTTCGCGATGCTCGCGCAGGTCGGCGGGCCGATCGCGGTCGCGGACAGCTACGTCTCGCTCGCCGATACGTTCGAGGTCGAGACCACCGCCGGCACGGGCCTCGTTCGCCGCGAACCGGTCGGTGTCGTCGCTGCGATCACCCCGTGGAACTACCCGCTCCACCAGATCGTCTGCAAGCTTGCTCCGGCGCTCGTGGCGGGCTGCACCGTCGTCTGGAAGCCGAGCGAGGTGGCACCGCTCACCGCCTTCCGCCTCGCGGAGATCCTGCACGGGATCGGACTTCCGCCGGGGGTGTTCAACCTCGTTCCCGGTACGGGGACCGACGTCGGCGAGGCGCTGGCCTCCCACCCCGATGTCGACATGGTCTCGTTCACCGGGAGCACCCGAGCCGGTACCCGGGTCGCCGCTCTCGCCGCGGCCGACGTGACGCGGGTCGCACTGGAGCTCGGCGGGAAGTCGGCGCTGGTCGTGCTCGACGACGCCGACCTGGAGGCCGCGGTCGGTACCGGAGTCTCGGCCTGCTTCCTCAACACCGGACAGACCTGCGCGGCCTGGACCCGGATGGTCGTTCCGCGGGACCGGATCGGAGAAGCGGCCGAACTGGCCGCGAGTGTCGCCCAGTCGATGAAGGTCGGCCCGGCGCGGGACAGCGGAACCATTCTCGGCCCGTTGGTGTCGGCGGTCCAACGTGATCGGGTCCGCGGGCACATCGGTCGGGCGATCGACGAGGGAGCCACCCTCGTGACCGGGGGCGTCGAACCGCCGCCGGGGCTCGACGAGGGGTTCTTCGTGCAGCCGACGGTCTTCACCGACGTCGTCCCCGAGATGGGGATCGCCCAGGAAGAGGTCTTCGGACCGGTCCTGGCCGTGATGGCCCACGACGGCGACGACCACGCGGTGGAGGTGGCCAACGCCACGCGGTACGGGCTCCACGGCGGCGTCTACAGCGCCGACCGGGCCAGGGCACTCGATGTCGCCCGAGGCATGCGAACCGGCACCGTGGACATCAACGGCATCAAGCCCGCCATCTCCGGCCCGTTCGGCGGCTTCAAGCACTCCGGCATCGGGAGAGAGCTCGGCCCGTTCGGGCTCGACGAGTACTGCGAGCTCAAGGGAATCAACCAGTAGGGCCATCGGCTCGGGGGGAATGTGATGACGCGGAGAATCTCGAGAGCAATCGTGGCGGTGGTGCTGGCGGGGGCAGCGACGACGACGATGGCCGGCCCCGTTTCTGCCGCGCCGTTCGGTTGCGACGTCGCCGGGCTGATCCAGATCGACGGCGACATCCCGATGGCCGGCACCGGTCCGGCCGCGGTCGCGGTGGGCGAGAGCAACACCTACGGCATCGACGTCGACCTGGCCAACGTCATCCCCGAGGAGTTCTCCTTCCTCGAGGGCACGGCCAACTCGGCGGTGGTGTCCGTCAAGATCCCATCGGGGGTCGAGATCGACGCCTCGAGTGCGACGGTGACGGGTGTGGCCGGCGCGAGCTTCGCCATCGCCGGCGATGCGATGACCGTGACGCTGCCCGGCCCGATCGCCTTCGGCGGCGATACCCGACTCCCGCTCGTCTCGGTCTCCTTCGTCATGAAGGCGACCCAGGAAGGCACGATCACCCTGAGTACCGAGGGAGCGAGCGCGGTGGTCGAAGCGGTGGCGGCGATCGCACCAGGGACCGACCCGATCCCGGCCACGGCGACGTGCACGGCCGGGGCACCCGAGACCCTGCTGAGCGTGACCGCGAGCGAGGTCGCCTCGGGTTCGGCGGCGCCACCTCCGGTGCAGACGGCGGCCACGCCGACCGCGGCCACGCCCGATCCGGCCATCGCCACCACCGGCGCCGAGTCCACGACGCTGGCCGGCATCGCCCTGCTGCTGGTGGGCTTCGGCATGCTCGCCGTCGCCGCGCAGCGACTGCTCCCGTTCCGCCAGACCTGACCGGTTTTGGAGTCGCTCAGCTACACGTCGTGTAGCTGAGCGACTCCAGAACCACGACTCGAGGGTTGGGCGAGGCGTGCGGTTCGTTCGAGGCTCGCTGCGCGGCCGGGCTTCTTGGCCAACCGCTCGGCGTGGGGCGAAGCGATCGACGGTGGGAGAGCGCCGTTCGTCGGTCGCTACGGTACGCCTCTGAGCCGCAGCGAGGCATCAACCAGCAGGATGTCATCATGAGCGATGCCACTGACTACTACGAGGCCCTCGGGGTCGATCGCAGTGCCACGACCGCCGAGATCAAGCGCGCCTACCGCAAGCTGGCACGGACTCATCACCCCGATATCAACAAGGATCCCGAAGCAGAAGCGCGGTTCAAGGAGATCAGCGAGGCCAACGACGTGCTCTCGAACCCTGAGCTGCGCGAGAAGTACGACGCGTTCGGCGCAGACTTCCGCCGCATACCCGACGATGTCGACCCGGAGGCGTGGGCGAACGCCCAGCGGATGCGAGGCGGTGCAGACCGATCCCCGCCCGGCTGGCAGTCCGATGTCGACGAACAGGCCTTCCAGGAGTTCCTCCAAGACCTCATGCGCGAGCGGAGGAGCTCGACCCGCCGTAGAGGTCCGATCCCCGGAGCCGATCAGCGGGCGAGCATCTCGTTGAGCCTCGACGATGCGTTCCACGGCGGCCGTCGATCGCTCACCCTGGGTGGTCCGACCGGAGGACGGACCATCCAGGTGAACGTCCCGGCGGGAGTGACCGACGGACAGACGATCCGACTTCCCGGACAGGGCGGGCGGGGCACCGCAGGCGGTCCCGCAGGCGATCTCTACCTGTACGTCGCCATCGAGCCGCATCCCCGCTACCGGCTCACGGGGCGGGACATCGAGGTGGATCTCCCACTGACACCGTGGGAAGCGGCGCTGGGCGCGACGGTCGTGGTCGAGGGACCCGGCGGCACCACCAGAGTCAAGGTGGCACCGGGCACGTCGACCGGCAAGAAGCTGCGGATCCGTGGGCAGGGTCTGCCCGGGTCCGAGGCGAACGGTGACCTCTATGCTCGTGTGCAGATCGTGGTACCGGAGGAGCAGTCCCCAGAAGAGCAGCGTCTGTATGCGGAGCTGGCGGAGATCAGCGATTTCGAGCCCAGGAGCAGCTGATGAATGCCTCAATCGTTCGAGCCGACCGAATCGAGTTCGACACGTTCGCCCGGGTGTGCGACCTGCATCCGGAGTTGCTCGACCGCCTCGTCGCCCTCGGACTGCTCGAGACCCTCACCGGAGCCGACGGCCGACGCTGGTTCGAACGGAGCCAGATCACAGCGGTGGGCCGTATCCGCCGACTCAGGTCCGGATTGCGGCTGAGCTACTCCGCGATCGCAGTGGTCGCGCCCCTCATCGACCGCATCGACGAACTGGAAGACGAGCTGCGGCGTGCCCAAGCCCACGGCCAGATCCCGAGGCGACGCAGTCGCAGCACGACGAACGAAGAGCGCCGTCATGCCGAGTGAGTCCGCGATCGTCGTCTGCCCGAACTGCGAGACCAAGAACCGGGTTCCCGCGGCGACCAGGGGGTTGGTGCAGTGCGCGACGTGCCATCGGCCACTGCCGTGGATCGTCGACGCTGACGAGGAGACCTTCGACGAGCTGGTCAACGCCTCGACGTTGCCGGTGGTAGTGGACCTGTGGGCACCCTGGTGCGGCCCGTGCCGGACGGTCTCGCCGCTGCTGGTCGAGCTCGCCCAGCAGTACGCAGGCCGGTTGAAACTGGTGAAGGTGAACGTGGATGCTGCTCCATCGGTCCAAGCTCGTTTCGGGGTGCAGGGCATTCCCACCTTCGTGCTCCTGCGCGACGGCCGCGAGATCGGGCGACTCGTCGGAGCGCATCCCCTTCACGCACTGCGATCGTGGTTCGATCGAACCTTGGCCGGCCAGCCGTAGCCACACCTCCACGATGCTGCATGGAAAGGACGATGGCGGCGGCGGAGACCTCGATGGTGGAGTCGAGTCCGAAGCCTGGGAGGGCGCTGGAGTCGGCGGCGCTCCTGCGGCGAGAGCGACCACGGCTTCGATCGTTCCACGCCACGGCTGACGGTCCCGAGAGCGGGGCCAAAGGCCCTACAGGGCGGGCGGCGACGGGCCTACGGTCGAGGTCATGTGACGATGGAGGTCAGGTTGTGACGAATGGAGTTGTGACTTCGGCGAGTCGAGAGCCCGAGAGTGTGCGGGCGGCCACGATATTGGAGCGGTTTCGAGCGCGAGTTGAGGAGCAGGCGGAGCGAACCGCGATGAGATGTCGGGACGGTGAGCGATGGCACACGATCACGTGGGGGGATTACGGAACGGCGGTCGACGAGACCGCCGCGGGGTTGATCGGGCTCGGGCTCGAGCCCGGTGACCGAGTGGGGCTGCTGTCGGCCAACCGACCCGAGTGGCACGTCGCCGATGTAGCGACCCTGTCCGCCGGGGGTGTGACCGTCCCGGTGTACCCCACGAGCTCGTCGTCGCAAGCCGCCTATGTGCTCGACGACGCAGGGTGTCGGGTGTGCTTCGTGGACAGCCCCGAGCAGCTCTCGAAGGTGCTGCTGCATCGCGGCGACCTCCCCGCGCTGGAGCGCATCGTGATGCTCGGACCGGCCGCCGGGCTGGCATCCCAGCTGCTCGTGACGCTCGACGATCTTCGCTCGGGCGATGGCAGCGTCGACGCGGTCCGCGAGCGGACCGCCGCACTGTCGGGCGACGACCTCGCCACACTCGTCTACACGAGCGGCACGACCGGACCGCCGAAGGGCACCATGCTCTCCCACGGCAACGTCGTCTGGACGCTCGATGCCGTCGAGTCGATGATCGGCCTCCACTCGAGCGACAGGATCCTCTCGTACCTGCCGCTGAGCCACATCGCCGAACGCGCCACCAGCCACTTCGGCCAGATCGCGTCAGGGGGCGAGACCTGGTTCGCCCGCAGCATGGCTACCGTGCCGGACGACCTGCGCGCCTGCCGGCCGACGATCTTCCTCGCCGTGCCGCGGGTGTGGCAGAAGCTGCACGACGCCATCCTCGACGAGCTCGACTACGGGCCTGTCCGTCTCGCTGGGCTGCTGGAGCGGGCCGCGACGTCGGAAACCCGCGAGGTGCGCGAGCGGTCGGTTCGGTCGATCACGGATCGGGCGACCACCCTGGTGATCAAGCAGACGCTGGCGCGAGCCGTGCGACGCAGGCTGGGGCTCCATCGGGCCCGGTTCCTTGCCTCCGCGGCGGCGCCGATCCATCCCGAGCTCGTGCGGTGGTTCCATGGAATCGGGCTGCCGATCGCCGAGGTCTACGGCCAGACCGAGGACTGTGGGCCGGCGACGATCAACCCGCCCGACGCGATCCGCATCGGCTCGGTCGGCAAACCGATCCCCGGCCTCGAGGTGTCGACGGCCGCAGACGGTGAACTGCTCGTGCGGGGCGGCAGCGTCTGCGTCGGCTACTACCACCTACCCGACGCCACCGCGGAACTGTTCGACGACGAGGGATGGATGCGCACCGGCGACCTCGGCTACATCGACGACGACGGGTATGTCTGGATCACCGGACGCAAGAAGGACCTCATCATCAACGCCGCCGGCAAGAACATCGCGCCTGCCGAGATCGAGTCGCGGCTGGCGATGGAGCCACTCGTCGGTCAGGCCGTCGTGATCGGCGACGGACGCAGGTACCTGACCGCGCTGCTGACCCTCGATGCCGACGCCGCGGCCGACTGGGCCGAGGAGCGGGGCGCGTTCGCCGGCATCGCCGAGCTCGCCCGCGACCCGCGGGTCCACCACGAGATCGGAGAGGCGGTGGAGCGCGTCAACCGGGAGCACGCACCGGTCGAGCAGATCAAGTACTGGCGGGTACTTCCCGAGCCGCTGACGGTCGAGGACGACGAGCTCACCGCGACCTTGAAGGTCAAGCGCGACGTCGTGCAACGCGAGTACGCCGAGCTGGTCGAGTCGATGTACACCGAAGGCGGCTGAATCGGTGTGGTGGGTCCGAGTATGCCGGCGAGTTCCGGATCCGATGCGAGCCGGCTCCTCTCACCTCGATGTCGGGCACGTGGCCGACGGAGCTTCCTCTGCTTCCTCGACAGACTCGCCCCATCTTCGGGCAGCCGTTTCCTCCGGTGAAACCAGGAGACGTTGTAGATATCGAAGGATCTCGGCCTCTTCGCTGCAAGAGCACGGCTGGCTACTACTTGGCCACCGTGGAAGCCGTCTCGTGACCACAGCCGGCGCCCCGGGCGAGGCGCCGGATGCAGACGGTCTCCGAGTGTGCAACGGTGGCGCCATGTCTTCCACCAGGCGTTCACGATTCATGCTCTTAGCCGCATGTGTCGCGTCTGCTGGGCGCGGGATGCGGATCCGACTCCTCTGACGAATCCGCCCCGGCGTCGAGCCTCCCGCCCGTTGCGACCGAGTCCGTCGCCCTGCCCGGCGACGAGCTCCATCTCAACGAGGTGCAGATGCTGGGATCGCACAACAGCTACCACCTCCCGGCCGCGCCCGAGATCGGCTCGACCCTGCAGGCGTTGGCTCCCGGGCTGTGGGAAACGATCTCCTACGAGCACCAACCCCTGACCGAGCAGCTCGAGCGGTACGGAATCCGCCAGTTCGAGCTCGACACCTACGCCGATCCCGAGGGTGGCGCCTATGCGAACCCGGGTGCGTACCAGTTCTTGGACCTGACCGTCCCCGAAGCCGTCGCCGATGCCCTGTCGGAGCCGGGATTCAAGGTGGCGCACATCGCCGACATCGATCGCAACACGACGTGTCTCACCTTCGTCGAGTGCCTGACGGAGATCGAGACCTGGTCCGCTGCCAATCCTGATCATCTACCGATCATGATCATGGTGGAGACCAAGGGCGACGACCTGCGCGAGGGTGACGACACCTTCGGCGTCGACGTGGACAGCCTGGGGGTCGAGTTCTCCCATCCGCCGGAGATGACCGCCCAGCTCTTCGACGACCTCGAGGAGGAGGTGCTCTCGGTGTTCGACGAGGACGCCGTCATCACGCCCGACGACGTGCGCGGCGACGCGGACACGCTGGAGGAAGCGGTGCTCACCCGAGGCTGGCCGGAGATCGCCCGCAGCAGGGGCAAGGTGATGTTCTCGTTGGTCGACACCGGTGAGTCCCGAGACATCTATGTCCAGGACGCACCGAGCCTGGAAGCCAAGCTGTTCTTCACGTCCAGCGAACCGGGCCGACCCGATGCCGCCTTCATCCGGATCGACGACTCGATGGAGGACCCCGAGGGCTTGGCCGAGCAGGCCGCGGCCGGCTACCTGATCCGCACCCGGACCGACGAGCCGGGCATCCATGCCCCTACCGGTGATGTCAGCCTGCGCGACAGCGCCATCGCCAGCGGCGCCCACTACCTCTCCACCGACTACTACCTGGCCGATCCCGAGACCGGCTATGAGGTGGCGCTACCGGGCGCAGCGGTGGCCCGTTGCAATCCGGTCACGGCTCCCCCCGCCTGCGATCGGATCACCGAGGAGTGAGTACTGGGGAGTTTCAGCTACACGTCGTGGAGCTGAGCGACCCCAGAACCGCTACTCGATGCGCATGCCGGACAGCGATCGGGCGAAGACCAGCTGCCGGATCTGCTCGGTGCCTTCGTATTGCCGTTGGCCCTGAGCGGGTTGCGAGATGCGATCGGCTCAGACTCGCCGTTCCCGACATGGTCAGGGCACGAGTTCGAACGCCGGCCCGGAAGCTGAGCGGGGCGGTGAGCAGCACGCCGGTCTCGACGATCAACACGACTCAGGCCAGTCTGGGCATCTCTGGCACGCCTCGAGGTTGCCCCAGGTCATCGGGGACCCCACTCGCCTCCTCTCAGGAAAGGGACCAACGCCCCTGTCGCCCACCTCACCTGCCGACGAGCCTCCCGGTATGGACACGAAGTTGAGACGCTTGGTCGTTGGTGTGGACGGGTCGGCGGCAGCCGCCGCCGCGTTGTATTGGGCTGGCTTGCTCGCGGTGAGCGCCGACGCGGAGGTCGTGGCGGTCAGCGCCTTCGAGGTCCCGTGGTCCGAGGTGACGCCCGAAGACCACGAGCGGCTGGTCAAGGAGCGGGACCGCCTGTTGGCTGACGTATGGGTTCGCCCCGCGAGCGACGCTGGCGCGTCGGTGCGTGCGACGCTGCGTGAGGGCGACCCCCGTCACATCGTTCTGAGCGCCGCTGAAGCCGAAGGGGCCGATCTCGTCGTTCTGGGCCGCACTGGTACAGGTGGCGGGCCAGGGTTCTTGCACCTCGGCAGCGTCGCCGAATATGCCGCCCATCACACGCGCCAGGCCTTGGCGGTAATCCCATCGACAACGTCCGAACCGATCCAGCGGATCGTCGTCGGCGTCGATGGTTCACCTGACTCGTTGCATGCGGTCCAGTGGTGCGCTGACCTTGCCGGGATCACCGACGCGTCGGTCGTCGCGGTTGCAGTGGAGGAGGCGTACCTGGAGTGGACGCCGAGCACGAGCGCCGACAACTGGCGCCGCGACGTCGAACACCAGACCGACAGATGGGTAGCTCCTCTCACCGAGGCCGGGATCGCGGTGGAACACGTCGCCCAGCGTGACTTGCATCCGGCCGACGGCTTGCTCGGTGGGGCCTCGGCCCGAGGCGGAGACCTCCTCGTCGTGGGCACGAGAGGGGCCGGCGGGTTCTCCGGCCTCAGGGCCGGCGGAGTGGCCATGAAGGTTCTACACCGGGCATCACTGCCCGTCGTGCTCGTCCCTCCGGAAGCCTAGGGAGCCGATCCGATGCCGCCGCGATTGAGTGAGCTTCTAGAGCGAATCCGTCCGGCGGGCGCACCCGGCGCGCCGACCGAGGGGGAACAGCAGCGCGAAGAAGTCGACCGGGCGCGCGAGATCGCCGACATCGCCAGCACCCTCACGGTCTTCGAAGAGGAGGCGGATTCTGCGGTCGCGGCCGCCGCTGACCATGCAGCTGAGCTCCGCCGAGATGCCGAACGCCAGGCGCGTCAGATCCGCTCCGGTGTCGCCGACCGGATCGCCGCTTCCCGGACCGCTGCGGTACAGGGCTATGAGCAGCGAATCGAGGCCGAGCAGGCCCAGGTTACGGAGCAGATCGCGACGGAGATCGCCCGGCTGAAAGCCCGGGCCGAAGTGCGGATTCCTCCGCTGGTGGACGCGGCCATGCAGACCATCTGGTCGATCGTCCCAGCAGAACCACGTCCAAAGAGTCGCCCATGACAGCCGGTTGGGTTGCCGCCGCAACTCGAGGTGGAGCGCTGCTTCGCCGCCTCGTCGCAGTCGACGGTGCCCGCGCCCTGGCCGAAGCCGACACGTGGCCCGATGCCCGGGCCCGGCTGGCCCCCACGTTCTATGGCGCCGAGTTGCCGGCTGATGCCGACCGCTCCACTGCTCGGAGGACAGCGACTGCGGCGACGGCCTGGCAGCTCCGGGTCCTGGCCGGATGGCTCCCGGTGGGGGCCTCCGGCCTTGCTCGGCTGTTCGCGGCGCCCATCGAGATCGCCAACATCGAGTCGCACCTGGCGCGCCTGGAGGGTGCAGCGATCCTGGATCCGGTACCGCTGGGGTCACTGGCGGTGGCGTGGCGTCGCGTCGCGACCACAACGTCGCCCGAGCAGGTCCGCGTCGTATTGGCCCAGTCTGCGTGGGCTGACCCGGGCGGCACCGACCCCACATCAGTGGCAGTCGGGCTGCGGGTGGCATGGGCCCGCCGTCTCGTTCGCCAGGTCCCCGACGCGGCCCCGTGGGCCAAAGGTGGGTTGGCGCTGCTGATCGCCCGTGAGGTGTTCGCCTTCGACCGGGACATCCCCGCAGCTGCGGGCCGGGAGCTCGATCGACTGATCGGCCATCGGTGGCGACAGGCTGCGTCCATTCCTGACCTGGCCAAGCAGCTACCGGAGTCGGCGGCCTGGGCGCTGACCGACGTCGCATCAGCATCGGATCTGTGGCGAGCAGAGCTCGCGGTCGTCCACCGGGTGGCCGACGACGCCACCGGACTGGCCGCGGCCGGACGATTCACCCAGAGGACCGTCGCGGCCATCATGGCGTTGTTGCTCGTCGATCTCTGGCGTGTGACCACCGCCATCGAGGTGGCCGGCCGCGGCCCCGACCCGACCGAGGTGCTCGATGCAGTGGCCTGACCAGCTCTTGCCCGAACGGATGCTCCGAGCGGCAATCGTCGCACCCGAGAGCCGGCTGCGGCGGGTTCTCGTCGAGGTCGCCGGCGCCGGTGTCTTCGAACCGGATCCGCTGGACAACCACGTCGAAGGCCCGATCGCTGCGCTGGCCAACCAAGCGACCGCCAACGGCGATGCACCCGACGCAGAGCTGTCGGTCGAACCGATCGACCCCGAGACACTGGCCACGGGCGGGAACCTCGCCCTGCTGATGGGAGAAGCATCACTCGAGCAACAGTCGAAGGCAGCGAGACGAACGGGTCGGTGCGCAGTTGTCCCAGGGTGGATCCCGAGATCCCATCTTGGCTCGGTGCGAAGCCGCCTCGCTCCGTTCGGCGGAGCGATGGCCGAGCTCCCGCTCCGCCGGGGCATCGTCGCCCCGACATCGCACGCGGACGGTGCGCCGGGCAAGGCGCTGCGGCCGCTCGTGACAACCTATGCCACGGTTCCCTACCGGAATCTCGATCCGACGCTGTTCGCCGCCGTCGCGTACATGGTGATGTTCGGGATGATGTTCGGCGACGTCGCCCATGGTCTGGCACTGGTCGTGCTGGGCCTCGTCGCCTATCGCTTCGGCGGCGAGTGGTGGCCGGCCGCCCCACAGGCGGCACCGTTCCTGGTCGGCGCAGGTGCCTCCGCCACCGGTTTCGGATTGCTCTATGGCGAGGCGTTCGGGCCCACCGGGCTGGTGCCCACGTTGTGGCTCCGGCCCCTCGATGAGCCCGAGACGCTTCTGGCCGCCGGCCTCGTGCTCGGCATCTGCCTACTCACCGTCACCTTCGTGTTGGCGACGGTCAACCGATGGCGAGAGGGCGGTCCCGCTGTCGCCCTCTACGACGCGTCCGGGATCGGTGGCGCCCTGCTCTTCGCCGGCATCGCTGCGGTCGCCGGTGGCGTCGTCGGTTCGATCTCCTGGTTGTCCCAGACTGGCGTAGCGGTCGCGGTGGCCGGTGCCTTGTTGGTCTTCATCGGCCTGTTGGTCCAGGCCGGGTGGGGCCCGGCCGGCTTTGCCCAAGCCCTCGTCGAGATGTTCGACACGGTGCTGCGGCTGGGATCCAACATCGTCTCCTTCACCCGCCTCGCCGCCTTTGGCTTGACCCATGCCGTCCTCTCCCAGGTGACCTGGGAAGGCACCGTCGGCTTGTGGGACCGATCCGGCCTCCTTTCAAGGATCGCGGCGATCGCTTTGTTCGCGGTGGGCAATCTCGCCGCCTTCGCTATCGGTGCCCTGGTAGGCGGGATCCAGGCCCTCCGTCTGGAGTACTACGAGATGTTCTCCCGCCTCTTCGCGACCCAGGGCCGACCATTCGAGCCCTGGCACATTCCCACCCACACATCGGAGACCCCATGAACCCCTGGCTGCTCGGCATCCTCCTCATCACCCCGTTCGGCCTGGCGATCGCCTTGACCGGGCGCCGCGGTTCCCGGACCGTCCAGCGATCACTGATCAGGTCACTGGCCGCTACTGCCGTCCTGGCTGTGGGCGTGCTCGCCGTGGCGTTCGGAGGCGCCGGTGGCGATCAGGCGGAGGCGGCCACAGCTCCCGTAGCCGGCGTCGTTCAGGCCCAGCAGACCGCGCCGGCCACCACCGGCGTCGACAGTGGTGCTGCGTTCATCGGGGCCGGCATCGCCGTCGCGGCTTCAGCTCTCGGTGCCGGCATCGCGATCGCCTACGCGGGATCGGCGGCGCTGGCGGCGGTCAGCGAGCAACCCGACCTGTTCGGTCGAGCCATGGTCGTGGTCGGTCTGGCCGAGGGGGTTGCCATCTATGGGCTCATTGTCGCCGTCTTGATCCTGGGCAAGGTATGAGCACGGTCGTCGCGCTCGGTGAGACACACGAGCTGGAAGGTTTCGTCCTGGTCGGTGCCACCGTCATGGCAGCGGCGACGCCAGAAGCGGTCGTCGACGCCTGGCACAACCTCGGCCGGGACGTGGGCATGGTGATCCTCTCCCCCACCGCGGCCGAGACGCTGCGGCCGAGCCTGGCGGACCGCCCGGACGTGTTGACGGTGGTGATGCCATGACCACGACCGTCCCGACACCGACTGGCACATCACAGGAGTCCCTCACCCAGGTGCTCGAACCGGTCCGCCAGGGACTCCTCGACGACGCCAAAGCCGAAGCCGATCGGATCGTCTCGGCCGCAACCCGCGACGCCGAAGAAGTCTTCGCCACCGCAACCGCCGAAGCCGATGCTGCCGTGGACCGGGCCAGCCACCGAGCCGAGGTCTCGGCCCAGACGCACGCTGACCAGGTTCTGGCCCGGGTTCGAAACGACGGGCAGCGCCTCGTCCTATCCGCACAGGAGGGACTCCGACAGCAGCTGATCGACGAGGTCCACACCGCGGCCCGAGGACTGGTAGAGCATCCCCGCTACCCCGCGCTGTTGGACCACCTCGAGTCTCAGGCCCGCGGCCAGCTCGGCGACGATGTCCTCATCGACCGCGACCCCGAGGGCGGCCTCGTCGCCGTCGCGGGCTCTCGCCGAGTCGACTACCGCCTGTCTGCCCTCGCCAGCCGGGCGCTCGAGGCCCTCGCCGACGAGGTGGCCGAGCTGTGGACCTGAGGTCCGACACCGGTCGGGTGGTGAGGGTCAATGGACCGGTCGTGCACCTCACAGGCCTCGACGACCTCGTTCGTTTCGAATACGTCGAGGTCGGCCGCCGGCATCTCCCGGGCGAAGTGCTCACCGTCGACCATGACCGAGCCGTCGCCGAACTCTACGAATACAGCGGGGGTCTCAGCGTCGGCGAACCGGCCTGGGCCAGCGGCCATCCCCTGACGATCGAGCTCGGACCGGGGCTACTCGGCGGCATCTACGACGGTCTCCTCCGCCCCCTTGCCGATGCCGAGGAGTTCCTCCGGCCTCGCGGCCTGACCCGCCCCTCGACTGGCAGCCACCACTTCCAGCCCCATGCCGAGACCGGCGCCGACCTGCAGCCGGGAGATCTGCTCGGCACCGTACGTGCCACCGACACTCTCGACCACCTCGTCATCGTTCCCCCCGGCGTCGCCGGCGCTGTTGACCACATCGCCTCGCCGGGCAGCTATGACTCGGCCGACACCATCGCCACCATCGCCGCGATGCCGATCACGCTGACCAGCGAGTGGCCCATCCGTCACCCCCGCCCGTACCGGCGACGCCGACCCGACCGAGCCCCGTTCTTCACCGGTCAGCGGGTACTCGACATCGTCGAACCCATCGCCAAAGGCAGCAGCGCCACGGTCATCGGCGGCTTCGGTGAAGGCAAGACGATGCTGCTCGAGCAGCTGGCCAAATGGGGCGACGCCGACATCATCATCTACGTCGGTTGCGGTGAACGAGGTAACGAATTGGCCGACCTCATCGAGGAGCTCACCCAACTGACCGATCCGGGGACCGGCCGCTCGCTCGCCGAGCGCACGATCATCCTGGCCAACACCTCGAACATGCCGGTCATGGCCCGCGAGGCCAGCATCTACACCGCCGTCACCCTCGCTGAGTACTTCCGCGACATGGGTTACCACGCCGTCATCATCGCCGACTCCACGTCCCGCTGGGCCGAAGCACAACGCGAACTGGCGAGTCGCACCGGTGCCATTCCCGCGGAGCAAGGCTACCCCGCCGACCTCCCCGCCTCGCTGGCCGCGTTCTATCAAAGAGCCGGGCCGGTCACCACCACGGGAGGACGGGACGGGACCGTCACCATCGTCACCTCCGTGTCGCCCCCCGGTGGCGACCTCACCGAACCCGTCGCCGCTCACACCCAACGCTTCGTCCAAGCCGTCTGGGTCCTCGACCGCGACCTCGCATATGCCCGGCACTACCCCGCGGTCAGCTGGCGCACGTCGTTCTCGCGCGACAGCGACGCCGTCGCGCGCTGGTATGCCGCCAACGGCGACCCGGACTGGGTCGCTCGCCGCTCACGCCTCCAGTCACTCCTCGCCGAATCCACGCGACTCCAAGGCATCGCCGACCTCGTCGGCCTCACCGCCCTTCCCACCGATGAGCGGCTCGTTCTGCTCGGCGCCCGACTCGTGCGCGAAGCCTTGCTGCAACAGAGCGCCCTCAGCGACAACGACGCCTCCTGCTCACTCCCGAAACAGACGGCCCTCTCTCAAGCTGTCCTCGATGTCCACGACACCGCCAAGGCCCTCGGCCAAGCCGGCACACCCGCCAGCGTGATCGAGGACTTCGACTTCGGACCCCTCCTCCGAGCCAAAGACACCACCGGCCCCGATGACGCGGGCGCCGTCGCCGCCATCACAGCCGATCTCCTGAAAGCCATGAAACGACTCTCGACATGACAGCCCGACCCGCCACCGTGCCGAGCCTGGTCGCCCCGATCGAGGTCACCGCCATCGACCGGGTCGACGGGCCGCTGCTGTTCGTCAGCGGAACCGACGGTGTCGGGTGGGACGAGTACGTCGAAATCCACATGGCCAACGGCGATACCAGACACGGCATCGTCATCGACGTCGACAACGACGTCGCCCTCATCGAAGTGCTCGAAGGCACCGACGGCATCGGCGTGCGCCGCAACACCGTCGCCTTCAGCGGAGCACCACTCCAGATCCCCGTGACCGAACGATGGCTCGGCCGAATCGCCAACGGACGGGGCGACCCGATCGACGGTGGCCCTCCCATCGTCGGATCACATCGCCGACCCATCTCCGGCGCCGCGATCAACCCGGCCCGTCGCGACGTGCCCAAGGACTCCGTGCTCACCGGTATCTCGGCCATCGACGGTCTCGCCACCCTGGTCCGAGGCCAGAAACTGCCCGTCTTCTCCATCGGAGGGCTTCCCCACCTCGAACTCGCCGTCCAGATCGCGGCCCAAGCCACCGTCGAAGGTGCGGAGTTCCGTGTCATCTTCGCCGGTATGGGGATCACCAACCCCGATGCCGACCTCGTACGTGCCGTCCTCGAGGAACGAGTCGGGGTCGGCCAGGCCGCCTTGTTCCTCAACACTGCGGATGACCCCACGATCGAACGAATCCTCACTCCCCGGCTGGCGCTGACCGTCGCCGAACACCTCGCGTTCGATCTCGGCCACCATGTCCTCGTCATCCTCACCGACATGACGAGCTACTGCGACGCCGTCCGCCAACTCTCCGCGGCCCGGGGTGAAGTCCCCAGCCGTCGCGGCTACCCCGGGTACCTCTTCAGTGACCTCGCCAGCATCTACGAGCGCTGCGGACGGCTCCGAGATCGCCCGGGATCAATCACCGAACTACCCGTCGTCACCATGCCCGCCGGCGACATCACCCACCCCGTCCCCGACCTCACCGGCTACATCACCGAAGGCCAGATCGTCCTCTCGGCCGAGCTCCACGCCCGCAGCATCTCCCCGCCCATCGACCCGCTGTCGTCGCTGTCCCGTCTGATGCGGCGAGGCGCCGGCCCCGGACGTACCCGAGACGACCACCTGGCCATCGCGGCCCAGGTCGTGGCCCTTCTCGCCCGAGCCCGACAAGCCGGAGAACTGGCCGAGCTCATCGGCCTCGACGCCCTTTCGATGACCGAGCAGCGCTACCTCGAATTCGGCCACCGCTTCGAAATCGAGTTCATCGACCAGGATCCGCACCAGCTCCGCACCCTCGACACCACCCTGGATCGAGCATGGGCCATCACCAGCACGCTGCCCGCTCGGGAGCTCACCATGGTCACGGCCGAACAGCTCGAGACTCACCGGTCGACCGAGGCACGCCAATCCCACGTCCCCACCCCGAAGAGCGCTCCATGACCGCAAGAACCGACACCCGAACCCGAGCTGCACGGCTGCAACTCACGGCCAGACTCGATCTGGCGAGCCACGGTGCCGACCTGCTTCACAGCAAGGAAGAAGCACTCCGACGCGAACGAATCCGCCTCGAAGGACACGTCACCCGCACGAAGAACCGATGGGAGCACAGCTGCCGTGAGGCCTCGACGTGGCTCCTGCGAGCCCGAGCGCTCGGTGCCAGCGACGAGCTCGCCTCGCTCGTCACCAGCGAGCCGGCACCGGCCACGGTGACACCGCACTGGCAGACCTCCATGGGGATCACCTATCCGGGCAGCGTAGACACCACGGCGGGCCCCGAGCCGACGGTCACCTCGACCTCCGCTCTACGTCCGACCATCGACGCATTCCGCCTCGCCCTCAGCACCGCCGCAGATCACGCCTCGACCACCGCGGCTCTGACCCGACTCGACAACGAACTGGCCGACACGCGGCGCCGACGCCGGGCCATCGAGCAGCGCCTCCTTCCCCGCCTCGAATCCACCCTCCACGACCTCGATCTCTATCTCGACGAACAGGATCGCGACGATGCCCTCCGAGTCCACATCGCGACCGATCCAGACCGGACGGCCCGCCCATGATGAACCGGATCCTCGTCGCCGTCGATGACTCTCGACCTTCGCTGACCGCCGCCGCACTGGCCATCGAACTCGCCCAGACACGACCCACCGAGCTCAACTTCGTCACCGCCACCGAACCAGGCACCGATGCCGGGTCCCTCCTCAGCCATGTCGCCGCGCTCGCCGCCGCCGCCGGCATCACCGCATCGGTCACCACCGCCGACGGCGGCCAACCCTTCGAGGCCCTCCTCACCACTGCCCACAAGTGGGGAGCCGACGTCATCGTCATGGGCCGATCGGACATCCGCCGGCCAGGCGCGCCCTACGTCGGAAGCCAGACCGAACACCTCCTCGAATTCACCGACATTCCCGTCCTCGTCGTCCCCGAACACCGACCCGACCCCACCACCCGGGGCGGCCAGCCAACCGACCGCTGAGCCGCGCGAACCGAAAGGACCGAAATGCAACCGAAGGAATGGCGGCTCCGACTCGGTCGGAGCATCTGGCATCGTCATCCGGGCGTCCGCTCCGACGATGAACTGACCCTCGGCGAGCGATCCGCCGACCGGCTCCGCAACGGGATGGGCTCGTGGGCATTCGTCTTCACTGCCCTCGTCTTCATGACCGGATGGATGCTCGGCAACCGCAACATCGGATTCGACCCCTACCCGTTCATCCTGTTGAACCTCATCCTCTCGTGTATCGCGGCGCTCCAAGGCGCGATCCTGCTCATCGCCGCCCGACGGTCCGATCAGATCTCGGCCGAGCTCGCGACGCACGACTACACGACCAACCTCGAAGCCGCCGAAATGATCCGGGCCATCGAAACGATGACCACCGAGATCCACCAGCAAGTCCTTCCCTCCCCGACCGGCCGCCCCGACTAGGACACGCGGGCCGTGACGACCTCAGGTCTCCGACGGTGAGCGGCACCCGCCCGGCCTCTCGGCCGCTGGCGGCGCTGTCGGTGGGAGCGCTCGGCGTCGTCTTCGGCGAAATCGGCACCAGCCCCCTGGATGCGTTCCGCGAGTCGTCGGCCGGCGGCGAGGCTGCAGTCCAGGCAGTTCATTGCGCGGCCATGAGGAGTTGCTTGATCTGGTCGGCTGGTGGGACGCGGCCGGACAGCACGACTTCGTCGTCGATGACGAGAGCTGGTGTGGACATGACGCCCCATGACACGATCTCGGCGGGGTCGGTGACCTCGTCGATCTCGACGGTGAGGCCGAGTTCGTCGAGTGCGGCGTGTGTCAGCGTCTCGAGGTTCTTGCAGTTGACGCATCCGGTGCCGAGGATCTTGATGTCCATGCTGGTGCTCCTTGTGGGTTGAAGATGGTCAGAGGATGAGATTGAACAGGAATCCGATTGTGAGGATGCCGGAGGCGACCACGGCGACGTAGGTAGCGATCAGCTTGGGCATCAGGACACGGCGCAGCAGGATCATCTCGGGCAGCGATAGAGCGACGACGCTCATCATGAATGCGAGCACGGTGCCCATCGGCAGGCCCTTGTCGTGGAGGACCTCGACGAGTGGCAGTACGCCAGCAGCGTTGGAGTAGAGAGGCACGCCGACGAGCACGCCGATCGGGACGCCGAGCATCCCGGTGGCGTGTTGGGCAAACCAGTCTTCGGGGGCCCATCCGTGGATCACGGCACCGACGCCGATGCCGACGAGCAGATATGGCCAGACCTTGCGCAGGATCGACGCGACCTCCTCGCGGCCCATCTGGATGCGGTCGTCCCACGAGAGGCCCTGTGCCGGGTCGATCGGCTTGCCGCGCAGCTTGGTCTCGAACACGAATGGTTCGACCCAGCGCTCGAGATCCAGCTTGCCCAGCACCATCCCGGCAGTGATTGCGATGACCAACCCGGCGGTGATGTAGAAGGCGGTGACTTGCCAGCCGAACAGGCCGAACAGCAGCACGATCGCGACTTCGTTGACCATCGGGGAGGCGATGAGGAAACTGAGTGTCACTCCGAGAGGCACGCCGGCGGCGACGAAGCCGATGAACACGGGCACTGCGGAGCACGAGCAGAACGGGGTTGCCACGCCGAGCCCAGCAGCGGCGACGTTGCCGACTCCTTGTCGGCGACCGCCGAGAAGGGCACGGGTGCGTTCGACCGACATGAAGCTGCGCAGGAGGGTGACCACGAAGATCACTCCGGTCAGAAGCAGGGTGATCTTGGCGACGTCGTAGAAGAAGAAGTGGACCGACTCGCCCAGCCGACTCTCCGGGTCGAGGCCGACGACGTCGTGGATGGCCCAGTCCCAGAACTGCCGGTTGTAGTGGTACAGCACCCACCAAATGGTGGCTCCGGCCGCGACCGGCCCCCACCGCCGTATCGCTGAGCGCCCAAACGGTTCGGCGAGTGCGGTCGTCTCCACCTCGCTCATTGCCGACTCAGCCCTTTCCGATGTCATCGTTTATCGACGATAGCCGATGGCCATTGTTCTCGCCAGGGGCGAAGGTCCACTTCTCGGTCGACCGGGCGTACCGGGTCCGGCCTGTTATCGTGCATCGTCGAACAGCGATGGAGGATTGGGACCCATGGCGAGCGATCTCACCACCGACACCCCACCACAGGACGCCGTGGTCGCGCAGCTGTCGATGCTCGACCGGTTTCTGCCGGTGTGGATCGGCTTGGCGATGGTGCTGGGAATAGGGCTGGGCAAGGTGTTCACGGGGCTCGACGACACCTTGGAATCGGTGAAGATCGACACCGTCTCACTGCCGATCGCGATCGGGTTGTTGGCGATGATGTATCCGGTGCTCGCCAAGGTGAAGTACCGCTCGATCCGGACGGTGATCGAGCGCCGGTCGCTGGTGATGTCGCTGGTGCTCAACTGGGTGATCGGGCCGTTGCTGATGTTCACGCTCGCCTGGCTGCTGCTGCCCGACCTGCCCGAGTACCGCACCGGGCTCATCATCGTCGGCCTCGCCCGTTGCATCGCCATGGTGCTCATCTGGAACGACCTCGCCTGCGGTAGCCGCGAGTTGGCGGCGGTTCTCGTGGCCATGAACTCGCTGTTCCAGATCGCCGCCTTCGCCCTGCTCGGCTACTTCTACCTCGAACTCCTCCCTGGCTGGCTCGGGCTGGACACCAACGGCATCGACGTCACCGTGTGGGAGATCACCAAATCGGTCCTGATCTTCCTCGGCATCCCGCTCCTGGCCGGGTTCCTCACCCGAACCATCCTCGAACGCCGCCGGGGCACCCAGTGGTACGAAGAAGTGTTCCTGCGCCGCATCGGACCGATCGCGCTCTACGGACTGCTGTTCACCGTCGTCGTGCTGTTCGCCCTCCAGGGCGACGCCATCACCAACGCCCCGTTCGACGTCGCCCGCATCGCCATCCCTCTGCTGATCTACTTCGCGGTGATGTGGACCGGTTCGTTCGCCGCCGGGCTGAAGATGGGCTTCCCGTACGACCGCAACACGTCAATAGCGTTCACCGCCGCAGGCAACAACTTCGAACTTGCGATCGCGGTCGCGATCAGTGTGTTCGGCGTGTCGTCGGGACAAGCTCTGGCCGGCGTCGTCGGACCCCTGATCGAGGTTCCCGCCCTCGTCGGCCTGGTGTACGTGTCGTTGTGGGCGCGCCGGCACTACTACCCGAACGATCCAGCACCAACCTCCCAAGGAACCCGCTCATGACCGCCACCTCAGCCAACCGTTCCAGTGCCCAGAAGGGTCGGCGTGCCGAGTCGGAGGAATGTCGTGTTCCACCGGCCGTCGATGGCCTGGCGCCACCACCCGATGACGAGACACTCGCCGCGATGGCCAAAGCGGTAGCGCACCCTGCCCGGCTGTCAATCCTGCGACTGCTCAGCCATCGAGAAACCTGCGCAACCGGGGAGGTGGTCGCCAAACTCCCACTCGCCCAATCGACGGTGTCCGAACACCTCCGGATCCTGCGCGAAGCCGGGCTGATCC
Source organism: uncultured Acidimicrobiales bacterium (assembly GCA_963695075.1). GTDB lineage: Bacteria > Actinomycetota > Acidimicrobiia > Acidimicrobiales > CAWCAL01 > CAWCAL01. The sequence goes on from CAVOFR010000003.1 coordinate 708,877, forward strand.
AGGGCGAGATCGAAGGACCGCGTACCCGCTACTGCGTCAACGCCAGCGGTCTCGCCATCCTCAAAGCCGGCATCCTCGCGCTCTGAACGCCGGAATCAGCGGAACGCTACGCCGATCGAGCAGGCCGAGGCCGCGTTGGCGGCCGTTTTCGTCGACGGCGAGCTCTGCTCCTCGGGCCGGTTCCCATCACGCGACGAACTGTCGGAGTGGGCGGGAACGACGGTTGTCGCGGGTCACGTCCTCCGGCTTCGCCGGCGCACTTCGTCCAACGCCATGTCCCTGGGTTGCACAGAAGCCAACCCACGAGGGAGAGCCGCATGAACTCGGCGACTCGCCGCAGATCATCGGCGGTCATGACCTACATCGTGATCTCGCCGTCAGCCACCGCCCGCACAAACGTCGCCTCGGCGACATGCACGGCATCCGCTCCTTCCTACCTGACCAAGTCGGCGATCGTGTGGCCGGGATCGCCGAGACGCAGCTCGCAGCGCGGCGGTCCCTCACGTGATCTGGGCGGATCGCTCAGATCACGACGAACGGTCGGGAGCATTGGGGTCGCCCGTTTCGTGGGCCGCGGCGCGGCTGGTCGATGGGCGAACGCCAAGGCACCGACCTCGTCGTCGACGCCCTGACTCAGGCGACGTCGGGTTCTCTCGATCGCGGGTATGGTCCGTGGCGGCGGCGAAAGGGAGAAGAGGCCATCGCTGAGTTCTTGACCGATATCGAGACCCTGCGTCGTCGAGCTCGGGAACAACTCGACCAAGGGCCGATCACGGCGGCGTACGGCGCTGATCGTGGTCGGGTCATCGAGGTGCTCAATGCGGCGTTGGCCACCGAGTTGGTGTGTGTGTTGCGGTACAAGCGTCACTACTACACGGCGACCGGGCTCCGAGCGGCTCCGGCGGCGGCGGAGTTCCTCGAGCATGCGACCGATGAGCAGGCCCACGCGGATGAGATCGCGATGCGGATCGTTCAGCTGCAGGGGTCTCCCGATTTCGATCCCGAGGGTCTGGCAACCCGTAGCCACGCGGAGTACGACGCCAGCGAGGATCTGGCCGAGATGATCCGGGAGGATCTGGTCGCGGAGCGGATCGCCATCCAGAGCTATCAGGAGATCGCTCGCTGGTTGGCCGACAACGATTCCACGACTCGGACCATGATCGAGCGGATCCTCGCCGTCGAGGAAGAGCACGCTGACGATCTGCTCGGCTTGCTCCACGAGTTCGCCTAGCGCGTTCGCCTGACGATCGCCTGGCTGCAGGACCACATGTCGACGCTGGCTTGGATCGTCATCTCTGGGATCGCGATGAGCTTGGTGGCCTTGGTCGGCCTCGTCACGGTCGTGATGCCGCGTCCGACGTTGGAGCGGCTGTTGCTGCCCCTGGTCGCGTTGGCGGCCGGATCACTTCTGGGTGGCGCCTTCTTTCACATGCTGCCCGAGGCGGTCGACGCGTTGGGGAACCGGCTCAGCGTGTACGTGTGGCTGATGGCGGGGTTCGTGACGTTCTTCGTGTTGGAGCAGTTCCTCCATTGGCATCACTGTCATCGAGCCGACCACGACGCACATCGGCCGCTGGGCCACTTGATCCTGCTTGCCGATGGGCTCCACAACTTCATCGGTGGTCTGGCGGTCGCCGGTGCCTTCATCGTGGACATCCGGGTCGGGATCGTCACGTGGTTGGTGGCTGCGGCGCACGAGGTTCCTCAGGAGCTGGGCGACTTCGGTGTGTTGGTGCACAGCGGTTGGACCCGACGAGGCGCCCTGACGTGGAATGTCGTGTCTGCGTCGACGTTCCTGTTGGGAGGGCTGATCGCCTATGGGCTGTCGGGCACGTTCGAGGTGGCGGTGCTCCTGCCGTTCGCGGCGGGGAACTTCATCTACATCGGTGCGGCAGATCTGCTGCCGGAGATCGCCGGGGAGACGTCGACCCGCGACAAGCTCGAGCCTTCCGCAGCCTTCTTGGTCGGTTTGTTGCTGCTTCTGGCTGTCGCTGAGGTGGCATGACCCCGGCGTCTGACCGTGCCTTGGATGTGGCTGTCAGGCCCCGGGTTGGATGAGCCGGCCGCCGTGGCGCTGGAAGACGCCTTCGACCAGCTGGGGGCGGTCGTGGCTGCAGGCGACGACGAGCACTTCGTCTGGTTCCAGGGGTGTGTGGCGGAGGGCGTCGTGTTCGTCGAACTCCTCCGAGGCGGCCGCGACACCCCCGTAGCCGCCGAGCATCGCACCCCCGAGAGCGCCGGAGGCGCCCAGGGCTGCGATACCGCCGGCGCCGAGGACGCCGAGTCCCGGCGCGGCGATCGCGAACAGCAGCATGCCGCCGACCAGGCCGACCATAGCGCCGGTGGCCACGCCGACTTCGACGTCGTGGGCCATGTCTTCTTCTTCGTCGTGTTCGAAGACCGCCGAGTCGGGATGGTGGACGGCGAGTCCGAGGTGTCGACTCCCGAGGCCGATTTCGCGCAGCTCATCGACGGCGGCCTCGGCTGAGTCGTGGTCTCGGAAGACCGCGGCGATGTGGTCATGGGTGTCATGGGCTGCCGCTTCCTCCGGTGATACCAGGAAACGGTGGAGGTGTCGGAGGATCTCGGCTTCTTCGGAGGACATGGCGGGCCCGTAGGGAACCGTGTACGTGCCGATGGGCTTTCCGTCCCGTGCGGCCACCGCAACCAGCAGCGCTTGGTCGTCGGGATCGGAGGAGGTGTCGAATCGGGCGATCTCGGCGGCCATGAGTGCCGCCGGGTCGAGGTCCTCACCACTGCGGGCGGCGTGCAAGAGCGTTCCGTTGGCGGCCAGGTCGTCGAGGAAGCCTGCCTGATTGAGTCGCTGCTGAGCTTGAGAGAGCGTTTCGGGTGGCATCGCGGGATGCTCTCACCGATCGGCTGTCCGGGCCCAGGGTCGGAAGTCCCCTTCTCCGTCCGTATGGATCTGGCGCGAGCCGAACACAGTCGGCGGGTCGGGACGTTGGACCCTGCTCTGAGACCGGATCACGCCGCTAGCGTCCGAACGATGGCTTTGACGTCCGATTCCCTGAGCGCCGGCGAGGAAGCGGCTCTCGAGGAAGCGCCGAGCACAACAATGTCGCACCGGCCCGTGGGCGCCAGTGCTTGCGCTCCATCCTGGCCCCTGGCATGCGGGTTGTTCGTGCTTGCGGGTGGGCTGGCGGTCAACTCGGTGTTGGGCCCGCTCGGGTTCGAGACGATCCGGTATCACTACTCAGAGTCGTTGGTCAATCAGGGGATCGGTCTGGATGCCGTGGCTCTCGTGGGGGCCGCTCCGATCGCAGCGTGGGCCGGGGTCCTCGTATGGCGCGGGCATCGGGCAGGACCGGTGCTGGCTTTCATCCCGGCGACCTTCGCGGCGTACATGGTGCCCCAATACCTCGTGGGACCCGAGTACCTCGATCTTCCGGGCAACAACGAACGGTTCTTCGTGTTCCATCTCCTGTTGTTCGTGATCTCGGTCGCGCTGGCGTGCACCGCGTGGATCTCTGTCGAGCGACCAGCGTTGCGGCCCGCGTCGGCGGGTTCTGATCGGCGCCGCAGCTGGGTGCTGTTCGGTGTTGCCGCATTCGTTCTCTTGGGTCGTTGGCTGCCGGGGGTCGTGGCGCTCACCAGGGGCGATCCCTCCGGCGTCGACTTCTTGGAGAACCCCACGGCATACATGCTGATAGGTGTGCTGGATCTCGGGCTGGTGGTTCCCGCTGCGGTCGCGACCGGTGTAGCGCTCCGGCGAGGCGCCGGCTGGGCCCGAGAGGCTGCCTATGTGGTGATCGGTTGGTTCACTCTCGTCCCAGCGGCGGTGGCAGCGATGGCCATCACCATGCAGATCAATGACGACCCGAACGCCACAGCCGGCACGACTGTACTGTTCGGTGTTGCAGGAGTTGCCTTCACTGCGGGTGCCGTGGTCCTCTATCTGCCCCTGTTCCGGGCAGAGGCGTCGGGATCCGACGGTTCGGACGAGACGCAGACGGCGTCACCATGACGATGTCGTCCGACCCGGAAGGAAGACTCTGGCGGACGAGTCGATCCCTGTCGCCCATGTGAAGGAAGGTCCATCGTGAGCAGGTTTCTTGGAATGATCAAGGTGTCCAAGGACGAGGCAGCACGAATGATCAGCGACGGCCCCCGTGCCCGGGCCGACCTGATCGAGCTGCTCGTGACTGAAGCAGGCGGGACCCTTGAGGGCCTCTGGCTCACCAACGTTGGAGACTGGGACATCATCTGTCTGGTCGACATGGGAGACGAGACGCCGGTCGAGGGCGCCGCCGCGACCTTGGCTCGGCGAGCTGCCGGGCTCACCGATTCCGAGCGTTGGATCGAACTCGTCGACGTCGATGACGTGTCGACCACACTCGAGAAGATGGCCGGTAGTCCAGATGCCTGAGCGGCCGCTCTGGTTCTGACGCTCTCGGACAGGGCTACGGCGCCCAGAGTCGGGCCAGTTCGTTGACGCGAAGTTGCCCGGATCCTCCCGTACTGCGAGACGAGCACCCACGTCGGACCAACCGCGCGACGACGGGCTGCACGATCTGGTCCATCAGCGCCAGGTAGCTGTCCCGGATGGAGTGCCGCGGCATCGGGCGGTTGACCGTCGTCAGATGATCGGGTACCGCAGGTGTCTCACTCCACGCTGACAGACAGGGCCACGCCCGTCATGCAGCGAAACCGCTGCAATGACAGGCATTTCGCTACTCGATGCGCAGGCCGGACAGGGCTCGGGCGATCACGAGCTGCTGGATCTGCTCGGTGCCCTCGAAGATGTCCGTGATCCTCCCCGCCCGTCCGGCTGGTCACCAGCAGTAGCCCTGACCAGGGCTTCTTCCATTTCCGGTCCACCGAGTGACACCGAATCGCAGGCAGTCCGGCCGGTTTCTAAGGACAAAACTAGGGACAGAAGGCTCGTGGGATCAGCTTGAACGCCTGGCCGGACTTGCCACGAACCACCGTGAAATAGCGCCGATCGAGCGTCGCTATCCGATCCTGACCGTGCCGCTCCGCGAGTGCGACGACGCTCGCGTCTGTCGCTCCAAGCCCGAGATCGACGTATCGCTCGACCAACTCGGCGACTCGCCGCAGATCATCGGCGGTCATGACCTCCATCGTGATCTCGCCGTCAGCCACCGCCCGCACAAACGTCGCCTCGGCTGAAGCACCGAGCTGGCGACCCACAAGGTACACGGCCTCGGCGATCACCAGCGGAGACGCCAACAAAGAGCCGGGTTCTCCCGCGATCAACGCTGCGCAGGCTTGATGAGCTGGATCTGCCTGATCGGCGGCCGCAGGCAAGACACCCGTGTCGACGATCAGCACAACTCAGTCGCGACCGAAACCCTCGGCCAGCAGCTCATCAGCGTCGACGGCTGAATGACCCGATGTCGATGACCCGATCCCAACGAAACTGCGTCGTTTGCCTTTCGACGTCGAGTCGTCGGAGGGCAGCAATGCCGCGAGCTCAGCGACCAACTCATCGAGGGTCATGCCGCGACGATCCGCCTCGGCATTGAGCCGAGCCAACGCTTCATCAGACAACTCAAGCGTCACGGTCACAGCCCCAATGGTACGCCAAGACTCACCCAAGTCGAGAGTACGGCTCGGGCTGAATCGATCGGCCCGAGCGAGATGGGCCCGGACAGGATCAGCACGCCCTCGTCTTCGTACCAGCGCCAGGCGAAAAGCCGAGCACAACCGGATTTGGAGTCGCTCAGCTACACGTCGTGTAGCTGAGCGACTCCAGAAACTGCTACTCGATGCGCATGCCGGACAGGGCCCGGGCGATGACGAGCTGCTGAATCTGCTCGGTGCCCTCGAAGATGTCCATGATCCTTCCCAGCCGTCCAGCTGATGATGTGCAGTGCCGTCGAACCCGGAATTCTCCGGTTTTTAGTCCAGAGAGCAACACCCAATGGCGGTTCATGTCGCCGGTTTCTAGGGACAAAACTAGGGACAGACGGCTCCTGGGCGGATCTGATCGGAGACGATCGGGCCATGAATCTCTGCGCGCTCTACGCGGTGGTGCGGGTTTAAGCCTGCCGGGATCCGTCCGGGTGGTCTGCTGCAGTGACGAAAGCCCCGCCGAGAGCGGTGCGAGGTCCCGCTCATGTTGCTGGGCATCTTCGGATCCGGGCGGTTCGCGACCATTTCGCGACCATTCGGCAGTTGTGCCAGACAACCGGCCCTTGCGGCATGCCAGGCCTTGGCGAGCCACTGCGGTAGCCCACCGGGTTACAAGCCTGCCGGCATCCGTCCGGGTGGTCTGCTGCAGTGACGAAAGCCCCGCCGAGAGCGGTGCGAGGTCCGGCTCGTGTTGGCGCCTATCTTCGGATCCGGGCGGTTCGCGACCATTTCTCGACCATTCGGCGGTTGTTCCGAGCAACCCGTCCCAGCGGCAGACGCGGCCTTGGCGATGCCACTGCGGTAGCGCATCGGGTTATGAGGCTGATGCGTCCGTTCCCTGCAGATCCTGAGAGCAGCGCTGGCTCCAGGGCAAGCGAGCGGTTTCTTGGTAGCCGCGGGTGCGCGCCCGTGCCCGCTGTTCACCGCTGGCGTGTGAGATCCCTGTGAGATGCGGGCGGGTCACGACCACAGGTGGCGACGGCGAGCCGCACGCCGATGTCGATGTCGATGTCGATGGTCAACGCGACTCAGACGCTCAAGAATCCCTCAGCCAACATCTCATCCACGTCGCGTGCGGTGCCTCCGACTGAGATGAGCTCACGCCTACTCGAAGTCGACGATGTCACCGATGCCGATTTCGACCTCGTCCTCGACGTACACCGCAATGATCCGCAGCTTGCCCTCGGTTGCCTCAATGAATCGGGCGAGGGTCGCCAGATGCAGATTCTGGCGCCGTTCCAGACGCGAGATCCCTCCTTGGGTCACCCCGAGCTCTTCGGTCAGCTGCGCTTGGGTGAGGCCTCTCGCCTCGCGCAGCGCGGCCAGGGTGTGGACTCGCCGACCCTTGATGACTCTTGGTCAACCTCCGTCGACGCTGCGCTCACCCTCGGCGGGCGCTGCGGAGCCAACCACTCGACATCGTGTGGGTTCCGCCGCTGAACGTCGGGATCGCTACTGCCACACCTCGTTCAGCGTGTTGGAACCTGGATTGGGGAGACAAACCCGGGCGGCTTGAGGGCAATGACCGAACAGTGCACCTCGTCGAGGACTTTCTCGGCGGTGTTGCCCATCAACGCGCCGCTGAACCCGGTTCGGGCCACGGTTCCCATCACGAGCAGATTGATCCGGTGCCTGGCAACCAAACTCGTGACGACGTTCGCTGGTGGGCCTTTCTGCAAGTGCATCTGCCAGGGAGCGTCGGCCACCACCCGCCACGAAAGTAGGTCTTCGAGTTTCCGTTGGCGCTCGGCTCGTTCGTCGTCGAGCATCGCATCGACATCGTCCGGAGGGATGTTCATGAAGGCTGAGCCCCGTATCATTCGCTCGCCATAGAGTTCCCAGGAATGTCCGACATGCAGCTCACCGCCGTACTGTTTGGTCATTGACGCCGCCAACTCGAGAATCTGGTGGTTCAGGCTGGCTTCTGCGGGATCGGGGTTGACTGCCGCCAGCACGGTTGGATTCGCGCCCGCGTCGGTCGGATCACCCACACCGGGCACGGGCACTTCCGCAGCAGTCGCTTGATGGTCGCTTGATCTTCACGGTCCTCGTCGCTGGTGACCACGACGAGATCGTGGCGGCCCTCGAGGACCCGCTCGATGATGGCCAAGGCTGGGTTCCCAACCTGCAGGACCTTCTCGGCCTCGGCCCCATCCCCGCTCGGGTCCCATCGCTCCAGCTTCCTGGCCAAATCGCTTCGCTGTGCCTCTTGAACGGCTTGCTCGACCGCTGGCCAATGAAGCAGCTGCTGCAGAGCTGACGGCTCGGACAAGACTCCGAACAGCGTGATCCTTGCCTCGTTGCGATCAGCGAGGTCGGCGACCCGTCGCACCGCGGCCGGATTGTCCCTCTTCGCCAGCGGGCTGAACAAGATGTTCTTGAATCGGTGCATGGCGGATCCCTTTGCCGTTTGACGACGATCACTGCTTTCCTACCATCCACATCCGCGCATCCGGTGACCGGGCGCCTGCGCGACCGTAACTTCCGACCGATCGACTGCTGAGGATCAATCGTCAGATGAGTGACCGAGCAATCGCCGCCGGAGCTTCCCGAGGGCTCAGCACCGAGGAGGCAGAGGATCGGCTCGTCACCTATGGACCCAACGCGCTGCCCAAGTCGGTACCGGTGCGCTGGTGGGTGCGGGTAGGGCGCCAGCTACGGAGCTCGATCATCTACATCTTGTTGTTCGCCTTGGCGTTCGATGCCGTCATTTGGATCTCCGAGGGGGCCCACGGCTGGCCCTACGAGTCTCTTGCCATCGCAACGATCCTGGTGTTCAACACCGCCATGGGCGTGTGGCAGGAATACCGGGCTGAGGACGCGTTGGAGCGGCTCCAGGAATTGGCCGCGCCGCGCGTATGGGTGCTCCGTGATGGGCACCTCACCCACCTCGAGGCGTCACTGCTGGTGCCGGGTGATCTCGTCCGGGTCGAGGCCGGGGATCGAATTGCCGCCGACGGCGACTTGACCGGCGAGCAAGCACTTCAGATCGACGAATCGATTCTGACCGGCGAATCGCTGCCGGTCGAACGGAGCGCCGGTGAGGAGGTGTTCTCCGGCACCCTTGCGGTGCGTGGACTCGCCTGGATCGAGGTCACCCGCACTGGTACTGCCTCCGCGATGGGTCGTATCGCCACGATGCTGGGCGCAGTCGAGGCCGAACGCACCCCGCTGGAACGTCGCCTCGAGCACTTCGGGCATCAGATCGCCCGGTGGGTTGCCGCCCTGGCTGTGGTGCTAGCGGTTATCGGTGTCGGCATCGAGGGAATCGACCGATTCGACGAGGCGCTGCTGTTCGCCGTCGCCGTCGCGGTCGCCGCGGTCCCTGAGGGTCTCCCCGCGGTCCTGACCCTGACGCTCGCACTCGGGACCGAACGGATGAGCACCCGCAAGGCCGTCGTGCGCAAACTCTCGGCGGTGGAGGCGCTCGGTTCGGTGACGGTCATCGCGACCGACAAGACCGGCACGCTCACCGAGAACACCATGACCGTGAGCGGTCTCGACTCCCCCGAACCCGAACGAGCGCTGCGAGCGATGGTGTTGGCGGCTGACGCCGAGCCCGATGGTGGCACGGGTGACCCCCTCGAGATCGCCCTCTACAGCTACGCGGCAGCGCAGGGTGTCGATCCGGTCACCACTCGCATGGACTCCCCTCGCCGGTCTGTTCGACCGTTTGACTCGGCGTGGCGGTTCATGCGCGCGAGCGTCGCCGAAGACGAACGAGAAGTCGCGTACCTCAAAGGCGCAGCCGAGGTACTCCTGGAACGCAGCCGCCTCGACTCCGCCGAGAGAGAATCCTGGCATCACAAGATCGAGGCGGCAGCGGCCGACGGCTATCGCGTCCTCGGGCTCGCCTGGTCGCCGGAGAACAGCGAGGACGATGTCGTCTGGCTCGGAACCGTCTCGATGTGGGATCCGCCCCGGGCCGAGGTTCCGGCTGCGATCGCTGCCGCCCAGGCAGCCGGTATCCGAGTCTTGATGATCACGGGCGACCACCCCGAGACCGCCCGGGCAATCGCCGACAACCTCGGGATCCCGGCCAATCGGGTCGTGACCGGAGAGGACCTCGATCGGCTCGAACCTGATGAGGTTTCCGACGCCGTCGGCGATGTCCACGTCTTCGCTCGCGTCAGCCCCGAACACAAACTCGCCCTGGTCGAAGCCCTCAAGTCCACGGGCGAGATCGTGGCCATGACCGGCGATGGCGTCAATGACGCGCCCGCCCTGAAGCGGTCCGACGTCGGCGTCGCAATGGGTCAGCGAGGAAGTGACGTCACCCGCGAGGTGGCCGACCTCGTCCTCCTCGACGACAACTTCGCCACCATCGAAGCCGCGGTCGAAGAGGGACGCGGCATCTACGACAACATCCAGAAGTTCCTTCGTTTTCTGTTCTCGACGAACGTGGCCCTCGTGCTGCTGGTAACGATTGGGGTCGTCGGCGCCGCGGTCTGGGATCTACGCGATGACGTCGGTGACCTGCTGGTTCCACTCACCGCGGTTCAGCTTCTGTGGATCAATGTCATCGCCGACGGCCCGCCCGCTCTCGCACTCGGGCTGGACCGGAACCCTGGTGTGATGAAGCGGAAGCCGCGATCGACTTCAGCGCCGCTCCTGACCCGAGCCGGACTCAAGTTCATTCTCATCACCGGTGTCCTCAAGGCCGGCCTCGGACTCGTCCTGTTCTTCGGCCTACCGGGACTCGACTACTCAGGCGATGAGACGCGCACAGCGGTCTTCCTCTACGAGTCGCTGGCCCAGCTTGCCTTCGTCTATCCCGCGTGGTCGATAACCGCCCGGCCACTGAGGAACCGGATCCTCAACGGGATCGTCGCTGTCACCGTGCTCATCCAGATCGCTACGGTGGCCCTCCCGGGGCTCCGGAGGATCCTCGGGCTCCAATCGCTTGATTCGGCGGCATACGGCGTCATCGCTGTGGCGCTCCTCATCTCAGTTGCCGGAGCGTTCGCTTCGGCCCGGTACACCCGCGAACCGGCCTGACGCCGTCGGAGGCGATCGGGAGCCAGTCGATCGCAAGCCCCGCTATCTGTTGTCCCAGATCATCGAATCGCTCTGTGATGGTGGCCCCGCCGAGGAGATCGGCAGTTTCGTTTCGTTGACATCGCCTCCGCCCAGAAGAAGTCCCTGCCGCGACGCTGCTTCCGCAGAGCGTCAACCGCGAGACTCCGGAACGCCCACTGTCACTTCGAATGGATCGAGTCGCTCAGAGATCCGCGCCTTCCGGTGCGGGCACAATCACCGTCGGAACCCCGCATGGTGGGCGACATAGTTTGTGACCGATCCCAATAGCGCCGAGCCGATAGCGCCCTTGCCGCGCGCGCCGACCGCTATCAGGTCGAAAGCGCCGGAAGCCTCGACGAGAGCCCGACCCGGCGACGCCGTCTTGACCCATTCGCACCGCAACCGCCTATCGGTCGCTGAGCCGACCTCCTCCGCCAGGCTCTTCAACTCAGCCGCTTGATCCTCGACGAGTACGCCAACGTCTGCGGCGACGAGGTCGGGAGCAATTCTGGGAGGTTCCCATGCCCCGAACACGGTGATCTCCGCACTTGGAGCGAGAGACAAGGCCCAATCCAGTGCCAGTCTCGAGTTCTGGGATCCATCCACTCCCACCAACACACGCTGCATCCCTTCGCACCGGCTATCCGTGGGAACGATGACCGTGGGGACTCGCGCATGCGTTGCGCACTGATGGCTCACCGAGCCGAGTAGCAGCCCGCGCGAACCCACCGCGCCCTCGGGTGCCAACCACCAAGAGTCGAGAGTTGGCACAGCGGTGCAGGAGTTCGCCGCGCGGGAGGGCCGTCAGCGATGATCAGCTCGACCGGTGAGTCGCTGCCCCGCCGTTCGGTGTCGATCGCCGCTGCCAATTCGGACCGCGCTTGAATCTTCACATCGGTGGTGACCTGAGACAGCGGTAGATCAACAACATATGCGTTGGCGTACTCAAGAATCGATGGTTCGATTGCAGTGACCGCGCTAATGGTGACATTCCGCGGTGACGCTATGGAAAACGCCCAGCGCACACGCGTTGTGGGAGGACTTCGATCCGTCGTATCCCACCGTCCAAGTCTCAGACACCGAAACCTCCTCACGGACTCAGTTGGGGGTGTGGCAGAGCCAACGTCCGCTCGGCGCTCGCATGAGCAGCCGGCCATGGGGCGTCGGCCCGAATCGGAGCGTACCTCGACCCCGCCAGTGCCACCCGACCAACTTGTTGGGCGAACGTAGCGGTGGTGCCCAGTGATCGGGATCCGAGAGGCCGCGGGCGCTCACCCCGCGTGTCCGTCACCGATCGGGCTTCGCCGGCTCACACCAACGGGGATCGGAAGTCGGGCGGCTTGACTGCCAAGACCGAGCAGGCGACCTCTCGGAGAAGGGCTTCCGCTGTGTTTCCGACGATCAGGCCGGCTGGGCCCGAGCGGCTGACAGTCCCGACAACGAGCAGCTCTGGTCGCCGCTCCCGGACCACCGCCGTGATCTCAGCTACTGGTCTGCCCACCCGGACGACGACGTTGATGTCTCCCGGGCGGCCAAGGTCAGCGACGAGTCTCTCGAGCTTTGCTCGTCGGGTAGTGACCGCCGAACGTACGGCTTCGTCGCCCTCGGCGTCGCTGACTGCCACGCTGTCGGGGACCGCCAACACATGAATCACCGTGATGGGAGCGCTCCCAGGAGTCAGGCTCACTCCTTGACTCATGACCGAATCGATCAGCGCAGCGGAGCCGTCTTCCGCCGCGACGTCCACTGCGATCACCGTCCCCGAACCCGCGGACACGAGAGGGCGAAGGACCAGGACCGGCACCGGCGACTTGCGCACGACCCGGTTCGCGAATGCCTCAGCCGTGGTCGGGGACAGCTTCACGTCGTCGCTGACGAGCGCTACGAGGTCGACGCCTGCGTGACGAAGCTCACCGACGAGTTCCACGATTCGCCGACCGCTTCGCACGGCCACCGTGACCTCGACTGCGCCCGCCCTGACGTTCGAGACGAATCGCTCCATCAATGCTCGCCGCTCACCCAGCCGCTCAACATCAGTGGGGCTTTCGCGGTGGGCTGCGAGGAGCCATCTCGGTGTCGGCTCGGTGACGTCGATCACATGGACCGAGCCCCCGACTCGTTCGGCGAGCTCGATGCAACGTCTGAAACTCACCGCTGCGTCGTCCCGACTCTGAATCACCACTCCGATCTTGTACGCCATCGCCATCTCCAATCCAGAGCCGACCGGCGACATGCCGATCCGACCAGTGTCGCCCAACCAACGGCGCGGCGGCAGCGTCTCACGTCCCTTCGTCTCCGTCTATGTCAGCTCGGGGCAGCAGCTCAGTGGCCGGCGCGACGATGCGCACCGTCAGGATGGATCGACGGTCCATGGCCACGACCTCGATCTCGATGTCATCGACCACGGCACGCTCGCCGACTTCTGGGACGTGACCGAGGCGATCGAAGACGAGACCCGCGACCGTCGCGTAGTCCCCGGAAGGGACCTCGAGGCCGAGATCCGCTAGGTCGTGAATCGGAAAGGAGCCCGGAACGAGCAGATCGCTGTTCTCGTCGTGTCGCACGGCGAGGAGATCGCGGTCCGTTTCGTCATAGATCTCGCCCACGAGTTCTTCGACGAGATCCTCGATGGTGATGATCCCAGCAGTGCCCCCGTGCTCGTCAACGACCACCGCCAGCTGGCAACGATCGGCCTGGAGCTGTCGGAGCGCTTCGAGTACCGACACCGTCTCGGGAAAGGCGAGGAGCGGACTTGCTCGCTCACCGGCGACACCATCGTCGTCGATCAGATCCCGCAGGTGGACCTGGCCGACGGGATCATCCAGATCGCCTCTGATCACCGGCGCCCTTGAGTGGCCTGTCTCTCGGAGCCGAGCAGCGGGCCTGATCCACCGGAAGAAGCGCATCGATGGTCACAACCCGGTTTCGTGGCACCAGCACTTGGCGAAGCGACCGTCCGGCGATCTCGATCGCGCCGGCCATGATCTGACGCTGTGCTTCTGTGAGCGATGGCTGGGTCTCGATGAGCTCCACAATTTCGGCCTGGCTGATGTCATCTCGATGACGGGCCGGATCCCCGCCAGCGGCGCGGACCAGAACATCAGTCAACGAGCCCAACAAGACGATGATGGGACGCGTCACGGCGATGAACCCTGATAGCGGTCGTACCATCACAAGACTCCACCGCTCCGCTCGCTGCATGGCGAGTCGCTTCGGAACCAGCTCACCGAACACCAGCGTTACCACCGACAACACGATCGTCACCGAGACCACCGCCACGGGCCGGGCATAGCGCCCCCCGCCGAACAGATCCGCGACCGGTTCACTCATTGACACCGCTGCAGTAGCCGACGCAAGGAAACCCGCCAGAGTGATACCGAGCTGAACGGCGCCGAGATACCCGTTCGGATCTCGGGCCAGCCGAACCACACTCTCACCGCGAGGCCCAGCATCGGCAAGGCCTCGCAGCTGCCCCTCCCGTAGCGACACGAACGCCATCTCCGCACCCGCCAACATCGCGTTGGCGCAGACCAACACGCCAACAATGGGCAGGTCAACCCAAAGATCACTCATGGACGCCTTCGTAGCAGCTTCGGTCTCCCGGACACACGAGAACTGCAGAGCAAAGGCCGACCCTCACCTCCCGAACGTACGCGCAACAGCGCCATCTGCATCTTCACTGTCAACTCCAGCCTCCCCGGTCATCACACCTGGGTGTCCATTGGGGTCTCGGTGTGACCCACCCGTCCCGACCGCGATGGTGACCGTTTCCACGTCAGGGGCGATGGGCACGACCTGGTCGAGTCCAACGGTTATGAAGAGGCGAAGCAGGAACGGGCGGCCGCATGCGATTCCGATTCGACCGCCGTGGCGTTCGATTCTGCGCACGGCTCCTACCAACGCACCGAGGGCGGAGGAATCGATGAAGGTCACGGCGGACAGGTCGATGACAACCCGGGGCTCCGAGCTGACCCGGTCGAGGATCAGGCGAAATTGCCCCACGTTCGAGGCATCGAACTCGCCGCTGGGCTGGCAGACCGCGCAATCCAGGCTGTGCTGCATCGAAGTCAACGCCTTCACCTTCCGTCATTCGGTGGAATTCCACAGATGCTCATATCGGTGTGTGACAGCCAAGCGCGGCGGCCCACGCGAATCCGGTGATATTCCCGGCTGACCAATCGAGGAGCGAACACGAGGGATACGCGCCTGGGCGTCATCGCCTCGTCATAGTCGTCGCCGATCGTTGGATCCATGGGGAGGTCCCGTCTCGGGAATGCCCACGCCGTGCCGATCAGCGAAAGACCTACGGATGCAGCAGCTAGCCGGGAAGCGAGAAGGTGACGCTTCTGATCCCGTGGGCGGCGAGGACATCGCCCGGGTGTCTGCGACGACCATCTCCGAGGCAGCCCCGAAGTCTCATGGCGACGTCGCGGCACGGGCCGACCGATCGCTCCCGCGTCGGTCACGTCGCTTGGGCTGGGCTGGCGTTGCGATATCGGTGACCGCCGGCGCAATGTTGGCCGTATCGGGTCACCCGGCCATGGGCGCGCTGGCAGGGGCCACATCCATGGTCGCCGCAGGTTGGATGCTCGGCCATCGAGGTCGCGTTCATCGTTGGCCCATGTTGCTAAAGGACGCTCGGCATCGTGACGCAGCCGACGAGTAGAGCGACGGGGCGGACTCCTGCGGCCATCCTGGCCGCGGTGAGTCACGGCGGCTCTGCCTACGATGTCCGGTATGAGGCCCCATCGGAACCGCGACCGTCGACCGTCGTGACGAAGTCCAGGCTGCTGATCGTCGAGGATGACGACCGCATTCGGTCATCGTTGCGGCTGGCCCTCAGCGATGAGGGTTACGCGGTCGACGCTGTCGAGAACGCCGAGCTCGGCTTGGACCGTTTCCAGGCCGAGCCCCCCGACCTCGTGCTTGTTGATGTCATGTTGCCGGGAATGAGCGGTCTCGACCTCTGTCACAAGATTCGGCAGGTGAGCGCTATCCCGATCGTTGTTGTCACGGCTCGTGACGACTCTCATGACGTTGTTGCTGGCCTGGAGGCCGGCGCTGATGACTATGTCACCAAGCCCTTCGTCTTCAAGGAACTCGCAGCGCGCATTCGGGCGTTGTTGCGGCGCACACAGGGCCTCCTGGCTGACGAGCACGGTGCTGCTCTCGAGTTCGGCGAGTTGGCGATCAATGTCGAAGAGGGCACCGTCAAGCGCGCCGGAGCACGCGTTGGACCTGACCCGAACCGAGTTCTTGCTTCTCTGTACGTTGGTCGAGAACCAGCGCCGGATCCTGTCGCGTGACCAGCTACTTGCGAACGTCTGGGGATACGACTACTTCGGAGACGCACGTATTGTCGATGCCCACATACGCCGACTCCGCAAGAAACTCGAGATCGACCCAGGCAAGCCGGACTACGTGATCACAGTTCGGGGCCTCGGCTACAAGTTCGACCCCGACAACGCGGGCTAGCGAGCTCGCTCTCCAGTGCCTCGCTCCTTGGACGCAGAGCTCGGGTCCCGGCTGTACTGGCACTCACCGAGACTGCGAACTCGGATCGTGGTTGGAGTCGGTGCCGTAGCGTTGTTGCTGTCGACTGGCCTGGGGTTCATCACCTACCTCACAGTGCGGTCGAACCTGCTCGATGAGCGTCAGGACAACGCGGTCAACCAGTTGGCTGCGAATGCTCAGCTGCTGGCCGGTGCCCTTCGCACGACCGGAGTCGACGAGACGCAGCTCCTCGGATCGCTGCGACCTCAGGTGCGGTCCACTCCCCTGCTGCATCGCGACGGGGAGTGGTTCACCGCTTCACTGCAGCTCCAGCCAGACGAGCTCCCTCCGTCGTTGCTGGACGAGGTCATGAGCGGTGCCGGAGCCCGTCAACGGTTCTGGAACAGCGACGAACTCTTGCTCGCAGTCGGGACGGTCCTCCCGCAGGAGGAAGGGGTCTACATCGAGGTATTCAGCCTCGCCGAGCTCAACGACACGCTCGCCGCCTTGCGCAGCACGCTGACGCTCGCTGGTATGGCCGCCACCGCCATGGGAATAGGTCTCGGCCTGTTGATTGCCAGACGGGCCACGGCCCCGCTCCACGACGTCAGTCAAGCCGCTCGAGAGATTGCGGAAGGTCACCTCGATACGCGCCTCGACAGCTCGGCCGATCGTGACCTCCAGCAGCTGACGACGTCGTTCAACCAGATGGCGGACTCGTTGAAAGACAGAATCGAGCATGAGCGTCGCTTCGCGTCCGATGTCAGCCACGAACTGCGGTCTCCCCTGACAACCCTGTTGACATCGGTGACCGTGCTTGAGAACCGGCGCCACGAACTCTCCCCGGATGGCCAGGAAGCACTCGATCTGCTCGCGGCCGACATTCACCGCTTTCAGCACATGGTGAGCGACCTCATTGAGATCGCGAGACACGATGCCGGCATTGCGGAGCTTTCGTGGTCGCGCACACGCGCTGCCGACTATGTGTTGAGCGTGTTGCGCCGTCTGAGAGCGAACGAGCTGTTGATTCATGTGGCCGAGCATGCCGAGACGGCCGTCATCCGTATCGATGAGCGGCGCGCCGAACGAACGCTCGCGAATCTGATCGAGAACGCGGCGTTCTATGGCGATGAGGCGACCAACGTGACGATTGACGCGGACGACGATCACGTGTGGATCACGGTCGAGGATCGCGGTCCGGGAATACCCGAGGAGGAGCGCGAGCGAGTATTCGACCGATTCGCTCGTGGGGTCCACAGTCGTCGGCGGGCGAACCTGTCCGGGAGCGGCCTGGGCCTTGCACTGGCCAGGGAGAATGTCGCAGTCATGGGCGGGCGCATCTGGGTCGAAGCCCGCGAAGGCGGCGGTGCCCGGTTCGTGGTTGAGCTCCCCCGGGTCGAAGCATGAAGCCCGTCACCCTTGTGCTCGTCGCACTCGCATTGATCGCCGCCGGATGCACGGTGGGTGCCGAAGAGGAGGCCCACCGCCTCGACCTCACCGTCGATGCCGTCGTGTTGAGTGATCCCGCCAGCGAAACCGATGAGTCCGACGAGACCGAACGGGTGGCCTTGTCGGTGTACCTGGTCAGGGACAACCAGCTCGTGCACGTCACCCCGCGAGGTCGCCAGTACCGAATCTGACCTGTCGGCGGCTGTGGTGACCGCCGCTGTGGCCGGTCCGACGCCGGCCGAGGCCAGGGCCGGCATCTGGAGCGCCATACCGCCCGGTACGTCGGTGCGCGCTACAAGAATCCGTAACGGCGTCGCCACCGTCGATCTCTCGTCGAACCTGGCGACCATCGGAGGAACCGACGAGATCCTTGCTGTCGCCCAGATCGTCCTTGGCGTCACCGCCCTGCCCGACGTCGACGCCGTCATCTTCCTTCTCGACGGTGCCGAAACCAGCGTCCCGAGGTCTGACGGTGTGCTGGTCTCGGGACCCCTCGACCCCGACGACTACAGCGAGCTCTCCGGCCCGTAGGGGTCCGCTCCTTCCGCGAGCCCGCTCGGCAGGGCGATGTCCCGAAGATCGCGCTGCTTCGTCACCGCGCTGTCACAGAGCCTTCCCAAACTTCGGGTCAGGTCACGACAGGTTCGCACCTACCACATGCTTCCGTTTCCAAACATCCCCCTCATCGCCAAGCCAGGCTGGCCCTCCCGGCGCTCCCTCACTCGGTGAGCGCCAGTCACCGCTGGTGAATGCTCTCGCAGGTATCACGCTCGCCCATTTCCTTGCCGGAGCCGTAGCGGCTGGCGTTGGTCGACGCGCCGGTCGGTGGGTCTTCGCAATTGCCGCGATCGGACCGATGGCCACGCTGGTGTGGGCCGCCGCTCACACGTCGCAGATTCTCGACGGCCGAATACCCTCCGGGTCGGCCAGCTGGGTCCCGGGACTCGACCTCGAGCTGAGCGCACGAGTCGACGCGTTCAGCCTGTTGATGTTGTGGCTCGTCGGCACCACCGGAGTACTGGTGTGCGCCTACTCCGCCGGCTATTTCAGCCGAGCGACCCCTCGTATGGGTCACTTTGCGGGCGTCCTCGGGGCATTCGCCGGATCCATGGTGGGCCTGGTCATCGCCGACGGCCTGTTCATGCTGTTCGTATTCTGGGAACTGACATCGGTCACTTCGTTCCTGCTGATCGGGTTCAACCACGAGAACGCGGCAGCCCGGGCCTCGGCCCTCCAAGCGCTTCTGGTCACCGTGGCCGGTGGCCTCGCGCTTCTCGCAGGCTTGATCCTTCTCTCGATGCGTGTCGGCACGACGTCGATGCGGCAGATTCTCGACTCACCACCCGACGGGACCATGGTCTCGGTCGCCCTCGTGCTCATCGTCATCGGCGCCACGGCGAAGTCGGCGCAGTTCCCACTGCATTTCTGGCTGCCGGGAGCGATGGCCGCCCCGACTCCGGTCAGCGCCTTCCTCCACTCCGCCACGATGGTCAAGGCCGGCGTGTATCTCATCGCCCGCTTCGCGCCCGCCTTCGCAGACGTGACCATCTGGCGGCCCCTGGTCATGACCGTCGGAATGGCCTCGATGCTCATAGGAGCGTTCATCGCACTCCGGCGGACCGATCTCAAACAGATCCTCGCCTACGGCACGATCAGCCAGCTCGGCCTGCTCTTCTTCCTCTTCGGATTCGGTGACCCGGCCCTCACGACGGCAGGGGTCGGAGTGCTGCTGGCCCACGCTGTCTACAAGGCAGCCATGTTCATGATGGTCGGTGTTGTCGATCATCAGACCGGAACCCGCGACATCGACACCCTGAGCGGCGTCGGTCGAGCTCTACCGGCCCTGGCGGTCATAGGGGCCGTCGCGGGGGCCTCGATGGCGGGTATCCCTCCGTTGTTGGGATTCGCCGCCAAGGAGCAGGCGATCGGTGCGCTCCTCACGGTCGGTGGCCCGTGGCAGCTCGTGCTGGTCGCGACGTTCGTGGTGGGCTCGATTCTCACCGTTGCGTATACGGGCCGCGTGTTGTGGGGCACGTTCGCGACCATGCCTGCGCTCGAAGCGACGCCCTCCGCCGTTCCCGCCCGCAGCTTCTTGGTGCCGGTCGCTCTGTTGGCCGGCGCCGGCGTCGTCCTCGGCCTCGCCCCGGGTCTGGTGACCCCGCTGCTGGACGAGGCTTCGGCTGGGCTGATTGCCGGAGGCGGCAAGAAGCACCTCGTTCTGTGGCCGGGGTTCAACACGGCGCTGATCGTGTCACTTCTGATCGTGTGTGTCGGCTCGGCACTCGTCGTGAGCCGTGATCGGGTCGAATCGTTGCTGGCTCGAGTGGGCGCACGCCGAGTGGGGATCGGGCTTTCGCGGCGATGGTCACCGGCCTGTTGCGGATTGCCGAGCGAACCACGGCCACGCTGCAATCGGGTTCACTGCCGTCTTATCTGGTCATCATCATCCTGACCGCCACGGTGCTGCCCGGAGCATTGCTCGCCAGCGGCGCAGCCCGCTGGCCCGATATCCAGGTGGCTGACTCGGCGGTTCAGGCCGTTGCCGGTGGCTTGATCATCGTGGCAGCGGGCGCAGCGGCTCTGCTCCGCCAACGGGTGGCAGCCGTGTTGGCTCTCGGCGCGGTGGGCCTCGGCGTCGGCGTGCTGTTCATCATCGAGGGCGGGCCGGACCTCGCCCTCACCCAGCTCCTCGTCGAGACCGTCGTCATCGTCGCCTTCACGCTCGTGTTCCGCCACCTTCCCCGCGAGTATCGCCGCCGACCGGTACAGCGGCGGTTCGGGCAAGCCCGAACCGCCATACGTGTCGGCGTCGCCGGGCTCGCGGGCGCAACGATCACGGCCCTCGCACTCACGACCGCAGCCGTCTCACCCGAGTCGTCCACCCGCGAGGCCTATCTCGAACAGGCCCCGGCCGACGCCGGAGGACGCAACGTCGTCAACACGATCCTGGTCGACTTCCGGGCACTGGACACGCTCGGCGAGATCACCGTCCTCGTCGTCGCCGGCCTAGGCGTCCTCTCACTGGTCGCCGCCGCCCGCCACTCACCTCCGGCCAGCGGAGCCACCACGGCTCGGCCCGAACCGCCTTCGAGGATGACCCGCATTCGACGCGCTCCACTGCTCGAAACCGGTGTGGATCTCATCTTCCACACCATCATGATCTTCGCCCTGTACCTGTTGTTCGCGGGCCACAACCAACCCGGAGGAGGGTTCATCGCCGGCCTGGTCGCTGGCGCGGCGTTCGCGGTGCGCCATCTCGCCCGGGACCCACATCGATCCCAGAGCAAGACGAGACCCGAATCGGTCCTGGCGCTGGGCCTCTTCGTCGCAGTCTCGACCGGGATCGGATCGCTGGTGGCCGGCTACGACCTTCTCGAGAGCGGCAAGATAGCGCTCGAGATTCCACTATTGGGCACCGTCAAGGCGTTCTCGGTGCTCAGCTTCGACGTCGGGGTCTTCCTCGTGGTCGTCGGCCTCGTGCTCAGCGTCCTCGACGGGCTGGGCCCGGGAACCGGACACGTATCGACTGAACGAACTTCCGAGGCCGTGCGATGAGCGTTGTCCTCGCTGCTGTCATCGGCTCGCTCTATGCCATCGGCGTCTACCTGCTGCTCGAACGGTCCCTGACTCGCATCCTGATCGGGCTGGCACTGCTCGGCCATGGCTCAGTCCTGCTTCTCCTGTTCTCCGGAGGACCGCCCGGTCGACCACCCTTCACCGACGGAGAGGTCGACCCTGTCGAGGTGGCAGACCCGTTGCCTCAGGCGATGGCGCTCACCGCCATCGTGATCACCTTTGGCGTCCTGGTCTTCCTGCTGGCGCTCTCCTACCGGAGCTGGACCCTCACCCGCGATGACGAGGTCGAAGACGACCGCGAGGATGCACGCCTCATCGGTCAGGATCACACTCCGCACCGGGTCGAAACCGAACTCGACACGCTCGAGCGGAACCTGCAGGACCGATGAGAATCCTGCTGCCCCTCCCGATCCTGATTCCGCTTCTCGCCGCTGCCTTGACGCTCTTGACCCGGCGCTTCGACCGAATGCAGCGCGTCATCAGCTTGGCCGCCACCATCGCGACGCTCGGTGCTGCCGCAGCCGTCTTGATTCGAGTAGAGGCTGACGGTACTCAAGCGGTCCGGATCGGGGGATGGGCCCCCGACATCGGGATCACATTGGTCGCCGACCTCTTCGCCGCCCTGTTGCTGATGGTATCACTCATAGCGACCGTTGTGGTCCTCGTCTACTCGATCGGCCATCGCCGCACCGCCGACGCGGGCACGATCTTCCATCCGCTCTACCACGCAATGACCGCTGGGGTTTCACTTGCCTACCTCACCGGCGACCTGTTCAACCTCTTCGTCGCATTCGAGATTCTCCTCACGGCCAGCTACGCGCTGTTGACCCTCGGGGGACGCCAAGAGCAGATCCGCCCGGCGATGACCTACGTTGTGATCAGCCTGGTCGCGTCTCTCCTGTTCATCACCACCACTGCATTGATCTACGCCTCAACGGGCACCGTGAACATGGCTCACCTCGCGGGACGACTCGAGACGTTGCCCCCGGAGCTCCGCGAGGCCCTCGGGCTGCTCCTGCTGGTCGTGTTCGGCATGAAGGCCGCGATCTTTCCTCTGTTCTTCTGGTTGCCGGACTCCTATCCCACCGCGCCATCTGCGGTTTCGGCGGTGTTCGCCGGCCTGCTCACCAAGGTCGGCGTCTACGCCATCATCCGATCCCAGACACTGCTCTTCCCCCGCGGCGACGCCTGGTGGCTGCTGCTCACGATCGCCGGTCTGACCATGCTGGTCGGCGTCTTGGGGGCGGTCGCCCAACAAGACATGAAACGCATCCTGAGCTTCCACATCATCAGCCAGATCGGCTACATGATCATGGGTGTCGGGCTCTACACCGTCGCCGGCATCTCTGGTGCGATCTTCTACCTCATCCACCACATCCCGGTGAAGACCTCGCTGTTCCTCGTCGAGGGCATCGTCGAGGAGACCTCTGGCACAAGCCGACTCGACCGTGTCGGCGGCCTCATCCGCAGGCAGCCGGTCGTCGCAGTGCTCTTCTTCGTGGTCGCCTTGAGCCTGGCGGGCGTGCCACCCCTGTCGGGATTCGTCGGCAAGTTCGCACTGCTCCAGGCCGGGGTCGAGGGCCGCCAATGGGCCGTCGTGGCCGTCTCACTGGTCGTCAGTCTTCTCACTCTCTTCTCGATGACGAAGATATGGAACGGCGCTTTCTGGGGCGAACCCACCACGGGTCCCGCGCCCAACCGCAACGGAACCACCATGGTCATGACGACGGCAACTGCAGGACTCGTCCTCGTGACCCTGGCCATCGCCATCGGTGCAGGACCGCTGTACGCGTTGAGCGAGCGGGCTGCGACCGAGCTACTCCAGCCCCGAACCTACTTCGAGGCGGTCGGTGCCCGATGAGACGTCGAGTCCCACTCATCGCGTGGCTGACCGTGGTGTGGATCGGCCTGTGGGGCGATCTCAGCTGGGCCAACGTTGCCGGCGGCGCCGCGGCCGGCAGCACCGTCGTCATGCTGTTCGACCCACCGCAGGAGCTTGGCCTTGGGATCCGGCCGTTTCACCTGGTCCGCTTCATCGCTCGCTTCGCCCGCAACCTCGTCAAGGCCAGCCTCGAGGTGGCAGGCATCGTGATCCGACCCAAGCCGAATATCCGGAAGGCCGTCATCGCCGTTCCGATCGCAGCGACCACCCGTGGCGTCACGCTCGTGATCGCGGCGGCCATCTCGCTGACCCCCGGCACCCTCGTCATCGAAACCACCCAGCACCCGGACCGGACGGTCCTCTTCATCCACGTTCTCGATCTCAGAGATCGAACCAAGACCGTCGCTGAGGTGGCCCGACTCGAACGACTCGCCACCGCCGCGTTCGCACCGAACACGGCTCCCCCCCGTCTCGAGCACAGGAGAGAAGCCTCATGACCACAGCCACCTCCATCGCCCTCGCCCTGATCACGGTTGCCGCGATACTCCATGTCGTCCGGATCATCCGGCCCGGGTCCGGTCTCGCCGACCGTGTCCTCGGGCTCGACACGCTGCTCATCGTCATCGCTTCCGGCTCCGCCGTTCTTGCCGCTCGCACGGGCGAGGCGTTCTATCTCGACCTCATTGTCGTCACGAGCCTCCTGGGATTCGTATCGACCGTGACCATCGCCCGCCTCATCGAAGGGCGTAGGCGATGAACGCCAGTGACCTGGTCGCGGCCGCCTGCCTGCTCGTGGGCGCGTCGCTCGCCCTGCTCGGCGCGATTGGAATCCATCGCTTCAACGACGTCTTCGCCCGACTGCACGCCGCGACGAAGCCCGTCACCCTGGGGCTCCTCCTGCTTCTTCTCGGCACGGGCCTCGCTCTGAGCGACCCGGGAGCGGCGATGAAGCTGGTATTGGCTGCTGCTCTCCAGCTCATCACCGCCCCCTTCGGCATGCAGATGCTCGGTCGTGCCGCCTACCACACTGGCACCGAGCTGAGCGAGGACACGGCGGTCGACGAGCTCGCTGCCACCACAGTCCAGGAATGACGGCTAGGTCGGCTCAACCCTCAACGGGGTGGGACTTGCTTTTCGCGGCGCGGCTGCGGACTATGTCAGTGGCGAAGCTTGCCGGCGACCCGATCCCACTGGTCCAGGGCGCCGTTTGCCACTGGCTGCACCCTGCCGCCGCCATCCAGAACCGACTCGATGAGTTCGTCTACGACATCGTCGAGAGGATCTCGCGAGCAGAGATGCGAGGGTTCATCGGCCGACAGTGAGTGCGATTCGACCGCGAAGTCCTCCTCGACGACGAGCAGGTCAACTCGATGTACACCGGCGGCTGTCAACGTCGCTGACAAACCTGCCGAGAAGCGAGCAGTGCCGCTTGCCGCCGCGACTTCGTCAATGGCCATGCCCTGGTCTGTGGCGCTCATCGCGGCCAGATGGGGTTCGAGCGCGGCGCGCATGACATCACCGCGGTGGGTGGTCTCGCCACCCACGACGGTCACCGACCGGCCCGAGCCTGCGGTGATCTTCGCGAAACGACTGGCAAGGCGCTGGTTCCCGGTGATGAACAGCGGCCGAGAATCCATAGGCCCCACCGCCGACCCCAGAGCAGCATCGACTTCTCGGAGACTCTTCAGCGCGTGAACATCACGATGGTTCGACCGCTCCTGACGATGAAGCCGACCACTCAACCCTGGAGCCTTCTCGAACTCGACCAACTGCCCTCCCCCCACCACCGGCCGAATCGCGTGACCGAGACCGGCCCACAGCCATGCCTCCGACGAGTCCAGTTCCAGAACGAGGTACCGTCGAGTACGAGCGAGGGCAACAACCACATCCCGGGTAGCGAACGTCCCGTCGATGACCACACGGCACCGGGCGGCACGCGGTAGCTCCACCGCATGCGTGAAGCCCGGGCTCGCGTAGAGCGCCACCGCAGGCGCGCGAGATGCGGCCAACTGGTCGCTCGACTCGTCCAGGCGGGCCAACACTTCCGGCCTGTGGTCGGGAGCAATCACCCCGAGGCGTTCGGCTGCCACCACGCGCAGCTCAGCGAGCGAGCGCGAGCCGGGAACCCCGATCATCGACACCGATGGCCAGCAACGTTGCCCTCGAAGCAACGCTAGGTCAGCTGCGAGCACGACCAAGGCCGGTCTGGAAGCCATCCGTTCTAGCGCACTCCACGCATCGACCCGTTTCGGGGATCGATGTCAGACGCTCGACCCCTATCGGTTCGCCGCAGCCGCAGGCATTGTAGGTGCCCTCACTGATCCGTCGATACGCGTCGTGGATGGCGGCGAGGCGCATCTGAGCACGATGCATGGCTCGCGCTGCGTTCTGCCGATCCTCGCTCTGCAACATCTCGTTGCGGTCAAGGCTCGCGAGGGTGGCAACCGCTCGCACCCGAGCTTCATCGAGTGCGTGCAGCAGTTCGGCCATCTGGGCATCGGTGAGCCCACGCGGAGTGGGTGCCCAACTCACCGATCGCACCAGTTCGCGAGATTGGTCGATGGGCGGGGAGGAAGCTGTCATGGACCTGCTCCTGGGCTCGGCTGAACGATGGGAACCCCAAAGGTGAACGGCCCATGTGACGGGTCGGTGACCCTGCGGCGCGTTTTCGGCGACCACAGCCACCAAGAGGTCAATCCACCCGGGCGAGGCAGCTCACCGGGCTCTGGCCCGCACCCCAGAGAGACGCTCCTCGCTCGGCGACGACAGCGACGGTCGCCGGCCGGGAGTGGGGGGTGGGAAGCACTCCCGGCCAGCGCAATGCAGGGCACACATGGCGGCGCGGCCCTGCGACCTTCAGCGTCCACGATGCCCACTCAACATGACGTCGCCGCGTCGACGGCGTGCGTATCTGGCGACCATGCCCCGGCAGAGAACAGCCCATCGTCGGGGTCGGGTAGCCAGAAGCCGAGCTGTTCCTTCGACCAAGGACCGGATGCCCCCGCCGGATGCCCGATCGACCGCCGGCAACTCTCCACAGAGCGCTGGTGTCGCGAGATACACACCAGCACGTCGACATACCGTCATGTCCGTTGGCCACCCTTCCTGCATGATCAAGCCCAAGCTCTGCCCGGGACCGATAGGCGGCACGGCCACCCGTGGCCGACCACGAAACGCCGCCGCCGACCTACCAACAGTGGCGACGGTGGTCGCCGGGTCGCCGTCATCCCCGAGCACGCACGGCTAGGGCTCGTTCGTGCAGAGATTCAAGAACATCCTCTTCACTTCGTTGATGGAACACGGCGCCCAACCGGCGCTGCGGCGGACGCTCAGGCTCGCGGCCAGGAACGAAGCTGCGCTCACCGTTTTCGGCACCATCCCCGAACCATCACTCATGGACAGAGTCCTGCAACGAACCACCGGCCCGCATCCCGGCCTCCTGGCCGACGAGCTTCGCCAGCAGCTCACAGATCTGGTCAAGAAAGTCCGCTCCACCCACCCCGTCCAGGTTGAGGTCGCCGTCGGGGTCCCATTCATCACTGTCATCGAGCGGGTTCTCACCGCCGGACACGACCTGCTCATCATCACCGACGATGGCCCCGACAGTCCGATGGCAAGCATGACCAAGCACCTCCTTCGCAAGTGCCCGTGCCCGGTCTGGGTGATGCGACCGAGCAGGGCCCGGCGTCATCGGGTTCTCGCTGCGATCGACCCAGAGCCAGAGTCAGCGGAAGCTGAGATGAACCGACTCATCCTCGACCTCGCGACCTCCCACGCCGAACTGACCGATGCCGAGCTTCATGTCGCCCATGCGTGGAATCTCTACGGCGAGTCGGCGCTTCGAACCAGCCCCTTCCTCGGCGTCTCCTGCCGGGAGGTCGACGAGCTTCTCGAGCAGACAAGAGAGGGACATCGCCGCCGCCTCGAAGAATCGCTCGCCCGCTATGACATCAGCGGCCTGGAACACCAGGTCCACCTCGAAGAGGGAGAACCTGGCGACGTCATCCCGGACCTCACGAAGAAGCACCGCATCACGCTTCTCGTGATGGGCACCGTCGGACGGACTGGAGTGCCGGGCCTCATCATGGGCAGCAACGCCGAGCGGATCCTCGACCGGGTGCAATGCTCAGTCCTCGCCGTGAAGCCCGAGGGTTTCGTCTCGCCAGTGGAAAGTGGGCACCGGCGCCGGGCCTCTCATGCCTCGCAGTAACCTCCGAACCATGCGTTCACGGGCCGCCGATCACGTCACGATCAAAGCTCGTGACTGAAATCAATGAGACGAAGCTGCCCGGTGTGGGGACCCTGCACGACTTCGAGTGCCACAGCGGCGACAGGATCGGGGTCATCTCCCGCCACACCGACCGTCGCGAGCTCGTCATCTACGACCCAGACGACCCCGACCGGGTCGGAGAGTCGGCCACCATGACTCCCGACGAAGCCCGAATCCTCGCTGACCTCCTCGGCGGAACCAGCATCACCGAACGCCTCGACGATCTCCGGCAGGAAATCGCCGGGTTGGCGATCGACTGGCTCCCGATCTCCCCGAGCAGCCCCTATGTGGGCCAGAGCATCGGCGATACAGCGCTTCGCACCCGGACCGGTGTGTCAATCGTCGCTCTCGTTCGCGGCGACCGACCCCTGCCGGCTCCCGGGCCCGGCGAAGTGCTCCACGCCGACGACACCGCAGTCGTCGTCGGCACCGCGGATGGCATCGACGCAGCCACAGAACTGCTCGCTGCCCGCTCCTCGTGATCCTGGCCGCAACCCCCGGCACCGCGACCCTGCTCGTCGAACTCGGCGCGATCCTGATAGCCCTGGCGCTCCTGGGTCGGCTCGCCGCGCGATTCGGCATCCCCTCCATCCCTCTCTACCTCGTTGCCGGCCTCGCCGTCGGTGAAGGCGGAATCGTCGAACTCGTCACCGCTCGAGAGTTCATCGAAAGCGGCGCACAAATCGGTGTCATTCTCCTCCTTCTCCTCCTCGGCCTCGAGTACACAGGCGGAGAGCTGACGTCCGCTCTTCGTGAGCACGCTCCGGCTGGAGCCGTCGATCTGGCGCTGAACTTCACACCGGGCCTGCTCCTCGGGCTGCTCTTCGGCTGGGACTTCCGCGCAGCGCTTCTCCTCGGCGGCATCACCTACATCTCGTCATCGGGGATCATCGCCAAGGTCCTCTCCGATCTCGGCAACACGGGCAACCGCGAGACCCCGGTCGTGCTCGCCATCCTCGTCACCGAGGACCTGGTCATGGCGCTCTATCTCCCGCTCATGGCCGGGCTACTGATCGGCGGCGACACGGTCGACATCAGCTTCGAGATCGCGGTCGCCCTCGCCGCCGTCATGATCACCTTGGGCGTCGCCCTCAGGTTCGGCAACCGAATCAGCGCGGCTGTCTTCAACCGATCCGACGAGAACCTTCTCCTCACCCTCCTCGGCGTTGCCCTCCTCGTCGCCGGTATCGCCGAACACCTCCAGGCCTCTGCGGCGGTCGGCGCGTTCCTCGTCGGGATCGCCCTCAATGGACCGGCGAAGCACGGCGCCCGAAACGTTCTCGCTCCACTGAGAGACCTGTTCGCTGCCATGTTCTTCGCGTTCTTCGGACTACAGATCGACCCCGCCGACCTCCCGCCGGTACTGGCCATTGCCGGCGGTCTCGCTGTCGTGACCGCCGGCACCAAGGTGGCGACCGGATGGTGGAGTGCACGACAGGCCGGCATCGACCGACCAGGCCGATTTCGCGCCGGCGCCACACTCGTCGCCAGAGGCGAGTTCTCGATCGTCATCGCCGGCATCGCCGTCGCCGACGGAATCGAGAGCAAACTCGGCCCGCTCGCCGCCGCCTACGTGCTGACACTGGCAATAGCTGGACCCATCCTCGCCAGAGCAGCGGACCCCATCGCCCACCGATTCAGCAAGAACCGCGGCCACGCCCGCGCTCCGGCCTGAGCCCCCCAAACCTCGGCCAACCTGCTCGGTTCCTCCGAGGAAGTCACAAGGCTGAGATCCCGTGCTGTTCCAGAAGCCGCAATGGCATCACGAAGGCGTGGCTCACCGCTCGCGACAGCCCAGCCCGGCCCAGCCCAGCCCAGAAGCCGTCGACTTCCGCAGAATGCTGGCGTGGACCGCCGTCGCCACCCCCGCGTTCATCGGCAGCGATCTCATCATCAACGACGACCCCGGAATCGGGCTCGTGCTGCTCGCTGTCGGCGCCGCAACGCTCCCCAGACGCGAAGCCCCCGGGGACGCCGCTGAAATGGTCTCGTGACATCGCCCTCGCCGACTTCGCAACGACGGTCCCAAGTTCCGGGGCCGCGTTCGCGACTCGGATCGTGTCGAATCCGTGTCGCTGTGCGAACAACGTTGTCTCCACAAGCGCGCACGACCGTCGGCTGCGCGTCAAATTTCGGCCCCACGCTCCGCTCAACGACCGATGACCGTGGCGACTTGACCGTCGACCACTCCAACGGGATGCGACATGGCCCCCACCACACACAACCCGACCCAACCAGTGCCGTCGAAGCGGGGTCACAGCCAGCGCTCACGACCCGATGCGGGACCTGTCCTGCATGGACTGATCTCCTGGATCGCGCTGGGATTGGCTTCGTGGATCGTGCCCGGAGGCGTTGCTTGGTTGGTCCTCGAGGTAGCGGTGGAACAGAACCCACTCGGCAGCATCACCATCGTGCTTGTCGCATCGGCGACCGCCTGGAAACTGCACGCAACAAGCAGGACCCTGACCCTTCAGTCCTGCCCAGGCACGAGGGGCTCAGCCGACCTTCGGAGCTCCATGGTTGAGAAGTCAAGACGGCAGCGGCCTCGATGTTGACGGGCCGGCACGATCCGGGGTCGTTGGACCCAGACTCACCGCCGCTGGCGGTTGGCGCGCCAACACCCCACCGGAATCTCGAGCCGCTCCCAGCGACCGAATCGTCATGGGTTCCTGGGCCAACGGAGGGCCACTAGACCATGTATCGCTTCGGGAACATCCTGTTCGTGTCGCTGGGTCAGAGTGACAACTCGGTCGCGATGCGACGGGTGGCCGATCTTGCCGCTGGCACCGATGCGCAGCTCACTCTGATGGGCGTCGTTTCCGTCCCGTCGCTACCTCAACCTCTCCCCCATCGGCCTGGCTTCGAACGAGCAGTCCGGGATGCCGAACGTCGCGAGCTGGCAGAGACACTCGAGCGATGGAGCTCGGACAGCGACGGGACACCGGCAACGAAGGTCGTCGAGACGACAAACCCGGGGCTGACGATCATTGAGCAGGCGATCGGTGCCCGACATGATCTGGTCGTGGTAGCCAGTGGCGACGACCTCGAGGACCACGCCAGCATCAATCGGCTTCTGCGGGAATGCCCGTGCCCAGTGTGGGTGACGCGCCAACTCCAGGCCCAACCCCAACGCGTCCTGGCCGCAGTGAACCCCGATCCCGCCGAGGTGGGACTGAACCACCTGATTCTCGAACTTGCGGCGTCGATGACCGAACTCTACGGAGGCGAGTTGCACCTGGCGCACGCCTGGGAACTCTATGGCGAGACAACGATGAGCACGTCAGCGTTCATCAACATCTCACGAGCCGAGATCGAGTGCATGGTCGAACAAGAACAGTCCCGGCGCCAACAGGCCGTTGCGGACTTGTTGTCCTCAGGCGTGTTCGCGAACGCGCCGTGGCAGATCCATCTCCGCAAAGGCCAACCGACAGAGATCGTCCCAGCCGTGGTGGCCGAGCAGCAGATCAACTTGGTGGTGACGGGAGTCGTGGCAAGAAC
The DNA here is from genome assembly GCA_963695075.1 of uncultured Acidimicrobiales bacterium. Classification (GTDB taxonomy): domain Bacteria; phylum Actinomycetota; class Acidimicrobiia; order Acidimicrobiales; family CAWCAL01; genus CAWCAL01. The sequence goes on from CAVOFR010000003.1 coordinate 739,680, forward strand.
CGGGATCACCGGGCTGTTCATCGGGGACAATGCCGAACAGGTCCTCAGCGCCGTGGATTGCTCGGTCATCGCGCTCAAACCGCCCGGCTTCGTGTCGCCGATCCAGGTCGACGGTCATCCGCCTCTCCCCGACCGCCCTCCCATGCCACGGCGAATGCCGATGACCTCAGCGATCCGACGCGAAGCGAGCCCGGCGGACTCCGAGCGATTCGGTCGGCTTCTCCAAGCACAAGGTCCATCTTCGCTCTCCCAGTACCGCACATGCAACGACGAAGACGACCGATCCATCGACGATCTCTGGATCGATCTCGGTGGCTCCGGTTAGTCGCCGCATGTCAGGACATCTCGTGACGACGGAGCGGGAAAGGGGCATCCATGTCGCAAGAGCCGCTAGGCGAAGGGACCGATGGTGCTTTCTCCCCACGATGCATCCCTCCCACGAAGCGGAGAGATCCGCTGACCCGCCATAGCTCGGGCAGAGAGGTCGACGGGCAGGCAGGTCTCTCACCGACGCGTGATCGCCGTCTTGGCTGGGCCTGGCTCCTACTCATCGCCGCAGGCGTTGTCGTCCTGACCAGAAGAGCTCAGCTGAAACCAGACCGGCTGGCCCTCGCGTCGTGACCGCTCACGTTGGGATCATCGGTCGCCATCGAGATCGACACCTTCGCTCGCTCGCACCTCGACGACCATGCGGGCGACCGGCGGAAGCAGCCGCGACAGGTGGTCGTCAGGCTTCAGCTGCGCTGAGCACACTTGGTCAGCCGTTGGCGCCGTAAATTAGGCTTCCTTTACAGACGCAGATAAGCCTGCCAAACTTCCGTGATGCGTCGGACCCACCCCCCGGGGTCGGATCCACTTGTCAGCAGAGAGGGAGACAACGACCATGAGTTCAACCGAAGCCGACCTGATCCCCGGCGCAGTGCTCAACTCGGACCTGATGCCCGGGCACTGGCTCCTGGCTCGCCTCGGCAAGAAGGTCCTACGCCCCGGTGGAAGAGAGCTGACCGACAAGCTCCTCGCCTCCCTGGCGATCGATTGGTCCGATCACGTCGTCGAGCTCGCACCCGGCCTCGGGTCAACGACGGAGATGGTGTTGGCATGCAATCCAGCCAGCTACCTCGGGGTGGACCGCGATCCAGACGCAGCCCGACGGATCTCGGCAACCATGACACGGCCCCACTGGTCGGTGGTGCAGGCTTCGGCGACCAACACCGGCCAGGGCACGAACTCCACCGATGTGGCCTTCGGGGAGGCCTACTTGACGATGCAGCCCAACAGCCTCAAGGTGCGGGTCGCGACCGAGCTGGCCCGGATCGTCCGGCCCGGGGGACAGGTGGGTCTCCACGAGGTCGCGCTCTCTCCGGCGGATATCGACCAGGCGACATGCGAGCGGATCTCGCGTGACTTGGCGGGGACGATCAAGGTCCCGGTGAGACCGCTCACAATCGCCGGCTGGCGGGGCCTGCTCGAAGGCGCAGGATTCAGCATTGACGCTCAATACACGGCCCCGCTCCACCTCCTCGAGGCCCGCCGGCTCATTGCAGACGAGGGAGTGATCAGCGCGGCCCGGTTCGTGAGTCGCGTCGCGCGCGAGTCAGATGCTCGCACACGAGTGGCGGCCATGAGGTCGGCAATGCGACGCAACGCTGACCATCTCCAAGCACTGGTGCTCGTTGCGACCCGGTGCGTCGACGACTGAGGAACCGGTGTCTCACCGCCGCCTGGCGATCACTACGGCGGGCTCCATCTGCCTCCTGATGGCGACGACCTCTTTCGTGTTGTGGCCCCGGGGTACCACGCCCTTGACCGAGGACGAGGCCCTCGACGCTTTCCGCGACAACAACACCGGATTGACCACGTCTCCGCCCGGAGCCTCAGCCCTGCCCCCACCCGGTGTGTACGTGTTCGCCGCCAGCGGCGAGGAGGAGATCAAGCTCGGGGCACTCCCGACCGAGACCCGTCCGTATCCGGACACCGTCCCAGTGTCAGTCTCGCACCTCGACCGATCGTGCTTCACCGTCACGATCGGCCTGCTGGATCAGCACACCGAGGAGACCACCTATTGCGTGAGCGCTGACCGCGCGCTGGCCATCAACTCACATGTGAAGCACCAGCAGATCGGCGCACTCTCTCCGATCGCCAAGATGGAGTGCGACCCGGCCGAAGTGGTCCGCACTGAAGAGGGCCAGGCTCCACTGCGGTGCCGACTTACCTTGTCGGGCGGCCCCGCTCGCCTGACCGCTCGACTCCACGGAACGAGCAGGTTCACACATGGCGCAACAGTGATGGTCGCCGGGGAATGGGTCCGCGCCGCCAAAGTGGACATCACCTATGAGATCAGTGGCGATCTGACCGGCACGTGGGCGGAGACCCTGTGGCTCCGGGCTGACGACTGGCTGCCCCTTCGCATCGAACACAACCTCGAACTCCAAGGTCTGGCTGCCCTTCGCGAGTCCTTCCACCTCGAACTGACCTCCCTGAAGTCAACTCGTTGACCTCATCTGTCCCGAGTCAAGCTCTCTCACTCAGTTTGCCGGCCCCTGAGAGCTTGAGGGTTCGGGGATGGGCGGCCTCGTCGAGGTAGGCAGCGGCCGGTCGCCACTGGATGGATCGTTCCCGGGTGAAGTGAACACCGTCGACGTTCGGGACGTCGACTTGTCCGCTGATGCGAGAGACTGTGCCCGTCGAGGTCGTGCTGAATCGAGATCGACTTGATCGGCCTCACTTGCCGAGGTTCTCACAGGAATCGGCGAAGCCTCATGCGGCTCCAGGACGACCCCTCCGCGGTCGCGTGGGACTACGAGAGCGCGTACAGGTCACGCGAAGTCATCAAGACCGCGCGCGGTCATCGCCACCGCGTCACACGGCACAGCGACACTTCGGGGATCGATCACGACTCCCCCAGTCGCGGACGGTCCAGGAAGTGACCTCATGCTCACACGAAGCCCGAACCGCAGCGGCTCAGCAACGACGAGTCGCTATTGGGCTCGTTCTCACCGCCATCGCGGCCACAGGCACGGTCAGACTGCGGTCCCGAACTCAGCCTCTCACGCCGCATTCCCCTCCGGCCCGAGCCGCAGTCGACACACCATGATCATGACCACCACGACCTTTGCCTCCGACATGACCGCGCCCACGCGGCGAGAGGCGACCGGACGATCCCGCTCGAGTCGAGCGGAGTCGTGCTTCGAAGCGACCGTTGCGCCCGGTGGCCGGCGAATCGACCGAGACGCATGATCTACGCCGCCGCGGTGACCGCTGCAAGGCGGGCGGCTCATCGCCGCAGACACCAACCCCGCCTGGCAACTCGTCCCCAACGTCGATCGGTCATGCGGTTCTTCCGAAAACCGAAACGACAGATGCGGCGTTCTCGTCCGACCACCGACACCGGGAGCAGCCGATGAAGCGGTTCCAGAACATCTTGCTCGCCGATCAGTGCACGACGGCTGCACCCGTCCCGGCCACAGCACACGAAGCCGCGGCACTCGCCCAGGCCAACAACGCCAAGCTCACGCTCCACAGCGTCGTGCCCAACCCGCCGCGGGCCCAACACATGCTGCGTCTAGGTGCCCACATGGAGGCCGTCTCCGGGCTCCTCGCGGCAGAACGCACCGCGCGTCTGATCTCACTCGCGGAAACCCTCGACATTGCTGATATTGGCGTCGACGTCGCGGTCGGATCGCCGCCCCACGAGATCGTGCGCCGAGTCATTCACGCCGGGCATGACCTCGTCATCATCCTCACCGACGGCTCCGAGGCATCGGCGGCCACGGCACGCCTCGACTCGGTCGGTTCCACACAATGACCACACGCAACCAGACGGCGGGCGTGCCCGATGCGTTCAACCCCCACACCGATAAGCTTCTCGCCCGCAACGCCAACTACGCCAAGAACTTCCACGACAACCGACTCCAGGTCCAACCGGCCAGGAACCTCGCAATCATCACCTGCATGGACTCACGCATCGACACCTTCGCCATCCTCGGACTCGACGACGGCGACGCCCACATCATCCGCAACGCCGGCGGAGTCATCACCGACGACGTCATCCGCTCACTGTGCCTTTCGCAGCGCTTCCTCGGCACCCGCGAGGTCATCCTCATCCACCACACCGACTGTGGACTCCAGCAGGTCGACGAAGCCACGTTCCGCACCGAACTCGAGACCGAACTCGGTATCAAACCATGGTGGTCGCTCGAGACCTTCACCGACCCCTACGACGATGTCCGACAGTCCATCCAGCGGCTCTACATGACACCGTTCATACCGCACAAGATCCACATCCGCGGGTTCGTCTACGACGTCACCGACGGCCTCCTCCACGAAATCCGCCTCAGCCACCAGGCAGCGACGCCGAGCCCCGGCCCATAGGCACGGATGAACCCCACGGACCTTCGTCGCAGTCCGACCTCAGCCGCCGCGACTCACCACGCCATTGGCCACCCGCACCGACTCCGTCGCTGCGCTCCCACGTCTCCAGCCGGATGCCGCCCGACGCGATCGGCCGTCGTCGGGTGCGTCTGGCTCCCGGCCGCGAGGCGCTGCCCCTGCCACCCACAGTGACCCCGTTCAGCATCCCGGGGGACATCAGCCGGTGTCAATGCCAGGCTGCCAAGAGCGAGTCAGCCGATTGGTAGTCAGGTCGTGGTCAACGGTCAGTCCCGACCGGACCTCTCCGCCGCGGGACTCAACTCCTCGCTCTCGGCATCGCGCGGATATCGCGGGGACGCTCATGGTTACGGCGGTTCATCGTCGTCCGGATCGTTGGGACTATTTGGTCTTCGTCCGTCGGCGTCTGCTCTGATCCGGGGTCGGATCGTTCACACGGCGGAGGTCGTGAGATCAAGTCTCGCATCGCCGACGTTGCGCCCCTCCGAATAGCGGCCTTCTCGGCGGCCACTCTGTCGCATTCGGGAGGGATCCATGGCGCCATATCGAGCGGAGCCTCGACGGTCGATGTGTCGTCACGCCGAAGCAGGGGTCGGCTGAACCCCGGCCGATACGAGACCGTCGGCCCTGGATGTCAGCGCTACGGCCACACACGACAGCATCCCATCTCGACCCGGTAGCGGCAGCTCGAGCCGATTCACGAAACCACCGAAGCGCCCGTCGCCTCCGGCGGCGCCGGCGAGCCTTCAGCCCGCCCGCCGATCTGCCAGATTCACCACCTACTCATTCCAGGGAAATCGCCGAGACACAACTGCAGGTCCTGCCGGACCTGCAGTTTCGGTAGGTGGCACCCATTGAAATGCGACGGTGCTCGGCCGCGTCAAGGTCGTTCGTCCTCGCTGCGCTCCGGGCGCTCCACCTTGACCCCGCCTCCGCTCCGACGAGTGCCGCGGCTACGTCCTCCGGCTTCGCCGGTGCACTTCGTCCGACGCCATGTCCCTGGGTTGCACAGAAGCCAACCCACGAGGGAGAACCGCATGAGACGGACACTCGACCAGTACCCGGAGCTGTTGACGATCGAAGAGGCAGCTGAATACCTGCGCATCAGCCGCGCCACCGGCTACCAGCTCGCTCGCCAGTACCGCATCACCGACGGCGCAGACGGCCTTCCGGTCGTCCAGCTCGGCCGCTGCCTTCGCGTCCCGAGACGCGACCTCGCCCGACTCCTGAGCCCGAGATCATCACCTACCGCCCGACCTGTCGCCACCTACCGTTCGACCTGATCGCCATCGAGCACAGCAGCCAGCGTCTCCGCGATGGCGGAGTCCAGGCCGTCGAGAGCATGGGCATAGGTCCGCATCGTGGTGGTCGCGTCGGCATGTCCGAGGCGCGTCGCGACCGACTGGACATTGTGGCCGCCGGCGATGGCGTGCGTCGCCGACCAGTGCCGCAGATCGTGCAGCCGCCACTTCGGATCGATACCGGCCAACTTCCTGGTGCGCCTCCACCACCAACCGATCCGATCGGGGCTCGGAGGATGCTCGTCCTCACCGAAGATCCATGGCGACCGCTCAGCGCTCTCGGATCGAACGGCCTCGAGAAGCGACAGCGTGTGCTCATCGAGCGACAGGACCCGCCGCTCCCCCGTCTTGGTCGGCGTCACCTCCACTCGAGCGGGATCATCGCTCGCCATCGAGCGATCGATCGTGATGCTCTGGTCGATGACCAGGCGGCCGTCAGCGACATGGTCCCAGCGCAGCGCGGCCAACTCGCCGCGCCGGGCGCCGGCGACCGCCGCCAACCTCAGAGCGAGCGGGACAGACGGGTGCACAGCCTCGGCGGCTGCGAGCACCCGGGCCACCTCGTCGACCGTCATCACCCCTCTCGGTGTCCTCCGGCGTCGCTCGAGCTTGGCCACCGCTACGGGATTGCTCGTGATCAGCTCCCATCGAACGGCCTGACCGACCGCGGCTCGCAGCAACGTGTGAAGGTTCCGGATCTGCGCCTCGCCGACGCCCGCCTTGTGCATGCGTAGATGCCACCGGTCGACCTCCGACACGCTCAGCCGGCTCAACGCCTTCTCGGCGATCGAATCGGACTTGATCCGCTCGGCACGACTGGCATAGTCACGCCTCGAGGACGCCGACCAGGTCGGGGACTTGTGATCGAGGTACTCGTCGAGCAGCTCCGCGACCGTCAGCTTGCCCGAGCGCGGCGCAGGTCGGGCCGCGAGCTCTGCTGCCAGGCGCTCGGCATCACGCTTGCCACCGCGCACCGACCGCGACGCCTGAACCGGCTTGCCCTCGTCGTCGTATCCGACGAAGACCCGCACCTCCCAGTAGCCCGGTCTCTTCTCCCTGATCGACGCCACGTGTGGGACCGTAGCATCGAAAACTAGGGACAGCTAGGGACAGATCTCACCGGTAGGTCGATCGGTAGGCGCAACGGTAGCTGGTCGATCAGCATCCCCACCAGGCAACGAAACCGTTGCGCTGACAGGGAAGTTGCTACTCGATGCGCATGCCGGACAGCGCTCGGGCGATCACGAGCTGCTGGATCTGCTCGGTGCCCTCGAAGATGTCCATGATCTTGGCGTCACGGTGCCAGCGCTCGACCGGGTACTCGCGGGTGTAGCCGTATCCGGCCAGGATCTGGATGGCCCGCTCGGTGGCCCATACGGCCGTACGCCCGGCCTTGAGCTTGGACATGGAACCCTCGGCGTTCTCGAAGGTGCCGTTCTTGCCCAGCCAGGCGGCCCGGTGGACGAGCAGGCGGGAGGCGTCGATCTCGGTTGCCATGTCGGCGAGCATGAAAGCGATCGCCTGGTTCTCGATGATCGGCTTGCCGAACGCGGTCCGCTCCTTGGCGTAGTCGGTCGCGTACTCGAGCGCGGCCCGAGCGATACCGACGGCCATGGCCGCCACGGTGGGGCGCGTCGCCTCGAACGTCTTCATCGCGGCCTGCGACGAGGACTTCTTCCCCTCGCGCACCCTGGCCAGGCGCTCGTCGAGCTTCTCCTTGCCTCCGAGCAGACAGCTGCCCGGGATCCGGCAGTCGTCGAGGACGACCTCGGCGGTGTGACTGGCCCGGACGCCGTGCTTCTTGTACTTCTGACCCTGGGCCAGGCCCTCGGTGCCGGGCGGTACGACGAAGCTGGCGTGACCGCGGGTACCGAGCTCGGGATCGACGACGGCGACGACGACGTGGACGTCGGCGATACCGCCGTTGGTGGCCCATGCCTTCGTGCCGTTGAGGACCCACTCGTCCTTGGCCTCGTCGTACACGGCGCGGGTGCGGATGCCGCCCACGTCGGAGCCGGCGTCCGGCTCGCTCACGCAGAACGCGCCGAGCTTCACGTCGTCGGCGGTGCCGTAGCACTGCGGCACCCACTCCATGGTCTGCTCGGGCGTGCCGTTGGCGAGGATGCCGGCCGCGGCCAGCCCGGTACTGAAGATGGACAGGCCGATGCCCGCATCACCCCAGAACAGCTCTTCGATCATCAGAAGGATGCTGAGACCGGTGGGGTCGGCGCCGGTCTCGGCCATGATCTCCCAGCCGTACAGGCCGATCTTGGCCGCCTCTTCGACGATGGGCCAGGGGAACTCCTCCTTTTCGTCCCACTCCTCACCGGCCGGGCGTACGACACCCTCGGCGAAGTCGTGGACCCATTTCTGGAGCTGGAGCTGGTCTTCGTTGAGCGCTAGGGAAAAGTCCGACATGGTGCCTCGCTTCGGTCGCGTTGGGATGCTCGCTCTGGCGCGGTGCGGATCCGGGTCGCACGGGGAGCTCGGTCCGTAAGTTACCGTCCGGTAACCAGCCTAGATCAGTCCCGACGCTCGATGCAACGACACGGGCGCCCGGCGCCGGGCCGGCCCTCTACCGAGCGGTGGCGCGAGCCGATCCGGTGCTGCTCGTACCGTCCCAGCTGCTCAGCGCACACAGGACCTCGCGATCGTCCACCGCCTCCCAGCTCTCGGCGGTGGGGGTGATCACCATGAAGTCGTACAGCGAGGTCTCGTAGCGCTCGCCGACGAAGGGTTCGAACACGTTGTAGCAGCCGGAGCTGGCCTGGTCGTCGATGTCGTCGGGGTACTCGGCGCCCACCAGGTTGAACGCGTGGTAGATCTCGAGATCGTGCGGCTCGTCGCAGGGCACGGCCTCGACCGATTCGATGGTGCCTTCCCCGGGGTCGACCATGCAGTCACCGAGCCGGATGCGGAACGCGCCGACGTCGCCGGCCTCGGTGATCTCGCCGCTCTCGTCGCGGGTCGTGTCGTCGTCGAAGGCAAGGCCGGTCATCCCGGCTCCCACCAGTCCCAATCCGGCCACGCCGGTTCCGATCCATCGTACGACGGACATTCGTCCTCACCTCGTTCTGAGATCCGAGTTGGCTATCGTCTCGATCTCGAACGGGCTTGATGGGTAGAGAGGCCTACGCTCGCGGCAGACGCTTCGCCGAAATCTGGTCCCAGAGCGTCGCCCTCCGACGCCACGTTCAGGTAGTTCGTGTCCCGCCCGGTGTGCCGACGAACGGGGTTGGAGCAACCGTCGTTTCCCGACGGTGAGGGACCAGATTTCGGTGGGGGGCGGTGGGGCGGAAACGGCTGGGCTCGGAGCGCTACGACCGGCGAACCACCGTGCCCTCGGCGGTGTCCTCGACGATCCATCCCTCGCCTTCGAGCCGGTCGCGCAGCGCGTCGGCTCGGGCCCAGTCCTTGTCGGCGCGCGCCTGATCGCGATCGGCGGCCAGCGCCCGGACATCGTCGGGCACCGAGCTCTGCTCCCCGTGCAGCTCGAGGCCGACCGCGGTGGTGATCTCACCCACGGCGGCCCACAGGGCGGCCGCCTGCTCACGGTCACCCTCGTCGAGCAGGCTGTTCACCCGCTTGGCCAGTGTGAACAGCAGATCGACGACGGCCGGGGTGTCGAGATCGTCGTCCATCCGATCCCGCAGCCGCTCGATCGCTTCCTCGTCGGCCGCCACGACTGGGAGATCCGCACAGCGCCGGGCCAGCGCGTCGAGTCGTCCGAGGGCGCTCGACGCACCGTCGGTCGTGCGCGGGGTGACCTCGATCGGCGACCGGTAGTGGGCCTGGAGGACAAGCAGGCGGTAGGCCCGGGGATCGGTCTTCTCGATCAGATCGACCAGCGTCGTGAAGTTGCCGAGGGACTTCGACATCTTCTCGCCGCTCACCTCGACGAAGCCGTTGTGGACCCAGTGTGCGGCGAACGCCCGGCCGGAAGCGACCGCCTGGGCCCGCTCGTTCTCGTGGTGGGGAAACGCGAGATCCTGTCCCCCACCGTGGATGTCGAACCCCTCGCCGAGGAGATCGAGCGACATCACCACGCACTCGGTGTGCCAACCTGGTCGACCCCGACCCCACGGGCTGTCCCAAGCCAGCGAGCCGTCGTCGTCGACCTTCTTCCACAGTGCGAAGTCGCCCGGCGACCGCTTCTCGTCGTCGACCTCGACCCGAGCCCCGACATGGAGGGTGGCGAGATCCTGGCGGGCGAGCTTGCCGTAGTCGCCCACCTCGTCGACGGCGAAGTAGACGCCGTCGCTCGTCGTGTAGGCCTTTCCGGCCGCCACGAGCTCGCCGACGAATTCGACCATCCGCTCGATGTACGCCGTGGCGTGGGGATCCTCGGTCGGCGGTTTCACCCCGATCGCGGTCATGGCATCGACCCACTGCCGCTCGTACTCGTCGACGATCTCCGACTCGGATCGACCCTCGGCACGGGCCCGATCGACGATGTTGTCGTCGACGTCGGTGATGTTGGACACGTAGGTGACCTCGACGCCGCACCATTCGAGGTAGCGGCGCAACACGTCGAAGACCAGCGAGAACCGACCGTGCCCGATGTGGGGCGGGGCGTACACGGTCGGCCCGCACACGTACATGGAGACCCGGCCGGGATCGCGCGGCTCGAAGGGAACCACCTGGCCGACCGCCGTGTCGAAGAGCCGAAGCATGGCGCCACCGTACCGTCCTCCCGCCCCCTGACCGTGCACGTTTCGAAGGGGCCGTTCGACCCCTCAAGCGTCGGGCGGAGGGCGCCGATGGATCCGACGATGCCCTCTTCTCGACCCGTCGCGACCGGGCTGACCGTGCCCGCGGCCAGCGCCTGGCTCGTCTGCCTGCTCGCCGCCGCGGCGGGGACCTTGACCGACGTCGTCGTCGGTGTCGGTGATCTGGCCGACGTCGCTCTGGGCATGGCCGTCGCCGCCGCGGTCGCCGCCCTCGGCATCCGAGCCGTCGCCGAGCAGCCGCACCGGGCCGAGAGACTGCCCGAACCGTTGGCCGAACCGATCATCCCGCCGACCGATCCGCTCACCGGGCTGGTCACCGAAGCGGGTCTGGACCTGGCCGTCGCCGCCCTCGCCGCCACCGCCGTGCCCTACAGCGTCGTGGTCTGCGACATCGACGCCCTCACCGACTACAACGATCAGCACGGGTCGGCGGTCGGGAACCATGCCCTGCGCTTCATGGCCGAGGTGCTCGACACGACCTTCCGGCCCAGCGACGTGATCGCCCGGACCGAGGGTGACGAGTTCGTCGCCGTCCTGGCCGGCGTGAGCGCTATCGAGACGAGCGCGGCGTGCGACCGGGTCCGCGAAGCGCTGGCGCTCCGCCTCTACGACGGGACGAACATCCCGCACTTCAGGACCAGCTTCGGCGTGTCCGACACGACCGGTGACGTCCCGTTCGCCGAGACGGCCGACGCGGCTCGACGAGCACTCGCCCAGGCCAAGGTGGCCGGCGGGAATCGGGTGACGGTCGCCGGCGAGGCGATTCTCCTGGCCGCCCCGCCCGAAAAGAGCGGCGGCCGCTAGCCCAGGGCGGCGAGCGCGGCCTCGGCCGCACCGAGGTCAGCCTGGGCCGAGGCGAGCGCATCCCGGCTCTCCTGGACCAGGTGGTCGGGGGCCTTGGCGACGTAGTTCTCGTTGGCCAGTCGGCCCTCGAGTCCGCCGATCTGCTTCCGGAGGTCGGCGATCACCTTGCCGAGCCGGGCCCGCTCGCTCTGCGCGTCGGCCTGGTCGACCAGACCCGAGACCAGGACCTCGGCCCCCTCGAAGGGCAGGGCGCTGGCCTCGCCCGGTCGGTCGGTCCCGTCCCACGCGACGACCTCGCCCAGCCCGGCCAACGTCTGGACCGTACCTCCGGCCAGTTCGAGCAGCTCGAGCACCGCCGCCGGCGCGTGCAGGGTGATGCGGCGCTTCGGCGGGACGTTGCGCTCACCGCGGAGGTTGCGGATTGCCCCCACCAGGGTCTGGACCCGGGCGAAGGTTGCTTCGGCGTCGACGTCGACCAGGTCAGCGCCGACCGACGGCCAGGCCGCGGTCGCCAGGATCGGGTTCGCCGGGGCGTCGAGCCCTTCGATCTCGCCCCGGACCACGGCGCTGACGTGGGGCCAGAGCTCTTCGGTCACGAACGGGCAGACGGGATGCACGATGCGCAGCACGACGTCGAAGACCCGCCCGAGCACGACCTGCTGCTGCGGGTCGGTACCGACGGTCGGCTTCACGGCCTCGAGGTACCAGTCACACACGTCCCGCCACACGACCGAGTACACCGAGTCGGCGATGACGTTGAAGTGGTACCGGGTGGCGGCCTCGTCGAGCTCGCCGATCGTCGTCGCCAGTCGTGACAGCACCCAACGATCGACGAGGGGCCGGTCGGCGGCCGTCACCGGCTCGGCCGCGGCCTCGACCTCGTCGTCGTCGACGGCGGCGGCGAGGGTGCGGGTGGCGTATCGGGTCGCGTTCCAGAGCTTGTTGGCGAAGTTGCGGCCGAGGTCGAACTTGGACGACGTGTTGCGGGCGAGGGGGACGTCGTCGGTCGGCTCCATCAGATGAGCGGCGACGCCGTAGGCGCTGGCCATGGTCCTGGTCGGATCGCCCGGCGAGGTCTGCATCGGAGCGGCGACCACGTGGCCGGCCGCGGTGGTGATCGTCTCGGGGGCGAACAGCTCGCCGCTGTGCGGGCACACGATCTCGACCGGCATGCGCACGTCCTGGGTCGACGTGGACAGCTGCGTCAGCGTGAACCGCATGGCGTCGGCGCCGTGGGAGTGGATGATGTCCAGCGGATCGACGCCGTTGCCGAGGCTCTTGGACATCTTCTGGCCGTGGCCGTCCTGGATCATCGCGTGGATGAAGACGTCGCGGAACGGCAGCTCGCCGCCGCGGAAGTAGCGGGCGAACATGACCATGCGCGACACCCAGAGGGTGATGATCTCGCGGGCGGTCATGAGCACCGAGGTCGGCACGAAACGCTCGAGGAGGCCGGCGGTGTCGTCGGTGGCGTCGAAGCGCTCGGGATCGGGCCATCCCATGGTGGACAGCGGCCAGAGGGCGGAGGAGAACCACGTGTCGAGGACGTCGGGATCCTGGGCGAAGCCGGCGGCCTCGAGCGCTGAGACGAGCTCGGCTTCGGACCGATCCGATCCGGCCAGGTCGATGGTGACCTGCGGGGGCACGCACACGCTCTCGTCGAGCATGTCGTCCGGTAGTCGCCGGGCGACGTGGGCCCCACCGCGTCGGCTCCATTCCGAGTCGGCCACCGCGACGGCGACGTCGGCACCGACGTCGGTGATCGCCGCGGCCACGGGGGTCGACGCGTCGGCCACCGGGATCGTGCGGGTCCAGACCGGGATGCGATGGCCCCACCACAGCTGGCGCGAGATGCACCAGTCGCGGATGTTCTCGTGCCACGACGCGAACGTGCGGGCGTACCGATCGGGGTAGAAGCGCAGCTCGCCGTCGCCCGGGGTGTCACCGGCCGGCGTGACACCGTCGGGGAGGGAATCGGGACGTTGGTCCGGGGTGATCGAGCGCAGAGCCGAACCGGCCAGCCGGTCGTCGGTGACCGCGACGTACCACTGGTCGGAGAGATAGGGCTCGATCGGGACGTGGCTTCGGTAGCTGTGACCGACCGAGTGGGGATGGTCCCTGACGTCTTCGAGCATGCCGTGTTTGTCGAACCACTCGACGACGGCGGCTCGGGCCTGTTCTCGACTGAGGCCGATCATCGGTCCGGCGTCACCGACCCCGTCGTCCCAGCCGTACTGGTCGGAGATGGAACCGTCCTGAGCCATGACGTTGATGACGTCGAGGTCGTGGCGCTGCCCGATCTCGTAGTCGTTGGGGTCGTGCGCCGGCGTGACCTTGAGGAAGCCGGTTGCCATCCGTGCCTTGGCGTCGCCTTCGGGATCGGCCATGACGACGTAGTCGTCCTCGACCACGGGGATCACCCGCCCCACGATGGGCAGTGTGACCGTCTTGCCTCGGAGCGCTTCGGCCCGTGGGTCGGCCGGGTTGACCGCGACGGCGGTGTCGCCGAGCATCGTCTCGGGTCGCGTCGTGGCCACGGTGAGATGACCGGAACCGTCGGTCAACGGGTACCGGAGGTACCACATGTGGCCGTCGACGTCCTCCATCTCGACCTCGTCGTCGGACAGCGCGGTGCGGGTGACGGGATCCCAGTTGACCAGGCGCTTGCCCCGATAGATCAGCCCGTCGCTGAACAGCTCGAAGAACGCGTGGCGGACCGCTGCGACGCAGACGGGATCCATCGTGAAGCGGGTACGGTCCCGATCGCACGACGCACCCATGGCGTCGAGCTGGCCGAGGATGACGGCCTCGTACTCGTCCTTCCACTCCTGCACCTTGTCGACGAACGCCTCGCGGCCCAGTTCGAGCCGGGAGGACCCGTGGGCGAGCAGTCGTTTCTCGACGGCGGTCTGGGTGGCGATGCCGGCATGGTCGGTGCCCGGCATCCACAGGGTGGCGTCGCCGCGCATGCGATGCATCCGGACGAGGATGTCCTGGAGCGTGTTGTTGAGGGCGTGGCCGAGGTGCAGCGGCGCGGTGACGTTGGGCGGTGGGATGACGATGCTGTAGGCGTCGCCCGGATCGTCGGGGGTGACGTGGAATGCGGCGGCCTCGGACCAGCGCCGGCTGACCGACTCCTCAGCCTCGGAGGGGTCGTACGCGGTGGCGAGCTCGGGGAGTCCGGGGGCGTTCATGCCCGCCCGAGGATAGGCGTCGGATCAGTCGGTGGGTGCCGGGTTGGCCAGCCGTTGGGCGAGGGCCAGCGCATCGGCCGGTGACAGGTCGGCCTTGGCCACCAGCCAGCAGGTGAGCGGAGCAGCTTTGCGCTCGGAGGCCCGGGCCGCGACGCCGGCGACGTCGAGCAACGTCTCGATCTCGGCCGCCGTCGGTGGCTCCACCCCGGCCTCGGCGGCGAAGGTGGCAATCCATTCGTTTGTCTCCATGCCGCAGCACCGTAGCGGGCATGCAGCGGGGGACAGACCCCCAACGCACGTGCGTTGGGGGTCTGTCCCCGGTAACTCACTCGTCCGGCTCGTGGCGGATCCAGACGGTGCGTTGGGGGTAGGGGATGTCGATGCCCTCCCGCTCGAGCGCTTCCTTCACCCGGAGCCGGAACTCGCGCTCGACGCCGAACTGCTTGGCCGGCTCGGTCTTCATCACGACCCTGACGCTCACGCCGTCGGCCCCCAGGCTCTGGATTCCCCACACCTCGGGCTCCTCGACGATCTCGTTGCCACCCCAGTCGGGGTCGGCCCACATCTCCTGGGCCACTCCCATGATCACCTCCTGGGCATGGCGGAGGTCGGCTTCGTAGGCCACTTCGACGTCGAGCAGCGCGCGGGCCCACAACTGCGACTTGTTGGCGACGCGGACGATCTCGCCGTTGGGGACGTGCCACATCGCACCGTTGATGTCACGGATCTTCGTCGTGCGCAGCTCGAGCGCCTCGACGGTGCCCTCGCAGTGGCCGACATCGACGATGTCACCGACGCCGAACTGGTCCTCGACCAGCATGAACATGCCGCTGATGACGTCCTTCACCAGCGACTGCGCGCCGAAGCCGAGGGCCACGCCGGCTATACCCGCACCGGCGATCAGCGGAGCGAGGTCGATGTCCAGCTCGCTCAGCACCAGCAGAGCGGTGATGGACCAGATGGCGACGATGAACACGCCGAGCAGGGCGTGGGTGATCGTCTCGACCCGCGCTTCGACCCGGGCATCGGCCGCGCTCGACCCGAGCAGGTCGTTGGTCCGGTTCTGTGCGCTCCGCGCCGTCCGGCGGGCGGTGGCGGCGAAGTTGTCGACGAAGCGCCGGGCCAGCCGGGTCACGATCAGGCCGGCGAGCAGGATGAGCAGGATCTTGAGCGGTCGCTCGACGACCCACCCGGCCAATTTGGCCAACGTCTCGTTGTCGGTCCACCCGTACACGGTTTCGCAGACCTGGCCCGGTTCGGTGCCACAGGCCTCGTCGAGACCGGCGTCCTGGGCGAGGAGGAAGTGCACGCCGCCAACCCTATGGGACCGAGCTTGGCGTCGTCCCCATCCGCTGTACTCCCGTGGGCCGATCGGCCCCGCCAGCTGCTACACCTGCGCCATGCCCATCGCGCTTCGTCTCCTCGGTGCGCTCCTCCTGTGCGGGGCGGTCGCCGCCTGCGGAGGTGACGACGGCCCAACGGTGGTGGTGTTCACCGCCTCGTCGCTGGCGCCGGCGATCGAGCCGCTGGCCGATGCCTTCGTCGCGGCCAACCCCGATGTCGGCGGCGTCGAGGTCAACTCCGGCGGCAGCGATGCACTGGCCCGGCTCATCGTCGACGGCGCTCCGGCCGACGTCCTGCTGACGGCCGACCTCGACACGATGGACCTCATCGACGACCGCGACGTCGAGCCGGAGATCGTGGCCTTCAACCACGTCTCGGTCGTGGTGCCGGCCGACAACCCGGCCGGCATAACCGACGTCGGCGATCTGGCCGGCCCCGGCGTGACCGTCGCGCTGTGCGAGCCGGTCGTTCCCTGCGGCGCGGCGGCGCTCGAGCTGTTCGAGCTCCGGGGCATCGACGTCTCGGCCGACACCCTCGAGCCGAACGTGCGGTCCGCTCTGACGAAGGTGGAGCTGGGCGAGGTCGACGCCGCCGTCGTCTATCGAACCGACGCCGCCGCATCGGACCGCGTGATCGAGATCCCGGTCGGCGAGACCCCTCCCCGACCGGTCGCGGTCGCGGTGGTCAGCGACGACGAGGCCGCGGGTGCTTTCGTGGAGTTCCTCCTGTCGCCCGAGGCCGCGGCGATACTCGATGAATTCGGATTCGAGACGCCCCGATGAGCCGAACTCCGACACCCGGGCTCCATCCCACCCGCCCACCCCTCGTCGTGACCGTTCCCGCCGTTCTGGCGTTGACGTTCCTGACCCTGCCCCTGATCGCCGTCCTGCAGCGACTGCCGTGGGGCGACGTGTGGGAGATCCTGACCTCGGAGCGCACGACCGAGGCGCTGCGCGTCACCGCCATCGTCGTACCGATCACCACGGTCATCACCGTCATCCTCGGCGTACCTCTCGGTTGGTTCCTGGCCCGGGGGCCGGTGCGTGGACGCAGCTTCTTCCGGGCTGTCGTCCTCCTGCCGCTGGTGCTGCCCCCCGTCGTGGGCGGGACCGCGCTGCTGTTCGCGCTGGGCCGGAACGGCCTGGTGGGCCAGTGGCTCGACCAGTGGTTCGGCGTGACCCTGCCGTTCACGATCGCCGGCGCGGTCGTGGCCACGACGTTCGTCGCCCTGCCGTTCGTCGTCATCACCGTCGAGGGCGCCCTGCGCACGGTCGATGTCCGCTACGAGGAGATGGCGGCCACGTTGGGCGCCTCGCCGGCCACGACGCTCCGCACGGTCACCCTGCCCGAGATCGCCGGGCCCCTACGGGCCGCGGTCGCGCTGGCGGCGGCGCGGGCGCTCGGGGAGTTCGGCGCGACGATCGCCTTCGCCGGCAACAGCCCGGGCCGTACCCGCACACTCCCGCTCGAGGTGTTCCGCGCGCTGGAGGAAGATCCGGCCACCGCACTGGTCATCAGCATGTTGCTGATGGCGGTGTCGCTGGTGGTGTTGATCGCCCTGCGCGGCCGCTGGTGGCCACGGTGACCTCGATCTCGCCGAACGGGACCGCCGTGATGCTCGACGGCCGCGCCCGCGTCGCGTCGTTCGAGATGACCGCACGCTTCCGATGCCCGGAGGCGTCGGTGACGGTCATCCAGGGGCCCAACGGTTCGGGCAAGACCACCCTGCTGCGGATCGTCGCCGGTCTGACCGGTCTCGAATCCGGGACCCTGATCGTGGACGGCACGACCGTCGATGACCCCACCGAGGGCCGGTGGGTCGGTCCCGTGGATCGTTCCGTGGGCTTCGTTCCGACCGACGGCGTGCTGTTCGGCCACATGAGCGTGCTCGACAACGTCGCGTACGGCCCCCGCCGCAAGGGCGCCACCCGGGACGACGCGCGGCACCGGGCCGGCGAGCTGCTCGAGGCGCTCGACGCCGACACGCTGGCGACGCAGCGCCCCGCCGCCCTCTCGAGCGGCGAGACCCAGCGGGTGGCGCTGGCCCGAGCCCTCGCGGTCGAACCGAGGCTGATCCTGCTCGACGAGGCCTTCTCCGCGATGGACACCGACTCACGACCCGTCCTCCGGGAGCGGGTGCTGAACGAGCTCCGACCTCCCCGGTCGGTCGTCCTGCTGGTCACCCACGACGCCGATGAGGCCGCAGCCTCGGCCGACCAGATCCTGTCGATCGAGAACGGCCACATCACCGACGGACACATCACCGACTGACACATCACCGACTGAACGAGCGGCGGACGGCGGGCTCTCAGCCCCGGAGCTCGGGCGGTCCGGGGTCGGCCAGGGCCCGGCCGACCGCGTCGAGCGCATCGGCATCGTCGACGCCGAGCCGGCGGGCCGTCGTCGCGAACACCGCGGCCGCGTGGGCCAGTTGCTCGGTTCGGTCGAGCACCGCCTCGGACTCGGGTGGGTCGTCGACCACGACGGTCCCGCCCCGGCGGCGGCCCACGACCAGACCGTCCCGTTCGAGCTCGCGGTAGGCCCGAGCGACGGTGCCGGGTGCGAGCCCGAGTGCGGCGGCCGTGTCCCGAATGGGCGGCAGGGGGCGCCCGGGCGGGGCGCTGCCGACCCGGATGGCCACCGACAGCTGGCCCCGGAGCTGCTCGTAGGCCGGCACGGGGCTCTCCCGGTCGATGCGCAGCAGCTGGAGATCGAGCATGGAAAGGTTTGTACCAGTATTTACCTCAGTCTGTCCAGAAAGATCGGCTTGTCTTTCGGAGCGGAACTGTTGCATACTCTCGACCACGCAGGAATGTGTCAATCGATGCCCGATCCGGAGGGTGGAAGCCCATGCAACTCGTCTCAGCCGTCATCAAGCCGTTCAAGGTCGACGACGTGCGTGACGCGCTCGCCGCCATCGACATCCAGGGGATGACCACCTCGGCCGTCTCGGGGTTCGGCCGCCAGGGCGGCCACACCGAGACCTACCGGGGCACCGAGTACAAGGTGAACTTCACGCCGAAGATGCGCGTCGAGGTCGTCATCGACGACGAGCAGGTGGACGGCGTCGTCGAAGCCATCACCGAGGCCGCCCGCACCGGCAAGATCGGTGACGGCAAGATCTGGGTCACGCCGGTGTCGCGGATAGTGCGGATCCGGACCGGCGAGCAGGGCTCCGACGCAATCTAAGACCGAAATCTGGTCCCTCAGCGTCGCTGACCGACGAAAACCGAAATCTGGTCCCTCAGCGTCGCTGACCGACGCTTACGACGGGTCAGTTCGCTCCGACCCGTCACACCGGCGACATCCCGGCCCCGGCCCGCGCTCGCGCTGACCTGACACGTGCTCGCGCGAGGCGCGAAACGGCCACGCTGCGTCGGGACTGCGCTTCCATCGACCGCTCCGCGTCACCGATCGGCGCCGCCGCGAGATTGGTGTTGACAAGGGTGTAATTACGCGTCTGTAATCTTCGCCACACGCTCGTGTGCATGTCGGTCGGATGGGCCACGGCCGCGAGTCGGCAACCGGTACGTCGAGGGGGCAACCGCTCCGCACAGGAGGACAAGTGGCGCTCACCGACACGAAAGTCACGACCGAGGCGAGTGGAGCCGAGGACTCCCCCACCGGGTCCAACATGCGCGTACGCAAGCGCAACGGCAGCCTCGAACCGGTGGATCTCAACAAGATCGTGCGAGCGGTCGATCGCTGCAGCGGAGGACTCGCCGGCGTCGATCCCCTCCGGGTGGCCACCAAGACCATCAGCGGTATCCATGACGGAGCCACCACGACCGAGCTCGACGAACTGTCGATCCGCACCGCCGGTGCCCTCATCGTCGAAGAGCCCAACTACTCCAAGCTGGCGGCCCGTCTCCTCGACACCTACATCGACAAGGAGGTGCGCAACCAGAACATCCACTCGTTCAGCCAGTCGGTCCGGGCCGGCCACGAGCTGGGCATCATCAGCGACGACGTCGCCGGGTTCGTCACCGTCAACGCCCGCAAGCTCGACGACGCCATCAAGATCGAACGGGGTGAGCTGTTCGAGTTCTTCGGCCTCCGCACGGTCTATGACCGCTACCTGCTCCGCCACCCCGACAACCGCAAGGTCATCGAGATCCCGCAGTTCTTCTTCCTCCGGGTGGCCTGCGGCCTCAGCCGGACGCCCGACGAGGCCATCCGCTTCTACGACCTCATCTCGAAGCTCGAGTACCTGCCCTCAAGCCCCACGCTGTTCAACTCGGGCACCAACCACCCGCAGATGTCGTCGTGTTATCTGCTCGATTCGCCCGAGGACACCCTCGAGGGCATCTACGACCGCTACAGCGACGTGGCCCAGCTCTCGAAGTTCGCCGGCGGGATCGGTCTGGCCTACCACCGGATCCGGTCTCGGGGCTCGCTCATCCGGGGCACCAACGGGCTCTCCAACGGCATCGTCCCCTGGCTGAAGACGCTCGACAGCTCGGTGGCGGCGGTCAACCAGGGCGGCCGGCGCAAGGGCGCCGCCTGCGTGTACCTCGAGAGCTGGCACGCCGACATCGACGAGTTCCTCGAATTGAAGGAGAACGTCGGCGACGACGCCCGGCGCACCCACAACCTCAACCTGGCCAACTGGGTTCCCGACCTGTTCATGGAGCGGGTAGAGAAGGACTGGCAGTGGTCGTTGTTCGACCCCAAGAAGGTGCCGCACCTCTGCGATCTGTACGGCCCCGAGTTCGAACGGGCCTACATCGACGCCGAGGAGCAGGGAATCTACGAACGGCAGGTGCCGGCCCGCCAGCTCTACAGCCGCATGATGCGCACGCTGGCCCAGACCGGTAACGGCTGGATGACCTTCAAGGACGCGTCCAACCTCAAGTGCAACCAGACGGCCGAACCGGGCAACGTCGTGCACCTGTCCAACCTGTGCACCGAGATCCTCGAGATCACCAGCCAGGACGAGACGGCGGTCTGCAACCTCGGCTCGGTCAACCTCGGACGCCTCGTCCGCGACGGCGCCTTCGACTTCGAGCGGCTCGGTCGGATCGTCCGCACCGCGGTGCCGTTCCTCGACCGGGTCGTCGACATCAACTACTACCCGACCGAACCGGCCGGCGCCTCCAACCAACGCTGGCGGCCCGTGGGCCTGGGGATGATGGGTCTGCAGGACGTGTTCTTCCAGCTGGGCCTGGCCTTCGACAGCCAGGAGGCCCGAGATCTGTCCCGCGCCATCTGCGAGGAGATCTACTTCCACGCCACGTGGGCATCCACCGAGCTGGCCGAGGCGGCCGGACCACACCCCGCGTTCGACCAGACCCGGGCCGCCAAGGGCCAGCTCCAGATGGACCTGTGGGGCGTCGAACCGGCCGACCCGGCCCGGTGGGAGCCGCTGCGTGAGCGCATCCGACGACACGGGTTGCGCAACTCGCTGCTTCTGGCGGTTGCCCCCACCGCGACCATCGCCTCGATCGCCGGCTGTTACGAGTGCATCGAGCCGCAGGTTTCCAACCTGTTCAAGCGGGAGACGCTCTCGGGCGAGTTCCTCCAGATCAACCGCTACCTGGTCCGCGAGCTCCAGGCCCGGGGGCTGTGGGACGACGCCATGGCCGCCAGGGTCAAGCGGGCCGAGGGGTCGATCCAGGACATCGAAGAGGTCCCCGAGGATCTGCGGGAGGTGTACCGCACCGCCTGGGAGCTGCCCATGCGCTCGCTGATCGACATGGCCGCCGACCGGGGTGCGTTCATCGATCAGAGCCAGTCGCTCAACCTCTTCATGGAGAGCCCCACGATCGGGAAGCTCTCGTCGATGTACCTGTACGCGTGGAAGGCCGGCCTGAAGACCACGTACTACTTGCGGTCCCGACCGGCCACCCGCATCAACCAGACCACGACCGCAGCGACGCCGGAGGCGTCGGTGGACCCGGGACCCCCCGCTCCCGCGTCCGCCGACGCGCCGGGCTCGAGGAGCTTCACCGACGCCGAGGCCGTGGCCTGTTCCCTCGAGAACCCCGAGACCTGCGAGGCATGCGACTGATGGCGCTGACCGATCCCCTGTTCAACGAACCGCTCGGCCCGTCCGAGACGGCGCCGCCGGCGGCCCTCCCCGACCGGGGGCGGGGGCGGGGGGACCTCCTCGATCCCGGATTCGATCTCACCCTCCGGCCCATGCGGTATCCGGACTTCTACGAGATGTACCGCGATGCGGTGCGCAACACCTGGAGCGTCGAGGAGATCGACTTCTCCGACGACGTGACCGATCTGCACCGCAAGCTCCTGCCGTCGGAGCGTCATCTGGTGAACCGGTTGGTCGCGTTCTTCGCCACGGGCGACTCGATCGTGTCCAACAACCTCGTGCTCAACCTGTACAAGCACATCAATGCCCCCGAGGCGCGGATGTACCTGTCCCGGCAGCTGTTCGAGGAGGCCCAGCACGTCCACTTCTACCTGACCCTGCTCGACAACTACATACCCGATCACGACGAGCGCCACCAGGCGTTCGCGGCGGTCGAGAACATCCCCTCGATCCGGCGCAAGGCCGAGTTCTGCTTCAAGTGGATCGGGGCCATCGATTCGCTCGACGAGCTGCACACCGACGAGGAGCGCAAGCGCTTCCTGCTCAACCTGATCTGCTTCGCCGCGTGCATCGAGGGCCTGTTCTTCTTCGCCGCGTTCGCGTACGTCTACTTCCTGCGGTCGAAGGGCCTGCTCAACGGTCTGGCCGCGGGCACCAACTGGGTGTTCCGTGACGAGAGCGCCCACATGAACTTCGCTTTCGCCGTCATCGAAGCGGTGCGCGTCGAGTCGCCCCACCTGTTCGACGAGGATCTGTCCGACCGGATCCGCGAGATGATCGACGAGGCGATCGAGTGCGAGCACGAGTTCGCCCGCGATCTCCTGGGCGAGGGTGTGCCGGGCATGTCGACGGCGGACACCCGCACCTACCTCGAGTTCTGCGCCGACCAGCGCCTCCGTCAACTCGGTCTCGCCCCGCGCTACGGCGCCAAGAACCCGTTCGACTTCATGGAGCTCCAGGACGTCCAGGAGCTGACCAACTTCTTCGAGCGCACGGTGGTCGCCTACCAGGTCGGAGTCGAAGGCGACGTCGCCTTCGACGAAGAGTTCTAACCCGCCGGATTTGGAGTCACCAGCCCACATCTGGTGTGGGTCGGTGACTCCATATCAGAAGCCGAGGAGGAACTGGCGGGCCATGGCGACCAGCTCGTCGGGCTCGTCGACGTACATCGACCACAGAACCTCCTGGATGTTCCAGCCGTGGCTCTTGGCCCGGTTGCGTTTCCGCCGGTCGCGCTCGACGTCGTCTCGGCCGAAGTGGAACGCAAGTCCGTCCAACTCCCACGCCTTCTTGAGGTCGGGCCAGGCCAGATCCGCCTGGAGGATGAGGTGACCCTCATCGTCGACGATGCGGTACTCGCGCTCGGGCACGGGAAGGTGATGGTCCTCCAACAGGTGGGCGACCAGCAGACTGAAATCCGACAGCGTGACCGTCCCGTCGAGCACCCGACTGTTGAGCAGCAGCCGAAGCGTGCCGCACCCGTTGCGGCCCTGCGCCGAATGCTCGCAGAGGCAACGGAGCAGCTTTCGCCATGACGTCTTCCGCTGGCGGATGGCGGACTCGGAGAGTCGTTCGAGCGTCTTGAACGAGACGACAGCGCCGCAGTCGAGAAGGGTCCGCTCGATACCGGTGGCGGGGATGCGCCGTCGGATACAGCGCGCTCGCTGCTTCCACTGTCTGGACTGATGAGCGATGACACCGTCGAGTCGTACTCTCATTCCGTGCGGAACGGAGATCTCGATCCCCGGTCCGAAGAACGGCTCCAGACCCCAGAGCGCTGCCGCACACCGATGGGACGCCACGCCCTTGGTAGTGAGAACCGCGGCCAGCAGCGCTGCCTCCCACGTCATCGGTACGGCTGCAAGGCGATAGACGGATCGCTGCTCGGTCAGCCAGCGCCCCGTCGCCAACCGATGATCGATCTGCCGGTCGGTGAGGCCGACCAAGTCGGCCTGTGTCCGGGTGATCAGCCCGTACTGCTTCCTGAAGAACTCGTCGACGGACATGCCATTCCCTGGTGAGCAGGACTGCGTCCGGGGAAGACGAGCCCGACGCTACCGAAGCACCCGCGGGAATCCGACCTCAGCTGGTTCTGGAGTCACCCACCTACATCGAGTGTGGGTGGGTGACTCCAAATCGAGAATCAGGGGTGGGCTAGGCCCACTCCTCGTCCCAGGCGGTCCAGGCGCTGACAGCGCCGTCGCTGCGGACCGTGCGCACCCGAGCCTTGTACTTCGAACCGGCGCAGACGTTGCTGCCGGGCCAGTCCTGCACCCAGGTGTAGTTCTGGGCCGTGCCGACGCCACCCGACGGGTTCACGGTCTGGGTCTTGTTGCCGAAGGCGACGCAACCCTGGATCACCGCAATGTTGACCTCGTATTGGTGGGTGAACCCGGGGCCCGAATCGATGTTGGTCCAGCTCATGTGGAACTTCCCGTCGCTGAAGAACTCGGGCTCGATGTCGTAGAGGTCGAAGTTCTGCGGCGGCAGGAGGGCACCGATGGTGACCGTCTGCGAGGTCGAGTGCGTCTTGCCGTAGTTGCTCGTCACCGTCAGCCCGACCGTGAAGGTGCCGGTCGTGGTGTAGGTGTGCGATGGCGTCGCGCCGGTGGCGGTCCCGCCGTCACCGAAGGTCCAGGCGTACGAGGCGATCGACCCGCCGGGGTTGGGATCAGACGAGCCCGACCCGTTGAAGGACACCGGCTGCGGGGCGATACCGCTGGCGGTGGACTTGGTGAACGAAGCGGTCGGGTTGGCGGCCGTGGCGTTGATGGCGACGGTGGCCTGGTCGGTGGCGCCGTCGTTGTCGGTCACCGTGAGCGTCGCCGTGTAGCTGCCGGGCTGGGTGTAGGTGTGGCCCGGGTTGGCGGCGGTGGACGAGCCCCCGTCATCGAAGTCCCAGGCATAGGAGGCGATCGTGCCGTCGGTGTCGTTGGACCCGGCCGAGGAGAACGCCACCGTCAGCGGGAACTGGCCCGAGGTCGGTGTGCCGGCTGCGGCGGCCGTCGGCGGCACGTTCGGGGTCACGGTGATGACCACCGTGCTCTGGCCCGGTGCGCCGTCGTCATCGGTCACGGTCAGCGTGGCCGTGTACGAGCCGGGGTTGGCGTATGTGTGGCTCGGGTTGGGATCGCTGATGTTTCCGGTGCCGTCGCCGAAGTTCCAGTTGTAGGAGACGATCGTGCCGTCGGTGTCGGCGGAGCCGACAGAGGACAGCGCGACGGTGAGCGGGAACCGTCCGCTCGAAGGCGTGGCGTTCGCCACGGCGGTCGGCGGCACGTTGGCCGGCGAGGACACGACGATCGTCACGTTGTCGGTCCCGGTCGCTCCCAGGTCGTCGGTGACGGTGAGCGTAGCGACGTGGCTCGCCACCGTGGTGTAGGTGTGGGACGGATTCGCGGCCGTCGAGGTGGCCCCGTCACCGAAGTCCCACAGGTACGAGACGATGGTGCCGTCGGTGTCGGATGAACCGGTCGAGCTGAACACGACCGGCAGTGGCGTGAGGCCCGAAGTGGGTGACGCTCCAGCGACCGCGGTCGGTGCCACGTTGTCCGGCGGTGGCGTGCATGCGGCAGCCATCAGGCCGAGCGTCGCCAGGACGCCGATGATCAGAAGCCGCGTCCGTGAGGTACGCATCAAGGTCAACTCCCCGTAGTTCGCCGCTTGCCCCGTCGCCCGCGGTCGGTAAGCGAGATTACCAGAGCGGCTCGGCCACCAGCCAAACCCGACTCACCCCGGCTACTGGGCCGATTCGCTCACCGAACGCGGCTCGGTGGCCGGGGCCTGTCGCGACGTCGGTCCGGCCGTCGCCGGCCCGGTCGGATCCGCCCCGCTGACCACCCGACCCCGCCCGCTGGTCTTGGCGACGAACAGCGCGGCATCGGCATCGCGGAGGAGGTCCTTGACCGAAGCTCGCCGATCGGCGGTGAACACCACACCGATGCTCACGCCGACTCTCTGGGCGGCGTCCTCGATCTCGTACGGGCGGGACAGCACCTCGAGGAGAAGCTCGGCCTGGTGCACCAGTTCACCGACGCTTTCGACATTGCCGCTGAACACGACGAACTCGTCCCCGCCGAGGCGCAGCGCTCTGCCGTCGGCTCCGAGGAAGGAACGCAGCCGCTCGGCGACACCGCGGAGCAGCAGATCACCGACGTGGTGTCCGTTGTGATCGTTGACCTGCTTGAACCCGTCGAGGTCGAGGAGCATGATCCCGCCGCCGGCCGGCGTCGATCCCATCATCGAGTCGAACGACGCCTTCAGCTGGGAGCGGTTCACGAGCCCGGTCAGCTCGTCGTGCTCGGCCTTGTAGCGGAGCGTCGACTGGTAGACGTGGCGCGCCGATCGCGTGCGACGGATCTGGTGGACCAGCCCGAACAGGGACAGCGCCGCGATCAGTCCCGCGGCGACGAGGAACGGCCGGCGGTCCGGGACCGGCTGCAGGGCGACCTCGCCGATGACGTCGTCGATGCCGCTGACCACCTCGGTGAGCATGTCGAAGGTCTCGAAGTCGGGCGCGGCGGTCGAGCTGACGATGTCGAACGCATCGATGAGCTCCTCGTTGCCGCCCGTGTCGTCGATGACCGACTCGAGGCCGATGCCGAGGTCGACGGCGCGGGCTACGTACTCGTCGAGGTCGAGCGAGTCGGCCGCGAGATGGTCGGAGACGAGCCGCAGCTGCTCGACCGCCAACGACTGGACCGATCTTGCTTCCTGGTCATCGGAGGCCTCGGCGGCGGAGTAGAGCGCGTCGACCTGGTCCTGGAGGGCATACGAGACGGTTCGCAGTTCGACGTACGAGTGGGTTCCCGGTGCCTCGGTGAGCGCCTGGGCGCTTTCGGCGCTGGCCTCGAGAGGCTCGGCGATCGCGGGGGGAATCCCGAGCTCACCGGTGAGCTCGACCACGATCTCACGCTCGTCGTCGATGTCCTCGGAGACGGCGGTGACCAGGTCGTCGGGCGCTCGGAGGGCAGGCTCGAGATGCAGCACGGAAACGGCGAGATCGTCGACGCGTTCGGCCAGGTTCGCGTACTCGATCAGCTCGAGCTCGTGGGCCCGTCGG
The DNA here is from genome assembly GCA_963695075.1 of uncultured Acidimicrobiales bacterium. Classification (GTDB taxonomy): domain Bacteria; phylum Actinomycetota; class Acidimicrobiia; order Acidimicrobiales; family CAWCAL01; genus CAWCAL01. The sequence goes on from CAVOFR010000003.1 coordinate 766,553, forward strand.
TCCCCGTCGGCGACGACGAGGGCGATCCCGACGATGAAGGCGCCGACGGAGACGACGAGCATGACGGCGAGCCCGCGGACGAGACCGCGCCGTCCGGGCGATGGGGATTCCACGTCATCACCATCGTCCGATGCGACCCCGTTCTTGAAGGAAACCGGAAGAACACCGGGCAGGCCGGGGCGGGGCCGGACGACCCAAGCCGTGGGTGGCAGAATTGCCCCTTGAGTAGGGGCCCGAGCTGCCGAAGACATCAGGGTGTCCCAACTCGCAGGCATCGAGCTAGAAGATCAGGCAGCCTCCCAGAACGTCGCCCATGTCGATGTTCCCGACCAGGTCCTGCTCGATCTGTTGCTGCGTCGGCTGCTGCTGGATGGTGAGTCCAACATCCTCGACATGAGCGATCGGCTCGGACTGTCGAACACGATCGTGGACCGGCTGGTCACCAACCTGAACGACCGCCGGCTCATCAGCACCCTGGTGGGCGACGGACGCAACCGGCGGTTCGAGCTGACCGAGGACGGCCGCGGCACCGCGAGGGACCGGACCGACCGGTGCGCGTATGCGGGCATCGCTCCGGTCTCGCTGGACGAGTACCGGGCCATGGTCGACCGGCAGAAGATCATCCAGCCCGTGAGCCGGGAGGTCCTCCGGCACTCGATGGCCGACCTGGTCCTCGACGAGGTTCTCCTCGACCAGCTCGGACCGGCGCTCAACAGCAACGGCGCCGTGTTCCTCTACGGTCCGCCCGGGACCGGCAAGACGAGCCTGGCCGAGCGCATGATCCGGGTGCATCACGATCCGGTCCTGGTTCCGCACACCGTGGTAGTCGACGGGCAGATCATCGCGGTCTTCGATCCGATCGTGCACGAGCCGTTCCCCGAGGCCGGAATCGTCTCGGACCGGCGGTGGGTCGTGTGCAAGCGGCCCTGCGTGGTGGCCGGCGGCGAACTGGCGCCCTCGATGCTCGACCTGACCCACGACAAGGTCAGCGGTATCTCGCTGGCGTCGCTCCAGATGAAGGCCAACAACGGGATCATGGTGGTGGACGACTTCGGTCGCCAGCTGATGACCCCGGCCGAGCTGTTGAACCGGTGGATCGTGCCGCTGGGAAGCAAGATCGACTACCTGGCCCTCAGCTCGGGGTTCAAGTTCTCGGTCCCGTTCGACGTGAACGTCGTCTTCTCGACGAACCTCGATCCGGGAAAGCTCGGCGACGAGGCGTTCTTCCGGCGGATCCAGAACAAGATCTACGTCGGTCCGATCACCGAGCAGGTCTTCGACTGGATCCTGTCCCGGGTGGCGCAGTCGCTCGACATCCCGGCGACCCAGGAGGCGGCGCACTACATGCGGCAACTGTGCCTGACCCGGGGCGACAAGGAGCTGAGGCCGTACCAGCCGAAGGAGCTGTGCCAGATGCTGAAGGCGGTCTGTGCCTACGAGGGTCAGCCGGCGCAGATGACGAAGGACTTCCTGGACCGTGCCGCCGAGCTGTACTTCGCCCAGGACTTCAGCGAAGCGGCGCTGGACTACCACCACGATCAGTGACGGGTTTTCACACCGCTTCTTCGCGTAGGCGCGGTTCGGTCTTGTTCTCCGGCTTCAGCCCGAACTTGTCCGAGTAGAACTCGCGCACACGATCCATGTCGGCGCCGACGTCATCGGTGGGCCGCATGACCAGCCCGAACCCCCCGGTGCGGGTGGGCCCGTCCAGGTAGGACAGGACGATCGGGACGTCGGCCGCGGCGGCGATGCGCCGGAAGCCGGTCTTCCAGTAGTCGCCCTTGCCCCGCGTTCCCTCGGCCGGTACGACGAGGGCGAACGGATCGCCCTCCTTGATGTCGAGGACGAGCGATTCGACCAGCCCGGCGGGGTCGTCCCTGGTGACCGAGATACCTCCCAGAGCTCGCATGATCGGGCCGTACACGCCCCGGAAGAGCGACTCCTTGCCCAGCCACCGGACCCGGACCCCGGCCTGCCAGGCCATGGCCAGCATGAGGGGGAAGTCCCAGTTGGACGTGTGAGGGGCCGCGACCAGGACGAACGACTCTTCGGCCGGCGGGCTGCCGACCAGGCGGTAGCGGGCCAGGAGCAGCGTGATACGGGCGATGAGTTTCTTGATGGGGCCAGCGTAGTGATCGCTTCGGTCCGAGGTGCCATCATCGCGCTGTGAGTGCGTGACCCGGGGTACCCCGGGGACAGACCCCCAACGCACTCGCAGTGCGTTGGGGGTCTGTCCCCGTAACGCACTCAGGCGGCGACGTCGACTCCGACGGCGTTGCCGATCAGCCAGGTCAGGGCCGCGGCGCCGGTGGTGATCAGCACCTGCCGGGCGACCCCGCGAACCATCGATCGCTCGGTGAGTCGGGCCAGGACCGCTCCCACCACAGCGGCCGCGATCACCCCGAGGACGAGCGATGCGACGACCGCTCCCCCGCCCGTGGTCAGGAACCACGGCACGAGTGGCACGATGGCGCCGATCGTGAACGCCACGAAGGACCATCCGGCTGCGCCGACGGGCGAGCCGAGCGAGCCGGGATCGACGCCGAGCTCCTCTCGCGCGTGCACCTCGAGGGCCAGGTCGGGCGAGCTCATCACGTGCTCGGCCAGGAACCGGGCCTCGTCGGCGCCCATCCCCCGGCTCTCGTATAGGGCACTCAGCTCGGCCGCTTCCTGTTCCGGGTTGCGTTCAAGCGCGGCGCGTTCCACGGTCAGCTCGCGCTCGAGCAGCTCTCGTTGGGCGCGCATGGAGACGTACTCGCCGGCGGCCATGGACACGGCGCCGGCGACCATGCCGGCCAGGCCTGCCACCCGCACGAACGACGAGGACGCGTCGGCACCGGCGACGCCGAGAATCAGGGCCATGTTCGAGACCAGGCCGTCGCTCATTCCGAACACGGCTGCTCTGGCCTGACCGCCACCGAGGTCGCGGTGATGATCATGATGGTGCGTTTCGTCCACGTCTCACCCTCACACGTCGTCTTGGGCCCGCGCAAGGAAGCCGACCCTGCCTCGTTCCGTGAGGCGGCCCGAACCGGCGGTACCCTCCCCCGATGGCCCGCACGCCACTCGACCTGCTCTTCCTCAACACGTACCTGCTGCGGGTCTTCGAGGCCGAGATCGGAAGCCGCCAGGTCCGCGTCGCCAGCAAGCCGCGGGTGACCGAGCGCGCCCGCGAGCTGGGCCACGCCCTCCGCGGGAACTACGACGTGCTGGCTCTGGCCGAGATCTTCGACGAGCGCGACCTGCATGCCCTGCTGGCCGCCTGGGACCGGGACGACGCGCCGCAGGCGCACGTCGGTCCGGTTCCTTCGACCCGGGGCCTGTCCCAGACCAGCGGCCTCGCCACCGTCGTCGACGGCCCGACGGTCGGTCGCGTGGCCGCCCGGGGCTACGAGACCAGAGGCCGACGGCTCCACGACGCCGACGCCTGGGCCGAGAAGGGGGCGTTGCTCTGCGAGCTGCTGGTCGGCGACGTAACCATCGAATTGACCAGCACGCACCTGCTGGCCGGGGGCGGACTGTTCCCGCGGTTTCCATGGACCCGCGACCGCTCCGATGAGTTCCGGAGCGATCAGCTGCGAGAGCTCCGGGCTTTCGTCGATCACCATCACCGGCCGGGCAACCTCCAACTGATCGTCGGCGACTTCAACGTCCCGTCCACCGACGAACGGGGCGAGTCGACCGAGGCCTACCGCGAGCTGGCCGGGCTCTTCGAAGATCTCGACGACCTGTGGCATCGCTCGGACGTCCGCGGGCGAGGCCCGACCGCGGACATCGTCGAGCACGCGGCCGAGTTCACCGTCGATCCCGACGACGCGAGGTTCTACGTGGACCAGCCCCTGGCCGGTCCTCCGCCGTCGGCCACGAGCGGGTCGGCCCGGATCGACTACGCGTTCGGTTCACCGGAGATCGAGGTCCGGAACCTCAGGAGACGACGTTTGGCCCGCCCCGAGGACGGGCCCGGCCGACTGGAGATCTCCACCCTGTCCGACCACGTCGGGCTCCACCTGGAGCTTCTGGTCTGATCGACTCCGCTGCTACGCGGAGGTCCGGAGCTCAGCCGGTTCGAGCTTCGCTCCGGCCTACCCGCTGAAGTCCTACGGCGGCGGTGCTGAGGGCGGCGGTGCGGCCGTCGTGGGAGGAGGAGCCGTCGTGGGAGGGGCCGTGGTCGGAGGCGCCGTGGTCGGAGGCGCCGTCGTGGGCGGCGCCGTCGTCGGCGGCGACGTCGTGGGAGGCGACGTTGTCGGCGGCGACGTCGTGGGAGGCGACGTGGTCGGCGGTGAGGTCGTGGGAGGAGGGGCCGTCGTGGGCGGCAACGTCGTCGGAGGCTTGGTCGTCGGAGGCTTGGTCGTGGGGGGCTTGGTCGTGGGGGGCGGCGGCGGCGGTTTGGTGGTGGGGGGCGGCGGCGGTTTGGTGGTGGGAACGGTGGGGATCGGCACCGGCCGCGGCAGCGGGTTGTCGGGGGCCGGGGGTGGGGTCGAGGGCTTGAACGACCTGGGCGGCGCCGGCAACACGCCGCTGTCGCGTTCGCGACTCGGCACCGTGGTGTCGGGCTCCGGATCCTCGGGGAGGTCCTCGACCACGGCCGCGGCGGTCGTGTACAGCACGCCCACCGCCGTGTCCTCGTCGGTCATCATCTCCTTGGTCTTCCTGATGAAGGCCGGGTCGTTCTCCAGGTTCGCGAGCACCGTGGTCAGCGCCTGTCGATAACCCCGGGGCAGCTGGTCGGAGCCCTCGAAGTTCTCGGCGCAGCTCGACAGGTGGTTCAGCATTCCTCTCACGGCCTTGGGGTTGACCGGACCGTCCTTCGGCGGGATGGCGCAGGCGATCAGCGGCTCCCAGTCGAGCAGGGAGCTGGTCACCCCGAGCGCCTCGAGCACCAGGACGGTGACGTCGATCGACATCGTCGTGGCCGTCGGCTTGGCGACGACCTGGCCACCTTCGAACTTGCCGCCGTCGACGCCCAGCGCCCCCTCGGTGAATCGGGGTAGGAAGAGCTGGGGCGAGAAGCCGGGCTGAGCCGCCCGCACGATGGGAATCAGCTCGTTCTGGATCTGATCGACCGTGTTGGTCCAGCCCCAGGCCGGAGGCCGGGAGGACTCGACGGCCAGCGAGTACGGCCGCCTGTTGACCATGCGCACCGACAGGGCTCCTTCGATGCCCTCGGTGCAGACGTGGGCCGGGTCGGTGCCCTGTTGGCTGGCGGTGACGTTGGCGACCCAGGCCGGGGTCCTCTGGGCGCATTCGGGCTTGGGAACCTCGGCGTCGAGTCCGACGAAGAGGGAATCGACGACCGCCGGCAGCCGGTCCATGTCCCACACGCTCGGCCGCCACCACCCGTTCGGGCGCTTGGACTTCACCGAGACGTAGCCCCGCCGGATGTCGAGGGCGGCGTCCAACTGGACCCAGTCCTCGTCGACCCAGTGCGACGAGCCGGCCACGACGGGCGCCGGCGGAAGCTCGACCTGGTCCTTGTTGTAGAGCAGCTGGAGGGTGGCCGGTCTGGTGAGCTCGGCCTTGCGGATCTCGACGCTGACCGGCTCGGCCACGGCCTGCTCGAGCGGATACGCGATGGTCGATGGCGCATCGCCCTCGGAGGTGAGGCGGACCTCGGCGTCGTCGGACAGCGCACCGGGGGGGATGATCAGTCGGGCCCGACCCTCGAGCTCGACCTCGGCTCCTTCGGCCGCGTCGACCGACGCCACCACCAGGGTCGGCGGCCCGTCGATGTCCGATGCGGAGACCGAACGCTCGCGGTTCACGGGGTTGACCGACGTGAGTGTCGCACCGGATTCGGTGGTGGAGCAGGCCGAACCGGCCAACGCCGCCACCGCTACGAGTCCCACCATCGCCCGGAGCTTCATTCGTTGCTCGCTTTCACGCCTCGCGCTCCGACGCCGTTTCCGCCGGCTCCTGGAGCGATTCCGCCTTCTCTACCGAGAGGTTACTCGCCCAGGACCCCGACAGGACACTCGACGCCCGTACCACCCAGCCCGCAGTATCCCATGGGCCTTTTGGCCAGATACTGCTGGTGATCGTGCTCAGCGAAGTAGAACGGTCCGGCATCGACGATCTCGGTGGTGATGGCCCCGAGGCCCGCCTCGGTCAGCCGCTCCTGGTAGCGGTCCCGGGATGCGCCGGCCGCGGCCTTCTGCCGGTCGTCGAGGACGTAGATCCCGGACCGGTACTGGGTACCGACGTCGTTGCCCTGCCGCATGCCCTGGGTGGGATCGTGGGATTCCCAGAACACGACCAGGAGCTCGTCGTAGGTGATCGAGGTGGGGTCGAACGCCACGAGCACCACCTCGTTGTGGCCGGTCATCCCGCTGCACACCTCTTGGTAGGTGGGGTTGGGCGTGTGGCCGCCGCTGTAGCCGACGGCGGTGGTGAAGACGCCGTCGAGGGTCCAGAAGGCGCGCTCGGCACCCCAGAAACAGCCGAGCCCGAACACGGCCTGCTCCAGACCGTCGGGGTAGGGGCCGGCGAGCGGGGCATCGAGGACGAAGTGTCGGTCGGCCACCGGCATCGTGCCGCTCCGACCGGCGAGCGCGTCCTGCGGCGTCACCATCTCGGTCTTGTCTCTCCCGAACCAACCCACGTGAGCGGCCTTTCGTGCGGCGACGGCGACGGCATCGAGGCTACCGGCGAGGGCCCGAGGATCCGCCCGGGATGGCGGTCGGAGACCTACGCTCACCCCATGTCCGACGGGATCCTCAGCGGGCCGGTCGAGGTCGAACGCCGACCGAATCGGCGCCCCACCCATCCGGCGGTCGAGGCTCGACCCGGGCTCGTCGTCGAGCACCGACCCTCGGGCACCGTCGGAGCGGTGATGGACATCTCGGCCCGGGGCATAGTGCTCCGGGACCGTCACGGTCGCGACCACGAGTTCCGCCTGCGCGAGGGCGCGTTCTCCCACGAGGGACGAACCTGTTCGCTCGTCGCGCCCAGGCCAGAGCCGACCGGCCCCGAGCTGACCGCGTCGGGTTCGGTCGCGGTCGAGGGCACGCCGGCCCGGGTGGCGCGGGCCAGTCGGATCTGGGTCGAGGGCATCCACGACGCCGAGCTGATCGAGCACGTGTGGGGCGACGATCTGCGGGTGGAGGGCATCGTGGTCGAGCCGATGCACGGCGCGGACGAACTGGCCGAGGCGGTCCGCGGCTTCGGGGCCCGCCCGGGCCGGCGACTCGGCATCCTGCTCGATCATCTCGTCCCCGGGTCGAAGGAATCGCGGTTGGCGGCCCAGATCGACCATCCCGACGTCCTGGTCACCGGTCACCCCTACGTCGACGTCTGGGAGGCCGTCCGGCCTTCTCTGCTGGGAATCGACGCGTGGCCGCAGGTCCCCCGGGGTCAGGACTGGAAGACCGGGGTGTGCCGGGCGCTGGGCGTGGGCGAGCCGAAGATGTTGTGGCGGCTGATCATGCGCTCGGTCTCGTCCTACGCCGACCTCGAGTCCGATCTGGTCGGTTCGGTCGAGGAGCTGATCGACTTCGTGACCGTCCGCACTTGACCGCCTGGACGTGACCGCCTGGACGAGCCGACCCGCGGGGTCTCATCAACACGAACTCGCGGCCTCAAAACCCAGTTCCGGGCTCCTGGGCCGCCAGTTCGTCTGTCCGGGGCCGAGGCGACCAGTGCGGTGTCGAACCGGGTGGCCGTAGCCGTCGGCTACCGACGCTGAGGGACCAGATTTCGGCGGCAGGGGAGCGCGGCGCGCTCGGTTCTCAGATCGGGCTCCGCCCAACCCTTGGAACCACTCCCCTAGCGCTCGACGCCCTGGAGCGTCCCGGTGACGGGCTGCGCGGGATCGGTGACCAGGCAGTAGACGGTCCGGTCCCCGTCCCAGCTGAAGCCGTTCGGCAGGAGGTAGCCGTACTCGAGATCGGAGGACCAGTAGTCGCGTCCCACGAACGGTTCGAAGTCCTCGAGGCAGGCCATGTAGGCCTCGAAGTCGATGAGATCCCGGTCACCCGAGCCCAACGACAGCTGGACGCTGCTCATCACCTCGACCTCGTGGAGCTGGTCGCAGTCGATCGTGAGGTAGGCGTCGGTTCCGTGCCCGTCGACCATGCACATGCCGGGGCGCGGATGTTCGTCGCGGCGGGCCTGCTCGTTCGCGGCGGCGAAGAGCTGCGCGGTGCAGGACTCGTCGCTGCTGCCCGTGCCGCAGGTTTCACCGATCGCGGCGTATTCGGTGCCGGCCGCTGCGGCGGCGGTGAGCATCACGCAGCTGGTCATGTCGGCGTCGCGACAGCGGTCGACGAGGGCGTCCAGGACCGGGTGGTCGCCGTAGTCCTCGTGATCGACGCCGTACTCGGGGCTGAACGGTGTCTCCTTCGGATCGAGATAGAGGCCCCCTTCGGTGCAATCGGCCTCCATTCCCCCTTCCGCCACGACCAGGTCGTCGAGGATGCCGCCGAGACCGTCGCGGGTGGTGGCCAGCCCGAGCGATCGCGTGTTGCCGAAGTCGATCGCCGTGATCAGACCGGCCACCTCGCCCCGATCGGTGAGGGCCGGTCCGCCGCTGTTGCCCGAGTCGACCGAACCGTCGGTGCGCAGACCGACGCGCACGCCGTCCTCGACCACGAAGCTGACGATGCGGCCCCCGGTGACCGAGAACGTGACGTCCGGTTTCGTTCCATCGGTTTCGAAGGGGTCGAAGCCCACGACCGGGTAGCCCATGACGGTGATCTCCTGACCCTCGACCAGACCCTCGGTCCGGGCCCACCTCAGCTGGGTGGTGAGGCTCTCCTCGACGGTGAGAACGGCCACGTCGAGCTCCTCGGACCATCCGAGGACCTCGGCCCGGAGCTTCTGATCGTCCCGGCCGACCAGGGTCGGGGTCGGGTCGGTGACCACGACGTGCCAATTGGTGATGAGGAGGTGCTCGCCGACGGCGAATGCCGTGCCGCCGCTCTCGTAGCCGCAACCGAAGGTGTCGACGCGGAAGACGGCATCGCGCAGCTTGCGGACGATCTCGTCGCTGGTGAGGGGGGTCGGTGACGCGGTGACCGGCGGCGTTCCTTCCTCGCCCACCGCCTCGGCGAGCTCGTCGGCCCGGTCGGTCACAGCCTGGTCGGGATCATCTCCGAGCGCCTGGAAGCCGAGATAGCCGACCGATGCGACGAGGCCGATCGCCACGACCCCGAATGCGAGCCGGCGGCTGACCTGGAACCGGCGCCGGGGCGGCGGAGCTCGATCCGGTGCGGGGCTGGGGGGGCTGGGCGCGGTCGGGCCGGCCTGGTGGATCGGCTGTCGCGGTCGCAGCGGGGGCGAGGGAGGCGGCGGGACCTGGCCGGCGTCGAGCAACGGGGGGCGCAGCGAGCCGCCCGATGCGCCGAGCTCGACGTTGCGTTCACCGCACGAGGGGCAGAATCGATCCTCGGCGGAGAGGGACTTCCCGCAGTTGTGGCAGTTCACCGGCGCTTCGGCCCGTCGGCGCTTCGGTCATCGGTGTTCACCCGGCACATGGCTCCCCCAGCGATGGTCCAGATCGTACGGCCGATCAGCTCCCGGAGGAAATGCGTCAGGGCACAGCCGACGCGAAGGACCCCCTCCGGTGGTGGCTCCGGAGGGAGTCCTTACAGCACTCATTGTGGTCGAAATCAGCACTGAGTGTGAATGTGTGAAATTACCCTGGGATTGGCGCCGTCAAAGGCAACGGTGACCGGCCGCACCGTGGCACGATGCCGACCATGGGTCGGGTATCGCACGAAGAACAGTGCGCCACGGGTGCTGCTGGCCGTCCTGGTCACGTTCGGAATCCTGATGTGGGGAGCCGGGGCGGCCGCCGGTCCGGTCCAGGGCCGAACCCTGGACACCGAGCAGGCGATCGGGCTGGCGGCAGGCGACCTGGGCAACGGCGTCTTCACCCAGAGCGGCGCCGATGCCGACCCGCTCAGCCTGAAGACCGTGGTGATGGCCGAGGCCTCGGATCTGTCGTTGTACGTCGCGGTGTTCGCCGAGCCGCTCGTCGACCCCGATGCGGTGGCCGCCGGACTGCTCGCCTCGGTCGCGGCCGGGGCCGATCCCGACCTCCCGGTCCTGGTCACGGTGTTCGCCCCCGGCCAGTTCGGCCAGGCCACCAGCGGTGTCCGACGCGCCGAGCTGGAGCGGGCGCTCCTCGACGCCCAGGACGCGATCCTGTCGGGCTCGCCCACGCTGGGGGCCGAGGCGATGGCCGCCTCCCTGACCGCGAGCGAGGGCCTCCGTTGGGGCCGCGTCCTCGTCGGTGTGGGCGTCGCCGGTGTGGTGATCGGACTGGTCCTGCTCGGGACCTTCACCCGGATCAGAACCCGCCCGCGTCGCCGATAGGCCACAACCGCACGCTGGCCCGGCCGATGATGAGATCGCCGTCGACGGTGCCGAACGCCCTGCTGTCGACCGATCGACCGCGATGGTCCCCGAGCACGAAGAAGCGACCGTCGGGTACGACGAGCGGATCGGCCCGCTTGGCCGTGGTGACCGTTCCCGCCGCGAGATAGGGCTCGTCGAGCGGGACCGAGTTGCGGATCACACCCCCGTCGACGAACTCGATGCGGTCACCGGGAAGGCCGATGATGCGCTTCACGAGGGCGTCGACGTCGTCCTCGACCGTCTCGGGCGGCCGGAACACGACCAGATCGCCGTGGTGGAAGTCGCCCAGGTCGCCGGCCAGCTTGTTGGCCACGATCCAGTCGCCCGGTTCGATCGTGGGGATCATCGAGCCCGAGGGCACCTGGTAGGGCTCGGCCACCCAGGTCTTCAGCCCGGTGCCGATGAGCAACGCGGGTACCAGCCAGAGCAGCCAGGAGAGCACCCCGCGGGCGCGCCGTCGCCAGGCCGAAGGCGACGCTTTCGCGTTGCCGGTCGACGGTCTGGTGTCGCTGGTGGTCTGGGTCGGGTCCATGGGAATGGTCGTGCCGGGTTCTGCGTTGTACCAACCACGAGGTCACGGAGTCGGCCGATGGTCGTTTCGGTATGTTTTACCCCTCCAGGAGCAGGCTGGCGCCATCGTCGGCTCCGTGACCGATTCGAGCGCGATTGGGAGGAACCCGGGATCCGGGTGACCAGGCAGCATGGGTAGTTCGATTTCACTCGGTCGGATCTTCGGGATCCCGGTTGGACTCAACTGGAGCCTGCTCGCGATCGCCGCCCTGCTCACGTGGTCGCTGGCCGACGGCCTCTACCCCGCTCTCTACCCCGACATCCATCCGGTCACGGCGTGGCGTCATCTCGGTGCTGTCGGTCCTGCTGTTCTTCGGGTCGATCCTGGCCCACGAGCTGGGCCACTCGGTGGTGGCCCGTCGGGCCGGCATCGAGGTCGACGGCATCACCCTCTGGCTGCTGGGAGGTGTCGCCCGGCTGCGCCGCGAGCCCACCACCGCCGGCGACGAGCTGCGGATCGCGGCGGCGGGACCGGCCGTCAGCGTGATGGCGGCCCTGGTCTTCGGCGCCCTGGCGTTCGGCAGCGACCAGCTGCCCTTCGAGAACGTGATGACCGGCATCGCCATGTACCTGGCGATCGTCAACGGGGCTCTGGCGCTGTTCAACCTGCTGCCGGCGGCGCCGCTCGACGGGGGCCGGATCCTCGCCAGCCTGGTGTGGATGCGCACCGGCAACCGGACCAAGGCCACGTCGGTGGCCACGACGGGCGGCAAGATCGTCGGGTCCCTCTTCATCGCCTGGGCCGCCTACCGGTTCTTCGTGCTCGAGGACTCCTTCGGCCTGTGGACCGGCCTGATCGGACTGTTCATCATCCAGACCGCCTCGCGTGAACAACAGGCCCGGCAGGTGACCAACAAGCTGGCCGCGGTACGCGTCGACCAGGTCATGCGGCCCCATCCCCCGGTGGCCGAGGACTGGATGACCCTCGGCGATCTCTCCGGCCAAGCTCGACGGCCACTTCTCCCACTCGGCCTACCCGGTCCGCGGCTTCGACGGTCGGATCGTGGCCATGCTGTCGATGGCCGACCTGTCGGGGCTCGATCCGTACACCTGGACCGACCAACGGGTCCTGGCGCTGGCCCGACCGATCGACCAGGTCGACGTCATCCGGGCCGACGCCCACCTCGATCAGGCGCTCCAGTCGATGCGCCATCAGGGCGGTGAAGCCCTGGTGGTGGACGAGACCGGCCGCACCGTCGGCACGTTCGGCCCCACCGAGCTCCAACACGGCGCCCTCATCGCCCGCTTCGACGAACAGCCACAGGCCCCCGGGGTCTCCCACCAGGGAGGCCCCGCCAGGTAGCCACCCCTGCCGGTGACGGCGGTCCGCTCTGCCCCTCCCCCCACTCGGACCGCCGTCATCGGCCCTGGTGTCCGCCCCTGTACGAAATCCTGGCGGATACGACCCCTCCGTACGGGTGAGCACGAAGATTTCAGGCCGGTGGGCGCCGCGCAGGAAGTGATTCGACCTCGCACCGAACGCTCACAGACGGAGCGTTCTGCGTAGCACCTCGTCGATCGCGTACCGGGTCGGTCTGCCGAGACGGCCGAGCCGTCGTACGAGGCGTCGGACCGAGACCGCTCTGACCTGCTCTACCTGGAACGCGGTCGCCGTCTGGAGACCGTTGTCACCGTCGGGGTCGACGACCACGTGCAAAGGCACGTCCCGCAACGTCGAGGTGCCGGGGACGACGATCGTCATCTGCAGATTCGGGTGATGGAGTCGATCATCGGAGACGACCACGGCGGGGCGATGAAAGGCCTGCTCGGGGTCGGTGGGATCTGCACCGAAGTCGACCAACCAGACATCTCCCCTGACGATGTCGCGTTCGTCAGTCACCCAGGCCATCCATCGCGGCAGCTTCCATCTGGTTGGCCTCGTCTCGGTACGCGGTGACGTCGGATGGGGCGAGATCGTCGAGTGCAGACCCGACCGACGACCACCAGTCGGCGACCTCGAGTTGGTGCACCGCGTCGGCCACGACCTCGAGCATCGACGTGCCCCTGCGCTCGGCTATCCGAGCGATCTCATCGCGCAGTTCATACGGAACTCTGAGGGTGGTGGACGGCTTCGTCGTCGTCTTGGAAAGCGCCATTCCAGTATACTACCAGAGCGACTGAACAGGCGGCTTCGGCATGTCTGACCAAGCCACGAAGGTCTGGGGTCTTGGACGGAGGGAAACGCGGGGTTGGTGGACGCATGCTCGACGAGGTCGACCCTCTACCATCCGTCGATGGCGATAGCCGACCAGGCCGACGCTCCGGCGCGTTCGTGGCGTGTCGCCGGCCGGGAGATCCCGGTGGTTCTCCCGACGCTCGACGACCCGCGCCTGCACCTTGCCCTGGTCATCACGACGGTCCAGGTCCTGGGTCAGGTCGTGTTCGACTTCGACCTGTCGATCACCCAGATCCTTGTGTCGATCGGCGTCTGTGCGCTCCTCGAGGGCGCCATCACCCTGTGGCGACGCCACGAGCTGGTGTGGCCGGCCAGCGCCATGCTGACCGGCAACGGCGTCGCGCTGATCCTGCGCGTGCCGGGTACCGAGCACGGCGACTGGTGGTCCACCCGAGGCTGGTGGGCGTTCGCCACGATCGCCGGCTTCTCCGTGCTCTCGAAGTACCTGATCCGATGGCGGGGTCGACACGTCTTCAACCCGTCCAACCTGGGCCTGGTCGTCGGCGTGTTCGCCTTCCGCCTCCTGCCGATCGACGCGCTCAACGACCTCCAGATCGATCTCCAGGACCTGTGGTGGGGTCCGATGTCGATCGGGATGATCATCACACTCGTCGTCATCTTCGACGGGGCCCTCGCCATCACCCGCCCGATCGGGATGCTGGGCATGGCGCTCACGTTCTGGGGGGTCTTCGCCGCCGGGACCGCCGTAATCGCCGCGAGCGGGCACTGCATCCTGGCCCGCTGGCACCTCGGACCCCTGTGCGACTGGGAGCTCTGGCGGGTGCTGGTCACCTCACCCGAGGTCCTGATCTTCCTCGCGTTCATGATCACCGACCCCAAGACGACCCCATCGGACCGATTCCAACGCCTGGCGTTCGGCGGAATGGTCGGCGTGCTGGCGGTGCTGTTCGTCGCACCGCACGAGACCGAGCTGCGCGTGAAGCTCGCCATCCTGGCCAGCCTCGTAGTCGGCTGTGCATTGAGGCCGCTGGTCGAGCGCCTGGTGCCGGCCGGCGCCGAGTCGTTCGCCGAGGCATTCGGTTGGCTCGGCGGGTGGCCACAACGCGTCGCGATCGGGACGGTCACGGCACTCGGCCTGGCGACGGTGATCGTCGGCGCCGCGAGCCTGTCCGACGTCGAAACGCCGGTCCTCGCCTCACGACGGCGACCGGCCCGTCCTGGTGGGTCCCTCCGACCTCCCGCCGGTCACGATCGACACCTCGGCCGAGGGTCTGAGCCCACCGATGACCGACGAACGGGCCCGAGAGCTCGCCCTCGACCTCGTGAACGCCCTGGCCGTGGAGGCACGGGCGCTGGAGGAAGGCGACGCCGGAGCTGGCGGCCACGGTGAGCGGCGGCGCCCGCCTCTCGGCCCTGGAGGACGCGATCGCCTCGGGCCAGCCGACGACGGCGCCGGACCACCGGTTCACCGAGCTGACGATCGTCGTCGAGCGGGCCGGTCCCCAGTCGCCCCCCGTTCTGGCGGTCCGGGCCACTAGCCCATCGGGCGATGCGACCGAGCCCTACGTGCTGGTCGCCCACGGCGACCACTTCGTGCTCGTCGCCCCGGCGGCTCTCCCGGTGGCCGGACACCGGCGGCACCGGCGGTACGACGACCGACGTGGCGCAGACCGGAGAACCCGTCGAGGAACCGATCGATCCCGAGGTGCTGGCCGGTCTGCGTTTCACCGACGTGACCGATTCCGCCGGCCTGGGCATGCCCCACGGGGTCCCCAGCGATGCGTTGGACGGCGACGTGTTCGCCGGCGGGGCGGCGGCCGAGGACTACGACGGTGACGGCGACATCGATCTCTACCTGACCAGCAGCGGCCTCCCGAACCTCCTCTACCGCAACGACGGCGACGGGACTTTCACCGATGTGGCCGCATCGGCCGGCGTCGAAGCGCACGCCGATCGAGGGGGCGACGGAGCCCCGGTGTGGGCCGACATCGACGGCGACGCCGACCTCGACCTCCTCGTCACCAGCGCACTCGGGTCCCGCACCCTGCTCTATGTGAACGACGGCACCGGCTCGTTCACCGACGAAGCGCAGGAGCGAGGGCTCTACACGCCCGACCCCGATCCCGCGTTCTCGCAGAACTTCGGGGCCACGTTCGCCGACATCGATCTCGACGGCGACCTCGACCTCTTCGTCGCCCGCTGGGCGACCGAGTGGCTCGAAGGTGAGCAACCCTACGGGGGTGACCCGGGAGACGCCGGCGACGTCGATCGATCCGATCTGTGCGACCTGGACCCGGGGCAGGGGGCGACGGGAGACACGTACCGGACATCGGCCCTCTACCTCAACGACGGCACGGGCGTGTTCAGCGACGGCACCGGGGCATGGGGTCTGGATCTCGACTCGGTGGCGGCGTTCCAGCCCACGTTCGCCGACTTCGACAACGACCGCTGGCCCGATCTGTTCCTGACCGGTGACTTCTGCACCTCCCGGCTGTACCGCAACGATCAGGGTCAGGGCTTCGTCGACATCACCGAGTCGGCCGGGGTCGGGACCGCCGAGAACGCCAAGGGGTCGGTGGTCGCCGATCTCGACGGGGACGGGTCACTCGACTGGTTCGTGACCTCGACCGCCCATCCCACCGCCGGCGGCGGCTGCCCCGATCTGGGCGGACTGATCGGATGCAGCGGCAACCGGGTCTATGCCCAGACCGGGCCCGGGAGCTTCGAGGACGCCACCGACGAGTTCGGGCTCCGGGACGGCTATTGGGGCTGGGGGGCGGCCGCGGCCGACCTGAACAACGACGGCCATGTGGACATCGCCCAGACCAACGGGTTCTTCGACTCGACCGACTACTTCGTCACCGATCCGACGACGATCTGGGTCAACCCGGGGACCCTGCCTCTGCTGCGGGCCACCGAACAGGTCGGCCTCGAGGATCGTCGCGGCCGGCAAGGCGCTGACCACCCTCGACTACGACGACGACGGCGACCTCGACCTGCTCGTCGCCAACTCCGGTGCCCCGCCCCGCCTGTGGCGCAACGAGACGCCGCCCGGCAACGAACGGATCGCCATCCGGCTCCGCGATCGCGAGGGTGTCGATCCGCGGGGAATCGGGGCTCGGGTGGAGGTCGACCTGGGCGACGCCGGTCGACACGTGAGCGAGGTCCGGGCCGGCGGGTCCTTCCAGGGCAGCGACCCCACCGTCATCCACATCGGTGTCGGGGCGGCTGCGGGACAGGAGTCGTTCAGGGCGACCGTCTTCTGGCCGGGAGAGGCCACGCCGCAGACGACCGAGGTCACCGCCGGCACCGAGGTGACGATCGAGCGGGCGCCGCGGAGGGAGTGATTCGACTCCGGTTCTGTCAGCGCTTCGGTCTGATCACCTTCACGTGTGATGCGATCGCATCGGGCCGAGTCAACGATCTCGACGCGAGGTGTGCCTCGGTCGGCCACACGAGCACCGTGAGGTAGGCCAGCTTGTCGCGGAAGGGCAGTTCTCCGGCCACGTCGAGCTTGGCCCGCCCGAGGCTGGAGCCCTCCTGTCGGTGTCGGCCGATCATCGCCAGCTCGGCCGGCTCGAGATCGATACCCGCCCGCCACGCCGTCCAGGCCGCCACGTCCACGCCGAGCCGGTCGGTCACCAGGTCGACGGCCGTGGCGAGGACGGCGACCCCTCGCCAGCGTTCCACCTCGGGGACCACGACATCGGGCCCCAGGTCGGGCCGGGCCAGGTAGCCGGCGAGATCGCGGAGGTTCATCAGCGTCGGTTCTCGCCTCTTCCACGAGGGCCGCTATGAGGCTGTTGAACAAGCCGCATCTTGGCGGCGGCCGTAGACGACGCCCTATTCGCCAACCGATCGTCGGGCAGCGCATACAGCCCATGGAGCGTGTTGACTCTGCCCGCTCCAGCTGCGAGCCGGCCGATCACTCCCGGTTTCGGGTTGTGGGTGTGCACGACGTCGGGTCGAAGCTTGCGCAACAGCCGATAGAGCTCGCGGCAGAGCCGCAGATCGTCGCCGGGCGACCAGGCCCGAGTCGCGTGTCGAAGCGCTACGTGCTCGACACCCGCGCCTCCACGGCCGGTACGTTCTCGTCCGCCGCCGATGCGCCGATCACCCGGTGGCCGGCATCAACGAACGCCTCGAGCTGGGGCCGAGCAGGAGCTCGAGGCTCATGGCGACGGTCGTGACGGGGATGACGACCGGTTGCCAGGGGCGTCGGTCACGTACCCAGGGGCACGCGCTGCGACGCCAACCGCCGCCGGGCCACTTCGAGCGCGATCACGTCGATCACGATCACCGCCAGCGCGATCCCCACCGCCAACCCGGGTCGAGAGCTTGCGGCGGCGATCCGTGACGCCACGAGGACCGACGGGGCGTGGATCAAGAGCAGCACGCCGAACGGCGGCTCCCATCTGCCCTCGTCGCTCGGGGCCTGCCCTTCATCCCCGTAAGGATCCTCGAAGTCCCGATCCGACAGCACGGCCTCGGCGATCCACGAGCGGATCGGCTCGGCCAGAATGACACCGAAACACGCCAGGCAACCGGCCATGGCCGACGGCCGGCCGATGCTGCCGTAGGCCGAGGCCCACAGGACCACGGCGACGAGCGGCCACCACGACGCCGGTATGACATGAGCGCCGCTCCGGAGCGCATCCGCCGCGAAGAGCGTCACCACCACCAGAGCCACGACCGTTCCCTCGGTGTCGGGGGCCCCGGCCCACTGCCCGACGATCGTGACCACCAGAAGGATCCAGATCGTCTCGTCGTCGAGCAGACGGCCGGCGCGCTCCATGGCGAAGCCCATCGCCGGCACGGCCAGCAGCAGCACCCAGGGCAGGGTGGTCCCCTCGCCGAAGAGCTCCATCGCCGTCGCCGCCGCCCCTGCAACGACGATCCCGGCCAGCACCGGCAATGGCGCGGCGTCGCGGACGAACCACAGGATCAGCACCGCCAGGATGAGCCAGATCGACGCCTGCCGCTCGTAGACGACCACCAGCGTGACCAGCAGGGCGGCCCAACCGGGATTGAGCCGGTGCAGATGGGGGGCCTGGTAGAGACCGAACAGGGCGACCGCGCTAACGACGAACGCGATCAGCACGTAGTCGAGGTTCCAGGTGTCGATCACGGCTACCAGGGTGGCACGGCGGGCGGGCCCACGCTGGCTTTGGGACGCCGAGGGCAGGCGCTTCGCGCCGGGCGGGCTCCTCTGGAGTTCAGCGAAAGCGAGCTTCGCTCTGTCCCTCCCCGCTGAACTCCTTACTCGACCACCTCGGGCCCGCGCTCACGGGTGACCGCGGGCGCCACGGCATCCAGGTCGGCCTCGGCCACTTTCATCGCGTCGCGAACCACAAGGCGGCACATCACAGTGGGAGATGAGCCGGTGGTGGGGCCGCTCATCGATCTCGCCACCGCTGAACAGCACTTCATGCATCTTCTCGCCCGGTCGCAGTCCGGTGAACACGATCTCGATGGACCGGTCGGCGTCGGCGACCATCCGGCGGGCCACGTCGACGATCTTCACCGGCTCGCCCATGTCGAGCACGAGGACTTCGCCGTCGTCGCCGATCGCGCCGGCCTGGATGACCAGCTGCACCGCCCCTTCGACCGTCATGAAGAACCGGGTCACGTCGGGGTGGGTGACCGTGACCGGACCACCGGCCTCGATCTGCCGGCGGGTGGCGGGCAGGACCGACCCCCTCGATCCCAGGACGTTGCCGAACCGGACCGACAGGTAGGTGCCGACGCGCTGCTCGCCGGCATGGGCGGTCAGCTGCTCGGCCAGCCGCTTGGTCCAACCCAGCACCGAGGTGGCGTCGGCGGCCTTGTCGGTGGACACGTTGACGAACCGCTCGACGCCATAGTCACGGGCCGCGTCGAGCGGACTCTGCGTCCCCCACACGTTGGTCTTTCGCCCTCGGGGGGATGCATCTCCAACAGCGGCAGGTGCTTCAGCGCAGCGGCGTGGAACACCACCTCGGGTCGATGGATGGCGAACACCTCGTCCATGCGCTCGGCGTTGCGCAGGTCGGCGACGACGAGGTTGGGATCGTCGAGCAGCGCCCGGCCTTCGAGCGAGGGCTGCGCCGAATGCAACGCCGATTCGTCCCGGTCCAACATGATCAGTTCGGCCGGAGCGAAGAGGTTGACCTGCCGGCAGAGCTCGCTGTCGATCGAGCCACCGGCCCCGGTGATCAGCACCCGCTTGCCGGCCACGTCGCAGGCCACCGGCTGCAGATCGGTGTCGATCTCCCGGCGGCCCAGCAGGTCGGCTTCGGTCACCGGCCGGATGTCGGCCACCCCGATCGCCGTGTTAGGGCCACCAGCTGTTCCCGCAGAAGGACCCGGTGACCCCAGCAAACGTGCTGGGCCACTACCCCGGATACGGCATGGGCGTGGTCGACTTCGTCGACCCGCAGGACCGCGGTCTGGGCCGTCCACGCCGGCGAGCTGTCCCCCGGCCTGAGCCAGGGCCTCAGCTCGATCATCCCGTGGACGATAACCTTCGAGTGCATCGACGACAACTGCGACGACGAGTACAGCAACCCCAATCTGGTCCTCATCGAGGACCCGACCCCGGCGGCGGGTCAGACGGTCAACGTGGCCAGCGAAGGCTTGGTGCCGCGCGTGACCGTCGACATCGTCCTGGAGGATGGCCCCGGCCCGGATGCGAACCTCGGGACATCGGTCATCGAGCCCGACACGTCGCCATGCGCGC
>CAVOFR010000004.1:0-21323 GCA_963695075.1 uncultured Acidimicrobiales bacterium
CCCATCTGGACCAGCTCGGCGACGGCGTCGATGTCCGACGTCAGCCGGGACACGAGCACACCGACCTTCTCGCGGTCGTAGAACGACATCGACAGTCGCTGGAGGTGGGCAAACGCACGGAGCCGGAGCTCGTACAGGAACCGCTCGCCGATCCGGGCCACCGCCAGCACCTGGGCCCGGAACGCCACGTACCCGACCACCATGACCAGCCCGTAGAGGATGGCGGCGAGCCTGATCGCGTCCCGGTCGCCCTCGCCGATCCCCCGGTCGATGCCGAACCGCACCAGCAGCGGTCCGGCCAGCGTGGTGAGGGTCCACAGCACCATGAGCGCCGCGGCTACCCCGAGCTCGAAGCGGTGATGGCGGAGCATGCGAAGGCTTCGTCGTAGGACCCGGCCCGCCTCGCCGCTGTCGAGGCGGGCCTCGGCATCGACTCCCGCCTCATGCATCACGGTTCTGTCACCTCGGCGGCCTCGGGAGCCTCGGCGGCGAGCACCTGCCGGTAGCGCTCGGATCGATCGAGGAGCTCCTCGTGCGACCCGGTATCGGACACGCGACCGTCGTCCAGCAGGACGACCCGATCGGCCAGCGCGATCGTCGACGGGCGATGGGCGATGACCAGCGTGGTGCGTCCCTTCACCACCTCCTGGATCGCGGCATGGATCTCGTGCTCCTTCGACGCGTCCACCGCCGAGGTAGCGTCGTCGAGGATGAGCACGCCCGGATCGGTCAGGATGGCCCGGGCGATCGCCAGCCGTTGCCGCTGGCCACCCGACAATCCGTACCCACGCTCACCTACCTCGGTCGCGTATCCCGCGGGGAGGTCGCCGATGAACTCGCTCGCCCCGGCCAGGTCGGCCGCTCGTTCGATCTGCGTTCGCGAGGCCATCGGACGACCGAACGCGATGTTGGCCGCGACGGTGTCGCTGAACAGGAACGTCTCCTCGAAGACGACACCGACCGTACGCCGTAGTTCCACGCGGTCGTAGACGCGGACCGGGCTCCCGCCGACGCGCACCTCGCCCCGATCGGTGTCGTAGTAGCGGGCGAGCAACCGCATGATCGTCGACTTGCCCGAACCGGTCTGTCCCACCAGGGCCACCATCTCGCCGGCCGGGATGTCGAGGCTCAGACCGCGCAGTATCGGTGGACCGTCGCCATAGCCGAAGTAGACGTCGTCGAACTCAACCTCGAGCGCTCCGCTGGGCAGCCGAGCGGGACGCGACGGCGAGGAGATCGTCGGTGCCTCGTCCAGGACCTCGGCGACGCGGGCCCCGGCGGCGATGGCCCGCTGGGTCTGGGCGATGATCGAGCCCAACATCCGGAGCGGCCAGATGAGCAGGACCACGTAGAGGTTGAAGGCGGTGAACTCACCGATCGAGAGATCGCCGTCGAGCACGCTGTTGCCGCCCACCCACAGGACGAGGAGCAGCCCGATGCTCGGGAGCAGCTCCATCGCCGGCAGGTAGGTCGCCCGGACGCCGGCCGCCGCCATCGACTGGTCGTAGACGTCACCCGCCTCGACCTCGAGCCGCCGGGCCATCACCGACTCGGCGCCGAAACCACGGATGACGCGGACCCCGGACACGGTCTCTTCGACGACCGAGGCGAACTCGGCCGACTCGCGCTGGATACCCATCACCGCAGGATGCAGGAGCGTGGAGAATCGCCGGCCCAGCACGTTGAGGAGCGGCAGGCTGCCGAGTGCCAGCAGGGTCAACCACGGATCGATCGTGCCGAGCAGGATGACGACGCCGAGCACCGTGACCGCGTTGGAGACCGTGAGCGGGATGAGCACGACCACGTGCTGCAGCTGCTGGAGGTCGGTGTTGGCCCGGCTCATCAGCTCGCCGGTCTGCATCCGGTCGTGGTACTCGAACTGGAGGCGCATGATCTGTGCGTACAAGCGGTCCCTCATGCGGGTCTCGGCCAGTCGGGACTGCTTGAAGGCGTGGTAGCGCCGCATGCCGGTGAAGAACGCGGCGATCACTCCGGCGACGGCGATCGCTGCCACCCACCGGGCCAGCGCGGCCAGGTCCTCCGTCTCGATCCCGCGGTCGATCGCCAGCCGCACGAGCAACGGCACGCTGATCTTCGCCAGGGTCCAGGCCACGCCGGCACCGATGCCGACCGCCAGGCCACGCCACTGATCGCGGACGATGCCCCCGAAGAGCTCCCAACCGCGCCGCCGACGCGCCGCCTCCTCGATGGCAGGATCGTCGATGAGCGAGCCGTCCCCTGACATCCCGTGCACCCTAGGAGCCGTTCACCGGGATCCGGGAAGGGTTGGCCACCGTGGGGGTTGTTCCTTCCCGGATCCGCCTGCCGGAGGGTCGGGGGTCGCGCTGCTAGCGTCGGGTTGATGGAACCCCAGCCCGCAGGGGTACCGATGCTGCCTCCCGGCGTCGTCGTCCCCTACACCGCGAGTCGACTGCCACGGTGGGCCCTTCCCGTCGGACTCGGCGTCGCTGCCCTGGCCGGCTGTGTCTACGTCTCGCAGGTCGACCAGTCCGGTGGTCCGATCCTGTGTCCCGTCCGCGCCACCACCGGCTACGACTGCCCCGGCTGCGGCATCATGCGGAGCACCCACGCCCTGCTCGGCGGCCGGATGGGTGACGCGGTCGACCACAATGCGTTGTGGGTCATCTTCCTCGCGCCTGCGCTTCTCGCGCTCTACGTCTGGTGGGCGGCCTGGGCTCTGGGCCGCAAGGTGCCGACGGTCACACCCCGCTCCTGGTGGGGCATCGCGGCGACGATCGGCTTCGTGACCTTCGCCGTCGTCCGCAATCTCGACGCGTTCAGCTTCCTCGGCTCCGGGCTGAGCTGAACGGTCAGTCCAGTCGCCGCTGCTGATCGCGGTAGACCTTCGCCCGCTCCACATACGATGCCGCGGGTCGCTCGAACTCTCCGACGCTCACGGTGCCTTCGCGGAGCTTGGCAGGCACACCGAGGGCCATCGCTCCGGTGGGTACGACCATGCCGTTGGGAACCACGGCGTTGGAGCCGACCAGCGCGTGCGACTGGACGACGGCCCCGTGCAGAACCACCGAACCGTTCCCCACGAGGGCGTGGTCGTCGATGATGCAGCCTTCGAGATGGACTATGTGGCCGATCACGCAGCCGTCTCCCACCCGGGTCGGGAACTCGCCGGTCGTGTGCAGTACCGAGCCGTCCTGGATGGACGATCGCGAGCCGATGGTGATCGGTCCGTCGTCGGCTCGAATCACCGCACGGGGCCATACCGATGACTCGGCCCCGATCGTGACCGCTCCGATCACGGTCGCGTCCGGATGCACATAGGCGTCGGGATGGATGTCGGGCACCAGGTCGCCCAGCGCGTAGATGGCCATGAGGCGGGACCCTATCTGCGATCATCGGACCATGGAACGAACGATGGATGGCGGCGAACCCGCTTCCACCCCGCTGCTTCCGCGACGGGATTTCCTCCGGTTGGCCGGTCTCGCCGGCGTGGTCGTCGCGTGCAACGCGGAGACCGGTGATCCCGCCACACCGACCACCGCGACGTCCGTCACGATCGGTCCCGATCTCCCGACCGATCCTTTCGCGCTCGGTGTCGCCAGCGGCGACCCGCTCCACGATCGCGTCGTGATCTGGACCCGGCTCGCCCCCGAGCCCCTCGAGGGGGGAGGGATGCCGGATTCCGATGCCGAGGTCCGGTGGGTGATGGCGGCGGACGAGGAACTGACCCGGGTGGTGGCCGAAGGCGTGGCCACCGCCTCGTCAGCCCACGCCCACACGGTCCACGTCGACGTCGACGGTCTCGAGCCCGACCGCTGGTACTGGTACCGATTCGAGGTCGGCGGCCACCGCTCCCACGTGGCGCGGACCCGTACCACCCCCGCCCCCGGAACCACGCCCGGACGGCCGCTGCGGATCGCCCACGCGTCCTGCCAGAACTGGGGCAGCGGCTACTACACCGCGTACACCGACATGATCGATCGCGACATCGACCTCGTCGTTCACGTCGGCGACTACATATACGAATACGCCGACGGGGCGGTGCGTTCCTCGGGCCTCGACGAGCCGGTGACCCTCGAGCAGTACCGGACGATCTGGGGCCTGTACAAGAGCGAGCAGCCCCTCCAGGCCGCGCACGCGATGGCTCCGTGGATAACCACGTGGGACGACCACGAGGTCGAGAACAACTACCAGGGTGACTCGCCCCAGGAGGGTTCGGCCACCGCCGACACCGAGGCCTTCCTGGCCCGGCGGACAGCCGCCTACCAAGCATGGTGGGAACACACCCCTACTCGACTCGCCCCGCCCGAAGGACCGAATCTCGCCATCCACCGGAGCTTCGACTGGGGCGACCTCGCTCGCTTCACGATCCTCGACACCCGCCAGTACCGCACCAACCAACCCTGCGGGGGCGACCTCGGCGAGGACATCGGACCGCGCTGTGACGAGGTCCTCGGCCCGGACGCGACCGTGCTCGGTGCAGAACAGGAGACCTGGCTCGACGAGCAGATGGACCAGAGCCCGGCCGCCTGGGACGTCATCTGCCAGCAGATCGTCATGCAGCAGTGGCGCTTCGGTGAGGGGAACTCGGTCTGGAACCTGGACCAGTGGGATGGCTACCCGGTCGCCAGGGATCGGGCCCTCGCCTCCCTGGACAAGGTCGACAATCCGGTCGTGCTCACCGGCGACGTCCACTCCAGCTGGGTCGGGTCGCTCGCAGCCGACTTCGACGACCCCGCCAGCGTCGTGATCGGTACCGAGTTCGTCTGTCCCGGCATCAGCTCGGATGCGCCGGCGCTCCTCGCCTCGATCGTCGAACCGGTCCGCGAGCTCAGCCCGCACATCGAATGGGCCGAGGTCGGCCATCGGGGTTGGGTGCTCCACGAGATCGATCCCCACGAGTGGAAGACGACCTACCGCTTCGTCGACGACCCCGCGGCGGAGGGCGGCACGATGTCCGACGGCGGCTCGTTCCGTTTGGCCGCCGGAGGCACGGTCGAGTCGGCATGATGGGCGTCCCACCGCGTACCTACCTGATCATCGTCGTCGTCTTCTGCCTGTCCTTCGGTGGGCGGATCATCCGCTCACGCTGGATCGAATGGCGCCGGCGGCAGGGAGACGAACGTCACCGGTAGGCTGCGACACCCCGCTGATGATGCGCTCTGAACTCCGCACCGCCACGGTCGCCGGGACGGCGGTATCGTGGCGGTGGGACGAGGTAGCCACCGCTGGCGTGCCGAGTCGGTCATCACCGACCGGGCCTCCCCCGGAGGGGACAGTGCCGTGGATGAAGGGGGGCTCCGAAGTGAAGAGACCCGGCTCGCCATGCTGCGGGCCGGCGAAACCGTCCTGCGCGAGCTGCGCTCGGTCGACGAGCTGACCGTAGATCAGGTCTGCCGGGCCGCCGGCTGCTCGACGAGTTCCTTCGATCGCATCTTCGAGAGCTGGGCCGCCTACCTCCGCGCGCTCCACGAGCTACTGCTCGACGGCGTCCGGGCCGACGCGTTGGCCATGATCAACTCGTTCGAGGGTACCCAGCCGACGGTCCATGAGCTCGCTCAGATCGTGCCGAAGCTCCTCATCGAGTTCATCGGTGAGCACATGTGGTTCGAGGGTCCCTTCGGTGTCCTGGTTCGGCGGGACCCGAATCATGCCGCACTCCACGCCGCGCTCGAGGACGACCTCCAGGCCGCGACCGTCGCGGCGCTCGACGGCTCGGTCGTCCTGACCCCGCCGATCGATTGGCAACGCCTCGACATCACCGTCCGGGTCATCTCCATCGCCGTCAACAACGGCATGTCGGGTCGGGTGCGCTATCTCCGCGACCCGGAGAACCGCCCGAGGATCGTGGCCCTGCTGACCGAACTGATCATGCGGTATCTCGAACGACCCGCCGACGCGCATGCGTCCGAACCGGTGGAGATCCCCGTCCTGGAGCTCGTTCCATCACGGTCGAGCGACACCCGAGACATCATCCTCACCGCGGCCGAGGAGCTGCTCGCCGGCGGCGAAGCCCTGGACTTCACCATCGGCGACCTATGCAACGTGCTCGGGACGTCGTCGGCGGCGATCCATGAACACTTCGACTCTCGATACGACATCATCGGAGGCGTCCTGGAACGCCTGGTCGACGAGTCCCTGGCCGCCGCAGCGAGCACGGTCGAGCGCGACATGGTCGGTCACGAGCACGATGCCTTCGCCTTCGTGCGCAACGTCTACGCGACGTTCGCCGCACTGATGGACGATCGCCTCCACCTGCTGGGAGCGTTCGACTCACCGCCGCGCGTCGACCCGGCGTTCGAACAGCTCCTCGCCGACGCCGAATCGAGGATCATCTCCCAGGGGCTGCAGATGTCCGGCGTGTCCCTCGACGATCAGCGACGGCCCGAACTCGTCGATCTCGCCGTCCGGGTCAGTGCCGTCACGATCCAACAGAGCTTCTGGAGTCCCGCGCGCATCGCGTCTGATCCGGGAATCGCGAAAGGTGACCTGATCCGGGAACTGGCCCTGATGACCCTGGCGGCGATCGAGGCCGACTGACTCAGTCCGCGGCGAAGCGCCCGTAGCCGCCCCGGAAGAACAGCAGCGGGCCGGCATCGGGCTGCGCCACCGCGAGGTCGTGGACCCGCCCGACGACGATGAAGTGGTCACCACCGTCGTGAACGGCCTCGACGGTGCAGTCGATCCAGGCCAGGCTGGCCTCGATCCGCGGGGATCCGAGGGGCGTCGGCTCCCACATGACCCCGGCGAACTTGTCGTCGGACTTGCCGGCGAACGCATTGCAGACGTCAACCTGATCAGCGGCCAGGATGTTGACACAGAAGGCGCCGGCAGATTCGATGCGCGGCCAGCTCGATGACCCCTTGTCGGGACAGAACGCCACCAACGGTGGGTCGAGCGACACCGACGTGAACGACCCGATCGCCAACCCGGCCGGCTCGCCGTCGTCGACGGCGGTCACGATGGTCACGCCGGTGGGAAAGTTCCCCAGCACGGTCCGATACTGCTTCCCGTCGGGCACTGGCCGATCTCCTCCTGGTCTCGGGCGCCTGGACCTTAGCCCGGCGACGATCCGATGATCAGCCGGCCACCGCGGGCTCGGGCGTCAACGAGAGCGTCAGACCCTCGGACGCTGCGATGACCTCCTCGATGTCCGGCCCAGCCAGGGAGCGCGCCTCGGCGAGCAGCTCGTCGACCATGTAGTCGTCGTGGACCGGGTCGTGGTGGAAGAGCACCAGCCGGCGAGCCTCGCACTGCCGAGCCACCTCGACCGCGTAGCCCGGAGTGCAGTGACCCCAGTCGGGACGCAGGGCCAGCTGAGCGGGCGTGAACTGGGCATCGTGGATGAGGACGTCCACCCCTCGGAATCCCGCGACGACACCGGGATCGACGGCGAGTCCCTGCCCGATCGGCTCCTGATGGTCGGGCACGTAGCCGATAGAGATGTCCTCGTAGTCGATGCGGAAGCCGTAGGTCAGACCGACATGGGGAACGGCCACCGCCGTGACGACGGCTTCACCGTGGGTGAACGCCTCCTCGGCCATGTCGACGAAGTCGATCGTGCCGGGCAGGCCGGAAAGGTCGACGGGAAAGAAGGGCTCCCGGAGGAAGGTGTTGAACGCATCGGCCAGCGAGCCCTCCGACGGCGGCGGCGGACCGTGGATCGTGAGCTTGGCGCCTTCGTAGAGCGCCGGGGCGAAGAAGGGCAGACCCTGCACGTGGTCCCAGTGCATGTGGGTGACGAAGGCGGACGCAGAGAACTCGGCGGCGATGCCCTGCCGGACGATATCGAGCCCGTACAGGCGAAGGCCCGTGCCGAGATCGAGGAGGATGGGATCCGACCCTGGCTTGTCGATGATGACACTCGACGTGTTGCCGCCGTAGCGACCGTTGCAGGCGCACGGGGACGGAGTGGACCCCCGAACGCCGTAGAAACTCACGTTGACCACGCGGTGACCCCCAAGATGCGCGCATCCCCGACCGAAGTTACTGCGACGGTACGGCCACTGCCCGTGGTGTGACCGATTTCGCACATACTGGAGCAAGCAGGCGCGTACTCCTTCGAGCACGGTCGGTGGCCGACAGGAGCCGAGTCGGCATCCCGGTCGAGTGCTATGCATGGCCTCATGGACCAGGACGACAGCAGCCCCGCCACGGATCACGTCACGGTGGGCGGCTTGGACATCGCGTATCTGGAACTGGGCGAAGGGCCACTCGCGGTGTGCCTCCACGGGTTTCCCGACACGGCGTGGAGCTGGCGTCACCTGATGCCCGCACTGGCCGACGCCGGCTACCGCGCGGTCGCACCGTTCCTCAGGGGCTATGCCCCCACCGCGGTTCCAGCCGACCACAACGGGCAGGCCGGTGCCCACGTCGTCGACGTCTGTGGCCTCCACGACGCACTGGGCGGGACCTCCGAATCGGTGCTCATCGGCCACGACTGGGGAGCCGTCATCGCCTATGGCTGCGGGACGTTCGCCGCCGACCGGTGGCACAAGGTGGTCGCGGCCGGCGTGCCCCCCGGTCCGGTCATGGGCCAGGCGTTCATGGACTACGACCAACTCCGCCGGTCCTGGTACATGTTCTTCTTCCAGAGCCCGCTCGCCGATCTGGTCGTCGCCATGAACGACCTGGAGTTCGTCACCCGCCTCTGGCGTGACTGGTCGCCGGGGTACGAGGGTGCGACCGACGCAGCCCGCGCCACCACGGCGCTCTCCGATCCCGCCGCCCTGGCCACGGCGCTCGACACCTACCGCAGTGCGTTCGGCGCCGGCAGCGACGACCCCGCGTTCGCCGAGGCACAGGCGGCGACCGCCTCGATTCCACCGCAACCATGCCTGTATCTCCACGGTGCCGACGACGAGTGCATCGGCGTCGAATACGGCCGTCAGGTCGGTCCGCTGCTGGCCGCCGGGTCACAGGTCGAGATCATCGACGGTGCCGGGCACTTCCTCCACCTGGAGCGGCCGGAGATCGTCCACTCGGCGATCCTCGGGTTTCTCGCGGACTGATCCGGCTTCTCTCCGGGCCGACACTGCTCGTCGGGCCGGTACTACTCGTCGGCCCAGATCTCGTCGCCGTAGGGGCGGCCGCGTGCAGGCGCGGCGTCCCGCTTCCAGACCATGACCTTGCGGCGGAAGTAGCAGACCTCTTCGCCCCGCTGGTTCACGCCCTTGGTCTCGACGGTCACGATGCCGCGGTCACCCTTGGAGGTCTCCCGCTTGTCGAGGACCCTCGTCTCGGCGTAGATGGTGTCGCCGTGGAAGGTCGGCCGTTTGTGGGTCAGGGTCTCCACCTCGAGGTTGGCCACCGCCGCACCGCTGACATCTGGCACGCTCATGCCGAGGACCAGCGAGTACACGAGGTTGCCGACGACGACGTTCTTCTTGTGCACGGTCTCGTTCTCGGCGAACCACTCGTTGGTATGGAGCGGGTGGTGGTTCATGGTGATCATGCAGAACAGATGGTCGTCGTACTCGGTGATCGTCTTGCCGGGCCAGTGCCGGTAGATGTCACCGATCTCGAAGTCCTCGTAGTGCCGTCCGAAGGGTCGCTCATGCATGGTCACGATGTGGTCGCTCCGTCTCGCTTGCGGCCCCACCATGGCGCAAGGGAGAGCCGTCGCTCCAATTCGTGCTGTCCGCAGCCGGGAGTTCTCCTCCGAATGGGGCCACGGCGCACCGCGTCGGTACCTTTTCGCCCATGACCTCCCCCGATCTCTCCTCAGCCGCGGCCGTCGTCGAGATAGCCGCAGCCCGTTGTGCCGCCGCGCTCGACCACCTGGCCGACCATGGCGGCATCGACGCCAACCAGGTGCTGGCGTACGATCTCGCGCACGCCGCCAGCGCCGTGGCCACCGCTCGCTCGCTGGTGACGACCTACGGCCCCAAGGGCGAGGTCGAGGCCTCGATCACCTGCGCGTTCGTCGCGGACGCGGTGGCCGAGTTGGCGGCGCGGACCGTCGGCCACGAGGCAGCGTGGGGCATCGCATCCGACACGTGGGCGCCGGCGTCCGACTTCCTCGCCTCCTGGCGCGACGCCGACACACTGGCCGCGCTGGCCGACGTCGAGGGCCCGCGCCACCTGAACGACGAGTTCGAGCTCGTCCAGGACGCCTTCCGCCGCTACGCGGAAGAGCAGATCAAGCCGGTCGCCGAACACATCCACCGCACCAACGGCGACATCCCCGAAGAGATCATCGAGGGCCTGGCCGAGATGGGGGCGTTCGGCCTCTCGATCTCCGAGGAGTACGGCGGGTATGCGAGCGGAGGGGAGAGCGACTACATCGGCATGGTCATCGCCACCGAGGAGCTGTCGCGGGCTTCTCTCGGTGCCGGCGGTTCGCTCATCACCCGACCCGAGATCCTGGCCCGCGCTCTCGAGGCCGGGGGGACCGAGCAACAGAAGCGAACGTGGCTACCGCGCCTCGCAACGGCCGAGATCATGAACGCAGTCGCGGTCACCGAACCCGACTTCGGATCTGACGTCGCCGGGATCACGACGACCGCCACCCCCACCGAGGGCGGGTGGCTGATCAACGGGGTCAAGACCTGGTGCACCTTCGGAGCCCGGGCCGATGTGCTGATGCTGCTGGTCCGCACCGATCCCGACAAGTCCAAGGCCCACCGCGGGATCAGCATGTTCATCGTGCCGAAGCCGCGAGGAGACGGCCACGGGTTCGTCCTCACCCAGGATGAGGCCGAACGACAGGCGGCCGAGGGCGAGGGGAAGATGGAAGGCCGCCCGATCGACACGATCGGCTATCGCGGGATGCACAGCTACGAGGTCGCTCTCGACAACTGGTTCGTCCCGAGCGAGAACCTCATCGGCGAGGAGGACGGCCTTGGCCGGGGCTTCTACTACCAGATGGCCGGATTCGAGAACGGGCGGCTGCAGACCGCGGCCCGTGCCGTCGGTGTGATGCAGGCCGCGTTCGAAGAGGCGAAGCAGTACGCCGAGGACCGAGCCGTCTTCGGTCAGTCGATCAACGAGTACCAGCTCACGAAGGTGAAGTTGGCCCGGATGGCCGTGACGATCCAGGCCGCCCGGCAGTTCGCGTACGACGTCGCCCGACTGATGGCCGAGGGCAAGGGCACCCGGGAGGCCTCGATGATCAAGGCGTACGTCTGCCGTGCGGCCGAGTGGGTCACCCGGGAAGCCGTGCAGATCCACGGCGGCTTCGGCTACGCCGAGGAATACCCCGTCAGCCGGTACTTCGTCGATGCCCGGGTGCTGTCGATCTTCGAGGGTGCCGACGAAGTGCTGTGCCTTAAGGTCATCGCCCGCCAGATGCTCGCCGAACGCGAGACCTGACCCGGACGAGTGCGTTATCGGGGACAGACCCCGATAACGCACTCAGGCCAGGTCGGCGAAGAAGTCGTTGCCCTTGTCGTCGGTGACGATGAACGCGGGGAAGCCCTCGACCTCTATCTTCCACACCGCTTCCATCCCCAGCTCGGGGTACTCGACCACCTCGACCTTGCGAATGGAGTCCTGGGCCAGGATGGCGGCCGGGCCGCCGATCGAGCCGAGGTAGAAGCCGCCGTTCGCCGCGCACGCGTCCACGACCTGCTGCGAGCGGTTGCCCTTGGCCAACATCACCATCGAGCCGCCCGCCTTCTGGAACAGATCGACATATGAGTCCATGCGCCCGGCCGTCGTCGGCCCGAATGAGCCCGACGCCATGCCCTCGGGTGTCTTGGCCGGCCCGGCGTAGTACACGGGATGGTCCTGCATGTACCGGGGCATGGGCTCTCCGGCATCGAGCCGCTCCTTGATCTTGGCGTGGGCGATGTCGCGCGCCACGATCACGGGACCGGTCAGCCGCAATCGGGTACGAACGGGATGTTGCGACAGCGAGGCGCGGATCTCGTCCATCGGCCGATTCAGATCGATGTCCACGACGTCGCCACCGAGAGCGTCGTCGGTGACCTCGGGAAGGAACCGAGCGGGATCGGTGTCGAGCTGTTCGAGGAAGACCCCGTCCGCGTTGATCTTGGCCCTGATCTGTCGATCGGCCGAGCAGGACACGCCGATGCCCACGGGCAGGGACGCTCCGTGGCGGGGCAGGCGGATCACCCGCACGTCGTGGCAGAAGTACTTGCCGCCGAACTGTGCACCGATGCCGATGTGCCGGGTCATCTCCAGCACCTGGGCCTCGAGCTCGAGATCGCGGAACGCCCGCCCGTACTCATTGCCCTCGGAGGGAAGCCCGTCGAGAGCCCGGGCGCTGGCGAGCTTGACCGTCTTCAGGTTGAACTCGGCGCTCATACCACCGATCACGATTGCGAGGTGATACGGCGGACAGGCCGACGTCCCCAACGTCTTGGCTTTCTCCCGGATGAACCCGAGGAGTGCCTCGGGATTGAGGATGGCCCGCGTCTCCTGGTACAGGAAGGTCTTGTTCGCCGACCCGCCGCCCTTGGCCAGGAAGAGGAACTCGTACTCGTCGCCGGGATCGGCATAGATCTCGATCTGGGCCGGCAGGTTGGTTCCGGTGTTCTTCTCGTCGTACATCGACAGCGGCGCCATCTGCGAGTACCGCAGGTTGGTACCGGTGTAGGTGCGATGGATGCCCTGCGCCAGCGCTTCCTCGTCGTCGCCGCCGGTGAGCACGTGGTGGCCACGATGACCGATGACGATCGCCGTCCCGGTGTCCTGGCATCCCGGCAGGACCATTCCCGCCGCCACGCCGGCGTTCTTGAGGAGCTCGAGCGCGACGAACCGGTCGTTCGCCGACGCTTCCGGATCGTCGAGAATCGCGGCGAGCTGCTCGAGATGTGAGGTGCGGAGAAGGTGGGCGATATCGACCATGGCTTCGGCCGCGAGTGTGCTGAGCGCCTTCGAGTCGATCTTGAGGAACGTCTGTCCGCCGAGATCGACCGTCGTGACCCCGTCGATCCCGAGGGATCGATACGTGGTCTCGTCCGGTCCGAGCTCGAACAGGGGCTGGTGGTGGAAGTCGGTCACGGAGCCGATCGTATGCCCACCCCCGATCGCCCCCCAACGCGTCGGGGTCGGACGGCCGGGGAGCGCAGACCCGGCCGCCTCCTCACCGCAGGAGTGGCTCGATCTCTCGCACGTGGATGAGGACGTCCGTTCGCTCGATCACCGGCGGCTGCGGGACCGCCGCGACGGTGCCGTCGCTCCGGGTCACCGTCGCGTCGACTTTCCACACGACCGTCACCGATCCATCGACCGCCCCCTCGGTGGCGACGGAGAAGGTGTGGGCGCAGCCGGCCATGCCGTCGGAACCGATCATCGACTCGTCGGGTCCACAGGTGAGGAAGATGTCCTCGCCGATGGCCCAGTCGACCCGGACGGGCGTCGCGGTGATCGATGCCTCGAGGGCGAGTACTCCCGTCTCATCGGGCCGGTGGGTCATCTCGACCAACAGCTGACCGACGCCGAACCGGCTCTCGACTCCGACCACGAGCGAGTCGAGCGGCGGGTTGGCCACCGGCAGAGGAGGCCCCGGGTCGACGGTGGCCCGGAGATTCTCGATGACTTCGTCGAGCGTGCGGCTGGACCCACACGGCGAGCGGTAGCAGAACTCGTCGGTGAACGCCGGCGTGTGGGTGCCCGGACCCTCGCCGGGCTGATAGCAGTCCCGGAAGTAGGGCTGGCCGACCGCCAGGGGCCACGCGAGCCGAGGTGAAGGCGAGACGTCCTCCCACGCGATGAGACCGGCGATCAGCATCGACACCGTGATGTCTTCGGCCGCGGTCAGCGC
Source organism: uncultured Acidimicrobiales bacterium (assembly GCA_963695075.1). GTDB lineage: Bacteria > Actinomycetota > Acidimicrobiia > Acidimicrobiales > CAWCAL01 > CAWCAL01. Next base: position 13,712 of record CAVOFR010000004.1, read on the forward strand.
CACCGCCGAGTCCCCCGATGCGTAGTCGTCGGCGAGCGGACGGTAGAAGTAGCAGGGATAGTCGACGCCCCCTCCGCCGCCGGAACCACCGAGGCCGGGCAGGTCGAGGCCACCCTGGCCGTGGCCTTCGTGGGAGCCGTCGACCTCGACGAACCGCGGTCCATCGTCGCCGACGTCCTCGCCCGCACTCGCCACGCCCTGCTCGACGAACGTGGTCGCCGCGACCAGGAGCAAGACGGCGACGGTTGCCCGGGTCACCAACCGTTCGCGCATCCTGCCACCCCTTCCCAGTCCTCGATCAGGACCCGATCAGCGACCTTCCAGACACCGTCCACGAGCTGGAACGTGACGCCGTACCGACTGGTGAAGACCCGCTCATCGGTCACCAATGGCGGTTCGTACCGCTCGCCGGTGTGCGGATTGCGTACGACGACGTGGATCAGATCATCGAGCACGCACTCCTCGCCGACAGCGACTCCCGCCCCGATCCGCATCCCGGAGAGTCGCACCTCGAAGCTCGGCTCGGGCCGTGCGACGATCGCCTCGGCTGCGCCGAGGTTCTCGACCCGCCGACGGAACCGGTCCCGGCCGGCCCCCACCGCGACGGCGTCGAGCTCGGCTTCGTCGTAGCTCCACGGCTCGGCCCTGGCGCGGTGGAGCAGAGCCCAGTACCGACCGAGTGCAGCCTCGAAAGGATCGTCGGCCGAGAGGCCCGGGGCCGGATCGAGCCGTGATCGGTCGGGCCCCGATGTCGAGCTCTCCTCCCCTTCCTCGTGTCCACCGGCGATGGGTCGCTCCGTCCCGGCCGGATCCGATCCGGAGCCCCCGGTGGTATCGGGACGGTCAGGGTCGACAGTCCCATCGGCGGAATCGCCCGGAGCCCCCGAAGCGACCGTTGCGGACTCGGTATCGGCCGTCGGCGCCCGGTCGGTGACTAAGCCGATGCCTCCCTCGGCGTCACCCAGACCCGGTGACGCGCCACTGCATGAAACCGCGAGCAGGCAGGACACGACGCCAACCGCCGTGCGCCCGAGGACCCCGGCCTGTGGCGCCGGCTTGCACCGACCCTGGTATCGCATATCCGCCCTGCACGGGCCGCCTTAGGCGCGGCCGACTCCATCCCGCGCTCACCCACGCCACCAGTGATCGCAGCTGGCTGGGATCCTAGTCGGCAGGCCTCATCACCCGCCCGGCCGCTTGCCCGGATATGGAGTCACTCAGCTACACGAGATGTAGCTGAGTGACTCCATATCCGGTTGAGATCTAGCCGAGGGCGGCGTTGAGGGTATAGGTCCCGACATGTCCGGCTTCGGCCAGCACGTGGCCCTCGACCGCTTGCATAACTTCGGCACCGGTGGCTCCGCCCGCCAGGCCGACACTCGGGACGTCCAGCGCGAGCACCTTGAAATGGTAGTGGTGCACCAGCTCGTCGTTCGCCGGAGGACACGGACCGTCGTACCCGTGGTAGCGGCCCTCCATGTCAGCATCCCCGGCGAACCAGCTGGTGTAGTCGTTGATCCCCACCGTACCGACCGGTGTCTCCTCGGCCGCTTTGCCCCTGGGGGTCACCCCGTCCGACGCGGCACCTTCGGCGATCTCGGTCACGGCCGGATCGATGTCGTACAGGACCCAGTGGTGGAAGTCGGCTCGCGGAAGGTCAGCCGAGACGGTCCGGCCCTCGACGTTGACGTCGTCGGCGACCGTGGGGGCGTCGGTGTCGACGCAGATCACGGCAACGGACGCGGTGCCGTCCGGTAGCCCCGACCAGCTGATGAGCGGATTCCGGTTCGGACCGAGTCCCCCACCGGCGCAGAACGCGAACTCCCCGGGGATCGGGCTGCCGTCCTCGAACCCGACGACGGTGACGGTAAGAGCCATGGGTACTCCAATTCGTAGCCAGCCATCCGACGGTAGCAGTGCCGACTCGACACCGACTCGGCCGGGTTTGCCACAATGCAGACCCAACGATCGGAACCGGGATTGAGTTGTGGCTGATTCACGCAAGCGGCTCGACAAGAAGACTTACAACAAGGAGCTCGTCCGACTCCAACGCGAGCTGGTGAAGCTCCAGCACTGGGTGACCCACGAGGGGCTGAAGGTCTGCATCCTGTTCGAGGGTCGGGATGCCGCCGGCAAGGGCGGCACCATCAAGCGCATCCTGGAACGAACCAACCCTCGAATCGTCCGAGTGGTCGCGCTGGCCACTCCAACCGAAAGGAGCGCACCCAGTGGTATTTCCAGCGCTACGTCGCCCACCTGCCGGCCGGCGGAGAACTCGCGCTCTTCGACCGGAGCTGGTACAACCGGGCCGGTGTCGAACGGGTGATGGGGTTCTGCACCGACGAAGAGTACGAATTGTTCCTCCGCTCGTGTCCGAACTTCGAGAACATGCTGATCAGGTCCGGCACCATCTTGATCAAGTACTGGTTCTCGGTCAGTGACGAAGAACAGGAACGTCGGTTCCAGAGCCGCATCGCCGACCCCAAGAAGCGGTGGAAGCTGAGCGACATGGACCTCGAGTCACGAGCCCGTTGGGTCGACTACTCACGGGCCAAGGACGAGATGTTCCAGTACACCGACACCAAACAGTCTCCGTGGTGGGTCGTCAAGGCCGACGACAAACGGGCGGCCCGGCTCAACTGCATCGCCCATCTGCTCAGCCAGATCCCCTACAAGGACGTGATGACGCACGATTTCACGCTCCCGCCGCGGCAGAAGAACGACTACATCCGTCCCCCGATCGACGAACAGACCTACGTCCCCGAGAAGTACTGAGCCAACCGTCATCCGGCAGAGGTGGCGAAGAAGTCCCAGGCGATCCGAGCACCGTCAGCGTCCCGGCAGAGGGGGCCGACCACCCGCTCGGCCAGGAGGACGGTCAGTCGGCCGTAGTGCGTCGACGGCATCGCGTGGCCGCCGCCCTGCATCGTCAACACGACCAGGTCGGCGCCATCCGGCCCCGCGGCCAGCCGTTCCATCTCCAGGGTGCACCCGTCGTTCGGAGCGGTGTCATCCAGGCGGGTCGCCCCGGCCCCGGTGGGCTCGGCGGAATCGCTCTCGGCCCACCATGCCCGGGTCTCGGCCACCGAGATCACCGCACCCCGGCGTCCCTTCCCCACATCGCCGCCCGACCAGGGCATGAGGGGGTCGTCCGTGCCATTGGCCAGCAGGAGCGGCACCGCCGAACGTGGCCGTTCGAGCACTTGGTGAGCGGGCAGGTTGGCGATGAACGATGCGCCGGCCGCAAACGTGTCCGGCGACTCGATCAGGAGGCGCTGCGCCATCATCCCGCCGTTGGACGACCCGGTCACGAAGACGCGCTCCCGATCGACCTGGTGATGCTCGACGGTCCACTCGACCAGCCGACCCACGAAGGCCACGTCGTCGGCGTCGGAGTCGGCCCGACCGAACGGCTCCCTCAGGTCGTTCCATTGCTGGTGACCGCCGCTCGTCGATCCGGTACGCGGGTCGACTCCGTTCGGAGCGATCAGCACGAACCCCGCTTCGTCGGCCAGGTCGACCCAGTCTCGGGTCCCTTCCCGATCCAGCGCATGGCGCATGCTCCGTCCCCCTCCGTGCATGAGCAACACGAGCGGCGCGCCGGGCCCGACATCGGGCGGACGAACGACCGTGAACCACCGCTCGACACCGTCGACCATCAGGGACAGCTCTCCGGTCGGGTCATCGCCCTTGCCGATCGTGTCGCCTCGGTCGGTCGGGTCGGCTCCGGCGCAGGCGGTGACGAGCAGCACGAGGACGAGGGTCGCTCCGATCACCACACGACGCACGGCACGAGTTCCCACATCGCTCTGTCGGCTCGACCCGGCCGATCGGTTCACGTCCGGAATCGCGGTCATCACCGCTCCAGCCGGTGCGAGCATCGCGCCCAACTCGGATCAGTACTGAACGTCGAGCTTGCCGTGATCCCAGCTGACGGTGGTGTCGACGTGGAGCTTGATGGCCACCCGCTTGTCGGCCGCCATCTTCGCCGCGAAGTCGAGATCTTCGGGCTTGTCGAAGTCGTGATACCGCGAAAGTACGGAACGACAGGAATCCTCGACCACCGCGGGATCATCGATGATCTCGGCCCGGCCGACCTGTTCGACCCCGCGCAGGGTCTCATAGGTCTCGCCGTCCTCGATGAGGATCGTGAAACGCGGATCGCGTTGCAGGTTCCTCACCTTCTGGGACTTGCCGAACGTCTCGATGCACAGGACGCCGTCGAGAAACCCGTACCACATCGCCACCAGATGGATGTTGCCGTCCGGCCCGAGAGTCCCGAGGTTCATGGTCCGTCGGCCGGACAGGAACTCCTCGACCTCGTCGGCGGTCATCTTGATCATCTCGCGGCGGCCGGCCATGTCAGTCAATCCTCTTGTTGAGTTCGGGAGCGATCGGTCCGTCGGGCGGTCGGCGCAGGACTGCCGGAGTGGGTCGAAGGCCGTCGGAGCGCGCGATCTCGTCGACGAGGTCGAGCGGGAGCCGCTCAAGGCGACACGGTCCGGTATCAGATCCGATCGAGCGATCTTCGGCCTCGTCGTAGTGCAGACCGGGCAGCATCCGCCCGACCGGAACGGCCAGCCACACCGGCACACCGGCGTCGCGGGCTCCGAGCGCGGCTGCATGGCCGCCGAGGGCGACGAGGGCGGCTGACGGACCGGCGGCTTCGGCCTCGAGCAGCACGGCACCGACGGACCCGCTCCCCGGTTCGGCCCGGGCGGGCCCAACACCGCGTTCATGACCGTCGGTAGCCGCCGCCCCGGGACCAGATTTCGTCAGGAGGGTCCGGTCGTCGTCCAGTTCGTCGACGAAGGCCCAAGCCGTGTCGATCGGGTCGGCCGAGCAGAGCACGCGGGCGCAGAGCGTCCACAGGGCCCCAGCGGCGGGCTGTCGCGACACGATCCGACGGCACAGCGTGACCAGCTCGAGGGGGCCGGCATCCAGCCCGGAGAAGGCCATGGCGACCTCGCGAGCGAGGATCTCCTGGCCCACCCCCTCGGCCATGGCCACCGCCCGTAGATGCTCCATCGGGTGCACGCTTCGACCCTACATGGGTGACCTGCGCTACCGTCTCGCCCCGTGGCTGCATCCGAAATCCCCCAGGACCTGGAGCTGACGACGCTGACCGGCGAGACCCAGAAGGCCTCGCAGTGGCTGTCGATGTTCCACTTGTTGGTCGTCGTGCTCGACCCGTACACGGTCGAGTCGTCGGCGCTGCTCGACACCGGAGCCCGCATCCTCCGCGCGTTCCGCACCGCCGACGTCAGATCGGCTTTTCTCTGCACCGCCGAAGCCGGCGACGCCCGCCGGTACCTCGGCCCGCTGGCCGACGAGATGCTCGCCTTCGCCGACCCTGACCGGACCTTCGTGTCGGCGCTCGAGCTCGACCGGCTACCGGCCCTGGTGGTCGTGAACCAGGCGGGCCAGGTCGAGGGCGTGGCCGAAGGCTGGAAGCCCGAGGAGTGGTTGCCCATCACCGAGCAGCTGGCCCGGGTGATGGCGTGGAAGGGACCGCTGATTCCCGACGTCGGCGATCCTCCCCCCTTCGCCGGAACCAGCGCCGGGACCTGAGGAGCAGAGCCCTCGGCCCTCGCGCCGAGTCAGGCCCGTCCGTCGTAGGTGTGGAGGACGAGCGGATGCGTACCGACGCCGTCGAGTCCGCTCGACCCGTAGTAGGTCCCGTCGAACAGGGCCGTCACCGCACCGCCGGGCCCGGACGTGGTCAGGGTGCCCAGGACGTCCTCCAACACCCACTGTTGCTGACCCCACGGGAACGAGTACCGATCCTCGGTTCGGACATAGGTCCCCGCGGCCGGGCAGGCCAGTCCTTCGTCGGTCGCGACCTGGGGACCGGTGCACCAGAACTCCCATGTGTAGTTCACGAACGCCTGGGATCCGATCCAGGAGAGATCGATGCTGGAGGAGTCGGCCGAGTTCTCGATCGTCCCGCTGAACTGCGCGAACGGCCCGACGGGCGTTGGAACGGTGACCCGCTCGAAGGACTCGGTCCACAGGTCGATCCGATCCTCGGTTGGATAGGGCGGCGGTGTACACGCCGCGGCCAGGATCACCGCGGCCCCCGCCACGAGCATCAGGTTCTGCAACCACCGTGTTCCGACCGGTGCGCGCATGGTCTCTACCTCAAGACCCCCGCCTTGGTGTATGACGGCGCCAACATAGCTGAATCCCTCGCCGCCAACCCAGGTGAAGGCGTCCCCGGTCATGCCAGGATCACCAGATCGAGCATCTCCTCGGACCAGTAGTCCAGGGTCCCGTCGGGCATCATCAGAACCCGGTCGGGAGCGAGGGCCTGGACGAACGCACGGTCGTGGCTGACCAGCATCATCGAGCCCTTCCATCCGGCCAGGGCCGTGGCCGTGGCCGTGCGCGACGGCGGGTCGAGGTTGTTCGACGGCTCGTCGAGCATCAGCAGGTTGTGGTTCCCGGCCACGAGTTCGGCGAGCGCGAGCTTCGTCTTCTCTCCACCCGAGAGGGTGCTCGCGTCCTGGAACACCTTGTCGCCCCGTAGCCCGAACATCCCGAGGAGGCCGCGGACCTGCCGGTCGTCGAGATCGCCCGACCCGTGCAGGTGGTCGAAGAGCGAGCGACCGGTTTCGATCCCCTCGTGCTCCTGGGCATAGTACCCCAGGGAGACCTGATAGCCGAGATCGACCTCTCCCAGGGCCGGCTCCACCAGACCTGCGATGCAGCGGAGCAGGCTGGTCTTGCCTGCGCCGTTGAGGCCCAGGATGAGCAGCCGTTCGCCGCGAGCCGAGAGAACGAGATGTCCTCGAACACGTCGAGCGGGCCGTACGAGAGCGAGATCGCTCACGTCGAGCACGGTCTTGCCGCAGTGCGGCGGATCGGGCAGGTCGAGATCGAGCAGCCGCTGCCGCAGCGGGGCATCGATCAGATTCGCCTCCAGTCGTCCCACCCGCTTGTCGAGGACCTTGGCCTTGCGAGCCCGCTTCTCGGTCGATCCGCGCATCGAATCGGCCAGTTTTGACAACCGGTCGATCTCCCCCTTCTGGCGGGCGGCGATCTTGACCTGGCGGGCCTCGTCCAACTCCCGTTCGACGAGGTATTCCGAGAGGTGCCCTTGTACTCGACGATCTTGCCGACCGACGCCTCCTCCTCCCGCTCCAGATGGAGCACCCGCGTGATCGACTCGTCGAGGAGATCCAGATCGTGGCTGATCACCAGCAGCGCACCGCTGTAGGAACGGAGGAACGACATCAGCCAGGTCGGCGTCGTTGTCGAGGTCATTGGTCGGTTGGTCGAGGAGGAGGAGATCGCTGCCGGCGAACAGGATCCGGGCGAACTCGACGCGACGGCGCTCGCCTCCCGACAGCACGCTGAGCGGCAGGTCGAGGCGGTCGGCCCCCAGCCCCAGGCCGGCGGCCAATCGACGGACCTCGGAAGTGGCCGTGTATCCACCTTCGATCTCGAATCGCTCCTGGGCCCGTGAAGCGTCCGACGTTCTTGTCGGAGGGGTTCTCCTCCATTCGGAGCCTGAGCTTCTCCAGATGCACCTCGGCCTCGGCCAGCCCCCGTCCGGACAGGACGTGGGCCAGACAGCTCGTCGACGGGTCCACCGCATCCACCCGGGGAT
>CAVOFR010000005.1:0-517134 GCA_963695075.1 uncultured Acidimicrobiales bacterium
GGCGAAGTGGTCATCGCACATGTAGGCAATGGAGCCTTCCTCCTCGTGAGCGACGGCAACAAGCCTGCCGCTGGGGTCTGTCGACCTCGCTGGACGAATCACCTCATTCCCCACATCGGTATCGAGGCCGGGCGAGAGGTGCTCCTGCGTGTCCTGTCAACCGAGCTCGCAGACCAGCCCGCACCGATCCCATCGATGGCATGGTTGGCGCCTACGACGCCGGCGGCCCTCGCCGTCGTGACCGACGGGTTTGTGGTCGGACGAGCAGGCTTCCATCGGGGTAACCAGCGACGGGATGACGTGGCTGCACCAGACCCCCGTTCTCACCCGGACGTTGCAGGCAGTCGCTCGCCTGCTGGAGACGGCTCGACGCTGGTCCGAGCGCCGCCAACTCAACGCTCGTGGAGCACCTAGAGCAACTTCGGCGCGCTGCGCACCTTCTCGAGGACGACGCCACCGACATCGTCATCCTCCCCTAGGGAGCGACGACGATGTCGGTCGACCTCGAGGTGCTCTCGGTGCTATCCGCCTGCGCCGCACTGGAACCGATTCCGAGGGTCGCCGCGTGCTCGTCCCGGGAGACCACATCACGGCCGGCGCAGTCGTCGGCGCTGGCGGGTTCGGCACCGTCTACCAATGCGATACACGCCCGGGCGGCTCTGGACCAGGAATCGTGCTGAAGCGACATGACCCGTCGCCCACGCTCGATCCGGCTAGTTGCGCTGGCGTTATCTCCGCCCTCCACCAGAACGTCGACGCCAGATGGGGCAACAACCCGACCGCCGCTCGTGCGATCTGGCCGGCTCTCCCGTTCTGGGTCGGGCATGTCCGTTGGGCGGGCCGTGACGTCATCGTGAGCCTCGCCACGGACCTCAGCACCGCTGGTTACCGAGCATTCGAGCAGGTGATCGAGGACGTGGCCTGCAGAACTGCGGAATTGGCTAGGTGCGCCCATTGCCGACCGTCACCTTGTGGCGCTCCGGCTTGCCGAATTGACCGTAGCCGCCGAAGAGATCGGGTATGTCCACGCCGATGTGAACATCGAGAACACTTTCGTGGACCTCGGAGGAGGATGCCTGCCACGTTGATCGACTTCGACGGAGGTCTGGCTACCCGGAGCGCCCGGCACCGGGCCTCTGACTTGGGGAAAGGCCGACGACTTCGTCGCTCCGGAGGTGAGAGCCCGTGGTGTCCTCAACTCCAGCGTGATCGGTCGGGACTCGGACTGCTGGTCAATCGGATTCCTCTTGCACTACCTGCTGTTCGGGGTCGGACCCCTCTTCTTCCTCAATACGCTGTCCGAGGCGAGCATCCGCTCGTACCTGAGTGCCCATACGTGGCCCGACATCGACATCCGTTCGAAGCTATTCAACCAGCCGAATCGCTCCTTCTACGCCCGGTACCTTCAGGACCTGACCGACCTCCCACCGGTGCTGGTGGAGCTGTTCCGCCGGCTCGTCAGCCGTGGGACCAGCGACCCCTCAGCTCGACCCTCTGCGATCGAGTGGAGCACCGCGCTCGCCACCACCGGAACGGCACCGTGCTTCGATCTCGTGGCCGTGTCAGCTTCTGCGACGATCGCCACGCGGCCCTGTACGGGTCGCCTGGTCAGCCCCCGGAGCGACCTCGGTCACGATCGACGGCGCTGGGCCTTACCCGGAAAGGGACGGTGCTGGTGGTCCACCTCGACCGGACGCGGGCCATCAGGCTGGTCGCGACGAACGTTTTCGGCTCGACGGCCCAGGACACCGAAGTAGTCGGCCTCTTCAGCGCCCCACGAATCAACGTCGTCAGCACCTTACGGGCGAACGTCCATGCACCGCCGCTGCGGATCTCGCTGCGCCGTCATTCTCGTGCTCCCATCTCCATCTTGCCAACGCCCGCACTCGCGAGGCGGCCCCGTGCGGTGGCACTCCGGCTGCCGGGGGTTGTCGTCTCGATGCACAACCTCGGGCGCTCACCGGCGATGGGGCGCTTCAGGCGACTCGGGCGACGCAGGGTGACTCGGGGACCGTCGGACACCGGCTGAGCCTCGTGCCCGTCAGGAACAGATGCATCACCGCTCGCCCTGACTGGCCGCCCTCACAAGTGGAGACCGATGACCGTGACCTCCGTCCTCAGCAACTTCCTCCTTTGGGCCTCGGCCGCACCCCGCCACCTCGTCGACCAGTTCCCGTCGGAAAGGGCAAAGGCCCTTGGTATTGGTGGCGCGATCCATGACGACCTCGGGCATGGCCGCTGCATCTGCGACCTTCGCACTGCACGAGGTGCTCCACGTTCCAGGACGCCCTGCCCTTATGGGAGGTATCGCCTGGGGAGCGGCGGTCTTCAACCTGGACCGGTGGCTGGTCGCCGCTATACGGCGGCGACCCGACGTTTCTCGGCAACCTCGCTGCGTTTGCACCCCGCTTCATCCTGGCGGCCGTAATCGGCACGGTGATCGCCGAACCCCTCGTCTTGCGCGCATTCACACCGGAGATCGAGACGGAGCTCTCGCTGATGCAGACCGAGGCCGCCGCTGAGCAAACCCGGACGCTCGCCGAAGATCCTAGATACGCAAGCATCCCAGAGATGAAGGCCCAGGTGATCGAGTTGCAGGCGGTCGTCGACGGCGCCTCCGAGCTTCCGTCCATCCTCGAAGACCCCGAGGTCATCGACCTCGCGGCTCGACGCCAAGACGGCTGAGCTGGCCGTCGCTGAGCGGGCGGTCATCTGCGAGCATGAAGGCACCTGCGGTCCGCAATGATATCGGGGCTGGACCGGCGTGGCGTGAGAAGGTCGAGCTTCGTGACCGCCTTCGAGCCGAGGAGGTCGCGCTGCAGGGCCAGCTGGAGACCAAGAAGACCGAAATCTCCGACCGTCTCGCCTCGACGGCGACAGCGCGAACAGGACTCAGCTGAATCCGACCTGTCGAGCGTTCAAACCGAGCTGGACGTGGTCACGAGTTCACGAGATGCCGAGGCTGCCCGCTTCGAGTCGGCCAACGTCGACAGCGATGGTCTCCTGGCCCGAATGGGCAGGCCTTGAGCCGTCTCTCTGACCGCTCAAGCTCGCTCGCCGCTGCCGAATGGGTGCTACGGCTGGCAATCATCTTCATCGACACGCTGCCGGTGCTCATCAAGTTCCTCATCGCTCTGGGTCCGCAGCCTGCGATGGAACGGGCGCTCCTGCGAGAGGAGGACGGTGCCGACCAGCTCCACGCCGCCGAACTCTCCGACAGGCACGAGCACATCCGCCTCGTAGCCGACACCTCCCTGGTCGAAGCCCGCAGCCAGGCCGCACTCGAGGACCTCCTTGCCCAACGGGTTTCGCAGAAGATCGTCGACGCCGAAGAACGTGTGTACGACGTGATCATCGATGCCTGGGAACAGCGGCAGCTCGCGGACGTCCAGGCCGATATCGACAGCTATATCAGCTGATCTCGCTCAATACGCGGGCGACGTTGCTCGCTTGTCACGCAGGAGTCAGCGCAGCCGTCGTGCTGTCGGGAGACACGCTTCCGACAGCACTCAAAGGAGCTCGCATGTCACCAACTGTCTCCGATCTGGAACCCGCCATACCAAGGACCGAGGCCGGCACGATCAGTCCCGTGCCAGAGGCACCTTCCGGACCGGGGAGCACCGTCCCCGCGGGCCGGTGGCCTGCTGGCTTGCTGGCACGGAACTAACCGAGATTCGCAGGGCGGTTCACGACCCGGCCGATGCGCTGTTCGATCGCCTGGCCCGACAGGCCATCGCCTGGCCCGACGTCGACACGATGCTCCGAAACATCAGGGGGCGTCTGCACCGAGGCGACCCCCGCACCATGACGATCACACTGTCTGCGCACAACGAAGGCCGACAAGCTGCCCTACGAGCTGCCCAGTCCCTCGCGTTGGTTGGCTACGTCATTGCCCCGAGGCTAGAGGGCCGACGTCTTCGGCTCACACCGAACCGCCGAGGCGAAGCGAGTCGCCGACGACTTCTTCAGTTCCTCGGGGGACAGTGGCTCGAAGCCGGGACACGTGGCGTAGCTGAGCAGATCTTCCGCCAGGCTGCGGACATCGAGGTCGTTGCGAACCTGGAGCTACACAACCGGGACGGTCGACACTTCGAGCTCGACTTGGTTGGCGGTAGGGCCGGAGTCAGTGACCGTGGTCGAGTGCAAGGCTGGCAGACACCCCGAGGAGCACCTCCCGCGCTTGCTTCCGGGACGTCTGCGACGCTGTCGGGGTCACAGGAAGGCACGCTGTCTACTTGGCCCCCCGCATGAGTCAGCACCTGACAGCGGATGCCGCAGGCTTTCATGAGGTCACCATCATCAATTCCACTGAGCTAGCGGACCACCTGCGCCGGCTCCATTCGGTCGCTCCTTCCGAACCCGACGGAGGCTCGGCAACGAATCCGACCCCCGACACAGCGATTGTCGATCCACTGTCAGATGACGAGGTGCTACAGCTCCTGTCCGACGCCATCGCTGCCCGTCCCGGCGCTCACACCGGGACGCGGCTTCCGGCGATCGTCAGGGCTCAGCACGCGGTCCCGCGACGCCGTCTGAACTCAGCGGTCGCTGCACTGATCTGGGCGCGCCTGCTGATCGACGCTCATGGCCACCCTGTCACCTGACGTTTACCACTCCGATCTATGGACTCGTCAGTTCGCTGCCGAGTCCGTAGATCGGGAGGCAAGTTGGCGAGAGGTCGCTCCTCCTACCGGCCGGTCTGAAACCGGTCCGTGGCCAGCCACGTGTCTAGCTGGCTAGGAGATGCTCCAGGATGGCCATACGCACGAACACCCCTCGGTCACTCTGGGCGAGGAACCTGACCTGTGGGTGACCTCGGACGGCATTATCCACCTCGTCGATCACTGGCATCGGGGAGAGCACCACGGCCGATGGAGCGAGCGCGGCCACTCGTTCAGCCGTGAGACAGAATGGCCGTCGCTCTGCTTCGCCGAGGTCGGCACCCGCCCCTGACGCCGGTAGGCCGGCCAGGTACAGCACATCGATCGTTCCCCCCCGGCCACTCATCCACTAGCTCAATCCAAGAGGACTGGCCACGGAGTTCCGCCGGGACGCGTGAAGACGGGCCCGAGAGCACCAGATGTCGAGGGCGGCGCTGAAGCATCGCGACCAGTGACCGCACGCACCGCTGACCGAGGTCACCGACGACAGCGATCCGTAGCTCCCGGACTGGACCCGCCTCTGCCTCGATCGCTGCCAGGTCAACCAGGGCCTGGGTCGGGTGCTCGATATCGTCGCCGCCGTTCACCCACGGGCACGGAATCCCGGGCCCGATGTGGGACGTGTCGCCGTGGGCCGAACGACGAGGAGATCGACCATGCCAGCCATCGTCCGGACGGTGTCGCCGATCGACTCCGCCGCGGACATGGAGCTTCCTCCGCGCTCTATGTGACGGTCACGGTCTGTGCTCCAAGCCGGTGCGCGCAGCAACGGAGAACCCGACGCAGGTACGTAGGGACGGCGTCAGGAACAGGAGCCCGACCGATGCGCCCTGCAGAGCCTGCGACCGGTGATCATCCTCGACCAGTACCGCCGCACGATCGACCACCGAACGGATCAGCTCGGGATCGAGGTCGGCAACGCTGGCTATTCCTCGCAGGCCCATCCCTCAGACCGTGTAAGGCTCGCCGAAGGACCGAGCGGTCGTGCCACTGGATGCGAAGGTCAGAGCGCTGCGACATGGGATGCAGCTCGGACCAAGAGCCACACCTAGCGACTGGGTGATCTCGAACGACCGCAGATAGGCCTCTGCCAAGAGTTCAGCTGTCGGCGGCGACTCGTCTCGGAGTGGCGTTGCAGGGTCCGGTCGGAACGGGCTAAGGACAGGCACGGCGCCTCGCTCTGCGACTGCTCGCACGCCCTCCAGCGTGTCCTCGAGCGGCTCGAGCCCCACCATGAACATGGACCGCACGTGCCCAGTCGGGAACACCTCGGCGGCGCGTCCCAGGTAGTCGAGATAGTGGTCTCGCCCTTGCTTGGCCTTCTGCCGCATGAGCGTCCGGGCTCGCTCGAGGTTGAAGATCTCGAGGTTCACGGAGATTTCGTTGATCCCGATCGAGCGAAGCCACGAGGGTTCCATGAGTTCATCGATGGGCACCATCATCACGTCGACCGGATGGTTCGGATGAGCCGACGCAACTGCGTCGTAGCAGTCCCGCACATACCCCACATCGGCCGATCGAGGTGTGCCGCCCGAGATGAGTACGTGATGAGCCGGTTGCATGGGGTCAGTTACTGCCGTGGTAACTGCGTCGACCAGTCCCTCGATCCGCTTCGTGCGATAGCGGGAAACTCGTAGGGCAGGTCGCAGAACTTGCAGGTCATGCTGCATCCCTCGATCGGCGAGATGCGCACGCGGTCAGCGTGAGTGAAGGCATAGGAGTTGTAGGGCTCGCCTGCCTCGTTGCACCGGCCGTGGTACTCGGGCGGGAGCCAAACACGAACCGGCAACCGCTCGTCGGTGTCAGCGACGAACATTGAACCCGTCTCCGTCAAGGTCCAGTAGCAGACTCGGTTCGCGGACGAACTCTGCGTTCTGCGGCTGGTCGGCTATGGGGGCGTTCACCCACACGTCCTGGTCGATGACGATGATGAGTCCGCTGGTCGACGTGTAGTCGGCGGGCGTGAGGGCCCGGTTCCGATTGACTTCATCGAGGTGTCGGCGCGCCGAATCCGTGACGCCCACGCCCTCGGCCAGAATCCGCAGCTTCCACCGCTCGGCGCCGGTAAGACCGAATGTATCGTCTGTCGTCATTGTTCGACTCCTCCGACACCATCCGCGAGGTCTTCCGATGTTACGGCACTCTCCAAGACGTCTGGTGACTCGAGCAGATGCCACACCCTCACATAGGGAGACTGCGCGTGTTCATGGGGTGAGGGCTGCTGGTTTCGGTTGAGGTGATCGTATGGGACCGCAGGCGAGGATGCCTCGGGCTTCGTAGTTGGATCGGTTGACGAACCCGTAGGCGACACGGCGCAGGACTTGGAGCTTGTTGTTGGTGCGCTCGAGGCGACCATTCGAGATCCGCCCCGCGGCGGGTTCGTGGAAGGCCAGGATCTCGTCGGACCAGGCCAGGATGGTGTTGACCACGTCACCGAACTCGGGGATCTTCCCGGTGGCGTAGAGGTCGGTGAATCGGTCGAGCGCGGCGAGGGCGCCGTCGCGGTCATCGGCTTGGTAGAGGCCGTAGAGCTCTTGGAGGGCCTGCCAGGCAACCCCGATGCGGGGGTGGCGGTCGAACAGGTCGACCAGGCCAGGGTCGGGCTCACCGTCTTCGCTGCGGCGCAAGAGCGCGAAACGGGCTCGGAACAGCTCCGGGTCGAACGCCGGCTTGACACCGGGTGGTTGGCGGCGCTGGGCGTTGCGGCGCACCAGGGTCAGCCCGGCGGCGAACCAGCGGACCACATGGAACCGGTCCAACACATGGGTGGCACCGGCCAGGTGGACCTCGATGGCGGCCTTGTAGGACTTCGAACCATCAGAGACCACGACCTGAACGCCCCGACACCAACGGGGCCCTTGCTCGATGAGGAACCCTGAGAGGGCTGCGGCGTTGCGGTAGGCGACCATGGCCAGCACTTCGCCGGTCTCACCGTTCTGGAGCACCGTCACGTAGCGGTGACGGCGCCGCATTGCGGTCTCATCGACCAGCAACACCCGGCAGCGCTGCTGCCGGCGGTGGGCGGCGACCAGGTTGGCCCACTGGTTGACCAGCCGCATGACCAGCGCCCAGTGCAGGCCATGACGACGCACCACCGCTCGGATCGACATGACCTTGGCGTCAGCTACGAGCTGGCGGGCCAGCCGGCGGGTCAGCTTGCCCTCGAACTCTTGGTGGAGCTCGAGGTGGCGCTCACCACAGTTGCCACAGGAAAATCGGCGGCGCAGCCACAGCAGCGTCGCGCTTCGGCCGGAAACGGGCAGGTCGCGGATCTTGCGGCGACGCCGGTCATGGACCGTCCAGCACTTGAACCCGCACTGCGGGCAGCGCGACCAGCGTCGGGTCGATGCCACCTCGAGGATCAGCTGGTCGGTGGTGTCGACCACCACGGCGAGCACGGTGATGAGACGCAGGTGCAACCGCACCCGCATAGAGTCGGGAGCCATCGAGGCCTCCTGGATCGGGGACGTTAGACATCACCGATTCCAGCGGGGCCTCGACCCCTACACGGGGACCCTCAACCCACCCTCACCCCACAATCCCGCGCAGCGCCGAAAATCGAGGGGTACTCGGGGCTGTCCGAGATTGGGAGTGGGGACGGTCTGGGACGTCACTGGACCGCACCCGATCAGTCCAGATGAGAGGGATGCCAGGTCGCCGGCGTCGCGTCACTCGTAGTAGGTGAGCGTCCGACGTCCATCTGATTCAACCAGGAGACCGTTGTTGACGGCTGCTAAAGAGTCGATTTCAAGACCGGTCTCGAGTGTCCAGAGCTCTGTCAGGGTTGGCAGCTCGTAGGCGCGTACCGAGGTTCCCTCGGGTACGAGCAGCATGTCCTCCGCGGCAACCACATCGCTGTCTGGATAGGTCGAGAACGTCGCTCTTCCCACGATGGCACCGGTCTCGGCATCAATTAGCGATAGCTCGTCAGCCGTTGCCGCGAAGAAAGCCTTCCCATCAAGAAAAAGACGAAGTTCCCAGTCGGACTCGGTATCTGACCAGAGGGGAATGCCGTCCTGGTCCAGGACCTCTCCCCCATTCGACACGGTCACCCAGACGACGTTCCCGTGGCCAGCGAGTCCATAGATTTCCGTGGTGTCGACCGAGCGGGTCCATTCCAAATCACCTGACGGAAGTGAGCAGCCACTGACAGTGAGATTGTCGTTCTCGGCAATGACCAGCGTCGAATTCAAGAGAGCTGCATCGGTGTCATCGACGTGATCGCTGATGGTGGGCACAAACGCAATCGGCGTTCCATCATTCGCACTGGTGACCTTCACGCCTCCGCTCAGGTACACGGCGACATAGTCGCTCGAGACGTCCTCGACATCATCGGCCTGGATCGTCCAGATCTCCTCGCCGTCCAGATCCAGAAGCGTCAGCGACATCTCGCTACTCCCACCGGAGAGGTAGGTTGCTACAAGGATCTTCTCGTCTGAGGTGATGGAATGCCACGTGCTCCCGCCATCGTCGTGAGTTCACCTCCAAAGGGAGTCTCCGGTAGCGGCGGACACTGCGGCGACGACGGGCTGGCTCTGCTCGTCGGAGTATCCGGAAACGATGACCAGATCGCCGAGGAGGTCGATGGTGCCTTGGCCCGCCTCGACGTCGGCCCTCCACACTTCCTCGCCAGATGCCCGATCCACTGCGAAGAGGCGGTCGGGCGATGTGACATAGACGTAGTCTTGGTCCGCTGCTGCTCTGCTGTCTCCGGCGAGTTCGACCTCCCACCTGGCTATCGGAGCCTGTCCCGACATCGGCTCGAGGGGGATTGCCCCACCCGTCCATGTGATGACCGCATCCATCGGAGCGCTCGGCACAGGCGTCGCCCCGGTCGCAACGGATCCCGGCTCTGATGTTGATTCAGCCTGACTGGTGGACTCGTCGGCGTCGCCGGACCCGCAGCCTGTGCCGAGAAGCAGCGCGATCGATACGACCAGACACACGATGACGTTCGGATAGAAGCGGTCCGGATCGTCGAACGGGCCGGCCTGTCTCGACTCACTCACCGTTGCTCACCTCCTGTTGGTCGCGCACGCTCACGCCTTGCCCCGACGGCGCCCCTGTTGGTGGTCCAGGCGCTATGCGATGCTGGTGGGCCTCGAGGATGCCACGCCGGTGGCGTCCCAGGGCTCTAGCGAACTCTGAGGGATCGCCACTCTGACGAGGGTCAGATCGTCATTGACAATCTGACCGTGGGATCGGATGGTGGCAACCTGTTGCTCGATCTCGTCGACTGGTGCCGTCGCGATGAAGCGGCGGCCGGCCTCGTCTGTCAGTGCCCACTCGGCGAGTGCGTCGGAGAGCAGTAGAAGCACATCGCCGGGTTCGAGTTCACCGACTGCCCACCGGAATCGTGCGACGTCGGATGGTCTGGGATCGCGTGTGGCGAGGAGGGATGGGTGTGCGCCGAAGTCTCCGCCCGGCTCGATTGGGAAGCTCGCTAGGAGCGCGCCGTCTCGGACTTGGATGAGGCAGGAGTCGCCTACCGCCGTCGCCTGCCAAGCCATCCTACCGGGGGAGGATGACGGCAGGAGTTGAACACCGAGGAGGGTTGCGAAGGCCCCTCGGCTGGCGGCTGCCTCGTTGAACCAGTCGGAAGTCCCTTCAGAGTTGCTGTGGCGCCATTGACCGCTCAGCTTGGTCAACCATGTATGCACGTCATCGCGTGAGAGCGCGGCGGGTGGCGACTCGACGAAGCCGTCGCAGAGCAGCCGCGCCCAGTGGCGCGCCTCGAATGATGTGGATGCACCGTCCGACAAGGCGAAAAGGCCGGATTCGACCCGGTAGGCGAAGGCGTCCTCGCAGCTCTCGGGGGTTTCTCCGATCTTCGGTAGCGAGAAGGCTTCGACGACGCCTGACCGTCGCGTGTCGAAGGCCCAGTCGGTCCTTGCCTCCGGAGCGGGAGGCGGAGGCAGGTGCTCGACTGTCCGAGGGGACTGGGGGTGTGCGGTGACCTCCTCCGCGCTGGGAGACGGCAGGTCTGGGCTCGCAACAGGTGCGGGCTCGGTGGCCGCAGGGGCGGCGACAGACTCCTCGACATCCAGCCGTGCGAGCATGTAGACGGTCCGCGCGGTGATGGCGCCTAGGCCAATAGTCAGGACCAGCGGTAGGACTCCGCTGAAGCCTTCTGTCCAGACCTCGGCAAAGACTGCGGCAATGACTACCGCCACGCCAGCGACCGCTGCGCCGAGGTAGATCTCCTGGCGCGAGGATTCGGTCATCGCAAGAGTTGACTGACTTGTGTCCCGATGTTGAGAAACGTCATCACAGCCTGGAAGTCAGCGTTGAGAGCGAACCCGCGCGATCCCGGTTGTACTTCGATGTTCTGCATGCGAGCGGCGGTCAGCATGAATTCCGGGAGCGGCGAGGAAATCGAGAACAACGCCTTGCCGTATTTGTCGTCAATCGCATCGTCGCTGTGCGGGAACATGACGGGCTTGTGCGCTTCAGACGAGATGGCGACGTTGAAGAGCAAGACCCCACCGTCGCTGGTCTTCAGTCCCCGGATGCGGTCGGCCCAGACGATCGGGTCTCCGTCTGTCGCTTCGCCGTCGGTGAGGTTGATGATGATGGGGGGGAAGCCATCGACGTGCTCGTCGACCCATGATCGAACGATTGCGCCCGCAACGTCGAAGGCCTTACACATCGGCGTTCCGCCTTGGGAGACGGGATCGATCCATACGGGGAACCGGAAGGTGGTCTGCGTGCCGCTCGGCGTGTTTCGCTTGCGGTCCTCGAGGCGCCTCGGCGCGAGGGCAAGGTCGGTGGTGGTGACCAGTTGGCTCTCGGTGAGTTCTTCGCTCAGGCAGCTCTCGACGATCGGGCGGGCGCCGGCATTCGTGCGGTATCCGATGACCGCGATGCTGAAGTACGCGCGAGGTGGCTCCCCGTGAGCCTTGCTGCACCGTTGAACGAGTTCGAACAGGAGGCCGTTGAGCTGATCGGCTACTGCTGAGGCCTTCGACTGTTCGGCACCGGCGATGGGCTCCGCCATGGAGGCAGACTGGTCAACGAGGAAGACAAGGCAGCCAGGGGAGTTCCGGTCGATCTTGTGGTCGTATGTCATCGCTGCATCTTCTCGTCGATCCACTCGTTGATGTCGGTTTCAATCTCCGGGGGTGAGCCCGGGTGCGTCGTCGGTGGCCATGCGCCATCGATATTGGTCGTTGCCTCGGGCTCCATTGACAGAGCGACCTCGCCCAGCTCGAGCTGATCGCACAACGCGTCGGGGAGCTCGGTGAATGGTTCGGGGACTGGTGCTATGTCATCGGTGGTCGTCGTGGACACCCGCGAAGGGGCCGTGGAGTTGGCCGTTGTGGAGACCGCGTTGATCGGCTCTGAGCTGAGCTCAGGTTGGACGGCTGTTACCTCCTGTTCGCGGCACGCGAGATCGATCTCGAGTGGAGGAGGCGGCTCTGGTTCGAGGGTCGTGGTCGAAGATGATGTCGTTGTCGGGGGTTCGGTCGACGTCGTCGAGCTGGTGGGAGGGGCCGTGTCCGTAGTGGGAGCCTCCTTGACAATGGGATGGGAGGCAGCCGTTGTCGCGTCGGCGCCGAGCGCAGCGGCGATCATGAGCGCGACAGCCACGCCTGCGAGACCGGCCGTCGTGAAGCCGGCGATGCTGAGCGCGATCCTGCGGGGGGAGTCGGAGCCCATCAGTCTCGCACGTTGAATCGAATGAATGAGCCGCCGATTGCCAGAACGGCGCCGTTTCGCAGCGCAGCGGAACCATCCACGGCTTCGCCGTCAACTACGACGTGACCGTGCGCGGAGATTCTCGGTTCTTCCGACCGAAGGTCGATTACGGCGTGCCTGGATTCGATCGCGTCGTCACCGGCCAGGACGAGGGTGTTCGCTGAGCCGGAGCCGATTGTGGCCTCCTGTTTGCCAATCAGGGTCTCTATCCCCTTCGAGCGTCCTTCGATGATCGTCAGGCTTCCACGGCGAACAACGCGGAATGAGAACCCAACTGAGAAACCCACGACAGCTGAAACGTAGACCGCGGTGAGGAGCGTGCCTGGGTCGCTGCCGTTGATGATCAGCGTGCCGTTCTCGAACTCGCCAGCGAAAGAGCCGAATAGGAACCCACCCATCATCCCCCCGAGAGCCCCACCGAGGAACCCGCCGAGGCCAGCGCGCCACCCAGTCAGTAGGCCAATCGCCATACCGACCGTCGCTGCGACGATCGCCCAAGACAACGCTATTGCGGTTGTTGCGTTCGTGTCGTCGGGGAAGTCGACCATGGCGGTCACCACCAGATCCGCCACGAGCATGCTGGCCAGAGCGGCCGCGGCCCCTACAGCGGCCCCGAGACAGAAGCGGCCGATCGCCGCTGCAGTCGCGCCCCGCACGAAAGTCTGCCATGCGGTCAGTGCACCTCCGAGCAAAACGACGATGGCAGAGACGAACGCTATTGGGACGCCCCTCCCCCCCTCCAGCGACGGATAGAGGGCGCCTTGAATGAGGGATCCAAGCAGTCCGGCAAGTGCGCCGCCGACGAGCCCGGAGACCGCCGCGTTTGCGCCGAGGAGCGAGCGAACGGACCGTCGGCTGCGGCGTCCATCCGTCTGACTCAGATCTGCTGGTCCCGGGGACGACAAAGTCGGGGATGGGGCTTCATTCCGATCCAGGCCATCATCCGAGGGCAGGACGGTTGATGCTGGCGGCTTCACTTCGTTGTTCGTGTCCGTCGAAGTCTCCCACCAGTTTTCACCGTCGGCCGTCTCGATGTTCGTTTTCGCTTGCGTGGTGGCAAGTGGTCGCGTCGGTGTGCAGCTGGTGACCTCGTGGAACGGTAGTTCTGGGGGGTCCTGATGGTCGCACCATGTAAGCAGTGTCGCTCCGAGCGCGCGAACCGCTGGGTCGGTGGACGTATCCAGGCGTTGCCACACCTGTGTCTTGCCTGCTGACTTGAGGTCCAGGTTCGTGAATACGAGGTTCTCGCCGCCGGCGAGATCGTGAAACAGCGACGGGTCTGCAGCAACTGCTCGCAGGCTGAGTTCGATGAGGAGCGCGGAGTAGGTGTCCACATTCGGGCCCCAATGCGACGGTCCCCTGTTGGGATGCTGGTAGTTCGGATGACCGATCTCGTTCGGCGGGCCAGTCCCGATGGTAGGCACCCAAATGCCATCGAGATCGATGAAGGTGATCTCCAAGTCATCAGTCACGAGAACGTTCCCGTGCTGCAAGTCACCGTGGGCGATCCCCGCCGCCTGGAGCTCCAGGACCGCCTCGCGCCAGTTCGTGGCAAGACACAGCAGTGCCTCAGGGTCTTCGGCCACGTCCTCCACGACGAGGTTCAGGGGTCGACCTTCTATCCAAGGCATGACGACGATCGGCCACCACGCTTCGCCGACCTGGATCCCCTCCTTGAGCCAGTGTGCTGGTGCGAGGACCGGGCAGGGACTGTGGCACAAGTGCGACGCCAGGCTCTCGTAGCGCGTCGAGCCCTCGAGCGGTTCCCTCAGAAAGCACCGCACTGCGACAGTTCCCTCGGAGTTCGAGAGCTGGTATGCGATGGCGTTCTGGCCGCTTGCTGACAGCGGTAGTCCGAACGTGTCGGTGGACAGGACCGCTTCGGCCAACTCGGGATGGGAGAAGGCAGAATCGACGTCTTGTATCGCAATGGTGTAGTCGGTCGACGTCGGCCAGGGGCTCGATCGGTAGTCCATCATTCCGATGATCTCCGCCTCGCATGAAGGGTGTTGGGGGGAGAAGCTAGCGGCCGGTGGCGCGAGCGATCCACTTGCCTTGAGCCGCCGGGTCCGGCCGAGGAGCCAGACCGCCACCTGGCCGGTTCGGCGGTGTTGCAGGCCACTCCATTCGGTTCGAGCTCGGTAGACAGGATCGACTCCGAGACAGGGGTTTCCCATGGCGAGTTCTGATCACGCTATGGGACACGCGCCGTGCCCCGTGATGCACGATCCGTTCTACAGGAATGAGTGCAGTTGCTTCGACGGCCAATTGACCGAACACATGAGTAGCGTCGGCATCGTCGGCTCCCTTTGAGCGACCGGAGATTGACGAATGGGGAGTACTCCCCATTCTTCCCTCGAGGAAGGTGAGGTCCAATGGAGCATCCGAAGATCGCGGTCCGCTCGCTACCCACGAACAAGGTGGCTCACAAGTGACAGGTCGTTCGCCGTGAGTTCCACGGTCTGGCAGCATCTGCCCCCTATGGCGGGATCGGGAACCACCGCACGGGTCACCATGCGCTGGGCGGCCGCGACCGACGTCGGTCGGGTCCGGTCGGTCAACGAGGATTCGGTGCTGGCCGATCCACCTTTGTTCGTGGTGGCCGATGGAATGGGCGGCCACAAAGCAGGAGATGTAGCGAGTTCGCTCGTCGTCGAACAGCTCGGTCACCTCGTTGAATCGCCACCAGTCCGTCCCGAGGAGGTGTCGGACCTGCTCGGCTCGGCCAACTCCGAGATCCTTTCGGCGGGCGCGTCACAAGGCGAGGAACGGGCGATGGGTACCACTGCGGTCGGACTGGTGCTCATAGACGGGCCTTCTGGACCCAGCTGGATGGTCTTCAACATCGGTGACTCACGCATCTACCGGTGTATGGACGGCGCCGTGGAACAGCTGTCGGTCGATCATTCCTATGTGCAGGAGCTGTTGGAGGCAGGCCGGATCACCGAGCGGGCGGCAAGAACCCATCCGCAGCGCAACGTGGTCACCCGTGCCCTGGGCGTCGATGCCGATGCCCAGGCCGATCTGTGGCTGCGTTCTCCGGTTCCGGGGGAGCGTTTCGTACTGTGTTCCGACGGCCTTTCGGGCGAGGTGGCTCCCGAGGCGTTGAACGCTGTCGTATCGCAGCCGCGGTCCCCCGAGGAGACCGCGGGGTCCCTGGTCGACATGGCGATGGCGGCTGGTGGAAGGGACAACATCTCGGTGATCGTGGTGGACGTAGAGGGCGTTGACGGTGTCTCCCATGACGACCACATCACCTCACCCCGAGACGAGCCGACTAGGCAACACCGGGCAACCGCTCGCGGTGCAGAGGCGCCTCCCGGCGACGGGGAACAGGACGATATCTCACCGACTGGCCTGCTCATGATCCGTGTTCCCGAGGATGTGGCAGCGGGCGTCGCTGTGAATCCGCAACGGCCGGCTGATGCCGAGGAAGACGCGTCGCTGCACGACTCGATGATCGCCGGAGTGCCGGCACAGATGCCTGAGTCTGATCGGCCAGAAAAGAAACCGGTATTCGAGACCCCGACGGGTTCGGGTGACCGGCTGGCCGGGTCCCCTATGGTTGGGAGCGCCGAGTCGACCGGTTCGTCGGCTGAAGAGTCGGCCAGCGACGAGGACGAAGAGGTTGGCGACGATGGCTGAAGTGCCGTCCCAGACAGGGTTCGTCGGATTCGTACCCGGCAACGCGGTCGCGGTGGTAGGTGGACGAACCGTAGCCCTGCTCGAGACGGATCCGAGAAGCCAACTGGTAGCGGATCTGAGCGAGGCGATCCGATCAGACGCCGACTTGGACCTGCTGACCGCGATCCTCGTCGGAGCGGGGCTCAGGAGCCTGCCACCCTTGGCTCTGGTGCAGATCGAGGATGGGGTGGCGCGTGCGATCCTGCGGGGGGACATCGTGGTGGCGGCCCGTACAGCGTCCAACGAAACCGGTGAGGAGATCCGCTCTGGTGAGGTACTCACGTGGGTCGAGCACGTTGTGCAGGACGTGGAACACGTCGAGATCAGACGTGTTGGTGAGACCTCCGAGATCTCGGTGTTCAAGTTCAGCGAAGGTGTCGTGCCAGCAGCCCGCTTGGAGGTGACGGTGGCCCGTGAATCATCTGTCACCCGATCTACCCCTCCGTCGATCCCGGACAACCGGCAGGTGCAGGCCACCGTGCCAAACCGTGGGGTCGACATGGCGGTTGCGAGCGACGCGATAGCGGGCGACGTCGCGGACCGCCTCCCGGTCAGTGCTGATCCCGATGAGTCTTCACAGCGGGTCGAGCGCCATTCACCGCAGTCTGGCGGCGCGGGGTCGGATGATTCGGATCCTGTCGGGACGAACGAGACGGTCAGCGACGACGAGGAGGTTGCTCGAGCCGACACCGACGATGAGGACGTGCGCGACAACAAGAAAGCTGATGACAGTGTGTCCGAGGGTGTAGATCAGGACGGTGGAGCATCTCCAGCTGATACCGAAGGACGCACACTCACCATCGCCGATGTCCAGCCAGATCTCCTCGAGGACGGTGCGGGCGATGCGGATGTTGATGTCGACACGGACTCAGAACCGGAGGCCGTGGAACGCGGGGCGGATGTGTTTTCCTCGGACGAGTCCGGACAAACACTGGAACCGGTTCGCGGGACCGAACCCAGCGATGAGTCGGAGGCCGACGACGGGTACGACCACCTGTTCGGGGCCACCGAGCACAGGCCGCTGTCCCTCGCCGGCATCGATGACGATGCTGTTGTCGAGGCAGGCAGCGAGGGTGGTCTGATCAGCTCGGTCCCCGGCGGCGGGCCGACTTCATCTGCCGGTGGGACACAACAAGGTTTGCCTGCGGTAGGTACCGAAGGCTCAGCCGCGGGCGCGGACCCTGCAGCCGATGCCGGCGATCACGACGGGATGACCATCAGCCTCGCGCAGCTCCGTGCCGCCCAAGGTGCCGGTGTCGAAACGCCCGACCCGGCCCCTCAGCCGTCGGTCGGGAGCTCCATAGCCGAAGTCGTACATGCGATCAGCTGTCCATCGGGTCACCTGAACCCGCCGGCAGCTGCCTCGTGTCGGGTGTGCGGCGTTGAGGTCGCCACCCAGGAACACGTGAGCGTGCCCCGTCCCGTGCTCGGCGTGCTGCGGTTCTCCAACGGCGACGAATATCCGCTGCTTCGTTCGATTCTCATGGGGCGGGCACCCAAGGCGTCGGGTACATCGCAGGGCAATCAGCTACCGGAATTGATCACCCTCGAGAGCTCCTCTAGGGAACTGTCCGGTACCCACCTGGAGATACGCCTCGAGGGGTGGCAGGTCCTCGCTATCGACCGGCGCTCCACCAACGGCACCACCGTGGCGCTCCCGGGTCGTGATCCGCAGCGGCTGCATCCCGGTAACGCGATTCCGATCGTGCCCGGGACCGTGATCGACATGGCCGAGGAGATCCAGTTCACCTACGAGGTGACCGAGTGACGGGGCGACTCAGTGACGGGCGACTCAGTGACTGGGGCCGTGCCGTGAGTCCCACTCGCGCGCCCATGGCGCCTCCGGATCTTCCCGGCTACACACACGTGCGTCTGATCGGTTCGGGCGGGTACTCCGACGTGTTCCTCTACGAACAGCAGATGCCACGCCGGCAGGTGGCGATCAAGGTGTTGTTGACCGAGGCCCTGGGCGACCAGGGACGTCAACAGTTCTTTGACGAGGCCAACGCGATGGCTTCTGTTTCGACACATCCGTTCATAGTCAGCGTGTTCCATGCGGAGTTGAGCGCCAGCGGCCATCCGTATCTGGTGATGGAGTACTACCCGCGCGAGAACTTCAGCGTGCGCGCACGTGCCGAGCAGATACCGGTGTCCGAAGTGCTCCGTGTGGGGGTGCAGGTCGCCAGCGCGGTCGAGACCGCGCACCGTGCCGGGATACTCCACCGCGACATCAAGCCGGCCAACATACTCACCAGCGAATATGACCGCCCGGGTCTCACTGATTTCGGTATTGCAACGGCCTCGACCGGTGGTGCCGAAGCGGAGGGCATGTCGATTCCGTGGTCCCCACCGGAGGTGGTCAACGGTTCTGCTCCGGGAGACGCCACAGCGGACGTCTACAGCCTTGCGGCAACCATCTTCACGTTGTTGTCGGGCCGGTCACCTTTTGAGATCCCGGGAGGGTCGAACCGCACCTTCGACCTGATTCCCCGTATCGAATCCGGTGGCCCGCAGCCCACAGGACGCCCCGACGTACCGGAGTCACTGGAACGCTTGTTGCGCCACGGAATGTCGCGCTCGGCGTCGGACCGGCCCGGTTCCACATTGGAGTTCGCTCGGATGCTGCAGGCCGTCGAGGTGGAACAGGGCTGGGCCGCCACACAGCTCGAGATCAGTCAGGACCCGCGCGACGTACGTGCCCGCAACGCACCTGAAGACGATGACGGCACCCGTCTCAAGGGACCGACGGTGATCCAGTCCCAGACCGACACGGGCTCCGGCCCGCCACCCATGGTGACCGGGGCGCCCGGTGGGAGTGGCCCCATCGCGGCAACGCCCACGGGTTCGACCGAGGAGGGCACGGTTGCACGCGGCGCTGCACCTCCGGGCAGTGGTCCGGGGCTGGTGAGCGGTGTGGGTTCACGTCCGGTCGGCCTTTCCGGGCAGGCTGCCCCCCGCCCGGTCGCTCCGATGCCGTCGGCGAACGCCGATGGAAGCCGGTCGTCCGATGGCTCTGCCGACCAGAACGTTGCTGCCGCGGAAGGCCCGCGTGAAGCGCAACCTGCCTCGGACACGCCGCAGAAGCGCAAGGTCAACTGGTTGATGCTCGCCGCCGGCATCGTGATCGGCGTGGCGGTGCTCGTCGGTCTTGGGTTCGCATTTTCCGGTGGAGACAAGTGTGCACCCGGATCGGACGATCCGGACTGTGAACCCACTCCCGACTCGGCGGCCTCAACCCCAGTGCCCCCCGATCTGCCCGTCGCGACGCCCGTCAATCTGACGGTGGTGGACAACGACGAAGGCACGAGGACGCTTCGTTGGGAATATCCCGTCGAGGATTCGAGCGGGTTCGAGTTCACGATCCAAGATAGCGACGACGACAAGATAGACACGGTGTCTGTGAATGCGGGCACTGTGACTGTGGCACCCGCTGAGCTGATTGGACCCGATGGCGAAACACAGCCGGGAAGCGAACTGACCTACACGCTGCTGACCGATGATCCGTGTGTCCATGTGGTCGCAAGGCGCCTGGAGGACCAGAAGCCTTCCGACCAGTCAAGGTCGAACTGTTGACCCGTTGCAGGACAGGGAGAAGAAGGGAAGAGACCGCACGGTGTCATTGATCCTGAATTTCGTCGGCGAACGAACCGAGGTACCCGCCGATGGTTGGTTGACGATCGGCCGCGAGGGCGACGTGGTGATCGACGACAACCCGTACCTGCACCGGTTGTTCCTGCAGGTCGGCCATGCCGAGGGGTTGCCGTGGATCGTGAATCTCGGTGACCAACTCTCGGCCACCGTGTCCGACACCGACGGTCGTGTGCAGGCGTGGCTGGCGCCCGGAGCACGGTTGCCGATCGTGTTCGAACACATCGCTGTGCGTTTCACCGCCGGACCGACGAGCTACGAGTTCGAGCTGCACATGTCCGAACCGGTGTTCGTGGAGCCGGTGAAGGTACCCGAGTCGACCGGTGATACCACGGTTGGACCGATGCCGTTCACGCCGGACCAGCGATTGTTGATTCTGGCTCTGGCTGAGCCGATATTGAGCCAGGACGGACGCAGCACAGCGTCGATACCCTCCTCGGCGGAGGCTGCTCAGCGGCTCGGCTGGACCAGCACCAAGTTCAACCGCAAACTCGACAACGTCTGCCAGAAGCTGGCGAAGATCGGTGTGCAGGGGCTCCACGGGGCTCCAGGAGAACTGGCGAGCAATCGACGTTCGCGGTTGGTGGAGTACGCCGTGTCGGTGCGTTTGGTGACCGCCGATGACCTTCCGGCTCTTGACGAGGCTGCGAGCCGGGGATGAACCTGGATCCGCGGTGACCGGATGGGGGAGTGCTCCCCATGGCGGATGGGATTGCTCATTGCGAAACTGCGGCCATGCAAGCCGACGTGGATGCATCTCGCCATGGGTATCTCCCTGAGAGGTTGGCCGGCCCCTTCTGTGCGGCATACGCTCTGTCGCGCTTGGGAGGGAGGGTATGACCGTGGCACGGTCCGGATTGACGGTAGACGAGGTGCTCCAGGCGCCCGGTCTTCCCGAGGGAGAGGTATACGACCGTCTGCTTTCGGCCATGGCCGCGGACGGCGACTACCAGGCTGTCCGGGTGAGCCCCGACCGCTTCCACTTCGCTCGAACCTTTCGTCCGATGTGGGCGATCGTGACTGCGTGCATCACGGTCTGGTTGGTGCTGATCGGGTTCGTGTTCCTGTTCATCAAGACCACGGAGACATGTCTGGCGGTGATCGAGTCCGACCATCGCGGAGTGCGCGTGCGGCTGCAGGGAAAGGTCAGCGCTGCTGCACTCGGTCGTCTCCGGGCTGCCCTGGCCGGGGAGACTGCCTTCGGTTCGGTACCGTCGGTGCCACAACCGAAGGAGACGCCCGGCTCATCGATAGCGGCTGTCGCACCGGCCCGACCAGTTGGCGCTCCGGTTGCATCGATGTCCCCCGCGGTCGAGCAGCGTGGGCAGGTCGCTGCCGGACCGGCTTCGTCACAGGCGAGGATCTCCGATCCACAGACCTGGGTCGCTGCTGCGGAGCCCGCTGCAGTCCACAACCGCGCACAGCAGGAACATGGTGCACAGCGGGACCATGAGGACGACCGAACAGTTGTTTCGCGCTCCGATGGGACCGGTGGGCTGGCTGCGCCCGCACGTCCGCATGCGGTCATCGACGACGGTTCAGTGATCGAACTCGCTGCAGTCACCCTCATCGGGCGGGACCCCGCTGCGACGGAGGGTGAACAAGCACTGCTGGTCCCGGTTGACGACTCGACCCGGTCGGTGTCGAAGACCCACCTGGCAATCATGTGGCAGGGGGGTAGGTGGACGGTCGTGGACCGCAACTCCACCAACGGTGTGTGCATCGTCGGCGCCGACCATGCGACGGTGTCGCTCACCCCGGGTGTGCCGGCACCAGTCTTCGACGGATCAGTCGTGCATTTCGGCGACCGGACTCTGCGCATGGTGGCATGGTGATGGCTGGCGCAGCGGTCGGTGGAGGCAACCAGTGATGCGCTGGCCAGAGATCTTCACGAGGTTCACAGCTTCCGTCGGATCCATACCTTCGAGGGTCGGTGCGACAGTGGCCGCTGCACGACGTCGTCCCGGATCGTTGGCGTCGACGGGCTTCGTTGCTCTGGCGGCAATCGGTTTGTTGGTGGCTGTGTTCCTCTCCGACGGGTTCCGGGCGCGCACCTACGACCTCGAGGACGCGTATGTGTGGGTGACCGATCGCTCCGACGTTCTCCGTTACAACGTGCAGACCCACGAACTCGATTGGAAGGCAACTCCCGGTGATGGAGCGGCCGAGGTGGTCCAGGACGGCACCGACGTGTTCGTATCCGAGTCCGAGGTGTGGCGGCGTGCGGACGTAGCCGAACAGTCCTTCGAGGACATGCCCGGTTTGGGCGGCGAGGCGGAAGCCTCGGTCGGTGGAGGGACCTTCGCGGTGTTGGACCGCGACGGTGGAGTGTGGGTGATCCCGGTTGATCGCGCGGCAGAGCTGGCGCTGGAGGGCGGGACGCCGAGCGACGACGAAGCCGGCTCCGCTGACAAAGAGCCGGGAGGCGACCAAGCGTCGGGCGACGAGGGATCGGGCCAGATACCGCAAGCAGCCCTCGATGCCGGTGATGGGGCTTCACTCACGGTGGGTCGCTCCGGTGAGGTGGCCGTTCTCACGGCGGATCGTTCGGAGCTCGTGGTGATCAGCCGTGATACGGACCAGGAAGCGCGCACGGTTGAGATCGGCGGCAACCTGGGAGCTTCCGATACCCAGGAGGTGACCCTCGTCGGGACACGTCCGGTGGCTCTGGTGGGAACCACACTGGTACTGCCCGACGGCTCGGTACAGGAACTGGAATCTGACACCGCCCGGTTGCAGCTACCGGGTGACGTCGCGGATGAGGTGCTCGTTGCGACCGAGTCCGACCTGCTGGCGGTACCCCTGGGAGGTGGCGAACCCAAGGTGCTGACCGCGAATGCCGACTTCATCGCTGCCGGGGACACCGGCGATGACGCCGACGATTCGAAGGTTGATCCTGGTGCTGGCGTACCGCAACCCCCGGTGGCGGTGGGTGGCCAGAGGGCAGCGGTGTGGACAGGAGCCGGTGCACGCGTGTTCTGGAGCGCCGGCGACACCGAGCTGGCTGAGATGCAGCCGGGCTTCAGCGAAGACGAACTGCGGTTCCGGGTGAACCGCAACAACGTGGTGCTGAACAACGTGAGCACCGGTCATGTGCTCGTGCTGATCGACGGTGAGCTGCGCGACTCGAAGTGGCAGGATGATGTACGGCCCGATGAACAGCCACCCATCGACGATCCCGAGGCCACGGATGAGAATCCGATCAGCTTCGAACCGACCGATAACCAGCCCCCGACCGCCAAACCTGACGAGTACGGAGCACGCCCCGGGTTGCCGACGATCGTGCATCCGCTCGACAACGACGAGGACCCGGACAGCGACGTGTTGACCATCGAGTTGAAGACCGACTCGGTGGAGGGATCTGGTGCGACCGTGGAACTGGTCGAGGGAGCACAGGGCCTGCAGGTCACTCCTCCCAACGACGTAGCGACGGTGGAGTTCAGGTATCGGGCCTACGACGGAAACCCCGAACACGACAAGGGTGTGAGCGATTGGACGACGGTCACCGTGACTGTGTTCGGCGCCGACACGAACACGGCACCCGAGTTGAAGGAGGACCGCAATCCGCATCTCGACGTGGGAGCGAATTCCTCAGCCGACTACCAGGTGCTCCAGGACTACGTGGACCCCGAGGGAGACCCCATCTATCTCGCCAGGGCCACCCCGGAGGATCCGTCGCGGGGTGCGGTGGGGGCTAGCAGCAACGGCAAGCTCACCTATACCGATCTGGCCGGTGAGGCCGGCGAGACCTTCGCCACTGTGGAGGTGGTCGACGCACCGATGATCCCGAACGTGACTCCCGCCAAGACCGAGGGCGCGCGGCTAACCGTCGCGGTCACGGCCGGAGATCTGGAACCGATCGCTCGCAACGACTACGTCACGACCCTCGTGGACACCCCTGTGGTGGTGCAGCCACTCGCGAACGATGAGGACCCCAACGGCGACACGCTCGGCTTCGAACTGGCGGGCCTCGACAACCTGAAACCCGGAGCGACGACGGTCACCAAGAACGCCGACAACACGGTGACGGTCGTGTCGTCCGTGCCAGGTCCGGTGAACTTCGGTTACGAGCTGACCGCCGCTGGAAAGACCGTGAAGGCGCGGATCCGGGTCGACGTAGTGGATGCCAAGGCCCGTGTGGCTCCGACCGCCGGGCTGGATCTGGTGGTGCTTCCACGCCCGACGGAGGGTCAACCGGCGGAACGCACGGTCGACCTGCTGGCCAATGACTACAGCCCGCAGGGCGACGTGCTGATCGCAACCGGACTTGCGGGGTTGGACGAATCGAACCCGGGTGCGTCGACGTTGACCGCACAGTTGCTCGAGCTGCGCAGGTTGAGGGTGACAAGTGACGCGCCACCGCAGAGTCCCGTGAAGTTCACCTACACCCTGAGTGACGGTGTGAACGAGGTGGACGGCACGGTCGTGGTGGTTGCCTCCGGCAGTGACCAGGACCTTCCACCGGTGACGACCGACGATGTGGTGACGGTTCGTTCGGGCGACATCGTGAGTGTTCCGGTGCTGGCCAACGACCTCGATCCCGAGGGCGCCCGGTTGTATCTGGGGCCCGAGGTGAAGGCCCTGGACGACAGCTCGGGTACGGCGTGGGCTGCGGGGTCCAGGGTGCGTTTCGTGGCACCCGAGGTGCCGCTCCGGCAGACCGGCACGATCGACATCCAGTACCTGGCCTACGACGGTCCCGGACCGGACTTCACCGCGGCCAAGGGCTCTCCGGGTCGCTTGAGGGTCCGGGTCACCAATCCGGGCCGCGATTCGAACAGCCCTCCGAGGCCGCTGCCGGTGGAAGCCCGTGTGCTGGCGGGCAAGCAGGTGAAGATCACGATTCCCACCGCGGGGATAGACCCGGATGGTGATTCGGTGGTGCTGGTGGGGATCGGGTTCCGCAACGGTGAACCGGACGCCCCGCGCAAGGGCCGCATCGTCGGCGACCCGGGGGTCGACTCGTTCGTCTACGAGGCATCCGCGGACCAGACCGGTACCGACTCGTTCTCCTACGAGGTCATCGACAGCACCGGCGCGGTGGCGGTCGGCAAGGTGAGAGTCGGGGTTGCCATGGGAAGTCGCAACCAGGCTCCCGTGGCGGTTCGTGACCGATATGAGGTGGCTCCCGGTGCGCCGCTCGTGGTCGACCCATTGGCGAACGACATCGATTCCGACGGCGACCCGATCGACTTCGTAGACGAGGATCCGTTCATCGGCTACGACGGTCCTGTCGCCCCGGAGGTCGAACAGTTGGGGAACGGCACGAGCGGGGTCCGGTTCACCATTCCTGACGCCGACGGTCAGGGATACACGGTTCCGTACCGGATCACCGATCCGGTGGGTGCAACGAACGATTCCACGATCGAGTTGTTCGTCACCTCGAACGCTGTCGGTCATCCACCGATCGCGCGTGATGACAGGGCCAAGGTAGAGGATTCGAAGCTCACCTCGGTGCGGGTACCGGTGCTCGACAACGACAGCGACCCCGACGGTCACGTTGTGGACCTGGAGCTGAGCGTGATCGGATCCAACGCCACCGTGATCGACATCCCCGAGGATCAGGGACTCGACCAGCTCGACGTCACCCTCGCCGACCGTCCCCAGATCGTCGTGTACAAGATCACCGATCCGCAGGGCCTGTCCGGCCACGCTGTGGTGCGGGTACCCGCCGCGGGCGAAGAAGTGAACCTTCCGCCGCTGTGGAAACCCGCAGGCCCGTGCGCGAAAGATGTGAGGATGCCGAGCGGCCGCACCGAGAAGGGGATCTCGTTCGACGGCGCTGGCGACCCCCAGGACATCCGTTTGGAGCTCTGCGGATTCACCGACCCCGAAGGCAACAACGTCCGTTTCGTCGCAGCCGGATCGGTTGCAGCAGGGGTGACCGGCAAGCTGACCGCTGCGGTCAAGGATGCCACCACTTTCACACTGACCGATTCCCAGGGTGGCACCACTCCATATGAGGACGTCGTGACTCTGGTGGTGACCGACGCCCCCCAGGGCGAGGAGGGCGAACAGATCCTGGTGCAGATTCCCGTGGGTGTCACCGCGGAGAATCCCGCGGTGGCGATCAACCAGCCACCTGTGTGGCGACAGACCACTTCGATCGAGGTCACTCAGGACGGTGAGCCTTCACTGCCGGTCGACCTGAAACAGCTCGTCGATGATCCTGAGGACGACGAGCTCCGCTTCGTCGTCAACGTACCGAATGGCGTCGGCATCACTGTCGAAGGAGACGCGACCGAGGGCACGCTTCGCCTGGTCGGGGACGAGAAACTCCCCCTCGGCGACGGTGCTACCACGGTCGAGGTCAGGGTCACGGACAACCAGGACGGCAAGGGTCGACCGGTTTCCGCGAAACTCACCGTGAGTGGCATCAGGACCAACAAGGCGATGCCGACCCTGCGACCCGTGCCTTCGGTCGACGATGCGACCGAAGGCGAACAGTCCACGGTCAACGTCCTCGAAGGCTCCACCGATCCGCTGGGAAGGGGTCTGAAGGTGCTCAGGGCTGATGCCGGCGGTAACCCGGGCACGGTCACTTTCTCGGTCGACGGCTCAGTCAGGTTCACGCCAGCGAAGGTCGGTCCCGCCACGGTGTCGTTCGTGGTCTCCGATGACCTCGGCCGTGAGGTGGCCGGCAAGGTCACCTACAAGGTTGCCGACTTCCCGGGGCCACCGACCACGCCACAGGTGCTGGACGTCACCTACAACTCGGTGTCACTGCGGTGGGGGCAGGCTGAGGACAATGCATCGCCCATCCAGAAGTACGAGATCAAGGCGAGTCGCGGAGGTAATACCGCCAGTTGCGGAACCGACCTGTCCTGCACGGTCGAGGGCCTCACTCCGGGCACGGCCTATACGTTCGTGGTCACCGCCACGAACGAGAAAGGGGAAGGCGAGCCCAGTCCGAGATCAGCGCCGGTGACCCCGGATGAATGCCCGAAAGCCCCCACCGACGTGAACCTCCAGTTCGACGCGGACGAGAACCCAGCCGGCGGCGGTCAGCTCGTGGCCACATGGAAGGCTCCGCAGAACAACGGCACCGCCATCGCCGGCTACGAGATAGCGGTCGACCCTGGAGGTCAGATCTTCACGCCGAGTGCAGGCGCGAACGAACAGGTCATCACCGGTCTCACCAACGGCACCGATCACAACATCACCATCCGCGCCAAGAACCGGTGTGAAGGCGAATGGGGCGATGAGGCTCTCGCCGGTCCGGCCATCCCCGCCGGCGTTCCCGACCCGCCGACGAACGTGACTGCAACAGTGATCGAGGATCCGGTGGGTGGGCGGGTGCGCCTGGATTGGACTCCGCCGACAGCGTCCGGTTCTCCGAACAACAACGGCGATGACGTTGCCGGCTACACGATCAGGGAGATCGACGATAAGCGTCCGCCCCAGACGGTCCAGGCATCGCAAGTCTCCTTGAACGGCTCGAATTCGTCACTTCAACTCTCGGTCGACCGTAGGGCCGCGGACCTCCGTTTCACGGTTGAGGCAACCAACAAGGCAGGGACAGGTAACCCATCTGCGCCGTCGCCCCCGGTCAGCGCGCCGTCCGCCCCTAGTCCACCGACCATCACGTCGGTAAAGGCAACCGACAACGGGACAACCGGCCTGGACGGGAGGCTCCGGTTGACCTGGTCGCCACCTGCCGATTCGGGCGGTGCCGTGTCGATCACGCAGTACCAGTACGTGCTGGCCGGACAGGCCAACTGGCAGGCGCTGCGACCAGATGGGCTCATCCAGGGTCTGGGCAACGTCCAGTCGTACAGTTTCCAGGTACGGGCATACAACGGCCGCTATTGGAGCAACGCGAGCGCACCATCATCGCCCAAGGTCCGTCCGTACGGGCCGCTCGGCGCAGCGAGTGTGACCGGCTCCGTGCCGGCTAACCAACCGTATGCGAACTTCAACTGGTCGACACCGACGGGTAATGGTCGCGACATCGAGTCGATTCGTGTGACGGTCAACGGTGCCCTGGTTTCGAGCAGTCCTTCCGGAGCTGATCGGACAAGGCCGGACGCCTGGAGCACGACCTTCAGGGTAGAAGTGAGAGCGGTGGACAAAGCAGGCCAGGTGGCCACAGCAGCGAGGAGCTTCACGACCGGGGCCGAGCCGCTGCCGCCATGGCAAGAAAAGCTAGAAGGACGGTTCGGAGCGCGCAGCCACAGGAACGCGAACACATCAGGTGGCTACGTGATCATTCCCCCATGGACACCGGTGACGATCGCCTGCAAGGCGCCAGTACCGCCTGGAGTGGCCGATTCGGTGCCGTTCTGGTACCTCGTCACCAGCCCCTCTCAGTACTCGGGATACGCGTCATCGGACACCTTCTGGCTGGGTCGAGACAGCAACGGGAATCCGATCGACTATCCGGGGAACGCCGAGTGGGACCCACGCGTACCGAACTGCTGACCGACGACGACAGATCCACCACAACGAAGGACGAGCCGAAGAATGGCACCTGAACAAGCCGCATGGTTCGCGGAGGTATTCGACAAGGCTGTGGCGAACGCTCACTTGCTCAGAGATCGAAGACCGTTGACGAAGAGCGCTCTGGTGGCTGTCGCCGTGGCGTTCACGATTTCCGCATGTGGAGGCGGCTCGGCGCATGACGAGGACTCTCAGCCGCCGCCCACCACCTCTTCATCGACATCTACACCGGCACCGTCCGATGCGACGAGTGCGGACTCGGGTACGGACTGGTCCAAAAAGTTCGCCGGCCAGTATGGAACGCGGGTATTCAGCGATACCGCGACGGCCGGCGATTTCGTCCAGGTTGAGCCTTGGACCGACCTGACTGTCGAGTGTCGTGCGGAAGTACCTGATGGCGTGGGGGAGTCCATTGGACCGTACTGGTACAAGGTTTCGGGGGAGGTCGCCGAAGTGGGCGAAATCGAGGGTTACGCGTCGTCCGACACGTTCTGGGACGGCGGCGATCGAACGGATCCGGTGGATGAGTTCTCCAAGGACTACGACCCGCGGGTTCAGGAGTGCGCCGATCAGCCGGGCTCGGAAGCTCCAACTGAGTAGTTGGAAGGTCTGCAAAGTGAACGAACTACGGGAGAAACAGCAATGACACCTGAGCAAGCCGCATGGTTCGCGGAGACATTCGACAAGCTGGTTGCCAACGTGGAACAGGCGATCGTGGGCAAGGACCGACCGGTCCGACTCGCGCTCACCTGTCTGCTCAGCGAAGGCCATCTCCTGCTCGAGGACGTGCCCGGTACCGGTAAGACGGTGCTCGCCAAGTCGATCGCGAAGACCGTCCAGGGCACGCATTCGCGTATCCAGTTCACACCTGACCTGTTGCCGGCGGACGTCACCGGCGGATCGATCTACGACCAGCGCACCGGTCAGTTCGAGGTTCGGCGCGGGCCGATCTTCGCAACGGTGGTGCTAGCGGACGAGATCAACCGTGCCTCACCCAAGACCCAATCCGCGTTGCTCGAGGTGATGGAGGAGAACCAGATCACCATCGACGGCACGACCCACCCGGTGGGTCCGCCGTTCATGGTTATCGCCACCCAGAACCCGATCGAACAGGCCGGCACCTACCGGCTGCCCGAAGCGCAGCTCGACCGGTTCCTGATGAAGACCATGCTCGGCTACCCCGACCACGACTCCACGATCCGGATTCTCTCGGACGCCTCGCACCGTAACCGCAGCGACATCGTCGGTCCGCTGATCACATCTCAGGCGGTCACTGAGATGACCTCCCTGGCGGCGACCAACCACATCGACCCGGCGGTGTTGTCGTACGTCTCTGACATAGCGGACGCGACGCGCGCCGCACCGGAGGCTAAGCTGGGGGTGTCGATCCGTGGCTGTATGGCGCATGTGCGGGCAGCCAAGACCTGGGCCGCCTCGCAGGGCCGGAACTACGTCCTACCCGATGACATCAAGATGCTCGCTCAACCGGTGCTGGGGCACCGTGTGCTGTTGGACGCCGAGGCCGAGTTCTCCGGAGCGAC
This sequence comes from uncultured Acidimicrobiales bacterium, assembly GCA_963695075.1. GTDB lineage: Bacteria > Actinomycetota > Acidimicrobiia > Acidimicrobiales > CAWCAL01 > CAWCAL01. The sequence continues at coordinate 29,672 of CAVOFR010000005.1, forward strand.
AGTCGACTCGCTGATCGACCGCGTCCTCTCGCAGGTGCAGCCACCTGCCGAACGGGCCGCCTGAGCAATGACCATCGACGACCGCACGGTCGCAAGGGGCGGGGCTCCGGCGGGCACGCACACCGCACCGGGTGATTCGGGTACCCGCCCGAAGATCGCAGCACCCGATGAGATGACCCGGGTGACGGTGCTGCAACGGTTCCGGCGCACCGTCGGGATCGTCACACCGCTCGGGTGGGTGGTCGTGTTCTCGATGCTGTCGTCCTGGGTGATCGGTTGGCGTCTGGGCTGGGACGAGTTCATGTTGATCACCACCGCGTGTGCGACGGTGCTGGTCGTAGCGGTGGCGTTCACCTTCGGGCGCATGGACCTGGCGGTGGAGATCGAAGTGGATCCCCAGCGGGTGGTCGTCGGTCATCGGTCCGCCGGGCGGATGCTGGTCACCAACCCCGGCCAGCGGCGCACACTGGCCTCGCGCATGGAACTCGAGGTCGGGTCCGGTGCGGCGGAGTTCGCCATACCGGGTCTCGGCGGTGGTGCGGACCACGAAGAGCTGTTCGTGTTACCCACCGAACACCGTGCGGTGATCCCGGTCGGACCAGCCACGTCGGTGCGGGGAGACCCCCTCGGTTTGTTGCGCCGCACCGCGTCGTGGACCGAACCGGTACCCCTGTTCGTACATCCCCGCACCGTACCGCTCGGTCATCTAGGCGCCGGGCTGCTACGTGACCTGGAGGGACAACCCACCGCTGACCTGTCACCCAGCGACATCGCCTTCCACGCACTTCGCGAATACCAATCCGGGGACGACCAGCGGTTCATCCACTGGATGACCACCGCCCGGGTGGGTGAGCTCATGGTGCGTCAGTTCACCGACACCCGCCGCGCCCACCTGGCGCTGGTGCTCGACGGTGTGCGTTCCAACTACGGAACCCACGACGGCGACAGCGCGGATCACAGGGAACAGTTCGAAATGGCGGTGTCGATCACCGGTTCCCTCGGCGTGCGTGCGATGTCTGAAGAACAGGACGTGTCGCTGATGGCCTGCGGCCGCCAGATGCCGGTGGTGAGCGGCCCGACGATGCTCGACCGTCTCGCCGGCGTGGAACTCGGGCGTACCCGCCTGTCGCTCGTGAACCAGGTGCAGAGCCTAGTGAACGGAGTCTCGGGGATCAGCCTCGCGATGGTCGTCACGGGATCGAAGTCATCGATCGCAGACATGCGCGCCGCCATGATGCGCTTCCCCGTCGGTGTGCGGACCATCGCGATCCGTGTTGATCCGGGCGGGCTCACCGGATTCCGGCCGGTCGGCGACACCCTCGTGCTGAGCGTGGCCAGTCTGGATGAGCTGGGCCATCTGCTGTGGGCGGTGACCCAGCAATGACCTCCACCGTCACCCCGCAACAACCGCCGCAAGGTCCTGCGACACCAACCCCGCCACCGTTCCAACCACCCGCGGGTGCGCCAGCGGAGCCCTCTTCGCGTGGTCCGCGCTCTCGGAGGGACATCCCGCTGGGCACCCTGGCAGCCGATGTCGCGGGTCTCGGTGGCCTGGGTGCACTGGCACTGTTCGGGTTCCGCAGCGCGTACGGCGGCACCCGTTACTTCCTCGCCGGCGTGGTCGGTCTTGTTGTTGGGATGGCGGTTGCATGGTTGGGTGCCCGCCGTCGCCTCGGCGCGTTCACCACAGCGCTGATCGCGGTCATCGGCTACTTCGTCGTGGGCGGCGTGGTGGTAGCGCAAGGGGAGACCATCGCCGGGTTCGTACCCACCCCGGGATCGCTAGAGGCGATGGCTGACGGTGCCGTCGCCGGTTGGGCCCGGCTGCTCACTTCGTTGCCACCGGTGGGGGAAGCCGACAACCTGTTGGCGGTGCCGCTCTTGAGCGGCCTGCTGTGCGGACTGTTGGCCCTGACCGTTTCGTTGCGGAGCCGAAAGCCGCTGTTCGCGCTGGCGTTCCCCACCGCGGTGCTGGCATTGGGGATCCTCTTCGGTACCCAACAGCCCGCCTCGTTGTTGTTGCAGGGTGTCGTATTCGCTGTGGTGGCGCTGAGTTGGGCCTCCTATCGGTACCAGGCCCGACGCCGGATCGACACCGGACGGCGGCGCAGCACCCGGTGGATCGGCGTGGTCGCCATGTTGGGGCTGGCCGCTGCTGTCTCCATACAGTTCGGTGAGTCGATACCCGGCGCCGACCGTCCCAGGGTGGTGCTGCGCGACGACATCGACCCGCCGTTCGATCCGAGTGACTACCCGAGCCCGCTTGTTGGCTACCGGAGCTTCACCAACGGCCCACCTGACAATGCGGAGGACACGCGGCCACCGTCGGTTGGATGGCGGCACACCGAGTTGTTCGAGGTCAGCGGTCTGCCCGACGATGAGCGCCTCCGGTTGGCGACACTCGACACGTACGACGGCACCGTCTACGAGGTGGGGTCGGGTTCGGGGTCCTCGGGTTACTTCCAGCGTGTGGGCGAATCGGTCACACCCGATCTGTCCGGTGCTGAGGGCGAGGAACGTACCGTCGAGATCGAGGTGCTCGAAGGCCGGCAGGTGGGTCCAGACGAAGGGGCTGAGCGGTCGTTGGACCCTTATGCCGACATCTGGTTGCCGTTGCCGGCAAATCCCACGTCGGTGGAGTTCGACAGCGATCGCGCCGAGCGGAGTGAAGAGATTGCCTCGAGCCTGCGTCTCAATGTGAACACCGGCGCCGCCGCGGTTCCGGTCCGTCTCACCGCCGGTGATCGCTACACGGTCACGTTCATGGACGTCGACGAGCCCGACCTGGCGGGGCTGGAGGACCCCGAGCTCGGCAAGGACTCGTTGCCGAAGCCCTATATGGCCACAGCGGTGCAGTCCGGAGCTGATAGGTACACGAGCGGTGCGATCGGCGATTGCGACCCAGACGGTTCAGGTGCTGAAGGATCGGGGTCTGCGACGACTGACCCTGACGCTGCTGAGCCAGAACAGAGCGTGGCCAACCCGGTTCATGCCGTCGAGGTGCTCGGCGGGAACCTGCGCCAATGTGGCGGCTTGGACGACGGACGCCAGGGCCCGGGCGGCCATACCGCCGCCCGGCTGAACGCGATGATGCCCAATGTCGATGGGGTGATGCTCGGCAACGGCGAGCAGTTCGCCCCTCTTGCTGCACTGATGGCCGACGCCATCGGTGTGGATGCACGGGTGGTGATGGGTTTCCGCCCGCGTGAGGATTCCGACGAGTGGCGTAAGGGCCATGACGAAGCCGGTCTACAACCCAGCACCGACGGCGTGTACCGGGTGGCCGGCAACGACATCGACGCCTGGATCGAGATCAACGTCGCGGGACACGGCTGGGTACCCATCGACGTCACGCCGGACAAGTCAGAGCCGGTGGTATTGCCGCAACCGAAAGCAACTGCACCACAGAACGAACCTCCGCCTCCACCGCCCACGATCCCACCGAGCGACGAGGACGAGGTCGACACCGACAACACCAGAACCAAGGGTCCGTGCGACGGATCCAACCCGCCTCCAGAATGCAATCCCGACGAAGGAGGAGGCTTCCCCTGGTGGGTCGTCAAGTACGGATCGATCCCGCTCCTCCCGGTCGCCGTCGTGTCGCTCATCACTGGCATCATTGCCTGGCTGAAGGCACGCCGTCGCAAGCGCCGCCGCCTCGACGGCCCCCCAGATGCCAGGATCAACGGCGGGTGGGAGGAGATCACCGACCTCGCGTGTGATCTGGGCTCACCGGTGCCGCCGAAGGTGACACGCAGAGAGGCCGCCGGGTTGATCGGCAACAACGACGCCACCCACCTGGCACGCCACGCAGATGGCGCGGTGTTCGGACCGTACGACCTGGCTGACATGGACGTGGAGAGGTACTGGAACGAGGTCGACGCAGTACGTGGATCGATGGTGTCGGACCTCTCGCGCTTCGGACGCTGGAAGGTGCTGGTCAGCTTGTCCTCGCTACGGCTCAACGCGCAACGCAAACGGGCACTCAAACGCGCCGCCCGTGGTCACCGAATCGCAGGAGGGCCACCGCCGACCAGGCCTCCTCGTGACGACACGCCGACCGGTTCGACTCCACAGCCTGGATCTCCGCAGAGTGCGCCGAATTCGCCGCTCAACCCATCATTCTGGAACCCGGATGTGGCAGGAGGAACCCTGAGGTGAGCGTTCGGTGAAGAGTCCACGATGAAACTGAAGCTCAACCTCTCACGGCCCGACGGCTCGCACGCCGATCTGTCGGTGACCCTTGATGCCGACTGCACGGTCGGTGCCCTGGCGGACCGCATTGCGGTCTCGGACCCGCACGAAAAGCACGCGGCAGGCGAGTTCGACGCCGGGGGCAAGTGGGGTTCCCAGACCCTGGTGCGTAGCGACCATTCCGGGCCGGTCACCATGAACCCGGCCGTAGCGGTCATCGAATCGGGTCTCACTACGGGCACCTCGGTGGCGCTCACCGCCGCGCCGCGGGTACCGGCCGCGACCGGCGGGGTGGCTGCGGTCCTCAATGTGCTCAGCGGTCCCGACGCCGGGCGAAGCTTCGACCTGCGAGTGGGGTCCAACACCCTGGGCCGCGGCCGCCAGTGCTCGGTCCAGCTCTCGGATCCCATGGTCTCCACCATGCACGCCCGGATCGTGGTCGGTGAGTCGATCGAGATCATCGATGAGAACTCCTCGAACGGCATCCTGATGGGTGACCAGCAGGTGTCACGCGTCGCCCTCGGCTGGGACGACGTGGTCCTGCTGGGTGAGGACATCGTCTCGGTACGTCCCCAGGCCGCCCAGGTGACGGGCGTATCGGCGTCCGCCGGAGCCGGCCCGACAGTCGAGTTCAACCGTTCGCCACGGGTGGATCCCACCTACGAGGGTGAGGAACTCGCCGCACCGGAACCCCCGGCCCCGCCCCAGAAGCGCAGGTTCCCGATCGTGTCGATCCTCGCTCCGATCTTCATGGCGCTCGTGCTGCTCGTGGTGCTCGACAACTGGAAGTTCCTTGTCTTCCTCGCGCTGAGTCCGTTGATGTTGATCGGAGGCCACTTCGAACAGAAGCGCAACGCCAAGGCCGACCTCGAGGAAGCGATCGAGAACTTCCATTCGTCGCTGTCCCGGGTGGTGGCGAAGGCACATTCGATTCAGGACCACGAGCGCGAGCGCCGTGCGGTGGAGCATCCTGGAACGGCCGAGATCCTCGAGGCTGTTGCCAATCGGGGGGTGCTGTTGTGGACCCGCCGCCCGGAGCATGACCGTTTCATGGAGCTGCGTCTCGGCCTCGGGACGCAACGATCGCGGTTGAGTTTCGATGTGAACCCGGGTCGCAATGCGATTCCGGAGCTCGCCAACGAGCTGGACGACGTACTCGATCGTTTCGCCTCGATCGAACGTGTGCCGATCGTGGGATCGTTCGACACGTCTGGTTCGATCGGCTTGGCCGGACCGGGCGACCAACTGCATGGCGGTCGCCCGCGGGATGGTGCTGCAACTGCTGGGCCTCCACTCGCCGGCCGAGGTGGTGCTGTGCGGAATGGCGTCGACGGCCAGCGCGGATCGTTGGGACTGGCTGAAGTGGCTGCCACACACGTCCTCTGATCACAGTCCCCTGGTCGGCGAGCACCTTGCATCCACTCCTCCGGGCTGTTCCAACCTGGTGGCGGAGCTGGCCGATCTGGTATCCGATCGAAGGGCCGACGTCGAAGGAGGCCGACCAACCGTCGGTGCTGCCCCGGGTGATCGTTCTGGTGGAGAACGATGCTCCGGTGGAACGGAACCGGCTGGTGACGCTGGCAGAGAACGGTCCCGAGGTGGGTGTGCACCTCTTGTGGCTGGCCGAGCACAGCACGCGGATTCCTGCTGCGTGCCGGGCCTATGTAGAGATCAACCCTGCAGACGGCACCGCCGTCACCGGGCGGGTGGTGGAAGGGGAGCTGTCACGTCCAGTGTTGGTCGAACCTGTCGACGCCTCCAACGCCGAGGCACTCGCCCGGTCGCTCGCACCGGTTGTTGATGCCGGGGCACTTCCCGATGACCAGAGCGACCTTCCGTCCCAGGTGCTCGTTCCTGGCCGACGCCGGCGCCGACCTCGCCTCATCGCCCGATGCCGTGCTGGAACGCTGGACCGAGTCCCGGTCGGTGTTCCCCCCGGCGCAGTATCCCGACGGCGCTCAACGCCCCGCCATGAAGCGCGCCGGTGGGCTCCGTGCGTTGGTGGGCCGGGGCAAGGGCGACAATCTCTACCTCGATCTGCGCGCCCATGGACCACATGCTCTGGTCGGCGGTACCACAGGGTCGGGCAAGAGCGAGTTCCTGCAGACCTGGATCATGGGGATGGCCACCGCGTATGGCCCGCAGCGCGTCACGTTCCTGTTCGTGGACTACAAGGGTGGCGCTGCGTTCGCGGACTGTGTGAACCTGCCTCACTGCGTCGGGCTGGTGACAGATCTGAGCCCGCTGCTGGTTCGCAGGGCTCTGACCTCGCTGCGTGCGGAACTGCGTTACCGCGAGCACCTGCTGAACCGCTTTGGCGCCAAGGACCTCCTCGAGTTGGAGACCTCCGGCAACCCGGAGGCACCTCCAAGTCTCGTGATCGTCGTGGACGAGTTCGCAGCATTGGTCCAGGAGGTACCGGAGTTCGTCGACGGAGTCGTGGACGTCGCGCAACGTGGCCGCTCCCTCGGGCTGCACCTGATCCTCGCGACACAGCGTCCAGCGGGTGTGATCAAGGACAACCTGCGGGCCAACACCAACCTCCGGGTGGCACTGCGTGTGGCCGATGACGACGACAGCCGCGACGTGATCGGAACAGTCGAAGCGGCCGGATTCGATCCGGCTCTTCCCGGTCGTGCCGTCGCGAAGACCGGACCCGGCCGCCTCGAGTCGTTCCAGGCAGCCTACGTCGGCGGCTGGACACATACCGAGAAGCCGCCGCCGTCGATCCAGGTGGAGACGATGTCGTTCGGTCCGAGCGCCGAGTGGGAGGTCCCGGAGGTCGCCGGCACGCTGGTGGCCGACGAAGGTCCGACCGATATCGAGCGCCTCGCGACGAACGTCGATCCGCTGCCGCGGCGGCGTCGGAGCTTCCAGAACCGCGGAGGCCGTGGCTACCCGAGCTGTCACCGATCTATGAACTGGCGAGCCTTCAGCTGCCGCGTACCGACACCGAGATCGCCTTCGGGGTGATCGACGATCCCGACTCCCAGGACCAGCGGGTGGTGTCGTTCCGTCCAGACATCGACGGGAACATGGCTGTCTACGGCACCGGAGGCTCGGGCAAGTCGGCGTTCCTGCGGACGATTGCTGTCTGCCGCGGGACTTGACGATGCGGGGAGGTCCTTGTGTCGGTCTACGGCCTCGACTTCGGGGCCCGCGGTCTGCAGATGCTCGAGGTCCTGCCTCACGTGGGCAGCATCATCGCAGGTGACGATGACGAGCGGGTTGCTCGCCTGCTGCGCCAGGCTGCGCGACACCATCGACGACCGGGCGCGCCGGTACGCCTCGGCGCAGGCCGGCACGATCACCGACTACCGCGAGGCCGCCAACGCGCCTGAGGAGCCACGCGTGCTGTTGTTGGTCGACGGAATCGGCGCGATGCGCTCAGCGTACGAGACCGGACCGCAGGCTGCCCTGTTGGACCTGCTCACGACCATCGCCATCGACGGACGCCAGGTGGGAGTCCATCTGGTGCTCTCCGCCGACCGGACCGGAGCGGTACCCAACGCTCTCGCAGGATCGATCCAACGCAACCTGGTGCTGCGCCTCGCCTCGGACATGGACCAGATGGCCCTCGGCGCTCCAGCCGACGGGTTCACCGGTGCCACACCCCCCGGACGTGGCTTCATCGAGGAGCGGCAGGTGCAGGTGGCAGTGCTGGGCGGCAGCCGCAACGTGGCTGCGCAGGCCAACGCACTCGACCGCCTGGCCGAACGGCTTCGCAAGGAATCGGTGACTGTCGCCCCCGAGGTGAAGCAACTGCCCGAACATGTGGCGCTCGAGTCGTTGCCGGTCGCGCTCGACCGGACCGGCGCCCCTTCAGCGGGGGGTGTTGATACCGAGCCGGTCTTCGCGATGGACGACGAGAGCCTCGGACCGGTCGGCTTCGACCCATCGACCCCGCTGCTGATAGCCGGGTCTGCCGGCAGCGGTCGTTCAACGGCGGTGATGACCCTCGTCAGAGCCCTCGGTCGGGCTCGTACGAACTCGAGGTTCGTCCTGCTCGGCCAGAAACGGTCACCCTTGGCCCGGCCAGGCGTGTGGGAACGGTCCGCTGCCGGTGTGGACGAGGTGACACGACTGGCCGGGGAACTCACCTCGGACCTCGAGCAGGCCGACGGGAGCGCCAGGGATCTGGTGTTGGTGATCGAGGGCATCGGCGAGTTCCTCAACACCGATGCCGACTACGTGTTGGTGGATCTACTGAAGGCAGCGCGCTCTGAGGACGTCACTGTGATCGCCGAGGGCGAAACTCCCACCTTGAGTGGCTCGTGGCCGCTGTTGGCACCGATCAAGAGCGCTCGGCACGGCGTTGTTCTCCAACCGGATCAGATCGACGGCGACTCCCTGTTCAACACGAGTTTCGGTCGCGTCTCCCGCGCGGACTTCCCACCGGGACGCGGCATGTACGTCAGAAGCGGCCGGGCCCGTCGAGTACAGGTGGCCGAACCGTGATGCAGGTTCGCCGGGTGGGGGAGTGCTCCCCATTCCGGAATCGTGGGAGTCGTCGTAGGTTGGGCTCTATCAAGAGAGAGGTCGTGTTGGAGCGAATGGCCAGCACAGTGGGTGGACAGATCGTTCGCCGGCAGGAGATCGGGCGAAACGCCTGACAACGAGAAGGGAACAGCGCAATGGCAATGACAGGTATGGTCATCGAGGAAGTCCGTCAGACGGGTACGGAGCTGAAGCAGATCTCCGGTGAGGTCCAGAGCCTCATGCAGCGTCTTGACGGCCGGGTGAATAGCACCACCTGGGAGGGTCCCGACGCCCAGCGGTTCAAGAACGACTGGTGGCCACAGCATCGTGCCACGCTCCAGAAGATCGTCACTGACCTTGAGGGCCTCGGTCAGTCGGCTCTGAACAACGCCCAGGAGCAGGAGACAGCGTCGAGTTGATTCGCTTCGATGGTCGGTCGGCCGCGCGCGCAGCTCGGCCGACCGACGATCTGTGGCCGACCGCGTCGTGATGTCTGAGGAAGAGGACGAGGAATCATGAGCAACGACCAGTACTCGGGAATGGAGATCGCAGCGATCCGTTCCCTCGCCCGCACGATGGAGAGCCGGGCGCAGGAAGTCGAGGCTCTGCTCCACCAGGCGACGGTAGAGGCGAACAACCTCAACTGGCACGGTGCCGACAGGGAGAGGTTCGTGACGCAGTGGGAGTCGGAACACGCTCGCCAGTTGCGCGGTGTTGCGGCCGGACTGCGAGAAGCAGCCGAGCAGGCCCGCTACAAGGCCGCTGAACAGGAACGGGTCTCCCGGGCCTGAGCCCGATAGAGGCCAGCTCAGTAGAGAACGAACGGAAGATTGAAAGGACGCTATGTCACAGATGAGCGGTGCTGACATCGGTGATCTCGAGAGCGGGGCAGCGCGCTTGGAGTCGGTTGGCAGCCAGATTGGTGCCATGCGGCGACCATTGCGCAGCCAGCTCTACTCCTCTTACTGGGAGGGTCGAGCGGCCGAGCGGTTCCGCAGCGAATGGGACACGGTGCACGGCCCGGCGCTGAGCAGGGCCGAGGGCTTCCTACGAAACGCTGGCCGTCGGCTGCGCGATGAAGCAGATCAACAGCGTCAGGCCAGCAACATGGGAGGCGGTGGTCGTGGCGCGACCGTGGGCTCAACCGGCGATGGTGGGGGATTCCTGGGGTGGGTCAAGGACCAACTCTCGGAACCCCCTGGCTTCCTAGTGGCAGCGTATGCGCCAGTGTTCGGTCTGGTCCCCGGTCTTGTCGTGGGACTCGCTCACGCTACCGGGAACTCCATCCCGGACACGGCGCGAATCCTCGGGGATACCGCCAATGACGTGTTGCGGGAATCTGACGATTTGTCGAACCGTCAGCGGTCCTTTGTCAGGCTCGCAAAATCTGTTCCCGTTCTGGGGGTCATGAGCTTGGGAGATCTCATTGATGTCTCATATCTCACGTATGACGCAGCCGACCTTGGCATCGACTACGTCCGGTACGGACCTGAGAGCCAGATCGTTCGCGACGAGCAAGCGGATCTCGTCTCCGACGGGCTCGACTTTGCGGGTGATCCGCTGGACCGCATGGACCGCAGTTTTCTGAAGGCACCGGTTCATGTGGTCGATCTGGTGACTGGTCGCGACTACGGTTCGCGGCTCTCACCTGGCTACTGGGCCGAAGGACTTCTCAAGTCACTGTCCGGCACCCGTGAAGGTCGTCGCTCGGGTGGAGGTGCGTGGTAATGGGCGCTCCAGCGGATCCGGTAAGGCACGTGTCGGATGTCGGCGTGGGGATGGCGATGACGTCGCAACAGTTGGACGCTGCCACCCGTATCTGGAAGATCGCGAACGAGGTGTCGACGGCCGACGACTGGCCGGATCGGGAGGCCATCGAGGCCCTCGACGCTTCCCAGTATCTGGTCTGGGAGGCCGACACCCCCGGTCTGAATGACCTTGTCGTCGGCCTTCTCGAGTCGCTGCGGGACTCTCGAGTCCTTCTGGCGGTTGAGGTGCGCAGCCCAAACGCTGCCTCCGACCTTGCGTACCATGTCGGCGAAGTCGTCACGGTGCAGGACATCTGGGATGGCGAGTCGGATCAGCACGTGTTCAGCCCATTGATGACCCGCGATCTCGCACTCCACTTCGTACGCGAATGGTTCTCGACCGAGGAGTCGGTCCAACGAGCTGACCTCGAGAAGCTGGAGCGCAGTGACGTCGAGGTGGCCTTACGCGGTGACGTCGCGTCGGCACTCGGGCATGACCGCGCTGAAGGCTTGAAGGGTCTGGATCCAGAGGGTGACTCTCTTCTCCCTGATCTGGCTGGCTGGACGTCGATCTGGTCGCTCCGGTCGGAATTCGGCTGCGCTGAATTCGCCCTCACCCAGTTGGCATCCGTGTGGCTCCTGCCGTCGGCACCCGACCCTTCATCGAATCCGCGTACGGATTTCGCGATACGAGTGACTCCGATCATCGCAGCCGAGGTGCTCAATGCCCTCTTCCCGTCGGACTTCCAGGAACTAAGTCTTGCCGTCTGACACCCCTCGGGGTTCCTCGGGGAGTGCTCCCCATTGTCCGAATCGGTTGGACTCCGTAGGTTTGGACCCAGCAAGAGATGGTGTCAGCCCCGTGGGGGAGAGCACCCGTCGGAGAAGTCGTCCGGCTGGAAGGATCGGGCCAACCGGGCCTGAGCGACAGAAGGGAACAGAACCATGGCAATGACAGGGATGGTCATCGAAGAGGTCCGCCAGACCGCCGGGGAGCTGAAGCAGATCTCTGGGGAGATCCAGGGGCTGATGCAGCGCCTTGACGGCAAGGTGAGCAGCACTACTTGGGAGGGTCCGGACGCCCAGCGCTTCAAGAACGACTGGTGGCCGCAGCATCGTGCCACGCTCCAGAAGATCGTCACCGATCTCGAAGGCCTCGGCCAGAGCGCCTTGAACAACGCCTCCGAGCAGGAGAGCGCATCGTCCTGATGCCTCGAGCGGAGGTGTGCCGGGGTCGGTTCACGACCTCGGCACACGACCGCATGAGTGTGTCAGGAGCGACGTGAGGAACAACACGATGGCCTTCAACCAGTACAGCGGAATGGAGATCGCGGCGATTCGTTCGCTCGCACGGACGATGGATGGTCGGGCAGATGAGATCGAGCACCTGATGGCCCAGGCCACCGCCGAGGTGAACGGCCTCACATGGCGGGGGGAGGACCGTGAGCGGTTCGTCCGCGAGTGGGAATCCCACCACGCACGTCAGCTCCTGAGGGTCTCGGCCGGTCTGCGAGAAGCCGCGAATCATGCACGCCGCAAGGCTTCTGAACAGGAACGGATCTCCCGCGCCCAGTAGTTCCGTGGGTATCAGCACCGAGAGAGGATCGACAGATGGCACAGATGACGGGTGCGGATATCGCAGATCTGGAGCGTGGAGCTGCTCGTCTCGAGTCCGTGGGGAGCAGGGTCGGGGGGATGCGGCGGCCCTTACGGAGCCAGTTGCACTCCTCCCACTGGCATGGTGCGGCGGCGGATCGTTTTCGCAGCGAATGGGACTCGGTGCATGGGCCATCACTCAGCAACGCCGGGCAGTTCTTGATCGGAGCCGGACATCAGCTACGGGCGGAGGCAGACCAACAGTGGCAGGCGAGCACGGCGGGCATTGGCCGCGGAGCGTCGCGGCTCGAGCCTTGCGTCGTCACCCCGGAAGGTGCTCGCGCGTCGCTGGTTGACCGCTATGCCGCTTCTCGAACGCTCATCGCTGAACGCCTCACCGCATTGGACGAGGCTCTCGGCTGGGTTGACGAGCAGCTCGACAGGCTGCCCGTGACCATGTTCGGGTTCATGCTGAGTCCTATTGCGCTCGGTCTATGGAAGACGGGTGCCGGGGTTCGGGGGGAGCGGCGCAACTTGGCCCAGCTCGACAACATCGAGAATCGGCAGATGCTGACCGTCAGCGGTGAGGTCGGAGACGAACGGATCACCGAGGTATATGGCGACCTGAACAGCGCAGACAGAGTCATCGTCCACGTGCCCGGTATGTCCACGGATCTCGCGGACTACGCCAACGGCCACCAGGATGCATTGAGTCTGAAGGCTGCCGCCGAGGCAAGCAGCGGTCTCAAGGTCGCAGTGGTCTCATTCGCCGACTACGACATCCCCCAGGATGTTGCAGCGGCGGCGATGACCCACGGCGCCACCGACGGCGCACCCAAGCTCCGTGCCCTCATCGACGAGCTACACGGAATGGGATACCGCACCGATCAACTCTCGGTGGTGGGCCACTCCTACGGTTCTGTCGTCATAGGCCATGCGATGCAGGACGGTCTGTCCGTCCGCAAGGTAGTCGTGGCCGGTAGCCCGGGAATGGGTGCCAACGACCGAGCTGGCCTCGGCAGCCCCTCGGTGGACCTCGTCGCCATAGATCCTGGGTCTCTCGACGTCGTCACCGATGATCTCGCCGGTTGGGGCAATGCTCACGGGCTGTCACCGAACAACGGGAACTTCGGGATCCGAACCCTGCCGGTCTCCGGGAACCTTTGGCACAGTAGCTATTTCAAGGGCGAAACCGGCAGGGTCCTTGCCGGCGAGGCCGTCAACTGATTGGGGCGACGATGACGCCAATGGCTGGTGCGGACGTCGGGGATCTGGAGCGCGGAGCTGCTCATCTCGAGTCCGTCGGGAGCAGGGTCGGGGGGATCCGGCGGCCCTTGCGGAGCCAGTTGTATTCCTCCAACTGGCATGGAGCGGCGGCGGATCGCTTCCGTAGAGAATGGGACTCCGTCCACGGCCCAGCCCTGCAAAGCGCCGAGGAGTTCTTGCGCGATGCAGGTCGCCGGCTCCGCACGGAAGCGGATCAGCAGCGCCGAGCGAGCAACATGGGTGGTGGCGGAACCGGGAGCTCACCCGCTGCCCTCGTCGCCCTGTTGGCTGGTGCTCAACGTATCGGCGGTGGATGGTCAGGGCACGAGGCCGTGTTCGAACGGGAGCGAAACTGGACGCCCGGGGACGGCAGCATCACTGCGTCCGGCGAGTTCGCCGCGCTGTCGGCCATCGGCGAAACGGATTGGCATGTGGATCACGACGGCGATCGACTCAGTGCCGGGTTCGACGTACACGGGCGGCTAGCTGCGATCGAGGGCCACGGCGTAGCTCGCTACAGCAATGAATATGTCGCATCCGAGGCACGAGCGGATGCCATGCTCGGCGTCGAGGCGGGCATCCGCTCGGAGTCCACGATCGGCCCTGATGGTGTCGAGGTAAGTGCTCACGGTGAGGTCTTCGCCGGCGCACAGGCGAAGGCGAGCGGCAAACTGGATGTCGGCGGCGTCGAGGCGGGCGGCCACGCCGAAGCCTGGGCCGGTGCCGGAGCGGAGGTGGACGGTTCTGCAAAGATGACGATGGACGAGGTCTCGGTCAGCTTTTCTCTCGGAGTCGCTCTGGGCGTCGGAGGATCAATCGGCGGCAAGATTTCTGTCAGTCCACGCAAGATGATCGAGAGACTCCCATCATGGCTGTGAACAGAGTCACCTATCCATGTGCGAAGGTGCCGGGTCCTCCGACCGTTTCGTTCGACCTACCAATTGGCTGGACGGTGTCGACTGCGCCGGGCGTTGCCTTCCTGGCAACGAAACCAGCTGGCGTCAACGAGTTCTCGACGAACCTCGTGGTATCGATCCGGCGGGTGAGTTCGGCGGTCAGTCTGGAGGAATCAGCCAGCGAGATCGGTGACTCGCTGAAGTCGCTGACGGACTACGCGGAGCTCACTGATTCCGTCGTTGACATCGACGATCGCCCTGTTGCCATTCGCGAATACGGATTTGTCGATTCCGCAAGCGGAACGACGATCTTTCAAATCCAGGCGCACGTTCTGGTTCCTCTGGATCGAGTCACTGCGGACGTCGTCACCGCGACGCTCAGCCACAGCTCGGAGGAGCTCGAACAGGACCTAGAAGATCTGCGTTCGATCATCCGATCGATGTCGGTATCGGAGTTCACCGAGTCGAGTCCGAGTCCGCAGGGTGATCCGACATGATCCTGAACGGCCCCCGACGTGGCGGGGCCCCGGCGAGACCACTCCGGTGCCGGCCAGTGGTGTCGGCGGACATGAGATTCTGCGCGTAGGCGGACACGAAACCGCGCGGTGGTGGCCATTGGAAGCGCGCGGTGGTGTTCGTTGCCTGTCTCGGGGTCCACCTGGGCGGGTGCTCCTCCCGGTCGAGTTGTCGGTGACGAAACCGATGACCCTCGACCGGGAGGAACTGATGTGAAGGATGGCAAGCAAGTGACTGAGATTCTTGAAGCGTTCGATCTGACGGGCTCGTTCCGAGCGGCTGGCGCGTTGGCGGGGTGTTCGCCGAACACGGTGGCGGACTGGGTCGCGAGGCGTAGCCGGGGCGAGCTCGGCGATCTGGCTGAGCCGATTCGCCGGGAACGCAAGCTCGATGTGTTTCTCCCGAAAATCGAGGAGTGGGTCGAGCGGTCCAAGGGCAAGATCCGGGCCGACAAGTGCCATGAGAAGCTCGAGTTGCTTGGCTATACCGGCTCGGACCGTACTGTGCGTCGGGCGGTCGCGGAGGTGAAGGCGTCGTTCCGGTCGGGCCGGCGGCGGGTGTATCGGCCGTGGATTGTCGAGCCGGGGATGTGGGCCCAGTGGGACTGGGGTCAGGGCCCCAAGATCGGGGGCCGGGCGACGAACCTGTGGTGTGCGTGGTTGGCGTGGTGTCGACATCGGGTGGTGATCCCGACCTGGGATCGCACGTTGCCGACAGTGACCGCATGTCTGGATTCGTCGATGCGCCGCTGGGGTGGTGCTCCGACGTTTTGGCTGACCGACAACGAGCGCACGGTCACTATCGACCATGTCGCGGGGATCGCGGTCCGGCATCCGTTGATCGTTGCCGCGGGCAAGCACTATGGCGTCACCATCGCGACGTGCGTGCCGGCCGATCCCGAGTCCAAGGGGGGCTCGGAGGCGACTGTCCGCGTGGCGAAGGCCGATCTGGTCCCGACCGACACGAACCTGCGCGACAACTACCGGGACTGGGCCGAGCTGGTCGATGCTTGCGAGAGGTTCATGACCAAGGTCAACGGCCGAGAGCACCGCATCACCCGCCGGGTGCCAGACGAGATGTTGGTCGAGGAGGCTCAGCGTCTGCATCGGCTGCCCGATGTTGCCTACACAGCGGCGTTCGGGGAGACCCGCAAGGTGTCGTGGTCGGCGACGATCAGCTATGGCGGCGTCACCTACTCGGTCCCACACACCCTCGTCGATGACCAGGTGTGGGTGCGCGTCGATGGTGACGAGATCGTTGCCGTTCACGTTTCAGGTGCGGGGGCGGCCGAGGTTGCCCGACACCGGCGTTCGACGCCGGGCACACCGGTGATCGACGACGCCCACTACCCGCCCCGCCCGGCCGGGGCGCTGGCCCGGCAACCGAAGGCGACCAGCGCGGCCGAGGCCGAGTTCTTGGCCATCGGCGAAGGAGCACGCACGTGGCTGGTCGAGGCCGCTGCCGCGGGCACGAGTCGGGTGAAGATGAAGATGGCCGAGGCCGTCACCCTCGCTCGGCTCCACGGCCCTGACCGGGTCGATTGGGCGCTTGGGCACGCGGCGATGTTCTGCCGGTTCGCCGAGGGCGACCTCGCCTCGATCCTCGACGCCAACCCGCCAGGCCAGCACCGGCGCGCCGATGACGCCCACTCGCTCCAGACCGGCACCGCCGCCTGGCACCAACTCGGCGGTCAGCCATGACAGCGGCGCCGATCGACGAAGTCGTCGACCTTCTCCGCAGCCTACGACTCCCGCACATGCGCCAAGCCGCCCCCGACCTGCTCGCCACCGCGAAGGCGCAACGCTGGGAACCGGCCGAAGCAATGCGCGCCCTGCTCGCCGAAGAGCTCACCGGACGACAAGCATCGTCGATCCGGTCCCGACGCAAGGCCGCGGGGTTCCCGACCGGCAAGACCTTCGACGTCTGGGACGAGAAGGTCTCGTCGATCCCCGAACCGACCCAACGTGCGCTTCGAACACTCGAGTGGGTCGACCGGGCCGAGAACCTGGTCGTGTGCGGCCCGTCGGGCACCGGCAAGACCCACTTCCTCGAAGCACTCGGCCAAGCCTGCGTCGACGCCGGCCACAAGGTCTCCTGGTTCAGTCTCGAGGACCTCGGCGTCCTCGTCCGCCGCCACGGCGCCGATGACACCATCGCGAAAGCGATCCGGCGGATCATGCGCGCCGACGTCATCGTCATAGACGACATCGGACTACTCCCGGTCACGACCGAGACCGCCGAAGCCCTCTACCGGGTCGTCGACGCCGCCTACGAGAAACGCGCCATCGCCCTGTCCAGCAACCTGCATCCGGCCGGGTTCGATGAACTCATGCCCAAGACCATCGCCAACGCCACCGTCGACCGGCTCATGCACCACGCCCACATCGTGCTCACCAACGGCGACAGCATCCGCCTCACCCAAGCCACCGCCGGCAAGGGGGTGACGCCCCTGGCCTGACCCCGTGGACCGCGCGGTTCCCTTGACCACCACCCGCGCGATTCACCTGGCCACCAGCGCGCGATTCTGCTGGCCGCCCACGCGCGATTCCCACTGACCGTTGACAGCCAGTGGTGCCGTAACGGCGCCGAACGGTCGTCAAAGGAGGTCGATCTCGCGGTCTTGCCTCCGCCTACCGACCCCCGAAACCTCAGACCCTTCAGGCCACGCCGTTTACACACGCCATCCGAGTGTCGGACAAACCCCCACCAGGGGGGTCAATTTTCGGCCGACGCCAGTCTGAATTCAGCCGACGTTGACACGCCTCGGTGGGTGTCGTCGGACAGTTCCCCAACGCTGGCTGCGATCGTCCGCGCGATGCCACGGACCGTCAGCTATTCGCGTCGACCTCGGGAGTGGCCGCGCCAACATGGGCTCGATAGGGACTTCTCCCCGGTGAGTGGTCCCCATATGCGGATCGGGGCGGATGGGAGATGGTCATGGTGACCACTGAGACAGAGGAGTCACCATGGCAGAGCCCATCGGCAGTCCCGTTGTCGTCGGATCCGATCGAGGAGCCCGGCGGACATCGCCGACACGAGCGCTCGCCGGCTTCCTGACCCTCGCCCTCGTCATCGGGCTTCTCTTCTTCTCGGCCACACCAGCGTCGGCTGCGCCGGTCTTCAAGCTGCCCTTCCGGTGCGGTGAGACCTGGCACGCGTCCACCTACACCGTCTACAACGGCTACCGCCACGGACACGCCATGGACTTCAACGCCTGGCCCGACGACGGGAAGCCGGTGCTCGCGTCGGCGGCCGGAACGGTCCGCATGGGCAGCGCCGCATGGGGTGAGGTGCTCATCGACCATGGTGGCGGTTGGACGACGCAGTACCTCCACATGAAGTCTCGGATGGCCAACCTGAACGGTCGCCACGTCGCCGCCGGTACGCAGATCGGCCTCGTCAGCGCCGTCGCACCGCCCGGAGGCGCCGATGGTCCGCACCTCCACTACGAGCAGCGACTGAACGGCGTCGAGCAGCCCGTGACGATCGACGGACGTCGGATCACCGCCGGGTATGCATACAGCCCGGCCGACCCGTCGTACATGAGCACCAACTGCGGGTCCGCTCCGCCCCCTGCACCGGCCAACCCGGTGCTGCACAACGGCGGCCTCGAGGGTGGCCTGCCCCCCTGGACGCGGCCCTACATCCCCAGTGGATCGACCGTGAACATCACGACCTACACGAACTCGGGTCGGCAACGGTCGGGCAAGGTCTACCTGGAGTCGAACACGAGCAAGCCGGGCGGGTCGGTTGGCCAGGACATGTCCGGCGATCCGGTCAAGGGGAAGCACTACGACTTCACCGTGTGGGCTCGCACCAGCGGCGGCACTGCCGTCGTGCAACCCACCCTGTGGGCGCTGGGCGGAACCCAGGAGAGTGCAAGCACGAGCTACACGATCGGAACGACCTGGACGCCGATTCGAGTCGTGCTCTCGCCGACGCGGAACGGACACACCTCGCTTCGTGCGGAGCTGTACATGAACACCACCGGAGTGAACTACCGGTTCGACGACGCGAGCCTGAAAGTGACCTCCGGCCGGCCGAGCTTCTCCCAGAACCCCATCGGCGCATTCGACTCGGTCTCGTCCCCAGCCCCGGCCAGGGTGCGAGTCCGAGGCTGGGCGTTCGACCCGAACGCCCCCACCGCACCGACCAACATCCACATCTACGTGAGTGGCCGAGCCGGCACCGCCGGTGCTGAGGGGAAGTCGATCGGCAATGCAACGATCGAACGCTCCGGGGTGGCCGGTGCCTACTCGTGGGCAGGCGCCGGACACGGCTTCGACGTGATACTCAGTACCGCCAAACGCGGGAACCAGGAGGTCTGCGCCTACAGCATCAACAGAGGAGCGGGCAGCAACGAGCTGCTCGGCTGTCGGACCGTCACCATCGCCGATCCGCCTCCGCCGGTCACGACACCGACCGCTCCCACCAGCGTGACGGTCACGCCGGCCAGCAACAACAGGGGGCTCGTCGTGCGGTGGGCGCCGCCGTCGAGCACCGGTGGGTCGGCGATCACGGCCTATGACGCGGTCGCCACCGGCGGTCACTTCTGCCGGACGGACGGGTCCGGTCGCAGCTGCACCATCTCGGGGCTGACCAGGGGCAAGACCTACCGGGTCACCGTCGTGGCCAGCAACCGGGTCGGTGCCGGGTCGATCAGCTCGGTGAAGACGGTCGCGTTGACCGACACGGTTGCCGTCACCACGGGTTACACGGCTTCGGACCACGCGATGCTCGAACGAGCCGCACGGCGCATGGACAAGACGCCCGAACAGCTGACAGAGGAGGCCGCTGCTCTGATCGCCTATCTCGTGGCGATCTCGGATCTGTCCGACAAGCGACCGATCCGACCGGTGCCCTACACGACCGGACCGCACGAGGTCACGGTGAACTGGAAGCCTGACCAGATCGGTGGCGTGGACAGCATCGGTCGGTTCTTCTCCCTCGACCGGGCCCAAGCGCAACGAGTCTCAGTCAACGTCTTCGTCTACCTCGCGATGCTGGAGGGAGCGTGAGGTGACCGAGCGGTGGGTGGGGCGAGTTCGGGTGTCGGGCCGGGTGGGCCCGGCACCCGCTCGCGTCGAGGACTCCCGACGTGGCGGCGCTTGGTATCGCCACCGTCCGAGCGGCAGGGCTGGGCGGCGACCGCCGAGGTGGCCAATGCCGAGTGGCGTTGAAGGTTCTGGACGTTGGGCTCATCGGATCATCGACGTTTCGAGCGGGAGTGTCGGAGCCTGGGGCCTTGTCCGAGATCGACAACGTTGTTCCGCTCCGGTTCCTCACCGGAGCCTTCCTTGCCCTCGTGTACCCGTCGAGCATGAAGGCGATGGCGACGTGGTTCCGCAGGTGGGAGGGATCATGGCCAATCGCAGCGTGCGGCTCGCCACCCTGGGCTGCTGGGTCGGGAGAGTTCTGAGAGACGCGCCCTTCTGGATCGTCCCCGTGGTGCGGGACAGCGCCGGATGGGGATGGGCCTTCGTGCTCCTGGTCCCGGAGCCGATCCTCGGTATGGCAGCGATGTCGCGACTTGCGGGGGCTGCCCAGGCCGAGCTGATCGCGGGCGGGCGTGGCTGAAGAGCTCCGCCGAAGTCCCGATCATCCGGCGGTCCCCGACTAGATTCACCGACGGAACAACAAGTGCGCTCGGGTGGGTGACGACATGGAGGAGAGCTCCGCAGACCGCGAGGACCGACGAGCGGTGTTCGTACGCCTCCTCGAGACGGCGCAGGATCTCAGCCCCGAGCAGTTGGCCAATCCCCTTCTGCAGCAGGACCGCCGCGACTTCATCCGAGGCGCGGGCTGGCACAGCCAGGCCGAGATGGGTCGTGACCTCTTCCTCACCGACGCCGTCATCAGCCGGTGGGTCAACGGTCGCCGGGCCCCGACCGACAACCACCTCCACCGGCTCGACCAGATCCTGGCCAATCGATGCCCCGAGACCTACCGGCCCGAAGAGCTCCTCCGGCTCTGGCGGCGGCTGCCCGAAGCCCCGGGTGGTGATCGGGCCGTCGGTCACCGTCCCGCTGATGAGCCCGACGCCTCCACGCACCGTGCTCGGTGGTTGGGCGCGTCGGTCATCGGAGTCCTCCTCGTGACGGCCGTCGCCATCGGTGGGTATGCCCTCGTCTGGGGAGATGACGAGCGAGAGTCGGTGGCGCCCAACGGCTCCGGACTTACGATCTCGACGCTCGATGATCCCGAGCCGTGTCGGGTCCAGGTCGGATCGACCGAGGATTCCGAGCTCGCTCTACACACCGATTCGATGGTTGCCGCCTACGACGAAGCAGGAGGCCCGGAGGCGCTCGGCTGTCCCAGCGAGCCGGTGGGGCGCTGGGGGCCCGGTGTGCGCCAGTTGCTCACCGATACCGGCGGGAACGAGGCCGCGATCCTGGTGGCCGACGAGGGGCCGGTCATGGTGCTCAGTGGACCGTCGTGGCAGAGCTTCACCGAGCAGGGGGGCCGCGATCGCGACGAGGTCGCTCCCGAGCTCCAGGGGTACCCGCTCGAACGCGAGCTCGACGACGACGGTCGCCAGCTGATCGAATTGGCCGAGGGCGGTCTCCAGGTGGGGGAGCTCGTCGACGCTCCGCACTTCTGGGTCCCCTCCTCGGTCCGGTCCATGTGGGAGGAACACGGCGGGTTGGACGGATCGCTCGGTCTGCCTCGATCCAACGTCTATGCGGCCGCCGGCGGTTGGCGACAGGACTTCACCGGCGGCGTCGTCTTGCTCGATCAGAGCGGGGGGATCGTCCTCGACCCCGAGAGCCTCGCCGAAGCCAAGGCCCTGCCCCTCCGCGTCGAGATGGTGGACGATCCCGGCGCCGTCCTCGGCGATCTCGAGGCCCTGAAGGGCGGGATCATCCGCCAGTCCGACGGCACGGCGTGGTTCATCGGCGAGGATGGGACCCGGCGGTGGATCCGCGACGGTGGTACGTGGGGATGCCTCGGGGGCGATGCCAATCTTGCCGTGGGAGCCGACGGCGAGCCCCTGACCGAGACGCCCGGCTACGCCATAACCGTGTTCACCTGGGGTGGCAAAGCCAGCTGCTGACTTGGCAAGGATGGCAACGCGTCCAGGTCTTCGGGCCGTGGGATGATGGCATCACGGCGCCACCCCGCGGCGCCCAGGCGGATACATCCGGGTGGGCGATCTCGGGTGTCGGGTCTCCGGGCCCGGCACCCGTATCGGCACCGGTGGTCCGTTGGCCGCTTGTCACCCTCGCTCACTGAGGGCGGATACCACCGCCCCCAGTGAGGCGGCCAGTCGGTCGATGGCGAGGGTGAGGTTGCGGTCGAACTGCTCCGCGGTCTCCTCGTGGTGGTCGACCAGGTCGGTGACGGCCTTCAGCGCGGTGAAGGGCACGTCCATTCGTTCGCAGACCCACGCCACGGCGGCGGCCTCCATGTCCTTTGCTCGGCAGTCGGTCGCCGCCATCGCTTCCAGGTCGCCGGCGGGCGCGTCCAGCGCGTTGCCCGAGCTGACGGTCCCCGACTCGATCCCCATCGCGTCGAGCGGCAACCCCAGGTCGGCGACGGGATAGTCCCCGACCCCGTAGTCGTCCCAGCCGGGGATGGCGATCCGGCGGTCGTGGAAGACGCAGCGGTCAGCGAGGATCACCTGGCCGATCGAGCCGCCCCGAGACTCGAAGCCGCCAGCCGCCCCCGCTGAGATGACCAGGTCGGGCTGGTGGGTCTCGACGGCGTGCATCGTCGTGGTGACCGCCGGCTGGGTGGCGATGCTGTCGACGCCGAACCGCGGGTCGACCCCGATGAGGGCCACCCCGATGGACCCGGAATCGTCGGTGGCCAGGGTGGCCGGGAAGCGGGAATGGAGCGGCTCGCCGGGACCCGACAGGCCGAGTGCCGTTCTGATCGGCTCGGCCTCGGCTCGCATGGCCACCACGACGAGGATGCGACGGAAACGGCGAAGTTCGGTGGGCACGGCGACCGAAGCTACCGGGTGTCGATCTACGCGGTCTCACTCTGCTCGGTGTGCCCGCCGACGTCAGCCCCGGCCGGCGACGCCCCACACGCCGCGGAGCATGTCAGCGAACGTCGAGAAGCCCTGACCCTCCTGATCGAGGGTCTCGATCACCTGGTTGACCAGGGCGACATGGAATTCGTCGGCCTCGGGCGGGCGCAGGTCGGCCTCGCCTCGCTCGTTGAGCTGCTCGATCGCCAACCCGGCCTCGTAGAGGCCCCGGATCAGGAACTCGATGACCTCGGGTGATTCGTCCTCGGTCCAGATGAATGGACCGCTCCCGCCGGCAGCTGCCCGCCACCGATGGAGCAGGTCCTCGAAGGCGTCGAGAGCTTCGGCGGACAGGGTGGGCGAGTCGTGCTCGCGCAGGACTGCCATGGCCCCGCCGCAGTAGTCGAGCCACGCCGTCACGCTGGACTGGGAGACCGGTCCTATCTGGATCAACACTGACACCAGTGTCGCGCCGCTTGTCTCTCATGGCCAGACGCAAGTAGCCGAGAAACCCGATCGTGGCGGCGGGACGACCAGGAACGACCGGGCGTTGTCGGCCGTTCTCGTCACCCCGTAACGGAGGGAGCGTCCTTCTCGGTCGTCTCGGCCTCGGTTTCCGGTCGCCGCTCGTCGGCCACGACCTGGGCGTTCAGGATCGAACGGGTCACCAGCAGGCTCACGATGAACAGGCCGATCCAGGTCGAGACCGACACGATGATGTACTCGAGCGCGGCGTCTTCGGCCCGCTCGGCACGCAGGCCCATCGTCCCGGTGCTGGCTTCTATCGCGGCGATCTCCGGGTCGCCGTAGGCGAGCACCCACGGCACGGTGGCATCGGCCCACGCGAAGAGGTCGGGCAGCTCGCCATTGGCGATCGCTGCGGTTCCTTCCGCACCAACGGTTGCCTCGGGGGAGCTGAGCGCTTCCTGGATGGAGGTCACGACGTCGGGCGCCGCGGTCTGCTGCAGCATCAGGTCGGCCGCGGCCAGACGGGCCAGGGCGTCGGTCACCGGTTCGGTCCCGCTCGCCTCGAAGATGGTCGCAGTCGCTTCGAAGACGGCTTCGCCCGACGCGCTGCGTGCGGCGTCGAGGTCGGCGAGCGGGGCGGCGCCGGTGCTCGGAGAGACGAGGACCGGCATGGTGGCGAGGGTCGCCGCCTTCGTCGAGCCGAGCAGCTCGCGATAGGGCTCGGACGCCGTGCCATCGAACGTCCCGGCCAGCAGTCGGCTGCGGACCTCCTCGATGGTCGCCATCCCCGTCTCGATCTCGCCCAGCGTGCTCCCGATCGGGCTGTCGGGTTCGTGATAGGTGAGCTCGTCGACGAGCTCGACCCTCGCCTCGTCGGTCGCTGCCGTCGCCGTCGTGAACTCATCCTGCTCGATGAGCTCGGCGGCGAGAGCGATCGCCAGCGCGCCTTCCTCGTGCAGGGAGGCTTCGATGCTGGCCACCGTGGCGAACGGGAAGATCCCGTCCAGGTCGTCGGACGCGGCCTGGGCCTTGTCGATGCGGTCTCCGGCTCCCAGGGCCAGCAGGGCCGCCAGTGCGAGGAAGGGAATCGTCAAGGTGGCGATCGCTTTGATCCACACGCCTCGGGTTGCCAGCATCATGAGCTCCAGGGGTCAGGTCCTACGGGTCTCATCGGCTGAAGCGGGGCGGGTTTGAGCGGTCGGTGACCCCGGACCGTCCGCTCGGCGGATCGTCGGTGCTGCAAGAGTTGAACCGACCGCCCATGTCCCGACCTCTCGCCGCCATTCTGCTCGGCTCCGCCATCGTCATCGCCGCATGCGCGGGCGGATCCCGACCGACCACGGTCGCGGCCCCACCCGATCCGGCGGCTCCCACGACGGAGGTCCCGGCGACCGCAGCGGCTCCGAGCCCTTCGACCTCCACGACGTCGATCACGACGACCACGACGACCACCCTGCCCCCGGGTCCGATCGTCATTCACGGCACCGGTGACGTGAACCTCGATCCCGCCACCATCCCCGATCTCTCAGCCAACGGGTTCGGCTACGCACTGAGCGGGCTGGAGGGCCGATTCGTCGACGACGACCTCACACTGATCAACCTCGAATGCTCTCCCAGCACCGAGGGAACCCGCCAGGACAGGCCTTTCAACTTCCGGTGCGATCCCGACGCTCTGCCCCAGATCCGGGCCGACGGGGTCGAAGTGGTGACGCTCGGCAACAACCACGCCATGGACTACGGAGCCGAGGCCCTGGTCGACGGACTGAAACAGGTCCGGTCGGCCGGGCTCGAGGTGGTCGGCGCAGGCGCGGATCGTAGCGAGGCGTTCGCGCCGGCGATCGTCGACGCGAGCGGCTGGCGGGTGGCCGTCCTGGGCTTCGGGGGCGTCTATCTGGCCCAGGACTGGCTGGCCACCGATGAGCGGCCCGGGATCAGCGACGGCCTCGACATCGAGGCGATGACGGCCGCCGTGGTCGCGATCCGAGACGATGTCGATCTGGTGATCGCCTCGATCCACTGGTGCTGCGAGCTCGAGACGTCACCCAACCAGCGCAACCGTGACCACGCCGAGGCCCTGGTGGCCGCGGGTGTGGACATCGTGCTGGGTCACCACCAGCACCGACTCCAGCCGGTCGAACGGGTCGGCGACTCGATCGTGTTCTGGGGGCTGGGCAACTTCGTCTGGCCCCGCAACTCGGCGGCCGGCGCCGACACCGCGGTGGCCCGGGTCGAAGTGGCGGCCGACGGTGGCCTGACCGGCTGCCTCCTCGACGCCACCATCGTGTCCGCCGGCCACCCCACCCTCGACGACCCCACCCGGACCTCCTGCTGAGCCGGATTTGGAGTCGCTGACCCACACGAGATGTAGGTGAGTGACTCCAAATCCAGCAATGATGGGCGCCGGTACGAACGAGGGGGACTCGAACGATGGCGCACGACCTGGTGATCCGCGGCGGCACGGTGGTGGACGGCACCGGCGCCCCTCGGCGACGGGCCGATGTCGCGGTCGACGGCGATCACATCACGGCCGTCGGACGGGTCGACGCCGACGGAGCGGGGCGCGTCATCGACGCCGAAGGCCGCATCGTCACGCCGGGCTTCGTGGATCTCCATTCCCACCTCGACGCGCAGGTCGGCTGGGATCCGCTGATGACCTCGTCGTGCTGGCACGGCATCACGTCCACCGTCATGGGCAACTGCGGTATGACGTTCGCTCCCGTCCGTCCCGACCAGGCCGACGTCCTCGCGACAGCGATGGAATCGGTCGAGGACATTCCGGCGCGGTGCATCCTCGACGGGCTGCCCTGGG
Organism: uncultured Acidimicrobiales bacterium; assembly: GCA_963695075.1. Lineage (GTDB taxonomy): Bacteria > Actinomycetota > Acidimicrobiia > Acidimicrobiales > CAWCAL01 > CAWCAL01. The sequence continues at coordinate 55,619 of CAVOFR010000005.1, forward strand.
ACTGGAACAGCTTCGGCGAATACCTCGACACGCTCGAGCGCCTCCCGCGTGGCCTCAACGCCGGTGGCTATGTCGGCGACGTCGCCATCCGCCTCTACGTCGCCGGCGACGCCGCGTGCGAGCCCGACTTCGTCGCCACCCCTGGACAACTGGCCGAGATGGCGGACCTCGTCGACCAATCCGTCCAGGCCGGAGCCCTCGGCTACTCGGTGTCGCGCAGCCTCTTCCACCGCGTTCCCGACGGCCGCAACGTGCCCGGCACCTGGTCGGCCCCCGAGGAGTTCTTCGTCATCGCCGAGCCGTTGTCCCGCCTCGGGCGAGGGGTCCTCGAGAGTGCTCCCCGGTACAACGAGGAGCACACCAATGAGTCCCGCGTCGAGGAGGAGCTGGGCTGGATGGCCGAGATCAGCCGCACGCTCGGCCGGCCCTTCACGTTCAATCTCCAGCAGATTCTCTCGCTGGGCGATCACTACCGTCACGTCATGGAGCTGGCCACCGAGGCCAACCGCACCGGGGCCCAGCTCCGTCCCCAGATCACGCCGCGCAGCGTCGGCGTCCTGTTCAGCCTGGCGGCCAACTCGCTCCTGGACGACCTTCCCGCTTACCAACCCCTACGCGAGCGTGACCTCGAGGGGCGGCTCGCCGGGCTCCGCGACCCCGAGACCCGAGGCGCGCTCGTCGAGGCGGGTGACGGGCTGGCGATCGATCCCTACGAGCGCATGTTCCTGATGCCGGCCGACCAGCCCGCCTCGTACAGCTACACCGCTGCCGACTCGATGGCCGGCATCGCGGCCGAGCGCGGCGTCAATCCGATCGAGGCTTACATCGATGCGATGCTCGAGAGCGACGGGCGGTCCGTCGTCAACTGGCCCGTCATGAACCAGGACGAGTCGGCCATCGAGGAGATGCTCACGTCGCCGGTCACGCTTATCGGCCTGGCCGACGCCGGGGCGCACGCCACCCAGATCATGGACGCCTCCCAGCCGACCTACATCCTCTCGCACTGGGTGCGCGACCGGCAGGCGATCAGCCTCGAGGCTGCCGTGAAGAAGGTCAGCCACGACACAGCGGCGTTCGTCGGCTACGTCGATCGCGGCACCGTGACCGAGGGCGGGTTCGCCGACCTCAACGTCATCGACCTCGACGCCCTGTCGCTCCACCTGCCCGAGATCACCCACGACTTCCCGGGCGACGTCGCCCGCTTCGTCCAGCGGGCGGACGGCATCGACCACACGATCGTGAACGGCGAGCCGTTCATGGAGGCGGGCGAACACACAGGCGCACTCGCTGGCCGACTCCTCCGCTCGTGATGGGGACAGACCCCCAACCCACTAGTGAGTGCGTTGGGGGTCTGTCCCCGGTAACGCACTTCGGGAACACGGGGTCGCCGCGATTGGTTGTACGGGATACGACCAGCGTTGGGAGCGCGCCCGTGGAGCGTCTGGACAACAGTAGTTGGGGGGTGGAATCGAACTGTTTCGTCTGCGAGGAGGCCAACCCGGCCGGGCTCGGCATCCCGTTCTTCGTCGACCACGATCATGCGGTGGTGACGGCGTCATTCGTGCTGGACGACCGGTTCTCGGGGGCGCCGACCTACGTGCACGGCGGGGTGGTCCAAGCCGTGCTCGACGAGGCGATGGCCTGGGCCACGATCGCCCTGGCCGGGTGCTTCGCCGTCACCAAGGAGATCACCGTCAAGTTCCGAGCTCCGGTCATCGTTGGCCACCCCTACGTCGTCCGGGCCCGCATCGATCGCGACGAACGCACCCTCCTCGAATGCAGCGCCGAGATCTTCGACGAGGCCAGCTCGCGCTGCGCCGAGGCCTCGGCCACGTTCGCTTCCCTCGGGCCCGCCCAGGCAGCCGAGGCGGCCGGCGCCGAGATCGACCTCACCGATCGGGACTTCGTCCGCGAGCCGTAGGCGCAGCCACGCTCCGAGCCCTGTCGATACCGCACGGCGGTTAGCCTCCCTAGCCATGACCACCTCGCCCAAGAACGTCGCCCCCGCTGACGGCAAGCTCGGTATCCTCTGCGTCGGCCTCGGAGCCGTGACCAGCACGCTCATCGCCGGCGTCGAACTGACGAAAAAGGGCATGGCTCAGCCCATCGGCTCGCTGACCGAGATGGGCACCATCCGCCTCGGCAAGCGAACCGACGATCGCGTCCCCCGCATCCGCGACTTCGTTCCTCTGGCCAGCCTCGATGACATCGTGTTCGGCGCCTGGGATCCCTTCCCCGACGACGCCTACGTCGCCGCCCAGCGAGCCGGTGTCCTCGAGAGCGGTCGACACCTCGAACCCATCGCGGACGACCTGCGCAATGTCCAGCCGATGTCCGCCGCCTTCGATGCCGACTACGTGAAGCGGCTCGACGGGCCCAACGTGAAGGACCGGGCCGACAAGCGGGCCATGCTCGAAGGGCTGCGGGTCGACATCGCCGAGTTCAAGGAGAAGAACCTCCTGGAACGGGTGGTCATGATCTGGTGCGGTTCCACCGAGATCTTCATCGAACCGGGCCCGGTCCACGCCGACCTCGAGTCCTTCGAGGCCGCGATCGACGAGAACCATCCCGACATCGCCCCGTCGATGCTCTACGCGTACGCGGCTCTGCTCGAGGGTGTGCCCTTCGCCAACGGTGCGCCCAATCTGACCGTCGACGTGCCCGCCCTGCGCCAGTACGCCACCGAGCACGACGTGCCCATCGCCGGCAAGGACTTCAAGACCGGTCAGACGCTCATCAAGACCGTGCTGGCACCCATGCTCAAGGCTCGCATGCTGGGCCTCGAAGGCTGGTACTCCACCAACATCCTGGGCAACCGCGACGGCGAGGTCCTCGACGATCCCGAGTCGTTCAAGACCAAGGAAGAGTCCAAGCTCGGCGTGCTCGAACACGTGCTCGAACCCGATCGGTACCCCGAGCTCTACGGCGACGTCTACCACAAGGTGCGGATCAACTACTACCCGCCCCGACGGGACAACAAGGAGGGCTGGGACAACATCGACCTGTTCGGCTGGATGGGCTACCCCATGCAGCTCAAGGTCGACTTCCTGTGCCGCGACTCCATCCTCGCCGCCCCGCTGGCACTCGACCTCTGCCTGTTCATGGACCTCGCCAACCGGGCGGGCATGGGCGGTATCCAGGAATGGCTCAGCTTCTACTTCAAGTCACCGCAGGTGGGCCCGGGTCTCTATCCCGAGCACGACCTGTTCATCCAGCTCACCAAGCTCAAGAACACGCTGCGCTGGATCATGGGCGAGGAGCAGATCACCCACCTGGGCATCGACTACTACCAGGATGGCGAGTAGCCCGGCGTCACCTGTTACACGATGCCGGCGTCACGGAGCTCGTCGAGTTGGCTGGCCGACTTGTCGAGCAGACCGCCGAGGATCTCGTCGTTGTGCTGGCCCAGGTCGGGGCCCACCCACTTGACCTCGCCCGGGGTGTCGCTGAGCTTGGGCGCGACGTTCTGCATCGGGAAGTCACCGAGGGTCGGGTGCTGCATCGTGACGATGGCCTCCCGGGCCTTGAAGTGAGCGTCCTCGAGCATTTCGGGCGCTCGATAGATCCGTCCGGTGGGCACGCCGTTCTCCAGCAGGAGATCGTAAAGGTCCCCGCTCGACATCGTGGCGGTCCATTCTCCGATCAGCGCGTCGAGCTCGGGTTGAGTTTCGCCCCGGGCGCTGTGCGTCGCGTAGCGGGGGTCTTCGGCCAGCTCGGGACGGCCCATCGCCTCGGCCAGCCGGGAGAAGACCGAGTCCTGGTTGGCGGCGATGAGCACCATCTGACCGTCGTTGGTCGGGAACACGTTGGAGGGCGAGACGTTGGGCAGGATCGCACCCGTGCGCTCCCGGATGTAGTCGCCGAGAACGTACTCGGGGATGAGCGACTCCATCACGCCGAGGACTGCTTCGTAGATCGCCGAGTCGACGATCTGGCCCTTGCCGGTGGTCGAGCGGGCGTGCAGCGCGGTGAGCGCGCCGATGCAGGCGAAGGTGGCCGCCAGGGTGTCGCCGATGCTGATGCCCATCCGGCTGGGTGGCGTTGCCGGATCACCGACGACGTGGCGCAGGCCGCCCATCGCCTCGCCGATCGAGCCGTAGCCCGGTTGGCTGGCGTAGGGACCGCTCTGGCCGAAGCCGGTGACCCGCACGAGGATGAGCTTCGGGTTGATCTTCGCCAGTTCCTCGTAGCCCAATCCCCAGCGTTCGAGGGTCCCGGGGCGGAAGTTCTCGATCAGGACGTCGGACTCGGCCACGAGCTCCCGGACCAGATCGGCGCCCCGCTCCTCGCGTAGGTTGATCGTGACCGACTTCTTGTTGCGGGCCACGACGGGCCACCACAGCGAAAGCCCGTAGGGCTTCTCCCGACCCCACTCCCGCATCGGGTCACCGATGCCGGGCAGCTCGATCTTGATGACCTCGGCCCCGAAGTCGGCCAGCAGCTGGCCACAGAACGGGCCGGCGAGGAGCTGGCCCATCTCCAGAACTCTGATGTCGTGCAGTGCGGCGGGCACCGGGCTCCTTCCACGGAAGATCGGGGTTGTTCCGCTGAGCGAAACGTCGTTCGCAAGCTGTCGCCGACGCTACGAGCGGTGTGCCAGGCTGTCAACCGGACCACGTGTCGCCCGAGACGAGGTCGCCGGAGAGTAGGTCGCGAGAGTCGTCATGAGCGCCACCGGACCCCAGAGGGTCGAGATCGTAGAGGTCGCTCCCCGCGATGGGCTGCAGAGTGATGGAGCGATCGTGGCCACCGAGCAGAAGGTGGAGCTCATCACGCGGGCGGTCGACGCCGGCATTCGCCGCATCGAGGCCGTGAGCTTCGCCCACCCCGAGCGCGTGCCCCAGATGGCCGACGCCGAAGCGGTCATGGCGTCGGTGCCGCGGAACGACAGCGTGAGCTACATCGGGCTGGTGTTGAACGCGAAGGGCTTCGATCGGGCGGTGGCGGCCGAGGTCGACGAGGTCAACGTCGTGGTCGTGTGCACCGACGCGTTCTCGCAGGCGAACCAGGGGATGACGACGGCCGAGTCGATCGCGGTCTGGGGCGAGATCGCCGCGGCGGCAGGAGGAGCCGGACTCCGTACCTCGGTGACCGTGTCGGCCGCGTTCGGCTGTCCCTACGGGGGCGAGGTGCCGGTCGACCGGGTCGTCGACACCGTCCGGCTGGTGGCAGCGTTCGGCCCCGACGAGATCGCGATCGCCGACTCGATCGGGGTGGCGGTTCCCACCGACGTGACCGAGCGGATGACCGCTGCACGTGCCGTGGCCGGCGATGCCGTGCTGCGGTGCCATTTCCACAACACGCGCAACACCGGGCTGGCCAACGTGGCCGCGGCCGTCGAGGCCGGGGTCCGGGTCGTCGACGCCAGCCTGGCGGGGATCGGCGGCTGCCCGTTCGCCCCGAACGCGACCGGCAACATCCCGACCGAGGACACCGTGTACCTGCTGGAGCGGATGGGCTACGACACCGGCGTCTCGCTCGAGGCCCTGATCGCGAGTGTGCCGTGGGTCGAGGCGTTGTTGGGCCACGCCACCCCCGGCCTCCTCGCCAAGGCCGGCCCTTTCCCACCGGCGAACTGACCGACCGCCTAGGCCCAGGTGAGCTCCATTGCGCCGTAGGTGACGGTCTCGCTCGGCGGGCCGATGCTGTTGCCGCCGACGAGCATGCAGGGTGTGGTCGCGTCGCAGGTGCCGCCTTCGACCTCCTCCTGGAGGACGTACTCGGTGGTCGCCGCGCCGTGGGCATCGGTGGTCACGGTGAAGGCCCCGTAGTTGCTCAGGTCACAAGAGCCCGGTCCGGTGGTCGGTGGCCACTCGAAGCAGACGAATATGGTGATCTCGGTGTTGGGCAGGAAGTCGGCCAGCGTCACCGTGATGGTGTCGCCGCCGGTCACACCGTCGTTGGGTTCGGCGATGAGCTTCTGGTTCAGGTCTCCGCCGAGGGCGACCGGTTCCTTCTCCTCCGGCACCACAGTTGTGGGCGGCTCGGCCGTCGTTGCGGGAGCGGCGGTGGTCGGTGTTGCCGTCGTCGTCGGAGCGGCCGCGGTGGTCGTCGGCTCCGTCGTGCTCGACGTCGTCGAGCCGGCGGGCTCGGCCGGGTCACTGTCGCCACACGCAGCAGCCACGAGGGCCAGTACCGCAATGAACGCCAGGCCCAGTCGACGCATGTGTTCAACCTCCCGGCACCCTGCGGGCACCCTAGGGCGAAGATGCTGACGCGGTCAACGATCCGGGTGAGCCCGAGCGGGTCCGATCAGACCAGCAGGTGTCGGGCCGAGTAGTTGGGGAGGTCCAAGGTCGTCAGCACGCCGGGCTCGGCCGCCACGACGTGTGGAATGGCGTTGATGACGTGCATCGCGGTGGCGAGGCAGCCGGCGTGGTTGTGGTCGCCGTGATCCGACGACAGCTCGAGCTCCAGCTCGAGAGAGGGCTCACCGTCGACGAGGATCCGGTAGCCCTGGCCCCGGGGCCAGTCGGGAGCGTCTTCGTCGCGCAAACGGGTGACATGCTCCACGATGATTCGCGCTTCGTCGCCGATCATGCCGCGGATCTCGAAGTGCATCCCCGAGATCGTCCCGGCCGGGATGGTCCCCGAGGCGATGGAGAACTCGTCTTCGGTATGGATGACCTCGTGCCACTCGGTGATGCCGTCGAGCTCGGCACCGAGGGCTTCGGCCACCAGACCGACGACCGGCCCCCAGGCCAGCGCGGTCGACCCCTGAGCGAGCAGTATCGACGACGTCGTGTCGGGCTTGCCGAAGCCCATGATGTCGAACATGGTCCCCGGGTTGTCCCACGTGTCGTAGTTGACGATCTCCATCATCCGGACCGTCCGGACCTCCTTGCACAGCGCGAGCGCCCCGATCGCCAGGGTCGCGTTGCCGTACCCCGGGTCGATACCCGAGGAGTAGAACGACGTGCCGCCCTCTTCGCACGCGTGCTGGAGCTGGTCGTGGAACCCGGCCGTGCGAGGATGGAGCAGCGGAACGAACGACGTGTTCACGACGTTGTGCCCGCCGGTGAGCATCCTGCAGAGGTCCTCGACGACCTCACCCGGGCGCACGTCGGAGTGAGCGGTGTAACAGATGCAGTCGGCTCCGAGAGCGAGGAGCGCATCGGCGTCCTGGGTGGCCGTGACCCCGATGGGATCGGCCCCGCAGATGTCGCCGACGTCGCGCCCGGCCTTGGCGTCGGAGTGCACCCAGACGCCGGCGAGCTCGAGGTCGGGATGGGCCGCTATGGCAGGAGCGGCGTGGACACCGACGGTTCCGGTCGCCCACTGGATCACGCGGAGAGCCATGGCCCGAAGCTACCGGAGATTTGCATCGGACGACCGGGTCCCGACGCGGGCCCTCGGCGTCGAGTCCGTCACGACGTGTCGGTCATGGATCGATCTGTGCCCCGATGGGACATATGGTAACGCTGATCCTCTGAGCGGAACAGTGGTCACGGCAGGTCGCAATCTGCTCCAGAGGAACGGAGCCACGTACCGGTCCAATCGATTGTCGGGCAAGCGGACGGAGCGAACCGATGAACGACGAGTCATGAGCCAGGGGGGCCGTAGCGTCGCCACGATCGAGCGGGCCGTCGACGTTTTGTTCCTCTTCACGCGAGCGGGCGGCGATCTGGGGGTCACCGAGATCGCCAACGAGCTCGACATCTCCAAGGCGGTGGTGCACCGGATCCTCACGTCGTTGCGGGATCGGGACCTCATCAGCGCCGACGAGTCGCGGCGCTACTCCCTCGGTCCGGCCGTGCTCGAGTTGGCGGCCGCCTACCAGAATTCGCTGGACATCCGGTCCTCGGCGCTCGAGGCGATGCGCGAGCTGAGCGCCATCACCAACGAGACGGCGACGATGTCGGTGCACCATGGCGACAGCCGCGTTTGCGTCGAGCAGATCACTCCGGCCCGAGAGGTGAAGATGATCGTCCGGGTCGGTTCGTCGTTTCCGCTCCATGCCGGTGCCACGGGCAAGGCCTTCCTGGCCTGGTTGACCGAGGAAGAACAGGAGGAGTATCTGGCGGGCGACCTCGAGTCGATCACCTCCGAGACCTCGACTGATCCGGTGGTCCTGCGCCGTGAGCTGGACCAGATCAGACAGCAGGGGTTCGCCGTGTCGATGGGCGAGCGGCAGGCGGGCGCCGCGTCGGTCGCCGCACCGGTGCTCGACCATCGGGACGTCCCCGTCGCGGTCATCGGTGTGTGCGGCCCGGTCGAGCGGTTCCGAGACGGGATCGCCGATGCGGCAAAGCACGTGGTCGAAGCCACCCGCGAGCTGAACGCACTGCTCGGGGTGCGTCCATGACCGGCGGCCGGCCCGCCGAGCCGTGCTCGGTCCGGCGCCAGGAGAAGGACCCCGAACGCACTCACCTCGCCGCGCCTGATGACCCGCCCCAGGTGAGCTCATCGAGCGCGCGGCTGGGGGGCCAGTTGCCGTCCCGACGGTAGGCCCACACCTCGAAGGGATTGTCGTAGTAGGCGACGGTCTCGATCGTGCGCCAGAGGTCGCGCCGTCTGAACAGACCGGTCACCAATCCGACCGCACCGCCGAGGATCGTCCAGCTCGCATATAGCAGTGGATACAGCGGCCCGAACGCCCGGCTCTGCCAGACGTGCAGACCCTCGTGGGTCCGGATGAACCGTCGACGGCGGCGACCGGTCGCTGTCTCCGGGTCGAGCCTTCTGTCGTCTCCCGCGTTGGAGATGACGTTGCCCCAGGTCACCGCGAAGCCCTTCTTGAGGCGAACCCCGCCGCCGTAGACGTGATACCCCTGCCCGCGGCTCAGGTCGTCTCGGTACTCGCTACTCGCGAGGCCTCGCTGGACCCCGTGGAGGAGCATGCCGATCGCGGTACCGGGGAGTCCCCACGTCGAGTCGAGGATGAACCCGCCCACACCGCTCGGCCGCCGCCAGTCGTAGATCCGCCGCCAGCCACTGATCGCTCCGTTCGCCCCACCCACGGCCGCACCGATGGCTCCGAGTCCGACCGGCGTGAGGGTCGCCCCGCTCAGGACGGCACCGGCCAGCCCGGTGACGACGGCCTCGCCGCCCGACCGCGACCAGGGCTCGGGTTCGCGCGGTCGTGGTCCGCTCACCACAGCAGGTCCTTGTGGCCGAGCGCGAGGAGGTCCATGGTGAGCGCGATTCCCGCGTGGAGGGCGGCGCCCCACCAGACCGATCGGGTCTTCAGGCTGAGTGATCCCAGGACGAACCCGCCCGCCATGGCGGCGTAGGCCTCGAGAACCGGCTTCGTGAAGTGGATCATGGTGTAGGGGATGACCATGACCAGCACGGCCATGAAGCCGAGTCGGGGTTCGAGGCCGTGGACGAGAAACCCCCGGAAGAAGAACTCCAACGCAACGAACTGCATCCCGTACAGGGCCCACCACATCACCATGAAGGGCCAGAGGCTCTCGTGAGGAGCCAGATCGTAGAAGGGGTACTTCGACTGGAACGCGGGGGTGAACGAGACCGCGATCACCGCGGGTAGGACGAAGAAGTACAGCCGGAGGTACGTGAGGCCGCTTCCACCCACCGGCCGCCGGAGACCGAAATCGCGCAGGCGCTGCCGCAGCACCACCTTGATGACCAGGAACGGCAGGACGAGGTAGCCCAGAGTCTGGACGATCGACCACCACAGCCGCCCGTAGAACTCTCGTCGGGCCGAGAAGTCCAGGCCGCGCTCGACGTCGTCGGCCACGCCCTCGGCGCCGATCCCGTCGAGCATGGTGAGGAGCCACTGCGGTTCCGAGGACGTCTTGCCGAAGCGAATGAGCGTGAGACACACGATGGCGGTGACGATGACCGCGGCGGCCTGCCGGGTCGCCTTCCCGGTCGGGGCGGTGGCCCGATACGCGTCGGACTCGGCGTCGGCCCGGGCGGCGACGTCGGTGACGTTGCTCCGCCACCACCGGGTCGGCAACCCCGGTGAGGGCGGGTGGGAGGATTGGGCGGCGGAGTCCACGGCGGTCCCGTGACGGTACAGCGATGCGTTCAGGGGCAGCACCATTCACGGGAAAGTGGCGCATGATCGGTGGGCACCGCCGGCGAGCACGGTGCCTGACCCCGGCGCATCGGATTGTCGTGGGGGCGGGGGGCTGCGAAGCTGCGACGAAGCGACGGTGTGGGTGAGACCCGGTCGGGCGAAGCCCAGCGCTGCGGATTGTCGCGGGAGTGCGGGAGGCTGCGAAGCTGCGTGGAGCAGCGGTGTGGGTGAGACCCGGTTGGGCGAAGCCCGGCGCAGCGGATTATCGCTGCGCCAGGGAACAGGGAGGGACAGCATGACGATCAGCCTGGTCACGGGAGCCAACTCGGGAATCGGTCGTTCGATCGCCGCACACCTGGCCGGTCAGGGACACACCGTGTACGCGGGGATGCGGGATGTCGGAAAGGCCGACAAGCTGATGACAAAGGCGGGCGAGGCGGCACATCACATCCTGCCGATCACCGTCGACGTCACCGATGACGTCTCGGTCGAGACGGCCTTCGCCGGCGCGGGTCCCATCGACGTCCTGGTCAACAACGCGGGGATCGGGCTGAACGCAACCGCCGAGGACCTCGACCTGGACGAGGGACGGATGGTCTTCGAGACCAACTACTGGGGGGTCATCCGCTGTATCCAAGCCGTTCTTCCGGCCATGCGTGAGCGCGGCTCGGGGCACATCGTGAACATCAGCTCGGTCCTGGGTCGGGCCGCCACCGCAGGCCAGACCGCCTATTGCTCGTCGAAGTGGGCGGTCGAAGCGATGAGCGAATCCCTCGTCCACGAGGTCGGCCCGTTCGGTATCCGGGTCTCGATCGTCGAGCCCGGCATCACGCGCACGGCCATGCTCCCGAAGAACGTCGAGCTGCCGGCCGTGACCGAGTACGGCACGGTCTATCGGCGCATGCTCCAGATGTACCAGGCGGGGATCGCCGCCGACGTGTCGCCCGACGAGGTGGCCAGCGTCGTGTGGCACGCAATCACGACCGACGAGCCCCGTCTGCGCTACCCGTGCACCTGGGGCGGACGCGAGTTCACCGAAGGGCGGGCCCGCCTCCACGACGAGGACTGGGTGGAGCTGGGAATGGCCGAGACCGACGAGGAGTACTTCGAGCGGTTCGAGGCCGCATTCGGCCTGGACATCAGCGAGCCGCGGCTGGAGGGCTGACGCGGTCCTCGTCGACGTCGACGAGCCAGGCGGCGACCTCGTCGGCGGCGGTGACGATGCCGTCGTGGCCGGCCTCGATCTGTTGGTACGGGACGTCGTCGGTCTCGAGCCGCCCGCGGGTCACGATGCACGCCATGAAGTCGGGGGTCCGGGTGAAGAAGAGGTGGCGCGCCGGCACGGCTGCCGCTTCTGCCGAGGTCAGGCGGGCCGTCTCGCACGACGCCGCCATCGGCTCAGGGCGCAGCCTTGCGTTGATCCAGTCGGCGTCGTCGTTCGACATGTCGGGGCCGGAGCGGACCAGGGGCGGCTCGGCCCAGGCATCGGCCGGGACGGAAGGGGCCGGCCGATCGCTCCCGGGGAACCCGTAGCCGCGCTCTCCGTCGCGGGGAACGGGTGCATCGATGTACGCCAGTTCCCGCAGCTGGCCGGCGCAGTGCTCGGCCGCGGCCCGGGCCAGGAAACCGCCGAAACTGTGGCCCGCCAACGTCGGCAGGCTCGCATGGTCGGCGGCTGCGACCTCGACCGCGTCGACGACGCGGCCGATCATGTCGTCGAGGGTGAGCGGGGCCCGGGAAACCACGGCGTGAGCGGACACCGCGTCGGGGGTCCACACGGTGTGGCCGGCGGCGCGGAGGATCTCGGAGACCCGATCCCACGCCCATCCTCCCCGGAACGCCCCGTGGACGAGGACGAAGCATTCAGGCATCGGGTCGGACCGATGCGACGATCCGGCGCGCCCGGCGCACGACCGCTTCGTCGACCATCGAGCCGTTGGCATCGGTGAACACGCCGAGGCCGTCGTCGGTTCGGGCTGCGAACTCCGCGATCAGCTCTTCGGCCCACGCGATGTCTTCGGGCGACGGGGAGAAGACCTCGTTGATCGGGAGGATCTGATCGGGGTGGATGGCCGACCCGGCGCCGAACCCGGCGGCGGCCAGCTCGTGTGAGGCGGAGCGCAACCCGACGACGTCGCGGATGTCGGCGTACACGGGACCGACCGGGGCAGCGATGGCCGCGGCGGCCGAGGCCACGACCAACTGCGTGCGGAGAGGCCAGAGAGCCTGGATGCCTCTTCGGGGATCGATCCCGAGCTCGGCGGCTAGGTCGAACTCGCCTATGGCCAGTCGGTCCACGCGCGGATGGGCGGCGAGCTCGACGGCGTCGAGCAGGCCCTGAGCTGATTCGAGGAGCGCCACGAAGCGGACCGACAGCGACTCGATACCGCGCTCCTGTTCCAGGTAGGCGATCGTTTCCTCGAGATCGGCCAGCCTGGCCAGGGTGGCCTTGGGCAGGACTATGCCGGACAGGTTCGGCTCGATGACCGCGTCGAGGTCACCGATGGTCCGATCGTCGCCGTTGATCCGCACCCACTGCTCCGGCCGTCCGACTCCGCCCGCAGGATCGGTCGGCGGGACAGCGGCTTCGAGCCAAGCGGTGGCGTTGACGCGGGCCGCGTCCTTGGCCGTCCGGGCCACACCGTCCTCGAGATCGGCGATGACGGCATCCGCTCCCCGGGTGAGCGCGCCCGCGAGCCGATTCGGACGATCGGCCGGGACGTAGAGGAAGCTGCGGGTCATCCGATCTCCGGTCTAGCCTCCGTAGTTCATGCCGGTGTCGCGGAGGAGCAGTGGTGCGGCGTCTGCGTCCCGCACCCCGGCCCCCACGACCTCGGCCACGAACACCGTGTGGTCGCCACGGGCCACGGTGTCGGTCACGCGGCATTCGAACCAGTAGGGCGTCTCGACGATGAGCGGTGCGCCCGTCTCGGGGCCGGCCTCGAAGGCGTAGCCGTTGATCTCGCCACCTTCGACGGAGGTGGACCGGAAGAAGGCTTTGCCGATGTCGAGCTGATCGGCGGCCAGAACGTTCACCGCGAATGCTCCCACGTTGCCGACGATGGCGGCAGTGCCGCTGTCGGCCTTCAGCCCGGCCATGACCATCGGGGGCTCGAAGCTGGCCTGGCTGATCCAATTGACTCCACCGGCCGCGTACTCATCGCCGTCGACGGCAGTCAGGATGTGCAGGCCGTAGTTGACGGCTCGAAGAGCCAGCTTCTTGTCGTCGGGATTCATGCCTGCCTCCGCTCAGTCGGTGGATGAGATGGTGAATGTACTGCCCCGATACGACGTCGACCTCCGGCCGTTTGGCCCGTGGGTCGTCTCGAGCTCGATGGCTCTCACGGTCTGCGAGACGGCGTCGGCGAGGACCAGCCGTTCGATCGAGCGGTGCGCATCGAGCCACCCGTCGATCACCAGACTGGGGCCGACGCGGCGGACGGTGCCGGCGAGACCGTCGGTTCCCTCCACCCGTCGACCGCGGAGTGTGAGCGCACCCTCGTCCCGGACGGTCAGCGCCGGGGGCATCCAGTCGAGATCGAGCTCGGGCCAGTCGTCGTCGCCGACCCGCTCGCCGGTCTCGGCGATCCCGACGATCGTCGCTACGGGCGCGCCGGCGATGGAGAACACCCCACCGGTGATCTGCCGGTCAGGGGCTACCAGGACCGCATAGCTCGAGAAGCTGTAGCCGAACCGGGGCCACACGCCCGCGCTGGTCATCACGCCCGGTTCCCATTCGAACCCTCGGCCCACCACGTCGGGTCCGAGGTAGTGGCGCTCGGAGCCGTCGGAGCGGAGATCGAACTCCCACTCGCCGGCGAACGTCCCCATTGCGTGATTGGTCAGGTTCTCGTCGGGCTGGCACCGTTGCGAGACCTTTGTGCTTCCGTCGGCATTGCGACGCAACTCGCGTCGCTGCCGGACGACGCCGACGCCGTGCCCGTTCGGGGTGTGGATGTAGTCGCTGACTCGCCACACACCGAGGAATTCGTCCGGTCCGGTGCCGGATCGAGCGTCGTTCATGTCAGGCCGTGGTGTATCCGGGGACGCCGTGGGTTGCAGCGTCGCTCGCTGCCTCTGTACCAGGTGTGGACCACGCCCTGACCGTACCGTCATGACGGGCCACCTCGCAGCGTCACCAGCGGAGTTCTTCGCCGCGGTGGAGGGCCTGGCCGGCACCCCGGCTGGACGAATGTCCCTCAACCGCCGACGATCCGGACCTCCTGTTCGGTGACCGGTGCGGCAGTGAAGGCTTCGACCAGGTCGGTTTCGGAGTCGACCGGCCGCATCGACCGGCCCTTCGTGGCGACGGTTACCTTCTCGGTGCCGAAAGGCCATGGATCCACCGACACCGTGCCGGCGTCCAGCTCGGTGGCGGTGATCGCGACGTCGTCGCCGTCCCGCTGCGGAACGTGGAGGAAGTCGGTCGTACCTCGCGTCCCCGGTGACGAGCACTGGAGGTAGATCGCGAAGGCGTCGAAGAACTGCAGCAGTTTGTAGTTGCCGAAGAGCGCGTCCTCGGTCACCCAGGAGGCGGTGGCCGGGTCGGCCGCCAGCTCCTTCCTCAGCCGTTCCTGTCGCTCCAGTTCGCCGTCGAGCATCTCGGTGACGAACGGCAGCAGTTCCTCGGGCAGCACCTCGATCAACAGCCTGTCGCTCAGCCCGTACCGGCCGTGGTAGAGCCCGTAGCTGTGCATGCTGGAGATGATCCCGGCGTAGGGATGAACCCGTTCGTTGGCATCGGCTGATTTCGAGCTGGTGTGCACCATCTCGTCGAGCGGCGTGTCGACGAGGTGGTAGGGCAGCCCGGTCTCGGGATCGTGCAGTACCCGGGCGTCGAGGTCGGCCCATCCGGCGTCGTGGTTGGAGATGACCGACTCCATGACGTCGCGGGGCTCCGGGGGTGCGAACCGCTCGTTGCCGAAAGCCCGGGCCAGCTGGCCGGCGACGACGGTGTGGTCGGCCATCCGGATCACGAAACTCGGCTGGCCAGGAGCGTGCTGGACGATCACGGCCGGCGGACCGGGGCGAATTCCCGGATCGGGAGAATGTGGGTCGAACCGCAGTTCTCTTCGGCTGCCACGGTGGTGCCTTCACCTCGTGAGACGGGTCCTCGGTCGTCTCGGAGCCTAGGCCATGGGAACGGCGTTTCTCCCAGCGGAACCCATGGCGCGGGCCCGGCTCTGGAAGACTTGGGCCCGGATCGTCCGAGAGGAGCGCCGCCGGCATGGACCGGACCGACACCGCCACGTGACCTCACCGTTCGCTGCCTATCAACGCGATGGTGTGGTGCTGGTGCGCGGGGCGGTGCCCCCGGATCTGTTGTCGCTGGCCGAGGCGGGCGTGGAAGCGGTGACGGCCGATCCGAGTCCGCGAGCCATCGTGGCCTCGGCCGACGACGACCCCGGGTTCTTCATCGAGGACTTCCGCACGTCCGAGCGCCAACCCGAGCTGAAACAGCTGGTCACGAGCCCGAGGCTGGGACGGCTGGCCGCCGAGCTCACCGGGTCCCGGACCATTCGCTTCTACCACGACCACGTCCTGGTGAAGCGGGCCGGGACTCGACAGCCCACTCCGTGGCACCAGGACCAGCCCTACTACGACATCGACGGGTGGCAGAACGTCTCCTTCTGGATCCCGGTCGACCCCGTTCCCGAGGAGGCCTCGCTCGAAGTCGCCGTCGGCTCGCACCTCGGGCCCTGGTATCTCCCGAGAACGTTCCTCGACGAACAGGCGCGCTGGTTTCCCGAGGGCACACTGGCCGAGCCTCCTGACATGGAAGCCGAGCCGGCGCCGTTCGCAACTGTCCGCTGGGCGCTCGAGCCGGGTGACCTCGTGGCCTTCCACATGGCGGCTCTCCACCGAGCCGGCGCCGCGCCGTTGGACCGGGACCGGCGTGTCGTCTCGGTCCGATACATCGGAGATGATGTGGTCCATGCTCCGCGGGTCTGGACCACCTCACCCGACTTCAGCGACGTGACCGCATCCCTCACGCCGGGCGATGCGCTGGACCATCCGCTCTTTCCCCTGGTGTGGTCCTGACCGGCGCTACCCCTATCCTGCGCTGGGCCCCCTCGCTGCGCTGTTCCCCGCGCTGCGCCTCTCCACCCCCCAACCTTCCCCCGGTATCGGCTTCCTCCGTGTCCAACCTCATCAGCCGCGACGACATCCGCAACGTCGCCATAATCGCCCACGTCGATCACGGCAAGACGACGCTCGTCGACGCCATGCTCCAGCAGACCGGCGCGCTCCGCGAGGGGGCCGCGCTGGTCGACCGCGTCATGGACTCGACCGATCTCGAGCGCGAGAAGGGCATCACCATCCTGGCCAAGAACACGGCCGTGCGATGGAACGGCGTGAAGATCAACATCGTGGACACTCCCGGCCACGCCGATTTCGGCGGTGAGGTCGAGCGAGCCCTGACGATGGTCGACGGCGTCCTGCTGCTCGTCGACGCCGCCGAAGGCCCACTCCCTCAGACCCGCTTCGTCCTCCGCAAGGCGCTCGAGTCCGATCTTCCGGTCGTCGTGGTGGTGAACAAGCTCGACCGGCCCGATGCGCGCACCGCCGAGGTCGTTCACGAGGTCGAGGACCTCTTCCTCGACATCGACGCCGAGGAACACCAGCTGGACTTCCCGGTCGTGTACGCGTCGGCCCGGAGCGGCTGGGCCGGCTTGGACCGAGACGTCCCCGGAACGGATCTGACGCCCCTGTTCCAGACCCTGGTCGACCACGTGCCGTCGCCGACCCATGACCCGGATCATCCCGCGCAGGCGTGGGTGACCAATCTCGACGCCTCGCCGTACGTTGGCCGACTCGCGCTGTGCCGCGTGCTCCACGGCACCCTGAGAGCCGGCCAGTCGGTGGCGTGGTGCCGAGCCGACGGCACGGTGCAGAACGCGAAGATGGGTGAGCTCTACGTGACCGAGGGCCTCGAGCGCGTCGACGCCGCCGAGGTGGGACCGGGCGAGATCATCGCCCTCTCGGGTCTGCCCGAGGTGACGATCGGTGAGACGATCGCCGATCCGGCCGATCCGAGACCGCTCCCGGTGATAGCGGTGGACGAGCCGAGCCTCTCGGTGCAGATCGGCGTGAACAGCTCGCCGCTCGCCGGCCGCGACGGCACGAGACTCACCGCCCGGATGATCGAGTCGCGCCTCGACACCGAGTTGGTCGGCAACGTCAGCCTGCGGGTGCTTCCCACCGACCGCCCCGACGCGTGGGAGGTGCAGGGCCGGGGTGAGCTCCAGCTCGCGGTGCTCGTCGAGACCATGCGCCGTGAGGGATTCGAGATGACGGTGGGCCGACCCAGGGTCCTGACCCGCGAGATCGACGGCACGATGCACGAGCCGGTCGAGCGGCTGGTCGTCGATGTGCCCGAGGACTACCTCGGGGCCGTGACCCAACTGGTCGCCCAGCGTCGAGGCCGGATGATCGAGATGGTCAACCACGGATCCGGCTGGGTGCGGCTCGACCACATCGTCCCCGCTCGGGGTCTGATCGGGTTCCGCACCGAGTTTCTCACCGAGACCAGGGGAACCGGCATCTACCATCACACGTTCGAAGGGTGGGAGCCATGGTCGGGCGAACTCCGCACGCGTAACACCGGCAGCGTGGTCGCCGATCGCAGCGGAGGGGTGACCGGCTATGCCATCACGGCACTGCAGGAGCGGAGCACCCTCTTCGTCGCACCAGGGGTCCAGACGTACGTCGGGATGATCGTGGGCGAGAACCCCCGCGCCGAGGAGATGGACGTGAACATCTGCCGGGAGAAGAAGCAGACCAACGTGCGAGCGGCTGCTTCCGACGACACCATCCGGCTCACACCGCCGGTCGTGTTCAACCTCGAGCAGGCGCTCGAGTGGGTCGCGGTGGACGAGTGCGTCGAGGTCACGCCCGACAACCTGCGGCTGCGCAAGGTCACCCTCGACGCCGGTGAGCGGGCCCGGGCCCGCAAGGCCGAGAAGAACGCCCGCGTCTGAGTGCGTTACCCGGGGACAGACCCCGAACGCACTCCCCCAACTTGCGGCCTCAGAGGTCGGAAGTGGGTTTTCAGGCGGCGAGTTCGGCGAGACTGGGACGAATGACTCCACCCCTCGGCGGCACCACCGATGCCCGATTCGCGGCGATGCGAGACGCGTTCGTCACGAACTTCGAGGCGATCGACGACGATCCCGGCGATCTCGGCGCATCGCTCTGCATCATGGCCGGCGGCAAGGTGGTCGTCGACCTGTGGGGCGGGTGGACCGATCAGGCGATGAGTACGGCCTGGCAGGCCGACACCCTGCTCAACATCTACTCGGTGGGCAAGGCGGTGGCCGCCGTGACCGCACTGGCGATGGTGGACAGGGGCGAGATGGCACTGGATGAACCGCTGGTCACCCGGTGGCCCGAGATGACGGGGGAGGGGCGCGAGCGGATCACCCTGCGCCACGCCCTGGCCCATCAGGCCGGCCTTCCCGCCGTGCGGGTTCCGTTGCCCGACGAGGCCATCCTCGACTGGATCCACATGTGCTCGGCACTCGCTGCCACACCCCCGTGGTGGACTCCGGGCGAGGCGCACGGATACCACGTCAACACGTTCGGTTTCCTGGTCGGCGAGCCGGTGTGCCGCACGCTCGGGACGTCGTTCGACCGAGCGATGCGCCAGCTGGTGACGGAGCCGGCCGAGGCCGATGACCTGTTCATCGGCTTGCCCACCTCCGAGCATCATCGGTGCGCCGAGATGGACGTCCACGGCATCGAGGTCGTCGACCTGCTGCCCGAACCCGAGGCCGGCGACGACGTTGCCCTGCTCGCCCGCCACGCCTACTTCAACCCGCGCACGATGAGCGGCATGGGCCTGGTCAATGACGCACCCTGGCGCGAGGCGATGGTGCCATCCACCAACGGACACGCCACGGCCCGGAGTGTCGCCGGGTTCTACGCCGCTCTGCTCCCATCCGCCGGCGACGGCCGACTGCTCAGCGGTCCGCTCCTGACCGAGGCGACCTCGATCCAGGCCGACGGGATCGATCGGGTGCTCGGTCGCCCGTCGCGATTCGGACTCGGCTTCATGCTCCACCAGGACGAGCGGCCCATCGGCTTGGGCCCGGCGTCCTTCGGCCACTTCGGCTACGGCGGCTCGCTGGGCTTCGCCGATCCCGACGCGGATATCGCGTTCGCCTACCTCATCAGCCGTCCCGGCGATCGCTGGCAGATGCCCCGCACCAGGCGCCTGCTGGCCATCCTGGCCGACTGCCTCTCATAGGCCGGGTCATCGGCCTCGGACGACCCGGACTCCGGACGGACCGGGCGAGTCGGATGCGACGGTCCACTGGCCGTGGCCGGGTTCCTCCTCGTAGATCACCACCCAATCTCGGGTACGGCCCCGCTGATGCGCGCGAGCCGAGTTGGAGTACAGCGCCGTGTAGTGCCGATCCCCCCGCGACGTGTGGAGAATCGGTAGCCACCGCTCCCCGTCGGGGTTGAACCGCCGGGGGGCGATCCTGGGCAGAGCTCCGGCATTGGCCTTTCTGCGGTACTCCCGATCCACGTCGAGCAGGTCCTCGGCCGGCGGCCGGTCGTCCGGCGGGGGGTCGAATGCCTGGCGGTGCCGCCGGTACTGGAGCCGACCGGCCAGGGAGTCGATCACCGACCTGATCCGTTTCGACCCGAAACCCCCGACCGTCGCGAGCCGACCGTCGTGAGCCGCGGCCTCGAGCTCCTCGAGCGTCTCGATGTCCAGCTGCTCGTGGATCCGCTCCGCCAACTCCGGACCGATGCCGGCCACGGTTGCCAGCACGTCCTCCGGTGCCACCTCGCCCCGGAGGCGGTCGAGCCATCGCCAGCGACCGGTCTCGATGATCTCGGCGATTGCCCGGGCCAGCGCCCGGCCGATCGTCGGCACGTCCTCCAGGCCGTGGACGCCCTCCCGTCGGTAGATGTCCGACGCGGGTTCGGACATCTCGTCCAGCGTGTCCGCGGCTCGGCGGTAAGCGTTCACCCGACGAGGTTCGGCGTCCTGCGCTTCGAGGAGATCGGCGACCTGACCGAACTGGCGCGCGACGTCCCGATTGAACTCGAGACCCGTGGCGCGATTCGACGAACGTGCGGCGCCCGACGATGTTGCCATGCGTTCGACCTCCGCGCACCAGCTTGGCATGATCAAGCCAAGGAGCGTGTGCCATGAAGATCCTCGAGTTCGAGAGCAAGCAGAAGCTGTCCAGAGAGGAGGCGGCCGCTCTGCTGAGGGAGCTGGCCGACACCCTCGCCCGCAACAATGAGTTCGCTTTCGAGCGGGAGGGCGTTCCCTTCCACGTCGCGGTGGCCGACGAGGTCGAGCTCGAGGTGGAGCTCGAGGTTGAGGACGACGAGACCAGCCTCGAGATCGAGTTGAGCTGGTAGCCGTCCCGGCCGACATCCCGAACTCCGTCGCCCCGACCGTCGCCCAGCGACGGTGAGGGACCAGATTTCAGCGCGGGGCGGGGCGGATCAGGGTGACGCCGTCGCCGACGGGCAGGATCATCGAAGTGGTCCGCTGGTCGGCGGTCACGTGGTCGTTGAACCGGCGGATCTCCATCGTGTTCTCGTCCCGTTTGTCGGCATCGGCGACGTTGCCGCTCCACAGCACGTTGTCCACCGCGATCAGCCCGGCGGGATTCATCCGGGGCACCAGCTCCTCGTAGTACTGGATGTACTCGGGCTTGTGGGCATCGACGAAGGCGAAGTCGATGTGCGGCTCGGTCGGCAGCGATTGCAGCGTCTCGACCGCCGGCGCCAGCCGTAGCTCGATCCGGTCGTCGACGCCCGCTTTGCTCCAGTGATCGCGGGCGACGGCGGTCCACTCTTCGCTGACGTCACAACACAACAGGCGTCCGCCGGGGGCGAGATTGCGGGCGATCGCCAGGGCCGAATACCCGGTGAAGGTGCCGACCTCGACGGCGAAGCTGGGAGCGATCGTCCCCACCAGCATCTCCATAAAAGCACTCTGGACCGTGCCCACCCGCATGATCGACCAGTCGCCGGCCACTTCCTCGGTGGTGGCGATCAGCGACCGCTGGACCGGGTCCGGGAGCGGTGCGTGCGCCTCGAGGTACCTCTGGAGCTCGTCGGAGATGAGGAAGGATTCAGATGCCATGGCGATGTTCTATCCCCTCATCCGCCCGGGGACTTCAAAACGTGGTCCTCGACCCTCGGTAGCCGACGGTGGCGGACCAGATCTTCCGTGAGGAGCGTGTCTGCGACCGTCGTCAGGGCGGCGGTCAGATGGCTTCGCTGTCGCTCGGCCGGCCAGGCGTCGCGATCGAGTGTGGCGCGCAGTGCGATGCCGTCGATGATCGCCATGACGTGATCGACGGCCCACCCACCATCGGCGTCGTCGGCGTGATCGCCGACGAGTGGGCGCAGCCGGTAGGTCAGCGCTTCGTCCCACTCGTCGTACATGCGCCGATGGAAGGCGGCAAGATCGGGGTCGGCGAGCGCAGCGGCGCGCACGCTGAGCCAGACGCGCCACGATGTGGCGACGTCGTCGTCAGTCGGAAGGATCGCGGCCAGGCTGTCGACCGGCGACGCGTCGGCCGGTAGCTCGACGAATCGGCGCGCCATCTGCGCTCTGGCATGGTCGAGGGCGGCATCGACCAGCTCGGCCCGGTCGAGGAAGTAGTGCGTGACCAGCCCGGTCGTGGCGCCGACCCGGCGGGCCAGGGCTCGAAGGCTCAGACCGGGCAGGCCGCGCTCGGCGATGAGCCGGTACGCCGCCGCGGCAAGCTCGGCCCTGCGATCGAGCGGTTCGGGTGGAGGGGAGGAGGCGGCGATGTCCGAACTCTAGTACGACATAACACCTGTTGTCATGTGCGTGTCGGCCGCCTAGGATCCGCTGCATGAGCACCGATCTCTCCGCCGCACCGGTCGAATACAACCCGTACAGGTTCTCGGTCCACGACGACCCCTACGCGGTCTACCAGCGGCTGCGCGAGGAGGCCCCCGCCTACTGGAATGACGAGCTCCGGTTCTGGGCGCTGAGTCGTTTCGAGGACGTGCTGGAGGGTTTCCGTGACTTCGCCACCCTCTCGTCGACGGGCGGAGTCGCGCTCGAGCAGCGCGGCCACACCAACACCGACTTCCGGCAGATGATCGAGATGGATCCGCCCGAGCACACCTCGTACCGCAAGCTGGTGAACCGCGTCTTCACCGGGCGCCGGGTGGCCGAGATGGAAGACCAGGTGCGCTCCATCGTGCGGGGCTACGTCGATCGGGCCGCGGCCAAGGGCGAGGCCGACGTGGTGGCCGACATCAGTGGGCCGTTTCCCATGGACGTCATCGCCGCAGTCCTCGGCATCCCCGAGGCCGATCGCCCCGGCCTGCGGCATCACGCCGACCAGATCCTCATCCGCGAGGACGGCTCGCCGGTCATGCCCCCCGCGGCGCTCGACGGCATGTTCGGCGTTCTCCAGTACTTCATCGACGATCTGCCCCAGCGTCGTGGCGGCCGGCAGGCGGGTCTCATCACCGATCTGATGGAGGCCGAGGTCGACGGCCGTAAGCTGAACGACGAGGAGCTGCTGGGGTTCTGTGTCCTCTTCGTGATCGCCGGCCACGAGACCACGACGAAGATGGTGGCCAACGCGGTCGAGATCTTCGACCGCCATCCCGCCCAGCGGCAGCAGATCATCGACGACCCGTCGTTGATCGCCGACGCCGTCGAGGAGGTCCTCCGTTTCCACAACTCGACGCAGTACATGCACCGCACGCTCACACGCGATGTCGAGCTCCATGGCCAGGAGCTCGAACAGGGCCAGTCGGTCCTGTTGCACATCGGTGCCGCCAACCACGATCCCCGGGAGTTCGGCCCCACCGCCGAGGAGTTCGACATCCACCGCCGTCCCGAACGGCACCTCGCCTTCGGCTACGGCGCCCACTTCTGCATGGGAGCCGCGCTGGCCCGTATGGAGGGCAGGGTCGCGCTGGAAGAGATCTACGCCCGCTTGCCCGACCTCGAGGTGCAGCGCGATGGGGCCGTGAGGTTCCACAGCAGCAACGTCACGGGCTGGACCTCGCTACCCATTCGCTTCACCCCGAGCGCGTAACGTCTCCGCCGGGGAGCGGCATATTCTTCAGTAATACCGATGATTTCTGGAGGTCGGCCATGTCCACCACGGGTTCGAGCGCCCGGCGTCTGCTCCTACCGGCCGGCGTGGCGTCGCTGGCGGCCGGCGCCCTCCACGTGGGAGCGGTGGCCGTACACGCCGAACACCGGTCGGCCGTCCTGCTGTTCACCGGCCTGGCTCTGACCCAGCTGACCTGGGGCGTGGTGGCCATCGCTCGGCCCGGGCGGCCGGTCGCGGGGATCGGCGTCGTGATCGGCGTCGCCGCGCTCGGGGGATGGGTCCTCGCCGTCACGACCGGGCTCAACGGAATCGACGGACTCGACGAGGCGCATCCCGCCGGCCCGAGCGACACCGTGGCCGCTGGGTTGGCCACGGCCTCTGCGGTCCTGGCCGGGCTCAGCGCGCTCGACACGGACTGGGTCGCCCGCCTCGCCCGGTCGGGCCTGATCGTGGTGGTCACCCTCGTCCTGAGCATCGCGGCCATCCCGGCGGTGGCGTCGCTCGACGCGCACGACCACGCCGCAGTATCGGCCGATGGCGGGGACCACGACCACGATCAGGGTCACGACGAAGACCCGGCCGACCTGACCGCTCACGATGACGACGCCACCTCCGGCGACCACCAGCAGGGTGGCACCCCGGCGGTCCCGCCGAAGTCGTACGACCCCGAGCTCCCGATCGACCTGGGTGGGGTCGAGGGCGTCACCCTCCGACAGCAGGCTCGGGCCGAGAACCTGGTGGCCATCACCCTGGACCGGTTGCCGCAGTATGCGGACGTGCAGACCGCCATCGAGAACGGCTACTCCTCGATCGGCGACGCCATGACCGGCCACGAGCACTACATGAAGCGGGCCTATCTCAGCGACGAGCACCTGCTGAACCCCGACTACCCCGAGTCGCTCGTGTACGAGGTCGACGGCGCCGAGCGGACCCTGGTGTCGGCGATGTTCATGCTGGACGAGGACCAGACCTTCGATGACGTGCCCGACGTCGGTGGGTCGCTCACCCAGTGGCATGTCCACGCCGACCTCTGCTTCTCCGAGGTCGGTGACGCGATCCGGCTGGCCGGGGTCTCGGGGGTCGGCTTCGACTGCGGCGCCGGAACGGTCAAGTTCGAGGTGCCGATGATCCACGTCTGGATCACACCGCACCGCTGCGGGCCGTTCGCGGCCCTCGACGGCGTGGGCGCCGGCCAGCCCCCCGAGGGTGAGGAGACCGCCTGCGATCACGCTCACGGAGGTTGATCGGTCCGGTCACTCCGGTGCGTGGTGCTCGACGGCCATGAGGTATCCACGCGCCCGTTCGGTGCGCGGATAGCGGTCGACGACCGCCCAGAACGGGGCCGAGTGATCGCCGTGGACCAGGTGGGCGAGCTCGTGGACCAGCAGGTAGTCGAGCACCCAGGGCGGTAGCGAGGCGGCCCGGGCCGACACCCGAATGACGCCGCTCTCGACGAGACACGACGCCCAGGTTCGGATCTGGCGGTCGCTCCACTCGACCAGGGAGGGCTCGGGCAGGTCGTAGTGGGCCGCCAGCTCCCGGGCCCGACCGTCGAGATCGATCTGGTCGCTGCGGTGCTTGCGCAGCAGGCGGTCGGTCAGCTCGGTGCCGTAGCGGTCGATGTCGTCGTCGCTCATCGAGGACGGGACCAAGAGCTCGATGACGCCGTCGACCAAGCGGGCCTCGACGGTCTTGCGTCGGCGTTTGCTGCGGATGACCTCGATCGGTGGGTCGAGCGGTTCGGGGGGAGCGACGGGACCGAACGGGAGCTGCTCCTCGGTCAGGCTCACACCATGCCCCGCGGTGTCTCGGTGACCTCGTCGGGGTCGACCAGCTGAAGACGGGGGCCGAGCTTCCAGCCGTCGGGTCGGGATCCGGCCTCGATCGTGATCCACCGGCTGTCGAGGTTGGCCAGAGCTACCCAGGGCTCGCCGAGCATGGTCTCGATGGCGTTGATCACCCCGCCGTGGGACACGACGAGGAGCGACGCTGTGCCGAAGGCCCGGGCCAGGCCGTCGAGTGCGGGGTGGACGCGGGCGAGCAGCTCGGGGTTCTGCTCGTAGCCATCGGGCCGCTTCTCCGCGGCCAGGAAGCCCGGCCACCCCTTCTCGACCTGGTCGCGGGTGAGTCCCGACCACGGCCCGGCATCGCGTTCAGCCAGTTCGGGTACGAGCTGGACCGGCCCGACCCCGATCGCCTCGGCCAGGATCTCGGCGGTCTCGTGGGCCCGCAGCAGAGGCGAGCTGATGACGGCATCGACCGCGCCGAGCCGCAGCCCCGCGTGGGCGGCCTGGGCTCGACCGAGGTCGCTCAGCGGAGGGTCGGCCTGCCCCTGCCACCGGCGCTCGGCGTTCCAGGTCGATTGCCCGTGGCGGGCCAGCAGCATCTCGGTCACACAGCGAACCTATCCGCCGACGTGACAACCCTCGGGTAGGGAAGGAGACCCCTTCGCCCGGGACCGCCGACACGGGTCGAGTGCTCGCTGGCCGACGGTCCCGAGTTGGGCCGTGCTGCGGCACTGGTCGTGAATCCGGCACGAGAACAGCGTGAGCGAAGGAAGTGGTCGATCATGCACGGCTCAGAGCCGAATCGATCCGTGGCGCGACCGCAGCGCCGGGGCCACGCTCCGCAACATGGTGATGATGGCCCCCGGTCCGGGCGCCATGCCCCTGGCCGGGTACGGGGCACGGGGTAGATTCGCGATCTGAGCGTCCGGAGGATGACATGGCTACGTTGCGGCTCTTCGCCGCCGTCCGAGAAGCGGCAGGGACGGGAACCGATCAGGTCGACGGGTCCACTGTCGGCGCCGTCCTGGATGCCGCGGTCGATCGCTACGGCGATGGGTTCGCTCGGCTGCTGCCGACGTCGAAGGTGTGGGTGAACGGCGAACCGGCCGGCCGGGGCACGCAGGTGAACCCCGAGGACGAGGTGGCCGTCCTGCCCCCGGTCTCCGGCGGCTGAACCCGGTCCGGCGGCTCAACCCGAAATATGGTCCGCCACCGTCGCCTGGCGACGGTTGAGCAGAGGCTGTTCCGGGCTCAGAGGTGCAAGAGTGGGGGCATGGTCTTCGATCGCACCTCCACCACCGACGACGTTCTCGACGGGGTCGACCTGAGCGGTCGCCGCTTCGTCGTGACCGGGGCGTCCAGCGGGTTGGGCGAGGAGTCGGCCCGTTCGCTGGCGGCCCGCGGCGCATCGGTGACGATGCTGGCCCGCAGCCCGGAGAAGAACGCCGCGGCCGCCGCACGCATCCGGGCCGGCCTCCCCGAGGCCGACCTCGAGCTGGGCACGCTCGACCTGGGCGAGCTCTCGAGCATCCGGCGGTGTGCCGCGGAGTTTCTCGAGGCCCACGACAGGATCGACGTACTCGTCAACAACGCCGGGGTCATGGCGTGCCCGGAGGGTCGGACCTCCGACGGGTTCGAGACCCAGTTCGGCACCAACCATCTCGGCCACTTCCTGCTGACCGGCCTGCTCGCCCCGGCGTTGCTCGAGGCCGAGGAACCGCGGATCGTCACACTGTCGTCGGCCGCGCACATGATCGGCGACGTCGATCTCGATGACCCGAACTTCGACTCGGCTCCCTATGACGCATGGGTTGCCTACGGTCGCTCGAAGACCGCCAACGCTCTCTTCGCCGACGGCCTGGCCCGGCGTTCGCGTGGCCGCAACCTGCTGTCGTTCAGTGTGCACCCCGGCATGATCATGACGGCCCTCGGCCGGCACCTGACCGAAGAGCTGATGAACGAGATGGGCGCACGCATGGCCGAGCGGAAGGCCGAGGCCGAGAGCAGCGGAGGCGCCGCCGCCGAATGGAAGACCGTCGAGCAGGGTGCCGCGACCCAGGTGTGGGCCGCGACCACGGCGGATCTGGCCGACCACGACGGGGCCTACCTCGGCGACTGCCAGCTCGGGATGTCAGGCGGAACGGCCGGGGGGACGGGCTACGCCCCGTACATCCACGACTCGGCCAGCGCCGACCGACTCTGGACGCTGAGCGAGGAGCTGGTCGGACAGGAGTTCACCCTCTGAGGTCGCGCCGTTCCGACCGTCGAGGCCGGCCGCGGGCCCGATACTGCGCCGCAGCAACCGTCGCTTACCGACGGTGAGGAACCAGATTTCGGTGGGGTGGCGGTCCCGGTTCGGTGGGGCGGCGGGCCGCTACATCCGGAACTGGGCGAAGTCGGGAGCGCGCTTCTCGAGGAAGGCGACGACCGCCTCGATGTTCTCGGGCGAACCGGCTCGCTCCATCATCGTCTCGTTCTCGATCGCCCGGGCCCGGGCGATACCCTCGGTGTGGACGACCTTCAGGCATCGCTTGGTCGCCCGGAGCGAGGCCACCGGCCACTGGGCGATCTCGGCGGCCTTCGCCATCGCCGCGTCGAGGAGCTCACCGTCGGGATACGAGGCGGCGGCGATCCCCACCTCGACGGCGCGGGCCGCATCTATCCACTCGGCGGTGTAGAAGAGCTCGGCGGCCCGCTGGCTGCCGATCGCTTGCTGGAGCATGTAGCTGCTCGCCAGCTCAGGCACCAGGCCGAGATTGGCGAACGGCAACCGCATCCGCAGGCCCGTGCCCACGTACAGGATGTCGGTGTGGAACAGCAGGGTCGCTCCACCACCCACGGCGACACCGGTCGCCGCCCCGATCAGGGGTTTGTCGAACGCCGCCACCGAGTCGGCGCAGCGGGAGAAGGTGGTGTCCTCGATGGACCCGATGTCGACCCGACCACCGTCGGAGACGTCGTCCTCGACGGGGAACGCGTTGAGATCCTGGCCGGCGGAGAAGTTGCCTCCGGCCCCGGTCAGGACGACCACCGCGACCGATCGGTCGTCGCGGGCCTGATCGAGGGCCTGGCCGAGACCGCTCCAGAGGCCGTCGTCGAAGGCGTTCTTCTTCTTCGGCCGGTTCAGGGTGAGGAGGAGAATCCCGTCGTGGCGTTCGGTGAGCAGTCGTGGTTCGGACATCGCCGCAACCCTATTGGCCTCCGCGACGAGCGCCGACGCTCATGGCGGATGACCAACCTGCCGATAGGCCCGATGTAGCCTTCAGAGGAGAATGCTGGCCATGACCGCACGACTCGACGCGCTGATCGACGAAGACTTCGTCGCGTCCGCGCCCGACCGCTCGATCGACGACCTGCGCAGCACCCGGGACGCCTGCCAGGCCTTCGAGGCCGGCCTGTCGTTCATCCGTCGCATGGTCCAGGGTCGGCTCGACATCGTGGGTGCCGAGGTCTCCCGCCGGCGGATGGGAGAACGCCCCCTCGATTCGGCCGGCCTCGTGGCCACTCTGCCCGAGCTCCTCAGCGACGGCCCTTCCGCAGGGTCGGCTCGTGCGATGGGCGTGAACCAACCCGAAATCGACGAAGAGCTCATCGCCCAACTCGACGGCATCGTCGGGGCGAACGACCTCACCGAGCTGGGCACGATGAGCGACGAATTGCTCGACACCGTGGCCCGCCGTCTCGGCGACCTCGAACGCGTCATCTCCGATCACCGCCAACGGCTGCACGGTCACATCGACGCCATCCAGGGTGAGATCATCGGTCGTTATCGGCGAGGTGACGCCGACGTCGACTCGCTCCTGCGGCAGGCGTGAGTTCGGTCCCGCGGCATCGGGATGAGACACTGATGGTCGTGGACGGCTCATCCGAAGAAACCGAGGAATCCGCGGACGACTCCGACAAGCGCTGGACCGATCTCGGGTCTTTCATCCGCGAGCAACGGGAGAACACCAGGCTGTCGCTGCGCAAGCTCTCGGAGTTGGCCGACATCTCCAACCCTTACCTCAGCCAGATCGAGCGCGGGCTCCGAAAGCCGTCGGCCGAGATCCTCCAACAGATCGCTCGGGCGCTCAGCATCTCGGCCGAGACGCTCTACATACGAGCCGGCATCCTGGATGAACCCACCGGCGAGATCGACCCGATCACCGAGATCCGCCGAGACCCGCGACTCCGCGAGGACCAGAAGAAGACGCTGATCCACATCTACGACTCGTTCCTCGAGGCCAACGCGCCCAGCGACGGCGATTCGGCCGACGGCCGGCGGAAATGATTACCTTTCGGATCAGGAATTCCTGAACTCCCGGAGGCGTTACCGCAGTCGTGGCCCAGCTCGCTGTCCTCTCCCTTCACACGTCCCCGCTCGCGCAGCCGGGGCGGGGTGACAGCGGTGGGATGAACGTGTACGTGCGCGAGCTCGCCGGTTCGCTGGCCCGAGCCGGTGTCCCGACCGATGTCTACGTGCGGCGCTGGAACGAGGATCTCCCCGAGACCGTCGAGGTCGAACCCGGTATGCGGGTCGTCCACGTTCCCGCCGGGCCTCAGGATCTACCCAAGGAAGCGCTGCCCGAGATCGTCGACGAGTTCGCCACCGGTGTCGCCGATCGGCTCGATCCGGCGACGAGTGCCCTCCACGCCAACTACTGGCTGTCCGGCGTCGCGGGACATCAGCTCAAACACCGGCTCGGGCTACCACTGGTGGCGACCTTCCACACCCTGGCCCGGGTCAAGGCCGAGACCGGGGATCCCGAACCGGCCCGGCGAGCCGAGGCCGAGACGGCGGTCGTCGCCTGTGCCGACGCCATCCTCGCCTCCTGCCAGCCCGAGGCGAATCAACTGGTCCGCCTGTACGGGGCCGGTCCCGAACGCATCGAGATCGTTCCACCGGCGGTCGACCACGCGTTCTTCTCTCCCGGACCGAAGGCCGGTGCCCGCGCCGCTCTCGGTCTGGACGACCGACCGCTGGTGCTCTTCGTCGGGCGGATCCAGCCGCTGAAAGGCCTCGACGTGGCGGTCGACATGCTTCGTGCGCTCGACCGGCCCGAGGTGGATCTGATGGTGATCGGCGGTTCCAGCGGCGCCGGCGGCGCCGACTATCTCGATCGGGTCCGGAAGGACATCGCCCACCACGGGCTGAGCGCCCGGGTGCGATTCGTCGAACCCCAACCCCATCACGTGCTGGGGACCTACTACCGGGCCGCCGACGTGTGCGTTGTGCCGAGTCGGTCCGAGTCGTTCGGCCTGGTGGCGCTCGAGGCCGCCGCTTGTGGCACGCCCGTGGTGGCAGCGGCGGTCGGCGGGCTCCGGAGCGTCGTCGAGCACGGGCGTACCGGGTTTCTCGTCGAGGGACGCGACCCTTCGGTGTTCGCCGCATACGTCGACGAGTTGCTCTCGGTCCCGGGCCTGGCCGCCGAGCTCGGCGAGGTCGCGGCCGAGCGTGCCGCCTCGTACACCTGGTCGACGGCGGCTGCGCGCCTGCGTCGCCTGTATGCCGATCTGGACTCGTCGGGATCACGACTGCTCTGCGCGGCGTGACCGAGCAGCCCTTCACCCTCGGCGCAGCGATGATCCGCTGCGCCGCCTCCGGCATCGAGTTTCTCCGACGCCGCTGCTCCGCGACGCTCCGCAGCCTCCAGCAGCCCTCGGTGGCCGTTACGGTTTCCTGATGGTGAACGAACGCCTGGACCGTTCCGGGCTGGCCGAGGTGGCCGACCGAGTCGACCACTGGGTGTCCCATCAGAAGGACGAGCACCCACTGGTGGCCGAAGCACAACGCATCCCCGACGAGGTCCCGCGTTGGTACCTCCGCTTGCGCGGCGAGCAGAAGGAAGCGATCGCCGTCTGGTTCACGCTGCGGGAGAGGACGTTGCACTTCGAGAGCCACGTCCTTCCCGCCCCCGAGGAGAACCACGCCGCGTTCTACGAACAACTCCTCCGTCGCAATCTGAGGTTGTTCGGGATGGCGTTCGCGATCGGGGCCGAGGATGCGGTGTACCTCGTGGGGCAGTGCCCGAGCGGCGATGTCGATGCCGAGCTCCTGGACTGGGTCGTCGGGTCCGTGTATGCCACGGTCGAGCAGTGCTTCCGGCCGGCGTTGCGGCTCGGATTCGCGTCGCGGCTCACCGACTGAATCGCCGTGAGGGGCTTTCGGTGTTTGCGGTTGTATTTTCATGTGTTTCGATCTAGATTGCTGTTCGGCCCCGCTGCGGTCGGGTCTCCGCCGATCGGGGAAGTGCGGTGAAGGCTCGGGTGCCACGGGTCCGCTTCGCGGCATCTGCCGCCGTGGACCGGGACCTGGTGAGGGGTCGGGGCTTCGGGCCCAGGTGCCCCTCACCCGGTCCCCTTCCGGGCTCATCGTGAGCCGGTCGGTGGCCGGCGTCGGCCCGAGCCCGGATCAGCCGAGGCCAGCGCTGACCGCGGTGTACGCCATCACGGCCGCCGGTCTGATGGCCAACACGCTGCTGATCGCCTCGCTCCCCGAGATCAGCGAGCACTTCGACATCGGCGCCTCCGGGGCCGGCCTGATCGTGGCGGCGGGGTCCCTTCCCGGTGTTTTCGTCGCACCGGTGATCGGAGCCTTCGCCGACCGGTGGGGACGCCGGGCTGTCGTCGTGCCGTGCCTGCTGACCTTCGGTGTGATGGGCGGCCTCGCGGGCCTGTCGCGCACCTTCGAGCTGTTGATCGCGGCCCGATTCATCCAGGGGATGGCCTCGGTCGGCCTCGTCAGCCTCTCGGTCGTGATCATCGGCGACCACTGGTCGGGCCTGGAGCGGGCGCGGCTCATCGGTCGCAATGCCGCGGTGCTCACGGTGAGCGTCGCGATCTATCCGGCCCTGGGCGGCGCGCTGGCGGCTCTCGGCGGATCGTGGCGGGCCGCCTTCGCCCCCTACCTCCTCGCCATACCGGTGGCCTGGTACGTGGCAGGCCAGCTTCCGAAGGGCCGACAGCCCGACGCCCACACCGGTTCCCTGCTCCAGCTCGGTCGCACGGCGATCGGACAGCTCGCCCGTCCGGTCGTGGCCAGCTCGGTCGTTCTCGGGTTCGTGGCCTTCGTGCTGATCTTCGGGCTCTTCGTGACGACGATGCCTCTCCTGCTCGACCAGCGGTTCGATCTCGAGGTGTTCCCGCGCGGTCTGGTGATGGGGGTGTCCGCCATCGGCGCGACGATCACCGCCCTGAATCTCCGTCGGCTCCGCGACCGCTGGTCGGCCGACGCCCTCATCGCGGCCTCGTTCGGGGTGTTCATCGTGGGATTCGCGGTGATCGCCAGCGCTCCGGTCCTTCCGATCCTGATCATGGGCTCGTTCGCCTACGGGCTCGCCGAGGGGGCGACCATCCCCACCATCCAGGACCGCGTGGTCGGTGCCTCGGCCGACTCGGTGCGCGCCGCCGTGGTGGCGCTCTTCGTCAGCGGCGCAAGGGCCGGACAGGTCGTCGGGCCTCTGCTGGCCACCCGGGTCTGGGACCGGTGGCCGGGTGGTACCCCGTTCGCGATCGGGGCGGGTCTCGCCGCGGTCGTCGTGATCATGCTGGTGAGCCGGCTGCGTACGCCGGCCGATCCGCCCGCCGAACCGGTCGGTCGAGCCGGATAGTCTGCCCGCGTGGCTCGCATACAGATCATCGGTGGTGGACGCATGGGCACCGCGTTGGTGACCGGCCTGCTCGACGCCGGCTACGCCGGGCCGGCCCAGCTCGCCGTCGTCGAGTCGCTGGCCGAGCGGAGGCTCGAGCTGGCCGAGCAGTTTCCGGGCGTCGCCGTGGACGAGGTTCCGAGCGGGGCTCCCGAGAACGTGATCGCGGTCAAACCGGGAGATGTCCAGGCGGCATGCCGGACCCTTGCCGAACGTGGAGCCGGCCGGGTGCTCTCGCTCGCGGCCGGCGTCACCCTCGCATCGCTCGAGTCCTGGTTGGGTGACGGTGTCGCCGTGATCAGGGCCATGCCCAACACCCCCGCGCTGGTGGGCGCCGGAGCGTCGGCAGTGGCCGGCGGAACCTCTGCCGACGACGCCGACATCGCCTGGGCCCGGACCGTGCTCGGCGCCGTGGGAGACGTCCTGGCGGTCCCGGAGCGCCTGCTCGACGCGGTCACCGGCCTGTCGGGAAGCGGCCCCGCCTACGTCTTCCTCGTGCTGGAGGCCATGATCGAAGGTGGTGTCCTCAACGGTCTTCCGCGAGACGTGGCGCAGCGGCTCGCCACTCAGACGTTCTTGGGCGCGGCGCGCCTCGCCGCTGAAACCGGTGACGACCCCGCGGCGCTGCGGGCGGCGGTGACGTCTCCTGGCGGAACGACGGCGGCCGGACTCGAAGCACTCGAACAGGCGTCCGTTCGCGCCGCGTTCCTCGACGCGGTCACGGCCGCGACCCGCCGGTCACGTGAGCTGGCCGATGGGTGACCCGGCACTGCACTACGAGACGGTGTCGTTCCTCTCGGACTTCGGGCACGAGGACGAGTTCGTCGGCGTGGTCCACTCCGTGATCCGGTCGATGGCCCCGGACGTGCGGGTGATCGACATCACCCACGCCGTGGTCCCCTTCGACATACGGGCCGGGGGGCTGGCCCTCGCTCGAAGCGTCCAGTACCTGGCCCCGGGTGTGGTCGTCGCTGTCGTCGACCCCGGCGTGGGTACCGACCGGCGGGCCATCGCGGTCGAGGTCGGCGACGGAGCTTCGGTCCTGGTCGGCCCCGACAACGGGCTCCTGGCCCCGGCCGTCGCCATGTGCGGCGGCGCGACCGATGCGGTGGTGCTCGACCGGACCGAGCTCCACCTGCCCGCACCCGGCGCGACATTCGACGCCCGCGATGTCTTCGCTCCGGTCGCCGCCCAGCTGTGCCTGGGCACACCGCTCCACGATGTCGGTAGCTCCATCGACCCGGCGTCGCTCATGCCGGGAACGCTGCCCGTCCCGCGCGACGAGCCCGATGGATCGGTCACCGCCGAGGTGCTCTGGGTCGATCGGTTCGGCAACTGTCAACTGAATGTCGAGCCCGAGCTGATCGAGAAGTGGGAAGGCCGAGCGGTCTATGCGCCCGCCGAGGGGCCGCGGACGATGATCCTCGTCGAGTCGTACCGGGCGCTGCCGTCGGGCGGGATCGGCCTGGTGCTCGACAGCTACGGGATGGTCGCGATGGCGGGTGATCGTTCGTCGGCAGCCGACGAGCTGGGCCTGGCCGCTGGCGACGAGCTCAAGCTGCGGGCGCCGGGCGAGCAGGATGAGACCGGCCAGGTGACACCGGTGTCGATCGGTGCACCAGCGAGGGAGACAACCGACGATGCGTAAGGGAACCACGATCGCGTTGGCGCTGCTGCTCGCTGCCCTCCTGGGAGCCACCGCGCTCCAGCTCTTCTTCCTCGCTCGTTGAGCGGGCGCACCCGTCGCGCGGGCGCACCTCCGGACCCGACCCGCAACTTCGTGCGCTCAGTGCCACATGGGTACTGCCAGCGCACAGAGTTCGGAGGAGGCGGGTCAGACCTGGGCGGCCAGACGGTCGCGGCTGTATCGGCGGGCACCCCGTCGGGCCAGTCCCAGTGCTCCGAGCCAGACGATCGCGCCCAGGACGAGCGAGAAGATCGGCGGTGCCACCAGCAGGCCCGTGGCTTGGGCGATCACCAGGAAAAGCAGCGGCAGGATCACGGCCCCACCCAGCTGATTCGCTTCCTGCGTATTGCGGGCGCGTGCCGAGACGCGGATCATCAGGCCCAGTCCTAGCGCCGCGGTGGCGGGGGCAACCCAGACGATGAGGATCACCCACCCCAGATCGGGGACCAGGAGCCGGTCGACGACGGACCAGGCGATCGAATTGGTCACCACGGCGAAGCAGATGAACCCGAGCCAGGAGACCGCGACGGCCGGGATGAAGGCGATGAGGAGCTTGGCCATGTAGATGTCGCGCTCGCGGATGGGTAGATGCAGCAGCGATTCCAGCGTCTTGCGTTCCTTCTCGCCGGCGAACGCATCGGCGGCCAGGACGGCCGAGACCATCAGCGGCACGATGAGGAAGAGCGGTGCGAGCATGTAGCGGTTGACCAGGACGAGGACGCGTTCGTCGGCCGGGAGAGCGTTGATGGGTTCGGCCAAACCGGCGGGGAGGCTGCCGAGCAGTCGATTGATGGTGTCGGGGTCGGCGCCGCGGGCGACCCAGCTGACCGACGCCGGCATGACGACCAGCATGATGGTGGGAACGAGGATCATCGGGAACACGATGGCCCGGGACCGCCGGATGGCGGCGAAGTCCCGGCGCATGAGGGCCCGGATCGCGGCCCAGTCGAAACCGCCCATCACCACTCCTCGGGACTGGACAGGTCGGTTGCGGTGTGGGCCACGCCGCAGCGGCGCAGCGTCTCGAAGTAGAGATCCTCGAGCGTCGGGGTGTGGGCGCGGACCTCGAAGAGGGGAATCTCGCGGGCGGCGAGCTCGGTCACGAGGTGTGGTATCTGATCGCGCCGTGCGACGTGGACCCGTGCTCCGGCGGGGCTGGGCTGGGCTCGAACCACCGCGGGGAGACCGGCCAGCAGGCCGATGAGCCCGGCGTCGGCGGGTTGGCTCAGGGAGAGGTCGACCTGGACGTTCGGCCAGTACGCCGTCGTCAGCTCGTCGGGGGTGCCGGTCACCCGGATACGTCCTTCGTGCATCACCGCGAGGCGATCGGCCACTCGGGCCGCCTCGCCCAGGAAGTGGGTGGCCAGGACCACCGTGCGGCCCTGGTCGTGCGCCAGGATGCCGATGAGGTCGACGACGGCGCGGGTCGCCGCCGGGTCGAGACCCGAAGTCGGTTCGTCGAGGAAGAGCACCTCGGGATCGTGGATGAGCGCTCGGGCGAGGGCGATGCGCTTGCGTTGACCGGTACTGAACCCGTGGATGCGCCGGTCGAGTTGGTCACCCATTCCGAAGCGGTGGAGCAGATCGCGTGACCGCTCGCGGGCGAGGTCCCCGGGCATGCCACGGATCCGGGCGGTGAACTCGAGGTTCTCCATGGCCGTGAGACGGTCGTCGAGGCCGGCGTTCTCGGTGAGGGCCCCGGTCCGATGTCGGATTTCGTGACCCTTGGTTCGCACATCCAACCCGAGCACCGTGGCCACGCCCTCGTCCGGGACGAGGATGCCGTTCAGGATCCGGACCGTCGTGGTCTTACCCGCGCCGTTCGGCCCGAGCATCACCATCACCTCACCGGCAAAGAGGTCCAGGTTGATCCCGTCGAGCGCGATCTGCTCGTCGAAGCGCCGGGTGATGCCCTGCATGCGGATCGACGGTGGACCCGATCCGAGGTGCCCGATCCGGTGGGCCGAGGTCGGGGCGTCGCCCGCCGGGTGATGGGTGGAGTCAGCGCCGTCGATGGGGCCGATCGTACCGATATCCATTGCCGCTCCGGCAGTCGGGCTCCGTCTGGGGGCGCCGTGGTTTCGCGGGGTCAGGCCCCGACAGCGGCGAGAGCATCGAGCATGGCGTCGATGCTGGAGGGTGAGGCGGGCGGCGGGGGAAGGGTCGTGGTCGTCGGCGGGGGAGTGGTCGGTGGTGCCGTGGTCGGTGCCGGTTCCGGTGCGGGGTCGGCGGCGGGAAGGACCGGTGGCGGTGCCGCGGCCGCAGGCGGATCGCTCGGCGCCGGTGCGGCCGCTGGCGTTGGTGCCGCCGCCTGCAGGGCCATGAAACGGTGGGTCGTGTACATCACGTTTCCGGCCCAGACGACCCCGACGGCGACCCGCGTGTAGGCCGGATCGACGAGGTTCGCGTAGTGGCCGGGGCTGGCGATGAAGGCGTCCATCAGCGAGCCGACGGTCGGGCCGACGCCGACGTTCTCGCCGAGCTTCTGCCAGTTCTGGGTGACCCCGACCGACAGGTCGGGGGCATGGGAGATGTGGCCCTGTGCCTTCATGGTGTCGGCCCAGGACCGGGACGGGCCGAGAAGTTCGTTGTCGACGGTGAGCAGAGCGAGGCCCTTGCTGGCTCGGAGCTGGTTGATCGAAGCGACGAACTCGGCCTCGGCTCCGCTGTCGTAACCCTGGGCTCCAGCGGGGGTTGCGCCGATGGCGATGGAGAGGGTGAGGAGCACCATGGCCATCGTGGCCGCTCGTAGGACTGGTCGCTTCGCCGCTCGCACCATGTGCCTGGTCCCCGGATCGTCCGATGGTCGTACCGACACCCCGCTTGCCGGTGATCTCATATCGACCGCTCACTGCGGTGTCTTGAGTGGAGAGGGGCATCCCGGATGTGTCTGATCCATTCGACCCACTACCGTCGCGGGGTGTTGGGTCGAGCTGTTGGGCTCCGGCTGTCACAGGTCGAAGTCGGAAGAGGGAGCGCCGTGTGAATCTCGCTCAGATCATCGAGGACCACGACGCGGGCTCGACCGCGCTGATCAGTCGCGGCCTCGTCACCACCTATGGGCAGCTCCGTGATCAGGTTGGTGCGGTCCGCGGCGGGCTCCGGGATCTGGGCGTCGGACCGGATGATCGTGTCGCTCTTCTGTGCGGGAACAACTGGTACTTCGTCGTCGGTTACCTGGCGATTCTCGGCTTGGGAGCGGTGGCCGTGCCCCTCAACCCGACGAGCCCGGGCCGAGCGGTCGAGCGCGAGCTGCGCACGGTGGGCGCCAAGGGGGTCGTGGTCGGTCCGGCCGGTCGGTCCTGCATGGCCGAGGTGGATCGGGCCGTGGTCCCGGTCGTGGTCTCCTGCCCCGGCGTCGAGCTCGATGATGCCGTCTCACTCGAGGATCTCCTGACCTCCGAGCCGGTTCCGGCGGTGGATAGAGAGGCCGACGACCTGGCCGCGCTGATGTTCACGTCGGGTACCGCAGGCCGCCCGAGGGCAGCGATGCTCACGCACGAGAACCTGCTCATCAACATCGCCCAGGCCCAGGCTCACGAGGGTCGCGAACAGACCGGTGCCGACATCGTGTTCGGGGTCCTGCCCTTCTTCCACATCTTCGGTCTCAACGTGGTCCTCGGCGTGACGCTCAAGCTCGGCGGAACGATTCTGCTGGTCGAGCGATTCGATCCCAGCACGGCGATCGACGCGATGGGCAAACACGGCGTCACCGTGTTGAGCGGACCGCCCACCCTCTGGTCCGCGCTCGCCTCGCTTCCCGGCGTCGGCCCGGATGACATGGCGTCCATCCGCCTGGCGGTCTCCGGCGCGGCGAAGCTCCCGAACGAGACCGCCGAGCTCGTCCGGGAGCGATTGGGGATCGAACTGCGGGAGGGGTACGGACTCACCGAATGCTCTCCCATCGTCGCGACCGCCACCGGGACCGACGCCCCGATCGG
Source organism: uncultured Acidimicrobiales bacterium (assembly GCA_963695075.1). Classification (GTDB taxonomy): domain Bacteria; phylum Actinomycetota; class Acidimicrobiia; order Acidimicrobiales; family CAWCAL01; genus CAWCAL01. The sequence goes on from CAVOFR010000005.1 coordinate 93,735, forward strand.
CTCGATCGGCGTGCCGGTGCCCGGACTCGAGGTGCGACTGGTGGACACCGACGGGACCGACGTCCTGATCGGCGACACGGGCGAGCTCTGGGTGCGCGGGCCGAACGTGTTCGCGGGCTACCTCGACGACCCCGAGGCCACGGCTCGAGCGCTGACCGAGGACGGCTGGCTCCGGACCGGTGATCTCGGGCTGGTCGACGACCACGGCTTTCTCTACATCGTCGATCGACTCAAGGACCTCATCATCGTGTCTGGTTTCAACGTCTATCCGGCCGAGGTGGAAGAGGTGCTGGTCGAGCATCCGCAGATCGACTCCGTCGCCGTCGTCGGCGTGCCCCATCCCCACACGGGAGAGGCGGTGAAGGCGTACGTCGTCCAGGGCGATGGAGCGATCGAAGAGGACGACGTCATCGCCTTCGCCGCGCAGTACCTTCCGAGCTACAAGTGCCCGTCCAAGGTCGTCTTCGTGGACGAGATCCCCCGGGGCCTGGGGGGCAAGGTCCTGCGTCGAGCGCTGCGCTGAGGCGGAGGACCGGCGGTTTGGGTTCGGGCCCCGAACCGCAGGGCGATGAGGCCCTCGGGCCGAAGAGCGATGGGGCGGTCCTGCGTCGAGCGTTGCGCTGAGGCGGAGGACCGGCGGTTTGGGTTCGGGCCCCGAACCGCACGGCGATGAGGCCCTCGGGCCGAAGAGCGATCGGGGCGGTATGATGGGGGCCCAGGCCTGGATTCGGAGTGTGCCGAACCGGGACCGAAAAGGAGTGTGGCATGCGTCGCCGCATGATGAAGTCGAAGATCCATCGGGCCACGGTCACGAAGGCCGATCTGAATTACGTGGGTTCCATCAGCATCGACCCCGAACTGATGGCCGTCGGCGACATACGCGACGGCGAGCAGATCCACGTGGTCGACATCGACAACGGGTCCCGGCTGGAGACCTACGCCATTTCCGGCGATCCGGGTGAGGTCTGCCTAAACGGGGCTGCCGCCCGCCTGGTCCAGCCCGGTGACAAGGTGATCCTCATCACCTACGCCGACTACGAAGAGGCCGAGCTCGAGGAGTTCGAGCCGACCGTCGTCCACGTGGACACCGCCAACCGGCAGGTCCCGGCCGGTCTGGCCCTGGAGTTCGCCGGCGAGCGGCGCTATGTCGAGGTCCCCGCCTGACACGCCAGGCGCTCGGGGACCGGCCGTTCGCGGGATTGTGAATTCGTGCACGAAGTCGCTACGGTCGCCGCATGGCCGATTCGGAACGCCGTCGGATCCCCGAGGCAACCGTGGCTCGGCTCCCGCTCTACTACCGGATCCTGGTCGAGTTGACCGCGGAGGGAATGCCCACCGTGGCCTCCGAGAAGCTGGCTGCCCGCGCCGGTGTCAACGCCGCGAAGGTCCGCAAGGACCTCTCCTATCTCGGCTCGTTCGGAACCCGAGGTGTGGGTTACGACGTCGGCTACCTCCTGTTCGAGATGAGCCGCCAGCTCGGCCTCACCGAGGATCGACCCGTCGTCATCGTCGGCGCCGGCAACCTGGGTCAGGCTCTGTCCAAGTACGGCGGCTTCGGGGCCCGTGGGTTCCCGGTCGCGGCGTTGGTCGATGCCGACCCGGACAAGATCGGTATGGTCATCAACGGCCTCAGGGTGGAGCCCCCGGAGGACCTCGTCCGTATCTGCTCCGAGCGCGGCGTGGCGATCGGCATCATCGCCACGCCGGCCGGCCCGGCTCAAGGGGTGGTCGACGCCCTGCACGAGGCCGGGGTCCACTCGATCCTGAACTTCGCGCCGGCCATCATCTCGGCCCCCGACGACGTTACGCTGCGCAAAGTGGACTTGGCCGTCGAACTCCAGATCCTGAGCTTCTACCAGCACCGGTCCGAGCTGTGACCCGGATGACTTGGATCGGCGCGGCTCGATCGGGAAAGCTTGGCTGTCCCCGCCTCCGCCTCGGAAGAGAGCCGCAGTGACCGTCATCGTCGCCGGCTGCAATCACAGCAGCACGCCGCTCTCGGTGCTCGAACGCACGACGCTCGACGCAGATCGGCTGCCCAAGATCCTGCACACGCTGAGCCAGTCCGAATACATCAGCGAGGTGGTCGTGCTGTCCACCTGCAATCGCACCGAGGTCTATGCGTCGGCCGAACGCTTCCACGGGGCTGCCGCCGACATTCGCGACGTTCTGGCCGAAGCTGCGCAGCTTCCGCCCGAGGACATCGCCGACTACCTCGATGTCCTCCACGACGAAGCGGCCGCTGCCCACCTCTTCTCGGTCGCTGCGGGTCTCGACTCGGCGGTCGTGGGCGAGGCCGAGATCCTCGGCCAGGTGCGCAAGGCCTGGGAGGCCGCGCGCGCCGAGGGTGTCATCGGGCAGTCACTCGAATTGCTGTTCCGGCATGCGGTCGAGTGTGGCAAGGCGGCCCGTACCGAGACCGACATCGGCCGGGGCACCGTCTCCGTGTCGTCGGCTGCGGTACACCTCGCAACCGATCGCCTCGAAACCCTCGCCGGTAGGACGGTCCTCCTCCTCGGCGCTGGCGAGATGGCCGAGGGCATGGCCCACGCACTGGCTCAGGCCGGGGTCGCCCGCATCGCCGTGATCAACCGGACGTGGGAACGGGCGGTGGCGTTGGCCGAAAGAGTCGAGCGCAACGGTGTGGTGGCCCGGCCGCTGCAGACGGGTCGGCTCTTCGACGAGTTGATCGAGGTGGATCTCGTCCTGAGCGGAACCGGCGCCGCCGGCACGCTGGTGGACGTCGACGAGATCGCACCACTCGCCGATCGTCGACGTGGTCGGCCCCTCCTGATCGTCGATGTCGCCGTTCCCAGGAACGTCGATCCCTCGGTCGGGACCGTCAGCGGTGTCACCCTGCTCGACATGGAGGACATCGAGGCCTTCGCCCGAGCGGGTGTCGCCTCGCGGCTGGCCGAGGTGGCCGGAGTCGAGGAGCTCGTCCGCCGCCGGGTCGAGCGCTACTGCGACATCGCCACCGCCCGCGAGGTCGCCCCGTTGATCGTTGCCCTCCGAGACCGGAGCGAAGCGGTGAGGGCCGGTGAGATGGAGAAGATCCTCGATCGGCTCGACCTCGATCCAGACCACCGCGAGGCGGTCGAACGGGCGACGCGGGCGATGGTCGCCAAGCTGTTGCACGAGCCCACGGTGCGGCTCAAGGGCGCGGCCGGATCGCCGCGCGGCGACCGGCTCGCGGAGGCGCTCCGCGATCTCTTCGAGCTCTGAACCGAGTGTCTGATCCGACTGGGGCCCGCACCCTCCGGTTGGCGACGCGGGGGAGCCCTCTGGCGCGCTGGCAGACCGACCACGTGGCGTCGCTCATCGGCGAACACCATCCCGAGGTCACCGTCGAGCCGGTGGTGGTTCGCACCGAGGGTGACCGTCGCCAGGATCTGCCCATATGGCAGATCGGAGGAAAGGGCCTGTTCGTTCGCGAGATCCAGGCCGCGGTGCTCGACGGTAGAGCCGATGCGGCCGTGCACAGCGCCAAGGACATGCCGGCCGCGGAACCGGACGGGCTCACCCTGACGGCGGTAGCGCCCCGCGCCGACGAATGCGATGTGCTGGTCGGTGGGCGCCTGGCCGACCTGACCCCCGGGTGCCGCATCGGCACGGGAGCTCCCCGACGTCGGGCCCAGTTGGCCCACCTCCGTCCCGATCTCACCTTCAGCGAGCTGCGGGGCAATATCGCCACCCGCCTCGAGGCCGCGAGCTCGCATCCGATCGTGATGGCCGCCGCCGCCCTGCAGCGGCTCGAGATCGACCCCGAGTCCATCGGCCTCGTCGTGGACGTCCTCGATCACCGGGATCTCCTCCCCCAGGTCGGGCAGGGGGCCATCGCCGTCGAGTCGCGATCCGACGACGAAGAGACCGCCGAGCTGCTGGGAGCGGTGACCGACCCGGCGGCGTTCGTGGCCGTCTCGGCCGAGCGGTCTTTCCTGGCCGAGCTGGGTGGTGATTGCGACCTTCCGTGTGGTGCGCACGCGACCGTCGATGGCGGCGCGATCCGGCTCGAGGTGATGCTGGCATCGTTGGACGGCCGGGTGGTCCTGCGCGGAGTCGAGACCGGCACCGATCCCGGTGTGGTCGGGACGGCCGCGGCTCGGGCGCTCCTCGACGACGCTGGCGGCAGCTCGCTCCTGGAGGCAGGCCGATGACCGTGTACCTGGTCGGCGCCGGTCCCGGTGATCCCGGTCTGCTCACCCGCCGGGGGGCTGAGCTTCTCCGACGGGCCGACGTGGTGGTCTATGACCGACTCGCCTCGTCCGAGCTGCTCGATCTGGCGCCCGATGCCGAGCATGTCTGCGTGGCGAAGGCGCCGGGCCGGCACAGCGCCTCCCAGGACGAGATCAACCAGATGCTGGTGGGGTACGGCCGGGCCGGCCTCACGGTCGTGCGGCTCAAGGGCGGTGATCCGTTCGTATTCGCCCGCGGGGGAGAGGAATGCCTGGCGTTGCGACACGCCGGGGTGGCCTTCGAGGTCGTGCCGGGTGTCAGTTCTGCCCTGGCCGCTCCGGCCTACGCCGGCGTGCCCGTGACGCTGCGGCACTCGTCCACGTCGCTGACCGTCGTCACCGGGCACGAGGACCCGAGCTCGGGGCACACCGTCGACTGGGAGGCGGTGGCCGCCGTGGGCGGAACCGTCGTCGTGTTGATGGGCGTCGCACGGATCGCGGCGATCGCCGACGCCCTGATCCGGGGCGGCCGTGACCCCTCGACCCCGGTCGCCGCGGTGCGGTGGGGGACCCGGCCCTACCAGCACACGACGCGGGCCACCCTGGGCACGATCGCCGAGCAGCAGCTCGAGCCTCCGACCACGTTCGTCATCGGCGACGTGGCCGGCGACGAATCGAGGGTGGCGTGGTTCGAGCATCGACCGCTCTTCGGGACGCGGGTAGTCGTCACCCGCCCCGCCGGTCAGGGCCGGAGGCTGGCCGCCGCGCTCTGGGAGCAGGGGGCCGACGTCGTGTACCTGCCCGTCGTGGCCATCGAGTCCCTCGGGGCGAACCGGCCCGCCGATCCTGCGGCTTATGACTGGGTGGTCTTCGCCTCGGCCAACGGGGTCGAGGAGTTCATGGCCGGCCTGCGCGATGGCCGGGCATTCGGCTCGGCTCGCGTCGCCGCGGTCGGAGCGGCCACGGCCGCCGCCCTGGCCCGAGCCGGCGTGGTGGCCGATCTGGTCCCGCCGCACCACACGGCGGCGGACCTGGTCGAATCCCTTGTCGCCGCGTCGCCCGGTCGGGCCACGGCCCTGGTACCGCAGGCGGAGGACGCCCGGCCCACGCTCGTCGAGGGGCTACGGGGGGCCGGATGGAGTGTCGATCCGGTCGCGGTCTATCGCACCGTGGCCGCGGCGCCTTCGGGCGAAGCCGTCGACGAGGTCGTCGACGCCGACGTCGTGACCTTCGCTTCCCCATCGGCCGTCGAGGCGTTCGTCCATCTCGTCGCCCCCGAGCAGATTCCGCCGTCGGTGGTAACGATAGGTCCCGTCACGAGTGCGGCCGCCGTCGACGTGGGGCTCGGTGTCGATGCCGAAGCCGACCCCCATACCGCCGCCGGCCTCGTAGACGCCGTCATCCGTGCCCGCACGCCGGGATCTGTGCAAGGTTCGGCGGACTGAGCCACCCCAAGCTTGCACAGATTCGTGGTGGCGGCTTGGTGGGCGGGTGCGGGCTGTGCTGGTTGCGGGTCGCGGGTCGTACGCTCTCTCCGTGGACATCTCCATGTCGGGCTCCCGTGGCGCGAGCTTCCCGCATCGGCGGCTCCGGCGGCTCCGGCGCACCGACGCACTGCGGCGCCTCGTCGCCGAGACCACTCTTTCGGTCGACGATCTGGTGGCGCCCCTCTTCGTGCGCGAGGGCATCGACGAACCCGTCCCCATAGCCTCGCTGCCCGGAGTCGTACAGCACACGCTCGACTCGCTCCGGGCCGAGGTCGCCGATCTCGCCGCGCTCGGTGTTCCGGCGGTCATCCTCTTCGGCGTCCCCGCAGCCAAGGACCCCACCGGTACCGGAGCCTGGGATCCCGACGGCATCGTCCAGGTCGCCCTGCGCGAACTGAAGCGCTCGATGGGCGATGACATCGTGCTCATCGCCGACCTGTGTGTGGACGAGTACACCGATCACGGCCACTGCGGGGTGGTCGATGTCGGAGGGTCGGTCGACAACGACGCCACGCTCGAGATCTACCAGCGGGTGGCAGTGGCCCAAGCCGAGGCGGGCGCCGACATCGTGGCGCCATCGGGGATGATGGACGGCCAGGTCGGGGCCATTCGTTCGGCTCTCGACCAGATCGGTCGCGACGATGTCGCCATCATGGCGTACGCAGCCAAGTTCGCCTCGGCGCTCTATGGCCCGTTTCGTGACGCTGTCGACGTCGAGATCGCCGATGGTGGTGACCGGCGGGGCTATCAGCAGGACCAGCGCAACGGACGCGAGGCCCTCGCCGAACTGCGAGCCGACGTGGCCGAAGGCGCCGACATCGTCATGGTCAAGCCGGCGATGGCCTATCTCGATGTCGTCACCCGGGCCCGGCAGGAGCTCGACCTGCCCATCGCGGCCTATCACGTGTCCGGTGAGTACTCGATGATCAAGGCTGCGGCCCGGAACGGCTGGATCGACGGTGAGGCCGTCGCGATCGAACAGCTCATCGCGATCCGCCGCGCGGGCGCCGACATCGTCCTCACCTACCTCGCACGCGAGGTTGCCGAGAACATCCGACGACGCTGACCGGGAGATCCCCTTGCCCACCAACGAAGAGCTTTTCGACCGCGGCCGGCGAGTGATCCCCGGAGGCGTCAACTCGCCCGTGCGCGCCTTCCGTTCGGTCGGCGGTACGCCGTACTTCGTCGCCCGCGGTGAAGGGGCGCGCATCTGGGACGTCGAAGGCAACGAGTACCTCGATTACGTCCAGAGCTACGGCGCATCGATCCTCGGCCATGCGCCGAAGCACGTCGTGGAAGCTGTGAGCGAGGCCGTGAGGCTGGGGTCCACGTTCGGGGCACCGACCGAGCGCGAGGTGCTCCTGGCCGAGGCCATCGTGGGCCGCGTCCCGGGCCTGGAGATGGTCCGGCTCGTGTCCAGCGGCACCGAGGCCACGATGTCGGCCGTTCGCGTCGCTCGCGGTGCCACCGGTCGGGATCGCATCGTGAAGTTCGCCGGCAATTACCACGGTCATTCCGACGGGCTGTTGGCCGCGGGCGGGTCGGGGGTGGCCGAGCAGGGTATGGCCGATTCGGCGGGCATCACGCCAGGTGCCGTCGCCGACACCCTCGTCGCTCCGTACAACCAGGTGCCCCGCCTCGACGAGACGGTCGCGGCGGTCATCGTCGAACCCGTGGCGGCCAACATGGGCCTGGTTCGTCCGGCCGAAGGGTTCCTGGAAGGACTGCGCGAGGCGTGCTCGAGAGCGGGGACGCTCCTGATCTTCGACGAGGTCATCACCGGCTTCCGCGTCGCTCGCGGCGGAGCGACCGAGCGGACCGGCGTCATCCCCGACCTGTGGTGTTTCGGCAAGGTGATCGGCGGCGGCCTGCCGGTAGGTGCGTTCGGTGGCACGGCCGACACGATGACCAGCCTCGCCCCGGACGGCCCCGTCTACCAGGCCGGCACCCTGTCGGGGAATCCCCTGGCCACGGCGGCCGGCCTGGCCGTCCTGGAGCGGCTGGACGATTCAGCCCATGTCCGGCTCGAAGAGCGAGGAGTTCGTCTGGCCGACGGCCTTCGCGAAGCCCTGCGGTCCGCCGGGCTGCCGGCGGTCGTCCCGAGATACGGACCGCTGGTCGGCCTGTTCTTCGGTGACGAGGAGCCGACCGACTTCGAAGAGGCCAAGCTCCTGGCCGAGAACGGGATCTACCGGTCGTTCTTCCGGGCGATGCTGGACCGGGGCGTCGCCATGGCTCCGGGTCCCTACGAGATCATGTTCCCGTCGCTGGCTCACACGCCGGCCGACATCGCCGCCACCGTCGCGGCCGCCGCCGATGCCGCGGCCGCCGTCGCTCGAGGAGACTGAACCGATGACCATCTCGCACACCCTCACCCTCGGGCCGGTCGCCGACGCGACCACCGACACGATCCGCGGCCTGATCGCGGCCGACGTCGTCGACCGGATGTGGGCCGGTGATCACACCGTCTGGCAGGAGGACCCGGCCGAGCTGGCCGACCGGTTGGGATGGATGCACGTCGTCGAAGAGATGATCGCCGCCGAATCAGAGCTCACCGCGTTCGCGTCGGCAGCCGTCGCCGACGGATTCACCGAGGTCGTGCTCTCGGGCATGGGGGGCTCGAGTCTGTTCCCCGAGGTCCTCCAGACCGCGCGGGGCCCCGGCGCCGGCGGCATTCCGGTGACTGTTCTCGACACGACCGATCCGGCATCGGTCGCCCGGGTGCTCGACCGGCGCGATCGCGGCGGTGTGCTCGTCGTCGTGTCGTCCAAGTCGGGCAGCACCATCGAGACCCGAAGCCACATGGACACGATGTGGCACCGGCGCCCCGAGCCGGGTGAGTTCGTCGTGGTGACCGACCCCGGATCCGAGCTCGCCGGGGTCGCCGGCGACCGCGGCTACCGAGCGATCTTCGAGAACCGGTCGGACATCGGCGGGCGCTTCAGCGCGCTGTCCTATTTCGGGCTCGTCCCGGCCGCGCTCCTGGGGCTGCCCTGGGCCGACTGGCTGCGCGATCTCAGACCGGTCATCGCGCAGATGGGGCCGGAGGCCGATCGCGCGCTGGACCCGGCGCTGGCCCTCGGCGCCGCCGTGGCGACGGCCGCTCGGGAAGGACATGACAAGCTCACGATCGAGCTGCCCGACGACCTGGTTCCGCTCGGGGTCTGGATCGAACAGCTGGTGGCCGAGTCCACCGGCAAACATGGCATGGGCGTGGTGCCGATCATCGACGCCGCGAGGCTCTCGGCCGACCGGTACGGCTCCGACCGCCTCTTCGTCGTGCACGACCCGGCTCGGGGCGCGGACCTGGCCGCTGCGGGTCATCCGGTGGTCGGCCTCGAGGTGACCGGCGGTGACGGGTTGTTTCCGCTCGTGTTCCTGTGGGAGATGGCGACCGCCATCGCCGGCCGTGTCCTCGGGCTCAATCCCTTCGACCAGCCCGACGTCGCTTCGGCCAAGGCGGCCACGAACGAGGTCCTGGCAGCCGGCCCGCACGAGATCGAACCCCAGTCGGTGGCTTCCGTCGTCGAGACGATCGAGCCCGGTGATCACCTGGCCATATGCGCGTTCGTCGACCCGGGCGACCGCGAACTGGTGGCCGCGTTGGCGGCAGCGCGGGACCGTTTGTCGGCCGACCTGGGTGTGGCCACGACGCTGGGTTTCGGGCCCCGGTTCCTCCACTCGACCGGTCAGCTCCACAAGGGTGGACCCGAGCAGATCGCGGTGCTCCAGGTGACGGCCATCGAGGGCGACGTCGCCATCCCCGGTCGCGACTACGGCTTCGCCACGCTCGAAGCGGCGCAGGCCGAAGGTGACCTCGAGGTTCTCCGCGAGCGTGGCAGGCGGGCGGCGCGCGTCCAGCTCACGGATCTGCTGTCGCCCTGAACAGCGTCACGCCCTCGGTCGACGTCGTGGTCCGGCGCTTCCCCCGGCTCATGGTCGGGCTCGTCGTGTTCGGAGCCGGACTCGGCCTGATCGTGCGGGGCGGGTACGGCCTTCCGCCGTGGGACGTCTTCCATCAGGGCCTGGCCGAACACACACCGCTCTCCATAGGCGGGGCCGTCATCGTCGTCGGCGCACTCCTGCTCCTGGCGATGATCGCTCTGCATGAGCCGATCGGTGTCGGGACGCTGGCCAACGTGATCGTGATCGGGTTGGCGCTGGACGGGGCGTTGTGGCTGATAGACGAGCCGTCGTCCACCGCGGTACGGGTTGCGTTCACGCTGGCGGCCCCGATCGTCGTCGGTATCGGCAGCGGGTTCTACCTCGGGGTCCACCTCGGCCCGGGGCCCCGCGACGGTTTGATGACCGCTCTCGACCGGCGGGGTCACACGCTGTGGAAGGCCCGCACGGCGATCGAGGCGACGGCGCTGGTCGCCGGGGTGATCCTGGGTGGCACGGTCGGCTGGGGAACCGTGTGGTTCCTGGTCACGATCGGCCCGGTCGTTCAGTTCTTCCTCCGCCGCCTGTCCCTCCCGTCCCCGGCCTTGGCCTAGCTGAACGCATCGCCTCGATGGATCCCGGACTCAGAAACCTGAGCGGGGAGCGACGACCATCGTCGCGCCGGCCTGGCCGAGGTAGCCGGTCTCGTCGAACAGCCGAGCCCGGCTCTGGCCGACGCCGTCGGGCGACATGACGCAGGCGGCGTCGATGCCGATCCATTCGCCGACCGGGTAGCGGACGATGTGGTAGCTGAGATCGGCGTTGGGTGTCGTGTAGGTGAAGAAGTCCATGTAGTTGGCGATCCCCGAGGAGAAGTCGCCGATGCACGCCAGCCGCTGGAGCGGCGTGAGGTCTTCGCCCTCGACGAGGGGTTTGACCAGGCGGGCCCATCCCACCGCGGGTACACCCTCGTTGAGGCCGCCGGCGACCCGGTGCAGTTCGATGGCCTTCACGAAGCCGGGTGGCGTGAACGCGCCGCCCTCCTCGAAGAGCTCGAACTCGGAGATGGGCTGCTCGTGCCGGTCGAGCGGGATCGGGCCGATCGCCCGCTCGTTCTTCACTTCGTCGATCTCGTTCGAGCGGTCGCTGCGGACCAGCACGCCCGACGCCCGGGACACGAGCTTGTCGTTCCACCACATCGTGGCGTCGACGACCTGGATCTGGCGGCCGGCCCGGACCACTTCGGTATGCACCTGGACAGGCTGGAGCGGAACCGGCCGCAGGAGGTCGATGGTCAGCCGGCCCACCCGCATCGGATGCGGGGTCGGGACGAGCTCGATGGCCCGAGCGAGCACGGCGGCAACCGGCCCCCCGTGGCAGGTGGTCGGGTCCCAGGGGCCCTGGGTCAGTTCGGACGGCACGAGCATGTCGCCGTCGACGGAGTACATCGCATCCACGGGCGGCGATGATGCTGGACCGGCCCCCCGACGCGCCATTCGGCCCCCGCCCCTGACGAACTTTGTGCTCTGACGGTCACATGGGTACTGCCAGGGCACAAAGTTCGTCGGGGGCGATGTCGTAGGCTCTCGCGATGCGACGCTTCCTGCCCATGACCGCTGTCGGGATCGTGCTCCTCATGGTCGCGGCTGGTTGCGGCGGCGGTGACGACACTTCCACGCCGGCGCCGACGACCACGCCGACGACCACGCCGACGCCGACGACCGCTGCGGCCGGGCGATCGGGTGAGGTCCTGGCGCTCAGCTACAACGTGGCCGGCCTTCCCGAGGGGCTGTCGGGTTCTCAGCCGGGGACGTTCATGCCGCTCATCGCACCGCGGTTGAACGACTACGAGCTCGTGCTCATGCAGGAGACCTGGAGGACCCCGGACCCGAACCCGCTCGCTCCCCTCCGCGTCTACCACGAGATCCTCGAAGCGGGCTCGGAGCACGAGTACCGGTCCGAGCCGAAGCCGCTGCCGCTCGGGTCGGACGCTTCCCGCCCGGACGCGCTGGTCAGCGACGGGCTCAACCGGTTCTCGGACTTTCCCTTCGAACCGGTCGAACGGGTGGCCTGGACGGAGTGCTTCGGTGGGATCGACCAGAGCGACGGCGGTTCGGGCGATTGCCTCTCGCAGAAGGGTTTCTCGGTCGCGTCGACCACGTTCGACGAGGGCGTGGAGGTCGACGTCTACAACCTCCACCTCGAGGCGGGCGGGACCGACGAGGACCAACGCATCTCGCGAGCCGACGCCGAACAGTTGGCCGCTTTCGTCGTCGAACACTCGGCGGGCCGCCCGGTCATCATGGGCGGCGACTTCAACCTCCACACCGATCCCGCCGCCGAAGACGACCCCGACGAGGCCTGGGATCTGGAGAGCTTCTCCATCATCCTCGAGCAGGCCGACCTCACCGACGTGTGTGCGGCGCTCGATTGCCCCGAACCGGGACGGATCGACAAGTTCCTGTTTCGCAGCAGCGACGACGTCGTCGTCGAACCGCTCGACTGGGGATTCGAGACCGACGTCTTCGTGTCGTCAGCCGGCGAGCCGCTCTCGGACCACGAGGCCCTCGCGGTGAGGTTCGCCTGGACGGTCAGCGGCTGATCACCCGAGCCGGGAGCATGCGGACGGCCCGCTCGACCAACGCGTAGGTCTGCTCGGCGAGACGGGGATCGTCCTCGTCCAGCATGTTGGACATGACCTTCAGCGCCCACTCCATCAGTCGGCGTGAACGCATCCCCACGCGGGTCAGTTCGCGCATCAGCCGAGGATTGCCGATGAGCTCGGCGAAGAGCCGGGCGACGCGGTAGTAGGCGGCGAACTCCCGGTCGAGCATCTCCGGGTACCGCCGCAGGATCATGCCGTTGCCGGTGTCGTCGGCTTCGGCGATGAGCGCTGCCGCGGTTCGACCGGTTTCGTAGGCGTAATCGATCCCCTCGCCGTTGAACGGGTTGATGTTGCCGCCCGCGTCACCGACGACCAGCCAGTTGGGCCCCTGTTTCGGGCGGACCGAGCCGGCCATCGGAAGCCGGCCGCCGGTCGGCGGCGCGAGCACGGCCTCGGGGTCGATCTGCCAGTGGTCGGGAAGCGTGTTTGCGAACTCGTGGAAGACCTTGGTCGTGTTGATCTGCTTCCAGTCGCGAAACGTCGAGAGCAGCCCTATGCCCACGTTGATGGTCCCGTCACCCACCGGGAAGATCCACCCGTAGCCGGGCATGGAATGGCCGTTGCGGTCGCGGACGTCGAGTGCGCTCTCGATCCAAGGATCGTCGTGACGGGGGCTCTCGAAGTACCCGCGTATGGCCATCCCCTGCGGGTAGCTGCGGTCGCGCGCCGTGCCGAGGGCCCGACCGAATCGGGAGTTGGATCCGTCGGCCACGACGACCCACGACGCTCGGATCGAGCGGGTGGCACCGGTCGCCGTGTCCTTGACGGTGGCGCCGACCAGCAGTCCACGATCGTGGTCGGGGGCGACCGCCTCGGTGCCCGAGTGGAGCACGGCGCCGGCGTTCACCGCGTTCTCGGCAACGAACGTGTCGAGCTCCCGACGGCGGACCACGTAGCCGTGGTCGGGGTGGACCGAATGGCGGGGCCAGCGCATCTCGAGGGTGTGGTCGTGGGCGATGGCGCGCAGCCCGTCGACGCGATGGAAGGCGGCCAGCCGTTCGCCCAGACCCATCGCCTCGAGCTGGGTGACGGCGCGGGGGGTCAGGCCGTCGCCGCAGGTCTTCTCCCGCGGGAACGTCTTCTTCTCGACGAAGGCCACGTCGAGTCCATGCCGGGCGGCCCAGTACGCGGTCGCTGCTCCCGACGGCCCTCCTCCGATGACGAGGAGATCGTGCCGCTCGGCGGCAGATGTCAACTGACTACTCGACGACGAGGTCGCCGCCGTCGACGGCGATGAACTCTTCCCAGAGCGGCTCGCCCTCACCCGGGACGGCTGCGAACTCGGCCTCGGGGTCGATGATCGGCGATCCGGCTTCGTCGATACCGACGATCTCGTAGCTTTCGAGCGTGTCGCTCGGTTCCTCGGCTTCGGTCGCGGTGAGCGGTGCGTCGTTCATGCCCTGGCGGATGAACATGACGACCTCCAGGAGCTCCTCGTCGCCCAGCTTGTCGAGATCGTGGCCCGGCATGATGGCACCGGCACCCATCGTCTCGCCGATGAGTCGACCCTGCGCTCCATAGGGAACGTCGGCGCCGTACTCGGCGGTCCACCCTGCGGTGCCGATCCGAATCCACGTCCCCATCGCCGCGGGTGTGGGGAACGTCTCCTGGATCTCGTGCAGGTTGGGTCCGGCACCGCCTTCGCCGTCGGCACCGTGACAGCCGGCGCAGCCCGCCTCGGCATACACCGAGCGTCCCGCCGCGATGAGAGCCGGCTCGGACACCGGGCGCTCGAGCGAGTTGAGGTAGAAGAATCCCCACAGGGGTAGGGCCACGAGAGCGACGATGGCCCACCAGGGCGCCTTCCGCCGGCTCTTGGCCGCTTTGACCGCGGGCGAATCCTCGGTGGTGACCACCTCGGAGGGTGGTGCCTCGGCGATGGCCGATGCGACGGCGGGGTCGATCACGGCCGGTGCCGTCTCCTCGGCGACAGCGGTTGCCGTGGCGACCGCAGCACCGCCGGAAGCGGGCGCGTCGCCGCCTCCGCTCACGGGAAGACCGAGCGCGAGTCGGCGTTGTCGCGTGCGCTCGAGAATATGTGCAGGTACCTCGGTCACTGTGCCTCCGGAGCGGGCCGCGAGTCAGCCGGCGGTGTGATGTCGGGCAACTCTAGATCGCGGTGATCGGGGGCAGCCAACGTCGAGGTCCGAGGCATTCCCGGAGGGCCCGGGCAGCACGGCGTTCGCGGCCCGCCCGGCGCCCATCCACGATGTGCCGCCCCCCCAGCGGCCGTGCTAAACCGAGACCTGTCGGGCTGACCTCGGTTGGCCCGTTAGTCTTGTGAGCGGATTCACGAAGGAGGCCGACGAGTGGCCGAGACCCGTCGGGTCGATGCCGATGTGCGCAAGTTCTATCTCGGGCTGGTCGCCGTATGCATCGCGTTCTTCGGACCGGTCCTGGTCTGGACCGGGTTCTGGCACGGTGGCGTGAACGTGTCGTTCGTCGTGTGCGCGGTCGTGGCCATCCTCCTCGTGGTCGGCATCTGCGAATACGCCCGCCGCCGTCCGGCCGGAGGACCCCTGAGCTGGGGTGAGGCCATGCTCGCCGCCACCTACGTCTTCTTCCTCATGTTCTGGTCCTACGCCGTCTGGCCCCACCAGTTCCTGACCTGGGCCGACAACGAGATGAACTGGCGAGCCGACCGTTTCCTGGCCGGCCCGAGGATCGCTCCGGGCGATCAGGGTCTGTTCGAATGGCTGCTTCCCTTCTCCGTCACCTACGAGGTCATACGCGACATCATCGTGGTCACCCTCTACGTCCTCGTCCTCATCGCCCACGTGTGGCTGTGGTCGATCTGGCAGAACCGGGGCGAGACCGTGAAGGCCGACGTCGACAAGACCGCCTTCGGCCGACCGCTCCAGAAGGCCAAGGCGTGAGTCCGCTCCTCCCATGACCACCACCGACGCAAATCCCCCGCTTCCCGAGTTCCGGGACGACTACGTCCTCGTCGAGGTCGACGCCGACTATCTGGCGCGCGCGGTCAAGCCCAAGCAGTTCATCCACATCGATCAGTCCGAGTGCATCACCTGCGAGGGCTGCGTCGACATCTGCCCGTGGAAGTGCATCCACATGGTGCGACCCGACTCGATCGACTCCACCGTCGAGGTCGATCAGCCCGGGATCGATCCTTCCGATGCCGTGATCTTCACCATCGACGACGATGTATGCACCCGGTGCGCCCTCTGCGTCGACCGGTGCCCGACCGGAGTGATCATCCTGGGCAAGGTCGGCGATCCGCTGGCCGATGGCGACCGTCATCAGCGCACCACCGCTCACGGGTACGGCTACGGAATGCGGCTCGGATGAGGGCGACCGGCGTTGGTTCGATCAATACTGTCAATCCCCAAGCAACCCAGGAGTGACCGGCGTGGCAAAGACGATGCCCGACGGCAAGACCAAGAAGACCTTCGGCGACCGGGCCAGCGACCTCGGCGACAGCATCCAGGACTCCCAGGCCTGGAACTCGATCTTCCGGCCCGGCTCGATCTTCCGGAAGGGCTACACCGACAGCCCCAGGAACCGGTCCTACGTGATCATGAACAGCGTGCTGTACCACCTGCACCCGGTGAAGGTGAAGCGGCACGCGGTGAAGGTGTCCTACACGCTCTGCCTCGGTGGTCTGAGCTTCTTCCTCTTCATCCTGCTCACGATCACCGGTATCTTCCTGATGTTCTTCTACCGGCCCACCGCCACCCAGGCGTGGGACGACATCGCCCAGCTCCAGAACTCGGTGCCGTTCGGCCTTCTCGTTCGCAACATGCATCGATGGGCGGCGCACCTCATGGTGCTGTCGGTGTTCCTGCACATGGCCCGCGTCTTCTATCACGGCGCCTACAAGCCGCCGCGCGAGTTCAACTGGGTCATCGGCGTCATCCTCCTGACGCTCACACTGCTCCTCTCGTTCACCGGTTACCTGCTGCCCTGGGATCAGCTGGCACTGTGGGCGGTGACGGTGGGCACCAACATGATGGGGTACACCCCTGTCTTCGGGGCCAAAGTGAGATTCGTGCTCCTCGGGGGAGCGGAGATCGGATCGGACACGCTCTTGCGTTGGTACGTGCTCCACGTCCTGTTCGTACCGTTCGTGACCGTGATCTTCATGGCGATCCACTTCTGGCGTGTCCGCAAGGACGGCGGAATCTCGGGACCGTTGTAGGCAGGAGACTGACGTGACCGAGATCCCCGAACATCTTCGCAAACGAGCCGAGGAAGCCCGCAAGAAGGCCGAAGCCAAGGCCGCGGGCTCCGCCGGCTCCGATGACGCGCCCGCCGCCGCTGGTGGCGACGGTGGTGGCGGCGAATCCTCGAAGATCCCCGCTCACCTGCTCGAACGCAGCCGGGCCGCGAAGGCGCGCCAGCAGGGTGGAGCGGAAGCGTCGGCTCCTGCTGCCACGGCAACAGCCACCGCGACCCCGGCAACGGCCGCAGCTGGTGCGCCCGCCGTGGTCGGCGGGGTTCCCCTCGCCGCCGGCCCGGGTGGCCACACCCAGCGGTTGCTCACGGTGGTCAAGTCCGGATCGATCCAGGACGTCAAGGCGAAGCCGATCGACAAGGTCCACGTGTGGCCCCACCTCCTGGTGATCGAGTTCGTGGCTGCGCTGGCCTGTACCGCCTTCACGCTCCTGTTCTCCATCTTCGTCAACGCTCCGCTGCTCGAGCTGGCCAACCCCAACGAGACGCCCAACCCGTCCAAGGCGCCGTGGTACTTCCTGGGCCTGCAGGAGATGCTCACGATGTTCCACCCCATGGTTGCCGGTGTGACGATTCCGGGCATGGGAATCTTCGCCCTCATGCTGGCGCCGTACATCGACCGGAACCCGTCCAACAGCCCCGAGGACCGCAAGTTCGCGATCAGCCTGTTCAGCGTGTTCCTGATGTTCTGGTCGGTCCTGGTGATCATCGGATCGTTCTTCCGTGGGCCGGGCTTCAACTTCGTATTTCCCTGGCGCGACGGCCTGTTCTTCGAGCTATGACCGTTCGAGCCATGCCGTCGCCCCTCCAACCTGACCCCCGAACGGGGAGGTCGAGATGACATCCGGAACCATCGCCGTCCTGGCCATCGTCGGTCTCGTCGTGCTCGCTGCCGTCGTCCTCGTGGCCAGCACGCGACGCCGTGACACCGACCAGGCCATCGGTCGGCTCTCCCGCGAGACGGTCAAGAAGGACGCACCGGCCGATGTCTACGAGGGCGAGATCTCCGGTGCCGAGCTCGAGCGTCAGGTCGCACTCGTACGCCGCACCGGCACCTCCGAGGTGGCCGAGCCGGATACCGACACCGAGCTCGTTCCGTTCGTGCCACCCGATGAAGAAGCTCTGGGGGTCACACGGCGCCAGTTCCTGAACCGCAGCAACGTTCTGTTCATGGGCCTCGGCCTGTCCGGGTTCGCGGCGGCGATCGTCGCCTTCCTGTGGGGCCCGGAGAAGTCGGGCGGATTCGGCTCGGCCATCCAGGTCGGCAAGGTCGCCGACATCATCGCCGATATCAAGGCGAGCAACGGGTTCCTCTACCGCCCCGACGGGCGGATGTGGCTCACGGAGTACCCCGCCTCGGCGCTCGATGCGGCGCGGGCCGTGTACTCCGACACCGAGCTTGCCGCGATGGAAGCCGGTGTCACCGCGCTCTACCAGAAGTGCCCCCACCTCGGTTGCCGCGTCCCCGAGTGCGCCACCTCGCAGTGGTTCGAATGCCCCTGTCACGGCTCGCAGTTCAACCAGGTCGGCGAGAAGAAGGGCGGCCCGGCCCCGCGGGGCATGGACCACTTCGGCACCGCGGTCGATGCGGCCGGCGTGCTCACCGTCGACACCGGTCTGATCGTCCCCGGTGCCCCGATCGGCACCAACACCACCGGTCAGGAAGCCGAAGGCCCCAACTGCATCGGCGCTGCCGAAGGCCACGGGTAGAGGGTCGATGGGAACGGTACGGAGGAAGTCACCCCGCTCATGATCATCGCCACCACCTACACCGCCATCGGCGTCGTCCTGGCCGCGCTGGCCCTCCTCATCGTGCTCGTCTACGCGGCCGTCAACTTCTTCAGCGGTCGGGCGGAAGCCGGCTCCGAGATCGAGCTGGCCGCCAACCGCAACCCCGTGATGCCCGACGAGGAGCTCGAGGGCAGGAGGCTGGACAAGGCGCTCACCTGGTCGTTGCTGTTGCTGGTCGTCATCGGCGTGGGTCTGCCGCTGTACTGGCTCGCCGAGCCCGGCCGTCAGGCCGATGCCACCGCCGGCACGGCCGAGACGTTCATCTCCCGGGGTGAAGCGCTCTACGACGCACAGTGCTCGTCGTGCCACGGTGGTGCCGGAGCGGGAGCGGTGGCCGCCGACTATGCCCTGACGGTCAACGGTGAGTTCGTCGATCAGGTCGACTGGCGCGCCCCTGAGTTGTCCACGACGCTGCTCCGTTACGACCGCGACGAGACCACCGAGATCCTGAACTTCGGTCGACCCGGGACGCCGATGCCGGCCTGGGGGGCCGAGGGCGGCGGGCCCCTCACCACCCAGCAGGTGAGCAACATCGTCGACTACCTCGAGAGCCTCAAGCCCTACGAGATCGATGAGTTCGGCAACCCGGTCGAGCTCGACGAGGACGGCAACGTCGTCGTGTACGTCGAGGGCGACGAGCTTCCCCCCGGCAAGGCCTTGGGAGACCCGGTCATACCAACGGCGTGGACCGAGCGGCAGGAGGCCATCGACCAGGAGGTCGCATCCACCACCTGCACCGGCGAGTTCGCGGGGACCGACTGCGTCCAGCAGTACGACTCGCGCGGTGAGGCGCTGTTCAACATCGGTCGGGTCTCCGGCTTCGCGGCGGGCGCCTATTCCTGCGGACGCTGTCACACGGCACGATGGAGCTACGCCTATCCGGGCTCCAGCATCTTCTCCGACACCGACGTCCCTCCACCCGAGGCGACCGCTTCTCCCGGCCCGGCCGGCGGAGGTGGCTTCGCCGCGAACCTGTGGGACGTCGACCGCAAGTTCGGTGAGGCGGTGGCGCCCAACGGCGGACCGCTGGAGGTGGCGGTCGACGCCGACGGTCTGGCCCGCGAGCTTCCCGATGGTCACCTGGTCACCGTCATGTTCGACGTCGCCGTGGTCATGGATCCGGACGGTCCGTATCTGGCCCGCGACGAGCTCGGCGAGCTGCTGGTCGTCGAAGGCGGCGAGGTGCTCGACGCCGACGGTGAGTCCGTCACAGAGCTCGACGGCCACCCGCTCGAGGTCGTGGACCGCGTGGCGCTCGACAGCGAGGGCGGCGCACTCCTCGACGGAGACCAGTTGGCGGACGTGGGCGAGTCCCTTCCCTTCTCGGCCAGCCAGAACGATTTCGTCCAGATCGGAGGCCAGCTCGGCCAGCCGTACGGCGACCTGGTCGTCAGCAACGGCGGGGCGCAGATGCCCGGATTCGGGTTCATGTTCAGCGACGCCGACGTCGCGGCCATCGTCGACTACGAGCGATCCCTCGACGCCGCGAACGCGCGCACCGACTACATCGATCCAACCGAGGGGTCTTCATGATCGACGTACTCGCCGCCGTCAGCTTCCGGCCCGAGATAGCGGGCATCCTCACGGTCATGGTGGGCGTCGTGGTCCTGATGGGCTCGGTCTATCTGTTGCTCGCCACCAACACCGGCATTCGGCTCGGCTTCCTGCTCGCCCTCGGTGGCTTCTTCGGCTGGATGTTCATCATGGGCGTGGTCTGGACCATCTACGGGATCGGCTACAAGGGTCCGGATCCGACCTGGCACATCGACGAGATCGTCTTCGGCTCGATGGACCAATCGGCCAACGAGGATGCCCAACTCCTCGGCGATGAGGACCCAGCGCTCGTCGCCGCGCTCGTCGCCGCCGATCCCGATGCCTCGGCCCTGGCCGGATCCCAGGTCCCGAAGAGCCTTTCCGACGTGTCCGGCATCAACCCCTGGCTCGTCGAGCAGGTCGTGAGCGACGAGGGTGCCGACCTGCTCGTCACCGACGACGGAACGGTGGTCGGCTACGTCGATGCCGACGGGAACTGGGTGTCGGGTGACCCGGCCCTCTCGTTCGCCGACGGCGAGCTGGTCGACGAGACCGGCAACGGGGTCGCGGTCTCGGTCGAGACCTACCAACACGACACCGGCGGCTGGCACGTCGTCGAAGGGGCCGATCCCTTCCGCGGTGAGGCCCAGGCGGCCGCAGACGCGGCGCTGGTCGAGTTCGTCCCGGATCTGGAAGCGACCGACTACGTCGCTCTCGGCACGTTCGATCTCGGCGGTAAACCGGGGGCATCGGGAGACGGACTGTGGGACGGCGTCGCCAACAAGATCACCAACGCCGTCCGCCCCACCCATCCTCCCCACTACGCCGTCGTGCAGGTGGCCATGGTCGAGCCGCAGACCGCCGAGCCGGGTCAGCCGCCACCGCTGCCGATCATCGACTCCGACGCCGAGGTCATCTCGGTGGTCATGACCCGTGACCTGGGATCACTCCGGCTGCCGTCGATCGTGATGACCCTGTTCTCCCTGACGATGCTGCTGCTGATCAGCTGGATGCTCCACGCGCGGGATGAGCGGGTGGCCGACCAGGCGAGACTCGAACCCGGAAAGAGCTGACCACGTGGCGCAGTACCTTCCGGTTCTCGCCATGGTCACGCTGGCCGTGCTGTTCGCCGGCCTGAGTTTCGTGGCCAACCGGCTGTTCGCACCGCGTCGACCCACCGATGAGAAGACCGCACCGTACGAGTGCGGGATCGTGCCCGGCACCGATCCGCCGGAGCGGTTCCCGGTCAGGTTCTTCCTGGTCGCGATGATCTTCATCGTCTTCGACATAGAGATCATCTTCCTGTACCCCTGGGCGGTGGGCCAGGAGGTCCTCGGTGCCTTCGGTCTCGGCGCCATCGCCATCTTCAGCGCACTGCTGTTCGAGTCGTTCGTCTACCTGCTCGGCAACGGGGTCATGAATTGGGGCCCGGTCAAGCGGGTGATCGTGTCCGGACGGGGTGATCCCATCGTCTCGCCCGAACGCACGAGTACCACCACCATCCGTCGAGTCGGGCTCGAGGGTCGACCGGTACCGGTGCACGAGGTGGCCGCAACCGACGAGGCCGCTCCCGAGCCGGTCGCGGCAGGACACCCCTGATGGGCTTGGACGAGTTCCGGGACAAGGGGCTAGAGGGTCTCGACCACAACATCATCACCGGCCCGCTCGAGGAACTGGTCAAGTGGGCCCGCGTGCGATCCATGTGGCCGGCCACCTTCGGGCTGGCCTGTTGCGCGCTCGAGATGATGGCGACCGGTGGAGCCCACTACGACCTGGCCCGGTACGGGATGGAGGTCTTCCGGGCATCGCCCCGGCAGGCCGATCTGATGATCGTCGCCGGTCGCGTCTCTCAGAAGATGGCTCCGGTCCTCCGCCAGATCCACGACCAGATGATGGAGCCGAAGTGGGTCATCTCCATGGGCGTGTGCGCGTCGTCGGGCGGGATGTTCAACAACTACGCAATCGTTCAGGGCGTCGATCAGGTCGTCCCGGTCGATGTCTACGCGCCCGGCTGCCCGCCCGGTCCCGAGACCCTCATGCACGCCATTCTGACGCTGCACGACAAGGTGCGGTCGGGCGAGCTCACCCACCGGCGTGACGCCGAGGGGGGCGGGGCCAACATCATCGTCGAGCAGCGCGATGGACAGGCCGGCCAACGCAGGGTCGAACTGTCCGCTCGGTCCGCCGCCGATCGAGGTGGCAACAGCTGACATGGGTGATGGCGACGAAGTAGCCGGGGTCGACGACCCCGCCTCCGACGAGACACCCGATGAAGGGACCCCCACCCGGTACGGCGCGTACATAGGCACGACGGGCGGCGACGGCATCACGGTTCTCCACGCCACCACCGACACGTTGTTCGAGGTCATCGCGGCCCTGCGCGACGCGGGGTACGGCATGTTGCTCGATCTCACCGCGGTCGACTACCTCACGCACGCCCCGGACCGCGTCGTTCCGGCCGAGGTCGACCTGCAGCGGTTCGAGCTCGTCGTCCACCTCATCTCGCATGCGGAACGCGCCCGCATCAGAGTCAAGGTCCAGGTCGATGCCGAAACGCCGGTGGTGCCCAGTCTCTTCGACCTCTTTCCCGGATCCGAGAACATGGAGCGCGAGGTGTTCGACCTCTTCGGCATCAGCTTCGACGGCCATCCGGACATGACGCGGGTCCTCATGCCCGAGGACTGGGAGGGTCATCCGCTCCGCAAGGACTACGCGGTCGGTCGGATTCCCGTGCAGTTCAAGGCTGGAGCGGATTCGTGACCGCGACCCGGAGCGCGCGTCCCACCGTCTACGAACGCGACCTCGACCGGAGTGCCGTGCTCAGGATGTCCGAGGCCGAGGCCACCCACATCGGCGACGACGAGCACGACGACCGCGTCATCATGAACATGGGTCCGCAGCATCCGTCGACCCACGGTGTGCTCCGCCTGATGCTCGAGATGGACGGTGAGACCGTGCTGCGGTCGAAGCCGGTCATCGGGTATCTGCACACGGGCATGGAGAAGACGGGTGAGACACTCTCCTACGTGCAGGGATGCACCAACGTCACCAGGATGGACTACGCCGCTCCGCTCTTCTCCGAGCTGGCGTTCAGCCTCACCACCGAGGCGCTGCTCGGCGTCGAGGTCCCGCCCCGGGCCACCTGGATCCGGATGCTGCTCTGCGAGATCAATCGCATCACGTCGCACCTCCTGTTCATGGCCACCAACGGCATGGACCTGGGCGCGGTTTCGATGATGCTCTACGGCTGGCGTGAACGCGAGGAGGGCCTCCGGCTACTCGAGAAGATCACCGGACTGCGGATGAACCACAACTTCATCCGGCCCGGCGGTGTGGCCGCCGATCTGCCCGATGGATGGGTGGAGGACGTCATCGGCTTCATCGACCTCCTGCCGCCCCGCCTCGACGAATACGACACGCTGATGACCGGCCAGCCGATCTGGCGCGAACGGCTCCAGGGCGTCGGCACGATCACGCCCGACGAGGCCATGGCCCTCAGCGCGACCGGCCCGCTCCTGCGCTCGGCCGGGGTGGCGTGGGACCTGCGCCGGGACACGCCCTACCTGGCCTACGACGAGGTCGACTTCGACGTCGTCGTAGGCAGCTACGGCGACTCGTTCGATCGGTATGCGATTCGGCTCAACGAGATCCGGGAATCCATCCGGATCATCGAGCAGTGTGTCGATCGGATGCCCGACGGCGACTATCGGGTCCAGGACCCCAAGGTGACCCCTCCGCCCCGCGCTCGGATCGACGAGTCGATGGAGGCGCTGATCCACCACTTCAAGATCTTCACCGAGGGATTCCACGTCCCGGTCGGCGAAGCGTACGCCGCGGTCGAGTCTCCCCGGGGCGAGCTCGGCTGCTACATCGTGTCGGACGGTGGCCCCAAGCCCTATCGCCTGCGCATCCGGCCTCCCAGCTACATCAACCTCCAGACACTGCCCCATCTGATGCACGGACGGCTGATCGCCGACGCGGTGGCGATCATCTCGTCGGTGGATCCCATCATGGGTGAGGTCGACCGCTGATGGCTCGCCTCTCGTCCAAGAACCTGGTGACGGCCCGAGAGATCATCGCCCGGTATCCGAAGCCCAAGTCCGCGCTCATTCCCCTCCTGCACCTGGCCCAGGAGCAGGACGGCCACGTCGCCGACGACGCGATGCAGCACATCGCCGAGCTGGTCGGTGTCACCGCGGCCGAGGTGCTCGGCACCTGCAGCTTCTACGAGATGTTCAAGCGTCACGAGGTGGGCACCTACATGGTGAACGTCTGCACGAACATCTCGTGTCAGCTCCTCGGCGGTGAGGAGCTCCTGCATCACGCCGAAGAGCGTCTGGGGGTGAAGGTCGGAGGGACCACCGACGACGGCCTGTTCACGCTCGAAGACGTCGAGTGTGTAGCGGCGTGCACCGAGGCGCCCTGCCTCCAGGTGAACTACAGGTACTTCGGGCGGGCAACACCCGAGTCGTTCGACGAACTGATCGACGAGCTCCGGGCGGGCCGACGCGACGAGGTGCCACCCCACGGAACCCTGGCCAGGATTCGCCAGCACATCCCGCCGGACAAGGCCGCCGGACCGGCCATGACCGACGGCGCCGGCGCGCCGGTCTGGATGCCGCCTCCCTCCGAGGCGGGTGACGACGCATGACCGGGGCGGACGGGTACGTCGCACACGCTCCGGGCTGGGTCCCGACCGATGGTCCGGCCATGGTGACGTCGCGGTTCGGTCACGAGGACTCGTTCACGCTCGAGCGGTCCCGTGCCACCGAAGGGTACGAGGGACTGCGCGCCGCGCTGCAGCGTCGGCCCGACGAGGTCCTCACCGAGGTCCGCGAGGCGACGCTGCTCGGTCGGGGCGGTGCCGGATTCCCGGCCGGGATCAAGTGGGGCTTCTGCCCCGAGGGTGTCTGGCCCCGGTATCTCGTCGTCAACGGCGACGAGAGCGAGCCGGGCACGTACAAGGACCGCCTGCTGATGGAGCGAGATCCCCATCAGATCATCGAGGGCTGCATGATCGCCGCCTACGCGGCCGGTCTCAGCCAGTGCTTCCTCTATGTCCGCGGCGAGATGGCACTGGCCCAGGAACGCATCGCCACCGCGCTCAACGAGGCGTACGAGGCCGGGTATGTCGGCCGGGACATCATGGGCAGCGACGTGTCGGTGGACATCGTCCTGCATTGGGGTGCCGGCGCCTACATCGTGGGTGAGGAGACGGCGCTGATCGAGAGCCTCGAGGGCAACCGGGGTATGCCGCGGCTCAAGCCGCCGTACTTCCCGGCTGCGATCGGCCTGTACGGCAAACCCACGATCGTCAACAACGTGGAGACGATCTCCAACCTGCCCTGGATCCTTCGCAACGGGGCCGAGGCCTACAAGGAACACGGATCCGAGAGCTCTCCCGGTACCCGCCTGTTCGCGGTGTCGGGCCACGTCCGCCGCCCCGGTGTCTACGAGGTCCCCCAGGGGGTCACCACTTTCCGTGACCTCCTCTACGGCGATGAGTACTGCCGGGGCATCCGCGACGGCCACGAGCTGAAGATGTTCATTCCCGGTGGCGGTTCCGCTCCCTGGTTCTTCGAGGAGCATCTCGACCTTCCGCTCGAGGCCCGCCCCGTGGGTGCCGCCGGTTCCATGCTGGGCTCCGGGGCCATCGTGGTCATGGACGACTCGACCGACGCGGTCCGAGCCTGCCTGCGCGTCGTGCGGTTCTTCGCTCGCGAGTCCTGCGGCAAGTGCACACCCTGCCGGGAGGGCACGACGTGGCTCGAACGTGTGCTCCAGCGCGTCCTCGACGGCCACGGCCTACCGGGCGACCTCGATCTGCTCGCCGACATCGGTGACAACATCTCGCCCGGCCCCTACCCCGGCCCCGCCGTGCCGGGCAGCGGCGATGACGACGTCCCGTTCCCCCCTCGTCAGACGACCATCTGCCCCCTGGGCCCGTCATCGGTGGCTCCGGTCACGTCGGCCCTGCGCCGGTTCCGTTCCGAGTTCGAAGCGAAGATCCCATGAGCGACGGCGTGCCGATCACGATCGACGGCGTGACCGTCGATGCCCGTCCGGGCGAGCTGCTCATCGACGCAGCCGAGCGCCACGGCGTCTACATCCCCCGGTTCTGCTACCACCCGCGCATGGAGCCGGTGGGCATGTGTCGCATGTGTCTCGTCGAGGTCGACACCGGACGGGGCGCGGCGCTCCAGCCGGCGTGCATGTTGCCCTGCACCCCGGAGATGACGGTCGACACCACCTCGGAGGCCACCAAGAAGGCCCAGGACGGGGTGCTCGAGTTCCTGCTCATCAACCATCCGCTCGACTGCCCGGTGTGCGACAAGGGCGGTGAGTGTCCGCTCCAGGACCAGACCATCGCCTTCGGACCGGGCGAGAGCCGCTTCGTCGAGGAGAAGCGCCACTACGAGAAGCCGATTCCCATCAGCGACACGGTCTACCTCGATCGCGAGCGGTGCATCCTCTGCGACCGGTGCACCCGGTTCGCCAAGGAGGTGGCCGGCGACCCGCTCATCCACTTCATCGATCGCGGCAACCAGACCCAGGTCAACACCTTCCCCGACGACCCGTTCGCCTCGTATTTCTCGGGCAACACCGTGCAGATCTGCCCCGTCGGCGCGCTGACCGCCAAGCCCTACCGGTTCAAGGCCCGGCCGTGGGACCTCGAGGAGATCGCCTCCACCTGCGTCACGTCGCCGACCGGAGACGGCATCGTCATCCAGTCCTCCCGCAACGAGGTCCTCCGCTACCTGGGCCGCGATGTCGACGCGGTCAACTGGGGCTGGCTGGGCGACAAGGACCGCTTCGGTTTCGAGGCCATCGGCCATCCCCTGAGGCTCGATACACCGCTGGTCCGGGGGACCGAGCTGGGCGCAAGCGAACCCGACGGTCCCGAACTGGTCGCCGAACGGTGGTCCCGGGTCCTCGACACCGTCGCGGATCGCATCACCGCCGGGCTGGCCGACGGTGGACCCGAGGGGTTCGCCGTCATCGGCGGAGCACGGCTCACGAACGAGGAGCAGTATGCGTGGGTTCGACTCACCAAGGGTGTGATCGGGTCGGACAACATCGATGCCCAGCTCGGCGACGGACTCGACCCCGAGGCCTTGTTCGGTTTCCAGCGGGCGACCATCAACGAAGCGTGCGAGCCGGGCGGGACCATCGTCGTTCTCGGCCCGGATCCCAAGGAGGGATTCGGGTCGCTCTACCTGCGACTGCGCCATGCGGTGGTCCACGACGGGGCGACTCTCATCGAGATCACTCCCCGGGCCACTTCCTTGTCGCAGCACGCGGCGGTTTCCGTGCTGCACCGACCGGGTCAGGCCGCCGACGCGGTCGCCGCGATCCTCGCCGGCGGGGGATCCGGGACCGCCGGCGCCGCCGCCGAGACCATCCAACGGGCCGGAGAGCTCCTCGGAACCGACGGTCCCGTCACCGTCATCGCGGGCCGACCTTCGGTGGCCGAGCGGCCTGAAGCGACACTTGCGGCACTTGCGGCACTGGCCACCCGCTCCGGCGGCATCCGCGTCCTGAGTTGCCTGCGCCGGGCCAACGTGCACGGCGCCCTCGATCTCGGCATGACCCCCGGCTACCTCCCCGGGCGGGTCCGACGTTCGGACGGGTCCGACGCGTGGCGCGCCACCTGGTCGATCACACCGGCATCCGACGGGCTCGACACCGAAGGTATTCTCCGGGCGGCGGCCGACGGCAGGATCCACACCCTGGTGCTGTTGGGCGCCGACCCTCTGGCCGACTTCGTCGACGCGGACCTGGCTCGCGACGGCCTCGAAGGAGCGGGCACGGTCATCGCCGTCGACCAGTTCCTCACCGCGTCCAGTGCCATCGCCGACATCGTGCTCCCGGCAGCCGGAGCGGCCGAGGTCGATGGCAGCTTCACCAATCTCGAGGGACGGGTCAGCCCGGTCCGCGCCAGGGTGACACCTCCGGGCATGGCGTGGTCCGACTGGATGATCGCCGCCGAGCTCGCCCGCCGGCTCGACTCACCGTTCGGCGACGACGTCAGCGCCGAGTCGCTCTGGGCCGAGGTCGTCGCCGGGTCGAGCCTGCATCGAGCTGCCGACGGCGACACCCTTGCCGCCGCTCCTGAGGGTGTCCTGCTGGACGGCGCCCCCACAGAGATGCGCTCACCGGTCGAGCCTCCGGAGCTTCCGGGCCGGGACCAGTGGACGTTCCGGTTGGTCGCCACCCATCGCCTCTACGACCAGGGCACGATCTTGCAGCACTGCGAGTCGAGCGCCGGTCTCGCGGCCGAACCGGTCGCGGCGCTGTCCCCCCACGATTTCGACACGATGGGCATCCCCGACGGAGGCCTGGTCAAGGTCACCTCGACGCGCGGTGCGAGTCTCACCCTGCCCGCGGTCTCCGATCCGGGACTGCCCCGAGGGTCGGTCGGCCTCGATGTCAACCTCGCCGACGCCGCCGTGAACCGCCTGATCGACGCCGCGGCGCCGGTCACCGACGTGCGGGTGGAGACGGCCTGATGTTCGGCGACCCGCTCCTCTTCGACACCATCGGCTGGGCCGAGGTGTGGCGCGTCCTGGTCAAGGTCCTCGTCACGTTCGGTTTCCTCCTCGTGGCCACCATGTTCATGGTCTGGTTCGAGCGCAAGGTCATCTCGGACATGCAGAACCGGATCGGGCCGAACGTGGCCGGGCCGTGGGGCCTCCTCCAGACGCTCGCCGACGGCATGAAGGCGTTCTTCAAGGAAGACCTGCTCCCCACCCGGGCCGAGAGGTTCCTGTTCCGGCTGGCGCCGGTCATCGCCGCCACGACCGCGTTCGTCACCTTCGCCGTCATCCCCATCGGTGGGGTCTTCAACGACGGTCAGGACGGGACCATCTCGATGTTCGGCCGCGAGACGTTCCTCCAGTTGGCCGATCCGCAGGTCGGGATCCTGCTGGTACTCGCCATGTCGTCCATCGCCGTCTACGGCGTGATGCTGGCCGGCTGGGCGTCGGGTTCGAAGTATCCGCTCCTGGGGGCTGTGCGGGCCACGGCCCAGATGGTCTCGTACGAGGCCGCACTCGGACTCGCCGTCGCCACGGTCGTCCTCATGTCAGGATCCCTCTCCACCCACGAGATCGTGGCGTCGCAGAGCGAGTCGGGTTTCCTGGGCGTCGCCAACTGGAATCTCTGGGCCACCGGGTTCGTGCCGTTCGTCGTCTTCGTGATCGCGGCGACCGCCGAGCTCAATCGACCGCCGTTCGACCTGGTCGAGGCCGAACAGGAGCTGGTGGGCGGGTTCCACACCGAGTACTCGTCGATCCGGTTCGCATTGTTCTTCCTCGCCGAGTTCATGAACACGGTGACGATGTCGGCGATCATCGTCACGCTGTTTCTCGGTGGACCGAGCGGCCCATTGCTGTTCGGGCCGGACTGGATCTGGCCGATCCTCTGGTTCTTCCTCAAGCTCTTCTGCTTCCTGTTCATGTTCGTGTGGTTCCGAGCGACGCTGCCCCGCTTCCGCTACGACCAGCTCATGGATCTCGGCTGGAAGCTGCTGATCCCCCTGGCGCTGGGCTGGTTCCTCCTGCTCGGTGCCATCCGAGTCGGCCAGCAGCAGAACTGGAACCCGGCGATCGTTATCATCGTCAGCCTCGGAGCCATGAGCCTCGGCGCCCTCCTCTTGTGGACCGCGCTCCGGAAGTCCGCACCCGAGCCGGAAGAGGTGACCGTCTGATGGGGTACCTCGACGGCTTCCGCGTCACGTTCAAGAAGCTCTTCGAAGAGCGCCTGACCAAGCCCTACCCCGAGGAGAAGCGGGACAAGCCGCCACGGTTGCACGGGCGTCACGTGCTCAACCGGTACGAGGACGGCATGGAGAAGTGCATCGGCTGCGAGCTGTGCGCCGGCGTGTGCCCCGCCAACTGCATCTACGTCCGCGGCGCCGACAACTCCGTCGAGGACCCGGTCTCGCCGGGGGAGCGGTTCGGATTCGTCTACGAGATCAACTACCTCCGCTGCATCCACTGCGATCTCTGTGTCGAGGCTTGCCCCACCGAGGCCATCACCGAGAGCAAGCTGTTCGAGTTCTCGTTCACGAACCGGGCCGATGCGATCTACACCAAGGACGAGCTGGTGGTCGGCGACGACGGCAAGCCCCAGCAGCTGCCATGGGAGGACTGGCGCGACGGCGAGGACGAGAACACCTCGGGCTGGATGCGGGCGACCGCACCGGCCGGAGCCGCCGAGTTCGAAGGGCTGGTGGCCTGGGCCGGCGAGCTCGGCTACGGAGTCCGCGACCCGGAGGAGGGCCAGGCGGCCGAGTCCGAGGACCCAGCCGAGGATGCCGACGCGACCGAAACGGACCCGAGCGAAGAGGGTGATCGCTGATGGAAGCGTTCGTCTTCATCGTCTGTGCTGCGGCCATGGTGGCGGGCGCGCTGGGCGTGGTCATGTCCCGGAACCCGGTCAACTCGGCCATGTCGCTGGTCGGCACGCTCTTCGCCGTGGCCGTCCTGTTCATCGTGAAGGAGGCCCATTTCCTCGCCGCCATCCAGGTCATCGTCTACGCCGGCGCCATCGTCGTGCTGTTCCTGTTCGTCATCATGCTGCTCGGCGTCGACCGCACCGAGGATCTCCGGACCGATCCCATCGTCGGGCAACGACCGGCGGCGATCATCGGAGGTGTGGTCTTCCTGGCCATGCTCCTGGCGGCATTGCTCCTGGGGGCCGACGGGACCGAGAAAGTCACCGGCGCCCCGACCGTGGCCGGCGCTCCCACCGAGATCGTCGAGTCCGAGACCAACGTCGCCGGGCTCGGCCGGGTGCTGTTCACCGACTACGTCTTCGCGTTCGAGCTGACCGCGATCCTGCTCACCATCGCCGTGATCGGAGCCGTCGTGATGGCTCGTCGACGGTCTGGCGATGACGACGAGCCGCTTCTCGAGCTCGAGGAGACCGCCGGGCTGTTCGAGTTCCCGAGAGAGACCGAGCTCTCTGCTGCGGAGGGAGATCTCGGCCACTCGGCCGACGGGCCGGGCGATCTGTCGGGCGGGACGGAGGTGGCCGACTGATGGAGGTCACCACCACCTGGTATCTCGTCCTGTCGGCCGTCGTCTTCACCATCGGCGCGGTGGGGCTGCTCGTCCGGCGCAACCCGCTGGTCATGTTCATGTGCGTCGAGCTCATGCTCAACGCTGTCAACGTCACCTTCGTCGCCCTCGCCGATCGGTTCGGCGACCTGTCCGGCCAGGTGGTCGTCTTCTTCGTGCTCGTGGTCGCGGCAGCCGAAGTTGTGGTCGGTCTGGCCATCATCGTGGCGGTCATGCGGCGCCGACCCGGCGCGACGGCCGATGACATCTCGGTGCTGAAGGGATGATGGTCGACCGATGAACCCCGATGAACTCATCTGGCTCATTCCGGCTCTGCCCCTTGTGGGATTCTCGCTGCTGCTGTTGGGTGGCAGGAAGTTCGGCGAGCCGGCGGCCGGCTGGCTGGCCTCGGCCATGGTCGCCGGCTCCTTCCTCGCGACCGTCATGGTCTCTCTGGAGCTCGTCGGGCGCGACGCTCACGATCGCCAGATCGTGCAGACGCTCTTCACCTGGGTCCCCTCGGGGACCTTCGACGTCGGTGTCGGCTTCCTCGCCGATCCTCTGTCGCTCACGATGGCGCTGTTCATCACCGGCGTCGGGGCGCTCATCCACGTCTACGCCATCGGCTACATGCACGGTGACGAGAACTTCTCGAAGTTCTTCCTCTATCTCAATCTGTTCGTCTTCTCGATGCTGATCCTGGTGATGGCCGACAATCTCCTCCTCACCTTCCTCGGCTGGGAAGGCGTCGGAGCCTGTTCGTACTTCCTCATCTCGTTCTGGCACACCCGCGACGCCAACGCGACTGCGGGCAAGAAGGCCTTCGTCACCAATCGGATCGGCGACTGGGGCTTCATGCTGGCCATGTTCCTGGCCTTCGCCTCGTTCGGCACCGTCGAGTATCTCGAGCTCACCGGGCTCGCCCGTGGTGGACAGATGGCAGCGGTAACCGCCACGGCCATCGCCGGCCTGCTCTTCATCGGTGCGGTCGGCAAGTCGGCGCAGATCCCGCTGTTCGTCTGGCTGCCCGACGCGATGGCCGGACCCACGCCCGTCTCCGCTCTCATCCACGCCGCCACGATGGTCACCGCCGGCGTCTTCCTCCTGGTTCGCACCAACGCCGTCCTCGCCGCCGGATACGACTGGCTGCCCACCACGATCGCCTGGATCGGCGCCGTCACCGCGCTGTTCGCCGCCACGGTCGCGGTCGCGCAGAACGACATCAAGAAGGTGCTCGCCTACTCCACGGTCAGCCAGCTGGGCTACATGTTCCTGGCGGTCGGCAGCGGCGCGTACATCGCGGCCATCTTCCACATGGTCACCCACGCGTTCTTCAAGGCGCTGCTGTTCCTCGGGTCCGGATCGGTCATACACGGCATGCACGAGCAGCAGGACATGCGGGGTATGGGGGCACTCCGGAAGTTCATGCCGATCACGACCGGCGCGTTCATCATCGGCTGGCTGGCCATCGCCGGCGTGCCACCCTTCGCCGGCTTCTGGTCGAAGGACGAGATCCTGCTCTTCGCCTACGACAAGAGCCCGGCCCTCTGGGCGGTAGGGTTCATCACCGCGGTGCTGACCGCGTTCTACATGACCCGCCAGGTGGCCATGACCTTCTTCGGAACGTCCGACTGGCGGAAGGACGAGCCCGAGATGGTCGACGTGCTCCTCGCCGAGTCGGCTGACCGGGGCGAGGAGCCGGCCGAGGCGGCGTTCATCGACGGCAAGGGCGGCCGCCACGAGCTGCCGGGCGCCGACTTCGAGCCCCACGAGTCGTCCTGGCTCATGTGGGGGCCGCTAGTCGTCCTGGCCGGACTGGCCGTGATCGGCGGGTTGCTGCAGCTGCCCTTCGCCAGCGATCTGAAGTTCCTCGAACACTGGCTCGAGCCCGTGGTCGAGGGGGCCGAGGTGCACGTCACCGTCGCCACCGGGATGAAGTGGGTCCTGGCCTGCATCGCCGTGCTGGGCGGCCTGGTCGGTATCGCCGCCGGGTGGGCCATGTACGCCCGGGGCAAGGGCGACCGGCGAGTGGTCGAGCGGCCCATCCTGGAACGCGCTTGGCGAGTTGACGACGCCTACGGTGCCGTGGTTGGCGGCCCCGGCACGGACGGCTTCGAACTGGTCGCCTCCGCCGACAAGACGGTCATCGACGGCGCCGTCAACGGGGTCGGCGTGGTCGTTCAGCGACTCAGCGGCCTGGTGCGCCGTCAACAGAACGGCCTGGTGCGGAGCTACGCCCTCAGCCTGAGCCTCGGTGCCGTCCTGCTGCTGGCCTGGGTCGTCACGAGGATGGCCTGGTGATGATCGGTTCGGTTCCCCTGCTCGCCGCCGCCGAAGCGGCCTCGACCGACTTCCCGGTCCTTCCCACGCTTGTGCTCATCCCGGCTTTCGGAGCGGTCGTCCTGGCGTTGATGTCGTCGCGGCGGCCCGAGTTGCTCAAGCAGATCGCGGTGGGCTTCACCGTTCTCACGCTGGCCGTGGCGGTCTGGCTGCTGGTCGAGTTCCAGGTCGGCGAGGCCGGCTTCCAGTTCGAGACCGAACAGACCTGGATCGAAGCTTTCGGGATCTCCTTCCACTTCGGGGTGGACGGCATCTCGTTGTTCCTGGTCGTGATGACGGCGCTGCTGTTCCCGATCGCTCTGCTGGCCACCGATCCCGACCACGACGCCAAGCCCTACTACGCCTGGATCCTGGCGCTCGAGGCCGGATCGATCGGGGTCTTCGTCGCCCTGGATCTCCTGGTCTTCTTCGTGTTCTTCGAGATCGTCCTCGTGCCCATGTACTTCCTGATCGGCCGGTGGGGCCACGGCAACCGCGTGTATGCCGCGACCAAGTTCTTCCTGTACACGATGTTCGGCTCGGCGCTGATGCTGGTGGGCATCCTGGCCGTGGTCTTCCTCAGCCGCGACGCGCTGGGGGGCACCACGTTCGACCTGGTCGAGCTGGGCGAGGCGCAGGCGCTGGCCACCAATACGGCCCGCTGGGTGTTCCTGTCGTTCGCGTTGGCCTTCGCGGTGAAGGTGCCGCTGTTCCCGCTCCACACCTGGCTGCCCGACGCCCACACCGAAGCGCCCACGGCCGGCTCGGTGATCCTGGCCGGCGTCATGCTCAAGCTCGGTACATACGGCTTCGTCCGCTTCGGTCTCTTCCTGTTCCCCGAGGCGGCCCGGTACTTCGCTCCGATGATGGTCACCCTGGGAGTCATCGGGATCATCTACGGCGCCATCGTGGCCACGATGCAGAAGGACCTGAAACGACTGGTGGCCTATTCGTCGGTGGCCCACCTGGGCTTCATCGTGCTGGGAACGTTCGCCATGACCACCCAGGGCATCGAAGGTGGCCTGCTCCAGATGGTCAACCACGGGATCTCCACCGGGGCCCTGTTCATCCTCGTCGGCTGGATCTACGAGCGACGTCACACCCGACAGATCTCCGAGCTCAACGGTCTGCAGAAGGTGGCCCCGATCATGGCGGCGGCCTTCACCCTGGTCATGCTGTCGTCCATAGGTGTCCCCGGACTCAACGGGTTCGTGGGCGAGTTCCTCATCCTGGTGGGCTCGTTCCTGACGTTCCGCTGGTGGACCGTGGTAGCCGCGGCCGGCGTGATCCTGGCGGCGGTCTATCTGCTGTGGGCCTACCAACGGGTCTTCCACGGCACGCCGCGGGAGGAAGACCTCGACACCCCCGAGCTCACCTGGAGCGAGGGTCTCGTGCTGGCGCCGCTGCTCTTCCTCATCGTGTTCATGGGCGTCTACCCCAAGCCCGTTCTCGATCGCATGGAACCCTCGGTCGACGCCCTGATCGGCCACATCGAGGAGGTCACCGGCTACGAGGCACCCGAGCCGGTCACACCGGCCATCCTCGAAGCGACCGACGCCGACTCCGGCGACCACGAGGAGGGCGAGTGACATGATCGCTCTCGTCGTCCCGATCGTCGCTCAGGCGTTGCCCGGCCAGGACCCGACCGGCGGGGAGCTCGGAGGGGAAGTCGGTGAGGCGCTCGCCACCTCGCTCCAGACGCCGACCGTCGACTGGTTCGCATTGTCGCCACTGGTCGCGCTGGTGGTCGGCGGCATCCTGCTCCTGACCGTCGCCTCGTTGGTGAAGTCGCTGCCGAAGAGCTTCGCCACCGCTTGGTCGGTGCTCACCGCCGCCGTCTCGATCGGCTGGGCCATCGCGGTCTGGAACCGCATAGGCGACGACGGACCCTGGTCCACCGTCGGCGGCGCGGTCGGCGTGGACCGGTTCTCGGTGTTCCTGACCATCGTGATCTGCGCCGGCGTGATCCTGGCCGCGCTGCTGGCCGACGGGTACCTCCGCCACGAGACCGGCGTTCCCGGCCCCGAGCTGTACGTGTTGATGCTGCTGTCGGCCTCGGGTGGCGTGGTCATGACCATGGCCAACGACCTGATGGTGTTGTTCCTCGGCCTCGAGATCCTGTCGATCGCCGTCTACGTGCTGGCCGCGATGCATCTGCGCCGCCGCCAGTCCCAGGAAGCCGGCATGAAGTACTTCGTGCTGGGCGCGTTCAGCTCGGCGTTCCTGCTCTACGGCATCGCGCTCACGTACGGGGCGACCGGAAGCACCAACCTCGTCACCATCCGGGACTTCCTCGAGCAGAACACGCTCCTGGACAACGGGCTGCTGTTGGCCGGTTTCGCCCTGCTGCTCGTCGGCCTCGGATTCAAGGTCGCCGCCGTACCGTTCCAGGTGTGGGTGCCCGACGTCTACCAGGGCGCGCCGAGCCCGGTGGTGGCGTTCATGGCCTCGGCGGTGAAGGCGGCCGGATTCGCCGCCATTCTGCGGGTGTTCGTCGTGGCGTTCGCCACGCAGCGGACCGACTGGCAACCCCTCGTCTACTTCCTGGCCATCGCCAGCATGGTGGTCGGGTCGCTGGTGGCGGTGTCCCAGACGAACGTGAAGCGCATGCTGGCCTATTCGTCCATCGCCCATGCCGGATTCATCCTCGTCGGCGTCCAGGCGGCGACCGAAGAGGGAACGGCCGCGGCGCTTTTCTACCTCGCGGCCTACACGTTCATGGTGGCGGGAAGCTTCGGCGTCGTTACGCTCGTTGCCGGCCGGGGCGACGGGCATCACCGGTTGAGCGATTACCGGGGCCTGTCCCGACGTCAGCCCCTGGTGGCGTTCGCGTTCATGGTGCTATTGCTCGGTCAGGCCGGCATCCCGCTCACGTCGGGGTTCCTGGCCAAGCTGGGCGTCATCGGCGCCGCGGTCGAAGCCCGGTCGTTCTGGCTGGCCGGCGCTGCCATGCTCACCGCGGTGATCGGCGCGTTCGTCTACCTCCGGGTGATCGTGGCCATGTACATGACCGACGACGAGGGGACGGGGGATGCGGGCGCGGCCGAGGAGCTCGAGCCGATCCTGCCGATCACCGCCGGCACCTGGGCCGTGCTGACCATCGCCGTGCTGGTCACGCTGGGCATCGGAATCGTCCCGGGCCCCGTCGTCGACTGGGCCACCGAAGCCGTACCCGCGCTCGTGGCCGCCGGCAGCTGACGCAAGCCCGACCCCGCGCCCCCAGTTCGGAACTTGCGGCCTGAAAACCCACATCCGGGCTTGGTGGCCGCAAGTTGGTGCTTCGGTGGGTCGGCCGTGGTCGTCGGACCTGACCGAGGGAGTGGCACTCGCCGGTCAGGTCCCGACCACCCCGCGATTGAGACGTGGCCTTACACTATTCCGTTCAACGCGGCCGCGGAAGGTTCATCCGCCGACAGTGCGTTATCGGGGACAGACCCCGAACGCACTCACCGACAGTACGCCGAGCCAGAAGAAGAACTGCGAAGTCTGAGCCCGCTCACCCGGGGCGGACCGTCCGACCAGCTTTCTCGGGTGGCTCGACCGTCGGAAACCGACGGTAGGGGACCAGATTTCGGGTGGGGCTCTGTTATCAGGGACAGACCCCCGCACGCACTCAGGTTGGGGCCGGACCCTTCGCCCTGCGGATCAGCTCGTGTCGGGCCGGTGGGTCGGTCGATCGAGCCACCCGGCGAGCAGACCTCGTCGACCCTTCTCGCAGCGTCGGCACATCGGCTTCGCCGATCTCCTCGGGCGCGGGCGGGATGCGGGAGGCGGGGACCTGGCAGATCCAGCGGTGCGGTGATGCGGAACCCGGTCGGGCCGACCCGGCACCACAGAGCCTCCGGTTCGGGAGCATCTCGTTGCGGGCTTCGCGGGAACGCCCTAGGGTCCGGTGCGAGGCGCAGGGAAGGGGGGCCTCACTATGGGGCACGGGGTAGTGGGTGCGTTGACCGGTCGCTTCCGGTCGTCTGGTTCAGTGGCGATCGCGTTTCTGTTCGCGGCGAGCGTGGTAGTGCCGATCTTGACGGTGGGGCCGGAGGACGCCACGGCCGCGACGACGCTCGCATGCCCGGCCGGCGCGGTCGAATGGGATGCCGCCGGCGACGGCAACTGGAACGTGCCCGGCAACTGGGACAGCGGCGCGGAACCCACCGCCGGACAGAACGTATGCATCCGCGCCGGCGTCACCGTGACGGTGACGGGAACGGACACGGCCGTGATCGACCAGCTCGTCAGCGACGGTGCGGTCACCGTCCAGTCGGGCCGAACGCTCACGATCGACGGCGAGTCCGAGATCAACGGAGCGTTCTCGCTGTCGGGGAACGTGGCTGGTTCGGGTGTGTTGCGGGTGTCGGCGGTGGGGGTCTGGTCGTCGGGGACGGTTGAGGATGGTGCGTCGTTGGTGGTGGATGCGGGTGGGGTGTTGGACATCACCGGGGCGGTGCCGAGGGTGATGTTGGGGTCGTTGGTGAATGAGGCTGGGGGGACGGTGAATCATTCGTCCATCGGCACGGTGTCGGTGTCGACGGCGGCGGCGGGTCCGTCGGGGGAGATCACGAATCGGGGTGTGTGGCGGCTGACCCAGGACAACGCAACGACGACGGCTTCGGGCGCTACCGCCAATCCGGGTTCGTTCGTGAACGAGGCGGGCGCGATCTTGGAGCGGGATCGGGCGTCGGGTGCAAGCACCAATTCCACGAGGTTCACCACCGGGATCGAGGTCACCAACCACGGCACGATCACCACCACCAACGGCGAACTCACCATCGACGCGGTCGCGGCGATCGGCGACGAGTCGGTCGTCGACGCCGATGCTGGCACGGTGCTCGAGCTCACCGGTGATGACGCGGTGGTGTCGGGTGCGTCGGATGTGACCGGGACGGGCGTGGTCGAGTTGCGCGGTCGTTATGTGATGGATCCGGGGGCGGAGATCGATGCGGCCACCGGTGATGGTGGTCGCTCGGAACTGGTCGGGGAACCTGGCTGGTTCGGGTGTGTTGCGGGTGTCGGCGGTGGGGGTCTGGTCGTCGGGGACGGTTGAGGATGGTGCGTCGTTGGTGGTGGATGCGGGTGGGGTGTTGGACATCACCGGGGCGGTGCCGAGGGTGATGTTGGGGTCGTTGGTGAATGAGGCTGGGGGGACGGTGAATCATTCGTCCATCGGCACGGTGTCGGTGTCGACGGCGGCGGCGGGTCCGTCGGGGGAGATCACGAATCGGGGTGTGTGGCGGCTGACCCAGGACAACGCAACGACGACGGCTTCGGGCGCTACCGCCAATCCGGGTTCGTTCGTGAACGAGGCGGGCGCGATCTTGGAGCGGGATCGGGCGTCGGGTGCAAGCACCAATTCCACGAGGTTCACCACCGGGATCGAGGTCACCAACCACGGCACGATCACCACCACCAACGGCGAACTCACCATCGACGCGGTCGCGGCGATCGGCGACGAGTCGGTCGTCGGCGCCGATGCTGGCACGGTGCTCGAGCTCACCGGTGATGACGCGGTGGTGTCGGGTGCGTCGGATGTGACCGGGACGGGCGTGGTCGAGTTGCGCGGTCGTTATGTGATGGATCCGGGGGCGGAGATCGATGCGGCCACCGGTGATGGTGGTCGCTCGGAACTGTCGGGGAACCTGGCTGGTTCGGGTGTGTTGCGGGTGTCGGCGGTGGGGGTCTGGTCGTCGGGGACGGTTGAGGATGGTGCGTCGTTGGTGGTGGATGCGGGTGGGGTGTTGGACATCACCGGGGCGGTGCCGAGGGTGATGTTGGGGTCGTTGGTGAATGAGGCTGGGGGGACGGTGAATCATTCGTCCATCGGCAGCGGTGTCGGTGTCGACGGCGGCGGCGGGTCCGTCGGGGGAGATCACGAATCGGGGTGTGTGGCGGCTGACCCAGGACAACGCAACGACGACGGCTTCGGGCGCATACCGCCAATCCGGGTTCGTTCGTGAACGAGGCGGGCGCGATCTTGGAGCGGGATCGGGCGTCGGGTGCAAGCACCAATCCACGAAGGTTCACCACCGGGATCGAGGTCACCAACCACGGCACGATCACCACCACCAACGGCGAACTCACCATCGACAGCGCTCCCGGCCACTACGCCGGTACGACATTCTCGGGCGGCCGGTGGGAGGTCGGCGCCGGAACGACGCTGAACCTTCCCAGCGCGATCGCCGTCAACGACGCCGACTTCTTCCTGACCGGAGCGGGGGCCAACGTCCCCGACTTCACGCCGTTCTCCAACTACCTGGCGGCCAACACCGGCACGCTCGAATTGATGGACGGTGCCGATCTCACGACCAACGGCGACTTCACCAACTTCGGCCACCTGGCCGTCGGCAACGCCGACACCCCGAACGAGCTGTCCACCCTCACCGTCGGCGGTGAGTTCACCAACGACTCGGCGGCCACGTTCACCACCCGGATCAGTGGAACGCAGGGCACCCAGCGCTACGGCGACGTCGTGTCGACCGGCGACAGCACCCTCGCCGGCACCTTCGAGATCGAGCTGCTCGGCGGCCATGTGCCCGACCCGGGGGATCAATACCGGATCGTGTACGCCGAGCCGCCGTCGGTGCGCTCCGGATCGTTCGCCGACCCGGCCATCGGAAACGGTGCTCTTCATTTCGAGGTCACCGAATCTCCCAACTCGGTCGACCTCAACGGCCAGGCTCTCGCCACTCCGGAGGTCCGGATCGACCCGCCGCTCAGCACCGCCGAGGGCGATGACGCATTCTTCCTCGACGGTGTCCTCGACAACCCGGGCAGCGTGCCGGGGGCCACGTTCGAATGGACACCGGACGGGCTGTTCGAGAACAACACGGTCGAAGACCCGAAGTACATCGCCACCGCCGACGACACGCCGCCCGAGGGCGTCGACGTGACACTCAAGGTGTGCCATGCCGGCGGGGCCGAGCCCTGCACGACGGCCACCGAGACGATCCATGTCGACAACGTGGCGCCGGACGTGACGACGATCGCCGGTGCGCAGAGCCTCACCCAGGGCGACACGCTCGGCCCGCTCGACCTCGCCTCGTTCACCGATGCCGGCGTCGACGACACCCACGAAGTGCAGATCTGGTGGGGCGATGGAAGCACCGACACGATCCCGGACGGGGCCATCTCGCCGGTCAACGCCAGCCATGAATATCTGAAGTACGTCGCACCGGGATCGGTGATCCGCGTGCGGGTGACCGACGACGACGGTGGGTTCGCGGAAACCGAGATCCCCGTCGAGGTGGCGAACGTCGCACCTGTTGTCACACCCGGAGCTCCCTCGTTCGTCGAGGGCAACTCCGCCACCCAGACGCTGGCGACGATCACCGACATCGGTCCCGAATCCTTCTCGGCCACCGTCGATTGGGATACCACCGACGGCGCCGGTCCCGAGGCCGTCCTGGTCAACTACGCGGCCGATCCGACGGAGGTCTACGGCGGCCACGCCTATCCCGACAACGACACCTACGACGCCGAACTGTGCGTGAAGGACAACACCGGCGCCGCGAACGAGGAGACCTGCAAACCGCTGACGGTCACGGTGACGAATGCCGCTCCGACGATCGTCCTGCCCGCCACACCCATCGACGTCGTCGTGGGCGACACGGCCGCAGTGGAAGGAACCTACGACGACCCTGCCGACGACGCAGCTGACACGCACACGTTCATGGCCGACTGGGACGGTGACGGCACCGACGACGAGACGTTCGGACCGTTCCCGTACACCGACGGGACGTTCTCCTTCGACCACCAGTTCGACACCGTGGGACCCGTGACGGTCAGGATCTGTGTCACCGACGACGATGGCGGCCAGGCGTGCGACACCCAACAGGTCGACGTCGCTGCCGTTCCCAACGTGGCGCCCACCGTTCTCATCGCCGACCCGATCCCGGCTTCGGTCGACGAGGGTTCCCCCGTCACGCTCGACGGCACCGTCACCGACGACGACGACAACCTCGATCCGACGACCATCCTCTGGACCGGGGCCGGCGGCACGTTCTCCGACGCGATGGCCGAGGACACCACCTGGACACCGCTCGACGAAGGGAGCGGCAGCTACACCCTGAGGCTGTCGGCGTCCGATTTCCTCGAAGCGGAAGGCTACGCGGACGTCACCGTCGATGTCCTCAACGTCGCACCGACGATCGAACCCTTGGTGCCCCCGCCTTCGATCGACGAGGGCGACAGCGTGACGCTGATGTGGACGTTCTCCGATCCCGGCGTCAACGACGTCCACACGGCCACGGTCGACTGGGACGACGGCGCCGGTCCGGTCGGGGTCGACGTCACCGAGACGGCTGGCGTCGCCGGCGGTTCCATCTCGGCGACCCATGCGTACCCGCAGAACGGCACCTACACCGCCGTGCTCTGTCTCGACGATGGCGACAGTCCGGCCGTCTGCTCGAACACGACGGTGGTCGTCGACAACGTGGCACCCCAGGACGTCGATGCCGGTCCCGACCAAGGCGGTACGACGGCTGACGACATCGAGCTCACCACGACGTTCACCGACCCCGGCACGCAGGACGCCCACACGGCCACCATCGACTGGGACGGCGACGGCACCCCGGACGAGACGGTCGATCCGGCCGCGTCGGGATTCACCGCAAGTCATCAGTACGCAACCGCCGGCATCTACCCGGTCGAGGTGTGCGTGACCGACGGCGAGTCGCCGCCCGTCTGTGACACGGTCGAGGTGACGATCGCCAGCGACAACACCCCACCCGTCGCCGACCCGGGCGGCCCCTATCCCGACGCACTCGAGGGCACGCCGTATCCGCTCGACGGGTCGGAGTCGGCCGATCCCGACACCGACGGCACGATCGTCGCGTGGGAATGGACCGCGCAGGACCCAGCGGTCGTCAGCATCACCAGCGATGACACACCCACGCCGACCTTCGAGGCGAAGGATGACGGCGAGTTCGCCGTCGACCTTCGGGTCCAGGACAACCTCGGTGCCTGGAGCCCGATCGTGACCGCCACCGTCATGGTGGCCAACGTGGCCCCCGCAGTCGACGCCGGCGGCCCCGAGACCATCGGCGTCGGCGACACCTTCGAGCGGACGATCGACTTCACCGACCTCGCCGAACTCGACACCCACACCGCGATGGTCGACTGGGACGACGGAACGGGCGTCGAGAGCCTCGGTCCGGTCACCAGCCCGTCGTTCGACATCAGCCACCCGTTCGCGACGGCCGGCGACTTCACCGTCGAGGTGTGCGTCACCGACGACGACCACGGCACCGTTGGGGACGGCCAGCACTGCCCGACATTCGTCGTGACCGTGGTCGACGGGCCCGATGCCGTCGACGACACCTTCACGCTCTCCGAGGGGGGAGGCACCGCAACGCTCGACGTGCTCGAGAACGACCTCGATCCCGCGGACGGTGGGCTCACCATTATCGGCAAGACGGATCTCGACGACCCTGCCGCCGGCAGCGTCGTCTGCGGCACCGACACGTGCACGATGAACGTGACCGCCGGATTCACCGGCGACGTCACCTTCACGTACACGATCAAAGACGTCGACGAGGTCACCGATGACCCGGCCACGGTGACCGTCACCGTGCTGGCCTGCGCCGACCTCACGGGCGCGTTCGCCGAGCCGCTGATGTCCGACGGAGCCCCGTGGAGCCTCGTCCAGGGCTACGCCTGGGAAGAGTGTGCTCACCCCGGCGCTCATGCCACCGCCGGCGCCGAGCTGACCCCGATCCTCGCGCCCGACAGTGACGACACCGTCGCACTGCTCACGACCGGTCTGGCATCGCAGGCCGACGACTCCTCCGACCAGGACGCGAACGAGCAGCACGGCCGGGAGCACCAGGGCGCCAGCGATGCCTCGATCCTCCGGCTCGATCTCGATGTCCCCGCGACCATCGATGTCGAGACCGAGGAAGGCGAGGTCGAGCAGCAGGCGCCGCGGTGCCTGACCTTCGACGTGGTCTTCGCCACCGAGGAGTACCCGGAGTACACGACCGGCGGGACGAATCCTTTCAACGACGGGTTCATCGCCGAGCTCGGCTCGACCGGTTGGTCGGCCAACGAAAGCGAGATCACCGCGCCCGAGAACTTCGCCTTCGATCCCGACGGCAAGGTGATCAGCGTCAACAGTGCATTCTTCGACGATGGCCGGGTGATCGAGTACGCGGACACGGGGATGATCTACGACGGCGCCAGCCCCGTGCTTCGAGCCCGGACGCCCATCGATCCGGGGGCTCAGCCGCTCTACCTTTCGGTCTTCGACGGGGGCGATGACGGCAACGACTCCGGCGTCATCGTCGACCATTTCCAGCTCCTGGCCACGCCCTGCATCGGCGGGCTGAGCCAGCCGCCGGTTGCGGTCGACGACGACTACACGATCGACGAGGACGAGCCGGATCCCGCCAAGCGCCTCCTCGAGCTGGTGGCAAACGACTACGACCTGGACGGCGACGACGTCACGATTCTCCGTGCGCCAGAGCAGCCCATCGGCCCGCTGCAGTCCGAGCACGGAACCGTCGTGCCGAACGACGGCCGAACGCACGTCCGGTACAACCCCGATCGGGACTACTGGGGCACGGACACGTTCGACTACACGGTCACCGACGTACCCAATGCCACCGGCAATGAGGACGTCGATGGTGTGTCCCGGGGGACCGTCACCATCACGATCGACGAGATCAACGACGCCCCGATCGCTCGCCGCGACTATGCCTCGACGCCCCCCGCGCCGGTCACGATCCCGGTGCTCGCCAACGACCGGGATCCGGACAACCACGACCTGGTGCTCGGAAACGAGGACACGATCTCGATCGTGTCGAACACCACCCCGATTCGCGGCGACGCGACGTGCTCGCCGACCGAGTGCATCTACACACCGGACCCCGGATACGACGGTCCTGACCTCTTCCGCTACACGATCGAGGACGGACGTGGCGGTTCGGACAGCGACGTCGTCTTCATCAACTTCGAGTTCCCGACGTGCGAGCCCGGTGATCCCTGCAACAACCTGCATCCCGTCGCCGACGCCGGCGGACCCTACGACGGGACCGACTGCGCCGATCCGTGCGCGGGGATACCCCTCGACGGATCAGGCTCGTACGACCCCGACGGGACGATCGCGGAGTGGACCTGGCTGGTCGAAGAACCCGGCACCCTGACCGGGGCGGATGGGCCGAACCCGGTGTTCAGCTCACCCGATGGCGGGGTCTTCCGGGTGACCCTGATCGTCTGTGACAACCACGGAGCATGCGACGCGGATTCGACGCTCGTCGTCGACTTCCAGGCCGAGATCACCTCGCCGGTCGACGAGGGATCGGCCGCGCGGGCGACCGTCGACTTCTTCAATCCGGGCGGCGATCTGGCCGCCTCCATCGACTGGGGAGACGGTGGCAGCGACGCTGCGGATCCGGCGATCTTCCCGGTCGTCAAGTCGCACACCTACCCCCAGGACGGCCCGTTCGACGTCGAGATGTGCATCTCTGGCTCAGTGCTGATCGACG
This sequence comes from uncultured Acidimicrobiales bacterium, assembly GCA_963695075.1. GTDB lineage: Bacteria > Actinomycetota > Acidimicrobiia > Acidimicrobiales > CAWCAL01 > CAWCAL01. Next base: position 138,318 of record CAVOFR010000005.1, read on the forward strand.
ACACCATCGAGGCGATCGACGTGTGCGACACCACCGCCCTCCTCGTGAACAACGTCCTGCCGGAGGTCAACGCGGGCGTGGACCGCAGTCTCCTGCCCGGCGGCACCTTGCATCAGATCCGCATGTTCTTCCGGGATCCGGGCGACGACGCCGACTGGACGGCGACCGTCGACTGGGGGGACGGCTCGCAAGTCGACGGCACGGCGATCGAGGTCGACCAGGGCACCAAGCTGCTGACGATGGTCACCGACCACGTCTACGCCGACCGGGACACCTACACGGTCACGATCTGCGTGACCGACGATCACGGCGAGGGATGCGACGACTTCGAGGTCACGGTCTCGGACTTCCCGCCGCCGGTATCCGATCCGGGTGGGCCGTACGAGGGGACCGTCGAGGGGCAGACCATCGAACTGGACGGCTCGGAGTCCTACGACCTGGACGGCGAGATCGTGTCGTGGGCCTGGTCGACGACCGAGCCCGAGGTGACGTTGGGTGAGGTCGATCCGGCCGATCCGGAGAAGAAGACTTTCCGGGCTGCCGATGACGGTGTCTATACGGTCAGCCTCGAGGTGTGCGACGAGGATGACCAGTGCACGTCGGCCGAGGTGGAGATCCCCGTGGCGAATGTGGCGCCGACCGTGGATGAGATCGACGACGGGGCGGTGGCCCCCGGTGGCGAGCTCTCGGTCCCGGTGAGCTTCACCGATCCGGGGGTGGCCGATACCCACACCGCGACGGTCGATTGGGGGGACGGCACGGCGGTCGAGGAATTCGATCCGGTGACGAACCCGTTCGACGTCGCCCACGTGTTTCCGGACGTCGGGATCTACCCGATCGAGGTGTGCGTGACCGACGACGATGGCGAAACCGGCTGTGCGATGTTCGACGTCGAGGCGGCAGACACCCCGGGACCGATCGCAGATCCGGGTGGGCCGTACGAAGCCGACGAGGGCGAGACGATCGTCCTCGACGGCAGCGGCTCGTTCGATCCGGACGGCTCGATCGTGTCGTGGGAGTGGATGAGCCCAGATCCCGGCCCGACGTTGGGCGACGTCGATCCGGTCGATCCGATGAAGACGACGTTCAAGGCCGACGATGACGGTGACTACACCGTCGAGCTCACGGTGTGCGACGACGATGCGCAGTGCGATACCGAGCCGGTCGTGATCCCGGTGGCGAACGTGGCGCCGGCGGTGGATCCGATCGACGATCAGACCGCGGTCACCGGAGACACGGTGACGGTCGAGGTGAGCTTCACCGATCCGGGGGTGCTCGACACGCACACGGCGGAGGTGGACTGGGACGGCGACGGTCTTGCGGACGAGACGGTCGATCCCGCGACCAGTCCGTTCCACATCACGCACGTGTTTGCGGAGGCCGGTACGTACATCGTCAAGGTGTGTGTGACCGATGACGACGAGGACACCGGGTGTGCGATGTTCGCGGTCGGGGTGTCGGACACGCCGCCACCGACCGTGATCCCGGGTGGGCCGTATGCGGCAGATGAGGGTGAGACGATCGAACTGGATGGCGGTGCTTCGTTCGATCCGGACGGGTCGATCGTATCGTGGGAGTGGTCGACACTCGAGCCGGGCGTGACCGTGGTGGACGAAGACCTCACCGATGCTGTGGCGTCGTTCACCGGCGCCGACGATGGTACCTACACCGTCAGCCTCGAGGTCTGCGACGACGATGGCCAGTGCGCCACCGAGTCGGTGGAGATCCCGGTGGCGAACGTCGCCCCGACGGTCGATCCGATCGGGGACCGGACGGCGGAGACGGGTCAGACCGTCTCGGTTCCGGTGATCTTCACCGATCCCGGTGTTCTCGACACCCACGAGGTGACGGTTGACTGGGGTGAGGGTGCCGGGGCCGAGGACCTGGGGCCGGTGACGAGTCCGTTTCACATCACGCACACCTATGCGGCCGAGGCCAGCCATACGGTCGAGGTCTGCGTGACCGACGACGACGGCGACACCGGTTGTGAGGCGTTCGAGGTCCACGTGTCCGACACGCCGCACCCGACCCCGGATACCGGCTGGCCGTACGCGGCCGACGAGGGTGAGACGATCGGATTGGACGGCGGTGGTTCGTTCGATCCGGACGGGACGATCGTGTCGTGGACCTGGTCGACGGACGAGCTGGGCGTGACCGTGACCGATGCCGACACGTCTGATGCGACGGCATCTTTCGTGGCTGATGATGACGGCGAGTACACGGTCAGCCTCGAGGTCTGCGACGACGACGGGCAGTGTGCGGCGGCGGACGTGGTCATTCCGGTTTCCAACGTCGCCCCGACGGTCGGTCCGATCGCCGATCGCATCTCGTTGACCGGCGAAGAGCTCGTCGTGGCCGTGACCTTCTCGGATTCGGGGGTGGCCGACACGCACACGGCGACCGCGGACTGGGGTGACGGTTCGCCGCTGGATCCCGTCGATCCCGCCACCAGCCCGTTCGACATCGCCCACACATACGCCTCGGAGGGCACGTACGCAGTCGCGGTTTGTGTGACCGACGACGACGGCGACACCGACTGCGTGAACTTCGATGTCGACGTCTTCGACCTGCCTCCCACACCGGAGCTCAGCATCGACGACGTCACGCAAGCCGAAGGGGACACGCCCGACACGACCGACTTCGAGTTCACGGTCAGCCTGGATCAGCCCGGCTTCGGCGACGTCTCGTTCGAGTACGCGACGGTCGACATCGGTGAGGCCACCGAAGGCGTCGACTACGAGTCGGGGTCGGGACCCATGGTCATCCCGGCGGGCGAGGTGGCGGTAGCGGTCCCCGTCACGGTCATCGGCGATCGCCTGGACGAACCGGACGAACGGTTCCAGGTCATCATCACGGAGGTGAACGACGCGGAGGTCACCGACGACACCGGCGTGGGGACGATCCTCGACGACGGCGATCGGTGCACGATCGAAGGAACACCGGGCGACGACACACTCGAAGGCACGGTTGGTCCCGACATCATCTGCGCCGACGCGGGGAACGATCTGATCGTCGCGACCCCCGGCGCCGACGAGTACCTCGGCGAGGAGGGAATCGACACCGTCGACTACCGACAGGCGACGTCGAGTGGGATCACGGTGAACCTCGCAGCCGGTGCGACCAGTGGCTGGGCGACGCACGATCTGAGCAGCATCGAGAACGCCACGGGCGGCCCGAGCGTCGACCTCCTGGCCGGTGACGCCGGCCCGAACGTCCTGGACGGAGCGGGCGATGACGACATCATCCGGGCGTCCGGCGGCGGCGACGATCTCCGTGGCGGGCAGGGAGACAAGGATCGGATCAGCTACGCGACGATTCCCGACGCTGCCTCAGGCGTGGGCATCGGCGTCTGGGTCAACATCGGATCCTCCTCATCGCCGGGCTCCGGGTTCGGGTTGCTCCGCGGGACATCCGGTACTCGGTGGGACAGATGGGACCGGCTCACCAGTTTCGAGCACGTGTACGGGTCCCCGTTCGATGACCTGATCGACGCCGATGGAAGAGCGAACTCGATCTGGGGCAGCGGCGGAGCCGATCTCATCTACGCGCGCGAAGGCAACGACGCCGTCTTCGGGGGTGACGAGGGGACCGGTGGTACACCCGACAAGGGCGACGTCATCTTCCTGGGGCAGGGCCAGGACCTGGCCCAGGGCCAGGGGGGCTCGGACGCGATCTGGGGCGAGGATGGCGAGGACACCATCGCGGGCGACCTCGGGACGGGCGTGGCCGGCAACGGAAGCGATCTCATCTTCGGGGGCGGCGACCGCGACACCCTCGACGGTGACGGTGGTGTCGACACGATCCGCGGCGGTAATGGGAACGACATCATCCGGGGTGGAAACGGCGCGGACCGGCTCTACGGCGATGACGACGAGGACACGATCCACGGCGAAGGCGGTGCCGACTACATCGAGGGCAACTCGGGGGCGGACGTCCTGGCCGGCGACAACGGCCATGACACCATGCTCGGCAATGGTGGGAACGACACGCTGCGGGGTGGCAATGGAGAAGACAAGCAGTGGGGCGGCAACGGCAACGACACCATGTTCGGTGACGCAAGAACCGACCGTCTCAACGGAGGTAACGACTGGGACATCCTCGTCGGGGGCCCGGGCCCGGACGTGCTCAACGGCGACGCGGGCCGGGACACCCTGAAGGGCGGCGACGGTGGTGACGTGCTCCAGGGGGGCGCAGACGCCGACACGCTCAAGGGCCAGAAGGGCCAGGACTACCTGTACGGCTACTGGGTGTTCGGGACGGACGGAGTTCGGGACACGCTCAACGGCGGGCCCAACAACAAGGACCTCTGCAGGGACCCCGAGAGCCCAGCGAGCGAGCTCAAGAACTGCGAGCTCTGAGCCTTCCCCTGACGTTGGCCCCTTTTCGCGCCCTTCGGTAGTGTCGCGCCTCGTGTCCGAGTTCCTGCGCACCTACCTGACGGTGTTCATCTTCGTGCTGCTCGCGGTGGGCCTCGTCGGCCTGCTAGTGGGCGTGGGAAGCCTGCTCCGGCCCCACAATCCGACCCGCCAGAAGTACATGAACTACGAGAGCGGCGTCGATCCGGTGGGCCGGGGATGGAACCAGAGCCAGATCCGCTACTACATCTACGCCCTGCTGTTCGTCATGTTCGACGTCGAGGCGGTCTTCATCTTCCCCTGGGCCACCAGGCTCGAGGAATACAGCTACTTCGGGCTCGTCGAGATGGCGATCTTCATATTCATTCTGGCCCTGGGCCTCGTCTACGCCTGGCGAAAGGGCGTGCTCAAGTGGTTGTGACACCGATCGCCCGCCCCATTCATGCGGTCCGGAGGACGGGCTGATGGGTCTCGTCGAGTCCGGGCGGATGCCGAAGCCGCTCACGAAGCTGCTCAACATGAGCCGCAGCTACTCCATGTGGATGTACCAGTGGGGCCTCGCGTGCTGCGCCATCGAGATGGCGTCGGCCATGGGCTCACCCCGGTTCGACATCATGCGGCTGGGCATCATCCCGCTGCCGGCCAGCCCCCGCCAGGCCGATCTGGTCTGCATCTCGGGCACCGTCACCGACAAGATGGCGCCGGCGGTCCTCCGGCTGTACGAACAGATGCCCGAACCGAAGTACGTGATCTCGATGGGTTCCTGCGCCAACTGCGGTGGCCCGTACTGGGATTCATATTCCGTCACCAAGGGCGTCGATCAGATCATCCCGGTCGACGTCTACGTTCCGGGCTGCCCGCCGCGTCCCGAGGCGCTGCTCGAAGGTGTCGTCCTGCTCCAGCAGCGCATCCTGTACGAGGACATGGCCGAGAAGTGGAAGGGTGATCCGATTGTCGTCGGCTGACCCCGAGACCACCGAGGAGGCCGCGGCCGACGAGGCCGAGGCGCCCGAACCCGACGAGCTCCGCGAGGGCGTACTGGCCCGGATCGGCGACGCGCTCGGCGACGCCCTGCTCGGCAGCCACATCCGGCCGGGTGACGACCTCTGGATCAGGGTCGGCCGCGGCGACTGGGTCGAAGCCGGTCGCACACTGCGCGATCAGATCGGATGCCGGTACTTCACGTTCCTGTCGGTCATCGACTGGATGCCCTCCCCCTTCGGCCTCGACGAGAACAGCCAGACAGATGTCGATCCCGACGAGGTGGTCGATATCCCCGAGATCGAGCCCGGCTACGCCGGCGGTGAGACCCGGTTCCAGGTGTTCGCCCGGGTGGCCAGCCTGACCGAGCACTTCGGCGTGACCGTCAAGTGCGACCTGCCCGATGACGACCTCAGCATCGACTCCTGGGTGAACACCTACGCGGGCGTCGAATGGCACGAACGTGAGGCCCACGAGATGTTCGGGGTCTCCTTCACGGGCCATCCCGACCTGCGCAACCTCTATCTCCCCACCCAGTTCGAGGGCAACCCGCTCCGCAAGGACTTCCCCCTGCTGGCCCGGCGGGTGAAGCCGTGGCCCGGCATCGTCGACGTCGAGGCCATGCCCGAAGAAGTCGCGCCCGACGCGCCGGCCGCCACCGACGAGGGAGCCTCGTCGTGACGGCACTCAACGAACGCCAGCAGGTCGCCTACATCGACGGTCAGGCCGCCGAGGCCCGCGTGAACCTCGAGCTCGAGACCGAGGGCATGACCCTCAACATGGGCCCCCAGCATCCGGCCACCCACGGCACGCTGCGGCTCGTCGTCAAGCTCGACGGCGAGCAGGTCGTGGCCGTCGACCCGATCATGGGCTACATGCACCGGGGCTACGAGAAGCTCACCGAGGTGCGCACCTTCCCCCAGGTCACGACGCTCATCAACCGCATCGACTGGCTCGGCAGCTTCGCCAACGAGGTGCCGTTCGTCCTGGCCGCCGAGAAGCTCATGGAGATCGAAGCTCCGCCGCGGGCCCAGTGGATCCGGACCGTGCTCTTCGAGCTCAGCCGCATGGCCAACGTCATCCTGTTCCTCGGTGACATGGGCGTGCAGCTCGGCGCGGTCACCCCCGTCTTCTACGCCTTCCGTGACCGCGAGCACGTCCTCAACCAGATCGAGGCGGTCACCGGCGGTCGGTTCCACCCCAACTTCGACCGTATCGGTGGCCTGAAGGACGACCTGCCCAAGGGCTGGATCGCCGAGACCAAGGCCGTCATGGACAAGGTCCGCGAGTTCTGCGACATCATGGAAGACCTGCTCGTGGGCAGCGAGATCTTCGAAGCCCGCACCCGCGGCATCGGCGTAATCCCGCAGGAGGTCGCACAGGCCTACGGGCTGTCCGGGGCCAACGCCCGCGGCTCGGGCATCGACTGGGATCTGCGCCGCGACCAGGACATCGGTCTGGCCTGGAACGAGGTCGACTGGAAGGTCTGGACCCACCCCGACGGCGACAGCTACGCCCGCTACTGGGTTCGGCTCCAGGAGACCCGCGAGGCGACCCGGATCGTCGACGGCCTGCTCGACAACCTCCCGGCCGGCCCGGTCATGGCCAAGGTGCCCCGCATCATCAAGGTGCCCGAGGGCGAGGCCTGGGTCTCGACCGAGAACCCGCTCGGGGAGATGGGCTACTACGTCGTGACCCGAGGTGACGGCCTGGGACCGTTCCGCTGCAAGATCCGCACGCCCAGCTTCAACAACGTCTCGATCATGCCCTGGATCCTGCGGGGCACGTACGTCCCCGACGTGATCACGATCGTGGCCAGCCTGTACTTCATCCTCGGAGACCTGGACCGATGATCGTCGGACTCGAGCTGGCCTACTGGCAGGAGACGATCCTCCGGGTCGGTGGGGTCTTCATCGCGCTCGTCGCCGCGTCCGGACTGCTCGTCTACGTCTTCCTGTTCAAGATGGTCAGCTTCCTGCAGAGCCGGCTCGGTCCCATGGAGGCCGGACCGTACGGATCGCTGCAGCTCCTGGCCGAGGTCGGCCGCTTCCTCCAGAAGGAGGACATCGTTCCCGAGCGTGCCGATCGTCGGGTCTTCAAGATGGCCCCCTACATCGTGATGATCACGGCCATGCTCCTGTACGTCGCGATCCCGGCCGGCCCCGACGCTGTCGGCGTGCCCCTCGACACCGGGATCTACTTCGTGCTCGCCGTCTCGTCGCTCTCCGTGCTCGGCATCCTCATGGCCGGCTGGGGGTCGGGGAGCAAGTACTCGCTCATGGGTGGCCTGCGGGCCACCGGCCAGCTCATCGCCTACGAGTTGCCCCTCGTGCTGGCCACCGTCGGTGTCGTCATCCAGGCGGGGACCCTCAGCTTCACCGGCATCGTCGCCGCCCAGAGCAGTGGCGGCATCTTCGGTTGGGAGGGCTTCGGCAACCCGTTCGTCCTCACCCAGTTCATCGGGTTGGGGATCTTCCTCGTCGCCATGCAGGCCGAGCTGGCCCAGACCCCGTTCGACATGCCGGTGGCCGAGTCCGAGGTCGTCGGTGGGTATCACGTCGAGTACACCGGCATCCGGTTCCTGTTCTTCTTCCTCGCCGAATTCGCATCGGCGTTCGCGTTCAGCGCCATCGCCTCGGTGCTGTTCCTCGGCGGATGGACCCTGCCCACGTTCATGGCCGACATCTGGGACGGCTTCGCCAGCGACTCCGACTGGATGAACCTGATCGGACCGTTCGTCCTGGCCGGCAAGACCATGGTCCTGGTCTTCATCATCTTCTGGGTCCGTTTCAGCTACCCCCGACTGCGGGAGGACCAACTGCAGGCCTTCGCCTGGAAGTTCCTGATCCCCCTCGCCCTCGCCAACATCGCCCTCACCGGCATCTTCAAGGTGGTCTTCTGATGACTCGCTTGAAGCCACATCACAGCCGCCGTGGGGTTGGGGCCCCACGTTGCGGAGGAGGCCGGGCTCAGATGCCCGGCCGGGTAGACGGCAAGGTGGTGTTCTGATGACCGCGCCACGGATGCCGGGGCTGATAAAGGGGCTCGGCGTCACCTTCAAGCAACTTCTCAAGCCCAACGTGACCGTGCAGTACCCGCACGAGAAGGAGGAACCGGCGCCGCGGGCCCGTGGCGTCATCGCGCTCAAGGAGGACAACTGCACGGTCTGCATGCTCTGCGCCCGGTCCTGCCCGGATTGGTGCATCTACATCGAGGGCCACAAGGAGAAGGCGCCACCGCGCCGCGAAGGCGGCAAACCCCGGACCGTCTCCAAGCTCGACCGGTTCGACATCGACTACGCGCTCTGCATGTACTGCGGAATCTGCGTCGAGGTCTGCCCGTTCGAGGCTCTGTTCTGGAGCCCCGAGTACGAGTACTCCGAGCCCCGCATCGCCGACCTGCTCCACGACAAGGCGCGCCTCGGCGAGTGGATGGAGACCGTTCCCGACTTCGAGGAATACGAGCCGGGCAGTGAAGTCAAAGTCCCGAAGGTGCCCCGGTAACCGTGGAACTCATCGCCCAGAACATCGCCTTCTTCGTCGTCGCCGCCGTGATCCTCGGAGCGGCGTGGCGCGTCGTCACGTGCCCCGAGATCGTCCACGCCGCGCTGTGGCTGGTGCTCGTGCTGGCCGGCGTGGGGATCCTCTATCTCCTCGCCGGCGCCGAATTCGTCGCGACCACGCAGTACCTCGTGTACATCGGCGCCATCGTCGTGCTCTTCCTGTTCGGGATCATGCTCACCCGCGTCTCGTCGGGCGACCTCGAAGAGGGATCCCACACCCAGCGGGGTGTCGCTCTCGGCACCGCGGTCCTGCTGGCGGCGGTGATGATCTTCGCCCTGGTCGACTCGTTCGAGGACGTCGGGCTCGAGGAGGGCGCTGCGGCCATGGGACTGGACGCCGACCAGACCCAACCCCAGCGGGGCGTGGGCGACCTGCTCGACGACCCCGACACCGACCTCGTGGCGCTGGCCGAGGAGCTGGACGTCGACGTCAGCGAAGCGGTCGACGGCGATCAGGTCGACGAGGCCGCGGTACGCCGTTCGATCGCCGCGGAGTACCCGAGCACCAACACCCAGGTCATCGCCGACAACATCTTCGGCCGCAACATCATCCCGTTCGAAGCCCTCTCGGTGCTGCTCCTAGCGGCTCTGATCGGGGCCATCGTCCTGGCCCGGAAGGAGTGAGCCGGTGCTGCTGAATCAATTCCTCGTGCTCGCTGCCCTGCTGTTCTGCATCGGCGTCTACGGGGTCCTCACCCGCCACAACGGGGTCCGGGTCCTCATGTCCATCGAGCTCATCCTCAACGCCGTCAACATCAATCTGGTCGCGTTCAGCGCGTTCCTCCACGACGCGACCGGCCAGGTATTCGCGCTGTTCGTCATAGCCGTCGCCGCCGCCGAAGTCGGAGTCGGCCTGGCCCTGGTTCTCACGTTGTACCGGAACCGATCGAGCATCGATCTCGACGAGCTCGATCTGATGAAGGGCTGATGGTGGTCACTGTGCTCGCAGCCGAAGAGGCCGGTCACGTCGTTGCCGAGGGTCCCTGGATCCTCGAGAACATCTGGCTCGTGCCGACTCTGCCCGCCATCTCGTTCTTCTTGATCCTGTTCTTCGGCAAGCGGCTGGTGGGCAAGACGCGCTTCGACGGAGCCGAGATCGGCATCGCCGCAGTGGGGACCTCGTTCCTCCTGTCGGTCTGGTCGCTGGTCGAGTGGATCGGCCTGACCGGAGCCGAGGGCGAGTCAGAAGAGGCCCTCGGCGCACTCGGCTCGGTCGCTCTCGGCGCAGCCGAAGAGGCCGGCCACGGCGTCGAACCCGTCGTCAACACCGTCACCTGGCTCCAGATCGGTGGGATCGACTTCAGCGTCGGAACCTTCGTCGACGGTCTCACCGTGATGATGCTCTTCGTTGTCACGCTGGTGTCACTGCTGGTCCACGTCTATTCCACCGACTACGTGCGCAACGACCGCCGTTACACGCACTTCTTCGCCTTCCTGAGCCTGTTCACCGCCTCGATGCTCTTCCTCGTCATGAGCGAGAACACCCTCCAGATGATCGTCGGCTGGGAGATGGTCGGACTCTGCTCGTTCGCCCTCATCGGTCACTGGTGGGAGGAGAAACCCAACAGCGACGCCGCGCTCAAGGCCTTCCTCACCAACCGGGTCGGCGACATCGGCCTGCTGTGCGGTGTGATCATCCTGTTCTTCACCGCCGGTGCCGGAGTGACGTTCTCGATCGAGGCCATCAACGAAGCTGCGGTGTCGGGCACGAACATCCTGGGCGGCGAGGTCACCCACACGGCCCTCCTGGTGGCCAGCTGCGCCCTGATGGCCGCGGTCATGTCCAAGTCGGGCCAGTTCTTCCTGCACACCTGGCTTCCCGACGCCATGGCCGGCCCCACGCCGGTCTCGGCTCTGATCCACGCCGCCACCATGGTCGTCGCCGGCGTCTTCATGATCGCCCGGCTGTACGCCGTCTTCTTCGAGGGCCTGACGATCCAGGGATCGTCGGTGAACCTCATGGCGGTCATCGGTGCCATCACCGTTCTCGTCGGTGGGACCCTGGCCTTCGCCCAGAACGACATCAAGAAGGTGCTGGCCTACTCCACCATCAGCCAGCTGGGTTACATGGTGCTGGCCCTCGGTGTCGGCGCCTGGACCGCGGCCCTGTTCCATCTCTTCACCCACGCCTTCTTCAAGGCCTGCCTGTTCCTCGGCTCGGGCTCGGTCAGCCACGCCGTCCACTCGTTCGACATGAAGAAGGACATGGGCGGGCTGCGCAAGTACATGCCCAAGACCTTCGCCACCTTCGTGATCGGCTCGATCGCGCTCGCCGGCCTGCCACCCTTCGCGGGGTTCTGGTCCAAGGACGAGATCCTGGCCGGCACGGGCGGTTGGGGCGTGGGGTCGATCGGTGAGCCCAACGGGGCCTACACCATCATCCTCATCATGGGGATCGTCGGAGCGCTGCTGACCGCGGCCTACACCACCCGGATGGTCTGGCTCACCTTCTTCGGGGAGTTCCGCGGTCACGGCAAGCCGCACGAGTCGGGTCCGCTCATCACCGTGCCGCTCATGATCCTGGCCGGACTCGCGGTCGTGGCCGGCCTCATCAACGTCCCCGGGGCGCTCGTTCCCGACGGCGTGGCGCTGCGCTTCGAGCACTGGTTCGAACCCCACGGCGTGGCGTACTTCCCCCCGATCCACCACGCCGAGTTCAGTTGGTCGCTGGCCATCTTCTCGACGTTGATCGCCGCCCTCGGTGTGGCCATCGGGTACCTGTACTACTGGCGCAACCTGGGGCCCCACGGGCTCACGTCGAGGAGCAGGGCGGCCCGGACCGGCTTCCTGTTCCTCGAGAACAAGTACTACCTGGATCACCTCTACACCGACATCATCGCCGGCGGGGTGAAGGGGCCCCTCGCCCGGGCCGCTTACTGGATCAACCAGAAGGTGCTCGACGGCGTCGTCGACGGTGTCGGTCGAACCGCCGTCAGAGCCGGTCGCGTCGTCTACGACGGCATCGATCAGCCGATCATCGACGGTGCCGTCGACGGCTCCGGTTTCGTGAGCAACGCCGCCGGTGGCGAGCTCCGGAAGATCCAGACCGGCAAGGTCCAACAGTACGGCGCCATCCTGTTCGCCGCGCTCGCCATTCTGGCGGGCGCCTTCATCGCCCTCGTCTGAGGAGTAAGCGGAACCCATGGAAGATTTCTGGAACAGCTGGGGACTGACCCTCCTGGTGTTCGTGCCGCTCGTCGGCGCAGCGCTCATGATGCTCATTCCCAAGGGCGAGGAGGGACTGCACAAGCTGGTCGCCCTCGTCACCTCACTGGTCACACTGGTCATCGCCGGCATCACGGCCTGGGGATTCGAGACCTGGGATCTCGCCTACGGCGACCTGCAGTTCGTGATCGACAAGTCCTGGATCGACATCATCGATTCCCGCTACATCCTCGGCATCGACGGCATCTCGCTCCCGCTCGTTCTGCTCACCGCACTCGTCGTGCCTCTGACGATCATCTACTCGTGGAACCACTTCCCCGAACCCAGGGACCCGAAGAGCTTCCTCATCCTCATCATGATCCTGCACACCGGGATGCTCGGATCGTTCGTGGCCCAGGATCTGATCCTCTTCTTCGTGTTCTTCGAGATCGTCCTGTTGCCGATGTACTTCATGATCGGCGTGTGGGGTGGACCCGAGCGGCAGTACGCATCGATCAAGTTCTTCCTCTACACCCTGTTCGGTTCGGCCCTCATGATCGTCAGTTTCCTGGCGCTCTACTTCCTGACCGGTGCCGAGTCGTTCGACATGCGCCAGCTCGAGAGCCTGGTCGCGTCCCGCGAGATCGCCCTGTCCACCCAGGTCCTCGTCTTCGGTGGAATGTTCATGGGCTTCGGCATCAAGGTGCCCATGTTCCCGTTCCACACCTGGCTGCCCGATGCTCACACGCAGGCGCCCACGGTCGGTTCGGTGATCCTGGCGGCCGTGCTGTTGAAGCTCGGCACCTACGGCTTCGTGCGCATCGCCATCCCGATCCTCCCCGAGGCTGCGGCCGAGTGGGCCCCCTGGATCGGCCTGTTGGCGGTGATCGGCATCATCTACGGCGCGCTCGGATGTCTGGCGCAGACCGACATGAAACGGTTGATCGCGTTCTCGTCGGTGGCCCACATGGGATTCGTCATGCTGGGCATCGCCACGATGACCGACTTCGGCTTGAACGCCGCCGTGTTCGGCATGGTCGCCCACGGTCTCATCACCGGCATGCTGTTCTTCCTGGCCGGTTCGGTGAAGGAGCGTTTCCACACGCTCGAGATCAAGCGGCTGGGCGGTCTGCTGCTCCAGTCCCCTCGGATGGGGTGGATGCTCGGCTTCTGTGTCATGGCCTCGTTGGGCCTGCCCGGGCTGGCTGGCTTCTGGGGTGAGTTCCCCGCCATCCTGGCCTCGTACAACCCGATGTCGGGGCTTCCGGTCGAGACCTTCCGCACGTTCATGGTCATCGCCGCCCTCGGTACCGTGCTCGCGGCCGGCTACCTGCTCTGGCTCCTGCAGCGCACCGCGTTCGGTCGGCCCAGTGACGAGTTCGCCAAGGATCCCGCCATCGTCGACGTCCAGCCCACCGAGTGGATCGCATGGACGCCCATGCTGGTCCTCATCCTCGTGCTCGGCGTCCTGCCGAACCTCATCTTCCGCATGACCGACCCCGCCATCACCGACGTCGCCGACAGGGTGTGCGTGTCCGCGGCCGGCGACGACGAGCAGCAGGCTGCCGGATGTGAGCGACCCGACGCCCAGCTGGCCCATGCCGACGAAGCCGCCGACGCCGCCGAACACGGTGACGAGGCCGAAGCGGACACCGCCCACGACGCCGAGGGCGAGGAGTAGCGGCCGTGCTCGCGCTCGCCGCCCAGTCGCTGGCCTTCGATCGGCCGCCGATCGACTGGCACGCCGTCGCGCCCGAGCTCGTTCTCCTGGCGTTCGGCGTCATCGCCACGCTGGTCGACGTCACCTGGCTCGAACGCGGTCGCAGGTACGCGCCGTCCATCGCGGGCGTCGGCTTCCTCGCCGCTCTCGTGCCGGTCATCACCCTGGCGGTGGACGGATCCGACCGGGTGATGTTCGGCGGTGCCTTCGTGGTCGACGACGCCGCCCTCGTCCTGAAGGCCCTGTTCCTGCTGTCGGGCTACGTCGTCGTGCTCCTCTCCACGAACTACATCGCCGAGGGCGACTACTGGGAGAGCGAGTACTACTCGATGATGCTCGCGTCGGTCCTGGGCATGCTGGTCATGGCCAGCTCCCGAGACCTGATCTCGGTGTTCATCGCACTGGAGCTGCTGTCCATCCCCGCCTACATGATGGCGGCCTGGCGCAAGCGCGACCTCAAGAGCAACGAGGCCGGCATCAAGTACTACCTCATGGGCGTGTTCGCGTCAGCGGTCTTCCTGTACGGCATGTCGCTGGTCTACGGCCTCACCGGGAGCACGCTTCTGGTCGACATCAACGCGGCCATCTCCGAGGGTGACGGCCTTCCCGCCCTGACGCTGGGCATCGTGTTCGTCATCGTCGGCTTCGCGTTCAAGGTCTCGGCCGTGCCGTTCCACACCTGGGCTCCGGACACGTACGAGGGTGCACCCACCCCCGTGACCGCGTTCCTGTCCGTGGCATCCAAGGCCGCCGGGTTCGTGGCACTGATCAACCTCGTGCTGGTGGGCTTCTACGGCCGAGGCGACATCTTCGAACCCGTCATGTGGATCCTGGCCGCTCTGTCCGTGACCGTCGGCAACCTCATCGCTCTCCGGCAGACCAACATCGTGCGCATGATGGCCTACTCGGGCGTGGCGCAGGCCGGATTCCTCCTCGCCCCCTTCGCGGTCGCCGCTTCCGGGAACGGCTCGGGCAGCACGGTCCTCGACGACGCCGGCGGCCGCTCGCTCGGTGCCGTCGTCGTGTACCTCGTGATCTACGCCGCCATGAACCTCGGAGCCTTCGCGATCATCATCTCGATGGCCCGCAAGACGCGGTCGGCGGAGATCGAGTCGTTCGGAGGGGCATTCCAGTACGCGCCGGGGCTGACGCTCGCCATGACGATCTTCCTCTTCTCGCTGGCCGGCATTCCGCCGTTGGGGGGCTGGTACGCCAAGTTCGGTATCTTCAGCTCGCTGGTCGGTCCCGGGACCACGGCCGGATACGTGCTCGCGGTCGTGCTCGCCGTCAACTCGGTGATCGCGCTCTATTACTACGCCCGCGTGGCCAAGACGATGTGGATGGACCCGGTGCCCGACGACGACATGTCGCCGGTCCCGGTGCCGCCGTCGCTTCGGGCCGCGGCGGTCATCTGTGCTGTCGCCACGCTGGCTTTCGGCGTGTTCCCCTCGATCTTCGACGACGTCGCGAACTTCGAGGACTGCCCCGAGACCGAGTATTCGTTGGTGACCGACTGGGTCGAGGACGGCGAGGTCCCACCATGTGACGCGGTGGGCGATGTCGCCGCCGGAGCCGAAGGCTGACTCGTTCCGCCCGTCCCGTCGATCTCGTACCGCGAGTTCGTCGAGCGGGCGCTCTACGATCCGGAACGAGGCTTCTACGCGGCTTCGGGCGGCTCGGCGGGCCGCCGCGGTGACTTCCTGACCAGCCCCGAGGTCGGTCCGCTCTTCGGAGCGGTGATCGCCCGTGCCGTCGACACGTCGTGGGAGGCGCTGGGCCGTCCCGACCCGTTCACCGTCGTCGAGGTCGCGGCCGGCACCGGAGCCCTCGCCCGCAGCATCCTGGCCCATCGACCCCTGCGCTGCAGGGCGGCGCTGCGGTACCTGGCCATCGAGCGGTCGGCCGACCTGCGCCGGGCGCTCGATGACATCGGACCCCCGGTCGAGGTGGCCGAGGTCTTGCCGGCCGACACCTTCGTGGGTCTGGTCCTCGCCAACGAACTGCTCGACAATCTGGCTTTCGATCTCTTCGAGTACCGGGACGACGGCGGGTGGCACGAGGTGTTTGTGGCGGCGACGTCGGACGGCGGTTGGGTCGAGGACCTCCGACCGGCCGGCCCGGCCGAGGCGACGTGGTTGGCGACATTGGTGCCCGATCCCCGTCCCGGCGCCCGGGTCCCCCGTCAGCAGGCGGCAACCGAATGGCTGACCGAGGTTCTGGACCGACTCGACCGTGGCCGCGTGCTGGTGTTCGACTACGGCGACTCGACCGCGTCGATGGCGGCGCGGCCGACGGACGAGTGGCTCCGCACCTACCGCCGACACGCTCGGGGTGGTCCGCCGCTCGAGGATCCGGGCAGCCAGGACATCACCTGCGAGGTCGCGCTCGATCAGCTGGCAGCCGTAGCGGTCCCGGATCGACTTCAGCGCCAGGCCGGTTGGCTCCGTGACCATGGGATCGATGCACTGGTCGAGGACGGCAAGCGGATCTGGCACGAACGAGCGCACCTGGGCGACCTCGAGGCCGTCCGCGCCCGCAGCCGGGTCATCGAAGCCGAAGCCCTGTGCGACCCCACCGGCCTCGGCGCCTTCTGGGTCCTCGAATGGGAATCTGTGCAAGGTTCGGCGGCCTGAGCCAGCCGAACCTTGCACAGATTCCTACGGGGAGGGGGGGAGGCGGGAGGGGATGCGGACGGCTTCGCCGCTGGCGAGCTTGATCACGTCGGCGCCGATCCGTACGGGCGTGGCCGTTCCCGACTCCTGTCGCACCGTGCACCCGTCCGGGTCCAGATCGACCCGCAGGATGGCATCGTGGCGGTGGAGCGAGAACGACAGTGCCTCCCACTCGGCGGGTAGGCGGGGTCGGAACTGGATGGCCTCGAACGAGTCGGACATCCCGGCGAAGCCGTGCACCAGTCCGGCCCACACGCCGCCGGCCGAGGCGACGTGCACCCCGTCGATCGTGTTGCCGTGCGTGTCGGTCAGATCCAGGAACAGGGCACGACGGAAGTAGTCGAGCGCCAGGTCCTGGTGACCGACCTCGGCGGCGACGATGCTCTGGACACAGGCGGACAGTGACGAGTCCCGCGTCGTGATCGTGTCGTAGTAGTCGAAGTTCCGGCGCTTCTGGGCTCGGTCGAAGTGCTGGCCCCGCAGGTGCATCGCCAGGACGACATCGGCCTGCTTGAGGACTTGATGGCGGTAGATCACCAGCGGGTGGTAGGAGAGCAGCAGGGGGTAGTTGTCCGACGGCGTGGCCTCGAAGTCCCACGGCTCCCGTTCGAGGAAGTTGGCGTCCTGGGGATGGATTCCCAGCGTCTCGTCGAAGGGGATGTACATCGCATCGGCGGCCCGGGTCCAGGCGGCGGTCTCGTGGTCTTCCAATCCCGTGCGGCGGCAGAGCGCTGCGTACGCCTCTGGATTCGTCTCGGCCAGTTCGTTCACCGTGCGACAGGCGAATCGAAGATTGAACCGAGCCATGACGTTCGTGTAGAAGTTGTCGTTGACCACCGTGGTGTACTCGTCCGGTCCGGTCACCCCCTGGATGTGGAACCGCTCGGCGCTGTTGGTGGCGTAGAAGCCGAGGTCCTCCCAGAGTCGTGCGGTCTCGACCAGGATCTCGGCCCCCTCGTCGGCCAGGAACTCCCAGTCGTCCGTGGCGATGACGTAGCGCTCGAGGGCGTAGGCGATCGCCGCGTTGATGTGATACTGGGCGGTTCCCGCCGCGTAGTAGGCCGAGGCCTCCTCGCCGTTGATGGTCCGCCACGGGTACAGCGCGCCGCTCTGGCTGAGCTCCTGCGCGCGCTGCCGCGCCGCACCGAGCATCCGCCACCGGAAGCGCAGGAGCTTTCGGGCCACGTCGGGATTGGTGTAGGCCAGGAACGGGATGATGTAGACCTCGGTGTCCCAGAAGTAGTGCCCGTCGTAGCCCGCTCCGGTGAGCGCCTTGGCCGCGATGCCCTGTTCCTGCGTTCTCGCCGAGGCCTGAGCCACGTGGAAGAGGTTCCAGCGCAGCGCCTGCTGGTCCCGGTCGTTGCCCGTGAGCTCGACATCGACCCGATCCCAGTAGTCGTCCAGCCACTCGCGCTGGCCGCCGAGCAGCGCGTCCCGGCCTTCCTTGCGGGCGCGGATGAGGGTGCGGCTGCACCGATTGGCCAGCTCTTCGGCGGGAACGCCGGTGGAGGTGTGATAGGAGATCAGCTTCGTGATGCGGATGGTGTCGCCCGGAACGCCGTTGATGGTGAACACGGTCTTGGCCAGGTCGCCGCTCGTGATCGTGGTCTGGGCCTCGTACGAGGCGGTCGTCTCGATCAGATGCTGGTACGAGCATGCGAGCGTCATCCCGCTGTTGGTGCAGCGGTAGCCGAGGACGACCTCGCCCCCGGTGCCCGGCTCGTCCTCGTGGTGCTGGTGGCGGGACTGGAGCACGCGGGTCTCGAACGTGCGGGCCCGGCGGGGATCGCGCTTCTCGCCGAGCGCGGCGGCCGGCACGTGGTACTCGTCCTCACCATCCTGCCGGTTGAGCAGTTGCGAGGACAGGACGATCGGAGCCGGGTGGTCGAGCAGCTCCACCTCGAAGGTGATCATCGCCAGGTGGCGGTGCTGGAGGCTCACCATCCGCTCGACGTCGACCCGGATCCTCTTGCCGGCCGGCGTGCGCCAGAGCAGATTGCGTCGATAGGTGCCGGCCCGAAAATCGAGGACCCGTTCGTAGTGCTCGAGGTCGGCGGTGGTGAGGAGCAGCGGCTCGTCGTCGACGTACAGCCTCATCAGCTTGGCGTCGGGGACGTTGACGACGGTCTGACCGGTCTTGGCGAAGGCGAATGCGTCCTCGGCGTGGTGGATGGGCCAGGTCTCGTGGAAGCCGTTGAGGAAGGTGCCGTGGCTCTGCGCTTCACGACCCTCGGACGGGTTGGCCCGCATACCCATGTACCCGTTGCCGATCGCGAACAGCGTCTCGGTGGTGCCCATGTCCCGGTTCGAGTGCTCGACCTCTATCAGCCGCCACGGATCCGCCGGGTAGCGGTGTGTGGGGAGCCCCTCGGGGGCGGGCCGGGGTGTCACCGCGTTCCCGTCGGCAGCGGAGGGTCCGAAGATGAGTCGAGTCCGGATGCCCCGTCGGCTCCGATCAGGGTCAGTCCGAGGTCGTTGGCCACGAGGTGCGCACCGGCGTCGGCCAGCGCTTCGGCGTTGCCGCCGCGATTGATGCCCAGGACGAGCCCGAACCCGCCGGCGACGCCGGCCTTGACACCTGCCACGGCGTCTTCCACCACGACGGCGTCGGCCGGAGGGGCGCCGAGAAGGTGGGAAGCGTGGAGGAACATCGCCGGGTCGGGCTTGCCGGCCAGCGACTCGGCGAGGGCGGTCGTGCCGTCGATCACGTGAGGGAAACGGTCCTGCATTCCGGCGGCCCGGAGGACCGCACCGGCATTCTTGGACGACGACACGATCGCCTGGGGAACGCCGGCGCGTTCCAGCAGCTCGACGACCGCCACCGTTCCGGCGTAAGGCTCGATCCCGCCTGCTGCGATGAGCTCGTTGAACAGCTCGTTCTTACGGTTCCCCATCGCCGAGACCGTGGTCTCGCCGGGGGGGTCCTCGACGTCTCCTTCGGGAAGGGTGATTCCCCGCGACGCGAGGAACGAGCGGACGCCGTCGTAGCGGGGTTTGCCGTCGATGTGGGCCAGGTAGTCGTCGGCGGAGTAGTCGTAGGCTGCGAACAGCTCCCCCCAGGCCCGTTCGTGAACGATCGCCGTGGGGGTGACCACCCCGTCCAGATCCCAGAGAACAGCGTCGAACGACGCCCAGTGAATGCGGTGAGGCACCGACCGAGTGTAGAGGCGGGGTTCTCGAGCACCTCGTATGCGTTCCTAGAGTTGGGGTCATGTCGCGCTCGGACCCTCTCGTGCCGTCGCCCCCGGGTCGTTGGATCCTGGCGGGTGGCGACGTCCTGATCGACGGTACCGTCGCGCCGGCCGACATCGTCGTGGACGGGGAGAAGATCGAAGCGGTCGTGCCGTCCGGGTCGGCCGATCAGCCGGGCCGGCCGGTGGACCTCTCGGGCTGCCTGGTCGTGCCCGGGTTCATCGATCTGCAGGTGAACGGTGCGGTCGGCGTCGATCTGCTGGCCTCGCCCGGTCGGGTCGACGAGGTGTCGGCCGCGCTCGCCGGGTTCGGTGTGACGGCCTACCTCCCGACCATCATCAGCGCTACCGAGTCGTCTCGGATGCGGGCACTCGACGCGCTGCGGTTCGCCTCGGCTGACCGCGGAGCCATCCCGGTCGGGGTCCACGTCGAAGGCCCGGTCCTCGCCCCGGCCCGCCGTGGCGCACACCCGAGAGAGCGCCTCGCGACGGCCACCGAGATCGTCGCCGAGCTCGACCGATGGCCCGACGGCGTCCTGATGGTGACCGTCGCACCGGAGCTCGCCGGTTCCCGAAAGCTGATCGACGAGCTGGCGAGGAGGGGGATCGTCGTCGCGGTCGGTCACACCGACGCATCGGCCGAGGACCTCCACGCTGCGGCCGAAGCCGGATGCGGGTACGTGACCCACGCGTTCAATGCGATGACCGGCATGCATCACCGGGTGCCGGGGGCGGCGATCGCCGCGCTCGTGGACGACCGGCTCACGGTGGGATTGATCGTCGATGGCATCCACCTGCATCCGGATGTCGTTCGGCTGGCCTGGGCCGCTCTGGGTCCGGACCGGACCAGCCTGGTCAGCGACGCCACCGCAGCTCTCGGTGCCCCGGACGTCGAAGCACGGTTGGGGGATCACTCGGTGGTCGGCGACGCCGGCGCGGTACGGACCGAGGACGGGGTCCTGGCCGGGACCCGCTGCGGGCTGGATCACATGGTGCGCTCCCTGCGATCGATGACCGGGTGCTCGGTGGCCGAGGCGGTGACGACCGTCACCGAGACGCCGGCTCGCTTGTTGGGCGATCGCCGACGGGGCCGGTTGGAAGCAGGGAGGAGATCCGACCTGTTGGTCTGCGACCCCGACCTACGGGTCGAGGCGACGATGGTCGGCGGTCGGATCCTGTGGGCCGACGACCGAGCCCGCTGGGATTCCTGAGCCTCGGCGACCGCTCGGCAGCGCGGCCCGCGGCGTCGTCAGTCGTCGTGGTAGCGGGGTACGTCGGTACCGATGTGGCGGGTGAAGAGCTCGAGGACCTCACCCGGTTCAGCGTGTCGGCCGGTCTCGTGCTTGGAGTAGATCGTGACCCCGTCGACCACGACGTCGAACACGCCCTTGCTCCCGGTCTTGATGCGCAGATCGCCGATCACGTGCTGATAGTTGGTGAGCAGATCGCTGACCGCGCTCACGGCGCGGGGTGAGTAGTCTCAGGGCACGCAGTAGGTGAGTTCGATGTTGACTGGCTTCGGCAGTTCCATTCGCTCACGGTATCGGCCCGACCGGCCCGTCCACGCGACGAGCGCGGTACTCTCGCCGGGTCACCGCTCGACCAAGGGGATCCGGCCATGTCCGAGCCAACGATCGAAGACATCTACAGCGAGGATCGGGTGTTCCCACCCAGTCCCGAATTCGTGGCAGCGGCGCTGGTCAATGACCGGTCCCTCTACGACGAGGCCGAGGCCGACATGGAGGCCTTCTGGGCTCGCCAGGCCCGCGAGCTCATCACCTGGGACCGGGACTTCGACCAGGTCCTCGACTGGTCCGATCCGCCGTTCGCCCGCTGGTTCGACGGAGGCATGCTCAACATGTCGGTCAACTGCCTCGACCGCCATGTGGATGCCGGCCGGGGGGACAAGGTGGCCTTCCACTGGGAGGGCGAGCCGGGCGACACCCGCACCATCACCTACTCCGATCTCCTGGCCGACGTCGAGCGTTTCGCCAACGTGTTGCACGACCTGGGGCTCGAGAAGGGGGATCGGATCGCGATCTACATGCCGATGATCCCCGAGCTCCCGGTGGCCATGCTGGCGTGCACCCGCATCGGCGTCGTCCATTCCGTCATCTTCGGGGGTTTCTCACCCGACTCCATCACCGATCGGTGTGAGGACGCCGAAGCGCGTGTCGTCATCACCGCCGACGCCGGGTATCGGCGGGGCGCGGCGAGCCCGCTGAAGGTCAACGTCGACGCCGCCCTCGAGGCCGGTGCCCCGTCGGTCGAGAAGGTCATCGTCGTCAATCGGTGCGACATCGACGTCACGATGGTCGAGGGCCGCGACCTCTGGTGGCACGAAGAGATGGAGCGGGCCCAGCCCCACTGCCCGCCGGTCTCGGTCGAGAGCGAGCACCTCCTGTATCTCCTCTACACCTCCGGTACGACCGCCAAACCCAAGGGCATCATGCACTCGACGGCGGGATACCTGACCCATATCGCTTTCACGCACAAGTACGTGTTCGATCTCAAACCCGACGAGGACGTGTACTGGTGTGCCGCCGACATCGGCTGGGTCACCGGTCACAGCTACATCGTGTACGGACCGCTGACCAACGGGTGCACCTCGGTGATGTACGAGGGCACGCCCGACACGCCGGGCCGCGATCGGCTCTGGGACATCGCCGAACGCTACGGCGTGACCCAGCTGTACACGGCCCCCACCGCCATCCGGATGTTCATGAAGTGGGGTGAGGAGTGGCCGCGGGCGCACGACCTCTCGAAGCTGCGCGTGCTCGGCACCGTCGGTGAACCGATCAATCCCGAAGCCTGGATGTGGTATCACGAACACATCGGGGGCGAGCGGTGTCCGATCGTCGACACGTGGTGGCAGACCGAGACGGGGGGCCAGATGATCACGCCCCTGCCCGGTGTCACGGTCACGAAGCCCGGTTCGGGCTGTCACGCCATCCCCGGGGTCACCGCCGAACTGGTCGACGACGAGGGCAACATCGTCGAGCGGGGCGGTGGCTACCTCACGATCAGCGAGCCGTGGCCAGGCATGCTCCGGGGGATCTGGGGCGATCCCGAGCGTTATGAGGAGACCTATTGGAATCGCTACCCGGGCCGGTACTTCGCCGGTGACGGTGCGAAGATCGACGACGACGGGTACCTGTGGCTTCTCGGTCGGGTCGATGACGTGATGAACGTCTCGGGGCACCGCATCTCGACCACCGAGGTCGAGTCGGCGCTCGTCGACCACCCGGCGGTCGCCGAGGCGGCGGTGGTGGGGGCGTCCGACGACGTCACGGGCCAGGCCATCGTCGGGTACGTGATCCTCATGGGCTCGGCCGAACCGAGCCAGGAGCTCGGCGACGAGGTTCGCGAGCACGTGGCGACCAAGATCGGCAAGACGGCACGACCCAAGACCGTCGTGCTGGTACCCGACCTACCCAAGACCAGGAGCGGCAAGATCATGCGTCGCCTGCTCCGGGACGTGGCCGAGGGCCGCGACCTCGGGGACACGACGACCCTGGCCGACAGTGGCGTGGTCGAGGAGATACGCGATCGGGCCGCTTCGGCCACCGAGGACTAGGTCCGACCACCGAGCGGGACGAGATACGGGCGCATGGCCGGTTGGGAAGAATGGGAGAACTGGTGTTGGAGTGACGGGCCGGTCGAGCCCGGACCAGCGGTCGTGTTCGACGTGGACGGAGTCCTGTCGGACGCGTCGACCCGCCAGCACTACCTCGAGTACCCCCGCCGCGACTGGGAGGCCTTCTTCCACGCGTGCGGAGACGACGCTCTCATCGCCGAGGTGGCCCGTCTGCTCGAGGTGATCGACGGCGATCATCGGATCGTCCTTCTGACGGCCAGGCCGTTGCGAGTCCGACCTCAGACGTTGGCCTGGCTCGAGCGCTACGGGCTGCGGTGGGATCTGCTCATCATGCGGGAGCGCTCCGACTGGATGGCATCGGCCCTGTTCAAGGAGCGGTCGGTCGAGGAGCTCCGCGACTACGGCTTCGATCTTCGGTTGGCCTTCGAGGACGATCGCCGGAATGTGACGATGTTCCATCGCCAGGGTGTTCCCTGCGTGTACATCCACAGCGGCTACTACGACTGAGGCGAGCCCACGGCTCCCTAAACCCCACCCCGGTTCGGTCGATGGCTCACGAAACCGCTCGGCAGGAATCGTGCACTCGACCAACGACGATCATCTTTCGATGACCTCCATCCTCTTCGCGCTCGCCGTGTTGGCGATATCCGTGGCGGGTGTCATGGGCAACGCGGCCCGTGCCGCGACCGACGAGCTCGACCCGGACGACACATCGACGGTGACCGAGCGCTCCCTCTCGGTGGACCTTCCCGTGACCGGTGACCTCACCGTGTCCACGGTCGGAGCCGCGGGGGGCGAGGCGCTCGTGATCTCTGGCCCCGATGCTCCCACGATCGCCATCGAGGATGGGTCGGGAGCCCTGGTGGCGGTCCACGAGACCACGGGCCGACTGGTGGGTCTCGCAATGGTTCCCCCGGACCTGTCGCCCGAAGTCCGGACGATAGCGGTCTCGGTCGATACGACGGCGCTCGCCATGGTCGGACTGAGTCCGGGATTGACATCCGCGGACTCCCGGGTGATGGCGGCCAACTGGGCGGTCGCGACCGGCACCTCCGGGTACGAGCATCTGATCGAAGCCGTGGAGTCGGCCGTGCGGTTGAACTTCGATCTCGCGGCACCACCTCGGGATGTCGCGGTGGCAGTGGCCGCAACGGTCGATACGACACTCGCGATTCTGGCCGACGCCGCTGTCCCGGTCGACTTGTCGCCCTGCGAGACAGCGGTCACCGAGGACACCCCGAACCCGGGACCGGACGTCTGTGTGCGTCAGCGGAGCGAGCACGACGTCATGACGGAGAACGGGCAGCCTCGTTGGGGTCTCCTGGTCCCGGCCGGTCCGGCTGGGGCGGCGCGCTCGTTGTGCTCGCTCGTCCCGCCCGCGACCACACCGGTGATGCTCGATGATCCGGTGCGCGATCTCCAGCTGGAGAAGCACCTCGAGCGACTGGTCGGCATCGGCAAGCCGGACGAGCTGGCCGGTGGATCCGCGGTCGAGAGCCTGAGCGGGACCACCGAGGCCGCCGTCTGGCCCGTCGTGCTCGGACCGGCCTGTCCCGACGACCTCGTCCTCGTCGCGGCCGGAGAGGCCCTCGGTCTCCAGGTGCTGGCCGATGAAGCCCAGCTCTTCACCATCCTCACCCGGCATGCCACCGAGATCGGGCCCTACCTGGGCGGGCTGCTCCAGGGCGAGGATCCGGTCGGCACCATCCTCGAGGCCCCGACGGGTGCACGGGAAGTGGTCGGTCGCCTCGAATCCGATCCCGAGCTGGACGACATCAACAACGCACAGCCGGCCGATGTCGCGGCGCGCAACCGGTCGATCGTCGCGGCGAGCGTGAAGATGCTGGAAACCGACAGCATTCGCGCGGCAGTCGGGCTTCGACTCGATGCCGACACGGCCGACCCGCTGGTGGAGGTCGGGTGTGGGGCCTGCACCGCGGCCACATTCGAACCGCTCGGCATGGACGGGCTGCGGAGCATGCTCGAGCGGATCGCCGCCTCGGTGTCCACGCCGATGCTGTTCGTCGAGGACTACGCCACCCGCGGCGTGTTCGAGATCGACTCGGGGTCGCCCGACACCACGACCCCGATCGAGACGACCACGACGGCCGCCCCGCCGGTGACCACGGCGCCTCCGGCCACGACGCCCCCGCCGACCGATCCGCCCGGGCCCCACCCGTCGCCCCCACCGTTCACCGGACCGCCGGTCACGATCATCACGCGCGTCAGCTTCTCGTTGTCCTATCCCACGATGGACGATTCGGGATCTCCCGTGTCCATCTCGTTCAGTGTCCGGAACACCGGAACGGCTGCGGTGACGCTCACACCCTCCGACTTCTGGCTGGAAGCGAACGGAGCGAACCGGAACGCTCCTACCGGAGCCAGTTTCGAGACGATGTCGCTCAGTCCGGGTGAGGAGAAGCCGGGCTCGCTCGATTTCGGTCCCCCGGCGGGGTCGACCCCCGACACCTTCGGCGTGACAACGGCGAAGCTGTCGCTGGAGATCCCGCTGTGAGCACCTGGCCGGCTTGCGTCGTCGGGGTGGTCGCCACCCTCCTGTTGGTCTGGGCGGCCACTTCGGTCGGAGGGCGTGCCGGCTCGGCCGTCCGCCTCCTGGCTGTCGCTGCCTTCGTCCGACTCGCGGGCGCAGTCGTGGCCTGGGTCGATCCGGAATCGGTTGACGCACAGCTGGAGACAGCGGTGCTGACCGTGTCGCTCGTACTCGTCGGTCTGGCGACGCTGGTACTGGTGGATCGTTCGGCCCGCGCCGAGTTCGTCCAGTCGGTCCTGGCCGCGGCGCTCGTCGGGGTCGGAGCGGGAATCGCCGGCTACTACGACATGGACCTCATCCCGGGTGTGGCCGCCGAGTCCGCGGCTGGCTCGTCCTGGGAGATCGCGATCGCCTGGTTCGCTCTCGGGTTCCTCGTCGGAGCGTCGTTCGTGTTCATGCTCGACGCGACGCGGGGAGGTCCGACGTCACGGCTGTTCTCGGTCCACCTCGTCGTCGTTCTGGCCCTGGCGATGCTGTGTCCGTGGCTGTTCAGCTGTAGTGAGCTCTGGTGGGCCCTGGCCTTCATGATCGCCGCCACGGCCTTCACGCTTCCCCGGGGCCGCGCGGCGTTCGCCGGCAGGGGCGACCACTGGGCGAGCAGGATCGTCGGGTCCGCTCTGACCTCGGTCACCGCCGTGGGGATCGGCATGGCGTTGGTCGGTACCGTCCTCTCCCTCGGTCAGGTAGAGCGATCGTCCCGCTTGGCGGTCGCAGCGGGTTTCCTCGCCGCGGCGATCGCCCTCTTCTTCTCGATCCTGCGCTCGTGGCGATCCAGGCGAGCTCTCGACCAGCAGCTGGACCGGCTGCGGCTCCATGACGGCGTGGCCGTGATCGAGCTCGACGCCGACGGAGCCGTGGTTCGAGCGACCGATCAGCTCTGGGTGATGACCGGGCAGGTCCAGCGGGAGGAGTTCACCCTGTTGTCGGTTGTCCACCCCGCCGACCGACCTGACCTCGCGACCGCGATGCTCCGCTCCCTCGAGGAGGGGCGTGAGATCCGCCGCCGGGCTCGCGCCGCTCAGTCGGCCGAGGATCGCTGGTTCGACTTTCGCATTCTGCCGAGGGTCGTATCGGGCGAGCCCAACGGACTGGTGATCTCGTTGTCCGATGTGACCGACGAGGAGCACCGCCGGGTCCGGACCGAGGAGCACATCCGAGCGCTCGAGCACGAAGCGACGCACGATCCGCTGACCGGGCTCGCCAACCGGCCTCACCTGGTTCGGCATCTCGACGCGCTGATGGCGGAAGGTCAGGAGCCGGGCTGCAATGTCGGGATCCTCTTCGTCGATGTCGACGATTTCAAGGCGGTCAACAACGGGTACGGGCACGACGGCGGCGACGCGGTGTTGATCGAGATCGGTCGCCGGCTGCAGCTGGCGGCTCGAGCCGAAGACCTCGTGGCTCGGCTCGGTGGTGATGAGTTCGTCGTCGTGGCCGAGCAGGTGTCACCCGGCGACGCCCGAGCGATCGGGCGCCGGATTCTTGCGGAGATGGAGAGCCCGTTCGGGGTGCCGGGTGGCCACGTGGCCGTGACCGTCAGCGTCGGGATGGCGATCACGAACGGTTCGATCGAGGATCCGGCGGACCTCCTACGCTCGGCCGACCGTGCGATGTTCGATGCGAAGGCCGAAGGAAAGAACCGGTTCTCGTCCTGAGGTGTCGGCGCGGTCGACACCGACGCGTTGTTGCCTCAGTCCCGGAAGTTCTCGAACTGGAGCGGGATGCCCCAGTCGCCCTCTTTCAGCGCGGCGATCACCTCTTGGAGGGCGTCGCGCTTCTTGCCGGTGACGCGGAGCTGCTCGCCCTGGGTTTGTGACTGGATGCCCTTGAGGCCGAGAGCCTTGATGGCCTTGTTG
The DNA here is from genome assembly GCA_963695075.1 of uncultured Acidimicrobiales bacterium. Classification (GTDB taxonomy): domain Bacteria; phylum Actinomycetota; class Acidimicrobiia; order Acidimicrobiales; family CAWCAL01; genus CAWCAL01. Next base: position 165,948 of record CAVOFR010000005.1, read on the forward strand.
AGCTCCTTGGCCTTCTCGCTGGAGATCCCGGCGGCGAGCGTGACGACCTGGCGTGCGGTACCGCCCGCGGCGTCCTCGACCTCGCCGTAGCTGACGGCCTTCAACGACACCTTCCGCCTGACCAGCTTCTCCTCCAGGACCTGCCGGAGTGCGGCGAGGCGGTCCTCGCTGATCGACTTGAGCACGATGGTGTGCTCCCCCAGCTCGAGCGAGGAGTCGGTGTTCTTGAAGTCGTAGCGATTGGCGACCTCGCGCGACGCTTGATCGACGGCGTTGCGCACTTCCTGGTCATCGACCTGTGAGACGACATCGAACGATGGCATGGTGGGCAGACTAGTGGCGAGGCGCCGGGTCGACTCGCGAACGAAGGGAGCGGAGCAGGTGGACGAAACGACTCGAGCGTGGGTCGAGGACTCGGCGTACGGCCGGAGCCTCGGCGTGCGACTGGCCGAGGTCTCCGCTGACCGGGCGATCCTGCAACTGCCGTTCGGCGAGCAGAATGCCAACCCTGGCGATGCGCTCCACGGCGGATGCGCCGCCTCGCTCGGGGTGATCGGAGCGCAGGTCCTGGCCCGATCGCTCCTGGGGGACGCCATGGCCCCGTTCCACACAGCGGCGTGTCAGGTCAACTACCTGGCCGCCGCCATCGGCGAGGCCGTCACCTCGTCCTCGAGCCTGTTGAGGCGAGGCAAGGAGATGGTGTTCGCCGACACCGTGGTCACCACCGACGCCGGCAAGATGATCGCCCAGGTCTCCAGCCTGGTGCGTGGACGGTCCGGGGCCGAGGTCCCCGAGCCGATCTACGCCGTCGGCGACGGTGGCCAGGCTGATCCCGGCCAGATGGGTCCGTTGATCGAGAAGCTTCCGTTCGTCGCCGGTCGCCAGGTCACCGTCGAGCACATGATCGACGGTCGAAGCCGGCTGGTCATGCCGGTCGGCGGTTGCAACGGCGACCTCGATGGTGGACTCCATGAGGGGGCGCTCCTGGCTCTGATGGACACGACAGGGGCGATGGCCGCCTGGGCGGAAACCGGTCCGGGCCGGTACAAGGCGTCGACCGCGGCGATGCAGGCCCAGATCACGGTTCCGCCTCCCGCCTCGACGTTGGTCGGCTACGGGCGGGTCGCTCAGCGCGATGGTGAGCTCTTCTGGTCCGACGTCGAGGTGGCCGACACGGCCACCGGACAGCTGTGCGCCCGGGGCACGGTCGTCTACCGGATCGTCACATGACCGCCCCATCCAGCGCGACACCACGGGTGGCCGTGATCGGAGCCGGTATGGCCGGCATTCTCAGCGCCATCAAGCTGCGCGAGGCCGGCTTGGACGACTTCACCGTGTACGAGAAGGCAGACCGGCTGGGCGGCACCTGGCGCGAGAACACCTACCCGGGGATCTCCTGCGACGTCCCGTCACATCTCTACTGCTACTCCTTCGCGCTCAACCCCGAGTGGACCCATCGTTACGCCCCGGGCTCGGAGATACAGGAGTACTTCGAGCGCGTCGCCCGTGACCGCGACGTCGAAGCCGACATCCGCTTCGGCGACGAGGTCGAGCGACTGGAGCTCATCGACGGACGATGGCATCTCACCACCGCTGCGGGGCACACCGATGTCGTCGACATCGCCATCGCCGCCACCGGGGTCCTGCATCGCCCGAAGTATCCCGATATCGAAGGGTCCGACGACTTCGACGGAGCCATCTTCCACAGCGCCCGGTGGGATCACGACGTGCCGCTGGACGGCGCTCGGATCGGCGTGATCGGCACCGGTTCGACGGCCATCCAGATCACGTCGGCCTCGGTCGATCGGGCCGAGCACTTCTCGCTCTTCCAGCGGACACCGCAGTGGGTGTTGCAGGCGGACAACCCGGCCTACACCGATGAGGAGAAGGAGCACTTCCGCTCCGATCCGGACGTCCTCCAGGACCTTCACCGTGAGATCTCGGACCTGTTCGCCGAAGGGTTCTCCAACGCGGTCGTCGACGCCGAGTCCCCGATCATGAGGATGATCGCCGACGCCTGCCGGCAGAACCTCGAGCAGAACGTCACCGATTCCGAGCTGCGCGAGGCACTGCGGCCCGCAGACCAGGCGGCATGCAAACGCCTCGTGATCTCGCCCGACTTCTACGATGCCATCCAGCGACCCAACGCCGAGCTGGTCACCTCGGGGATCAGAAGGATCGAACCGAGCGGTATCCGAACCGCCGATGGACGATTGCACGAGCTCGACGTGATCGTGCTGGCCACGGGCTTCCAGGTCGATCGGTTCATGCGGCCGATCGAGATCGTGGGTCGGGACGGGGTGACGCTCGAGGACGTGTGGGCCGACCGCCCGTCGGCCTACCTGTCGATCTCCATTCCCGGGTTCCCCAACCTGTTCATGCTCAACGGTCCCAACGGCCCGGTGGGCAACTTCTCGCTGATCGAGGTGGCCGAGCTCCAGTTCGCGTACATCATGCAGCTGGTCGAGCGGATTCGGGCCGGTGACTGCACCGGGATCAGCGCTCGGAAGGAGGCGACCGAGGCCTTCGAAGCCGAGCGGGTCGAGGCTGCGAAGAAGACGGTGTGGGTGACGGGGTGCAACAGCTGGTATCTCGACGACCGTGGCATTCCGGCCACCTGGCCGTGGCGGTTCAGCCGGTTCCGCGAGGCCATGGCCGAACCCGACTTCGCCGCCTACGACCTCACCGAGTGAGCACGGGGGTCAGGCACCACGGGGTCGGCTGACCCCGCGCTCACCCACGAGACACAGGGCGGCGGTTGGCGCCGCCGGCACCGCTCAGCGGATTACCGCGGCGCAGGGCAACACGGCAAGACTTGGGAGATTGTGAGCGAATCAGAAGGCGAAAGCGCTCCCGAGGAGCTTCGCATCGGTGACGCCGAACGCGACCGGGCCATCGGTGCCCTGCGCCGCCAGACCGGTGAGGGCCGGTTGGAGCTCGACGAGTTCGGCGACCGGGTCGAGGCACTTCTGCAGGCCCGCCGGCAGTCCGAGATCGACGCCATCATGGCCGACCTTCCCGTGCCCGGTCACCCGAGCGGCTCAACCGGTCACCGACGTGCAGGTCATCCCGCCCCCGTCGGTGGAGACCGTGTGGGGTGTGCTCTCGGGTAGCGAGCGCCGCGGTCATTGGACCGTGCCGTCGGAACTGAAGGCCGTCGCCTTCTGGGGAAGTGTCCATCTCGACCTGCGCGATGCGGTCCTCTCATCGCCCACGGCCACGGTCCACGCCGTCCCGATCATGGGAGGCGTCGAGATCACCTTGCCCCGTGGCCTGCACGTCGAAGTGACCGGCTTCGTGCTCATGGGCGGCATCGATGACAGGCGCCGCTCCGAGCGCCCCGCCGGTGGTGGGCCGCTCGTCCGGATCCACTGTTCCGGTCTCTGGGGCGGTGTCACCATCAGGACGAAGGGGCGCAAGGCCGCCGCGGGATCATCGGCACAACCACCGCCTCCCTCTCGGTCGTCCGGCCATCTCCCGCAGCACCGGACCACCGTCGCCATCCTGGTGACCGACATCGTCTCGTCGACCCGCTGGGCCGACCAGCTCGGCGACCAGCGGTGGCTCGAGGTGCTCGAGGATCACAACGCCCTCGTTCGGGATGCGCTGGGCCACAGCGGTGGAACCGAGGTCAAGCAGAACGGCGATGGGTTCCTCGCCACCTTCCCATCGGCGGCCGCCGCGGTCGAGGCCGGCCTCACCATCCAGGAGCAGATCGGCCGGCGTGGCGACGGCGAGCAGGCCGCACCGCACCTGGCCGTGCGCGTGGCCGTCCATGCCGGCGAGGTGGCACGAGCTCAGAATGACGTCTTCGGCGTCAACGTCTCGACCACGGACAAGCTGTGTTCCGCCGCTTCCCCCGGCGAGGTCCTAGTCTCCGGCGTGGTCGCCGATCTGGCCGCGAGCTCGAGCGTCATCGAGTTCGGTTCCCCCCGTCAGTTGACGGTCCCCGGTCGATCCGAGCCCTTCAGGGTCCACACTGCCGCCCGCCGCTGAACCCCCGGTACGGCTGCACCAGGCCGAGGGCCGAGACCTCGACGGTCCGGCCCGGTTCGACGACCCTCGGTTCACCGTGGATCTGTCCTTCGACGGGTTCCGGGGCGACGTATGACCGACGTGGCCCGGGCCCTGGTTCTCGAGGAGCCGAGGAAGCTGGTCGAGCGTGAGATCGCGCTGCCCCTGCTCGGCGAGGACGACGCGCTGCTCCGGGTCGAGGCCTGCGGCCTCTGCGGTACCGATCACGAACAGTACGACGGGCACCTCTCGCTCGGGTTCGCCTTCATCCCCGGCCACGAGAGCGTCGGGATCATCGACCGCATCGGGCCGGTCGCGGCCGATCGCTGGGGCGTGGCGGCTGGGGACCGGGTCGCGGTCGAGGTGTTCCAGTCGTGTCGCACCTGCGACCGTTGCGTGGCGGGTGACTACCGGCAGTGCCGATCGCACGGGTTGCTCGACACGTACGGGTTCAAGAACGTCGAGTCGGGCTGCGGGCTGTGGGGCGGTTATGCCACTCATCAGTACCTCTCGCCCGATTCGATGCTCCTGTCGATCCCCGAGGAGCTCGACCCGGTCATGGCCACGCTGTTCAATCCGCTCGGGGCCGGCGTGCGGTGGGGTGTGACGTTGCCGGGCACCGGCCCGGGCGACAGGGTCGCCGTGTTGGGGCCCGGCATCCGCGGGCTGTCGGTCGCCGCGGCGGCCAAGTCGGCCGGCGCCGAGTTCGTGATGGTGACCGGGCAGGGGCCGGGGGACGCGCCGCGCCTCGAGGCCGCGCTCGAATTCGGGGCCGACCTGGTGGTGGATGTGGCGGTCGACGACCCGATCGTGGCGTTCCGGGAGGCCACGGGTCGGGGCGCCGATGTCGTGGTCGATGTCACGGCGAAGGCACCGGCCGCATTCATGCAGGCGGTGAAGCTGGCCCGCCAGGGCGGCACGATCGTGGTTGCCGGAACCAGGGGTGGAGCGGCCATCCCGGACTTCGATCCGGATCACATCGTCTTGAAGGAGCTCACCGTGATCGGTGCGCTCGGCGTGGACGTGGCCGCCTATCGTTCCGCTCTCGACCTCCTGGTCGCAGGGGCGTATCCATTCGCATCGCTCACCCGACGTGCGGTCGGGTTGGCCGGCGTGTCCGACCTGCTCGACGTCATGTCGGGTGGGACCGATCGCATCCCGCCGATCCACGGCGTGGTGGTACCCGATCTCGAATCACAGGGAGAACCTTCATGAAGACCCGTCTGACAGAACTGCTCGACATCGAGCACCCGGTGATGCTGGCGGGCATGGGTGGCGTCGCGTACGCCGAACTCGTCGCCGCCGTGAGTGACGCCGGCGGGTTCGGCACGATCGGTGCCGCCCCTCTCTCCCCTGAAGAGATGGTCGACGAGATGAGACAGGTCCGCTCGCTGACCGACAAGGACTTCGGTGTCGATCTTCTCACCGCGTTCCCGGGCGACATGGTCGCCCAGGTGCACATGATCATCGAGAACGGAGCGACGGTCTTCGTAGCTGGGCTGGGAGTGCCCCGCGAGGTCGTCGAGCTGTGTCACGAGAACGACGTGCTCGTCATGAGCATGTGCGGCAAGGTCGATCACGCCGTCAAGGCCCTCGAAGCCGGCTGCGACGTGGTGATCGCCCAGGGCACCGAGGCCGGCGGCCATACGGGCAAGATCGCGACGATGCCGCTGGTACCGCTCATCGTGGACGCGGTCGACGGCAAGGTTCCGGTCGTCGCTGCGGGCGGGATCTTCGACGGTCGGGGTCTGGCCGCTTCCCTGATGCTCGGAGCCGACGGTGTGTGGGTGGGAACCCGCTTCATCGCGACCCCCGAGGCCCGGACCGTCCGTGGTTACAAGGAGGCCATCACGGCCGCGGCCGAGGACGGCACGGTCATCAGCCGGGCATGGACGGGCAAGACGCTGCGTGGGATCCGCAACTCCTACACCGACCACTTCGAGGCGAACCCGGGAGATCTGAAGCGCTTCCCCGACCAGATGATGTCTTCGTTCGAAATCGGCGCGTTGCACCTGGGAGGTGACGAGACCACCCCGGTCGATCCCGACAAGGAGTGTTATGCCGCCGGCCAGGCAGTTGGCGGGATCGAAGGCCTCGTCCCGGCCGGCGACCTCGTCGTCCAGTTCGTCGAAGATGCGGAGAAGGCGCTTTCGGCTGTCGGCTGAACGGCCGGGCCCGCTATCGTGTCCCGTCCTGGGTCGGTGCCCGAGTGGCCAAAGGGAACGGGCTGTAAACCCGTCGGCTTCGCCTACGGAGGTTCAAATCCTCCCCGGCCCACCACTTCTCCGAATCTGTAGAGCCAGGCCAATCGGGCGCATGCTCGTTCCCCTCTTGCCGAACTTTGTGCTCTCACAGGCACCTGTGTACTGCCAGCGCACAAAGTTCGGAAGGGTGTTGGTTCTTCACGGAGTCGGCCAGCGGTCGGCTCCGGCCTGTGCTTCGAGCGCGAGGCGGCACACGCGCTCGACGTGGATCGCGGAGACGAAGGTGTCGGTGCCGTCGGCGAGGTCGGCGAGCAGGCGCTCGGCCCAGTCGACGGGCACGGTCGAACAGTCGATCCGGTGCGTCCCGGTCCCGTCGACCTTGATGAGATGCTCAGCGCCTTCGGCGCCACCGGGGTCGATGTTGGCTCGGACCTCGAGCGTGCCCTCGGTACCCGTGATCATCAGGCGGCAGTCCCCCCATGATCCCAGCCCCGGGGCGGTGAGGTAGTCGACCCGGTGATTGCCGGTCGCTCCCGCTCCCGTCAGGGACACCCGGCCGATGTCCTGCATCAGTGGGTGGTCGGGGCAGGCGACGTTTCCCACCGACGCCGACGCGATCGTGACGTCGTGGGTGACCTCGGGGTCGACGATGGCGCAGAACTGATCGACCTGGTGCGACCCGATGTCGACGAGGATCCCGCCATATCGAGCCGGATCCCAGAACCACCCGGGTCGGCTGTCGGCCATCAATGTGTGCGGCCCCAGCCCCACGACATCGACCACACGTCCGATCTCGCCGGCGCGCGCCCGCCGCACCGCCTCGCTCACCGCCCGGTTGGTGAACCGCTCGGAGAAGAGGACCCACCAGCGGCGGCCGGCCTCGATGGCGGCCCCGGAGACGGCATCGAGCTGGTCGAGCGTGGTCACGCCCGGCTTGTCGGACAGCACGGCCTTGCCGGCCTTCAGCGCGGCCTCGGCGATCGAGGCCCGCCCGTCGGGTACGCCGGCCAGGACCACCAGGTCGACCGTCGGGTCGTCGACGATCGCGTCCGTTCCGACCCGCGGCGCCGCGCTTCGCCATCCTGCGTAGAGGTCGAGCATCGGTCCGTCGTCACCGGCGTAGGCGACGTCCTCCGCCCCCGCATCCAACAACCCGTTCACGAGCTCGAAGACGTGCAGGTGTTCGATCCCGATCACCCCGAAGCGCGTCATCGGGCCTCCTTCGCTTCGGCCCCACGGGCCTCTGCCCCGGGTCCGGCGACGCGGAGGGCTGCGGCTTCGAGGACCTCGAGCGTACGGTGGGCGATGTCGTCCCACTCGAAGGAGGGTCGACGCTCGATCGTGGCCGCTCGAGATCGATCGAGCTGCTCGGCGGTGAGCCCATCGATGCAGCGGGTGAGGTCGTCGACGGTGGTGCCATAGCGGATGTCGGCGCCGGCGAAGGTCTCGTCGAAGAACTCCCAGTCCGACGTGATCGCGGGGATTCCGGCGCCGATGCTGTCGAACGCGGTGCCGGTCGTGAGCATGCCCTGGGGAGCGAACGGCAGTATGAGGGCGTCGAACGCGGCCATGCGGCGGGCATACCGGTCGTCCGGCAGGTGGCCGCGGTCGACCACGATCCGCGGATCGTCGGGAACGTCGATGTCGTCGTCCGACCTGATCATCAGCTGGAGATCGTCGCGGCTGCTCGCGGCGACCGCGTCGACGACGAGCTGCAGGTTCTTCTCGGGGCGGGGGGCTCCGATCACCGCCAAGCGCAGCCCGCAGGGGCTCCACGCCTCCTCGCGCTCCACCTGATCCCGGATGGTGCCGACGGCCGAGGCGTGCTGGGCTCCCCAGTGCCCGTGCGGGATCACGGTGTGCATCGTGTCGGGCCCGTACGCGTAGACATCCATCGCGACCCGGCGCCCGGCTTCGGTGTGGTGGATGATGGCGTCCGCGGCCTCGGCCCAGAGCTGATAGCTGGCGCCGGCGTCGTCGTCTTTCACCGCGTGAGGGAGCAGGTTGTGCTGCGTCCAGACGATGGCCGTGCCGGTGGAGCGCACCTGGTCGATGACCTGCCGGGTCCGGTCGGGATCGGTGCCGGTCCACCATTCGGGCCAGGCAAGGTGGAGGACGTCGACCTCCTCGAGTCGTCGGATGAGATCGACGTCGGGGATGGCCGCCGTCCGGGTCACCAGCTCGGACCGCAGCGGACCGTACAGGCTGCGGTCGTACTGATGGCCGTACATAGTGCTGGCGACTCGCAGGAGCGGAGTCACCCGCCATGAGAGCTCGACCGAACGGGCGGGTGCGATCTCGATCTGGTGGACCCGGGCGGCCTCGCCCCAGAAGCTGCGCCACTCGGCGATACCGGCTGTGTCGACGGTCTGGACCCGGATCGTCGGTGCTCCCCGATCGACCTCGACCCGCAACGGCCGTTCCGCCCGTTCGCCGATCGTGATCGACAGGGGACCGGGGAGCTCTTCGTCCTCGAATTCGAGTGACTCGTCGACGACCAGGCTTCGTCCTTCGATGCGGTAGGTCGCCCGACGTCGCCCGCCGATCGCGTCGTCGTGGTCGGCGTTCGACCCGCAGGGTGCCCAGCCTTCGTGGGTGACGCTCAGGCGCCCGGGCTCGTGGTGGATCGAGGCGGGCAGTGCGGCCGGAACGAGAGTGGTCGCGTCATCGCCGTCCAGCGGTGCCGAGGGTGATCGGGTGATGACCGGGACCATGGTCGGATGCCCCGATGTCGGTTGCTCGAACAGTCCGGGCGCCCGGGGCGATGGCGCGTATTCGGTCGAGAAGCCGTGCAGCAGAGGCAGCGCGAACCGCAATGAGGGGTGCCGCACCGACCAGACGCCGGCGCGGCGATCCGGGTCGAAGATCACGAGTCGATCGACCCGGGGCCAGAGGTCGGCGGGTGGACATCCCTCCACCGCGGGCCGAGCGCGGAGGCCGAGCGCGGCCAGCAGCAGCTTGCCGTAGAGATCGAGTGTCATCTGGAGTCGCCGGTGCGGACCTCGGTAGAACATCGTCGCCCGGCCCTGATGGGCGGAGACGACCCCGTCGGGGAACCAGTCCTCCAACGCTTCGAGGGCGGCGCCGGCGCGGGCCAGCCATCGTCCCTGGTGTTCGCCGATGTCGTGGCCGACCGCTACACCGGCGAGCTCGATGGTCATCGCGAGGCCGAGCGCACCGATCGAACGGCCCCAGACCACCGCTCCGCCCGGCTGGGCCAGGTCGTCGAGGTCGGCCAGGACTCGGGCCAGCCCAGCTTCCCAGGCCTCACCGATCCGGTCGCGGAGGGGTTCGGCGAAGAGGTACAGGTCCGGCGTGTAGATGTCGTAGTGCACCCACGGGCCCATGCCGTCGTCGATCCATCCCCGCGCCCCGCCGAACATCGATCGTGCTCGCTCGACGAAGGCATCGTCGTCGGCTCCGGCCCTCCCGCGCAGTCGTGCCGAGCCCCGAAGACAGCGAGCACCCACCACGGCGAAGTTGGGTGGGATCGGTGCCCCGTCCCTCAGCATGGCGATGGTCCTCGGGGAATCGGCGGCGTCCAGGATCTGCTGGTGCAAGCGGGCGGGCAGGGTCTCGATCCCGCCGATGCGCTGGACGGTCTCGGCGACCCGGTAGGCGGCGAACGCCTCGACGGCGGACGGGTCGAGCCCCGCGAGCAGCTCGACGACGTGGGATCGGAGATCGACGTCGGCCACCCGTTCGACACCACACTCGAGGAGCAGGCCCAGCACGTACACCAGGTCACCGGCGGTGTCGTCGCCGACGTTGTGTCCGGCATGGATCCGGGGAAGCGCCAGGTCCGGCGCGGTCGAGGCCTCGAATTCGGCGAGCTTCCGGACCGTGGTCTCGATCAACCGGTCGGCCAGCGCACCCGAGGTCGTCGGGCCGGCCAGCGGTGGTTCCGGCATTCGGAAGTCACGCAAGTCGGTCAAGTCGCTCCCTGTGGACTTCGTTCACGCCGGGCTCGCCGTCCGACCAACGTCGCACTTCTTCGGCTACGAAGTCGGCCATGCGGGCCAGCTCCGAGCCCTGGGTCCCGGCGAGGTGGGGTGTGAGGAACACGTTCGGCAGCGTGGGCAGCACGCTGCCCTCGGGCAGCGGCTCGGGATCGGTGACGTCGAGGACGGCATGGAGTCGACCCGACGTGAGATGGGGAAGGAGCGCATCGTGGTCCAGGAGCCATCCCCGCGCCGTGTTGATGAGGGTGGCTCCGTCGCGAAGAGCGGAGAGCTGCTCCGGTCCGATCATGTGGAGGGTGGTCGGCAGCGCGGGCGCGTGGATCGACAGGATGTCGGACGCGGCGCACAGCTCGGTCAGTTCCATCTTCGTGACGCCCAGCTCGTCGGCCTCCGCGGGTGTCACGTGCGGGTCGTACAGGGCGACGTGGAGATTCGGGAACGCCTCGAGGAGTTGGATGACGCGACGGCCGATGAGCGAGGCCCCGACGATGCCGATCGTGCGGTCGTAGTTGCCCCAGGCCGAGGCCGTGAAGTCGTCGATCGCACCCTCGATCGATCCCTCGGTCGGCTCGCTCACGATTCGTCGCCACATGACGCCTTTGTTGGCGAACAGGATCGCGGCGAGCGTGAACTCGGCCACGGGCTCGGCGTTGGCACTGGCGCCGGACGTGACCCGGATCGGGCGGTCCCAGATCTCTTCGGTGACGGTCAGTTTCACCGTGCCGGCGGCGTAGGCGAAGAGCCCGAGCTTCGGCGCGCGGTCCAGCATGGGTCCATCGACGAGGGGACAGCCCCAGTGACCGACGATGACCTCGGCCCGGGCCAGCAGCTCGTCGGCTCGCGGGTCGTCCCAACGCCCGAGCGGCTCGGGGTCGAGGACCGATCCGATTTCGTCGAACCGTTCGATGGCCTCGTCGTCGAACAGGCCGAGACCGGACCAGTGGGCCAGGACGATGGAGGGTCTGGCCCGGCTCATCCCAGGACCTCGCGGAGGACGCGCAGATCGCTGGAAGCCTCGTCGAGGAGGAATCCTGGCTCGTCCTGTTCGCTGAGCACTCCATGACTGAACTCGATCGTCCACGAGCCGTCGAATCCGAGCGACCGCAGCAGCGCGACCTGCGACTCCAATCGGCCCCGGATGTCACTGAGCCGGGGGGCCGTGAGCGCCGTGAAGTCGAGGAAGTTGACGTGGACGTGGGTGATGCGGTCGCCGTACGCGTCGAAGCGGCGGCGGAGGTGGTCGGGGTCCTCGTGGGTGTGGACGATGGCCCGGAGGCGATCGGCGGACCCGGCCGCATCGAAGATCTCGGTTGCCGTCGACGGCTCCTCGGCGATCGAGATGCCGTGGTGGCATTCGCACAGCAGGGCCACCGTGCGCGGGAGCTCGTCGAGCCACGTCGCGATCCGCTCGGCATAGGCGCCGGAAGCCGAGGGGTCGTTGCCGACATCGAACTTGATCCCTGTGCTGCCGGTTCGGCGAACCCATTCCGTCACCGCGGTGCGGCCGCGGGGATCCGGATCGTCCAGGGAGACGTAGCTGTTGAAGATGTCGACGCTCAACGGGTGATCGAGCACCCGGGATGCCTCCTCTGCCTCGGCGGCGGTGAGGTGCCGCTCCCAGATCTCGATGCCGTCGAATCCGGCCCGGTCGATCTGGTCGAGCCATCGAGACAACCTGATCGGAGTGGAACCGGCCTTCCACCGCCCCGGCTCGACGGCGATGCTGCCCAGCAGGATCGTCGGCCTCATCCTCGGAATGGTAGACAGTTGGGTCGTCATGCCGAGTCCCCCGTTGCCGCTCCGACCGAATCGCCGCATCACGGGCATGTCGGCTGTCCTCCTTCCACATCGGAACGAGACCACCGTCGATTGGTCGGCCTTCGAGGCTCATGTCCTGCGGACGCACGAGGCGGGCTTGATGCCCGCGGTCAACATGGACACCGGCTACGTACAGCTGATCCCGACCGAGACCCGCCGCCGGGTGCTCGAGGTGACCGCGGGGATCACCGAGGGAGCGTTCGTCGCCGGTGCTCATGTCCATGACCGACCCGGTGACGGGTTCGATCTGGATGGCTACCTCGAGACGGCGGCCGAGATAGCGGCGGCCGGGGCCACGCCGATCATCTTCCCCTCGCACGGCCTGAACGACCACGGCGACGCGGCGTGGCTGGACGGATACGGCCGCCTGGCCGGCGAGCTCGATCGGTTCCTCGGCTTCGAGCTCGGGGCGATGTTCGTCCCGCACGGACGGATCGTCTCGCTCGACACCTATCGGGGGCTCCTCGAGCTCCCGCAGTGCATCGGTGCGAAGCACTCCTCGCTGAGCCGGCAGCTGGAATGGGATCGGCTCGCTCTACGCGACTCGATCCGTCCGGACTTCATGGTGCTGACCGGCAACGACCTGGCCATCGACATGGTGATGTACGGGTCCGACTACCTGCTGGGACTCTCGACATTCGCTCCGGACGCGTTCGCCAGACGGGACCGCCACTGGCTCGAGGGTGACGCTGCATTCCACGAGCTGAACGACCTACTCCAGTACCTCGGGCAGTTCGCCTTCCGTCCTCCGGTACCCGCATACCGGCATGATGCGGCCATGTTCCTGGAGCTCCGGGGCTGGGCGGCAGCCGATTCGACGCCCACGGGTTCACCCCGCCGTCCCGACTCCGACCGATCCGTGTTGCAGGACATCGTCGAGCGGCTGGAGGTGCTGTTGTGACACGCCGGTTCACCCAGGTCAAGAAGCTGCGCACGATCGAACAATTGCGGGCCCACCTCGGCGAGCTGGGTGTCGAGCTCCCGCTGGCCGACGAGGTCGACCCCGCTGTCTTCGCGGCTGGAGCGGTGATCCACGACGGCAGCGCCGGGACCATCGAGATCGACAACCGCTTCGCCACACTGCCCATGGAGGGATGGGACGGTACCGACGACGGTCGTCCCACCGATCTGGTTCGTCGTCGCTGGCAGCGTCTGGGCGAGAGCGGCGCCGGGCTGGTCTGGGGCGAGGCGACGGCGGTGGTCCGGGAAGGTCGGGCCAACCCCAACCAGCTCGTGATCGACGAGTCGACCGTGGACGGACTGGCCGAGCTTCGTGCCCTGCTCTCCCCCGACCAGGTCACCGGACTCCAGCTCACCCACTCCGGCCGCTACTCCCGGCCGGACGCATCGGGACCGGCGCCGCGGACGGCCTACCGCCACCCCCTGCTCGACGAACGGGTCGGCGCGGACGACACCTCGGTGTTCACCGACGAGGAGCTCGATCGCCTGGTGTCGGACTACGTCGCGGCCGCGGTCCTGGCGGCACGGTCGGGGTTCGATTTCGTCGACGTCAAGGCGTGCCACGGCTACCTCGGCCATGAGCTCCTCACCGCCCACGACCGTCCCGGTTGCTACGGCGGCGACCTGGCCGGCCGTACGACGTTCCTCCGGTCGATCATCACCGGCATCCGCGAGGCGGCCCCTTCCCTGGCGGTGGCGGTCCGCCTGTCCCTGTTCGACGTCGTGCCGCACAGCCCCGGACCCGACGGCGTGGGTGTGCCGGCGACGACGGACGCGTATGCGCACGCGTTCGGCGGTGACGGTGGCGGTCTGGGGATCGACCTGACCGAGCCCCACCGGCTCCTCGACATGCTGTCGGACCTCGGCGTCGGGCTCGTCTGCATCACCGCGGGCAGTCCCTACTACTGCCCGCACGTCCAGCGGCCGGCGTACTTCCCACCCTCGGACGGCTACCAGCCGCCCGAGGACCCCCTGGTAGGTGTCGCCCGGCTCCTGGCTGCCACCGCCCAGGTGACCGAGCGGCATCCCGATCTCACCGTCGTCGGTACCGGCTACTCGTATCTGCAGGAGTGGCTCCCCAACGTGGCCCAGGCCGTGCTCGCGTCCGGCGGAGCCGATCTCATCGGTCTGGGTCGGATGGTGTTGTCGTATCCCGATCTGCCTGCCGACGTGCTGGCCGGCAATCCACTCACCAGCGGCCTGATCTGCCGGACGTTCAGCGATTGCACGACCGCCCCTCGGGCCGGGCTGGTGTCCGGTTGCTACCCGCTCGATCCCTTCTACAAGGATCGGCCGGAACGGGTGGAGCTGACCAAGGCGAAGCGGAGGGCCCGGTGACGTCGCCCGCCGAACGCCGAAATCTGGTCCGTCAGCGTCGGGCGACCGACGTCGAGGCAAATGGGTGATCAGGTCGGGTAGGGGTGCTGCTCGTTCCTGAGCGGTTCGCCGGCGAGGTAGCGACGGAGGTTGTCCTCGAACAGCTCGTGCAGGTTCACGAAGAGGCGGTCCGGAGCGCTCGCGCAGTGGGCCGACAGATACAGGCGCGGGGCATCCCAGAGCGGACTGTCGGCAGGGAGGGGCTCGATGCGGGTCACGTCGAGCGCCGCGGCCTGCAGGTGAGCCGACGCCAGGGCACGCGAGGAGAGCCTCCTCGTCGACGAGGGATCCCCGCCCGACGTTCACGAACATCGAGCCCGGCGCCATCGCAGCGAAGGCGGCTTCGTCCATCAATCCCTCGGTCTCGGTGGTCTCCGGGACGGCGGCGGCGACGATGTCACAGCGGCCGAGCATCTCGTGCAGTCGGTCGGGCTCGTAGACATCGTCGACCAGATCGGAGGGCGATCCACTGCGTCGCATGGCCAGGACGGCTCAGCTCGAACGCTCGGGCGCAACCGGCGACCCGCCGGTTGATCTCACCGAGGCCGATGAGCCCGAGGGTCCGTCCGGCGAGCTCCTGACCGAACAGCGTCTGCCAGCTCGTGGCGCTTCTGGGCGTCGTCCAGCGCCCGGGCGTTCTTGTACTCGGCCAGGATCCGACTCATCACGAACTCGGCGATGGCCGTGGCGTTCGCGCCGGCTGCGCTCGTGAGCCGAATTCCCGCGTCGTAGAGCCCGGCCGATTCGAGCTGACCCACGCCCGCGCCGAGTCCCTGGACCCATCGGAGCCTCGGCGCGATCCCGGCCACGTCGAACGGCAGGTCGAGCGTGACGCAGCAGTCGATCCGGCTGAAGGCGTCGACGTTGTGCGCCACTCAGCTCGATCGCCTGCCCACGGGCCTCGTCCCAGGGAGGTACGCCGCGGAGCCGCCGTAGCTCGGCGGGCTCCTCGTAGGTCTCGACCAGCACCTCGATGCGATCGTCGATTTCGGCCAGTCGAGCGACGTGATCCTCGAGATCGCTGTTCCACCACGCCGGATAGAGGACGCCGACGACGAAGCGGTTCGCTCACGCGGCACCGTCGGGGAGTTCCGATCGGAGGACGCCGACCTGATGGGTGCCGGCAATGGTCTCGGCCAGGTAGTCGGGAGCCTCTTCGGTGGGGACGAACCAGCCGGTCGGGCACATGGTGAGGATCTCGACGAAGGACAACCCGAGGCCGCTGCTGCTGCGCGGCGAAGGCGTCGACGATCATCCGCTTGGTCCGGGCCACGTTGCCGGCGTCGTTGACCGCTCCGCGGGCCACGTAGCCGACGCCGTCGATGCCGGCGATCAGCTCGGCGATGCGCATCGGGTGACCATGCTGTCGCGGATCGCGGCCGTCGAGGGTGTTCTTCGTGCGCTGGCCGACGGTGGTGGTGACCGTCAGGTGGCCGCCGGTCTCGCCGAACACGCCGTTGTTGAGCATGAAGCAGGCGATGTTCTCGCCCCGTGCCGCGGCGTGGAGGACCTCCTGGAGCCCCTCGTTGGCCATGTCGCCGTCGCCCTGGATGGTGAACACGGCCAGTTCGGGTCGCACCCGGGCCACGCCGGTGGCCACCGACGGGCGCTCGACCGTGCAGGGCTTGGAGCACCTCGACGTCGAGGTTGTTGGAGAATGCAGTGCTGCAACCGATGCCGAACACGGCGATAGCAGCGGTCGGCCAGGCCGAGCAGCGTGAGCGCGTCCATGACCGCGCGCATGGCGATGGGCTCACCGCATCCCGGACAGAGGTGATGGGCGCCGACGTCGATCAGGTCGGGGGTGTGGTCGTCGACGAGGGTGGCGTCCACGGGCGCCTCGTTGCTGGGGATCACCCGGAGGGGGTCGCCGCGTTCGGGTCGGTCACGAGCCGTACTCCACCAGGAGCGAACGGACCGAGCTGGTGAGGTTCTCGACGGTCACGTCGGGTGCGATGCCGAAGGCCGAGGAGTCGGTGCCGAAGCCGTTGAGGCCGACCACCGGCGCCGCGCCCAGGACGGCGAGGCGCACGTCGTCGATCATCTGGCCGGCGTTGTTCTCGTAGACGGCGACGACGCCGGCCCCGTCCGCCGCTGCTGCGACGTCGTCGGTCGGGGAACGGCCAGAGGGTGACCGGCCGGACGAGGCCGACCCGGAGACCCTCGGTCCGGAGGTCCTCGACGACCGCTCCTCGCGTACCGGGCCATGGTTCCGTACGCCACGAGCACGATGTCGGCGTCGCCGACCCGATCGACCTCGACCCGGGGAGCGATCCCCGCCTCCATCTCACGCCGTCGCTCGGCGCACCCGGCGTAGTGCTCGGCCAGGTCGTAGCCGACGCCGTCGCGTTGCTTGGTCGTTCCGAGCGGTGAGACGAGCTTCGCCCTTCCGGATCCGCCCGTGGTGCCGTCGAGCGACCAGTCCGGGCCGGCGGGAGGCATCGGGAGCGGCTCCGTCGAGCTCGAGGTCGACCCAGGTGTGGGCGAGGTAGTAGTCGCCGACGACGAGGACGGGGTTGCGCCAGCGGTCGGCCAGGTCGAACGCATCGGCGACCAGACTCGGCCACCTCGGCCGGGCTCGACGGCGCCAGGACGGGCGTGCGGTAGTCGCCGTGGCCCCCGCCCCGCGTCGCCTGGAAGTAGTCGCCCTGGCCCCGCGCCATGTTGAGCACGACGAATCCGATGCCGGCCATGGACGCCTCGGCGATCGACTCCTGCATCAGGGACAGACCCTGGCCGGTCGATCCGGTCGCCGAACGGGCTCCGGCCGCGGCCGCGCCCCAGACCATGCCGATGGCTTCCAGCTCGCTCTCGGCGTTGATGCACACGCCCCCCACCGGAGGCAACGCCTGGGCCATGTGTTCGAGGACCTCGGTGAACGGCGTCATCGGGTAGCCGGCGAAGAACCGACAGCCGGCCCGGACCATGGCCGTCGGCCACTGCGGCGGCCCCATCGACGAGCTGTCGGGTCACAGGAGGCCCGCTTCGGCGGTCCAGGTCCTGGGTTCGGTCGAAGCGGAACACCTGGAAGCAGAAGTCGGGACACACGTCGGCGCACGCTCGGCAGGCGGTGCAGCCGGCCAGGAGCACGGGGAACCGGTAGCCGCGAGCGTTGGTGTGATCCGGAGGTCATGCGAGAGCACGGCCGGCTTGCACGCCTCGATGCAGAGATCGCATCCCTTGCATGCCTCGATGTCGATCACGACGGTGCCGCGGACGCGGATCGGTTCGTTCCCGGTGCTGGTCACGAGCTCACCGCCGTCGGTGTCCAGGCGAGTGGCTGGACGGCGCCGGTGTCGAGTCCACGCTCGAGGGCGCGCTCCATTCGCCGCGGCCGCCTCACCCCGGTAGCTGGGCAGTACGCCTGGCCGGCGTGGCCAGAGCAGGGCCTCGCGGCTGACGATCCCGGTGCGTGCCACCGAGCGCGCCGACCAGTACGAGCGATGCGGCGACCGGCGAACCGAGAGCCGGTCGCGATGTCGAGAGCCGGGACGTCGACGACGGTCACCGCCGCGTTGTCCGGGCGGCACGCGGGATCGACGACCGAGCTGTTGACGACGGCCAGCGCCGCCGGCGTCGAGCTTCGGCCAGACCGCTTGGGCGTGTTCGTGGTGCATGACGAGCGCGCCCCAGGCCGAGCCGACGACGGGAGGTGCGGCCACCGGAGCATCGGCGATCACGAGGAAGGCATCGCTGTTGCCGCCGCGCATCATCCCGCCGTAGCTGGCGAAGAGCTGGACCCGCCGACCGTCGGCGGTCGCGGCCTCTGCCAGCGTGCGAGCGGCGAGCTGGATGCCCTGGCCGCCGATGCCCGTCAGGAGGATCGGTCGTTCCACGAGCACGATGCTACAGTGTTCCAGGTACCAAGAACAATGTTCTCACGAGAAGGAGAGCGATGACATGGCCTCCACCGATCCCGGCGGCGCGCGCACCTTCGGCGATGTCGGCACCAGGGTCCTGATCGACAACGACCAGGTGCGCGTCTGGGAGCTGCGGCTCGATCCCGGACAGAGATCGGCTCTCCATCACCACCGTCACGACTATGTGATGGTCCAGATCTCGGGTGATCGGATCGCGGCCGAGTTCGAGCCCGACAGCGGAGGGACCTTCGCCGGCCACGACCATCTCGAGGGCCGGGTCGGACGCGGGTCGGGCCAGCTTCGCCACCGCCGGTGGCAAGGAGACCGCCGTCAACGTCGGTGACGAGACCTTCCGGGAGATCGTCGTCGAGGTGAAGGCGACCCGCCGCCCCGGGATGCTGCCGATCCAGCACGTCTCGATCTCGGTGACCGACGTCGCCGAGGCGCTCGTCTTCTACACCGAGACGCTCGGCTTCGACGTCCTGCCTCGCCCCGATCTCGGACCCGGAGCGTGGTTCGGGACCGGCAACGGGGTGCAGATCCATCTGCTCGCCGATCCCGGACTTCGTTCCGCCGGCAGGGCCCCACCTCGCCTTCGAGACCGACGACATCGACGTCGAGGTCGCCCGACTCCGCGCCGCTCGGAGTCGCAGGTCGGTGACCCGTTCCAGATCGAGCGGATGCGCCAGGCCTTCTTCGTCGATCCGTCCGGCAATCAGCTGGAGCTCAATCAGCCGCTGATTCGATGACCGACGGGCTGACCGTCGGCGCGGTGGTGGCGAACGCTGCCGCCGGCGCGCCCGATAGCGCCGGCGGCCGTGATCGATGGCGTGGCCCACGACTTTCGTGAGCTCGACCGGGCGGGGACTGCCGCCGCGCAGGGTCTGGTCGAATCAGGTCTCTCGCCCGGTGCCGTCGCCCTGGTCCTGGCCGACACGTCGTTCGACCTGCTGGCGTTGTTCGTCGGTTGTGCCCGGGCCGGTGTCGTGTTCGCTCCGCTGGATCCTCGAATCGACCCCTCGACGATCGGAGCGGTCGCCGCGACGATCCGACCCACGGTCACGCTGATCGATCGGCCGTACCGATCCGCGGCCGACGCGGTCGAAGGCGACGTCGTGGTCGTGGCCGACGCGGTCCGAGCTGTCCGACAGCGAACAGTGGAGCTTCCGCAGGTGGACCGAGATCGATCCGCACGTCGCCTTCTTCACCAGCGGGAGCACCGGCCGTCCGAAGGCGGCGGTGCTGTCGCACCGCACCAGCGTGCTCCGCTCCCACCCCGGCTCGCAGCTCGAGCCCCGCGGCGCGGCGCTGTGTCCGTACCCCCTGTTCCACATGGCCGGCTGGACGATCGCCCTCCAGCAATGGCACGCCCGGGCCGGCGTCGTATTCGTCGACCGGACCGACGCCGAGACGTTGAGCGGGGCCCTGAGGGACCACCGCGTCGAGCGGTTCAACGCCATTCCCGCGCTGTGGTCCCGTCTGGACGAGTACACGGGATCCGATGGGAAGGGGGCCTTCCCCGACCTCCGGTTCGCCGACACCGGAACCTCGCCCACGTCGGTCGAGCTGTTGCGGGCCATCTCCCGCATGGCCCCCGCCGCACACGTCCGCGTCTTCTACGGCAGCACGGAAGCGGGCAACGTCGCCTCGCTGCACCACGACGATCTGGCCCGCAAGCCCGGGAGCTGCGGTCGACCCAGCACGCTCACGCGCACGCGCATCGCCGACGACGGCCAGCTCCTCGTCCAGGGTCCGCTGCTCTTCGACGGCTACCTGGGCGACCCCGACGCCACGGCCTCGGCCTTCGACGGCGACTGGTACCGCACCGGTGACCGCGCCGAGGTCGACGACGAGGGCTACCTCACGATCACCGGTCGGGTCGGCAGCGTCATCAGGTCGGGGGGTGAGTCCATCGTCCCCGAGGTCGTCGAGCGAGCGGTCGGCACCCATCCCGCCATCGCCGAGGTCGCGGTCTTCGGCGTCGCCGACGAGACCTGGGGCGAAGCGCTCTGGGCGGCCAGTCGTGCTCCGACCCGACGTCGCGGCGCTGACGCTCGACGACGTTCGCTCCCACCTCTCGTCCGGACGGCCCCCACCCACTGGCTCGCCACCAGCATCCGCGCCATCTCCTCAGACTCGATGCCATCCCGCGTACGAGTGCCACCGGCCAGGTCGATCGGCGTCAGCTCCGGTCGCTGGCCTCGACCAGCGAGGACCACCCGACGACATGACCGCTATCGAGCCCGACCGGAACCCGACGTTCGAGATGAGCCTCGGCGAGGCGATGTCGACCCAGCGGGCGATCCGTCGACTCAGCACCGACCCTGTCAGCGACGACCTGGTTCGGCGGCTCCTCGAGCTGACCGTGAAGGCTCCGACCTCACAGAACCACCAGAGCTGGGAGTTCATCGTCGTCAGGGATCCCGCGGTCAAGGCGCGACTGGGAACGCTGAACCGGCGGGTGTTCGCCCTGGCCGACAAGCCGGTGGCATGGCTCAACCGGAGGGACCCCAGGTTCGTCCGGACTCACCGGGCGGTACGTCACCAGGTCGACCACTTCGAGGAGATCCCGGTTCTCGTGGTGGTCTGCATGCGCAACACCCGCATCGGGTTCCCTCCCGTGATCGCGGCCAGCTCGTACGGATCGGTCTTCCCGGCAGTACAGAACCTGCTGCTCGCGGCGCGCGCAGCAGGTCTCGGGGCCAACCTCGTCACCATGCCGCTGACCCTCAACTTCCTGGCCCGGCGGGCGCTCGGCGTTCCCTGGCGCATCACGCCGGTCGCGATCGTTCCGCTCGGCTGGCCCCGTGGTCGCTACGGCCCGACGACGCGACGCCCCGTCGCCGAGGTCACGAGCATCGACCGGTACGGCAACCGCGCCTGGCTGGAGGGGGGAGGCGGCGACTGATGTCCCTGGCAGACCAGGTGATCGAGCGCAGCCTGGCCGATCGGGCCGAGGCCTACGAAGCCGACGTGCAGGAGCTGATCCAGGCCACCTACCGGGTGATCGCCGACACCGGTCGGTTCGATCCGCCCATCCGCGCCATCCTGGCCGAGGCCGGGCTCTCCAATCCCGCCTTCTACCGGCACTTCCGCAGCAAGGACGAGCTGCTGCTGGTGATGCTGGACGAGGGACGCCGCCAGCTCGTCGACTACCTCGATCGTCGCACCGGGGTCGGCCCGGATCCCGATCGGCGGGTCGCCGAGTGGGTCCGCGGCGTGATGGCACAGGCCTCGGACCCCGAGGCGGCCCGGCGGACGAGGCCCTTCGTGACGCGCGTCGAGTACCTCCACGAGCGGTTCCCCGACCAACAGGAGGCCTCCGAACAACAGCTGATCGCCCAGCTCGCCGACCTGCTCGGTCCCCGTGCCGACTGGGCACGCACCGTCTACACCCTGGTCTTCGGTGAGCTCGGTCGGTATCTCAGCGACGAGTCACCACCGGCCCGGGACGACGTCGAGTCCCTGGTCCGATTCGTCCAGGCCGGGCTCGACGCACCGGGACCCGAAGTCTGATGCGGGGCCCGGTCGCGAGCGCCGAATACGAAGCGCTGGCGCCGCTTCTTCCCGATGATCTCTCGAACCCCCGTGACTCGCTGACCGAGGTACGGGCCAAGTTCGACGCGGTCCACGGCCATGATCCCGGCTCCGATGTCCTGGTCGAAGCGTCCGATGCCGGGGTGTGGGTTCGCCCCGGCGAGCCCTGTTCCGACGAGTCTGCGAGCAGCGGCGGCCGAGCGGTGTTCTTCGTGCACGGCGGCGGATTCGTCACTTCGCTCGCGGCGTCCTATGCGTTCTATGCGGCCAACGTGGTGCGGGCGTGTGGCCTGCCGGTCTTCGTGGCCGAGTACCGGCTCGCGCCCGAGACCCGGCACCCGGGCCAGATCGACGACCTGATCGCGAGCTACGAGCACCTGATCTCGGAGGGCCGCGATCCGGACCAGCTCGTCTTCATGGGCGACTCCTGCGGCGGGGGGATGGCACTCGCTGCCGCCATCCGGTTGCGCGACGCGGCGGTTCCCGGTCCGGGTTGTCTCGTCAGCCTCTGCGGGTGGTTCGATCTCGAGGCCAGAGGCGACTCGGCGACGCGCCCGACCGGTCGTGACCCGTTCCTCGATCCCGAATGGCTTCGCCGCCGCGGCCGCGACTACGTGGGACCCGACGGTGATCCCGCCGATCCGGCCGTCTCGCCGGTTCACGCCGACCTGCACGGCCTGGCTCCCGTGTTGCTCCACGCCGGCGAGATCGATCGCTGTCGCAGCGACGCCGAACGGGTCGCCGAGCGTATTCGCCTCGCCGGTGGTCGTGTGGATCTGGAGGTCTGGGCGGCGATGCCCCACGGGTTCCACGGGCTGGCCGGCGTGATTCCCGAGGCCGATCGGGCTCTCGGCCACGTGCGCCGGTTCATCGACGAGGCGATCCCGTGCAGGGGAGACCGAGGGTCCGGTTGACGACCTCGGCCATGTAGCCCTGGGCCGTTCGATGCTCGGCGAGCGTGGCGACACGACCCTCCAGGTCTTCGCCGGTCAGGTCGTCGTGGCGGTCACCGACAGCGCCTCGGCTGTCAAACCAGGAGTATTCTTTCAAAATAGCGGCAGGAGTCACCATGTCTCTTGAGCACGTCAACATCACCGTGACCGATCCGCGCGGGACGGCCGATCTCCTGGAACGGCTCTTCGACTGGCGCACCCGGTGGGAGGGACCCTCGATGCTGGGGGGACACACCGTCCACGTGGGAGACGATCGCGGCTATCTGGCGCTCTACGCGAGCGACGACGTGGGGGACGATCCTCGTGCCGGTCGGGACGATCTGGTGGGGCTCAATCACGTCGGCGTCGTGGTCGACGTGCTCGACGCCGTCCAGGAGCGGGTCGAGGCCGAGGGAATCGAGACGTTCAACCACATGGACTACGCGCCGGGTCGCCGCTTCTATTTCATGGCGCCCGACGACATCGAGTTCGAGGTCGTTTCGTACGCCTAGCGACGCAGCACCGTTGCTCGAACCCGGCCGTCGGTCCGGGGTGATTGAATGCTCGGGTGTCCCGCATCGCCCGCATCGCCGCGGCAGCCGCCGTCCTCGTGTCGTGCGGGCCGTCCGACGGGTGCACGCCGATCGAAGCGCTTCCGGTGGTCAGCATCGATGTCGAGATGCTCGTGCCGGCGATCGATCCTTCGACGCTGGTGGTGTGCATGGACGGCGCCTGCGTCACCCCGGGGGAGGAGAACGATCCCCTCGTGTTTCCCGAGGAGACCCAGGCCCGGTTCCTCGTCGAGGACGACGACTGGAACCGAACCGTCCTCGTCCGGACCGATGGGGGTGAGACGATCGTGCCACCCACCCCGATCGAGCTCACCGAGGTCCTCCCGAACGGACCGGGCTGCGGTGGAAACGCCCCCCAAGGCTGGTACGAGGTCACACCCGACGGCACGCTGCGCGCCGTGGAGTGAACACGGTGCCAGTGCGTTGTTCGGGGTCTGTCCCCGGATAACGCACTCAGAGCAGGCGTTGCATCAACACCACGTCGAGCCAGCGGCGCATCTTGCGGCCGACCTCACGTTCCGTGCCGATCACCTCGAAGCCGGCGGACTCGTGCAAGCGGATCGAGGCGTCGTGGCCTCCGACGATGCGAGCCATGATCGAGTGGAATCCCTGCGCCGCAGCCGCGTCGACCAACCCATCCAGGATGAGGCGGCCGACGCCCTGGCCCTGTTGGTCGCGATCCACGTAGACCGAGTCCTCCACCGTGGTGCTGTAGGCCGGTCGGTCCCGGTACGACGAGAGCGATCCGAACCCGGCCACGACGCCGTGATCGTCATCGGCGACGAGCGCCACGTGGGCTCCCGAGCGTTCGCGGATCCAGCGCCGTTGTTCCTCGAGTGTGCGTGGCACCATGTCGAAGGTCACGGTCGAGGTCTCGACCTCGACGTTGTAGATGCGACGGATGGCCTCGGCGTCTTCGAGGCGAGCAGGGCGGAGGCGCACCCGTTCGACCCTACGCGGCGCGGACCGCACCGAGGGTGGTCCTGGGACGGCCTGCGGAGCGTCAGCCCTCGTGACCTGCCGCGGCCCGCCCCCGGTGGATGATCTGCTTGGCTCGTTCCCCCATCGTGGGCTTCCGCTCTCCCGTGACCGAAGAGTCGGTGGTTCGGCTCTGTTCGAGCAAGGCGATCTGGCCGGTGACCGCTTCGGCCGCGGCCCAGGAGACGACGTCGGGATCACTGGTCAGGAACACGACCTGGTGGTCCCCTGCGCTGCGGTTGAGCTCCTCGAGGAGCACGGGCTTTGCCCCGGGATCGAGGTCCCGGAAGGGGTCATTGCAGATGATCGGTAGCCCCCCATCGTCGCCGACGCCGTCGGCCGCGAGGATCCAGGACCGGAGGGAACGAAGGAAGAGGAGCCCGCTGTCATCGACGACGCCGTCCTTCATCGCGAGCGCACCGTCATCGATCAGCTCCTGACGCAGCGTCGCGGCCTCGGCGATCTCGTATCCGTGTTCGAGAACCCATCGGACCGGGATGTCCCCGACGAGCCGTTTCCAGTCTTCCAGAGCCAGGCGATGCTTCTCGTCGGCGATGAGCATCTCGGAGCGTCGTTGGGTGCTGGAGATCAGTGAGTTCACCCGCTCGATGTGCAGTCCGAGATAGGACTGGGCACCGGCGGCGTCGAGCGCCTCGTCCTCGATGTCTCGGGCCTCTTCGACCTGTCGCCACTGGAGGATCGAGAAGACGGACACACCCACAGCGAGGGCGACGAGGGGGAGAGCGGCGAGCACCGGCCCCCCTCCGAGGATGACGAGGAACGAGGCGACGGCGGCGAACACCCCGGTGTAGAACGAGAACCGGCGGGCCCGCTCGTGCTTCTGCTGATATCGCTCGAGCTCAGCGTGGACCTCCTCGACCCGGTCGACCGCCTCGGTGTCCTTACGGGCATCCTCGGCCTCGGCCAGCTTCGCCAGGTTCGCTTCCGCGGCTTCGAGGTCTCTCAGGGAGGCGCGCAGCGCGGCTTGATCCAGGCTGGCCAGCCTTCGGATGACCGGGTCCGTCGCCTCGCGGTGGGGTAGGTGGGCCGGAGCGAGCACCAGGTGGTCGCGGGCCGCGAGTACGTCGGTGCCTCGGGCGTGGAGCAGGTCGACGCTTCCGTCGCGGCGGCGGTATCGGGCGGTCACGTCGGCCGATCGCTCCACATGGACCACGCGGTGATGAGACGTGTGGGGGCGGAAGACGGCAAACGCCGCGCCGTCATCCTCGGTGAATTCGAGGTGCACCCCGGCGCGACCGGGGCCGAGCGCCGAGGTCAGCTCGCTGATCATCGCTTCGTTCTCATCGGAGCTCAGCCCGGCGATCACCGTGCAGCGCCGGTGCAGATCGAGGGTGAACTTCTGTTGGTCCGACTCGATGACCAGCCGAGAGATTCGCATGTCTGTGCATCGGAGCGCCGTCGACCCGACTTGAGCCATTCGGCCCATGTCGAAACGGGTGACGTCACCCACGGCTCACAGCGCGAATGGCGTGCGGAGCCGAGTGGCGCTCGGGCTATGCTGAGCGACTGCTATCCGGGTGGATGTGCCACTCGGACCGGCCTCCTTAGCTCAGTCGGTAGAGCGTTTCCATGGTAAGGAAAAGGTCGACAGTTCGATTCTGTCAGGAGGCTCGCCCAACCCAAGGCGACGTAGCTCAGTTGGTGAGAGCGCTCGGCTCATAATCGAGAGGTCGTCAGTTCGAGTCTGACCGTCGCTACTGTCACATTCGGGCCGCCGATGGATCCGGCGGCCTCGCTTCGCTATCCGGGTGTCGGCCTGTTCGCTGCTGCGCTCTGCTTCGCAGCGTTGCTCGATGTCCCTTTCGGGCCGCCGATGATGCGGCGGCCTCGCTTCGCTATCCGGGTGTCGGCCTGTTCGCTGCTGCGCTCTGCTTCGCAGCGTTGCTCGGCGTCACATTCGGGCCGCCGATGATCCGGCGGCCTCGCTTCGCCGACGAGAGACAGCCCAGCCAACAGCGTTGACACTCCACTACGATCGACGTCGTGGAGTGGAAGATGCTGGAGGGCCTCGCCCCGGACGTCCGCAACAGGGTGCTCGGTCTGGCCGTGAGAAACCGGCTGTCGACAGGTCAGTTCCTGTGGCACGAAGGTGACAGGGCGTCGGCCGTGCACCTGATCGAGTCGGGTCGGCTGGCCATAGAGGTGACCAGTTTCGACGGGTTCGTCTCGATGCTTGCCGTGATGGGACCCGGGGAGGTGGTCGGCGAGCAGGCGCTCGTCGATCCGCGGAACCGTCGAACCGGTTCGGTCCGGGCCCTCGGACCGGCGACGACCCTCAGTGTCACTGCCGAGCAGTTCGACGACCTCCGGACCCGGTTCCCGTCGGTGGACCGGTTTCTCGTGCAGGTCCTCGCCTCCCGGGTGGAACGGTTGTCGGCGCAGGTGCTCGAGGCGAACTACGACGGTGTCGACAACCGGGTCAACCGCCGCCTCTCGGTTCTCGTCAGCGCCTATCGTGAGCCCGATCGTGATGGCGCGGTCAGCATCGCCATCACCCAGGACGGCTTGGCCCGGATGGCCGGGTCGACTCGATCCTCGGTCAACCGCCACCTCCGTAGTCTGGAGGAGAAGGGTGTCATCGAACTGGCTCGTGGTCGGGTGATCGTGCACCAGCCGGACGCCCTGACGTAACCAGGAAGGACCAGTCGGAGTCGAATTGGCGATGCCGGATGAAGATGGTGACCCGACCGACCTGAGTGGGACGGTCGCCAATGCGAAAGCGGGCGATCCCGCTGCGTTCGAGGCGCTGGTACGCGCCACCAATGCCGACACCTACACCCTTGCGTACCGCCTCACCGGCAACGAGGAGGATGCACGAGACGTGGTCCAGGAAACCTATCTCCGGGCATACAAGGGACTGGCTCGCTTCCGCGGCGACGCCCAGTTCACGACATGGCTCTATCGCATCACCGCCAACTGTGCATCCACCCACCTCGGCCGCCGGCGCAAACACCGGCACGACGAGCTCGATGAGACGGTCACCATCGTCGACGAGCGGGCCGAACATGACCCGACACTGCGGGCGGACACCGGCGAGCTCCGCGAGCAGCTAAAGGAAGCCCTCCAGGACCTTCCCCCGAAGCTGCGATCCGTCGTGGTTCTCCGCGACATCTACGACCTCCCGCACGAGGCCATAGCCAAGGAGCTCGGGATCACCGAGACAGCGGCCAAGGTGCGTCTTCACCGGGCGCGAAAGAAGCTGCGCGAAGAGGTCTTTCCGCTTCGCGGAGAGGAGCATCGTCATGCCGTCTAGCCGACTCGACGAACTACTGGCCGAAGCGGTGGATGGCGAAGACCTCTTCGGTCCCGCCATCGAAGAGGGCCTGAGCCTTCGCGAGCAGGCCGAGCTGGCGCAGTACAGGAAGCTCATCCGAGCGCTCCGCACGCTGCGAACCGACACCCTGGACGCGGGGCCCGGCCTCGTCGACGACGTGCTCCTGTATCTCGAGGACGCCACGGAGCGGCATGCCATCCGATCCCTGTTCGGCGGTCGCCGAGGTGCGTACATCGGAGGGCTGGCGGCTGCCACCGCGGCCGGTGCCGCCGGGGCGATCGTTCTCGTCAATCGGTCC
Source organism: uncultured Acidimicrobiales bacterium (assembly GCA_963695075.1). Lineage (GTDB taxonomy): Bacteria > Actinomycetota > Acidimicrobiia > Acidimicrobiales > CAWCAL01 > CAWCAL01. The sequence continues at coordinate 193,755 of CAVOFR010000005.1, forward strand.
CGTCGCCGATTCCCGTTGGCCGGTTGATCATTCCGGTTATTCTGGCGCAGCGATAATCCGCTGCGCCGGCTTCGCCGATCCGGCTCTCGACCCTGCTGCTGCTCCGCTCCGTCTCCGCAGCGGTGCGGGATGATCCGCTGCGCCGGCTTCGCCGATCCGGCTCTCGACCCTGCTGCTGCTCCGCTCCGTCTCCGCAGCTCCCCAGCCTGACGCAGGAGGGCGTCCGGAGTGCTGCTGCTATCCTTGCGCCCGTTCTAGGGCAGTAGCTCAATTAGGCAGAGCATCGGTCTCCAAAACCGAAGGCTGTGGGTTCGATTCCCTCCTGCCCTGCATCACCACCCCGAAGAGGTAGCGCCCGCATGGCGATGAATCGAGAACAGAAGCGCATGCTGCGCCGTCAGGGCCAGGACCCCGACGGCGAGCAGACTCGTCGTCAGGTCACGCCCCCGAGTCGGGACCGCAACGAGCGAACATCGGCGCGGCAGTTTCTCGGAGAGGTCCGAAGCGAGCTCCGCAAGGTAGCCTGGCCCGGCTGGCCCGAAGTGCTGAACTCCTCGGTCGTGGTGCTGGTCACGCTCACGCTGGTCACCATTCTGATCGCCCTACTCGATTGGGTGTTCGGCCAAGCCAGCTTGGCACTGTTCGAAACCTGATCCCCGTTCCTCGTGCGCCCTGTTTGCACGTCTTGAGGTCCACCCATGTCCGAAGAGCCAGTCAGCCAAGATCCCGCCGCCGTCGATACCGTCGACGATGCGGCTGAGGCCGCGCCCGAGGTCCCCACCCCGGCGGAGCCAGAGGCCCCTGCCCCGGCTGAACCGACTGGCGATGTTGCCGGACCGGACGAGCCCGCCGAGTCCGTTGACGAGTCCACCGATGCGCCGGGTGCGGTCGAATACGAGTACGTCCAGGAGGCCGAGGACGGCGAGGTCGTCACACCGAAGGTCGAGAGCCCTTACGACAGGCCTGGCGGTTGGTACGCGGTCCACACCCAGTCGGGCTACGAGAAGAAGGCCAGACAGAATCTCGAAGCGCGGATCAGCTCGCTGCATCAGGAAGACACCATCTACGAGGTGATCATCCCGATGGAGGACGTGGTCGAGTTCAAGGCCGGCAAGAAGGTCGTCGTACAGAAGAAGATGCTGCCCGGCTACATGCTGGTTCGGTGCCGGTTGGACGACGACGCATGGCGAACCATCCGCGACACGCCGGGTATCACCGGATTCGTCGGTCCGGGCAACAAGCCGGCGCCACTCACTCGCAAGGACGTCGAGGGTTTCATGGCCGTCGAGGTCGAAGGCGAGGAGCCGGCGACCAAGCGAAGCAAGCCCCGATTCGAGTTCGAGATCAACGAGAGTGTCCGGGTCACCGACGGTCCGTTCGCCGATTTCACCGGCGAGATCGTCGAGATCAACGAGGACCAGCTCAAGGTCAAGGTGCTCGTCAACATCTTCGGGCGCGAGACTCCTGTCGAGCTCGAGTTCTCCCAGATAGCGAAGCTCTAGAACAACCCAAGCCAGAAACGAATGAGGTAGCCCCATGGCGAAGAAGCAGGTCGCTGCTGTCGTCAAGATCCAGATTCCCGCCGGTGAGGCATCGCCCGCGCCCCCGGTCGGTACGGCCCTCGGTCCCCACGGGGTCCAGATCATGGACTTCTGCAAGGCGTACAACGCCAGGACCGAGGGACAGCGGGGTGACGTCATCCCGGCCGAGATCACGATCTTCGAGGATCGGTCGTTCACGTTCGTCACCAAGACGCCGCCGACATCCACGCTGGTCATGAAGGCCGCCGGCCTCACCAAAGCGGCGGAAACCCCGGGGCGTGACCCGGTCGGCAGCATCACCGATGCGCAGGTGGCGGAGATCGCCAAGGTCAAGATGCCCGACCTCAATGCCAACGATCTGGACGCGGCCAAGCTCCAGGTGGCCGGGACGGCGCGGTCGATGGGCATCGCCGTCGAGGGATAGCAGTTCAACGCACCGCACGGGGAGGACCTCGCCCCGGTGGTGAACGATCCGTGAGGGAGCCCGCAAGGAGCGATCATAAATGGCAACCGGAAAGCGTTACCGCGACGCGACCACGAAGTACGACCGAGACCACCTGCACTCGGCGGAAGAGGCGATCAACATCGTCCTGGCCAATGCGACGGCGAAGTTCGACGAGACGATCGAACTGCTGGTGCGGCTCGGGGTGGACCCACGCAAGACCGACCAGATGATCCGCGGCACGGTGGCACTCCCCTCCGGCACGGGACGGGACGTCCGGGTGGCCGTCTTCGCCCAGGGGGAGGCGGCTGCCGCAGCCGAAGCAGCCGGAGCCGAATTCGTCGGAGGCGAGGAGTTGGCCGCCGAGGTCGAAGGAGGTATGACCGACTTCGACGTGGCCATCGCCGCCCCGGACATGATGCCGACGGTCGGCAAGCTCGGCCGGGTGCTCGGTCCCCGCGGCCTCATGCCCAACCCCAAGGCCGGCACGGTGACGCCCGACGTCGCCAAGGCGGTCGAGGAGTTCAAGGGTGGAAAGGTCGAGTTCCGGACCGACCGCAACGGCAACGTGCACGTACCGGTCGGCAAGGCGAGCTTCGACGCCGACAAGATCATGGCCAACGTCGTGGTTGTCATCGAGGAGCTCGAACGGGCCAAGCCGGCCTCGGCCAAGGGCCGCTATCTCAAGAAGGTCGGCCTGTCGTCGACCATGGGACCGGGAGTGAAGATCGATCCGTCCCGCGTCGAGGCGGCCGTCACCTGATCTTTCGGCCCCTGGAGACTCGGCTGCGGTTCGCCGCCCCTCGTCCGCTACGCTGACCGCCACAATCCAGACGTTCTGCTCGCCGTAGACATCCGGTCAGCCTTCTTGGCTCGGTAAGTGGTTCCATCGCTTCGACGGAACCCGCCTGACGAGGTGGACACCTCCAGACCTCTTTCGGTTCGTTGGCGTCCGCTCACGCGGACGCAGGACCCGATGACAGAGAGGAGGTGCAATGGAGAATCCCCGACCCGAGAAGGTTGCGGTCGTCGACGAGATTCGGGGCCGGCTGGAAGAAGCCGATGCCACGGTCGTCACCGAGTACCGGGGGCTCGACGTCTCGTCCATCCAGACACTTCGCCGGGCACTCAGCGACGCCGGAGCGGACTACAAGGTGTACAAGAACACCCTGGCTCGTTTCGCGGCGCGCGATGCCGGTTTGGACATCGAGGATCAACTGGTGGGTCCCACGGCCTTCGCTTTCACGGCGACCAAGGCCGACGGCTCACCCGGTGATCCCGTCCTGCTGGCCAAGGCCCTCAAGGAGTTCGCCAAGGCCAACGAAGCGTTGGTCATCAAGGGCGGCATCATGGACGGCGCATTGTTGTCACCCGACGACCTGAATGCGTTGGCCGAGGTGGCCCCGCGCGAGGAGCTGCTGGCCCGGTTCGCCGGCTTGCTGGCGGCACCGATGCAGCGGATGGCCGGCCTGTTGGCTGCGGTGCCCCGCGATTTCGCGTACGGACTCCAAGCACTGATCGACAAGCAAGGCGGCGTCCCCGACGTTGAATCCTCGGCTCCCGCCGAGGAGTCGACCGACGAGGAACCGACGCCGGACACGACAGACCCCGACAGCTCAGACGCTGCCCCGGCCGATGCCGAGGCAGCAGATACCGACGGCGGCGAAACCGTCTCCGCCCAGGGCGGAGATGCCGCCCCCGCAACCGAAGAAAGCGAAGAATGATGACCAAGGAAGACATCCTCGACGCCATCGCCGAGATGAGCGTGCTCGAACTGAGCGAACTACTGAAGGACTTCGAGGAGAAGTTCGACGTGACCGCCGCGGCTCCTGCCGTGGCGGTGGCTGCTGCCCCCGGCGCCGGCGGCGACGGCGCAGCTGCCGAGGAAGAGCAGGACGAGTTCGACGTGGTACTCACCGCGGCGGGCGAGAAGAAGATCGGGGTCATCAAGGCTGTGCGCGGCCTGGTGTCCGGTCTGGGCCTGAAGGAAGCAAAGGAGATGGTCGAGAGCGCCCCAAAGGCGATTCTCGAAGGTGTCTCGAAGGAAGAGGCCGAGAAGGCCAAGGAGGCCCTCGAAGGCGAAGGCGCCCAAGTCGATCTCAAGTAGATCGATCATGTGACGGTCGATCTCAAGTAGATCGATCATGTGACGGTCGATCTCGAGTAGATCGATCATGTGACGGTCGAAGGGGACAGATCCCGCTGGGGTCTGTCCCCTCTCCATCCCCCGCCGCCTGGCCTGTCGGGAGTCGCAATCCCTCGCGTTAGGATCCCCGCGCGACCTCAGGGGGATACGCATGGCAGAGTTCTTCACCACCGTCTCGGAGCCGATCGCATACGGGGGGCCCGATGCCGAGGACCCGCTGGCGTTCCGCTGGTACGACCCGGACCGCCTGGTCGGCGGGCGGAGGATGGAGGACCACCTCCGTTTCGCGGTGGCGTACTGGCACAGCTTCGCGTGGGACGGGTCGGACATCTTCGGCGGTGGCTCGCTCGACCGGCCGTGGCTCGGTGCTCCGGATGCGGTCGCGGGAGCGCGGATGAAGATGGACGCCGCGTTCGAGTTCTTCGAGAAGCTCGGCGTGCCCTTCTTCTGTTTCCACGACCGCGACATCGCACCTGAAGGCGTGTCGTTCAAGGAGACCTGCGCCATCCTCGATGAACTGGTCGAGGATGCAGCGGCTCACATGGAGCGGACCGGTACGGGTCTCCTCTGGGGAACGGCCAACCTGTTCAGCCATCCGCGCTATCAGGCCGGTGCGGCAACCAACCCCGATCCCGAGGTCTTCGCCTACGCCGCGGCTCAGGTCCGTCACTGCCTCGACGCGACCCATCGTCTCGGCGGCCACAACTACGTCCTGTGGGGCGGCCGTGAAGGCTACGAGACGCTGCTCAACACCGATCTGGCCCGTGAGCTCGACCAACTCGGTCGGTTCCTCACCATGGTGGTCGAACACAAGCACGCCATCGGTTTCGAAGGCCAGATCATGCTCGAGCCCAAGCCGTACGAACCTACGAAGCACCAGTACGACTTCGACGTGGCCGCGGTGCACGCCTTTCTCCAGCGCCATGACCTGATCGGCGAGGTCACCGTGAACATCGAGGTGAACCACGCGACGCTGTCGGGCCACGATTTTGCCCACGAGATCGCCGCGGCGTTCTCGGCGGGGATCTTCGGCAGCGTCGACGCCAACGCCGGTGACGATCGGCTCGGATGGGACGTCGACCGGTTTCCCGTCTCGGTCGAGCAGATGACCCTCGGGATGTACGAGATCCTCCGCGGTGGCGGTCTGACCAAGGGGGGCTTCAACTTCGATGCCAAGCTCCGACGCCAGTCGATCGCACGGGACGACCTCTTCCACGCGCACATCGGTGGCATGGACACGACGGCACGGGCGCTCCTGGTGGCGGATGCAATGCTCCATGACGGTGCGTTGGAGGGGCCCCGAGCCGAGCGCTACTCCGGTTGGGACGGGGATCTGGGTCAACGGATTCTCGGCGGTGACGAGACCCTGGCCTCGCTCGACGAGCACACCCTCGGCGCCGGCGAGCCGACCCGGGTGTCTGGTCGCCAGGAGGCGCTCGAGAACCTCGTCGCCAGGTACGTCGAGCGGACGACATGACCGAGCTGGCCAACCTGATGGATCCGGCCGTGTACGGCGCCGGCGTCCCGATCGACACCTACGCATGGCTCCGAGCGAACGACCCGATCCACTGGGTCGAGCCGTTCGTTCGCACCTTCGAGAACAGCGCGGTCCAGCCCCCGCCCGCCCATGGCTTCTGGGCGCTCACCCGCCACGAGGACGTGTCCCACGTCTCGCGACATCCCGAACTGTTCTCGTCCGAACGATCCACCGCCCTGATGGGTGACGTCTGGCCCCACGATCTGTGGATGTGGCGCCAGCAGCTCATCCACATGGATCCACCGCGGCACACCCACTTCCGCCGCGTGCTCAGCCAGGGGTTCACGCCGCGCCGCATCCGGGAGCTCCACGAGTTCATCGGCGCCCGGACGGTGGCGATCGTCGACGACCTAATCGAGCGCGGGCCATGCGATTTCGTCGATGTCGTGGCCAAGGAGCTGCCGCTGCAGGTGGTGGGACAGTTGTTCGGTATGCCACAGGAGGACTTCCCCCTGCTCACCGATTGGACCGATCGCATCATCGGGATCGACGATCCGGGCTCGGGCGGGTCGCCCAACGACGGGCTGCTGGCCGTCAACGAGTTGTTCGGGTACGTCACCGAGCTCGGCGAGGAGAAGCGTCGCTCACCCGATGGCACCGTGGTCAGTGAACTGGTCAACTCCAGGATCTCTCCCGGCGACGAGGACGAGGAGCGACCGCTCACGCCTCCCGAGATCAACATGTTCTTCTTCCTGCTCGTCATCGCCGGAAACGAGACCACCCGCAACGCCCTCAGCGGGGGTGTGCAGGCCCTGTCGGATCACCCTCATCAGCGGCAGCGGTTGGTAGACGATCCGGGGCTACTGGCCCCCGCCACCGACGAGATCGTGCGGTTCATCAGTCCGGTGATCGCCTTCCGCCGGACGGTCACAGCCGAGACCGAGCTGAGCGGGCACTCGTTCACCGAAGGCGAGAAGGTGGTCCTGTTCTACGGTGCCGCAAACCGGGATCCGGCCGTGTTCGACGAGCCCGACGACTTCGACGTCGGTCGTGCCCCCAACCACCACCTGGGTTTCGGGATCGGTACGCACTACTGCCTCGGGGCCAACCTGGCCCGGGCCGAGATCACCGCGATGTTCGCCGAGTTGCTCCGACGGGTCCCCGACATCGAAGTCGCCGGTGAGCCGACCCGCTGGCATTCCACCCTGGTCAACAGCTGGAAGACGATGCCGGTGACGTTCTCGACCTGAGGTCGGCCGAGCCTCAACTCCGGCCGGTCCGGTCCGATGGAACACGAACCAGGCGGAACCATGCCGCCTGCAGTTCCTCGGAGGGAACCCAAACCATGCATCGACTCGCACGCGTCCTCGGGACGTTCACCCTCATCGCCACGGTGCTCGTGGTCGTCGGAGCGGGCCCGGCACAAGCCGCACCATCGTCTTCCTACTACGGGACCCGCTCGCCCATGGACTTCAGCGGTACCGACTACACCCAGCCCGACCCGGCCAGTACGAACGACGGTGTGTGGTTCTTCGCGGCCGACGGCACGTCGACCTTCGTCGAGGAGGAACTGGGCCAGGTCGCCGGTATCGACGGCTCGAAGGACGTCCACGCCGGATTGACCACTTTCGACTTCGGTGCCGGCGGCAAGCGGAACATGACCGTCTACGTGGACCAGGGCCTGTTCGATTCGGCCGGGGGCGGCCCGTACGCGCCGTCGTGTTCCGGCTTCGACGCGCTGTTCGAGGCGATCAAGCCCGGTGGTCTGATCGACTCGACCTGTGTGGCGTTCAAGAAGACGTTCTTCGCCGGCAAGGGCTCAGGCGCGGACTACGAGTTCCAGGGCTACGGGGGCTTCCGCGACGCAACCGACAATCCCGTCGGCAGCGACCCCGACCGCGCGTCGGGCGGTGACTACCCGGATCCGGGCCTCACCGTCGCCCGCTACCAGGGATCGGCCTCGCCCTTCACCTACGGCGGCACGGACTTCACCGGATCGGTGACGGGAGAGTCCGGAGCAGGGGCCAGTTGGCTTCCGATGCAGTCCGGTCCGCTCTTCGTCAGCGGTCCTCCCAAGCCACTGCCGTCCTTCCCGGCGGTGGGGCCGGCCGGTCAGATCGCATCGGTCCACGCCGTCCTGCTCGACGCCGGCGCCGCCCGTGCGACCCTCTTCGTCGATGGCGCGCTCTTCTCGGCGCTCAATCCGTCCGGGCCGTTCGACGAGTCCTGCCCCGGTTTCGAGGACTTCCTCACCGCCGTGGGGGCAGGCGGGATCACGTGCGTGGCGTTCGGAGCGAACGTGTTCAGCGCTCCGACCAAGGTCGGTGAAGACTTCACCTGCGAGGGGGTCCAGGGCAACTGGACCGACAGCAAGGGTGACCCGGTCGGCGAGGATCCCACCATCACCGAAGGTTTCGAACCACCCGCGCTGACCCCCATCGGGGTCACGACCGGACCGGGCGTGTGCGTGCTCGCCGAGACCGCCGAGCCCGAGCCCACGACCACGGTTCCGCCCACGCCGGTGCCGACCCCGACGACCGTCGCTCCCACCCCGGCGCCGCCGCCGCCGAGCAACCTCAGCAGCGGCACACCGTCGACGTTGCCGGCCACGGGGTCGAGCTCGTGGGCGCTGGTTCTGGCCGGAGCTCTCGCCATCGGCCTGGGTATCGGTGCCATGGCGCTGCGTCCCAAGCCGGCCGCAAGCGAGGACCGGGCTGGCCGGAAGTCCACCGTGGATTGACCGAAATGCCGCCGCCGATCGGGACGGTCTCCGGTAGACCGTACCCATGGACCGGCCATCCGATGATCCCGAGTGCGTTACGGGGACAGACCCCGTAACGCACTCGATCGGGGAGGGTCCGCCCGTGCATTGGCGGGATTTCTTTCTCCTCCTCGGCGGTCATCGGCGACATCTCGCGGCCATGGGTGCGGTCCTGGCGATCAGCGCGGCCATTCCCCTGGCGGGCCCCTTGCTTCTGCGAGCGTTCGTCGATCGCGCCATCGCGGGAGAGCCGGCCGATCGGCTGGTCCCCCTGGCCGTCGGCTATGTGTGCTTGGCGCTCGTCGGTCAGGCTCTGGCCGTCGGCGTCGTCTACGTCTCGACCTCGCTCGTGTGGCAGGTCACCAATGACCTGCGGGTCGGTCTGGCGCGACACGTGCTCGGCCTCGGTCTGGCCTTCCACCAGCGGAACTCTCCGGGTTCGTTGGCCGAGCGGGTCGATGGTGATCTGACCGCGGTCGCCGACTACCTGGCGACCTTCGTCGTGCGGGTGGTCGGTGCGCTGCTGACCGTGGTGGGTGCGGTCGTCGTTCTCCTGTTCATCGACTGGCGGCTGGCCGTCCTCTTCGCCGCCTACGCGGGCGCAGCGGGCGTGACATTCTTGAAGATCCGCGACGCCGGGGTGGTCAGCGCCGCAGATGAGCGTGGCGCGCAGTCGCGTCTCTCCGGGGACATCGAGGAGCAGCTCGTGGGACAACAGGACCTTCGGGCATCGGGCGCCGGCGGTTACGCCCTCGGGCGGTTCCATCACAACGCCCGTGCCGTGCTCGGGTCGACCGTGGAGCTCGAACGATCCGTTCTGTGGCTGTGGCACACGGCCACGCTGGCGGTCGGTGGTGGAGCGGTCGTCGCGCTCGTGTCGGGGACGCTGGCCTTTCGGGCCGGTTGGATCACGCTCGGCACGGCCTTCCTCCTGTTCCAGTACACGCAGGTTCTCCAGCAGCCGCTCGAAGCGATGGTCGAACAGCTCCAGGACGTGCAGAAGGCGTCGGGCGGGATGCACCGGGTCCGGGCCCTGCTCGACGAGCAACGCCCGGACCGGCCGAGGGGTCGCGCTGCGTTTCCTGGCAGCGTGCCGGCGCTGGTCTTCCGCGGGACCGAGCTGTCCTATGACGATGAGGAGGATCGACAGGCGGTGCTCCGCTGTATCGACCTCGAGATCCCCTCCGGTGAGAGCCTCGGCCTGATGGGCCGAACGGGCAGCGGCAAGACGACGATGATGCGGCTGGCGACCGGGCTGCTGGCCCCGACCGGGGGGCGGGTGCTGCTCGGTGACATCGACGTCTGGTCGATCGAACCGGCGGCGCTGAGCGCTCACATCGGGGTGGTACCCCAAGAGGTGCGGCTGTTCGCCGCATCGGTCCGCGAGAACGTGACGCTGTTCGACCCCACGGTTGAGGACAGGGCGGTGGTCGAGGTCCTCGAGCGGGTCGGACTGGCGGATCGGCTGCTGGGAAATCGCGATGCGTTGGACGTGGAGCTGGGTGGCGATGCGGCCGGTCTCTCCGCCGGAGAGGCCCAGTTGCTGGCGCTGGCCCGGGTGTTCCTTCGCGATCCCCGGTTCGTCGTGCTCGACGAGGCCACGGCCCGGATCGATCCGAGCACCGAGGCGAGGCTCCGAGCGCGCCATCGGGGAGGTGTTGCGCGGCCGAACGGCACTGCTGATCGCTCATCGGATCTCCACCCTCACCCACGTAGATCGGCTGGCCGTGCTCGAAGACGGTGTCATCGTCGAACACGGCACGAGGGCCGCCCTCCTGGCCGATGCCGGTGTCTACGCCCGGCTCGAGGTGCTCGCCGCGAGCGAGGAGGTCGCGCCGTGAAGGATCGATCCACGGCGCGGCCCGGGGTCTGGAAGCTCTCCTACCGGGTAGCCACCAACCGCAGCGATCTCTTCTGGACCCCGTGGATCGGTTGGTTCCTGTTCTTCGTTTCGCCGGTCATCGGTGGGCTCATCATGCGGCTCATCTTCGATGCCGTGGCCGATCCCGACAGCGGGAGCCGCCCGTACGTGCTCATCGCCGCGTTCAGCGCCGTCGAGATCGGCCGCCGGTTGGTCGTGCATTCGGCGGCCCTGGTCTGGATCCGGTCCTGGGTGATGATGCAGGCGGTCCAGCAGGCGAACATGCTCGAGTGTCAGGTCGTCGGGGGAGGCCCCGATGCCGGCCCGCTGGTGGACCGGCCCGGCGAGATCGTGAGCCGGTTCCGCGACGATCCCGAGGACGTGGCGTGGTTCGTCGACAGCTGGGTCGACGTCTCCGGTGCCGCCGCGTTCGCCGTGCTGGCCGGGATGGTGCTGGTCTCCATCGATCCGGCCATGGCGTTGGTCGTGTTCGTGCCGATGGTCGGCGTCGGCGTGCTGACCCGGGTGCTCGGTGCGCTGGTCAAGCAGGCGCATCGGGCCGATCTCGAGGCGGCATCGCGCGTCAACGGTGTGCTGCGCGACGTGTTCCAGGCCGCGCCGGTCCTCGACCTCCACGGCGCGGTCGAGGACGCGCTGAGCGAGGTCGAGCGGCGCGGTCGGGTTCGGCGAAGGACCGCGGTGCGCAACCGGGCCCTGACCGAGAGCATCGGTGCGGCGTCGTGGTCGAGCGCCGATGTGGCGATCGGACTGGCCCTGCTGGTCTCGGTCGGATCGATGCGATCGGGAGAGTTCACCATCGGCGATCTGGCGCTCGTGGTCTCCTACATGAGCTGGCTGGCCTTCTTCCCGCGGATGATGGGCCAGCTCCTCACCCGGCGCCGTCAGGCCGAGGTGGCGTTCGAGCGCATGGAGGCCCTGACCGGTTCGGGGGTCGAGACCGTGGTGCGGCCGCGCCCGATGCGGATCGACGAGCCGGATGTCGAGCCCGACCGGCCGGAGGTGCTTCGGCGCCGCCCGCTTCGGACCCTCACCGTCCGGGGGTTGACGGCGACCTTCGACGGGGCCGGGGGTGTGTCCGGGGCCGACCTCGACATCGAACGGGGAACGCTGACCGTCGTGGCCGGACCCGTCGGAGCCGGTAAGACCTCGCTCCTGCGAGCGCTCATCGGACTGATCCCCTCGACCGGCTCGGTCCGCTGGAACGGCGAGGAGATCGCCGACCTGGGTGCGTTCATGGTCCCGCCTCACTGTGCCTACCTCGCCCAGGTTCCGGCGCTCTTCACCGACACACTGATGGAGAACGTCCGGCTCGGGGCTCGAGTCTCCGACGACGAGGTGCGCGCCGCCATCGCCACGGCGGCGCTCGAGGACGACGTTGCGGACATGCCGCACGGGGCGGACACGCTGGTCGGGTCGAGAGGGGTGCGGCTCAGCGGAGGTCAGCGCCAGCGCCTGGCCGTGGCCCGCGCCAGGGTGCGCGACCCCGAGCTGCTGGTCATCGACGACCTCTCCAGTGCGGTCGACGTCGAGACCGAGGTGGCGCTCTGGAGCCACCTGAGAGCCGAGGGCCGCACGGTCCTGGCGGTCTCCAACCGAGCGCTGGCACTCCGCCGCGCCGATCAGGTGGTCGAGCTGCCCTGACCGACGGGAGCTGTGCTCTCCCGCTCGACCACGTCCCAGGCCCATCGAACAAGTGAGAACTGCCGGTGCGTCGGTTCCGGAATAGGCAACTCGATGGCCGCCCGCTGCGACGACCCGACGGTCATTCGGTACCGAACCGTAGAGACGACGGTCACGGCGACGGCCTCCGCGTCGTCTGGCACACCGTCCCCTTCGCGCTGACCCGGTGTCTTCGGCTGGCGAACGGAGCTTGGCGGCCGCCGCCCCGCCGTTCAGCTGTAACACGCCTACCCTTGACCTGTGACGGCCGGACCCTTACCCTGCGTCTAGCGCTGGCTCCGGGTCAGACTGTCGAGCCGCGCCCAGGGTTGTGCATCGCGCCTTGTACGCACTAGCCTTTCCCTTGCCGTGCCCGTCCGTTCTGTATTCCACGTTTTTCCCGTGGTTCCAGCGCGCCCGGGCCCGGATTCGAGCCCGTGCCCCTGACCCCCGTCAAGCCCCCACAGCCAGCCCTTTGCGTATCTGAGGAGTAGGCGTTGCCCTCTGCCGCCCCAGCCCATGAACGGTATTCGTTCGGAAACCTCTCCGAGGTTCTCGAGCTGCCGGATCTCATCTCCGTCCAGACCGCTTCGTTCCAGTGGTTCCTGGACGAAGGTCTCCGCAACACGTTTGCGGACATCAGCCCGATCACCGACTTCAACGGTGATCTTCAGCTGGAGATGGAATTCGATCCCGCTGACGAGGATCTGCGCCCGCCGCCGAAGTTCTCGGTGGAGGAGTGCAAAGAGAAGGACATGACCTACTCGGCCCCGGTGTTCGTCCGGGCCCGGTTCATGAATCGCGAGACCGGCGAGATCAAAGAGCAGACGGTCTTCATGGGCGACTTCCCGATGATGACCCAGAAGGGCACGTTCGTCATCAACGGCACCGAGCGCGTCGTCGTGTCGCAGCTCGTGCGGTCGCCCGGTGTCATCTTCCAACCCGGGGAGCGGTACCGCCTGCGCAATCTGGCCAAGCACCAGCTGGTCACCGGAACCATCCATCCCTACCGCGGCGAGTGGATCGAGTTCGACGTCGAGCAGAAGCCCGGCAAGGACGTCACCGCCGGGTGTCGCGTCGCCCGCAAGCGCCGCATGCCGATGTTCACCTTGCTGCGCGCCCTCGGCTTCGACGAGGAGAACGCCCCCGGCTTCCTCGAGGCCTTCGTGCAGCGGTTCAGTTTCCTCGAAGGCCAGTGGGAGAAGGAGAAGGAGAACGCTCCGACCCAGGAAGAGTCGCTGGTCGAGATCTACAAGCGGGCCCGTCCGGGCGAGCCCCCCTCGGTCGAGGCCGCCCGCGCCTACTTCCGCAACGCCTTCTTCGAGTCGAAGCGCTACGACCTCAGCCGGGTCGGCCGCTACAAGCTCAATCGCAAGCTCGGTGCCGAGATCGACCGGATCGAGCAGATCTTCGGACTCGAGCTCGAACGGCCCGATCCCGACCAGTCCGTTCTCACGCCGGCCGAGGTCCTCGCCACCTGCACCTATCTGCTGCATCTCGTCGATGCCGAGCCCGGCTACCGCCTCGACGACCAGGACCACTTCGCCAACCGCCGCATCCGGTCGGTGGGCGAGCTGATCCAGAACCAGGTTCGCATCGGCCTCTCCCGCATGGAGCGGGTGGTGCGCGAGCGCATGACCACCCAGGACGTCGAGGCCATCACGCCCCAGACGCTCATCAACATCCGACCGGTCGTGGCCGCCATCAAGGAGTTCTTCGGAACCTCCCAGCTGTCGCAGTTCATGGATCAGGTGAATCCGCTGTCGGGCTTGACCCATCGCCGTCGCCTCTCGGCGCTCGGCCCCGGTGGTCTCTCCCGCGAAAGGGCCGGCTTCGAAGTGCGCGACGTGCACTTCTCGCACTACGGGCGCATGTGTCCCATCGAGACGCCGGAGGGACCCAACATCGGGTTGATCGGCGCGCTCTCCTCGTACGCCCGGGTCAACTCGTTCGGCTTCATCGAGTCGCCGTACCGGGTCGTCACCAAGGGCAAGGTCACCGACGAGATCGTGTACCTCGCCGCCGACGAAGAAGAGGAATACGTCGTCGCGCAGGCCAACGCGAAGCTCGACGAGAAGAACAGGTTCCTCAACGACCGCGTCCTCGTCCGTCGTTCGCCCCAGGCCGCGACCCTCGAAGGGCTCCGTCTCCAGCTGGAGCAGGACGTCTTCTTCGGAGCCACCACCGAGATCTCGTCGGTTCCACCCGACGAGGTCCAGCTCATGGACGTCTCCCCGAAGCAGATCGTCTCGGTCGCCACGGCGCTGATCCCGTTCCTCGAGCACGACGACGCCAACCGGGCCCTGATGGGTGCCAACATGCAGCGCCAGGCGGTTCCCCTGGTCAAGGCCGAGGCCCCCTACATCGGTACCGGTATCGAGGCCCGCGCCGCGCGCGACGCGGCCGACATGCTCATCGCCGACGAAGCCGGATCCGTCGTCGACGTCGACGGACGCTCGATCACCGTCGAGTACGACAAGGCCGGTGAGACGATCTATCGCCTGCTCAAGTACGAGCGCTCCAACCAGGACACGTGCATCAACCAGAAGCCGCGCGTCGGGATCGGCGAACGGTTCAAGAAAGGCCAGATCCTCGCCGACGGTCCCTCCACGGATCGGGGCGATCTCGCGCTGGGGAAGAACCTCCTCGTCGCCTACATGCCGTGGGAGGGTTACAACTTCGAGGACGCCATCATTCTGTCCGAGCGGCTCGTCCGCGACGACGTCCTGACCTCGATCCACATCCACGAGCACGAGATCGACGCCCGCGACACCAAGCTGGGTGCCGAAGAGATCACTCGGGACATCCCCAACCTCAGTGACGAGATCCTGGCCGATCTCGACGAGCGGGGGATCATCCGGATCGGCGCCGAAGTCGGTCCCGGCGACGTCCTGGTGGGCAAGGTCACCCCGAAGGGCGAGACCGAGCTGACCCCCGAGGAGCGCCTGTTGCGCGCCATCTTCGGTGAGAAGGCCCGCGAGGTCCGTGACACATCGCTCAAGGTGCCGCACGGCGAGACCGGCGTCGTGATCGACGTCAAGGTCTTCAACCGGGACGAGAGCCATGAGCTCCCGCCGGGAGTCAACCAGCTCGTCCGGGTCTACGTGGCCCAGAAGCGCAAGATCAGCGTCGGCGACAAGCTGGCCGGTCGGCACGGAAACAAGGGAGTCATCTCGACCATTCTGAAGGTCGAGGACATGCCCTTCATGCCCGACGGCACACCGGTCGACATCATCCTGTCACCGCTCGGTGTCCCCTCCCGCATGAACGTGGGTCAGGTGCTCGAGTCCCATCTCGGCTACGCCGCCCGGTGGGGCTGGGAAATCGACGGGGACAGGGCCGGCAAGGAACCGCTGAGCGGGACCGAGACCAAGACCCGGCCCTCCACCGAGCCCGCAGTGCACGTTGCCACCCCCGTGTTCGACGGCGCCAAGTGGGACGAAGTCGAGCTGGCCGGGATCCGGCCCACGATCCAGAAGGTGTTCGAGAACCTCCACCCCGACGGGGCCGACGGCACCAAGATGATCGGTAGTGACGGGAAGATCGAGCTCATCAATGGGCGTACCGGCGAGTCCTACCGGCCGATCATGGTCGGCTACTCGTACATCCTGAAGCTGGCCCACCTGGTCGATGACAAGATCCACGCCCGGTCCACCGGCCCCTACTCGATGATCACGCAACAGCCGCTGGGCGGCAAGGCGCAGTTCGGCGGTCAGCGATTCGGCGAGATGGAGGTGTGGGCCCTCGAGGCCTATGGCGCCGCCTACTGCCTCCAGGAGCTGCTCACCATCAAGTCCGACGACGTGCTCGGACGGGTCAAGGTCTACGAGGCCATCGTCAAGGGTGAGAACATCCCCGAGCCCGGCATCCCCGAGAGCTTCAAGGTGCTCATCAAGGAGATGCAGGCGCTCTGCCTCAATGTCGAGGTCCTGTCCAAGGCCGGCGAAGAGATCGAGATGCGCGAGCTCGACGAAGACCTGTTCCGGACCGCCGAGGAGTTGGGGATCGACCTGTCCCGACCCGAGCGGGGTTCGGACGAGGAAGACGCTCGACGGGAGGCCGAGCGGGCTTCTCGGTTCTCGGGCTCTGTCTAGTTCTTGTTTGCTCCCGTCCGGCATCCTGGCGCCCGCCTGCGGCCCAGGCGTCGGGCGCTCAACGAAGGTTTCGCTATCCCGACACCTGCGCCGCAGGCTCCATCCGACCCGAACGACCAGTCCAGAACTTGACACCCACATCCGCATCCCGCTCGGCTTCGGCTGAGATCTGACAGTTCCATACCACTCGGCCAGGCCAGGTCGGGGAGAGAGGCAGAGACGTGCTCGACGTCAATACTTTTGATCAGCTTCGGATCGGACTCGCTACGGCCGAGTCCATCCGCATGTGGTCCAACGGCGAGGTGAAGAAGCCGGAGACCATCAACTACCGGACGCTGAAGCCCGAGAAGGACGGGCTGTTCTGCGAGAAGATCTTCGGTCCGACCAAGGACTGGGAGTGCGCGTGCGGCAAGTACAAGCGCATCCGCTTCAAAGGCATCATCTGCGAGCGATGCGGCGTCGAGGTCACCCGTTCCAAGGTCCGTCGTGAGCGTATGGGGCACATCGAGCTGGCCGCCCCCGCCGTGCACATCTGGTATCTGCGGGGCACCCGCTCCTGGCTGGCCTACCTCCTGACCGGGACCGAACCGAAGGACGAGCTCAAAGCCAAGCAGCTCGAGAAGGTCATCTACTTCGCGGCCAACCTGGTCACCTGGGTCGACGAGGAGAAGCGACACGACGATCTCCCCAACATCGAGGCCGAGGTCATAGGTGAGCGCGAAGCGATCGAAAAGGAGCGCGAGCTCGAACTGGCCGATCGGGCCGAGGAATTGGAAAAGGAGCTCGAGCAGCTCGAGGACGAAGGGGCCAAAGCCACGGACCTCAACTCCCGTCGGCGGGCCGCCGAGAAGGACATGGAGGCCATCCGCGAGCGCTACGAGCTCGAGCTCGACATGCTCATCCGGGCCTTCGACGAGCTCAAGGACCTGTTCCCCCGGAAGATCATCGAAGACGAGATGCTCTGGCGCGAGATCGAGGACCGCTGGGGTGAGTACTTCGAGGGTGGCATGGGTGCCACCGTCATCCGCCAGCTGATCGACCGCGTCGACTTCGACGCCGAGGAAGAGCGCTTGCGCGAGCAGATCGATCCGCCCGAGGGCCAGAAGCCGCTGTCCGCACAGCGCAAGCAGAAGGCCATCAAGCGGCTCAAGATCGTGGCCGCGTTCAACCGACGAGACGAGAACGGGCGCAAGGCGAACGACCCGCACGCGATGATCCTCGACGTGGTGCCGGTGATCCCGCCCGAGCTCCGACCGATGGTGCAGCTCGACGGTGGGCGGTTCGCCACCTCAGATCTCAACGATCTCTATCGCCGGGTCATCAACCGGAACAACCGCCTCAAGCGGCTGCTCGACCTCGGGGCTCCCGAGATCATCGTCAACAACGAGAAGCGGATGCTGCAGGAGGCCGTCGACGCCCTGTTCGACAACGGCCGTCGTGGTCGTCCGGTGACCGGCCCGGGCAACCGCCCGCTCAAGTCGCTGTCCGACATGCTGAAGGGCAAGCAGGGCCGCTTCCGGCAGAACCTGCTCGGCAAGCGCGTCGACTACTCGGGCCGTTCGGTCATCGTGGTAGGCCCCACCCTGAAGTTCCACCAGTGCGGCCTGCCGAAGCTGATGGCACTCGAGTTGTTCAAGCCCTTCGTGATGAAGGCTCTGGTCGATCGCGAGCTGGCCCAGAACATAAAGTCGGCCAAGCGCATGGTCGAGCGACGCCGTCCCCAGGTCTGGAACGTCCTCGACGATGTCATCAAGGAGCATCCGGTGATGCTCAACCGTGCCCCCACCCTGCACCGGCTGGGCATCCAGGCCTTCGAACCGGTGCTGGTCGAAGGCAAGGCCATCCAGATCCACCCGCTGGTCTGCACCGCGTTCAACGCCGACTTCGACGGCGACCAGATGGCGGTCCACCTCCCGCTGTCCGCCGAGGCTCAGGCCGAGGCGAGAGTCCTGATGCTGTCGGCCAACAACGTTCTGAGCCCGGCTCACGGCCGTCCCCTGGTCACGCCGTCACAGGACATGATCATCGGCGGTTTCTTCCTGACCGAACACGTCGAGGGAGCCACTGGCGAAGGCAAGGTCTTCCGCAACGTCGACCAGGTTCTCGCCGCCGTGGAACGCGGCGTCGTGGATCTCCACGCCGAGATCGAGTTCCGCGTTCCCGATCTGGTCGACGCGCCCGCGAACGGGCGGGCCGCCACATATCACAAGACCACCGCAGGTCGGGTGCTGTTCAACGAGACACTGCCCGATGGTTTCGAGTACGTGAACACCATCGTCGACAAGCGTCGCATGGGCCTCATCGTCGACGAGCTGGCCGCCAGCTTCCCGAAGGCCGTGGTCGCCCGCAGCCTCGACGACATCAAGGACCTCTGCTTCAACTGGGCCATGCGCTCGGGGCTCACCATCTCGATCGACGATGTGAGGACCCCGTCGGAGAAGGCCGGCATTCTCGACGAGCACGAGAAGCAGGCCGAGAAGGTCGAGTCCCAGTTCCGGAAGGGCATCATCACCGACGGTGAGCGCCGCCAGAAGGAAGTCGAGATCTGGAACGCGGCCACCGAGCAGGTCAAGGACGCCATGGAAGCGGGGCTCAAGGACCAGCAGTTCAACCCCATCGACATGATGGTGGGCTCCGGTGCCCGGGGGAACATGATGCAGGTCCGCCAGATCGCGGGCATGCGCGGCCTGGTGGCCAACCCCCGCGGTGACATGATCCCCCGTCCGATCAAGTCCAACTTCCGTGAGGGCTTGACCATGTTGGAGTACTTCATCGCCACGCCCGGCGCCCGCAAGGGTCTGGTCGACACGGCGTTGCGCACCGCCGACTCGGGCTACCTGACCCGTCGCCTCGTCGACGTGGCCCAGGAGCTGATCATCACCGAGGGAAGCCCCTTCGACGGCGACGGCCCGGTCCGCTTCATCTGGATCGAGGACGTCACGCCTGAGTCGGCCGGCAAGCGGACCTACCTCGAAACACGGCTCTACAGTCGGACATTGGCCGAGGACGTCGCACTCTCCGACGGCACGGTGTTCGCGAAGGGCACCGAGGTCGACATGCCGATGATGGAGGCGATGCGAGAGGACTCCGAGATCACGCGGGTCAAGGTGCTGTCGCCGCTCACCGACGACGCCGACATCGGAATCACCGGGGCGGCCTACGGCACCTCGCTGGCCACCGGCAAGGAGATCGAGGAGGGCGAAGCGGTCGGTGTGATCGCGGCCCAGTCGATCGGTGAGCCCGGTACGCAGCTCACCATGCGTACGTTCCACACCGGTGGTATCGCGGGCAGCGACATCGCCGGCGGTCTTCCCCGTGTCGTCGAGCTCTTCGAGGCGCGGAGTCCGAAGGGCAAGGCCACGCTCGCCCGGGTCACCGGCGTGGTCCGGATCGGCGAGGACGAGGGCAAGGGACGCAGCGTGACCGTCGTCGGTGACGACGGCACCGAGGACAACTACCTGATCCCCGCCCAGGCTCGGCTCGAGGTCGCCGACGGCGACACCGTCAAGGCCGGCGATGCTCTGGTCGAGGGTCCGCGCGATCCGAAGGAGCTCCTGGAGATCCGTGGTGTCCGCGAGACGCAGCGCTACCTCGTCGACGAGGTCCAGCGGGTCTACCGCGATCAGGGTGTGTCGATCCACGACAAGCACATCGAGCTGATCGTGCGGCAGATGACCAGGCGTGTCGCGGTCCAGGAGGCCGGCGACTCCGACTTCCTCCCTGGTGAGCGCGTCGACCAGAAGGTCTTTGCCGACGCCAACCGCATGCTCGTGCAGGACGGCAAGAAGCCGGCCGAGGGTCGCCCCGAACTCATGGGTATCACCAAGGCTTCGCTCGCCACCGATTCGTGGCTGTCGGCTGCGTCGTTCCAGGAGACCACCAGGGTCCTCACCGAAGCGGCGATCGAATCCAAGAGCGACGGCCTCCACGGGCTCAAGGAGAACATCATCATCGGTAAGCTCATCCCCGCGGGGACGGGCAGCCGGCCGTATCGCACGGTGCAGCCCGACGCACCCGACTACGAGCCGATGGCGTTCTACTCGTCCGAGGACGATCCGGCCGAGTACTTCGCGGCCGGAATGGCCGGCGACGAGGGTGCTTCGGCCGAGGTGATCGAGTTCCCGAAGGCCAACTGAGATCGGCGCCACGACGTCCGGCGCAGGCCGTGGCCGGATCTGAGAGGTGAGAGCACCTCCGGGGGTGCTCCGCCGCTTCCCCCTTCTCCGTGCCGTATCGGCCGCGCTCATGGTGCTGGCGGCGACCGGCTGTCAGGTGGATGTCGACGTGACCGTCACGGTCGAGGACGATGCCAGCGGTGACGTGATCGTCGACGTGATCCTCGACGAGGCTGCCGCCGAGAAGGTCACCGAGCTCGACGCGATGCTCGAAACCAGCGACCTGACCGAGGCGGGCTGGGACGTCGGTCCAGCCGAGTCGACCGCCGCCGGCGGGCTGGTCGTGAGCGCGTCGAAACCGTTCGGAACCGCCGAGGAGCTGGTGTCGATCCTCGGGGAGGTGGCGGGACCCGAGCAGCTGTTCCGCGACGTCGAGGTGCTGCGCGAGCGGCCGTTCGGCCAGGTCGACCTCGGATTCGGCGGTGTCCTGGATCCGAGCGGCGGACTCGAGCAGTTCGGCGATGCTGATCTGGGAGCGGCCCTCGGTGGCTTCCCACTCGGCGTCGACCTGGACGAGCTCGAGGAGGAGTTGGGTGTCGATCCGGCATCGACGGTCTCGGTCAATCTCGAGACCGTGATGGCCGGACAGCAGAACCCGGATCCGGCGGTGTGGACCGTGCAGATGGATCAGGCCGAACCGGTCAGGTTCGCCACGCTGTCCACGGTGGAACTGACCGAGCCCCGACGATGGGTCAGGTGGGCGATGTTCGCCGCCGTGGCGTTCGTCGCCGTGGTGCTGATCGAGCTCATCTGGGTGTGGAGTCGCCGCCGCCGTCGAGGCTGATCACGGGCTGACCCGTTCCCCGGGAACGGTTGAAGATCGGGCGCCGGAATGCCGATGGTCTCAGGAACCGAGGAAACGAGATCATGGCGAACCACACCCCTGACCCTTCGCGCGACGAGCACGAGCCGTCCGAGTCGACCGAAGCCGCTCGCCTGCTACGCGATGTCCTGGCCGCCGAGCGGGGGGTCGATCTGGCCGCGATCGGGGCGGCACGAGCCGTCTCGTCCCCGCCCGGCCCGGACCTGGAACCGGAGAGGGAGTCGGGCTCGGGTCGCAAGGTCGCCGGAGCTCTCGTCGTCACTGCGGCGTTGGTGGCCGGGGGCATCTACGCCCGGGTCTCCTCGTCGCCTGGTGGCGTCCCGGACGTCCTGGCTGCCGCCCCCACCACGGTGCCGGCCATCCCCACGTCGGCCCCGCAGACCACCGTGCCGGCCATGACGATCCCCTCGACGACGATCCCCCCGACGACACGGGCGCCGACGACGATCCCCCCGACGACGGCACCGCCGACGACGGCCCCTCCCGCGGCCCAGCCCGAGCGGGGAGCGGTCTACAAGGACGGCAAGCTCATTCTCCAGGGTGCCGTGCCCAGCCGGGAGGTCGCCGATGCGTTCGTCGAGAAGGCGGCCGAGGTGATCGGAGCGGGCAACGTCATCGACGACTATGTGATCGACCCATCCGCGGAAGTACCGACCGATGGTCGCGTCGTCGTGGACGATCCCGTGCTCTTCGCCACCGGAAGCATCGAGATCAGCCCCGACTTCTACCCCCTGCTCGATCTCGGTGTCGCCGTGATGCGGTTGAATCCCCAGGTGGTCATGATCGTCGAGGGTCACACCGACGAGGTCGGTGAGACCGACCGGAACCAGAGGCTCTCCGAGGAGCGAGCCCGGGCTGTCGTGGCCTACATCACCGAGAAGGGCGGGATCGATGGGAGCCGGTTCGAAGTCGAGGGTCGGGGGGAGACCGACCCCGTGGCCGCCAACGACACGCCCGAGGGCCGCCAGCAGAACCGCCGCATCGAAGTCCAGCTGATCAACCTCCTGACTCCCGCGTAGCGGGTACGCGCTGCGGGGTGACGTGTCACACCCCTCGCGGACACTTGGTCCATGGCTGCAACCCGGACCTCGTATCGCTGTCGATCGTGCGCCGCACCTCAAGCGAAGTGGAGCGGCCAGTGCGGCGCGTGCGGTGCATGGAACGCCGTGGTGGAAGAGCCCGTGGAGACCGGCGATCCCGGGTCTTCCGCCCCCGATCCCGCGGCGCGGATGGGCGACGTCGATCGCGCCGATCACAAGATCCTGCCGACCGGAGTCGGCGAGCTCGACCGGGTCCTGGGTGGCGGGCTGGTCCCGGGCGCCGTCGCGCTGGTCGGCGGCCCGCCCGGCGTCGGCAAGTCCACCCTGCTGCTCCAAGCGGCGGCCGGGCTGGCTCGGCGGCACGGACCGGTTCTCTACGTGTCGGCCGAGGAGTCCGCGGCGCAACTGCGCAACCGGGCCGAACGGCTTCGAGCAGTGCATGATGACCTGTGGGTGACCGCGGCGTCGGAGCTCCCCGGCATCGGCGAGCATCTGGCGCAGGTGCGGCCCGTGGCCTGCGTCGTCGATTCGATCCAGACGATCCGTGACCCATCCATCGGATCGGCGCCCGGAAGCGTCACCCAGGTACGCGACTCGGCGCAGTGGCTGGTGCAGCGGGCTCGTGAGGCGGATGTGGCAATGGTCCTCGTCGGTCATCTGACAAAGGACGGCTCACTGGCGGGTCCCAGAGTGCTCGAGCACGTGGTCGACACCGTTGTCAGCTTCGACGGTGACGGGCATCAGACCTTGCGCATGTTGCGCGCCGACAAGCACCGCCATGGCCCGACCGGCGAGCTCGGTCTGCTCGAGATGACCGGCCGCGGACTGACTGACGTGGTGGATGCCAGCGCCATGTTCCTGGCCGACCGGTGCGTCGACGTGCCCGGCTCGGCGGTGATCGCCACCATCGACGGTGATCGTCCTCTGCTGGTCGAGCTCCAGTCTTTGGTCGTATCCAGTCCGCTGCCGGCGCCGCGACGCTCCGCTCAGGGGGTGGATGCCAGTCGACTTTCGGTTCTCCTGGCCGTGCTGCAGCAGCGGGCCGGGGTGCCGTGTGCCAATCGGGACGTCTACGTCTCGGCCGCCGGCGGGGCGAAGGTGACCGAACCGGGGGCCGACCTGGGTCTCTGCCTGGCCGTCGCCTCGTCGGTGGCAGGCGTCGCCGTGCCGAGCGATCTGGCTGTGTGCGGCGAAGTCGGCCTGGCCGGTGAACTGCGTCGTCCGACGGGTGTGGACCGCCGGCTGGCCGAGGCGCACCGCCTCGGATACCGGACGGTGCTCGTGCCGGCCACGGTCGAACCGGGCCGGATCCCGCTGCGGCTCCTCCGGGCCGGGTCGGTGGCAGAAGCCCTCTCGCTCGTTCTCGGTCCCGTGAGCGCACCGCGACCGGTAGACTCGGTGCGTGACTCCTCGGCTCAGCGCCTCCATGCTGAGGGCTCTCGCAGCGGTCAGCCCCGGAACGGGTCTCCGTGAGGCTCTCAACCGCGTCATCCAGGCCGGTAAGGGCGCGCTCATCGTGGTCGGCGACGGGCCGAATGTGCTCAACATCTGCTCGGGTGGCTTCCTGCTCGACGCCGCCTTCAGCCCCCAGCGTCTCCACGAGCTGGCGAAGATGGACGGGGCCCTGATCCTTGCCGCCGACGCCAGTCGGATCGCCCGGGCCAACGTCCACCTGGTCCCGAATCCCAACATTCCCACCTCCGAGACGGGAACCCGCCACCGCACGGCCGAGCGCGTCGCCCGTTCCATCGATGTACCGGTGATCGCGGTGTCCGAGGCCATGCAGTCCATCTCGGTGTACCGCGGCGACGAGAAGCACGTTCTCGAGGAGATTCCCACGCTGCTCCATCGGGCCAACCAGGCCATTCAGACCCTGGAGCGCTATCGGAGTCGGCTCAACGAGGTCACCAGTGCGCTCACCGCGCTCGAGGTCGAGGATCTCGTGACGGTTCGAGATGTTGCCATCGCCCTCCAGCGAGCCGAGCGGGTGGATCGCCTCGCCGACGCTCTGAAGGCGCCCATCATCGAGCTGGGTGTCGACGGCCAGCAGATCGAGCTCCAGCTCGAGGAGCTCCTCGTCGGTGTCGACGAGCATCGGCGTCTCGTCGCGCTCGACTATGCCGGGACCCGGGGCAACGATCCCGAGCAGATCCTCTCCGACATCGGGGAGCTGGACGAGGCCGAGCTCCTCGACCTCACGTCGGTTGCCGCGGCCCTCACCGGGCACTCCGAAGGGGCACTCGACGACCCCATCCAACCCGCCGGCTACCGCCTCCTGTCCCGCGTCCGAGCCGTGCGCGAGGACGTCGCCGAGGAGATCGTCAGTCGGTTCGGCTCACTTCAGAAGCTGCTGCGCGCCACCACGCACGATCTGCTCGCGGTCCCCGGTGTCAGCGAGACCCAGGCGTGGAACATCAAGGATGGCCTCTCGCGCCTTGCCCAGAGCTCGATTCTCGAGAGCTACGAGTAGGGGAACTCTCCGAGTTCCTTGGGAGTCCAACCATGCGCATCGCCCTTCCGTCCGGCACGTCGGCTGAACTGGTCAGACCCACATCGGGCCCTGCGTCGACCGGGTTGGTCGTCATCCCCGACATCATGGGGCTGCGACCGCTATTCGTCGACATGGCGACCCGGCTGGCCGAGGAGCAGGGTCGGACGGTCTGCTGCTTCGAACCGTTCGCCGGGATGGAGCACCTCGAGCTCGCCGAGCGGCTCCAGGCGGTGGGCCAGCTGGATGATGCCCGGATCATGGCCGACGCGGTGGCGGCGGCCGATGCCACCGAATGCGGCGCGGTGTCGGTGATCGGGTTCTGCATGGGTGGGATGTACACCTTGAAGGCGGCGGGAACCGGCCGGTTCACGGCAGCGGTTTCCTTCTACGGGATGATTCACGTCCCGGAGCAGTGGCGCAGTGCCACGCAGGGCGATCCGCTGGCGGCAGCGACGGCCGAAGGTGCCTGCCCCGTCATGGCGGTCATCGGGACCGAGGACCAGTGGACCCCTACCGCGGACGTGAGTGAGCTCGAGGCCAGCGGTGCCACGGTCGTTCGCTACGAGGGAGCCGACCACGGGTTCGTCCACGATCCGAGTCGACCGGCCCACCGGCCCGAGGATGCCGCGGATGCCTGGGACCGGGCGCTGGACTTCCTGAACTCGGTGCCGACGCCCTAGCGGGCGCGGATCTCGAGCTGTTCCCGGTTGGTGACGCGATAGCGGCGGTCCCGCTGTTCGAGCCAGCCCAGCTTCACGAAGGAAGCGATGGCCTTGTTGACCCGTTCGCGTGACGCGCCGAGCATGCCGGCGAGCTCCTCCTGCGTGATGGGCAGCATGAACTCGTCGTCGTCTCCGGCGAGGTCGAGAAGCCGTTTTGCGGTGCGACCGGTCACATCGAGGAACACCGAATCGGCAAGAGCGGCGTCCATGTTTCGGAGCCGCGTCGTGAGGAGGTTTATGACGCCCCACAACAGCTCGGGCCGTCGCTGGTAGAGCTCGGTGATCGGCGCGTAGGGGATCGCCAGGACGGCCGATGGTTCGAGCGCCCTCGCCTCGGCTGACCGGCCCTTCTGATCGAACAGGGGCATCTCACCGAAGAGGTCCCCGGGCTCCATCAGGGCCACCATCGACTCG
Organism: uncultured Acidimicrobiales bacterium; assembly: GCA_963695075.1. Lineage (GTDB taxonomy): Bacteria > Actinomycetota > Acidimicrobiia > Acidimicrobiales > CAWCAL01 > CAWCAL01. The sequence goes on from CAVOFR010000005.1 coordinate 219,422, forward strand.
CGGTCGTCGATCGACTTGTTGGAGATGGCGATCCGGCCGATGGTGACGACGAACAACTCGCCCGAGGTGTCGCCCTCGTCGAAGAGGATGTCGCCCCGCTCGAGAGATTTCTCGGTCGCCGCGGCTTCGATGGGCTCGAGAGCGTCATCGTCGAGGTCGGAGAAGAGTTCGACATGGCGGAGCAGGTCGGCGTGCACCGGGCCATCGTAGGAGACGTTGGCAGGTCGGCCCAGCGGGACGGCTGGTCGGTGCACACCGGGCCGGTACGCTCGCCGTGTGCGCGAGGTCTGGGTCATCATCGTCGGGGCCGGATCCGGCGACCGCTTCGGCGGGCACAAGCAGTACGAGGCCATGGGTGAGGGGACCGTGCTCTCCACGTCCGTCGCAGGGGCGCGGTCCATCGCCGACGGTGTGGTGGTCGTGGTTCCTGCCGAGCGCCGAGATGTGGATGCAGTGACCTTCACCGACGCGGTCGTTGTTCCGGGAGGAGCCACACGGTCCGCCTCCGTCCGGGCCGGGCTCGCTGCGACTCCGACGAGTGCAACCCACATCCTCGTGCATGACGCGGCGCGGCCATTGGCACCCCCGACGCTCTACCGAGACGTCGTCGAAGCGCTCGGAGATGGGGCCGATGCCGTCGTCCCGGTCGTTCCGGTGACCGACACGATCTGCGACACCGACGGTCGGGCCGTCGACCGGACGGCGCTGCGAGCGGTCCAGACCCCCCAGGGATTCAAGGCCTCCGTCCTGCGGTCGGTCCACGAGGACGAGCCGGAGGCCACCGATGACATCTCGCTGGTCCGGGCCGCAGGTGGCAAGGTGAGGGTCGTGGACGGCAGCGCTCGCAATCGCAAGATCACCGAACCGGAGGACTTGATCGCGGCGCGTGCGGTGCTCGAATCATGAGCTTTCGTATCGGCCAGGGGTTCGACGTACATGCTGCCTCGGAGGATCGGTCGCTGCCTCTCGTGCTGGGAGGTGTGGTGTTTGCCGAGGGTCCGGGGCTGGTCGGCCACAGTGACGGCGACGCGGTCGCCCACGCCTGTGCCGAGGCGCTTCTGGGCGCCGCCGGCCTCGGTGATATCGGCCAGCGATTCCCCGACACCGATCCGGCCCTCGCCGGGGCGGACAGCATCGAGCTCCTGCGCACCGTGGCCTCGGATGTGGCCGCCGCCGGCTGGCATGCCGTCAACGTGGACTGCTCGGTCGTGTGTGAGTCGCCCAGGATCGCTCCGGCGCGGGGCGAGATGGAGGAGCGGCTCTCGGCCGCGATCGGCGCCCCGGTCACGGTGAAGGGCCGACGTCCCGAGGGTCTGGGAGCGCTCGGCCGGGGAGAGGGCATTGCCGTGTTCGCCGTGGCCCTGTTGGAGTCCGCGGCGGACCGCTCGTGAGTCAGCAGAAGCGAGGTCGGCACTCGGCGAAGACCGGCGGGCAGCGCGGCCGCGGTGGAAGGGGAAAGGGCCCACCTCGACCGTCGCAGTCGCGCCGCGATGGCGGACCCAAGAGCAAAGGGGTCGGGGGTGAGCAGGTGGAGGGTCGTCAGGCCGTGCGTGAGCTGCTGCTGGCGGGGAAGCGCAGAGTTCGGGAGCTCACCATCTCCGGCGACGACGAGGCCTTGGAGGATCTCGTCGATCTGGCTCACGAACTGAGAGTCACCGTCGACGAGGTGAGCGACAACGCATTGCGCCGGATCGCTCGGACGTCAGCTCCGCAGGGAGTTGTGGCAAGAGCGGCACCGCTCGAACCCGTCGAGCTCGCCGACCTCGCCCGGAACGCGGATCACCCCCCATTCCTGGTCGCGCTCGACGGCGTCACCGATCCGGGCAACCTGGGGGCGGTCATCCGTTCGGCGGAATGTGCCGGCGCCACGGGTCTCGTGCTGCCTCGCCACCGAGCGGTCAACGTCACGCCCGCCGCAGCCAAGGCCGCTGCAGGAGCGATAGAACATCTCCCGATCGCGCTCGTGGGCGGCCTGCCCGCGGCGTTGGGAATGCTGAGCGACGCCGGGGTCTGGAGCGTCGGGCTGGACGCAGCGGGTTCGTGTTCGCTCTTCGATCTGGACCTCGCCACCGAAGGCGTCATCCTGGTCCTGGGAGCAGAGGGCCACGGTCTGTCGCGACTGGTTCGTCAGCGCTGCGACACGGTCGTGTCGATACCGCTTGCCGGCCATCTGGACTCGCTCAACGTGAGCGCGGCCGCAGCCCTTGCCTGCTTCGAGGTGGCTCGGCGCCGCTAGGACGCCGTTGAACCAGTGCCTGCAGCAGTCCCAACCCTCTCCTAGAGGAGTTCGGTGCCGTCGGGGCGGTGGATGTGCCAGCGTGCCTGGCCGCGTCGATAATCCGCTGCGGTGCCGTCGTCTTGGAGGGTGATGGTGAAGTGGTGGTTGTGTGGCGTGGTCGATTTCGCAGTGTTCGGAGGGGATCTCGCAGCCGGTCCAGGCACAGATGGCTCGGGCCAGTTGGGCGGCTTGTCGGGCTGATCCGGTGAAGAACCGTGATTTGCGTCCGAGGTCGGTGACGACGCTGCGGGTGTCGAACACGGCCCGGCGGAGTTGTCCGGTGAGGATGGCCGCGAAGGCGTCGGATGGTTCGATCGGGTCGCCGGCCAGCGTGGAGCACCGGCGGGTGCGGTATCCGGCCGGATCGGTCATCGGGTCAGGCCGTGTGCCTGCGGCTTGTTCGAGGGCGGTCTGGTGGTCGATGACGATGTTGACCAACGGTTCGGGGGTGGTCCCGTCGGCGGGTTGGGTGACGGCGCGGCGGCAGAGCTCCCAGAACCCGTCGGCTCTGCGTTGGGCTGCGGTGCGGGCCAGGTTGGCTTGGGTGGCCCGGTCGCCGTGTTCGGCCTTGGCTTTGTCCCAGTCGACGGTGGTTTCGGCTCGGGTGAAGCCGCCCAGGATGTGTTTGATGATCGACCCCTGGGTCGGACCGAACCGGCCCTCCAGGTGCCAACCGCCATCGAAGTCCCGGGTGATGCGGACGTCGCGCCCGTCGTGGGCGGCCTTGGCTTTCTGGGTGGCGCCGTCGGCGTCGACATGACGCTCCCAGGATCCCAGCAACGTCGTGAACTCTCTGAACGAGTGGGTCCGAGCATCCTCGAGCAGCAGTTCTTCGGCCGCGGGCATGAACTGGGCGACTCTGGGGTTGGCGTGGGTGCGGGCCAGGGCGTCGATCTGACAGGATCCGACCTCGCCAGTGCCATAGGCCGCGGCCACCGTCGGCAGGTCGCGTAGCATCCGAACCCGCTTGTGGCGCCGGTTCGCTTCGGCACCCGAGAGACGGCCCAGGTGGCGGATCATGACCTTGGCCGACATGTGCCCATCAGGCCTGTACGCGCCGGTGCGATCGACCCGATCCAACACCCTGGCCTCGACCGAACCCAACCGGCGGGAAGCAGCCACCAACGCCGGTACCGCGTCGAGCTACTCCGGGTCGGTCGCAGCTTCCAGATCCAACCCGGCCAACTCCGACAACACACCATCGAGTCGCACGGTCAGATCACCGAGCCGGTCGACGGCTTCGGTTGCTTCTCTCCTCTTTCGGCCCGACTCCACGCTTCAACACTACGCAGGGGGCATGACAGTCACTCCCGACCCATCACCACCCAACCCCGAACGCCGAGCGGCCGCACCCCATCCGCCGCCAGCATCGACCACCAACCCCTTGGAACCACGCCGCTAGGGGCGGCCCGCCGAACCCCTCAGCGCTCTTCTTTGAAGATGACGTGCTTGCGCACGACCGGGTCGTACTTCATGAGCTCGATCCGCTCGCGCGTGTTCCCCTTGTTCTTGCGGGACGTGTACGTGTAGCCGGTGCCGGCCGTCGAGCGCAGCTTGATGATGGGTCGCTTCGTGCTCTTGGCCATCAGACCTTGACTCCTCGGCGGCGCATGTCGGCGACGACGCGCTCGATGCCGTGCTTGTTGATGGTCTTGATGCCCTTCGCGCTGACCGTCAAGCTGATCCAGCGCTTCTCGGAGGGCAGGTAGAACCGCTGCTTCTGGATGTTGGGGCTCCAACGCCGGCGGGTCTTGCGGTGGGAGTGGGACACGTTGTTCCCGAATGACGGCCGACGGCCCGTGACCTGGCAGACGTTCGACATGAGCGGACTCTCTTCTCGGACTTCAGGGGCGCGCAGGCGCGCCCAGACAAGGGGGTAAGGATAGTGGTATCCGGCCCCCGGATTCCAACGTCGTCTCCGGACGGCTCCGGGAGAGGGCGGGCCCCGGCTCGCTTGCTGGTCTGCGCCAAACGCTCGCTCGTCCGGCACCCGCCCCCTCCCTCGCGGTCGGTGGGCCATCCGGGCATCGGGCGCCACGGAGAGTGAGGTGCAGCAAAACGGAGACTGGGAACGTCGAGGATTTTGTCCGCCGCATCCTCGGCGTTCCCAGTAGCTGAACCCTGGAAGGTTCCCGCTTTGACCGATTCTGGATCGGTTCGGGCCGCCTGGCAATGGGTCGAACTACTCAGATCAAGGCGCCGGGTGCTTCGAGGCCCAGCCTCAGCTTGCCCAGGATCTCCAGCCGGTCGTCGAGGTCGAAGACGACATGGCAGCACATCGTCGTGACGTCGCGCAGTGCCCGCTGCAGCGGCTCGGTCTCGAAATGGGCGCTCGCTCCACTGGCGTCGACCAGCAGGCGGATGACCTCCTTGGCCTCGTGAACCGTGTATGCGATGGCCGCCGCCCACTGCGCCCGATCGATCAGTCCGGCGCTGGAGCGGTGCTCGATGACGTCGGCGACGGTGGCACGGATGCGGAGCTCGAGGCTGTCGACCATGAGCTCGGCTCGGGCCAGGCGGGCCTGCACGCTGGACCGTTCGGCGTGCGACGAGCGACTCAGGTACCGGAGTCGATCACGCATGCGCTGCTCGAAGCGGTCCAGCGCCCATCGCGCCTGACCCACCGCCGGGGCGGCGGCGGCCAACGCGAGGGCCGCCAGCAGGGGTGTCTGGAACGACGGGTCCTCGTGGTGGGCTGCTCCGGGGGCCACGCCCTCGGAGAGGTCGGCCATCGAGACCGTGCGAAGCGTCGGTACGAAGCGGTCGGTGATCGTGATGTCGTTGCTGCCCGTCGCCCGCATCCCGTCGGTGAACCAGGTGTCCTCGATCGTGACCTCGTCGACCGGAAGGGCGAACAGCCGTATGTCGACGCCGTCGTCGGACATGATGAGACAGCTCGTCATCACCCAATCGGCGTGCATCACACCGGTGCCCCACTGCCAACGACCGTTCAGTGTGTACCCACCGTCGACGGGCTCGGCCCTGCCGTTGGGAGCGATCGTCGCGGGCGCGAGCACGCACGGTCCGTCGGCGAACAACTCTTCCTGGAACGAACGGGGGAACTGGCAGAGGAGCCAGTTGTGCATGACGTAGAAGTTGGCGATCCATGCCATCGAGGCGTCGCCCCGGCCGAGTGCCATGCCGACCTCGACCATCGAGTCCATATCGGCGCCCGCACCCCCCAGTGTCGTCGGGACGAGCATCGAGGCGATGCCGGATTCCCTCAGGGCGGCGATGACCCGATCGCTGGGCTTGCGGTCGCGTTCGGCCTGGGCGGCATCCTCGGCCAGCATCGGCGCGAGGTCTCGGGCGATGGCGACGAGCTCGGCGGAGCTGAGGTCCTGGTCAGGTGACATGCGCCGAATCCTAAGACGTCGCCTCGCCCGGGCTGAGCCGGAGCGTGACGGCCGGCGTCACCGGGAGGCGCTCCGGCATCGTGATGGTCAGGTGCCCGGAGCGGACCTCCCACTCGAGGTGGTCGGGGATGCCGAGCGCCCGGACCTCGTCCACGCCGGTCGCGTCGACTCCCCAGAGCTCGAAACGTCGTGTCGGTGGCGGCTCGAGGAGAATGGCGTAGAGCGCGTCGCCGCGCCGGGTGAATCGCACCTCGGTGCCCTGCGACGTCGTTCCTTCGGCCCGCAACCACGGCCGCGACCCGACGATGGCCTCCCCGTTGGCGTCCAGCCACTCGCCCAGGCCGAGGAGCGGGGCGGCTTGCCACTGGGGGATCGTCCCGTCGGGTTCGGGGCCGACGCCGATCAGCAGATTGCCGTTCTTGCTGACGATGTCGACGAACGACCGGACCAGTTCGGCGGTGGTGAGGATGTCCTCGGGTCGTTCGGATCGGTTGGCCCCGAAGCTGTGGCCGACCCCACGGGTGGATTCCCACTTCTCCTGGGCGATGTCGCTCCGGACGGCGTACTCGGGTGTGGCGAAGTCGGAATGGCACCGCTGCTTGATGTCCAGGTCTTTCCAGGCCGGGGGCATGAAGCGCCACAGGCTCTGCACCGTGGCGCCGACGGCTCGAACTGCGGCCGCGACGACGGGACGGTCCGGTATGGAGGTCTGTGTCCAGCGGTCGTTGACGACCCCGTCCGGAACGGTGTTGTAGTAGTGGCTGAAGATCGAGCGGAGGTCGACGCCGGTGGGGCACGCGATGTCGTTCCACAGCACCGACGGCTCGTAGCGGTCGATCAGCTGGCGCAGGTGTGCCTCGCAGTAGGCCGCGTACTCGGGGCTGCGGGGGACGGCGAGCAGCATGTCGGCCACGCCGCTGATCACGGTGTCGTTGAAAGGCCAGTCGAATCCACCCGAGTAGTACAGGCCCATTCGCATGCCGGCGGCACGCACCGACCCGGTCAGATCGCCGACCAGGTCGCGCCGGGAGTGGTACGCGCCCTTGGCCGGGTGGGGGATGGAGGCCGGCCAGAGGCAGAACCCGTCATGGTGCTTGGTCGTGAGCACGACGTACCCGGCCCCTGCTCGTCGGCACAGATCGGCCAAGGCGTCCAGGTCGGCTTCCGCCGACGCATGGTCGAAGGGCTCGACGAACCCGTCGTACGGGACGTGCGCTCCATAGGTGGCGGCGTGGTGTCGGGCGGTCGGGCTCCCCTCGATCTGCATCGTGTTCAGGTACCACTCGGCATAGGGGCTGTTCCGGAGGAGCCATGCCGGATCGTGCTCGCGGAGGATGGTCTTGATGTCGGGGACCTGAGGTGCCCATGCAGGCACGGAGTAGAGGCCCCAGTGCAGGAAGACGCCGAGCTTGACATCGTGGTACCAGTCGGGCACCGGGTGCGATCGCACCGAGTCCCACGTCGCCTCGTAGACCACGGGTCGGAGGATAGTGCCGATCCTGATGCCGTGTCCCCACGATCGGCCGGCTGGTAGCTTCGGCGGTCCACGCCATTGACAATCCAGGAGACCAGCCATGCCCGTCGACACTTTCTTCGCCTTCAGCGCCGTCTACTCCGACGTCGAAGCGGCCGAGGCCGACTACGCCGCCGTAAAGGCGTTGCACGCCGACGCCGACCTCATCGACGCCTACGACGCGGCGGTCATCGAGCGTAAGGAGAACGGCAAGGTGAAGATCACCAAGAAGCACGAGACGCCGACCCGGGTGGGTGGCGTGTCCGGTGCCGGCGTCGGTCTCGCGACCGGCTTGGTTGTCGCGCTGTTTCCGGCGGCCGCGATCGGAACCGGTCTTCTGGCGGGAACGAGCGCGGCAGGAGCTGCACTCGGCGCGTGGGCCGGGCATGCGGCGGCCGGCATGAGCCGCAAGGATCTCAAGGAGATGGGAGAGTCCCTCGATGCGGGGACCGCCGGGCTCGTGGTGGTCGGTGTCTCCGACATGGAGGCCAAGATCGACGAGGCCATGGCCCGAGCAGACAAGATCGAGAAGCGGCAGCTCGAGGCCGATCTGGATGAGCTCGAGAAGGACGCCGGCGATTCCTGAGCCGGCATGACCGACCGGGTCACCGCGCTCGACCGCCTCCTCCGGCTGGTCGAGTCAGTGCCCAGGTCGACGCTGCCATCCTGCTCGGCCGAGGTGTGGGCGGCTGACGCTGCGTGAGGTCGGGTCGCTGAGCTGGTCGAGGCAGGCCGTGATTGCGAGGACGAGCACGGCGTCCTGATCGGGCGAGACCGCCGCCTCCACTGCCGGCTTGCCCCGGGTATGATGCCGGTCCTACAGGTCGGAGCGCGCCGCGGAGCGACGATTCCGAGGAACGAAGCGAAACGAGGCGCATCAATGACCGATCGGGAGATTCACGGTCCCATCGACTTCATCCTGCTCGAGTTCCCCGCCGGTGCCGGCACAGGCGGGGTCGTCGACGCCCTCACCGACCTGCTCGACCGAGGCGTGGTGGCCCTCTACGACATCATGGTCGTCTCCAAGGGTCAGGACGGATCCCACGCCAGGATCGATCTGACCGACGCCGCAGCCGATGGGTTCGGCGCCCTTGCCGGAGCCCAGTCCGGTCTGTTCGACGACACCGACCTCGACGAGGCGGCAGCGGCATTGGAGCCGAACACGGTTGCGCTGCTCATCGCCTACGAGAATCTCTGGGCGGTACCGTTCGTGACCGCCGCGGTCGAGGCCGGTGGTCAGGCGGTTGCCGGCGAGCGAATTCCCGCCCAGGTCCTGATCGATGCGCTCGACTCGACCGAGTCGGAATCTACGAAGGGATAGAGGGATGCCGGGACTACTCAGAGGTGTGGCACGTACCGCCGCCGTCGCCGGAACCGCGACGGCGGTGAGCGGCCGGGTGCAACGGAGGCAGGCCGAGCGATACGCCGGTCGCGATGCCCACATCTACGCCGAACGCGAGCAGGCCTATCAGCAGGAGACCGCGCCGGCACCGCAGTACGCCGCACCTCCGCCACCGGCGGCGGCGCCGACCGGTGACTCGTCGATGGTCGAGGAGCTGAAGCAGCTCGGCGAGCTTAAGGCGCAGGGAATCCTGACCGACGAAGAGTTCGCCGCGGCGAAGGCGAAGCTCCTCAACGGCTGACCCCCGGGACGGGTCCGCTCGATGCGGCCGTCTCTCACCCGATTGGGACCGAGCTTGAAGGACACGACAGTTCAGTCCGAGCCGGGCGTGGGTCTGCGGCAGCGGATCCGTTATCGCTTCGACAACCTGCTCGCCCGCGGTACCTGGGCCGTTCTCCTCTGGCTCGGCGCGGTGACCCTGCTCGCGGTGATCATCAGCTCCGCTCTCCTCGCACTGTTCCAGGTCACGCTCTCGGGAAGTGCGGACAAGTCGTGGTTGGAGGACGCGTGGCAGAGCCTGCTGCGCATCCTGGATACCGGCACGATGGCGGCCGATGCCGGCTGGGGGCGGCGCATCCTCGCCCTGCTCGTCACGATCTTCGGGGTCCTCGTCGCGGGAACCCTGATCGGGCTCATCGCCAACGGGATCGAGGAACGGGTCGAGGCGATGCGTCGTGGCCGCAGCGCAGTTCTCGAGCAGGATCATGTGGTGATCCTGGGCGCATCCGAGCGGCTGCCCGCGGTCGTCGAGGAACTGGCGGTCGCGAGCGGATCGCAGCGGTCGTGCGTGGTGGTGCTGGCCGATCGACCCCCGACCGAGGTGAGCGAGGATCTCCACGCGAGGGCCGTCGATCTCGGTCAGCTCCGGTTGGTCTTCCGCTTCGGGGATCCGGATCGACGTTCGGACCTCGCGATGGTGCGCATCGAGAACGCACGCGCGGTGATCGTGCTCGCGCAAGAGGGCCGGGGCGACGCCGGGGTCATGAAGGCGGTGATGGCGGTCGGTGCCCAGCTCGGGACCTTCGACTCGGTGCCGATCGTCGCCGAGATCGACGATCCCTCGCTGGCCGAGCAGCTCGTCCGGGTCTCTGGCTCTGCGGTCCATCCCTTTGCCGTGGTGCAGAGCCTGGCCCGCATCACCGCCCTCGGGTTGTATCGGCCGGGGCTTCACCATGTGGTCGGTGACCTCGTCGACCTCACCGGCGCCGGGATCCACGTCTGGACCGTGGGTGACCTCGCTGGGCACACGTTCGGTGAGGCGGTCTTCCGCTTCGCTCGCGGCCGTCCCATCGGCCGGATCGCGTCGGACGGCGCACTCGAGCTGGCGCCGACCGGTGACACGAGACTCGAGCGTGAGGACCGACTCGTCATGGTGTCGCACCGCGAACCGCCCGAAGTCGACTGGGGCGGTTCGGGGCGGCTCGAGCGGGACTCCTCGGCGGGTGCGTCGTCGCCGGAACGGAGGGAGGAGCACCTCCTGATCGTCGGCTTGAATCCGCTCGCCGGTCAGCTGCTTGCGGAGCTGGATGCTTTCGCCGCACCGGGATCGACCGCCACCGTCGTCTACGACGAGACACTCGTCGCGGCCGATGGGGTGCAGCTACCGGTTCTGGAGCGGCTGAGCGTCGAGTTGACGCCGGCCCGCGCACCGGTCGTGCGGGTGGGCGACGGATCGTGGACCGAGCAGATCACCGCGATCGTGTTGCTCGGGTATCGAGACGTGATCTCGACCGACGAGGCCGACGCCCGCACCCTGCTGAATCTGATGTCGATTCGCCGCGAGATCCTCGCGGCGTCGGACCGGACTGACTGGCTGCCGCCCCGGCTGATCGTCGAGCTACTCGAGGCCGAGAGCCGAGACCTGGCTCCTGGCCTGGGGCCCGACGACTACGTCGTGACCGACGCGATCGCGAGTCGGATCGCGGTCCAGCTCGCCGGGCTTCCCGAACGACGCGCCGTCCTCCTGGGCCTCTACGCACCGGCCGCCCCGTCGATAGACCTCATCGAGCCGGCCGAACTCCAGCTGAGCGGCGAGGTCACCTTCGGAGACGTGGTGGTGGCCGCCGCGTCGTCGGGTCTGCTCGCCATCGGGTGGCGGGTGGGTGGGAAAACCGACCGGATCGTCGAGCTCGACCCGCACGTCTCCACCCACCATCGGTTAGAACCGTCCGACCGCATCGTCGTCATCGGCTAGATGACCTGGACGACGATGCGGTCGCCGGCGAAACCCGGGGTTGGTCAGATCTCGCTCAGGTCGCGGCCGTGGACGGTGAGGGCCCAGATGATGGCGATGTTGAGGGCGATGAGCACGATGCTCCACCACGGGGAGTACGGCAGCCAGGCGAATGCGATGATGGCAGCTACGGAGGCCGCTACGACGCCGACGGTGCGGGCCAGGACATTGCCACTGAAGATCCCGAAGCCCGAGGCCAACACGATGAGACCCCAGATCAGATGGATCCAGCCCCAGGTGGTGGTGTCGAACTTGAAGATGTAGTCCTGGCCGACCACCAGGAACTCGTCGTCGACGATGGCGACCAGGCCGGCGATGGCCTGGAACACTCCGCCGATGACCAGCATGATGCCGGCGAACGCGGCGTAGCCGGCGGCCCAGGGACTCGGTTGTTCTGACATGGGATTGACCCTCCTCGGCAGACGCGCGTGGTTCTGCCCGGTGTGTGGATGTGCGGATAACGGCTTCGTGTCGACCCAACCCTAACCCGGGCGGATCGTCCGGGTCATCGACCACTACGGGTGAATGGACGACGGCGGTCAGCGCTGGTGGCAGTGCTTGGCCTTGCGACCGCTGCCGCACGGGCACGGCTCGTTGCGACCCGCGGTGGCCCACAGCTCCATGATCTCGTCGGCGTGGCCGCCACGGCGGAGCCGTTCGGCCATCAGGCGCATGGGGCCGTCGATGTGATTGAAGAACGCCCGGTACCCGGCGCAGAGGTAGTTGAGCCCCGGCTCGCCGTCGGGGGTGAGGGTGAACCGATTCTTGGGGCATTCACCGTTGCACGCGAACCGGACCTCGCAGGAGCGGCAGTAGGTGGGCAGGGTGTCGGCCTTGGCATTGCCGAACGCCCGTTGCTCGGGCGATGTGACGAGCTCGACCATCGTGGTCGTCGTGATGTTGCCGAGGAGGTGGGCGGGTTCCACGAAGTGATCGCAGGAGTAGAGGTCGCCGTTGTGCTCCAGGGCGACGGCGTCGCCGCAGGTCTCACGGAAGATGCACAGCGACGACGGCAGGTCCAGCCACGACGCCAATGCCGCGTCGAACATCTGGACGAAGACCTCTCCGATGTCGCGCCGGACCCACTCGTCGAAGACCGCGATGAGGAAGTCGCCCCAGGCGGACGGGTCGACCGAGCGGTCCGTTACCGAGTCGCCTTCCTGGAATCCGGTGTCGTTGTCGCGCTCGACGATGGGAATGAGCTGCACATGGCGGAAGCCCAGTTCGTCTCTGAAGTATCGGTACACCTCGAGGGGCTGGTGCTGGTTCGCGGAGTTGACCGTGCACAGCACGTTGGTCTCGACTCCGTGCCGTCGGAGGAGGTCGAGCCCGGCCAGGACCTTGGTCGACGACCCGGCCCCGCGCTTGTCGACGCGGAAGCGATCGTGCAGCTCGGGCGGACCGTCGATGCTTATACCGACCAGGAAGCGGTGCTCGGCCAGCAGGACGCACCAGTCATCGGTCAGGAGCGTGCCGTTGGTCTGGATCGTGTGTTGGAGGTGTTGGTCAGGTCTACGGTGCCGTTCGGCCAGGTGGACGGCACGGCGGAAGAAGTCGACGCCCATGAGCGTCGGCTCGCCGCCCTGCCAGGCGATCGTCACCTCGCCGTCGGGGTGGGACTCCAACAGCTGACGGATGTAGCTCTCGAGCAGGTCATCGGCCATGCGGAACCGATCGCCCGGGTACAACGCTTCCTTCGAGAGGAAGAAGCAGTACTCACAATCCAGGTTGCAGATCGGACCCGTCGGCTTGGCCAGCACGTGGAACGAGGTCGGTGTCGGCATCGCTTGCCTCTCGCAGGGTCGGACCACGACCGTGGGCCGCTGAGAGAGGCGACTCTAACGGCGTCGGAGCCGTTCGACGCCTTGGGTACCAAGCGCGTAGGCGCTTCGCGCCGGGGCGGTACGATCCGCCCATCGACCAGGACCCCCCTTCGCGACGCGCCTCCTCGCCGAAGTTCTCGCGGCCTCCCCCTTCGCCGGGAGCCATCCTTCGTGGCGCGGCGATTGCCGAGCTGAGGTCGCACGCCCACCTCCCCTTCGTGGCGGTTCGCGCCGGTGCGGGGTCGGGGAAGACGACGATCGTCGGACAATGGCTCGACGTCGACGATCGGCCGGCCGCCTGGGTGACGCTCGACCGGAGCGACGACGATCCGGTCGTGCTGTTGCGAGATGTCATCGAGGCGCTGGACGGGGTCGAACCCATGCCCGAGGTCGCCGAGCGGCTGGACGGCCGGCCGCCCGACGTTCTGACGGACGCGCTGTCGGCGCTCGGTGTTTCGATTCGCTCGGAGCGTCGGCCGTTTCTGTTGGTCCTCGACGATGTGCACGTCCTGACCGGCGCCGTGTCCGTCGATCTCCTCGAACAGCTCCTGGACATGGTCCCGAACGGCTCGCAGGTCGTCCTCGTCGGACGATCGATCCCACCGATCCATCTCACCCGCCGTCTGCTGGGCGGTCGTGCGTCCATACTCGAGCCCGGGGACGTCGCCGTCACCGAGTCCGAGAGTCGCGAGCTCCTCGAGCGATCGTTGCCGGCGCTCGACGACCCGACCAGGGCTGCCCTGCTCGAGATGACCGAGGGTTGGGTCGCCGGGCTCTCGCTGGCCATCCTCGCGTTGAAGGAACATCCCGACCCCGGTGGAAGCATCGCATCCCTGCTCGCCGGGGATCGGCGGACAGCCGAGTACTTCCATGAGGAGGTCCTCCGGCAGCTCCCCGAACCGGCCCGCCGCTTCCTGACGCGAACGTCGGTCCTCGACTGCCTCAACGCTGCGCTCTGTGACGCGCTGCTCGACCAGAGCGAGAGCGCGACCATGCTCCGCCGACTCGCCGAGACCGGCATCGTCGTTCGCACCTCGATCGAGGGCGCCGCCGGTTGGTACCGTCCGCAGCCGTTGTTCGCCGAGTTCCTGCGCGCCGAGCTCCGATCGACCGCGCCGGAGGAGGAAGCCGACCTGCACCGCCGCGCCGCTACCTGGCTCGCGGCCGACGACCAGGCTGCGGCTGCAGTGCACCACGCGCTCGCCACCGACGACCTCGCTTTTGCTGCCGACGTGATCTATGGCCAGCTCTTCCCGGCGTTCGAGCGGGGCCAGCTCGCGTCGATGGACCGGTGGCTCGCCGCCTTCGCTCCCGAGGAAGTCCGTCAACGCCCGCAACTGGCGCTCGCCGCCGGCTGGCTCGCCGTCGCACGGGGCAACCTGGCTGACACCGAGAGTTGGATCGGGGTTTCCGAGAGCCTGGCCGACGAAGACCAGCTCCGTGGGCAACGTCCGAACGGGGGGGTGAGCACCGAGGTGGCGAGAGCCGCCCTCGTGATGTTCGCCGCACTGGGCGGTGTGAAGCAGGCGGCCGAGAGCGCCCGGACCGTCCTCGAGGCCGGACCGGACCGCAGTCCCTGGTGGGCAACGGCACGGCTGATCGAGGCGCTGGCCCTCCATGAGTCGGGTGCCGTCGAGGATCGGGTCGCGACGATGAGCTCGGTCGAGTTCGACCTCCGCGGGGCTGGACCAGAACACGCGGTCGCCGTGGCACACCTGGCGCTCGCACATCTCGACCGAGGCGACGAAGTCGGGCATCGTCTCGCCGAGGAGGCAGTTGCCGAGTTGGAGGCGCTCGGGCTCGGAGACTACGCCTTCGCCGGAATGGTGCACTGCGCCCGGGCATATGCGACGGCGCAGCGAGGTGCCGTGAGGGAGTCGCGAGCCGCCGACCTCCACGCGGCGGCTCTGGCGGATTCGATGAAGGGCGCGGTGCCGCGAGGCCTGATCCATCAGCGACTCGTGCTCGCGGATGCGGCCTGTATTCGCGGCGACCGCGCTCGCGCCGCTGATCACCTCGCCGAAGCCGGGGTGCTGCTCCCGCACGAACCCGATGCCACGGTGTTGCAGACGTGGGCCGACCGGCTCCGCGAGCGTGTCGAGCAGGCGTCGGCTCGGTCCAGCCGCGCTCATGGTGCGGCGATCACCGCGGCCGAACGGCGGGTCCTCGAACAGCTCCCGACGCACTATTCGCTGGCCGAGATCGGCGACCAGCTGTTCGTCTCGCGCAACACGGTCAAGTCCCACACGATCGCGATCTACCGGAAACTGGGTGTCTCGAGTCGTGCGGACGCAGTCGCGAAGGCTCGCGATCTCGGGCTGCTCGAATCCTGAGCCGTGCTCGGGTGGGTCGTGGCCGACCGTCCAATCGACCATTGTGGGTGACGACGGAGGAGGGGAGTCCTGGCAAGCTCAGGTGAGGGCGGGGGCGCGTTGGTGCCCGTGCCCTCCGGATCCAGACGAAGGGGCAGGTTCATGAACGACACCTCCGACGAAGAGCTCGGACCGATCGACTACCTCGTCGTCGAGTTTCCGGCAGGAGCCAAGAACTTCGACGGCGCCATGGCGAGAGAACTGGCTTCGCTGGCCGAAGCCGAGCTCATCCAGATCCTCGACCTGATCGTCCTGGAGAAGGACGCCGATGGGGGCATCGAGGCACTGGAGATCGAGGACATGGGTGACCTTGGCGACCTCGGCGCGATCGAGGCCGGGCTCGCCGAGATCCTGGCCCTGGAGGATCTCGAGCACCTGGCCGCAGCGATGGAGCCCGGAAGCACCGCCGGCGTGTTGGTGTGGGAGAACACCTGGGCCGCACCGTTCGCCGTCGCCGCCCGGGAGTCGGGTGGGCAGCTGATCGCCAGCGGCCGCATCCCGACCCAGGCACTGATCGCCGCATTCGAAGCCGACGACGCGTCCGAGGAGGACTGACATGCCCATGCGACCAGCACGACGAGCCCGCCGAGGGGTCATCGGAGGCCCGGTGCGGCGGACCGCCGCAGTGGCCGGGACCGCTGCGGTGGTGACCCACGGTGTTCGCCGACGGGGCGACCGTCGCGACGACCGCCGCGGCCGCCGCTGATCCTCCTCAGGCCAACGATCGTGCACGACCTGACTGGAGCAGACAACCGATGACCGAGCCCTTCCGCGGCGAGATCGCCCTCGACATCCGCGACTCGGAGCCCGACTGGGATCCTTTCCTGGCGCCCAAGGCGCCCGACGGGGCCCCGAACGTCCTGATGCTCGCCTGGGACGACCTCGGATTCGCGACGATGGAGTCCTACGGCGGGCCGGTCAAGTGCCCCAACATGGATCGCATCGCCGAAAAGGGCGTCCGGTTCTCGAACTTCCACACGACGGCACTGTGCTCACCGACCCGGGCGTCGCTGCTCACCGGTCGCAACGCCACCACGAACGGCATGGCGACGATCGCCGAGTTCGCCTCGGGTTTCCCGGGCATCTCGACCCGGATCCCGTTCGAGAGCGGCTTCATCTCCGAGGTGCTCTCCGAGCACGGGTACAACACCTACTGCGTCGGGAAGTGGCACCTCACACCCGGTGAGGAGTGCAACCTCGCTGCGTACAAGGGCCGCTGGCCGCTCGGTCGGGGCTTCGAGCGTTTCTACGGGTGGCTCGGTGGGGAGACGAACTCGTTCTATCCCGACCTGGTCCACGACAACCATCCGATCGAACCGCCGACGACGCCCGAGGAGGGTTACCACCTGGCGGACGACATGTCGGCCAAGGCGGTGGAGTTCATCCAGGACGCCAAGACGATCGATCCCGGCAAGCCGTTCTTCATGTATCTCGCCCCCCAGGCTGGTCATGCCCCCCACCTCGTTCCGCTCGAGTGGGCCGACCGCTACAAGGGCGTGTTCGACGAGGGCTACGAGGCGATCCGGGAGGGAATCCTCGAGCGCCAGATCGAGCTCGGTCTGCTCCCCGAGGGCACCCAGCTGTCGCCGATCAATCCTCATGGTGAGCCCGAGCGCACCGGTCCCGACGGCCAGCCGTGGCCGCTGCTCGACACCGTGCGCCCGTGGGACACCCTGAACGATGACGAGAAGCGGCTGTTCGTCCGGATGGCCGAGGTCTTCGCCGGCTACATCTCGTACTACGACCACCAACTCGGCCGGGTCCTCGACTACCTCGAGGAGGCCGGTGAGCTCGACAACACGATCATCGTCGTGGTCTCCGACAACGGTGCGAGCGGCGAGGGCGGCCCCAACGGCAGCTTCAACGAGTGGCGGTTCTTCAACGGGGTCGCCGACACGGCCGAAGGCACATTGGCCCACATCGACGAGCTGGGTACCCCGGCCTCGAACAACCACTACAACACCGGCTGGGCCTGGGCCCTGGACACGCCGTTCCCCTACTGGAAGCGCTGGGCGGGGGCCGAGGGTGGTGTATCCGACATGTGCCTCGTCTCCTGGCCGGCCGAGATCGCTCCCCAGAAGGACGTCCGCCACCAGTACATCCATGCGGTCGACGTCGTCCCGACGCTCTACGACCTGCTGGGCATCGACCCGCCCGAGGTGTTGAAGGGCTACCCGCAGAACCGGATCGAAGGCGAGAGCTTCGCCGCGGCATTGACCGACGCCGACGCGCCCGGCAAGGCCACGCAGTTCTACACGATGCTGGGCCAGCGCTCGATCTACCACGAAGGCTGGCTGGCCTGCACCGTGCATCCGCCGCTGAGCGGGTGGGGCAACTTCGAACACGACGAGTGGGAGCTCTTCCACCTCGAGACCGATCGGTCGCAGACCGAGAACCTCGCCGAGCAGGAACCCGAGATGCTCGAGAAGCTCAAGGGCCTGTGGTTCTACAACGCCGGGCTCTACAACGGTCTACCGCTCGACGACCGGAGTGCCATCGAACAGGTCCTCGCCCCGCGGCCCCGTGCCGCGCCTGAACGCGATCGGTACGTTTTCTATCCCGGCACCGCCGATGTGCCGGAGTCGGCCGGTCCCCAGCTGCCGGGACGATCGTTCACGATCGCGGCTGGCGTGAAGGTCGAGTCGGCCGACGTCGAAGGGGTGATCTGGGCCGCCGGCGGCGTCCCCGGTGGGCACAGCCTCTATGTCAAGGGCGGGCGACTCCGCTACACGAACAACTGGATCGGGACCACGCTGCAGGATGTCGTCGCCGAGAGCGATCTCACCACGGGTGCCCACGTGTGCACCGCCGAGTTCGCCGCCACCGGCCCCAGCAGCGATCCGGACATGCCGGGCACGGCCGGGACCCTCACCCTGTACGTCGACGACCAGGCGGTCGGGTCGGAGGACATCGTCACCCAGCCCGGGTACTTCTGCCTGACCGGAGACGGCATCTGTGTCGGGCGGGACAGCCTTTCGGCGGTCACCCCCGAGTACGTCGCACCCTTCGAGTTCACCGGTGGGGCGATCGACAAGGTGGTCGTCGATGTGTCAGGAGACCGGTACATCGACCACGAGGCCCAGGTCAGGACCTGGTTCAGCCTCGACTGACGGGTCGGTCGTCGACCGCTGGGACCGCTGACTACGGGCCACGAGCGGATCCGAGCCCGAGGCGAGAATCGAACTCGCGACCTGCTGTTTACAAGTCGTGGGTCGAGTGTCCACCCAGGTCCGTCGCGGCCCGCCCTGTCCCGGAATCTGCGCTGACGTCTCACGTGATTCAACCTCTGGTATCCGTGTTCGTCCAGCAATTCGTGAGACAAACCGTGAGACGCCACACCTCCCCCCGAGGGACCCGGTCGGACGATGGGCATTTGCGCGTTCGTCAGCGTGCTGCTCGCCCCCGCGCCGTTCATCCCCGGCGGATGAGGCGCTCGGGGGTCTGTATGTCGGAGCATGATCGCAGAGGTGTGATGCGCCGAGAGGGACGACCATGACCACATCCGATCGAACTCCAGCCAGGTTCGCCATCCGGTGATCGTCGCCACCGCGATTGCGGTGGCGGAGCTATTGCGACGGTTCGCCGCTCGTCCCCATCTCGCTCGACGAGGAGCAGAGCTCGCGCACGAGGTGCTCGATCCGTGGGAGCAGGCGGTGGCCGACGAGCTGTCGCAGCATGCTGACCACCTGGCCGCCGACACTGCGCTGGCCGGCGTGTACGTCGGCGACCGGATCTGGCGCCGACGCCGCTGACGGCGTAACAGCTTCGCTGTCGTTGCCGTCCGCTCCGCCGTTCGGCGCCCCGGCGATTCACCCGCGGCGGGTGACGACGGTGACCGGTCGTGATCGCACACTGGGGCGACGTCCGAGGAGGCTGCTGCATGTCCGAGAACCACGGTCCCATCGACTACGTCCTGCTCGAGTTCCGGGGCGGGCACCCGCTGGACGAGGTCGCAGAGTCGTTGATGGCCCTGGTCGGCTCGGGCGTCATCGCCCTGTACGACCTGGTGGCCATCCGCAAGGACGGCGACGGCACGTTCTCGGGCGTCGCGCTCGACGAGCTCGGAGGCTCGTTCGCCGCGTTCTCCGGTGCCGCCTCGGGGCTGCTCGGCGATGACGACATCGCCGAGGCGGCCGAGGTGCTCGAGCCGGGAACCGCCGCAGCGCTCATCGTCTACGAGAACACCTGGGCAGTTCCGTTCGTGGACGCAGCCCTGCGAGCCGGCGGACAGATGGTCGCCACCGCACGACTGCCCGCCGAGGACGTCATCGCCGCCCTCGACGCACTCGAGTCAGCCTGAACGCCGACCAGACCGAACCAGAACAGCACAGGAGCACACCATGCCAGGACTCATCAGGGGAGTGGCCCGCACCGCGGCCGTTGCCGGCACAGCCACCGCAGTGAGCGGTCGCGTCCAACGCCGCCAGGCCGAGAAGTTCGCGTCGCGAGATGCCAGCACCCAGGTGCAGCGGGACCAGGCCTACCAGCAGCAGGCGCCCGGACCGGCACCGGCACCGGCGCCCGCACCGGTCGCCGCAGCCGCTGTCGCAGCGGCTCCCGCAACCAGCACGCTCGATCAGCTCCAGCAGCTGGGAGAGCTGAAGGCGCAGGGCATCCTCACCGACGCCGAGTTCGAGGCCCAGAAGGCCAAGATCCTGGCGTCGTGACCGCCGAACGGACGTGAGCGGGAACGGCCGCGAGGCGACCAGCCCGGTGACAGGTCCGCAGCCGTCGACCCGCCGCATCGTGACGGCAGGTCGGACGGAGGAGGGTTCGAAGGTGGTCGCAGCGCCCAGTGTTCTGCTGATCGGCATGATGGCGGCCGGAAAAACCACCGTGGGCCACGCACTCTCGGATCTGACCGGCTGGCCGTATCTGGACAACGACGAGTTGGTGAGGCGTGCCACGGGTCGACCGACGGCAGAGGTACTCGCTGCGGCGGATGAATCGACCCTGCGCCGAGTTGAGGTCGGGGCGCTCGACGAGGCGTTGAGCGCTCAGCCGCCGGTCATCGCCGGCGTGGCGGCCGGCGTCATCATCGATCCCGTCGATCGGCGACGGATGAGCGAGGGTGCCTTCGTGGTCTATTTGCGTGCGCCGGTCGCCCTGTTGGCCGAGCGAGTCGGCGGCGGCGACGGGCGACCGTGGCTGGACACCAATGATCCGGCGGCGGCGCTCGAGGGGCTGTTCGAAGGACGCGAGCCGCTGTACTGCGAGGCGGCGGACCTGGTCCTGGATGTCGACGCCAAAGCTCCGGAGCGGTTGGCGATCGAGATACTTGACGCGCTCGAGCGTGGCGATCGATGAACGAGGCACCTGCGCCCTCTCAGCGTCCGTTCACCGACGGTCCAATCCGTGATCGCGAGGAGTTGGTGGAGAGTTCACCTCGGTCGCGCCTGCTCGCGGATAGGGCGGGTCTACCGTCCTGGTCAGGGGCCGGGCGGTCGGCATCTGCCAACTTTGCCGCCGACCGCCTGCTGCCGGATGGCCCGGTCCCACTGCTTCGTGTTCCTCTCGGGGTCGGATCGGATCGTCGGAGCGCGAGGGCGTCCGCGACACCAAGAGGTGAGTGAGATGGGCAGTGAATCCGACCGGGCTTCAACGCTCGGTGGGCTCGAGAACGGACTACGTACGGCCGGAGACTGGTACCGATGGGGCCCGTACCTCAGCGAGCGACAGTGGGGAACGGTGCGGGAGGACTACAGCGCCGACGGCACGGCGTGGGACTACCTCCCGCATGACCACGCACGCTCACGCGCCTATCGCTGGGGTGAGGACGGGCTGGCCGGGTTCTCCGATGTCGAACAACGGCTGTGTCTGTCGCTGGCCCTGTGGAACGGGGTCGATCCGATCCTGAAGGAGCGGATCTTCGGGCTCACCGGCAACGAGGGCAACCACGGCGAGGACGCCAAGGAGTACTGGTGGTACTCCGACGCCGTCCCGAGTCATGCGTGGAACCGATGGCGGTACCACTACCCACAGTGCGCATTCCCCTACGCGGACCTGGTCGCGGAGAACGCCCGACGCGGCAAGAGCGAGCCGGAGTACGAGCTGCTCGACACCAGTGCCTTCGACGGCGATCGCTACTGGATCGTGGAGGTCGACTATGCCAAGGCGGATCCCGACGACCTGTTGATGGTCGTGCGGGTCACCAATGCGGCGGATGAACAGGCGACCCTGCATGTGTTGCCGACGGCGTGGTTCCGCAACACTTGGTCGTGGGGCGACGAGAACGATCGGCCGCAGCTCCGCAAGGGCGACGGTGTTGCGGTCGAGATCGACCACCCGTTCCTCGGATCGCTCGAGCTCCTGGCCGGCCCCGCGCCGGGCGGAGCGGAGCCGACGGTCCTGGTCTGCGACAACGAGACCAACACCGAGCGACTGTTCGGGCACGCAGGTCCGTCGCAGTTCCCCAAGGACGGGATCAACGACCACGTGGTCACCGGCGCGCCCACGGTGAACCCTGAGGGCTCAGGCACCAAGGCGGCGCTGTGGTACCGACTGACGGTCGAGGGTGGAGCGACAGCAGATCTGCGTCTCCGGCTGCGGCCGAGCGGCTCGAAGCCTGCGCCATCGAGGGCGCTCGGCAAGAGCTTCAGCTCGATGATCGAGCGTCGCGCCACCGAGGCGGACGAGTTCTATGCGGAGCTCACGCCCGCCGGAACCACAGCCGACGAGGCGCTCGTCATGCGACAGGCGTTCGCGGGGATGCTGTGGGGCAAGCAGCTCTACGCGTACGACGTCGCCCGCTGGCTGGACGGTGACCCGGGCCAGCCGGACCCACCACCGGATCGACGTTCGGGACGGAATGCCCGCTGGCGGGCATTCCGTGCGTTCGACATCATGTCGATGCCCGACAAGTGGGAGTACCCGTGGTTCGCCGCTTGGGACATGGCGTTCCACTGCGTGGCACTCGCGCACGTCGATCCGGCGTTCGCCAAGTACCAGCTCCTGTTGTTGTGCCGGGAGTGGTTCCAGAGCCCCAACGGTGCGCTGCCGGCTTACGAGTGGGCCTTCGATGACGTCAACCCCCCGGTGCAGGCCTGGGCTGCGCTCGAGGTGTTCGCCATCGACGGCGCCCGCGACCTGGACTTCCTCGAGCGGGTGTTCACGAAGTTGCTCGTCAACTTCACCTGGTGGGTCAACCGGCAGGATGCTGACGGCACCAACCTGTTCGAGGGAGGCTTCCTCGGGCTCGACAACATCGGGCCGCTCGACCGGTCCCACCTGCCGGTCGACGGCCGGCTGGAGCAGTCAGACGCCACGTCGTGGATGGCCTTCTATGCCCTCGACATGGCGACGATCGCATCATTGCTGCGCAACCACGGGCGCCCCACCGAGGATCTCGCGGTCAAGTTCTTGGAGCACTTCGCGCAGATCCGCGACGCCATGGACGGCCAGGAGCTCTGGGACGACACCGACGGATTCTTCTACGACCGGCTGGTCGGACCGGACGGAACGATCACGCCGGTCAAGGTCCGCTCGATGGTCGGTGTGCTCCCGCTCCTTGCGAGCACCGTGCTCGGTGAGGCCGCCATCGAGCGGGTGCTCGCGCTGGGAAGGACCGCAGCTGAGCGACTCGGACGCCGGGTCCTCGAGGACGAACGGCTCCGCGAGCGAGGGATGCTCCGGGGCAGCGTCGGAGACCGCCGGATGATGGTGGGCGTGGTCGACATCGATCGGCTGCAGCGGGTGCTCCAACGACTGTTCGATCCCGACGAGTTCCTCTCGCCGCACGGCCTGCGGGCGCTGTCCCGAGCGCATCTCGACCATCCGGTCGACCTGGAGATCCAGGGAGTGACCGCGAGCGTCGACTACGAACCGGCGGAATCGACGACCTCGATGTTCGGGGGCAACTCGAACTGGCGCGGTCCGATCTGGTTCCCCCTCAACTACCTGGTGGTGAGCGCGCTCGAGCGGTACGGATGGTTCTTCGGTGACGAGCACACAATCGAGTATCCGACCGGCTCCGGGCAGCAGATGACCTTCGGCGCCATAGCGAGCGACCTGAGTGACCGGCTCATCTCCACCTTCCTGCTCGACCAGGACGCACGACGGCCCTGCTACGGGTGGTCGGACCGGTTTCGAGACGATCCGCGGTGGCGCGATCAGCTGCTGTTCCACGAGTACTTCCATGGCGACAACGGAGCCGGGCTGGGGGCATCGCACCAGACCGGATGGACCGGTGTCGCAGCCGACCTCATCCGCCGCCGGCGCGGCGCCAGCATCCCGACCGTCACCGAGGTCCTCGACCAGGCGATCCGGGACCACGATCGGTGAACGGACATCTTGGCGCCGCCACCATCGCGGACCTGGGTCCCGGCGCCTCCAGGGAGTGGCTGGTGGCCGACGGACTCGGGGGCTTCGCGATGGGAACCGTCTGCGGTCTTCGGACCCGTCGATACCACGGGCTCCTCGTCACCGCCGTCGACGGGCCGGCCAACCGGATGTTGGGACTGGTGGCACTCGACCCGGTCCTGGTGATCGGCGACCGCCGAGTCCGCCTGTCCACCCACGAGTGGCACGACGGCGTGCTCGATCCGGTGGGACACACGCTGCTCGCGACGTTCGACCTCGACGACGGCGTCCCCCGCTGGCGCTGGCAGTTCGGCGACGTCGTCCTCGAGCGTGAGATCGCCATGCAGCGCGGCCTCCCCGCTGTTGGCGTCGTGCATCGCCTGATCCGCTCGCCCTCACCGGTGCAGTTGGAGCTGATGCCGATCTGCACCTGG
This sequence comes from uncultured Acidimicrobiales bacterium, assembly GCA_963695075.1. GTDB lineage: Bacteria > Actinomycetota > Acidimicrobiia > Acidimicrobiales > CAWCAL01 > CAWCAL01. Next base: position 243,131 of record CAVOFR010000005.1, read on the forward strand.
CGGTCGGTCCACGGCGAACGCCACGACGCCGGGGCTCCGGGCGTGACGCCGACCCACGACGGCTTCGTGTTCGAGAGCAGCTACCGCGTGATCGGACCGGGTTGGCAGCCGGGCGGCGACTGGTACCTCGGGGTGCGCACCCGTGAGGAAGCAGAGCGGGGCCTGGCCGATCAGGAGGATCTGTGGGCGGCGGGCCGGTTCTCTGCTGAGCTCGAACCCGGCCGGGCGCTGGAGGTCACGGCCTCGTCGACGTCGATCGACGGAGCGACACCGGCCGCAGTCGACATCGTGGACGGCGCCCGGTCGCGCGCCCGGATGCTGCAGGGACGAGCTGGGGCCACCGACCCAGCGACTCGACAGTTGGTGCTCGCTGCTGACATGTTCGTCATCGCCACGTCGAGCGGCCCCGGCGTCGTGGCCGGCTACCCATGGTTCGGCGAGTGGTCACGGGACACCATGACGTCGTATGAGGGGCTGTTCCTCGCGACCGGCCGCGACGACGAGGGCCGTGACGTCCTTCGGCGCGCGGCCGCCACCCTGTCCGAGGGCATGCTCGCGAACACGGCCGACACGGGGTCCCTCGAGTACAACACCGTCGACGCTGCGCTGTGGTTCGTCCACGCAGTGGGCCGCCACCTCGCCGCAACCGGCGACGACGACCTCGCGGCCGAACTCGCGCCGGCGATCGCCACCGTCGTCGATCACCACATCAGCGGCACCCGGTTCGGCATCGGAGCGGACGCCGACGGCCTGCTCCGACAGGGCGCGGACGGCGTCGCTCTGACATGGATGGACGCTCGCGTCGACGGTGTCCCGGTCACACAGCGTGCCGGCAAGGCGGTCGAGATCAACGCGCTGTGGATCCAGGTGCTGCTGATCGAGCGCCGACTCGCGCACGCCTCACGGGTGACGGCCCCGGACCGGGGAGGGCTCCTCGAGGTCGCTCAGGCGTCGTTCTTCCGGCGGTTCGTCCGCAGTGACGGCCGAGGGCTGTTCGACGTCGTCGACGGACCGACAGGCGACGATGCAGCTGTTCGACCGAACCAGCTCCTCGCCGTCGCGCTGCCAGAGGGCCCGTTCTCCCGCGGCGATGCTCCGCCCACGGCGCCCGGCATCGCGCGCAGCGTCGTCGACGTGTGCGGGCACGCGCTGCTCACACCGATCGGCCTGCGCTCCCTCGATCCCACCGATCCCGCGTTCCGAGGGCGCCACCGTGGCGGCCCGGCGCAGCGGGACGCCGCCTACCACCAAGGCACCGTGTGGCCGTGGCTGATCGGCGCCTATGTCGACGCAGCCGGACGCACGGGGGTACCGGTCGACCACCTCGTCGACCCGCTGGTCGCGCATCTCATGGAGTACGGCATGGGATCGGTGTCGGAGACAGCCGACGGCGACGCGCCTCACCGTGCGACCGGGGCTCCGTTCCAGGCCTGGTCGGTCGCCGAAGTGCTCCGGGTCGTGACTCGTTGATCGCCATCCACGCGTTCGGGATCACCGAGCCGACACCCTGGCGGTCGGCGACAGAGGTCGAACTCGTGGAGGTGACCAGCTCCTCGCTGTCGCTGCGACTGCTGAGCCTTGGTGCGGCGATCATGTCGCTCGAGGCACCCAACGAGGAGGGGCGAGTCCGTCCGGTGCACCTCGGCTTGACCTCGCTGACGGAGTACGAGGATCCGGGCCGCAATCCGCACCTCGGGGGCTCCATCGGCCGGTTCGCCAACAGGATCGCGGGCTCCAGGTTCCACCTCGACGGCGCGGTCATCGAGGTGGCGAGCAACGAAGGCCCGAACCAGCTGCATGGTGGACCGATCGGGTTCGATCGCCACGTGTGGGAGCTCCTCGCAGCGGATACGGCCGATGACGGCGGGACCGTCGTGTTCCAACACGTCAGCCCGGACGGGGACCAGGGATTCCCCGGGACCGTCACCGCCACGGCGATCTACGAGCTCGACGGGGACCGGCTCCGGATCACTTACCGGGCCACCACTGACGCCCCGACGGTGGTCAACCTGACCAACCACGGCTACTGGAACCTCGACGGCTCCGACACGATCGAGGACCATTGGCTGCAGCTGGCTGCGAGCCGGGTGCTGCCGGTCGACGATGCCGGCATCCCGACGGGCGGACTGGTTCCGGTGGAGGGGACCTGGTTCGACCTGCGGCGTTCAACTCGCCTCGGCGCTGCGATGGCCGGGTCGCCGTCTGGCGGGTTCGACCACTGCTACGCCATCGACGGAACCGACGGCGTGCTCCATCCCGCGGCGGTTGTGCACGCCCCGCGGTCCGGCCGGTGGATGTCGGTGGAGACCGACCGTCCCGGCGTCCAGCTCTACACCGGGAACGGGCTCCGGTCGCCGTTCCACGCGCACGGTTCGGTGTCGCTCGAGACCCAACGGTTCCCCGACACGCCGAACCGACCCGATCTGGGTTCCGCAGTGCTCCGGCCGGGCCAGGTCGAGGTGGCGCGGACGGAACTGCGCTTCGGCGTCGGCACCCCACCCAGCCTGGGCCCAGCGGGGTCGCAGGCCGAGGTGCCGGTGACTTCACCCGTCAGGGGTGACGACGCTGGCCATGCGCTCCGCGACAGTGGAGCGACGCGGCGAGAGCGAGGAACACCATGAGTCCGAACGAGCAGTCCCGATCGGATCTTCCGTGTGACGCCTTGGTCATCTTCGGCATCACCGGCGATCTCGCCAGGGTCATGACGTTCCGGTCGCTGTACCGGCTCGAGCGGCGTGGCCTGCTGGACTGTCCGATCATCGGCGTGGCCGTCGAGGACTGGACCATCGCCGAGCTGGTCGACCGGGCACGGAGCTCGATCCTGGGGACCGGCGAGCAGCTCGACGAGGACGTCTTCGGTCGGCTCGTCGCTCGCCTGAGCTACGTGCAGGGAGACCTCACCGATGACACCACCTACGACCGGGTTGCGCTCGCGCTCGACGGTGCATCCGCTCCGGTCTTCTACCTCGAGATCCCGCCGTTCCTGTTCGGCGCCGTGGTGAAGGGGCTCGCCGGGGCAGGGCTGACCCGGAACGCCCGAGTCGTGGTGGAGAAGCCCTTCGGCCACGACCTGGCCTCGGCACGGGAGCTCGCCCAGGAGCTGCACCGGTACCTGGACGAGTCGCAGCTGTTCCGGATCGACCACTACCTGGGCAAGATGGGCCTCGAGGAGATCCTGTACCTCCGGTTCGCCAACACCATGTTGGAGCCGATCTGGAACCGCAACTACGTCGAGAGCCTCCAGATCACCATGGCCGAGGATTTCGGTGTCGAGACCCGCGGCCACTTCTACGATCCGGTCGGGGCGCTGCGCGACGTCGTGGTGAACCACCTCCTGCAGCTGCTGGCCGCGGCGACGATGGAGGCGCCGACCCGGGGCGATCCCGAGACGTTGCGGGACGCCCAGACCGCTGCGCTCCGGGCGATCAGGGAAGCGGATCCCACGCAGTACGTCCGTGGGCAGTACGACGGGTACACGTCGGTCGACGGCGTCGCAGCGAGCTCCACCACCGAGACCTACTGCGCGCTACGACTCGAGATCGAGAACTGGCGGTGGTCCGGCGTTCCGATCGTCATCCGCACCGGCAAGCTTCTTCCCATGACCCAGACCGAGGTGCGACTGGTGTTCAGGGAGTCCCCGCGGCTGGGCTTCGGGCTGCGCCAGGCCGACAGCGAGCCGAACCAGCTCGTGGTGAAGCTCGATCCGTCGACGGGCGTGAAGATGACCCTGCAGGCACAGCGGGCCGACGCGCCGCTGCCCGAGGCCATCGACCTGGACATGGAGTTCGCCGACGAGGGCGGTGAGGGGCCAACCCCGTATGAGGTGCTGCTCGAGGCGGCGATGACCGGCCGCAGCGCGCGGTTCGCCCGCCAGGACACCGTGGAGGAGGCCTGGCGGGTGATGCAGCCACTGTTGGACGCCCCACCTCCGGTCCAGCGCTACTCGCCGGGCTCCTGGGGTCCCGCGGCCGCCGATGCGCTCGTCGCCGACGTCGGCGGCTGGCGGGGTCCATGGGTCTGAGCGCGCGCCAGCGAAACAACCAGATCGAAGCAGCAGGAACCAACAGACTGAGGAGTCGAGATGAAGGTGATCATCGTCGGAGGAGTGGCGGGAGGCGCGTCGTGCGCGGCGCGCCTGCGTCGGCTGGACGAGCATGCGGAGATCCTCATGGTGGAGCGCGGGCCGTACGTGTCCTATGCGAACTGTGGCTTGCCCTACCACGTCGGTGGTGTGATCGAGGACGAGTCGGACCTCCTGGTCGCCAGCCCCGAGCTGTTCCGCGCCCAGTTCCGCGTCGACGTGCGCACCGGGTGCGAGGTGATCGACGTGTCCGCAGCGGATCACACCGTCCAGCTGCGTGACGTCGACAGCGGTGCGATCACCACCGAGCACTACGACCATCTCGTGCTGTCGCCCGGCGCTCGCTCGGTGCACCCGCCGATCCCTGGCATCGACCTTCCCGGCATCTTCCACGTCCGGACGGTGCCGGACGCACGCGAGATCCGGACCTGGATCGAACGCGGCTCGAACTTCCTGGCCGGGATGGGCCGCTACTCGGGGTTCCAGACCGTGCGCCCCTCGCCGCGCGCCGTCATCGTCGGTGGTGGGTTCATCGGACTGGAGACCGCCGAGAATTTGGTGCACCGGGGTTTCGACGTGACCGTCATCGAGCTGGCCCCTCAGGTGCTCGCACCTGTCGATGCCGAGTACGGCGACCTGGTGGGCGACTACCTCGAACAGCACGGTGTGCACGTGGTCGTCGGTGACGGCGTGAGCGGCTTCGAGCAGTCCGACGACGACAGCCTCGTGGTGTCCACGAACGCGGGTGCCAGCTTCGACGCCGACCTGGTGATCCTGGCGCTGGGCGTCCGACCGGACACCACGCTGGCGACCGCAGCGGGCATCGAGGTCGGCGAGTTGGGCGGCATCCGGGTCGACGACCAGATGCGCACCAGCGACGCCGACATCTTCGCGGTGGGTGATGCGATCGAGGTCCGTGACGCGGTCACTGGAGAGTGGAGCCTCATGGCGCTGGCCGGGCCGGCGAACCGCCAGGGCCGGATCGCCGCCGAGGTGATCGCCGGACGCGACTCCCGCTTCCGGGGGACCCAGGGCACTGCGGTGGTCGGCCTGTTCGGATCGACGATCGCGTGGACCGGCGTAACAGAGCGAACCCTGCGACGCCTCGGCGACACGGACTGGGAGAAGGTGTACCTCTACCCGAACTCGCACGCCGGGTACTACCCGGGTGCGAAGCCGATCGCGATGAAGGTCCTGTTCCGCGTCAGCGACGGCCGCTTGCTGGGCGCGCAGGCAGCTGGCGAGGACGGCGTCGACAAGCGCATCAGCGAGCTGGCGTTGGCGATCCAGATGGGCGCGACCGTGTACGACCTCGAGGAGTCGGAGCTCTGCTACGCACCGCCCTTCGGTAGTGCGAAGGACCCGGTCAACTTCGCGGGCATGGTCGCCTCCGGGGTGCTCCGCGGCGACATGCTGATCAGCCACTGGGGCGACGACGACGGGGCCTACCTGCTCGACGTGCGGGAGACCTTCGAGCTCGCCGTCGAGCACGTGGCGGGCGCCACGCACATACCGCTCGGGGAGCTCCGCGGGCGGCTCGGCGAGCTGCCCACGGATCGCACCATCCACGTGGTCTGCCGGTCGGGTCAACGTGCCTACTACGCGGCTCGGATGCTGTCGCAGCACGGCTACGACGCGAAGGTGCGCTCTGGGGGAATGCTGTCCCGGGCGATCCTGGTGCCGAGCGAGGGCGACAGATGAGCTTCCCGCCGATCGCCGACTACGCGTTCCTCTCGGACTGCGAGGTGAACGCCCTGGTCGCTCCCGACGGGTCCGTGGAGTGGATGTGCCTGCCCCGACCCGACGCGCCCAGCGTCTTCGGGTCCCTCCTGGACCGTTCGGCGGGCTACTTCCGTTTCGGTCCCAGCAACACCGCCGTGCCTCACCAGCGCCGTTATCTGCCGGGAACCCTGGCGACCGAGACGACCTGGCACACCCCGACCGGATGGCTGACCGTCCACGACGTCCTGGTCGTGGGACCGGTGTCCGACGAGCGACGCGAGGACTATCGGCGCTCACCCGGCGACGACATCTCGCAGCGGACGCTGCTGCGTATCGCAACCTGCTTCGACGGCCAAGTGGAACTCGAGGTCAACTGCCTTCCCCTCTTCGACTACGGCAGGGATCAGGGCACCTGGGACTTCGACGGCCCCGGATACGACCGGGCCACCGTCACGTCAGGGGAACTGACCCTGACCATGGGCGGCAGTGTCCGCCTCGGGCTCGTCGGACCCCGCTGCTACGGCCGCACGACGTTGCAGGCGGGCGAGTCGGCCTTCGTCGCGCTGGGATGGGGTGGCGACGTTCCGGCGGATCTCGACCAGGCGCTCGACCAGCTGCACCGGACGGAGGGCTTCTGGCGTGAGTGGATGAGCATGGCCAACTTCCCGGACCACCGCTTCCGCCCGTACATCGAACGCAGCGCACTCGCGCTGAAGGGTCTCAGCTACGCGCCGACCGGGGCGATCATGGCCGCCGCGACCACATCGCTGCCCGAGACTCCCGGCGGCGAACGCAACTGGGACTACCGCTACACCTGGATACGTGACACCGGATTCATGCTCCGGGCACTGCACAGCCTGGGGTTCAACTGGGAGGCGTTCGAGTACTTCGCCTTCGTGCTCGACTCCCTCACCACCGGAGAGCCCGCCGCCCCGTGGGACCTGCAGATCATGTACGGCATCCGAGGTGAGCGCGACCTGACCGAGCACACCCTCGACCACCTCACGGGTTACCGCGGGTCGCGTCCCGTCCGCACCGGCAACGGCGCCTTCGACCAGCGCCAACACGACGTCTGGGGAATGCTCCTGGACGCGGTCGCGGAACACTTCCGACAGGGTGGTCAGCTCGCACCGGTAGCGTGGGAGCATCTGGCCGGCCTGGTCGACCTTGCCATCGAACGTAGCTCCGAGCCGGATCAGGGCATCTGGGAGATGCGAGGCGCGCCACAGCACTTCGTCGCGTCGAAGGTGCTGTGTTGGGTCGCTGCCGACCGAGGAGCGAGCCTCGCCGAGCTGCGGGGTGATGGCGAGCGGGTCGACCGCTGGCGGGCCGCCGCGGCCCGGATCGCCGGCGAGATCTGCGAGCGGGGCCTCGACGAGCGCGGCGTGTTCACCCAGCACTACGACACCACCGACCTCGACGCCTCCCTCCTCCTCATCCCCATCATGGGCTTCCTGCCGCCTGACGACGAGCGGGTGCGAGCGACCGTGTTGGCCATCGCGGACGAGCTCACCGAGGAAGGGCTCGTGCTGCGGTACCGCGTCGATCGCACCGACGACGGACTCAGCGGAGAGGAGGGCACCTTCACGATCTGTTCGTTCTGGCTCGTCTCCGCGCTGGCAATGATCGGCGAGCTCGAGGCAGCGGGCGCGTTGTTCGACAAGCTCCTGTCCTTCGCGGGCCCACTCCAGCTCTACGCCGAGGAGATCGACGTCCGGACCGGCCAGCACCTCGGCAACTTCCCCCAGGCGTTCACCCACTTGGCGCTCATCGACGCGGCGAAGCGGCTCATCGACGCAGAGGACGCCGGACCGCACCCGGCACCGATCCACCCGACGCCGTGACCGGCCCCACGACCGGTCCGGTCGCCGAAGCGTGCACGAGCGAGCAGTGCCACCTGGGTGAGGGTGTCCGCTGGGACGCCCGACGCGACGAACTGCTCCGGGTCGACATCCTCGCCGGCACCGTGTTCCGGGACCGGATCGACTCCGACGGTCGACTCAGCCGCGTCCGTTCCTACGATCTCAACGAGCCAGTCGGCGCGATCGCACCCATCGAGGGCGACGACGGTTGGCTCGTCGCCGCCGGGAGAGGGTTCCTCCACCTGGCACCCGACGGCCGGACCACGTCGATCGCGACCGACGTCACGCCGCCCGGAACCAGAATGAACGACGCAGCCGCCGATACCCAGGGGCGGTACTGGGCGGGCACGATGGCCGAGGACCATCACGACGGCGGCGGCGCGCTCTACCGCATGGACCTCGACGGCGGGATCCTCCGCGTGCTGGATGGCCTGACGATCTCCAACGGGCTGGGATGGAGCCCCGACGGCGCCACCATGTACCTGGCCGACAGTGGACCACGCGTGGTTCATTCGTACGACTTCGACGCGGAGGCAGGCACCCTCTCGAACGAGCGCCCCTTGGTCACCTTCGAACAGGGGCTCGGTGCCCCCGACGGTCTGACGGTGGACGCTCAGGGCGACCTGTGGGTGGCCGTCTACGGAGGCGGACAGGTGCGTCGCTACTCACCCGACGGCATGCTGCTGCAGGTCCTCACGTTCCCAGCCGCCCAGACCACCTGCTGCGCGTTCGCAGGGCCCGGTCTGCGCTGGTTGTACGTCACCACCGCGACGGAGGGCTGGACCGACGAGCAGCGTCTCGCTTCCCCTGACGCCGGCGTGGTCTACCGGGTCGAGACCGACACCTATGGCGTTCCGGCAGCGCCGTTCCGCCCGGACCGCAGGTGGTGGGCGGTACGCTGAGATGAAGCAAACGCGGCCCAGTCGTGCTCGGTCACGGCGCGGGCGGCTCGACGTGGCCGCCGAACTGGCTGCGCATCGCCGAGAGCACCCGGTTCGCCGCCGCCTCCTCGCCGCGGGAGCTGAATCGGGAGAAGAGCGCTGCCGCCAGCACCGGCGCCGGCACACCCAGGTCGACCGCGGCCTCGAGGGACCACCGGCCCTCACCGCTGTCGCTCACAACGCCGCTGAAGCCCTCCAGCTCGGGATCCGCCACGAGCGCGGACGCGGTCAGGTCCAGCAGCCACGAGCCCACGACGCTGCCGCGGCGCCACAGCTCGGTGATGGCCGGCAGGTCCAGGTCGAAGCCGTACGGCCCTGTGTGGTCCAGCAGGTTCAGTCCCTCGGCGTAGGCGGCCATGAGCCCGTACTCGATGCCGTTGTGCACCATCTTCACAGGAGCGCACCCCCGGCCGCAGCGGCGAGCACGAGCCGGCCGAACAAGGCTGGCTGCACTGCGGGCCGAGCGGCGCGGGACACTTCGCGCGTCAACGGGTCCTCGCCTGCGTCGACGCGCAGCTCCCAGGTCCCCGGCCGTCGTCCCTTGCGCTTGCTGCCCTGCATCCGCTGCCTCCGTTCTCGCACCGATTCGTGAGACGTCGGTGAGATTCCGTGAGACACGGTGACGGTCAGGTCTGAACACCAACCTGACCACGTGCCCAGAACCCTGCAATTCCAGGGGTTTCGGCGGGTCTGAACTGAGCCCGAGAGGAGAATCGAACTCCTGACCTGCTGTTTACAAGACAGCTGCTCTGCCATCTGAGCTACCCGGGCGAAGCAACCCAGGGTATCGGTCGCCCCGACCCCCTACCCCTCTCGAACTTTGTGCGCTCCCAGTACCTATTTGCGAGCCAGAGCACAAAGTTCGGCGGTTGGGGGGCGGGTCCGGGCGGGGGGTCCTTGCGCGGACATACCGCAGCGGGGAAGATGCGGGGGTTGAACGTCGTTCGTTCGCGCTCGCCTCCCCCGGCGTTTCGATCTTCCCCCCAAATCTAGGAGACCCTGATGAGCGCTCCCCGACACTCCTCCGGATCCGGTTTCGGCAGCTCGGCCGGCGGCGCGGCCGTGCGTGGCGGCATCGTCATCGGCATCGCCCTCCTGATCGGATTCCTCCTCCTCCAGCAGGGCGTGGGCGACGATGATCTCCTCGTAGAGAGCGAGTCGGCCAACAACGCCTCCTCCGACACGGGCACCTCGGGCGACACAGGCGATGGTGCGACCGACACCGGTGGCGACACCGAAGGGACGTCGGTCACGACCCAGGTCTCGAACGCCGGTCCCATCGCGACCACCACGACGCTGCCGGCACCTCGTCCGGCGAACGAGGTGAAGGTCGTCGTGGCCAACGCCGCGCGGATCACCGGAGCGGCCGGCCGCGCCACCGAAGAGCTCCGTGCCCTGGGCTACACCACGCTGGAGGCGACCAACGCCGAGGAAGCCGCCGACACCAGCACGTTGATGTACGCCGAGACCTACGAACCAGAAGCACTGGTTCTGGCCACCGAGCTCGGCCTGGAACCCGCGGGTGTCGTGCCCATGACCGACCCCGTGCCCATCGCAGAGGAGCGACCCGAGGCGAACATCGTCTTGCTGTTGGGTCGAGATCTGGCCCAGGAGGCCTGACTCCTTGGCCACGGCTCATGACGCGTTGGCGCGCGTCCGAGACGATCTCGAGCGCGCCGCGGTCTTCACCGACTTCGACGGCACCCTGGCACCCATCGTCGAGCACCCCGACGACGCCGCGCTCCTGGATGGTGCGGCGGACGTGGTCCGGCAGATGGCGGAGCGAGCCGGTCTGTTCGCAGTGGTGTCCGGCCGACCGATCTCGTTTCTCGAAGCGCGGGTACCTGCGGGCCCGGTCCTGTCGGGCCTCTACGGACTCGAGCTCCACCGCGCCGGCGTGCACCACGACCACCCCGAGGCGGGGTCGTGGCGCGAGGTCGTTCTCGACGTCCAGGCGTCCTCGGAAGCGGCGGGACCCGAGGGCATGTTCGTCGAGTCGAAGGGCGTGTCGCTCACGTTCCACTACCGGTCCGATCCCGGCCTCGCCTCGGATGTGAAGGGCTGGGCCGAGCGACAGGCGGCCCGATCCGGGCTCGAGGTGCGACCCGCGAAGATGTCGGTGGAACTGCATCCGCCGGTCACGACCGACAAGGGCTCAGTGGTGAGGGAACTGGTCGGGGACCTCGAGCCGGTCGTGTTCATCGGCGACGATCACGGGGATCTGCCTGCCTTCGCCGCGCTGCACGAGCTGGCGGCCGCGGGCCGGTGTGTTGTCGGTGTCGCCGTGGCGGGGGACGAGACCGATCCGAAGATCCTCGAGGCCGCCCATCTGGTCGTCGATGGTCCGGAAGGGGCCGTGGGCGTGTTGCGCGACCTGCTCGGTCAGGACACCGATCGCAACTGATCCTCGAGCCAGTCCGACGGGGTCCGGGTCGTCGCTGCCTCGCGAAGTCGGGTGGCGACCTGACGGCGTGATTCGTCCGGTGTGGCCAGCGCGTCGGCCATGGCGGTGGCGGTCCCGTCGATGTCGTAGGGGTGGACCTCGGTCACGTGCTCGGCCAGCTCGTCCCAGACACCGGCCTGACGGCTGAGCAGGACGGTTCCGGCCCGATCGTTGACGATGGGGCCCTCTTTCGCGACCAGATTCAGACCGTCGCGTATCGGGTTGACGAGGAGGACGTCGTAGCGGCGTAGCACCGCCACCGAGCGAGCGAAGTCGTCCGACGTGTCCAACTCGACGGGAGTCCAGTCCTCGGTGCCCCATCTGGCGTTGATCCGATCGACGATGCCCTCGACCTCGCGCCGATAGGCCAGGTAGTCCGCCAGGCCTTCCCGGGACGGATAGACCGAAGCGACGAAGACCACGTCCCCGCGCAGGGCGGGATGGTCCCGGAGCAGGGCATCGAATGCGTGGAATCCCCGGAGCAGGTTCTTGGACAGCTCGATGCGATCGACGCGGGCGATCACCCGGCGAGTGCCCAGGGTGGCATCGAGCGATCGGAGCGCTTCTTGACAAGCCTGGCTCGCCGCGACTCGCCGGATGTCGTCGGCATCGGTGGGAAGCGGGGCGACGAACGTACGACCCGGATCGATCGACCGAGCCAGGGCCGCGCGGCGGAACGAATCCTCCCAGCGCGCGCTGTGGAATCCGACTGCCGTGTGTGACGCCATCGCGTCGATCAGGTCGGTGCTGAAACGGTCGGGCAACACGTCCACCATCTCGGGGGCACCGAACGGGGTGTGACTGAAATGGACGGTCTTCAGGTCCGGTCGTTCCTCGGCCAGGTATCGCCCGACGATCGTCAGGTGCAGGTCCTGGACCAGCACGATCGCCCCGGGTTCGGCCTGCTCGGCCACAACGGTGGCGAAGTGCTGGTTGACGCGCCGGTAGGCCTCCCATGCCTCGGAGAAGTGGCGGTCGAAACGGGGGAGTCGGGCCAGGTCCCACAGGTGGTGATGCATGAACCAGAGCACGGCGTTGCTCACGACGTCGTAGGCCATGGCGTGGTCGGTCGGGTCGAGATCGACCAGCCGGACCGGTGGGCCGTCCTGGCGCTCCACGAGCCCGGAACGGACGGCCTCGCGGTCATCGTCGCTGAGCGCGGCCGCGATCCAGAGGGCCCCGGTCCGCTCGACGACGGGACCGAGTCCCGAGACGAGGCCGCCTCCACCGCGCTTGGCGATCAGCTCACCTACGTCGTCACGTCGAAACGACAGGGGGCCGCGGTTGGAGACGATGAGAACGGGTCGGTCGGCCACGGCAGGATCGTAGGGCAGGATGGAGTGGTGAAGGTGCTGGTCGCTCCCGACAAGTTCCGCGGGTCCGCGAGCGCGGCCGAGGTGGCGCGCGCCCTCGCTGACGGGGCCGAAGCCGCCGGTGCCACCGTCCGGATGCGACCACTGGCCGATGGCGGAGAAGGGACGCTCGATGCCCTGGGTGGAGCCGACAGGGTCACCACTGTCACGGGCCCTCTCGGCGATCCGGTCGACGCTCCGTGGCGGCTTCGGCGCGGCGTGGCCGTCATCGAGATGGCGGCCGCCTCCGGGCTCGACCTCGTCGGCGGGGCCGATGGCAACGATCCCCTGGCGGCGAGCACGGCCGGGACCGGCGAGTTGATCTCTACCGCCGTCGACTCGGGAGCGAAGCGAGTCATCGTCGGGCTCGGTGGATCCGCGACGACCGATGGCGGACTCGCGGCGCTCAGGGCGCTGTACCCGCTCGGCCGGCTGAAGGGGATCGATCTCGTCGTTGCGTGTGACGTTCGGACGCCCTTCCTGGAAGCCGCGACGATCTTCGCCCCTCAGAAGGGTGCGACGCCCGCCCAGGTGGCTCTGCTGACCCGACGGCTGCAACGACTCGCCGAGGTCTACCGGGAGGACCATGGCGTGGACGTTACGACCCGGCCCGGAGCCGGGGCGGCCGGTGGCCTGGCCGGTGGTCTGATGGTCGCCGGCGGGAAGATCCGCCCCGGTTTCGAACTCGTCGCCGAGGAGGTCGAACTGGACGAAGCTCTCGTGGACGTCGACCTGGTCATCACCGGCGAGGGTCGCCTCGACGACCAGAGCTTCGAGGGGAAGGTGGTAGGTGGCGTGGCCGCATGGGCCGCCGAGCGGAGGATCCCGGTTCTGGCAATCGTCGGTGAACAGGCCGATGACGGCCCGCATCCGTTGCCGATCACCGTGGTGTCCCTGGTCGACCGGTGTGGGCGGGGGCGGTCCCACTCCGAGCCCCTGGCCTGTCTGAGCGAGTTGGCCGAGGTCGAGGTCCGGGCCCGCCGCGGATCAGGCCGAGAGTAGGGTCGGCGCCATGTGGGAGAGCATTCGCCGAGCGGGCCGCACCGCGTGGATGGTGGTCGGCCTGATCGTGCTCGCCTACCTGGCCGGGTACGTAATCTGGTACTTCCGGGTGATCGTCCCGCCGCTGCTGTTCGCGGCGGCGATCGTGTTCGTCCTCAATCCCATCGTGAATCGCGCCGCAAACCGCGGCGTACCCCGCGCCGCCGGCGCGGCGCTCGCCTATCTCCTCGTCGCTCTGATCCTGGCCGCGGTCGTCGTGCTGATCATCCCGGTCGCCAGCGACGCCGGTGATCTGGGTGACGAGTTCGCCCAGCTCGGTGAGGACGTAGAGGTCTGGTGGGACGAACAGGCGGAGAAGTCCGTCCAGAACGACTGGCCCGTCGAAATACCGACCTGGCAGGAGCTCCGGAACGACCTCAACAGCACCGGGAGCGATCAGAGCATCGGCGATTCGATCGGCCTGATCCGAGATGTGGCGGGCTCGATCTTCGAGGGAGTCCTGCTGGTGATCCTGGCTCCCGTGATCGCGTTCTACCTCCTGGTCGATCTTCCGCACGTGTCAGCGGCGGCCGATTCCCTGGTGCCGACGGCCGCCCGTGACCAGGTTCATCTGGTGGGGAGACGCCTGAACCGGGCGATCGGAGGGTTCTTCCGTGGTCAGCTGATCGTCGCCCTCATCGTCGGCACCATGTCGTCGGTGGGACTGTGGGCGATCGGGCTGCCGTTCTGGCTGATCGTGGGCATGCTGGCCGGCGTGTTCAACATCATCCCGCTCATCGGGCCGTGGGTCGGCGGTGCACTCGGTGTGGTGGTCGCCTTCGCCGCCGGGGACGGGAGCGGTCAGGCCATCTGGGTGGTGATCGTCATGGTGATCGCCCAGCAGATCGACAACCACTTCATCAGCCCGGTCGTGATGCAGCGCACCGTGCACATCCATCCGGTTGCCGTGATGATGGCTCTGCTGGCCGGCGGCACGCTGTTCGGCTTCATCGGCCTGTTCCTCGCCGTGCCGACTGCGGCGATCGCGAAGATCATCTCCAGCCATCTGTGGAGGACCTTCGTGCTGGGCCAGAGCTTCGACGAGATCGCCGAGGAGTGGGCGGAACAGGACGCCCTACCCGCGGTCGGGATGGTCGAGGTCGTGGGTGACCAGGAGTCCGCCGTTTCGCGTCCCGGGGCGACCGCCGACCCCGATGGGGACGACGGCCGATAGGAGCCGCTTCACCCCGTGCCGAGCCGTCGGTCAGCGACGGCGACGGACCAGATTTCAGATGGAGTGGGATGCGGATCGGGCCCGACCGGTGGATAGCGTGGTCGCCGTTCGACGCCCCGAAAGGCAAACCTGGCATGAGCATCACCGTCCGCATCCCCACGACCCTGCGTCCGCTCACCTCCGGCGCATCCGAGGTGACGGTCGACGGCGCCACGGTGAGCGACGTCTTCGCCGCCCTCGAGGCCGCGCATCCGGGGTTCTCAGAGCGACTGCTCGACGACGAAGGTGGGCTCCGGAAGTTCGTCAACGTGTTCGTCGCCGATGACGACGTTCGGTTCCAGGACGGGCTGGACACGGCTGTTCCGGACGGCGAGACGGTCTCGATCATCCCGGCGGTCGCCGGAGGCTGAGGAGTTCAGCCGGCCCCGAGGAGAGCGAGGAGCTCGTCTCGCTCGACACCGAGTTTCGGTTCCGGCGGCCGCTGATCGCGATCCTGGTAGACGTTCATGACGCGACCGATCACCTCGGTGTCTCGTAGGAGCTCCTCGGGCGACTGGAGCAGGTTGAGGCTTCGCAGGAACGCTCGGAGCACGACCGGATCGGTCCGCACCGCGGGGAGCAGGCCCTCTCGTACGACCTCTTCCATGAAATCGGCGGGGTCCCCTTCCTGGGTGTCCTGGGCCACCGCGGCCCGATACCAGGGTCGGATCTCGGCGTCGGTGGCCCGTTCGAACGCTCGTGCGATCGCAGCGAGGTCGTCGGGATCGTCCTCGATGGCGGCGCAGAGAAGTGTCGCGTGGACGAACGCAAGTGAGCAGCCCCGGCCGTAGAGCGGATTGGTGCAGGTATGTGCGTCGCCGAGGGCCGCGAAACCGTGCACGCGAGGTGAACCGTCGTCGCGGAGGAACTCGCGACGCCGGTTGAGCAGCTTCGCCATGACGTAGGTGTCGGTCACGGGAACCGCAGTCTCGGACGCGAGCCAGGGTCGCGCGTCGACGATCGTCGACGCCGCGATGTCGAAGCCGTCGACGGAACGGAGCCGAGTCCGGAGGTCAGCGTCGTCGGAACCACAGGCCAGGGTCATCGAGAACGTGTCATTGTCCCCGGGGAATAGTCCGTACTTGAGATAACCGAGATCGCCGCCGACCGGTCGGTTCTGGGCGGGCGGGTCGACCCCTTCGCGCCGGCGGTAGAACTTCGAGAAGTAGACGATCCCGGTGTCCGCGACCTCTTCGGGGATCTCGACGCCGTGGGGTCCGAGAAGGCCGGGAACGTCCGCTCGGCGACCGTGGGCGGCAACGAAGAAGTCGCCGCCGATCCGCTCGGCCCCATCGGGGGAATCGACCAGGAATCCCGTCACGGTAGGTGTCGAATCGGGCGCTGCCGTCGCACCGGTGACCGAGACGCCGTGGCGGAGGGTCACCGCCGGCATGGCGACGACCACGCGGCGAAGGGCCCATTCGAAGGTGGTGCGGCGGCAGGCCAGAGCCACGAGGTCCTCGTCGCCGGGGCGGACGGAGTGGTCGGGGAAGTCGTCGGGTAGGCCGTCCAGGAATCGCAGTTCGGTGGCACCGGAGTCCAACAACGCTCTGAGCACATCGGGGTAGTCGTCGCGCAGGAGGTTTCGGAGTCGGGCCAGGAATGCATGGGAATGGCGGACCTGCGGGGCACCCCTCCTGTCCCAGTCGAACGCCTCGTCAGCGGTGGCCGGGAGGGGTGTCGGATCCCGCTCGATCAGCGTGACGTCGTGACCGCGGCGACCCAGCACGAGTGCTGCGGCCAGTCCCGCGACGCCCGCTCCGGCGACGACGATCTCAGCCACTTCGGTCAACGGGCCCGGGGGTCATCCGGTGCAGTCTTGACCGCGCGGTCAAGACTGCCCAATTCGGCGCTACGGTGAGGGCATGGTCAACGAGACCTCGCCGCCGCTTCATCCGGACCTCGAGCCACTCGCCGCCTTCGCGGGCATCTGGGAAGGCGAGGGCACCGGCGTATACCCGACGATCGAACCCTTCGCGTACACCGAGACACTGACGATCGGACACGTGGGCAAACCGTTCCTCACCTGGGCCCAGCGGACCCGGGCCGCCGACGACGGTCGACCGCTCCACATCGAGACCGGCTACGTCCGGTGCCACTCGGACGAGGCAGGTCTGACCAGAGTCGAGCTCGTCGTGTCCCATCCGACCGGCCACGCCGAGGTCGCCGAGGGCACACTCGAGCACGACCGGCTCGAGGTCGAGAAGACGGCGGGACCGGTCGACGACGGGGTCGTCGTCACCAGCGCACGCACCGTCGAGCGCGTCAGCTCGTTGGCCGTCGACCTGATGTCCACGAGCGTCGCGTACTCGAGCTCGGCCAAGCCCGTGGACTCGCTCGAGCGCCGCCTTCGGCTCGACGGCGACTCGCTCACCTACGTGATGCTGATGGGGGCGGTGGGGCTGGCCCACCAGGCACACCTCCGCGCTGCTCTCAGCCGCGTCGGATAGCCCAACGGCCGACGACGCTTCCACCGGTACGCTCATACCCGTGACCAAGGGCAGCTCCCCGAGGGGCCGGGCTCGCAAGATCCTGGTGGAGCGGATCGAAGGGGACATCTCCACGCGGGTCTCGGAGTCGGTCGTGGTGGAGGAGCCGCTGCAGATCCGGGTGGACGACGTTCCGGCGGCGACCACCATGCGAACTCCCGGCCACGACTTCGAACTGGCGGTGGGGTTCTGCGCCAGCGAAGGGTGGATAGGTCCGGGTGGGGTGGACACGGTCCGCTACTGCGCCACCGGGTCGGCGACCCGGACCGAGTTCAATGTCGTCACGGTCGACCGACACCCACCCCGACCGAGGATCGCGGCCAGGATGGGAACGACCACCTCGTCGTGTGGGCTCTGCGGGTCGACGACGATCGACCAGCTCACCGAACGGCTCGACCCGATCCCCGCCGTCGCGGTGGCCTCCGATGTCGTGGTCTCGATCGGCGAACAGGTCGCGGCCCGGCAGGACCTGTTCGAGCTAACAGGGGGTTCCCATGCCGCGGCCTCCTTCGCTCCCGACGGCACGATCCGGCACGTGCGGGAGGACATCGGGCGTCACAACGCGGTGGACAAGCTGATCGGTCGCGACACCCTGGATCGCACGCTGCCCGCCGCCGGCGACGGGTCCGGTCTGTTCGTGTCGGGCCGTGCTTCGTTCGAACTGGTCCAGAAGGCGTGGGCCGCCGGGTTCTCACTCCTGGTCGCCGTCAGCGCTCCGTCGGCTCTGGCCGTGGCCACGGCCGAGGCGGCCGGTTTGACGCTGGTCGGTTTCGCCCGAAGTGGGCGGCACTCGGTCTATGCAGGCTCGCTGGCCCGGACCCCGTAGGGTCATTCGGATGGCCGATCCCCTCAGTCCGTCCGAAGGCCTCGGCGTTCTCCATCTGTTCTGTCGCCACAGCCCGGCACTCGACGCCGACGCCGTGCGACGCACGATCGCCTCGGCCGCCCGGGACGACATCCAGGTCGTCATGGTGGCGATCCTCGGTCACAAGGCCGACTGCTGCGTCATGGCGCTCACTCCCGACTTCTGGAGGCTGCGCAAGCTGCAGACCCGCCTCCGGGCGGCCGGGCTCGACATCGTCGATTCCTACCTCTCGCTGACCGAGTCCTCCGAGTACGCGCCGGGCCTGCCCGACGAGATGAAGCAGGCCCGCCTCTACCCGCAGTTCCCCTTCGAGGGGAAGCGGGCGTGGTGTTTCTACCCGATGTCCAAGCGGCGCGGTGAACAGCACAACTGGTTCACCCTCCCCTTCGACGAGCGCAAGGGTCTGATGCTCGAGCACGGCACGTCGGGCCGGAAGTTCGCCGGACGCATCCAACAGCTGGTCACGGGCTCGACCGGGCTCGACGGATACGAATGGGGCGTGACCCTGTTCGGCCGGCGGCCCGACGACCTGAAAGACGTGGTCTACACCCTGCGGTTCGACGAGGCTTCGGCGCTCTACGGCGAGTTCGGCCCCTTCTATGTGGGCATGGTCGGGACTGTCGACGAGGTCCTCGAATCCATCGCTTCCGTTGACTGAGCACTCCGGTTCGATGCTTCTCGCCCCGGCGCGCGGCGGAGACTAGTCTCGGCGCCAGCATGAGGGGGGACGACATCGCCGACGCAGGGACGGACCACCCGTGGTTCCGGGTCCGAAGATCTGTGGCCGTGCTGCTCGTCTCACTGTTCGTCCTGCTCGGCTGGCCCGGTACGGCATCGGCGCAGGAGGGGGAGGGGACCTTCGGCGGGACACTGACGGCCGCAACCGAAGAAGGTGGCGAGCGCGTCCCGGTCGAAGGGGTGACCATCACGGTGACCACCGCCGACGGGGAGGAAGTCGGTTCGGCCACGTCCGACGCCGATGGTGTCTGGATCGTCGAAGGGCTCGAGGCCGGTTCCTACATCGTGGTGATCGACCCCGACACGCTGCCCGACGGAACGACGCTCAACAACCCGGACCGAGACGCTCTCCCACTCGACCTGGTCGAGGGTCAGAGTCGCAAGGCGCTCTTCGCTCTGGCCGAAGGCGACGCGGGTGCCGCGGCCGCCGGCGACAGCCTGTTCGACCGCGCGGCACGGCTGTCGGTACAGGGCCTCATCTTCGGACTGATCATCGCCATGTGTTCGATCGGTCTGTCGCTCATCTTCGGGACCACCGGGCTCACCAACTTCGCCCACGGCGAGCTCGTCACCTTCGGGGCTCTGATGGCCCTCATGCTGAACGACCCGGACGTTCTCGGCCTCCACATCATCCCGGCCGCTATCGGGGCGGTCATCCTCTCCGCAGGCGCGGGCTGGGCCAACGAGCGTTTGCTCTGGCGGCCTCTGCGGAATCGCGGTACCGGTCTCATCGCCATGCTCGTGATCTCCATCGGGCTCAGCATCGTGATCCGGTACGTGTTCCTGTACCAGGCCGGCGGGCGGCGAACGAGCTATCAGGAGTATGCGCTCCAGACGAGCGGGCTCGAGCTCGGTCCTGTCACGATCGTGCCCCGCGAGCTGTGGATCATCGGCATCGCCACGCTGGTGCTCGTGCTGATCGCCCTCGGCGTCCAGCGGACCCGTGTCGGCAAGGCCATGCGTGCCGTCTCGGACAATCGTGATCTCGCCGAGTCGTCTGGCATCGATGTGCAGCGGGTCATCATGACGATCTGGGTCACGGGTGGGGCCCTGGCCGGTCTCGGTGGCGTGCTGTTCGGTCTCAACCAGGGTGTGAGCTGGGACATGGGATTCGAGCTGCTGCTGTTGATGTTCGCCGCCGTGACCCTAGGGGGCCTGGGTACGGCCTATGGCCCACTGCTCGGCGGCCTCATCGTCGGCATGTTCATCAACCTGTCCACGCTTCTCGTGGCGCCTGAGCTGAAGAACATCGGAGCCCTGGCGATACTGATCGTGATCCTGCTGGTACGACCCCAAGGTCTGTTCGGGCAGAAAGAAAGGATCGGCTGATGGACTGGGCGAGAGTTCTGGACGACGCCGTCACCCAGGGTCTGGGTGTCCAGGCCGCATACTTCGCGCTTGCCGCGATCGGGCTCAACATCCACTTCGGGTACACCGGGCTGCTCGACTTCGGCATGGCCGGCTTCATGCTCGTCGGGGCCTACGGCCTCGGTATCTCGGTGGCCTACTTCGAGCTGCCGTGGCCGGTGGGGGTGCTGGTCGGGTTGATCGCTGCGGTCCTCTTCGCACTGCTCCTCGGTTTTCCCACGTTGAGACTCCGAGCCGACTACCTCGCCATCGTCACCATCGCCGCGGCCGAGATCGTGCGCATCGCGGTGCGCGCCACCGCCCTGCGCAACGTGACCGGCGGCTCGAACGGCATCAACGGCTTCGCCGACGGCTTCTACGACCTGAACCCCTTCAGCGACGGGATCGACATCAATCTCGGGTTGTTCCATCTCGACTTCCGAGCCGACCAACTGTGGGTGCTCACCGTCGGGTGGGGCCTGGTGCTGTTGTCGGTGCTCTTCGTCTGGCTCGTCATCCGCAGCCCATGGGGTCGCGTGGTCAAGGCGGTGAGAGAAGACGAGGATGCCGCCCGCTCCCTGGGCAAGAACGCGTATAGCGTGAAGATGCAGAGCCTGGTCCTCGGCGGCCTGTTCGGCGCGCTGGGCGGAATGATCTTCGTGCTCGGGCAGAGCTCGGTGCAGCCCACCCCGCAGGATCTCGGCACCCCGAAGACGTTCTTCATCTGGGTGGCGATGATCCTGGGCGGCACGGGCAAGGTCTGGGGTCCGGTCATCGGCTCGATGATCTTCTCCGCGTTGCTGGCGTTCACCGACACGGCGTTGCGGCAGGCCGAGGCCGCCGACATCCTCCCGGACGCTCTGATCGACGGCGTCCAGGTGGGGCAGGTGCGGTTCATCCTGATGGGGCTCGGGTTGATGCTCCTGATGATCTTCAGACCGCAGGGCATCTTCGGAGACAAACGGGAGCTGGCCCTCGATGAGCAGTGATGTCCTGGCCGGAGTCGAGGAGCGTCCCGGATCGTCCAAGCCCGACCCCATCCTGGTCGCCGATCGGATCGTCCGCAGCTTCGGTGGTCTCACCGCGGTCGATGTCGAGCATCTGGAGGTGCAGCGGGGCGTCATCACCGCGTTGATCGGACCTAACGGCGCGGGCAAGACGACGTTCTTCAACCTCGTGACCGGATTCGACGACCCCAGCGAGGGGACCTGGTCCTTCAACGGCACCTCGATGGGGAAGCTCGCCGCCCACCAGGTGGCCCGGATGGGAATGGTCCGCACCTTCCAGCTCACCAAAGCGCTCTCCAAGCTCGCGGTCATCGAGAACATGAAGCTGGGCGCACCCAAGCAGAAGGGCGAGAACCTGTTCGTCGGGTTGAGTCAGTCGTGGTGGCCCCAGGAGAGGGAGATCGAGGCCAAGGCCGACGAGCTCCTCGATCGGTTCCAGCTCGCCCACATGCGTGACGAATTCGCCGGCACGCTCTCGGGTGGCCAGCGCAAGCTGCTCGAGATGGCTCGAGCGCTCATGACCGACCCGAAGCTCATCATGCTCGACGAACCGATGGCCGGTGTGAATCCGGCCCTGACCGAGTCACTGCTCGATCACGTCAAGACCCTCCGCGACGAGGGCCGCACCGTGATGTTCGTCGAACACGACATGGACGTCGTACGCGACATCAGCGACTGGGTCGTGGTCATGGCCGAGGGTCGGCTCATCGCCGAAGGTACGCATGCCGCCATCGGGGCCAACGAGGCCGTGATCGAGGCGTACCTCGGCGCGCACCACGACGCACCGCTCGAGGTCGACGGCAAGCAGATCCGGGCCGTCCAAGACGGCGCCGCGGCGGCCACCAAACAGCAGGAGGACGACAAGTGAGCGACGATCTGCTCATCCACGTCGACGACATCATCGCGGGCTACATCCCGGGCGTGGACATCCTCGACGGGTGCAGCCTCGAGCTCGCCCAGGGTGAGATCATCGGCATCATCGGCCCCAACGGCGCGGGCAAGTCGACGCTTCTCAAGTCCCTGTTCGGGCTCGTGAAGGTACGGAGCGGCAACATGTTGTACCGGGGTGAGGACATCATGGGCCTGAAAGCTCACGCCCTGGTCGAACGGGGCATCGGCTATGTACCTCAGATCAACAACGTCTTCGCCACGCTCACCGTGCGCGAGAACCTCGAGATGGGTGCGTTCCTCCAACCTGAGAAGTTCGAGGAACGGTTCGACGTGATCGCGGAGATGTTCCCCCGGTTGGCCGATCGGGTCGACCAGCGAGCCGGGGCGCTCTCCGGCGGTGAGCGCCAGATGCTGGCCATGAGCCGAGCCCTGATGATGGATCCCTCTGTCATTCTCCTGGACGAGCCCTCGGCGGGCTTGTCGCCCAATCTGCAGGACCAGGTGTTCGTTCGCACCAAGGAGATCAACGCCGCCGGCGTGTCGGTCATCATGGTCGAACAGAACGCGTCTCGTTGCCTCCAGATCTGCGATCGTGGTTACGTCCTGGATCAGGGCAAGAATGCGTACACCGGCACCGGTGGCGAGCTGTTGCAGGATCCCAAGGTGATCGAGCTCTACCTCGGCACGCTCGCTCAGGCCCACTGAGTTCCTTGGCGCAGCGATAATCCGCTGCGCCGCCTTCGGCATCGCGTTCTTCGGTGCTGCTGCTTCGGCTGGCGCCTGCGCAGCCGTGGATCCGCTGCGCCGCCTTCGCCGATCGGGTTCTTCGTTGCCGCTGCTCCGCGTGCGCCTCCGCAGCCTGGCGGAGCCGGCGTCGTCAGTGCGTTACCCGGTGTCAGGCACCCGACACTCGACCGGGTGCGGGAGGCTGCGGAGACGGAGCGGAGCAGCTGTGTCACCGAGGGCCAGATGACGGAGTCGGCGTAGCGGATTATCGCTACACCAAGGGGCACAGCATCGCGGAGCCGTAACCGAAAACCAGAAGAGCCGGCCCCGTGGGGCCGGCTCTCCGGATTCAGACGCTCAGATCAGATCAAGATCAGATCGAAGCGAATTCGTAGACGGTGAGGCTGTCGTCGATCTCGTTCACGTTTTCGTTCTCGGGATCGAGGTCACCGCCGTAGCTGAGGATGGCGAAGCTGGCCTCGGTCGGCTCGCCGGCGGGTCCGAAGTTCTGGGGTCCGGACGGGCCGTCGTAGTCGATGTCGGTCGTGCCGCCTTCGATCAGCGCCTTGCAGTCGGCGAAGGTGGTGCACTTCTCTCCACCGCCCGTGACGCCGTTGATCTTCGCGGCTATCTGGGCCGGATCGTCACTGCCGGCAACCTCGGCGGCCAGCGCGATGATGATCGCGGCGTCGTAGGTCTCCGGGCCGTAGCTGAAGTCGACCAGATCAGGATCGGTCTCGAGGAGACGAGCCTGGAAGTCTTCGGTGATCTCAGCTGCGGGCAGAGTGCCCTTGATGCCATCGAGGATGCCTTCGTCGGTGAACTTCTCACCCAACGCGTTCCCGATGTTGCCGTCGACCAGGTAGATCTTGGTCGTGTCGGGGGTGATGCCACTCTCGAAGAGGCCGGTCAGGATCTGAGCGGACTCGTCGAAGCCGATGAGCACGAGGGCCTCGGGCGCAGCGGCGACCATCTTCTCCACCTCGGCGTCGAAGTTCTGCGCCTTCGGGTCGTAGGTGAAGCTCTCGACGATCTCGACGCCCTGCTCCTCGAGGGGCTCCTGGGTGAACTTCAGCAGTCCTTCACCGTAGGGATCCTGGAGAGCCATGAGGGCCGTCGTGGTGGACCCCTCGGCGACGATCAGATCGGCGAGCACCTGACCCTGCAACACGTCGGACGGGGCCGTACGGAAGTACAGGTCGTCTTCGGCGTAGTCGGTGAAGTCAGGTGAGGTGTTGGCCGGCGAGAAGTGGATCTTGCAGGCTCCGGTGAGCTTGTCGATCACCGTGAACGAGACGCCCGACGAGGCAGCACCGATGACGGCGTCGACGCCGTCGGCCAGGTGACGGTCGACCGTCTGGTTGGCGACGTCGCCGTTGTCGGAGGAGTCGCCGGGTGACCAGACGACGTCGGCGCCGAGAACGCCGCCGGCATCGTTGATGTCGGCCACGGCGAGCTCAGCGCCGGCGAACTCGGGTGGTCCGAGGAACGCGAGGTTGCCCGTCTCGGGGAGGAGACCACCGAGCTGCACCACACCATCGGACTCACCGGTGCACGTCGGAGCGGCCTCGACGGTTTCGCCGGCCTCTCCGGTGTCAGCCGTATCATCCATGGCCGTGTCGGAGGTGTCCTCCATGGCCGTGGTATCGGGGGTGTCGGCGGTGTCGGCGGTGTCGCCGCTGTCGTCGTCATCTCCACACGACGCCGCGATGAGCGTGAATGCGAAGAGCAACGCGACGAGGCGCAGCCATTTGGATTTGTGCATGAGCAGGGTCCCTCCGGGAACGGGATTGGTTCAGCGTAGATTAGGCAAGATCGCTGCGTTGCACCACCACCCACCACGCTCCGTGGTCGTTTGACGAGGAGTCCCCGCCCGTCCATGCCGGTTCGCCTCCCCAGAATCGCCTTCTTCCTGGCCGGAGCGATCGTCGTCGTGCTGATCGCCGAGGTCGTGCTCGGCGTCGTCGTCGAACGCTCCGCCACCGACCGGTTGCGGGATCGCACCGGTGCGGCCGACGTGGAGGTGGACATCCGGTCGCGACCGCTCACCCTCTCGCTGTTCGGCCGCGGCCGTCTCGATCGGGTCTCGGTGATGCTCGAAGACCTCGTCAGCGACGGCGTGCCGATCGCGAATGTCACCTTCGAAGCGGTCGGAGTCGACGTCGATCGATCCGACGCCCTCCGCGGCGGTCTCAGCGTCACCGGGATCGACCGAGCCGAGATCACCGTCGAGCTCGACGTGGTCGATCCCCCGGCGCTGCCCGGTCGGGAGTTCCTTCCGTGCGATCCGGCGAAAGCAATCGTCGACGACCGGCTGATCCTCCGCTGCTCGGTGGACCACGTCCCGCCGGGCTTCGTCGTCCTCGGTGGCGGACCCGACGCTCCGACCGCCGAGGAACTGGATCAGGTCGAGCTCCTCGAGCCGCTGGAAACCGAGGTCGACACCGACGGGTGACTGAGTTCACACGCCTGAAACATTCTGGAAAAGGCTGCCGTCATCAGCGCGCGTACGGTGCAACTCCTGGACTCCGCGACCAGCCCTGATCCGGTCGCGACCGACGTGGAGGTCAACTCGATGGACTCGGGAAACATCGCCTGGATGCTCATCTCGACCGCCCTGGTGCTGTTCATGGTGCCGGGCCTGGCGCTGTTCTACGGCGGCCTGGTGCGCTCGAAGAACACGCTCAACATGATGCTGATGAACCTCTACTGCGTCGGGATCGTGCCCATCATCTGGGTGCTGATCAGCTACACGCTGGGCAACTCCGCCAATGAGGACGGTTCCGGGTTCTTCGGCGGCGACTTCATCGGCAATTTCGACGCCATCGGGCTGAAGGGACTCACCGGCGACGCCGAGTCGCTGGTCTTCGTCGCCTTCCTGATGACCTTTGCCGCCATCACCCCGGCGCTCATCTCCGGCGCCGTGGCCGGTCGGCTGAAGTTCTCGGCCTGGGCCGTCTTCGTGCCGTTGTGGCTGCTCCTGGTGTACACACCGGTCACGTACTGGGTCTACAACGGCTGGTTCTCCCACGGGAAGGAAGGCGACCTGGACGCTCTCGACTTCGCGGGTGGGACGGCGATCCACATCAATGCGGGAGTCGCCGCGCTGGCATTCGTGCTGGTCCTCGGCAAGCGGAGGGGTTGGCCGCGAGAAGCGATGTTCCCGCACTCCCTGCCACTCGTGCTTCTCGGAACCGGCATCCTCTGGTTCGGTTGGTTCGGGTTCAACGCCGGGTCGGCCGGCGACGCCAGTGGTCTCACCGTGCAGGCGTTCCTCAACACGTTCCTGGCCGCGTCGGCAGGCATGATCGCCTGGCTCGTGGTCGAGTGGCTGCGTGACGGCAACGCCACCGTTCTCGGTGCTTGTTCCGGCGTGGTGGCCGGTCTGGTCGCCATCACGCCGGCCGCCGGCTTCGTCGGTGGCCTGGCCCCCCTGGTCTTCGGCCTCGCGGCGGGCATGGGGTGCTACGGGGCGGTGCAGCTGAAGGCCCGATTCGGCTACGACGATTCACTCGATGTGGTCGGAGTCCACATGGTCGGTGGACTCATCGGTGGGGTGCTGGTCGCCTTCTTCGCCGATCCGGCCGCGGTCGGGAACTCCTTCGACCAACTGGGGGTGTTCTTCGGTGGAGCGGACATCTTCTCGGCCGAGAGCGTGTTCTTCGATCAGATCATGTCGATGGCCATCACCCTCGTGTTCTCCTTCGTCGTGACCTACGCACTGGTCAAGGTGCTCGATGTCACGATCGGACTCAGGGCCGACGAGGAGGCCGAGTCGCTCGGTCTCGACCAGACCGAACACGCCGAGACCGCCTACCACCTGACCGAATCGTCGGGCTTCGGTGGCGTCGGCTAGGACCTCTCCATGGCTGAACCGGCTTCTGCACTCACGATCGACCGGTCGGCGTTCCTGGCCGAGACGTCCCTGGTGGGCGTGTCGCTGTCGAAGGCGTGGACCGCCGAGGTCGACCGCTGGCTTCGCGGGACCTGGGATCGGGTCCTCCGGACGGGGGACTCGATCTTCGACGCCGACTTCGCCCTCGTGGCGGTCGGGGGCTATGGCCGCGGTGAGCTGAGCGTGCAGAGCGATCTGGACCTCCTGCTCCTGCACGAGCCGACGGTCGACGCCGATCCGGCCGCGCAGGAGCTCTTCTACCCTGTGTGGGATTCGGGTCTGAAGCTCGGTCACGCCGTCCGGACGATCGACGAGGCGTTCACGCTCGCGGCCGAGGACATCGAGACGGCCACCGGCCTCCTCGATGCCCGGCATATCGCCGGCGCGGTCGAACTGACCGAGGCACTGGTGGTCGGGGCGCACGAGCGCTGGAGGTCGAACGCCAAGCGGCATCTCCCGGCCCTTCGCTCGTCCCTGCTCGCACTCCAGGCCACTCACGGCGAAGTCGCCTTCCTGCTCGAACCGGATCTGAAGGACTCGAAGGGCGGACTCCGTGATCTCCATGGCGTTCGGTGGCTCGCCATGGCCCGCGATCTCGTCGTCGAGGGTGACGCCGACGTCATGGAGGCGGCCGGCGAGCAGTTGCTGGCTGCGCGCGTCGAGCTCCATCGCCGTACCGGTCGGCCCGGCGACGTCCTCGCTCTCCAGGAACAGGATGCGGTCGCCGAGATGCTCGGCGTGGACGCCGAAGTGCTGATGGCCGCGGTCGCCAACGCCGGACGCGAGATCGCCTGGATATCCGAGGACATCTGGCGGCGGGCGCTCTCCCGACGGGCTCGAGGTCTCCGGGCCCGACGGCCGCAACCACTCGAACACGGCATGGTCATCCGGGACGGGACCGTGCAACTCGGCGACGACGCGGACCTCGCTGATCCGCTGCTGGCACTCCGGGTCGCCTACGAATCGGCGTCTCGTGACATCCCCTTGCAGCGCACCACACTCGACCGCCTGGGCGAGTCGGCCCCCGTCATGCCCGACCCATGGCCCGACGAGGCCCACGACCTGATCGTGTCCATCCTGGCCCACGGCGATCAGGCCATCATGGCCATCGAAGCACTCGAGCACCTACGACTCTTCACCCGGGTCTTCCCCGAGTGGGAGAGCTGCCGGAGCAAGCCGCAGCGCAACGCGTACCACCGATTCACGGTCGACCGACATCTGCTCGAGGCCGCGACCCGGGCGGCCGCGTTGATCGAGATGGTCGATCGGCCGGATCTGCTGGTGGTCGGTGCGCTCCTCCACGACATCGGCAAGGGTTATCCGGGGGATCACACCGATGTCGGCATGGAGCTCATCGCCGACATCGGACCTCGCATGGGATTCTCCCCTTCGGACGTGACCACGCTGAGTGAACTCGTCCGGCTCCATCTTCTCCTCCCCGACGTGGCCACGCGCCGGGACCTGGGCGACGACGCGACGTTGGTGGGCGTGGCCCGGGAGGTGGGTGACGAATCCACGCTCCGCCTGCTCCACGCTCTCACGATCGCCGATTCCGAGGCGACCGGTCCCGCGGCGTGGGGCTCGTGGAAGGCTCAGTTGGTCGAGGAGCTCGTCGATCGCACCGCGGCGGTCCTCGCCGGCTTCGCGGCTGATGACGTGGCTACGAGCGGTCGCTTTCCGTCGGACGCGGACCGCCAGCTGATGCGGGAGTCCGGTCCGACCTACGTGACGGACGACGACATGATCACCGTGGCGTCACCGGACCGCCTGGGAGGTTTCGCCCGCTCGGCGGGCGTATTCGCTCTCCACGGGCTCAACGTCCTCTCCGCCGAGGCCTACAGCGACGACTCCCCCTTGGCGCTGTCACGCTGGAAGGTGGAGAGCCGACTCGACACGGACATCGACTGGGACGCCGTCGTCGCCGACCTGCGCAATGCGCTGGCGGGCCGGCTCGCCATTGCGGCCCGACTCCGGGATCGTCTGGAGACCTACGGATCCCCTGTCGTGCAGTCGGCGAGTGGCGAGCGACGCGCGGTGCACTTCGACAACGGGGCAACGGCTCGGGCGACGATCGTGCAGGTGCTGGCTCCCGACCAGATCGGGCTGCTCTATCGCGTCACCCGGGCACTGGCCGAGATGGATATCGATATTCGCAGCGCGAAGGTCCAGACCCTCGGTCACGAGGTGATCGACAGCTTCTACGTACTGGACCGCAATGGTGAGAAACTGACCGAAGCCGATCAGCTGCGCGAGGTCGAGCGCGCGGTGCTCTCGGCGATCGACCACATCTGACCGGAGCGGCGGCTCCGTTCGAGGACCGCGTCGCTGTACCCTCCGCTCGTGGATGACAGTGCGACCTCGCGCGAGCTGCTGCGCTGGAGCGAGGCACTGGCCGGTATCGCCCGGACGGGTCTCGCGTTCACCGAGAACCGCTACGAACGGGAGCGGTTCGAGGAGGTGCTGGCGGTTGCCGCTGACATCCGGGTCGCCGCCGAGGAGGAGGCCGAGCACCAAGCGGTCGTCGCCGAATGGATGAAGACCGTGGGCACCGGGGTGCCCGGCTACGTCACACCGAAGATCGCCGTCGGCGCGGTCGTCGGCAACGAGTTCGGTGAGCTGCTCCTCGTGCAGCGCGCCGACTCGGGGATCTGGCTGTATCCGACGGGCTGGGCGGACGTCGGCTACTCGGCGTCGGAGGTCGTGGTCAAGGAGGTTCGCGAAGAGACGGGCATCGAGTGCCGGGTCGAGAGGATGGTCGCTCTGTACGACGGTCTCCGACTGGGATTCAGCGTGGTACCGCTCTATTCACTGGTGTTCCAGTGTCGGGCCACGGGCGGGGCGTTGGAGCCCCACCCACTCGAGTGCACCGATGTCGGCTGGTTCAGCCGTGATGCCCTGCCGGAGCCACTCGCCCCGGTCGGAGATGTCCGGGAGCGATCCTGGATCGACCTGGCGTTCGCCGCGATCGACGGCGACGTGGTCGAGGTGACCTTCGACGCGCCCCGCGACCGACCCTGGCGGTCGGCCGACGACCGGGCCGAGTGACCCGGTCCGCCACCGTGCGTCGCTGGATCCTGGTCACCGCGCTGCTGGCCGGTGCCTGCTCGGGCGGTGATGAAGATCCGAGCGCTCTGGCAGCCGGGCTCGGGTCGGTACCGACCACGACGTCGACGTCGAGCTCCACCTCGACATCGACCACGACGTCCACGTCGACCACCAGCACCACCCTCCCGCCCATGTGGGACGACGCGACCGGCTGTGCCCGGCCCGTTTCGACAGCGGCCCCCGACCCGACGCGCCCGCGCTACGAGGCATCGCTGGACATCGACCCGGATCGATCCGATGTCGCCATCTCCGAACGGGTCGACTTCACCCCCGACCTTCCCGTGGACCACCTGATCATGCGCCTCTGGGCCAATGCACCGAGGCTCGCCGCGGCCGGGACGGCGATCTCGGTCGGAGCTCTGGACGGCCCGGACGTGGCCGGCTGGTCGCTCGTCGACCCGACGACACTCCGGGTCGATCTGACCGGTCCGGTCGCGGCGGGCTCCACCGTCACCGTGGAGTTGGACGCGACACTCACGGTCGCCGGCCCGGTCCGCGATCGGGTGAGCAGATCAGCAGGGTCGATGCGACTCGGCAGCGTGCTGCCGATCCTGGCTTGGGAGCCGGGGGTCGGGTGGGCCGTCGAGCCGGCGACGTCCGCGTTCGCCGAGGCGGCGATGTCTCCGACGGCCGACTACACCGTCGATGTCGTGGTCCCCGCCGGCACCGATGTGCTGGCAACCGGAGTCGAGACCAGTCCGGGTCGTTGGGAAGCCCCGGCGGTGCGGGACTTCGCGCTCTCGGTGGGTCGGTTCACCCGAGCCGTCGCCACCCTGGATCTCCCCGACCCCGTGGTCGTGACCGTGGCGGTGCACGAGTCGGTCGGCGAGCCGGCCGATCTCTATCTGGCTCGCATCGTCGACGACCTCCGCCTCGCCGCTCAGACCTACGGACCCTACCCCTGGCCGTCGTTCTCGATGGCGGTCACGCCCGACCTCCGAGGCGGGATCGAATTCCCGTCCCACGTCATGCAGGGTCCCGGGTCCAGTGGACGGACCACGCCACACGAGGTGGCCCATCAGTGGTTCTACGGATCGGTCGGCAACCACCAGGGCCGGGACCCCTGGCTCGACGAGGGACTCGCCACCTACGTCGAGGGTCGGCTCGAGGGCACGCTCGGCGGTATGGCCGATCAGGCCGTTCCGGCCGCGGGGATGAATCGGGCTGGTGAGGCGATGTCGTTCTGGGAGACGAATCAGGATGCGTACTACCGCTCCGTCTACGTGCAGACCGCGGCCGCACTCGCCTCCCTCGGACCCGATGAGCAGGTCGACTGTGCCCTGGCCCATCACGTCGCCCGGAACGCCCATCGCATCACCGACCCCGACGACCTGGTCAGCTCGTTCGAGCCGATCTTTCCGGATGTGCGGGCCCGGTTGGCTCGTTACGGCCTCGTCACCCCGGAGGCATCGGCTGGTGCTTCGCCAGAATCTGGTCCATGAGCGTCGCCTTCCGCCGGTGAGGGACCAGGTTTCGGGTGGGGTGGCCTCCTGACCGTCTCCCAACCGTGACCGTCTCCCAACCGGGACCGTCTCCTAACCGCGGACGATCGTGACCGGCACCGGTGCGTGATGGGTGAGGTAGTCGGCCACGCTGCCCAGCAGGAGCTGGGTCACCGGGCTGTGGCCCCGGCTGCCGACCACGATGAGATCGACCCGCTCTCGCACCGCGACCGTCAGTAGCAGGTCGCGCGGGTCGCCGACCTCCATCACGAGCTCGAACGACGCTTCGGAGTCCTCGACGACGCGGCACCACTCGCGGGCGAAGTCCTCCTGTTCGGTTGCGTACAGGCTGTCATTGGTGTCCGTACTCAGCATCGGATGGCGTGCGAACCCGTGGACCGCGATCAGGTGCGCGTCCAGGGCCACGGCCAGGTCGGCGGCCCACGCCGCGGCTGCCTGGGCGCTGTCGGAGCCGTCGATTCCCACCAGGATCCTGTTCAGGTTCATCTCGTTCCTCCGGCTTCCTCGGCGTCGTGTACGGCGACGCGGACCCGTTTGTTGCCCTTGCCCTTCGACTCGGTCTTGACGATCTCGACCCGTCCCACTTCGCCGGTGCGGTGGACATGTGTACCGCCGTCGGCCTGCCTGTCGAGCCCGACGATGTCGACGACGCGGATCCGGGTCACCGATTCGGGAATGAGGTTCACCTTGGTGCGAATGAGATCCTCGTCGAGGAGCGCGGCCGAGCGGGGCAGCGTGTTCACCGCGATGGGGCGGTCGGCGGCGATCTCGACGTTGACCAGGGCTTCGACGGTGGCGCCGAAACCTTCGGGCAGAGGATCGAACTCGAAGTCCATACGAGCGGCGAGCGGGGTCATGTTGCCTCCGGTCACCGGCTTCGACCACTCGTTCCAGATCACACCGCAGAGGACGTGGAGGGCGGTGTGGGTCCGCATCAGCTGGTGGCGGCGTTCCCAGTCGATCTCGACCTCGACCGTGCTCCCTGCGCCGGGTGGAGCACCTTCCAACCGGTGCCAGACGACGTCGGCTTCCTTTCGTACCTCGACGATGGGAGAGGACCCTCCGTCGGGGAGGATCAGCCTCCCCGTGTCATGTGGCTGGCCACCACCCGTGGGATAGCAGACGGTCTGATCGAGCGCCACGGCGTCGTCCCGGACCGCTACGACCGTGGCTGGACAGCTCCTGCGATAGGCATCGTCCAGGTAGACGAGCGAGGTCGCGGCGGACATGCTGCCGACCGTAGCAACGGCGGGGTGAACCGGACACCGCGAGGACTACGGTTGTGCCGTGGGCCACGAGCGACTGACGGCGCAGGACGCGCTCTTCCTTGACCTGGAGACCGCCACCCAACCGATGCACGTCGGCGCCATCGCCCGCCTCCACGGCGACCCGCTCCGCGACGGGCGCGGCAGGCTCCGGCTCGCAGATCTGCGCGAGCGGATCGAACGCCGACTCCACGTGGTGCCCCGCTTCCGCCAGCGTCTCCTCCCGACGCCCATGGGTGTGAGCCGACCGGTGTGGGTCGACGACCACGAGTTCGACATCACCCGGCACGTGCTCACAACCAGGGTGGCCCACCCCGGTGACGCGTATGCGGTCGACGCCACGATGACACGGCTGCAGAGCGACATGCTCGATCGGTCGCTCCCGCTGTGGCAGATGTGGTTCGTGGACGGACTCGAGGATGGCGACGTCGCGATGGTCTTCAAGGCCCATCACGCCATGGTGGACGGCATCGCCGGCGTAGCCGTCGCTGCCGCGCTCATGGACTTCGAGCCCGACGTCGTCGACCCCGACCCTCCCGAGCACATCCCGGAGCCGCATCCGCTGGTCAACGATGTCGTCATGGAGGGCGTCGCCGACCTGGTCACCGACGCGGCCGGCGCCCTGCGTCGCGCCGCCGAGATGCTACGACAGCCCGGAGCGGTGACCGATCGGGCGACGACCTGGGGTGACACGCTCTCCGAGCTGGCGGCCTCCGCTCCCGCCATGCGCTGGAACGGTCCACTCTCCAGTCGGCGCGCCTACGCCCGGTGTCGGGTCGGTCTCGACGAGGTGAAACGGGTGCGGGCCGCAACGGGGACGACGACGAATGACGTGGTCTTGGCCGTGTGTGCCGATGCCCTGGGTCGCTACCTGGTGGAGCTCGGTGAGGTGGTCGACCCCGATCTCGTTCTCCGGGCGGTCATACCCGCGTCGGTGAGAGCCGATCACGAGCACGAACAACTGGGGAATCGGGTCGCGGTGATGCTCACCGATCTCCCGGTCGGCGAGCCCGACGCCCGGCGCCGACTGGAGCGGGTGGCCGAGTCGATGAGCCGTTCCAAGCTGTCCGGGCAGGCCCAGACCTCCGACCAGTTGTTGCAACTGGCGCGATTCGGCCCCGGTCCGGTCATGGGTCAGATGAGCCGGCTGGCCCTGCGCCATCGGGTGTCCAACGTGACCATCACCAACATTCCGGGGCCGGACGTACCGCTCTACTGCATGGGCGCAGAACTTCGCGACGTGGCACCGTACGTGGGACTGCTCGACAACCACGCGCTCACCATCGGGGTGATCTCCTACCGTGACCATCTGGGTTTCGGGTTGGTGGGCGAGCCCGATCTCACCCCGGATCTCTCGCTGCTGGCCGACGCCATCGTCGATGCGACGGCCGACCTGGTCGACAAGCTCGGCGAGTGAGGCGTTCAGCGTATCGAGACCTCGTGCAGGGTCGGGTCGCCGTCGTCGGCCTCGACGAGTGCGAATCGGATCTCGTTGCGGCCCCGCACGACCATGCTCTCGGGGACGACTGCACTCACCGCGGCCGGTCGATCGGTGGCGTCAGTCACGGTGGCGACGGCTCCGACCCGGCCGTTCACGATGACGGCGACGGGGTCGCCGAGGGCAGCGCCGGTGATGTCCGCGTCGATCCATGTCGGGATGCGACCGGTTCCGTCCCAGGTCGGGGTGGGCTCGGAGCGGAGATCGATCGTGGCGGGAGAGGGATCCCCCGTGCTCAACCGGTCGATCGGTAGACCCACCAGCTCGGGGTGGACCTCGGTGCGGTACAGGGCGAGGTCGGGATCGGTTCCCCAACCGATCGGGTCCCAGCGCAGCACCTCGGCGAAGAGCGAGTCGGGCACGGGCACGATTCGACGATCGAGCTCACCGCCGCGGGAGAGGTCGCTGAACGATCGTTCCGCGGGAACGATCTCGTCGGGAGCGAGCGGCCGACCGTCGGTCTCCCAGGGAACGACGACGCCGATGCGCTCGGCCAGGGTGGGTACCAGGTCGAGGGTGGTGGCCGGCGCGTCGCTGACGAAGGGTTCGGTCTGGTCCGAGCCCTTGACCAGCATCGGCACCCAGGCCACCTCGGGTGCCGTCATGAGCTCGAAGTCCCGGATCGAGCCGCCGGGGATGAACCCGATGCCGTGATCGGCCGTGACCGCCACGACGGTTTCGTCGAATCGGCCCTGCGACTCGAGGTGATCGAGGATGCCGCCCAGCTGCAGGTCGGCGTATTGGAGTTGGAGGCCGTGGCGGCGGCGACCCAGATCAGCGAGCTCCTCGCCACCCCAGGTCACAAGCGGTTCGAGCTCCATGCCGTAGACGGGGGCGGGGTCGGCGTAGGCCGCTCCCGACGGCATCAACTGCCACGGCCTGTGGGGTAGCAGGACATGGATGAAGTGGAGGGTCGGTCTTCCGTCGTCGGCCGGGGCCAGCGCCTCCACGAAGCTCTCGAGTCGATCGGCCTGGGCCAACGACTCGTCCCGGTCGCCCAGGGCAGCCAGGGGTGGCGGAGGCTCTGGCTCACCGTCGAGCTGTTCGTTCAGGACCTCGCCGGCATCGCCGAGGAGGTCGGTGAGCGACCCCGACGAGGACCTCGGACAGAGTTGGACCGGGCACAGCTGGAGCCGTTCCCACACATCGAGTCGGTAGGCATCGCCGAGGAGGGTGAAGATGGTCTCGGGGTGGTTCTGGGCCGTGGGGGCCAGGTCGCCCGGGGGTGGCATCTGACCGGACAGGGCGGCGGGGACCGCGAATCGGGTGTTGTCCGAGACGGTGATGGTGTTCCGGAACCAGGTGCTCGTCGACGCCAGTCGACCGAAGTTGGGGTAGAGGCCGGCGTCGATGGACCCCGAGCCGTCGAGCAGCGAGACCAGAGGGAGCTCGTCGAACACCACCAGCACCACGTCGGGGAGCGGATCGGTTTCGGCTCCTGACGGCCCGGCCTCGTCGTCGCGTTCGAGAGGAACCGGCGCCACCGCGACCTGGTCGACGAGGTCGCCGGCCGGGGAAGCGAAGAGGAACAGGCCGACGAACACGAAAGGACCGACCGACAGCATGCGGACCCAATCGCGAGCGGGATCGACTCGCTCGAAGACCTGGAGGAACAGGAGGCCGACGATCGCGGCGATCACGATCATCGTCGGGAGTG
Source organism: uncultured Acidimicrobiales bacterium (assembly GCA_963695075.1). Taxonomy (GTDB): domain Bacteria; phylum Actinomycetota; class Acidimicrobiia; order Acidimicrobiales; family CAWCAL01; genus CAWCAL01. The sequence continues at coordinate 278,732 of CAVOFR010000005.1, forward strand.
CGAGCCCGGTGAAGCGAGCCAGGAGTCCCATCGATGCCGAACCGGCCAGGATCGCGAGGAAGATCCGGTGGATCAGCGCGAGCGGGCCGGCGCCGGTCAGACGGTCGACCGTCTGCTCGATCGCGAACAGCACGAGGGGAGGGGCGAACCCGACGAGCAGAGCGAACCACACGACGTGCAGCCCGGTCACGTCGTTGGCCAGGAAGGTCGTCGGGCTCTGGCCGAACACCCGTAGCACCGGCTCGGCGATCGCCAGGCTGCAAAGAGCCAGCAGCTCGAGCAGCCGAGGGAACGGTCGCTCGCTCACCGGCACGAGTGCCTACTCGCGGGGTCCCTGACCGGGCTGCTCACGTAGGAACTGCTCGACCTGCGACATCAGCTGGTCGACCGAGCCGCGGTCCGAGTCGACGACATCACCCTGGAATTCCTCGCTGTCGAAGTATTCCTCGAGCTCGGCGACGTAGGCCGCCGTCTCGTCGTCTTCGATGACCAGGTCATCGAGGGTCCGCTCATAGGCCGCCGAGGCCGTCTCGAGCTCGTCGGCGTCGATCGGAACGCCGAGCAGGTCGGCGCAGCGCCGGACCAGGGCGAGTTGGGCCTTCGGCGAATGGGTACCCGGAACATAGGTCGGGACCGCCGCCCAGAGCGAAGCTCCGTCGAGTCCCTGATCGAGTACAGCCGTATGGAGGACGCCCACGATTCCCGTGGGCCCCTCGTACTGCGATCTGCTCAGCCCGAGCCGCGAGACGACGGCGTCGTCGTAGGCCGAGCCCACCACGCGGGTGGGGCGGCTGTGGGGGACGTCGGCCAAGAGGGCTCCGAGGGTGATCATCAGGCGGATGTCGAGTTGTTCGATCAGCTCGGTGACCGAGGCGATGAAGCTCCGCCAACGCAGTTGCGGCTCGATCCCCTTCAGGACGACGACCGACCCGGCGCCGTACGGCATCGTTCCGGCGAAGAACTCGTTGCGGGGCCACTCGATCCTGCGGTCACCGTCGACCGCTCGGACCTCGGGCCGGGTCACCGTGAAGTCGTAGAACTCCTCGGGGTCGATATCGGCGAATCGTTCGAGATTCCAGGCGTCGGTCAGGAACGAAGCGGCGCTGCTGGCCGCCTCACCGGCGTCGTTCCAGCCTTCGAACGCTGCGATCAGAACGCTCGGCTGCTGAGGCGGCTCACCGTGCCATCGAAGATGACTCACTCCTCCACGCTACTGCCTCGGGTCGCCACTTGCGTCGGCGTACCGAGCCGCCGACGTGATCGGGTACGGTCCGGATCATGGCGCTCGACATCATCGAGGTACACGACGTCGATCAGCGACTCCTCGATGCGTTCGAGCATCTGACTCCTCAGCTCTCCTCTTCGGGAGTGGTGCCCGGCCCCGAGGTTCTCGACGAGATCGTGCGCTCGCCCGCCACCGTGTTGCTGATGGCGGAACTCGATGGCGTGTTCGTCGGATCGCTCACGTTGGTGCTGTTCCGCATCCCGACGGGCATGCGGGCCTGGATCGAGGATGTCGTCGTCGACGACGCCGTGCGCGGGCGCGGGGTCGGAGCCGAGCTCAACCGTGTGGCCATGGCTCGGGCGAACCAGGCCGGCGCGCGGACGGTGGATCTGACCTCCCGACCGTCGCGCGAAGCCGCCAATCGGCTCTACGGACGGCTGGGTTTCGAGCGGCGCGACACCAACGTCTACCGGTACGTGGGTCCTGAGGATTGACTGGCCCGGTGGAGCACAAATGGGTCGAGTGACCCATGACTGGACCCGCCCGTGTTGCCTACCTTCGTGTCGAGGGAGGCAGGCGATGTCCAGGCGAGAACAGGACGGAGACCGGCGGCGGACGAGGTCCGCCCCCGATCGGGAGTTCGATCCGGACGCGTTCTGGCGCGACCATCCACATCTCATTCGAGCGATCCGCGGGCCGCACGAGCGCGACGCGAATTCTCTGCCGTTCCGGCGTCCTATCGATGTCGACGAGCTCGAAGGCCTCCTCGAAGCCGCCGACCGGGTCGAGGCGCCCGTGGAGGCGGTACTCGATCTGCGATCCGAGCCGCTTCCGACTCGTGCGTGGGCCAGTCCACGGGAGCCCGCCGGACCCGCGGGCCCGATCGTGGTCGACGCCGGGCACACGAGCGATTTGGATGCGGCCCCGGTCATCGATCTCACCGCGCGTCTGCCCCGGCGCAAGCCGAGCTTGCAGGCCGAGACGGATCCATCCGACGTTCCCATCGTCAGCGGTCGAACGGAGCCCGGGACGACACGGTCCGAGTGGCTCGACGACGTCGCCCGACGACAGTTACTGCTCACGGGTGAGTCCACCGACGAGGCATCCGATGCCGAGGCCCTGCGCTTCGCCCGGCGCATCCGGCAAGCTCGCCGGCGGACGATCAGCACGCCTCTGTCGGAATGGGACCCACCCCGCGCGTGACGCCGAGCCCGTGATCGGGTTCACGCACAGCGGACCCGGGTCTCAGGACGGGTCCTCGTCGGTCGCCGGGTCTTCGGCGTCCGCCGGGTCTTCGGCGTCCGCCGCTTCGATCCTCAGGACCTCGCCGTCGATCAGGCTCAGGACATAGAGCTCACCGTCGGGCCCTTCACCGAATGATCCGAGGCTGTTCTCGGTGATGCCGATGCCGAGGCTGCGAGCGTCGATCACATCACCATCGGCGATCACGAGCGCTCGGACCTCGCTCCGGCAATAGTCGGCGTAGACGTACGTGCCGATCAGGTCCGGGATGGCGGAACCGCGGTACACATGGCCACCGGTGACCGAGCATCCCTCGTCGCGGCCATAGGTGTGGACCGGCGGAACGGCACCCGGGGGGCTGACTCCGCCCTGGAACGCCTCGGTGCCCTCCCGGAGGTTCCAGCCGAGGTTGGCCCCGCTGCCGGCCCGGGTCGTGGCCGGCAACCGGTCGATCTCCTCCCAGCTGTCCTGGCCCACATCGCCGATCCACAGGTCGCCGCTCTCACGGTCGAACGAGAAACGCCACGGGTTCCTGACCCCGTAGAGGTAGATCTCGGGTGCCCCCGCCTGGTCGGCGAACGGGTTGCCCGGGGGGATCTCGTAGGCATCGTCGGTGTCGACCTCGAGTCGCAGGATCGACCCGAGCAGGGTCTCGGTGTCCTGGCCGTGGCCCTGCGGGTCACCGGCCCCTCCACCGTCGCCGAGGCCGATGTAGAGGTAGCCGTCGGGGCCGAATCGGATGGCACCGCCGTTGTGGTTGCCGGCGGGCTGCTCGACACGGATGACCTCCTTCGCCGTCTCGTCGTCGATCGTGGTCCGGGTGGGCGAGATCGTGTACCGGTCGACGACGAGCGCCCCGGTGTCATCGGTGTAGGACGCGAAGAGGAACCCTCCTCCCCGCGGGATGGCGATTCCCAGGAGGCCCTGTTCGTTCCCCTCGTCGTTGACGACTTCGGTCAGGTCGAGGGTCGGCCTCCAGTCGAGCTCGTAGCGCAGTGAGTCACCGCCGGACTCCTGGGCGAGGATCTTGGTGATCTCGCCGCCCTTCGACGCGATCCAGAGGTCGTCGGAGCCGGGGGCGAAAGCGAGGTCGATCGGTCGGTCGACCTCGTCGGACACCACGGTCAGCTTCAACTCGAGGCCTTCGAGCCGGGGCAGCGGGGCGTCCTCACTCGAATCGGACCCGGCTGCGGGAGCGATCGTCGTGGTGGTGGCCATCGTGGTGGCGGGGGTCTCGGCCGCCTCGTCCTCGGCGGTCTCCCAGGTGCACGCGACCGCGAGGACGGCCAGGACGGCGGCGGCCGCCAGCGGGAACACTCGACGGCGTGGGTGTCTGCGCAGCGCGGTCACCGGTGCATTCTCCGGACGAGTCCCTCCTGCACCACCGACGCCACCAGTTCTCCGCTGCTGGTGTAGACGAGGCCGCGACCGAAGCCCCGACCGCCACTCGCCACCGGCGAGTCCTGATCGTAGAGCAGCCACTCGTCCACCCGGAAGGGCCGGTGGAACCACATGGCGTGATCGAGGCTGGCCATGAACGTATCGGGATCGTGCCAGCTGCCACCGTGGGGCAGGAGCGACGTGTCCAATACGGTCATGTCGGATGCGTAGGTGAGCAGGCAGACATGCAGCGTGGTGTCGTCGGGGAGCTCGCCGTTCGCGCGGAGCCATACCCTCTGCTTGGGCGGGAGGCTCTCCTTGCGATCGGGCGGATTCCAGTCGACGTAGCGGAGATCGATCGGCCGGGGCCGGTCGTAGTAGTCGCCGAGAGCGTCCTTGTAGGGCGCCATCCTGGTTTGGAAGTCGGGGAGTGACTCGGGGGTGGGCAGGTCGGTGGGGCCCGGTTGCTGGTGTTCGTATCCCTCTTCGGGCCGGTGGAACGAGGCTTGGAGGTTGAAGATGGCCCGTCCGTGCTGGATCGCCACCGAACGGCGGGTGACGAACGATCGCCCGTCTCGGATGCGGTCCACCTCGTAGAGGATCGGCACGGTGGGGTCACCGGGCCGGAGGAAGTAGGCGTGGATCGAGTGTACGGCGAAGTCGGATTCGACCGTTCGGGTGGCGGCGACCAGCGCCTGACCGGCGACCTGACCGCCGAAGACCCGCTGCCGGCTCTCCGCCGGGCTGACGCCTCGGAACAGATTGACCTCTATGGGTTCGAGGTCGAGGAGTCGGATCACACCGTCGAGGGCAGCTTGGGACATGGTTGCATTGTCGCAGCCATTCGGCCCGGGGCGGTTCCAGTCGGACGGTTGTCGCCGCACCCACTCCCGGCGCATATACGCTCATGGGCGTGTCTGCTCTTCCGACGCTCATGGAGCGCGCCCGAGACCCCGAGGACCTGGGCCTCTACGTGCGCTACGGCGCCGTTTCCGCCCTGACGGTGCCGATGGGTCAGATCCTCATCCTGATCTTCACGTTCGTGTTCGATCTCAACGGCGTTCAGGCGAACGTCTTCGCCGTCACGCTGGTCGCGTTCCCCGCGTTCTTCCTCTATCGACGCTGGGTGTGGAGCGCCGATGGCGTGATCTCGTTCTGGGGAGAGGTCATGCCCTTCTGGGCCATGGCCTTCCTGGGGCTGGTCGTTTCGACCGTGATCGTCGCCTGGGCCACCGGCCGGTGGGACGCGAAGTTGGTGGTCAACGTGGCCAACATCGTCGGCTACGGCCTGGTCTGGGTGGTCAAGTTCCTGGTCCTCGACCGCCTGATGTTCGGCCCTCGATCCAGCGGGCGCGAAGCCGAACCGACCGGGCTCGAGTGACCGAGGCGATGCCGCCCGAGCTGAGGGCTCGGGCCGAATCCGCACGCGGCTTCATGCCCGCCGACGAGGGTTTGGCCCTGTGGGAAGCGGCCGACGAGGTCGGGTCCCGCATGCCCGGTTCGGCCATGGTCGAGATCGGGAGCTATTGCGGGAAGTCCACGCTCTACCTGGGCGCCGCGGCCAGCCGCTGGGGTGCCACGCTGTTCGCAATCGATCATCACCGCGGGTCCGAGGAGAACCAGCCGGGCTGGGAGTGGCACGAGCCGGACCTGGTCGATCCCGAGGTGGGCGAGATCGACACGCTGCCCTTGTTCCGTCGCACGGTCCACGACGCCGGACTCGAGCCCTGCGTCATCGCCGTGGTCGGAAGCTCACCTACCATCGCCCGGCACTGGAAGACGCCGATCTCGTTGCTGTTCATCGACGGGGGACACGGTAGCGAACCGGCCCACCGCGACTACGAGCTCTGGACTCCCCAGGTGGCGCAGGGCGGCTTGCTTCTGATCCACGACGTCTTTCCCGATCCGGTCGACGGCGGCCGACCGCCGTATGAGATCTACCTGCGGGCAGTCGACTCGGACCTGTTCACCGAGAGGGCGGCCACCGGTTCGCTGCGGGTCCTACGGCGCCGTTGACGTCGGCCGAGCCAGGGCCTCTGATCGGCCGGGGCCGGGCCGCCGACGTGTATGACGTCGGTGGCGGCCGGGTGCTCCGGCGGACCCGAAGTGGTGAATCGACGGCGTTCGAGGCATCGGTGATGAGGCATCTGTGGGAGCACGGCTACCCCGTGCCCGAGGTCCACGACAGCGACGGAGCCGATCTCGTCATGGAGCGGCTGGACGGCGCCACGATGCTCGAGACGTTTCCGCGGCGACCCTGGAAGCTGAGGCGGTGGGCGGCGATGCTGGCCGATCTCCATCACCGGCTCGCCCGCGTGCCTCTCCCGGGGTTCGAGGTCCCCCGTCGATTCGGAACCGCCGACGTGCTCGTCCACGGGGACCTGCATCCCGACAACGTCATGCTGACCGCAGCCGGCCCGGTCGTCATCGATTGGCCCAACACCGCTGTCGGTTCGCCGGGTGCCGAGGTGGCCAGCACCTGGATCATCATGGCGACCAGCGAGACCGACGGTTCGGGTCTGGCGAGGGCGGTCCAGTCGAGTGCCCGGTCGGGCTTCGTCCGGATGTTCCTGAAGCGAGCCGACGTCGACGCGGCCCGGACCATGCTCCCGGTGATGGCCGAACATCGACTGGCCGACCGGAATCTCCGGGCCGGCGAAGCCGAGGCGATCCACCGCCTGATGGAACGCGAAGGCGCCGTCTCCTAACCGCCGCCGAGCCGAACTTTGTGCTCTGGCTCGCACATGCGTACTGCCCGCGCACAAAGTTCGTGGAGGGTGCTACTCGCGGTCGCCGACCGAGGTGTCGATGGGCGTCTCGGTGTCGATCAGCGACGGCAGGAACTCGTGATCGGTGAAGAGCGTGGCCGCGGGTGTGGCCTCGCTGAGTGCATCCGCCGCGAGGATCACAGCTGCCGCGGTGTAGGTCGACTGCTCGCCGCCCGGGAAGTGCACCTCTTCGGGGTAGACGATGCCGGTCCAGTACCGGTCGTCATCGTCGCGGAGGTGTTGGGCCCACTCGAAGAGCAGCAGCGCCGTCTCGCGATCTCCGACCCCCAGGTAGGCCATGAGGCACTCACAGGTCTCGGCTGCCGTGATCCACGGACGGTCGCTGACACAGCGAACACCCTTGCCATCCATGAAGAAGGTGTCCTGTCGCTCCTTCAGCCGGTTCCGGCCCGCTTCGCCTGTCACGACACCCGCGAGGACCGGGTAGTACCAGTCCATGGCCCAGCGGTGCTTGGGGGCGAAGGCTTCGGGATGGTGGGCGATCGTGTTGGCCAAGCGGGCGGCGCTCAGCTCCCAGTCGGGGCGCTCGTGGCCGAGGTGCTCGCCGATGGCGATCGCGCTGCGCAGGCTGTGACACACCGACGACGAACCGGTCAAAAGCGCGAACGACCAGGGTGTGCCGTCGGCGTGACGGGCCCAGATGATCTCGCCTCGAGGCGTCTGCAGGTCGAGCACGAACTCGATGGCCTTGTCCACGATCGGCCACGCTGCTTCGAGGAAGCCGCGATCGTCGGTGATGAGATAGTGGTGCCAGACGCCGGTGGCCACGTAGGCGATGACGTTGGCGTCGAGCTTGTCCTGCTCGATCGAGTTCTCGAGGTAGTACTGATGCCAGGACCCGTCGGGCCGCTGGATGTCGAAGAGCCACTGGTAGGCGCGAGCCGCCGGTTCGTGCCTACCGACGACATCGAGGGCCATGGCGGCTTCGACGTGGTTCCACGGATCGGCGTGTCCGCCGGGGAACCAGGGGATCATCCCGTTGGGAAGTTGCCATTCGACGACCCGGGCGGCGGTGGACTCGAGCTGGTCGGTGGTGACGATTCCGGGGACTTCAAGGTTGGGCATCGACGGACTCCGATCGGCGGGTCGCCGCGGGCGGGCGTGTGGCGTAGAGGATGAGTGATTTACCGAGCACAGGGTTGAGCACGGTATCGATCGCGCGCAGGATCGGTGGGTTCTCGACCATCTCCCACACCAGGAGTCGGTGGTAGGCCCGTACCAGCGGGTGCTCGTCGTCGGTCGGCCCCACGGCACACTTCAGCCACCAGTAGGGCGAATGCAGCGCATGGGCGTGATCCACCCCCTGATGGCGGAGCCCGGCGGCCTCGAGTTTCCCGCGCAGCTCGGCCTCGGTGTAGATCCGGACGTGGCCGCCCTCGACGAACGGAGCGTGATACTCCTCGGTCAGGGCCCAGCAGACCTTCTCGGGGAACCAGGTGGGGACGGTGACCGCCAGGGTGCCACCCGGCTTGAGGACGCGGACGAGCTCGTCGATGGCCGGCTCGTCCTCGTCGATGTGCTCGAGGACCTCGCTGGTGATGATGCGATCGAATGTCTCGTCGGGAAAGGGCAGGGTGCGGGCATCGCCGTTGACCGTCACGGCCATGCCGCCGGCAGGCGCCTCCCCCGCTTCGTCGAGCGCACTGAACATGGACTTGACGTCCTTCAGTTCGGGGGCCGAGTAGTCGAGTGCCACGATCCGGGCGCCGCGGCGGTAGGTCTCGAACGCGTGCCGGCCCGCACCGGCGCCCATGTCGAGTACCAGTTCGCCGGGTCGGAGTCCGAGTCGGTCGTAGTCGACGGTGAGCATCAGACCTTCTTCGGTTTCCACTCGTCGAGCAGCGCCCGGTAATGATCCACGGTCTTTTCCGCGGTGTGGCGCCAGCTCCAGCGGGAGACGACCCTCTCGCGTCCGGCGAGTCCGATGCGCCGCGCCGCGTCGGGATCGGCCAGGACCCGTCGAATGCCGTCGGCCAGAGCGTCGCTGTCGCCCGGCTCGACCTGGAAGCAGGTCTCACCGTCGGTGCCGGTCACCTCGGGAAGGGCGCCGCCGGTGGTGGCCACGAGCGGGACTCCGCAGCTCATGGCCTCGATCGCGGGGAGCGAGAACCCTTCGTAGAGCGACGGGACCACAGCCGCGGTCGATTCGGCGTACAGATCGACGATGCGCTGGTCGGGCACGCCGCTGATGAACTGGATCGAGCCGGACAGCCCGAGTCCTTCGATGGCGCGTGCCGCGGCTCCGTCCTCACGGAGCTTGCCGATCACGACGAGGTTCAGGTCACGCTCGGTTCGGATCTTGGCGACGGCCTCGAGGAGATAGCGGAGGCCCTTCATGGTGACGTCAGCGGAAGCGGTGGTGATGAGCTGGTCGGGCTTGCGGGCGATCCGGGGCTGTGGCGTGAACAGGTCCGGGTCGACGCCGACCGGAACGACGTGGAGCTTCGACCTGTCGACCTCGTGGTCGGCGACGATGTCGCTGAACGACGACTCCGACACGGTCAGGATCCGGGTGAGCTGCTTGGCGACCCGGGTCTGCATCCTGGTGAAGGCGTACCAGCGTGACTTGGAGAATCGCTGGTACCAGCCCGTCGCGTGTTCCATCTCGAGTTTGCGGTCGACGGTGATCGGATGGTGGATCGTGCCGAGAACCGGAAGGCCCAGCCGCTCGATGAGAAGCAGGCCGTAGCCCATGCTCTGGTTGTCGTGGACCAGGTCGAACTCGCCGGCCCGGGTCCGGAGGTGCTGCCAGGCACGGAACGAGAACGACAGCGGCTCGGGGAACGTCCCTGCCGAGAAGCTGGTGACCTCGATCCAGTCGGCCAGGGACTTGAGCTCCCAGAGCCCCGGCATCCGCATGGGGAAGTGGTCGTTGTAGATGTCGAGCGAGGGGAGCTCGACGAGAGGAACCCGTTCGTCGACGACCGGGAACGGCTGGCCCGAGAGCACCTCGACGTGATGGCCCAGATCCACGAGTGCCCTGCTCAGGTGGTTGACGTAGACGCCCTGGCCGCCACAGTGCGGTTTGCCCCGGTAGGTCAGAAGGGCGATGTGGAGCGGGCGGTCGGACCGGGCGGCACCGTGGGAACTTTCGGGCGCGCGGCGAGAGGGGGTGTGGGACACGGCCATCGAGCCTTGCCGGTCGTTGACCGCCCGGTCAAGCCGAGACCGTCACTCAGCCAGGCGACACCCCTCCTAGAGTCGATCCATGCGAGCGGTGGTGCAGCGAGTGACCGAGGCGGCGGTGACCGTGGACGGTGAGACGGTCGGCCGCATCGGTGCCGGCTTGTGCGTCTTCGTCGGGGTCACCCATGACGACGATGCGGCGGCCGCGGCCAGGATGGCCGGGAAGCTGTGGGGACTGCGTGTGATGGATGACGCCGACGGTGTCATGAACCGTTCCATCGCCGACACGACGGGCGAGGTGCTCGTCGTCAGTCAGCTCACGCTCTACGGCGACACCCGCAGGGGTCGACGCCCCGGATGGTCGGCCGCGGCCCGCCCGGAGCAGGCCGAACCACTGATCGACGCCGTCGTGGCCGAGATGATCACCCTGGGCGCCACTGTGGCGACCGGACGGTTCAGGGCCGACATGAGGGTGTCCCTGGTCAATGACGGACCGGTCACGGTGATCGTCGAGCTCTGACCGATGTTCGGGTGGTGCCGACGCCGAAGCCGCGGGCTCGGACCCAGGCGAGAGGCATCGCCAGGAGGGCGGCCGCCAGGGCGACCCAGTCTCCGAACCGCACCGCCCAGGTCAGTCCCTGCCGCCGTTCGACCGTGCCCTGGATGATGCGCTGCTCGCCGATGTCGGTGCGCTCCAACACGGTGCCCGATGCATCGATGAACGCGCTGAATCCGGTTGGCGCGGCCTGGATGAGCCACCGGCCGGTCTCGACCGCCCGGAGCCGGGATGCCGCGATCTGCTGGGTTTGCACCTGGGTCAGCCAGTACGAGGACCCGTTGGTGGGGTTGAGCAGGATCTCGCCCCCGTTGCGCACGGCATCGCGGGCCCGGTGGGCGAAGAACACCTCCCAGGAGATCATCACGCCGAGCTCGCCGACGGGACTCGAGAGGCTGGCGGGCACCTCGCCGCGCCGTGCGTCCTGAGGTAGTTGGTCGAGCACGCCGGTGAGGTCGGCGAGCGGTTCGACCAGCCAGCGGGCGGGCACGTACTCGCCGAACGGCACGATCCACACCTTGTCGTAGCGGTCGAGGATCTCGCCGTCACCGGAGACGGTCAGCGAGTAGTTGACGTTGTCGTCGGCCAGGTCGGAGAAGACGCCGGGAACCAACGTGGCATCGAGGGAATCGGCCATTGCGAGCACTTCGGGGTACCAGGGGTGGTCCTCGAGCTCGCCGTTGATGTTGACGACGTTCTCGGGCCAGACGACCAGATCGACCGGTGTCTCGACGTCCCTGGTCGCCTCGAGATGGCGGCGGAAGACCTCCTCGGCGCCTTCGACCGTGAAGCGGGTCCGCTGTTCGCCGCCTCCCTGGACGAGGGCGACGTCGATCTCGCCGACGACCTCACCCTTCGGTGCGATCGAGCTGACGACCGCAGCGCCGATGACGAGCGCGGCACCCACCCCGACGGTCAACCAGCGCCGGTCCCGGCCCGCCGACAGGGTCACGCCGATCACCGCCGCTGCGGCCACCAGGGTGAGCGGTCCGGCGAGCCGCACCAGTGGTAACAGCGGAGATGCCGCCAGGCTGAGGGCCAGTGTCGACAGCGGAACGCCACCGAAGGGCCAGGCCGACCGCAGCGCACTGGAGATCACGACCGCGGCCACCAGCCCGATCGGTCGCCCCCGGCCGCCGGGGGCGAGCGCGACCAGCCCGCCGAAGAACGCCGAGTAGGCGACGGTGGCGACGAGATACCCGGGTGGGGTCAGGTCCCACATCCAGAGCATGGACGGGCCCAGCCACGCGACGCTCACCAGCGTGGCGCGGCGAAACCGGCCGAACGGACGATGGTGGGCGACGAGCTGATCCAGGCCGGCCAGTCCGAGCAGTCCGAGAGGCCACCAGCCCCAGGGCGGCATGGATGCGGCGATCAGGAGGCCCGCCGCGACGCAGGCCAGGAGCGTACCGATCCGGCCCCGACCGGCCCGGGGCGGGACGGTCGTAGGCGTCTGGGGGTCCGGCGACTCGGCCGTCTCGACGGTCATCGAAGCCGACCGTCCACGCCTCGCTCGTGGACCAGTTCGACCACGCGGGTCAGGACCGCGGCATCGGTTTCGGGCAGCACTCCGTGGCCCAGGTTGAAGATGTGACCGGGCCGTCCGCCGTTGGCGGCCAGGACCCGATCCACCTCCTCTTCCACCACCGTCCAGGGCGCGAGACATACCGCCGGGTCGAGATTGCCCTGCACCGCCTTATCGCCCACCCGGCGTCGGCCGGCGTCGAGGTCGACCCGCCAGTCGATCCCGACGACGTCGGGTCCGGCGTCCGCCATCGACCCCAGCAGCTCGCCGGTGGTCACGCCGAAGTGGATGGTGGGGACGCCGAGATCGCGGATGGCGTCGAAGACCTTGCGGGTGTGCGGCAGGACGTGCCGCCGGTAGTGCTCGGCGGAGAGGGCGCCGGCCCAGCTGTCGAACAGCTGGGCGGCGGTCGCCCCGGCCGTCACCTGGGAGGTGATCGAGGCGATGGCCAGGTCGGCGAGCCGGTCGAGCAGCGCCGCGAAGAGCTCGGGGTCGCCGAGCATCAGGGCCTTGGTCCGACCGTAGGACTTCGACGGTCCACCCTCGCAGAGGTAGCTGGCGACCGTGAACGGCGCGCCGGCGAAGCCGATCAGAGGGACCTCCAACCGGCCCACCAGCCGCCGAACGGTGTCGATGACGTAGGGCGTGTCCTCGTCGGGATCGAGCGGGCGGAGCCGGTCGAGATCGGCCCGGGAACGGAAGGGGCGAGCGATGACGGGTCCGACCCCCGGTTCCACCGTGACGCCGAATCCGATGGCGGCGACCGGCACGACGATGTCGGAGTAGAGGATGGCGGCGTCGACACCGTGGCGCAGGACCGGCTGCAGGGTGATCTCGACCGCACGGTCCGGATCGGCGATCGCGTCGAGGATCGTCCCGGTCCCGCGGACGTCGTGGTACTCGGGAAGGGACCGCCCCGCTTGTCGCATGAACCAGACCGGGGTCGTGTCGGTCGGTTCCCGCCGGCAGGCCCGAAGAAACCGCGATCCGTCGAGGGATTCAGTCACGGGTCGGGCGGGCATGGACGGCGTCGAGCATCGGCTCACGGTATTCGGGGGGTTGCACCGGCACCAGCCGGTGTCGGGCTCCGGTAGGATTACCGGTCGCCTTTCCCGCCCTCGTCGGCTGGTCCGGCGACTTTCTCCAGCGGCGCCATACCAAGGGGGCACCGGCCATCCATCCCGACTTCGAGGCCGAACAGGCGTATCTCGACCGGGCCTTCGCGTGCCTCGAGGCCAGCCGGGAGCGGGCCGCGGCCCTGCAGAACATGGTCGAAGTGGGCCGAGGTGGCACCGAACAGGCTCGGTTCGAGCGAGATGTCATCTGGGACACCGTGTTGCAGCGGCTCCAGAAGCTGGATCTGGGCGACCAGTCGCTGGCCTTCGGCCGGATCGACCTGGCGGCCGAGGCGCCCATCAGCGCGCCGGCGGGTGAGCGGGGCGAGACCTACTACATCGGCCGGATCGCCGTATCCGACGACCAGAACGACCCGGTGGTGGTCGACTGGCGGGCTCCGGTCGCCGAACCGTTCTATCGGGCCACGGGGCGCGAGCCGATGGGCCTCGACCGGAGGCGTCACTTCATCAGCAGGGGCCGCACCCTGCTGGGGCTCGAGGACGAGTACTTCGGCGACGCCGCCCTCGAGCTCGGTCTGGACGGAACGGCGGCCGACGAGATCTCGGGGCGGGGCGCCCTGGTCGCCGCCATCGAGGCCCCGCGCACGGGTCTGCTCGGCGACATCGTCGCCACGATCCAGGCCGAGCAGGACGAGATCATCCGGGCCGAGCTGCCCGGCGTCCTCGTGGTTCAGGGTGGCCCCGGTACGGGCAAGACGGTGGTGGCGCTGCACCGTGCCGCCTACCTCCTCTACACCCACCGGTTCCCGCTCGAGGGTCAAGGGGTGCTCGTGGTGGGACCCAACCGGTTGTTCCTCGGATACATCGAGCAGGTGCTGCCCTCGCTCGGCGAGGCAGGAGTCGAGCTGGCCGTTCTGGCCGACCTCGTGGCCGATGTCCGGGTCGAACGCCGTGACACCGGTGTGCAGGCGAGGGTCAAAGGTGATCTGCGGATGGTCGACGTGCTCGTCAAGGCCGTGCGGGACCGGCAGCGCCCGCTCCGACGTGACCTGCGGATCGGTATGGGCATCCGCACCCTCGAGGTGACCGTCGAACAGTCCGAGCGGATCGTCAAGGTCGGCCGTCAGCGGTTCCGGACCCACAACGCGGCCCGGAGGTTCGTCGAGACCGAGTTCTTCACCGCGCTGGCGGAAAGCGTCAGCCCGTCGCACGATCCCGAGTACGTCCGCGATCAACTGCGGCGCGAGCCGTCGGTCCGCGAGGCCCTCGAGTGGATGTGGCCGGTCCTGACGCCGGCGCAGCTCCTGCACGATCTCTTCGGATCGAAGGCGTTGCTTCGCTCGGCGGGGTCGCGGTGGTTCGACCAGGCCGAGCACCAGGCGTTGTATCGACCGCGTGAACACGACGTCGACGACGTCGTGTTCACCGTCAACGACGTACCCCTGCTGGACGAGGCCAGGGCTCGGCTGGGTCCGCGTCCGAGCAGGAAGCGCACCGACGAGGTCCGGACCTTCGGGCACCTCGTGGTCGACGAAGCCCAGGACCTGAGCCCCATGGAGTTGCGGTCGCTGACCCGTCGAAGCCTGAACGGATCGATGACCGTGGTGGGCGACATCGCCCAGTCCACCGGAGCGTGGGCGCACGACTCGTGGGACGAGGTCCTCGATCACCTCCCCGACCGACGTCCGGCGCGTCAGCGCACGCTCAGCGTCGGGTACCGGATCCCCCAGCCCTTGACCGACGCGGCGGCCGGTGTCCTCGCCGAGGCGGCACCGCAGCTCGATCCGCCCAACGCGGTGCGAAAGCAGGGCGAACCCCCGTCCGTGATCCCGGTGGACCCGCCCGAAGGGCTGTTCGCGGCGGTGGCCGCCGAGGTCGAACGACAGTTGGCGCATCCCGACGGAGGGGTGGTCGCCGTCATCACGCCGGCCTCGATGGTCGATGCCACCGCTGATGCACTGGACGCGGGAGGCGTCGATTTCGGCCGCGCCACGCGGCACGGCCTGCGCCAGGACGTCACGCTGGTGCCGATCGGGCTGGTGAAGGGTCTCGAGCTGGACGCATCGGTTCTGGTCGAGCCGGCCGCCATCGTCGCCGAGGAACCGCAGGGCATGCGCTCGCTCTACGTCGGTCTGACCCGATCCACGAAACGGCTGGCGATCGTGCACTCACGACCGCTCCCCGACGCCCTGCTCCGGGGATTGGGCTAGCGGCGTGCGGCTCGAGAGCGAGGGAGTCGCAGCGTCGTTCGACCTGGACCAGGGTGGGCGACTGGCCTCGCTCTGCATCGATGGTGCCGAGATGCTCGTGACCGACCGGACCGCAGGGGTCTACGGCTGGGGCTGCTACCCCATGGTCCCCTGGGCCGGACGGGTCCGTCGTGGTCGCTTCCGCTTCGATGGCGCCGAGGTGGCCCTTCCGCTCGGGATGCCTCCGCACGCGATCCACGGCGTGGCGCTCGCCCAGCGGTGGGATCACGTCGGCCCGGGTGAGATCGCCACCGATCTCGCCGACCCCTGGCCGTTCGGGGGCCGTGTCGTGCAACGGGCGGACCTGACCGAAGACCGGTTGCGCCTCGAGCTGAGGGTCCGGGCCGACCGGTTTCCGATGCCCGTCGTGACGGGTTGGCATCCCTGGTTTCGGCGCGACTCAGCGGCCGGTGATCCGGCGACGCTCGATTTCGTCGCCGACGCGATGTTGGTACGCGATACCGAGGGCATCCCGACCGGCGCCACGATCGACCCGCCCCCGGGCCCGTGGGACGACTGTTTCGCCGGTGTACGCCAGCCGATCACGCTGGCATGGCCGGACGCCCCGGTGCTCGAGCTCCGGTCCAGCTGTCGGTTCTGGGTGGTCTACACCGAGCCCGATCACGCCATCTGCATCGAGCCGCAGAGCGGACCACCCGACGCCTTCAACGCGGCTCCCGACGTGGTTCGCCCCGGTGAGGAGCTCGTTCACCACTTCGAGATCCGTTGGCGCCGGTGACCGTCGAGCTCGGGAGGCGTACCTCAGTCGGCGATCACGTCCAGGTGGGTGGCAAGGTCGAGGTATACGTAGTCGCCGCGGACGAGGCCGACCGACGCTGCGGTCGTGCGCTGCGGTCCCGCATCGCCCGGATCGTGGACCACGGTGACGTCGTCACCGACGCTCGCGACATCTCCGAAGCAGAGGCCGCTCGTACGCACCTGACCGCCATCGGTCGGGTAGCCGGTGCATGTCGTCTCGATCAGCGTGCCGTCGGGCGCCTCCGACGTGGCGACGATGTGGACCCGCTCGTCCCAGTTCACCGCCGGGCCTTCCACCCCTCGGCCCCGCCCTTCGGACAGGAGCGTCGTGGCGACCAGCCCGGTGACCATGACGGCTAGGAAGATGGCCAGGGGCCGGAGCTTGCCGGCCTCGGGTGCGGCGTACGGATGAGCGATGGTGGCCTGCATGATTCCCCCGGTCGAGGTGGTGAGTTGGTGTCGGTTCGATCCTCCTCTCGTCGTCGGGGGAGTTCCGTGTGGTCGCGCACGGAACCGACGTGCCATCGGACACCTCGGCACGGGCTCAGGACGGCACGTAGCGGGCCACGCCCCGGAATCGGACCGGTCGGGCCGTGTACTCCTCGATCGCGTGGGCGGTCCATCCGGCCATGCGGGCCAGAGCCATCACGATCTCGATCGCACGAGGTTCCAGTCCGGCGACGAACGCGAGCGCCCCACTCGCCCAGTCCACGTTGGGTCGAACGGAGAGCCGCGCCCCGGCGTGGGCGGTCGCCCGGTCGACGATCGCCAGACGCGGCTCGGTCGACCTCGTCACGGGTATCGCTTCGACGATCGGTCGCCACCGGGGATCGTCATCCCGGTAGATCTTGTGGCCGAAGCCCGGTATCCGTTGCGTCTCGGTCAGGGTCGATTCGATCGTCGTCTCGACACCGTCGCGTTCGCAGCGCCCGAAGAAGCGTCGGGCATCGGCGGCCGCACCGCCGTGGAGCGGACCGGCGAGGACCCCCAGGCCGGCGGTGATACAGCCGTACAGATCGGATCGAACTGACGCGGCGACGCGCACCGCGAGCGTCGACGAGGCCAGCTCGTGATCGGCGAGCAGGATGAGCGCTCGTTCGACCGCCGGCCCGAAGAGCTCCGGCTCGTCGAATGCGAGGACCGACGTGACCGCGTCGGCGACCGTGACCGGTTCGCCGTCGGGATGGCGGCGGGGTGGACCGCTGGCCACGGCGAGGGTCGAGATGAGCTTCGCTCCGGTGCGGGCGACCGCTCCGGGTGTCAGGTCCCGCCGCTGTGGGTCCAGGGCTGCGAGTCGGGTGGTCATCATGATCAGCCGGTCGTGCACGGTGGCCGAAGTCGTCGCCGCCCGCGCCGCCCGGCGTACTGCCGTCAGCGCCGCGGGTCGCCACGCGGCCTCGTCCAGGGGGCCGACCCCCCAGAGCAACTCGGCCACGTCCTCGAAGGTCGCGGCATGGGCCAGTTCGACAGCGGACCGATCGCGGTAGATCAGCTCGTGCTCGCCCATACGGGTGATGGCCGTGTCGATCTCAACGTCGAGTGACGCGCGCCTGGTCGACAGTCGACGGGTACGGCGTCGCCCGGCGAAGGCGTCGAGCTCGTCCACGTCGAACAGCGAGCGCCGACCGTCGGGCGCGATCGTGCGCGAGAGCTGACCCCGGCTGACGTAGGCGTAGAGCGTCTGGACGCGGACACCGAGGTGGGATGCCGCTTGCGCCGCGGTGAGGGATCGGCCCATTCCCCGACCCTGACACAGGGAAGTTGATTGGTCAATGTTGATGTAATCAACGTTGATTTGATACCCGAAAGCAGGGATCATCGTTGTATGACCTCACCACCGACCGATGTTCCGCCCGGCCTCAACGGCGTTGCCGTGACGACGACGACGATCGGTGCCGTCGACGGCGACGCGGGCTACTTCCACTACCGGGGCCACGACGCCACCGCGCTGGCCGAGGCCTGTTCGTTCGAGGCCGTCGTGCATCTCGTGTTGCGCGGTTCGGTTCCGACCGAGCGCCGTGAGGCGGAGTTCCGCGCCGAACTGGCCGCCCAGCGAGCCCTTCCGACCGAAGCGATGGCGGCGCTGCGCTCGTTGAGCGCCACGACGACCGATCCGGCTTCATTGCTGCGAACGGGGCTCTCGATGACCGGAACCGGCCTCGCCGTCGCGCCTCTGCTCGACACCGCACCGACCGTGCGATCCGAGCTCGCCCTGGCGCTGGTCGCTCGATTCCCGACCACGATCGCCGCGCTGCACCGGATCGGCTCCGGCTTGGAGCCCGTGGACCCTCGCCACGATCTCGCTCACGCAGCCAACTACCTGTGGATGCTGAACGGGGCGGAGCCGTCCCCCGCGGCCGCCCGGGCCCTGGAGCAGTACCTGATCCTGACGATCGACCACGGCTTCAACGCGTCCACCTTCGCCGCGCGGGTCATCGCCTCGACCGGGAGCGACCTCGTCGGTGTGGCGACCGGCGCCCTCGCTGCCCTGACGGGACCGCTCCACGGCGGCGCACCGAGCCGGGCTCTGGATGCCCTCGATGCCATCGGTTCACCCGCCAACGCGGCGGCGTGGACTCGCCGCGAGCTCGCGGCGGGCAATCGCATCATGGGGTTCGGGCACGCGGTCTATCGCTCACCGGACCCCCGTTCGACCTTTCTCGGCAAGGTGGCGAAGGGCCTGGGAGGCGACGACGTCGATCGAGCCCGCGCCGTCGAGAGGGAGATCCTCCGGGTCCTCGCCGAACACAAGCCGGATCGTGCCCTCCCCTCCAACGTCGAGTTCTACGCCGGCGTCGTGATGGAACGGGCGGGCGTGCCCCGGGCGCTCTTCACCGCGACGTTCGCGCTCAGTCGACTGGTCGGGTGGTGCGCCCATGCGCTCGAGCAGGCGGCCGAGGGAAAGCTGATCCGCCCGTCCTCGATCTACGTGGGGTCGGCCTGATCTTTCGAGCCGGGATCGATGACGAGGCCCGCATCGCCACCTTCGACGAGCGGATCGGTCCCGTGGTCGGAGCCGCTCGTGGTAGGAGCGGCCACCGGCCGGTCCCGGCGGTATCCGACGAACACGAGGATTGCCCCCACCGAGCCCAGACCGATCACACCGATGGCGAGCAGACTCGCCGCGTCGAGATCGAACCACTGCTCGGTCTGGTTCAGGAAGACCACCCCCGAAAGGATGAACACCAGGCCGAAGAACAGCGACACGAGGTCACGAGGGTGTCGTGTCACGTCGAATCACCACCTCTCCCAGGCCGACTTCGACATCGAGCACGATGCGGTCGGCGGTCTCGGTTTCCGCTTCGAATGTGCGGTCGAGCTGTGCTCCCCATCCGGATTCGGTGGTGCCCCGCTCGCGGTCCGGCCATTGCCGGTACCGGGGGTCGTCGAGCATCGTGGTCGCCACGATCTGCCCGGCTCCGGCCTCACCGTGGATCTCGACGTTCACGTCGGTCGGCACCTCGACCACCATCGACCCGATGCCGAGCTCGGCCCTCACCGTCGTCGTCCCCTCGACCGGCAGCTCGCGGAGATCGACACGCAACTCGCCGATCCCGTACTCGTACGTGAGCTCGTCGGAAGGCACCGTCGGAGTGAACGTCTGCTCGCCGATGCCCTTGTGCAGCGGCAGGGTCACGGCGGCCGTGAGTGCGGCCACCGGCAGGAGCAGGAGGCCGACGGCGATGAGGCCGCGGGCTCGGCCGACCCAGGTGGCCAGCATCAGGACGACACCGATCGTGATCATGGCCACGGCGAGGACCGAGCCCGGCTGGAGCTCGATCGCCTCGGCTCGTTCGAGGAGGAACACGATCCCCCCGGCGATCGTGAAAAGAGACAGCGTCAGGGGGGTCAGGAACGATCGAGGTCTCGGTGGCTTCGGTGTCGGGGGCCGCTTGGTCGACACCACCTCGTAGGGAGCGACGCGGGGGGGTGGGATCGGCGGGTAGGCCCCGGTCGTCGTGGCGGTCGTCGGCGCGGTGGCGGTCGTCGTGGCGGTGGCGGTCGTTGCGCCGATGGGCTCGGGGGCCGCTGAGCTGACCGGTGGCGCCGGCGTGTCCGGCGCGGGACTCGATGGCGGCGCGGTCCTGGTACGGCCAGCCAGTAGCGCGACGCCGCCCGCGATCAAGGTCAGGGGGATCAGGACGTCCAGGTCATCGCCGCCGAGGATCCCGACCGCGGCCGTCGCCGCGATCGCCAGGATGACGACGCCGGCGACGGGTAGCCAGGATTCGTTGCCGTCCATCACCTCGCGGGCGGCGACTCGCCCGGTCTCGTCGGGTAGGAAGAACCACAACGCCAGATAGGCCAGGACCGTCAGGCCGCCCACCATGGACAGGATGACGATGGCCAGACGGACGACCCAGCTGGGGAGACCGAGGGTGCGAGCGAGGCCACCGGCGACGCCGCCGACCCACCGATCGTCGGTCGTGCGGCGGAGCTCGGGGCGGGGGGGCGGCGGACGCGGTGGAGAATCGGCGGGCATGGGATCGACCATGAATCCAGTGTCGCCCACTTCGTGGGACGGAACCATCGGGGATTCCCCTGAACCTCCCTGAGGTCCCAATGGATCGATCAGGGTGCTCACCGATGGGTTTCGGCCTCCCGTGGCGCGATCATTGACGGCGATGACGATCCAGGATCGCCGGACCGGCGACGAGCAGACCGACGAGCCTCCGGCAGGGTCCGGTGATGACGCTCTGTTCCTGGGGGTCTCGGCCTGGCTGGCTCGGCGATTCGGGATCCCGGTCGGCGTACTGAGGATCGGATTCGTCGTCCTGACCATGGCCGGCGGCGTCGGCGTGCTGCTCTACGCGTTGATCTGGGTGATCGTCAGACGAGATCCGGATCTGTCGAGACCGCGGCCCGGGCCGGCGCCGTCGGATCTCCGAGCGACCATCGCCGTCGTGATGATCGTGCTGGGACTCCTGCTCTTCGTGCGACGCGTCGGCCTGGGGTTCTCCGACGCCCTCGTCTGGCCGGTGGCGGTCGTCGGTGCGGGACTGGCCTTCGTCTGGCCCCAGCTCGGTGACCGGGGGGTGACGGCGTTGTTGGGAGGCGTCGATCTCGGGGCCGACCCGTCATCGCGGGGACTCAGGGTGGCGCGATGGGCCGGAGGTCTGACGCTGGTCGTGTTCGGTCTGGTGTTGTTCCTGGTGGGGAACCAGAGCGCCGAAGCCTTGCGCGACGGCATCGTCACGGTGGCCGTGATACTGGGGGGACTCCTCCTCCTCTTCGGATCGTGGGTGCAGCGCCTGGTGCGGTCGCTGGTCGAGGAACGACGGCAGCGGATCCGCTCGGACGAGCGGGCCACCGTCGCGGCCCATCTTCACGATTCGGTCTTGCAGACGCTCGCGTTGATCCAGCATCGCTCCGACGAGCCGGGGACCGTGGCCCGGCTGGCCCGCCGCCAGGAGCGCGAGCTGCGACGGTGGCTCTATGACCCCGGCCACCAGGTCGGCCTCGGGCTGCGACAGCTGATCGAGGCCCAGGTCGAGCAGATCGAGGACGAGCATCTCATCGACGTGGAGACCGTCGTCGTCGGCGACATCGAGGTCGACGGCCCCGTCACCGAGCTGGTCGCCGCGGCCGGCGAGGCGCTGGTCAATGCGGCCAAGTTCTCGGGGGAGGAGCGGGTGTCGCTGTATGCGGAGGTGTCCGACGGGGCAATCGAGGTGTTCGTTCGCGACCGGGGGACGGGATTCGACCCGGCGACCATCCCCGACGATCGTCACGGGGTGCGAGACTCGATCATGGGTCGAATGGAGCGAATCGGTGGAACGGTCGAGATGATCTCCGAGCCGGGCGTCGGCACCGAGGTCGAACTGCGACTCTCCCGCTCGACGCCGACCGCTGTCGAGGAAGCGACATGACCGGCCCGAGGGTCGTGTTGGTGGACGACCACGCGCTGCTTCGCGCCGGGGTCATCGCCGAGCTGGACGACGGGGTCGACGTGGTGGGCGAGGCCGGCGACGTGCAGGGCGCCGTCGAGCTGATCGAGGAGGTGGAGCCCGATGTCGTACTGCTCGACGTGCACCTCCCGGGAGGCAACGGTCCGGCCGTGATCGGCGCCGTGGCCGACAAGCTGCCCGACGTGCGATTCCTGGCGCTCTCGGTCTCGGATGCCGCCGAGGACGTCATCGAGATCGTCCGGGCCGGCGCCCGCGGCTACGTGACCAAGTCGATCACCGGCGGCGACCTGAGCGACGCCATCCGCCGAGTGGCCGACGGCGATGCCGTGTTCTCGCCTCGGCTCGCCGGCTTCGTGCTCGACGCCTTCGCCTCGACCGTGCCCGCCCCCGAGGACCCGGCCCTCGACCAGCTCACACCCCGAGAGGCCGAGGTGATGCGGTTGCTGGCCCGCGGTTACGCATACAAGGAGGTTGCCCGACGGTTGTCGATCTCGATCAAGACGGTCGAGACCCACGCCTCATCGGTCCTGCGCAAGCTCCAACTCTCGAATCGCCACGAGCTGTCCCGCTGGGCCGCCACCCGCCGCATCCTCTGACCTCGATAGCCTCCGAGGCATGGGGGCTGATGGCGACGCAACCGACGACCCGGTCCTCGGATGGTTCTCGGATCCGGTCGCCGAGTGGTTCCGGACGACGTTCGGAAGCCCGACCCCGGCTCAGGCCCAGGGCTGGCCGGCCATCGTCGGAGGTGAGCACTCGTTGGTGCTGGCTCCGACGGGCTCGGGCAAGACCTTGGCGGCCTTCCTGTGGGCGATCGATCGTCTTTCGCGAGAGCCGGTGCCCGACGAAAAGGCCCGGACGCGGGTTCTGTACCTGTCCCCGTTGCGGGCCTTGGCGGTCGACATCGAGAAGAACCTTCGATCACCTCTGGCCGGGGTGCGGTTGGCCGGCGAGCGGATGGGCATCGCGGTGCACGAACCCACGGTGGGTATACGGACCGGCGACACGTCGGCCAACGAACGGCGCTCGCTGGTTCGCCATCCACCGGACATCCTCATCACGACACCCGAGTCGCTCTACCTCATGCTCACGTCGCGGGCGCGGGAGACGCTGGCCAACGTGGACACGGTCATCATCGACGAGATCCACGCGGTGGCCGGCACCAAGCGGGGGTCGCACCTGGCGTTGACCCTCGAGCGGTTGGAGGAGGTCTGCCAGAGCTCGCCCCAGCGCATCGGTCTCTCGGCCACACAACGACCCCTCGACGAGATCGCCCGGTTCCTCGGGGGATTCGCGTCCGATCCGCAGCAGTCGGGTGACCGGCCATCGCCACGACCCAGGCCGGTCACCGTCATCGACGCCGGTATCGGAAAGGAGCTCGACCTCGAGGTCATCGTGCCCATTTCGGACATGGGTCGGCTCGGCGAGGAGATCGACGAGCCGATAGCGGGTCCGGGCGGCGGCGTACCTCGTCGATCGATCTGGCCCGCGATGCATCCCCGGTTGCTGGATCTGGTCCTCGAGCACCGGTCCACCATCGTCTTCGTCAACAGCCGCAGGCTGGCCGAGCGTCTCGCCACGAGGCTGAACGAGCTGTTCCTCGAGCGCACCGACGGGACCCCGGCCGGCGAGGAGTCGATGTTCAGCGCCGGAGGATCGGTCGGAGCGGAAGTCGAGCTGGTGCGAGCCCACCACGGCTCGCTCAGTCGCGAGCGGCGGCTCATCATCGAAGATCAGCTGAAGCGCGGTGAACTGCGGGGCCTGGTCGCCACCTCGTCGCTCGAGCTGGGGATCGACATGGGAGCGGTCGATCTCGTCGTGCAGGTCGAGTCGCCCCGATCGGTTGCCGCCGGGCTCCAGCGCGTCGGGCGGGCCGGCCATCAGGTGGGCGAACCCAGCCGGGGGCGGTTCTTCCCGAAGCACCGAGCCGATCTCCTCGAGGCGGCGGTCGTCGTCGAGCGGATGCGGGACGGGGCGATCGAGGAGACCCGCTATCTGCGCAATCCGCTCGATGTGCTCGCCCAGCAGCTGGTCGCGATGTGTGCCCTCGACGAGTGGGAGGTCGACGAGGTGGCGGCGCTCATCCGGCGCGCTGCTCCGTTCGCCGAGCTGTCCGATGACGTGCTCGAGGCGGTGCTGGATCTCCTGGCCGGGCGGTACCCGTCCGAGGAGTTCGCCGGACTGCGGCCGCGCATCGTGTGGGATCGGATCGAGGGCCGGATCCGCGGCCGGTCCGGCGCCCAGCGACTGGCGGTCACCAACGCCGGCACGATCCCCGATCGGGGGCTCTTCGGCGTGTTCCTTCCCGACGGCACCCGTGTCGGTGAGCTCGACGAGGAGATGGTCTACGAGTCCCGACCCGGTGAGACGTTCCTCCTCGGTGCCTCCTGCTGGCGGATCGAGGACATCACCTTCGAGCGGGTCGTCGTGACACCGGCGCCGGGCCGGCCGGGAAAGATGCCGTTCTGGCACGGTGAAGGTCCGGGCCGTCCGATCGAGCTCGGCCGGGCCGTCGGGGCGTTCACCCGCAGGATCCAGTCCGCTGAGGGCGGCACCGGCGAGTTGGTCGAGCGAAACGGACTGGACGACCTGGCGGCACAGAATCTGGTGCAGTACCTCGCGGACCAGCGGGAGGCCACCGGAGCAGTCCCCGACGACCGCACCATCGTGGTCGAGCGATTCCGCGACGAGATCGGCGACTGGCGCGTGTGCATCCTGTCCCCGTTCGGTGCGCGGGTCCACGCACCGTGGGCGATCGCCCTGCGCTCCCGCCTGACCGACGAGTGGGGCGTCGAACCCGAGATGATCTGGAGTGACGACGGGATCGTGCTCCGGTTGCCCGAGTCGGTCGATCAGCTCCCCGTCGACGAGCTGCTGATCGATCCCGAGGAGATCGACGACCTGGTCGTAGCGCAGCTACCCGGCACCGCGATGTTCGCGTCGCGGTTTCGTGAGTGTGCGGCCCGGGCGTTGCTGCTTCCCCGTCGCCGACCCGATCAGCGCACGCCGCTGTGGCAACAGCGCCAGCGGGCGGCCGATCTCCTCGCGGTGGCGGCGAAGTACCCGACGTTTCCGATCCTGCTCGAAGCGACCCGCGAGTGCCTGACCGACGTCTTCGATCTCGATGCGCTCCGAGAGCTTCTCGCCGACCTGAAGGCCCGACGGGTGCGGACGGTCGCGGTCGAGACGTCCTCGGCCTCACCGTTCGCCCAGTCGCTGATGTTCGCCTGGATCGCGACGTACATGTACGAGGGCGATGCACCACTGGCCGAGCGTCGCGCCGCCGCGCTGGCCGTCGACCGTGAGCTCCTGGCCGACCTCCTGGGGGCCGACGAGCTGCGTGAACTGCTCGATCCCGTGGTGCTCGACGACCTCGAGCTCGAGCTCCAGCGGTTGGTACCGGACCGTCGGGCCCGTGATGCCGACGAGACCCACGACCTCTTCCGTCTCCTCGGGCCGCTCTCGCTCGACGAGGTGGCAGCGCGCTCGACCGGTGAGCGCTCCGACGTGCGGCGATGGACCGACGAGTTGGTCGCGTCCCGTCGCGCTGTCCCGGTGCGGATCGCGGACGAGGATCGTCTGGCGGCGGCCGAAGATGCCGGTCGGCTGCGCGACGCGCTCGGGGTGGCGTTGCCGCCCGGTCTCCCGGCCGAGCTGACCGAGTCGGTCGAGACCCCGCTACGCGACCTGGTGGCCCGTTTCGCCCGGACGCACGCTCCGTTCGTGGCTCGCGACGTGGCCGAACGGTACGGGCTGCCGGTGGATCGCGTGCTCCCGCAGCTGGCCGAGCTGGTCGAGGCCGGTCAGGTGGTGCGGGGTGCTTTCCGTCCGGGCGGACGCGAGACCGAGTGGTGCGACGACGAGGTGCTCCGTCAGTTGCGCCGCCGGTCGCTCGCCGCGCTCCGAGCCGAGGTCGAGCCGGTCGACGGGGCGGTGCTCGCCCGGTTCCTGCCGTCATGGCAGGGCGTCGGCGTGCCGCGGCGCGGTCTCGACGCGCTGGTCGAAGTGATCGGCCAGCTCCAGGGCGCTGCCATCCCGGCGTCGGTACTCGAACGCGATGTGCTCAGCACCCGGATGGCCGACTACCGGTCCGGCGATCTGGATCAGCTGTGCCTGGCCGGTGAGGTGATCTGGGTCGGCGCCGGAGCGCTGGGGGCAGCCGACGGGCGCTTGCGGCTGGTCTTCCGCGACCAGGCGGCACTGCTCGTCCCCTCTCCGGTCGAAATCGAGCTGGACGAAGCAGCAGGGGCGATCGTCGGACATCTCGAGAACCGTGGGGCGTCGTTCTGGTCCGACCTCCAACAGGCGGTGGCCGACGCCGGACTCGAATACGCCGACGAGATCGTGCTGGCGGCCCTTTGGGACCTCGTGTGGTGCGGCTACGTCACCAACGACAGTCTGGCGCCCGTGCGAGCGCTGGTGGGCGGAAAGCGCAAGCCGCGGTCGGGCGCCGGAGGCGCAGGCAGGACCCGTCCCCGACCGGGTCGACTGGCCCGATCGGGTCCCCCCAGCGCCGCGGGGCGGTGGTCCCTGGTGGCTCCGCTGCGAGAGCCGGCAGCCACGCAGACCGAGGTCATCCATGCCCGCGCCCTGCAACTGCTCGAGCGCTACGGCGTGCTGACCCGCGAGATGGCGCTGGCCGAGGGGGCCAAGGGCGGATTCGCCGGCGTGTACCCCGTCCTCAAGGCGCTGGAGGAGAAGGGCCGCGTCCGGCGCGGGTACTTCGTGGCCGGACTGGGAGCGGCGCAATTCGCCCACTCGGGTGCGGTCGATCGGCTGCGGGGCGAGCGGGAGCCCGATCGAGACGCCGAGCCGGTGGTCTTGTCGGCGGTCGATCCGGCCCAGCCGTACGGCGCGGCCCTCGACTGGCCCCCGACCGCGGGTCGCCCCGCCAGGACGGCCGGGGCATACGTGGTGCTCCACCGCGGCGAACCTCTGGTGTTGCTGGAGAGAAGCGGGCGCTCTCTGGTCTCGTTCCCCGCGGCCCGCGACGACGACCGGTGGGTCGACGGGCTGCGATCGCTGGTGGCCGCCGGGCAGGTCCGAAGACTGGAGATCGGCAAGATCGACGGCGCCCCCGTACTGGAGTCGGATCTGTCCGATGCACTGCGCGGCGGCGGCTTCGTGGCCGGATACCGGGGTTTCGCTCTCCATGCCCGCTAGATCACCCCACCCCCTCTCGAACTTTGGGCAGATCCCGGGACATGTGAGGGGCCGATGCCCAGAGTTCGTCGGTGGAGGGGGGGCGCGATGACGATCTTGGTCGATCGGGCGATCTGGCCGTGGCGGGGCCGGAAGTGGGCCCATCTCGCCTCCGACGAGAGCTACGAGGAGCTGCACGAGTTCGCCGACCGGCTCGAGATCCCGCGGCGGGCGTTCCAGGGCGACCACTACGACGTGCCCGAGGACTATCGACTCCGGGCCATTCAGTTGGGCGCCGAGCCGATCGAGGCGCGCGATCTGGTTCGGCGGCTGAGGGCAGCGGGCCTTCGGAGGGTCCGGCGGTGAGACCTCGGGTGGCGATCGTCGGGGCCGGTTTCGGCGGCCTGGCTGCCGCCCGGCGGCTGGCCCGGGAGCCGGTCGACGTCACCATTCTCGACCGCAACAACTTCCACACCTTCCTCCCGCTGCTGTACCAGGTGGCCACGGCCGGCTTGAACGCGGCCGACGTCTCGTATGTCGTGCGCGGCATCGTGCAGCGGTTGACCGACGTCGAGTTTCGCCAGTTCGACGTAACCGGAGCGGACTGGGACAGGCGTGAGCTGGTCGGCGTCGGTCAGGCCGGACCGGGCCGGGTGGCGTTCGACCACCTGATCGTGGCTTCGGGATCGGTGGCGGACTACTTCGGAGTGCCCGGGGCCGAGGAACACGCCTTTCCGCTGTACTCGCTTCACGACGCGACGCGCCTGCGCAATCACGTGCTGGCCCGGTTCGAGGCCGCGGCGAGCGACCCCGGTCTCGTCGACGCGGGTCACCTGACGTTCGTGATCGTGGGCGGTGGTCCGACCGGCGTCGAAATGGCGGGAGCGCTCGCCGAGCTGTTCCAGAAGGTCCTGCGGCGGGATCACAAGACCCTCGATGTGGATCGGGCCAGCGTCATCCTCGTGGAACGGCTCGGTCATCTGCTCTCGCCGTTCGTCGAGGGGTCGCGGCGTCACGCCGCCCGGGCGCTGGCCGACAGGGGCGTCGAGCTGCGCCTCGGCACCTCGGTGGCCGAGGTCGCCGCAGACAGGGTGAGGTTCGACGGCGGCGAGGAGGTGCCGTGTCACACGCTGATCTGGGCCGCCGGCGTTCGAGCCAATCCCGTGGCCGAGGCCATCGGTCTCCGACCGGGACCGGCGGGCCGGGTGGCGGTCGATCCGAGCCTGGCGGTGCCGGACCGGCCCGGGGTGTGGGTGATCGGCGACGCCGCCCACATATCCGCCGGTGGAGGAGCATTGCCCCAGCTGGCTCAGGTGGCGATCCAGTCGGGTGACCACGCAGCCGCCCAGATCGCCGACCGGCTGGCCGGCCGGCCCCCGACGTCGTTCGGCTATCGCGACAAGGGCACCATGGCCACGATCGGCCGACACGCGGCGGTGGCCGAGCTGCCGGGTGGTCGCGTCCTGGCCGGTCCGA
Source organism: uncultured Acidimicrobiales bacterium (assembly GCA_963695075.1). Taxonomy (GTDB): domain Bacteria; phylum Actinomycetota; class Acidimicrobiia; order Acidimicrobiales; family CAWCAL01; genus CAWCAL01. Next base: position 307,186 of record CAVOFR010000005.1, read on the forward strand.
TCGCGTGGCTGGCGTGGCTGGCGCTCCACCTCGTCTACCTGATCGGGTTCCGCAACCGGGCATCGGTCCTGGTCAACTGGGCCTGGAACTACCTCACCTGGGATCGTGGACCACGGCTGATCTTCTCGCAACGGCGGCAACTCCCGACCGACGAGCGGATCGATGCAGATTGAGGTTCGGTGCCGTCGGTGGCCGACGCTGAGGGACCAGATTTCAGGGTGCGCGAAGCGGCTACTCCTGGATTTCAGGGTGTGCGAGGCGGCTACTCCTGGGCGATCGCGTCGAGCACGTCGAGCCTGCCCGCTCGTCGGGCCGGCAGGTACGCCGCACCGATCCCGACGACCACCGAGGCGGCCAGCACGGCGAGGAACTGGCTGGTGGGGAATCCCCAGGTGTTGATGACGGAGTCGGGGAGCAGCGCGACGATCGTGTAGCCGAACAGCATGCCGATGGCCATCCCGACGAGGGCACCGAACACGGCGATCACCACGGCTTCCCATCGGATCATCTGCCTGACCTGGGCCGGCTGCATGCCGACGGCCCGGACCAGGCCGAGCTCCCGGGTCCGCTCGTAGACCGACAGGGCGATGGTGTTGGCGATGCCGATGAGCGCGATCACAACGGCCAGTCCCAGCATGACGTTGATGATCGTGAGGCCCTGGTTCAGGAAGCCCTCCTGTGATTCGGTGAACTCGTCGATGTCCTCGAGGTTCACTTCGGGGTAGTCCTCCATCACCTGGTCCAACGCAGGCCGGCTCGCCTGGATGCCGGCGCTGACGTTGAGGGCGACGAACGCGTCGCGATCCTCGGTCGGGAGCGTGTTCTCGTCGAACACGTCGAGGGGGATCACCCAGTTCTCGAGCATGCTGGCGTCCTGGTGGATGCCGACCACGGTGAGCTGTGTCTCCGCGTCGGTGCTCTGGAAGGTGAGGTCGAGCGTGTCGCCGATCGAGAGGTCGAGGTCCTTTGCCGGGTCCTTGTGCACCAGGATGCCACCGTCGTCGAGACCTTCGGTCGAGCCTTCCTTGATGTCGAGGTCGAGCATCCCGTCGAGTCCCACCTCGGTCGTTCCCCACATGCGGACGACCCGGCCGTCGTTGCCCACCTCGACCTCCGTCTGGCGATAACGACCCACCGCCTCGACCTCGGGAACAGCCTCGAGCTCGTCGGCCAGCGAGGGGGCGAAGCCGTCGAACTGGTTGGTGTAGACGAAGTAGTCGGCCTGGACCGCCGAGCCCAGGGTCTCGGTGAAGGACGCCTTGAGCGAAGCCGCCACCACGAGCGTGGTCGATATGAGGGCGAGACCGATCATCAGGGAGGTGGCCGTGCTGGCGGTGCGGCGCGGGTTGTTCATGGCGTTGCCCCGGGCGATACGGCCGGGAATGCCCCGTCCGGCCCGGCCGGCCATGAACAACATCGCCGCGGTGGCGAGCAGGAACGGGAAGGTCCCCAGTCCGGACATGGACATGAACAGGCCACCCAGCACGAGGCCGACCAGCACGATCACGAGCACACCACGTATGAGCCGGCGCCACCAGACGTTGAGTCGGGCCTCGGGCTTGGTGAAGGAGAGGAGCGGGAGCGACAGGATCCAGAGCGCCAGACCTGCGACCAGCAGTCCCCCGACCGCGCTGCCGAGGACGCCGAGGCGGAGTGCGGTGTCGCTCAGGTCATCCGTGCCGGATCCGGCCTGCGTGCGGATGTCCTCCAGGAGGTCGGGATCGGACCAGAGATCCTGTTGCGTGCCGATCAGCTGATACACGGCCAGCCCGGCCACCAGCACGGCCAGCACCGATACGCCGACCGCGAAGGCGGGGTGGCCCACGGCCGCGGCGAACGGGCGGGCGATCGTCGGACTGAGCATGGCGACGCCCACGATGACGACCAACGCGCCTCCCACGGTCATGATGATCAGGGGAATCGTGTCGTCGGGGCCGGCGACGACCGCGCCGATCACGACGGCGACTCCGACCGCGGTGAGCACGGCGCCGATGATGAATCTGACGGTGCGGCTCCGCCCCGACCGCAGCGAGTAGCCCTCGGCCAGTGCCGCCATCGGTGAGATCCGGCCGGCCCGGATTGCCGGGAGCACGGCCGCGAGCGTCGTGATGACCACCCCGACGAGGAACGCGACCCACAGCGTTCGGGGCAGCACGACCATCGACACCGAGCTGTCGCCCGACGAGCTGATGAGCTGACTCAGGAGTCGGGCGATTCCTCGGCCGACCAGGAGGCCCACGACCGAGGCCACGATGCCGACGACGACGGCCTCGAGCATCACGCTGACGGTGACCTGCCGCGTACCCGCACCGAGGGCGCGGAGCAGACCCAGCTCCCGGACCCGCTGACCGAGCACGATCGAGAAGGTGTTGGCGATCACGAAGATGCTGACGACCAGGGCGATGATGGCGAAGACGAGGAGCACCCACCGGAAGGTGTCGAGGAAGGTCCCGAACGACTCGGTGATCTCCTCCACGATCTGATCGCGGTCGATCACCTCGGCGCTCGCCGCGGGCGCCCCGGCTTCCGCGAGCAGTTCCCCGACCGCGGCGCGGGTCGCGGCCAGATCCCCACCGTCCACGAGTCGGACGTCGATCGTCTGGACGCTCTCGCTGCCGATCCCGGCCAACTTCTGGGCGGTTCCCAGGTCGAACAGGAAGTACCGGGCGCCGAAGCTGCTGTCCTCTCCGAACACGACGGTGCCGGAGATCTCGTAGTCGTCGGGTGCGGCCAGGAAGGAGGTGACACGGACCGTGTCGCCGATCGCCAGCTCGTATTCCTCGACGGTGTCGACGTCGACCAGCACCTGGTTGCCGACGGGCGCTGCACCATCGACCAGATCGAAAGCCCCGATGCCCTCGCCCTCGAATGCGAACGCGAGGTTGGGCGGACCGAAGTCACCGCTGTTGATCGGTTCGTCGTCTTCGCGCAGCGCGGTGATCCCGGTGCCGACGGTCGGCGTGGCCACGTCGACATCGGGAAGGGCCTGGATCGGCTCGGTCAGCGAGACCGGCACGGGCCGGATGTCGAGCTCCTGCAGGTCGTAGTCCTCGTCCCGCACCTGGAGGTCGACATTGCCGGCGATGTCGCTCGCCAGTTCGTCGAACGTGTTGTTGAGGCTGTCGGTGAGGATGAACGCGCTGCTGACGAACGAGACACCGAGGGTCACCGCGAGTGTGGTCAGCGCCAAGCGGCCCTTGTGGGCCCAGAGGTTCTTCCAGGTGAGGCGGAGCATCTCAGTCGCCCAGCACCCTGAGCTGGTCGAGGATCTGATCGACGGTCGGATCGGGGAGCTCGCCGACGATCCTGCCGTCGGCCAGGAACACGACCCTGTCCGCATATGCGGCCGCGATGGGGTCGTGGGTCACCATCACGATGCTCTGCTCGAAATCGTCCACCGCTCTGCGCATGAAGGCGAGGATCTCGCGACCGCTGCGCGAGTCGAGGTTCCCGGTGGGCTCGTCCCCGAACACGATGGCCGGACGGCTGGAAAGGGCCCGGGCGACCGCGACGCGTTGCTGCTGGCCGCCGGAGAGCTCGGTGGGCCGGTGGTCCAGCCGGTCCGCCAGCGACATGGTCGTGATGACCTCGTCGACCCACGCCTGGTCGGGGCTCGTGCCGGCCAGGTCCATCGGCAGCGTTATGTTCTCCAACGCCGTCAGGGTTGGCACCAGGTTGAAGGACTGGAAGACGAATCCGATCCGATCCCGGCGCAGCTGGGTGAGCGCCTTCTCGTCGAGCTGGGTCAGGTCGGTGCCGCCGATGAAGGCGTGACCGGACGTCAGGCGGTCGAGGCCGGCCATGCAGTGCATGAGCGTGGACTTGCCCGAACCCGAGGGCCCCATGATGGCGCTGAACCGCCCCCGGTCGAAGCCGACGGTGACGCCGTCCAGAGCACGGACTTCGGTATCGCCGGACCCGTAGATCTTGTAGGCGTCGACGGCTTGGGCGACGACCGAGGACAGGGCCGATCCTTGGGGGGCGGGCGGGGAGACAGCAGTCATGGAACAACCTGGGGCGGTGAGGCGGGGACGGTGGAACGCTATCGCCGGTGCGCGACCAGTTGCATCATCTCCGTATGCTGAGCGCATGCTGTGCTCCGCTTGTGGCGCCGACAACGTCGATGGTGCGCGGTTCTGCTCCCAGTGCGGGCAGCCCATGGTCACCCGAAGTGACGAGCGGCGCGTCGTGACGGTCCTCTTCGCCGATCTCGTCGGGTTCACGTCCTTGTCGGAGCGGCGCGACCCGGAGTCGGTCAAGTACCTGGTCGACCGCGTCTTCCAGAAGCTCGTCGCCGATCTGACCGAGTTCGGCGGTGTCGTGGACAAGATCGTCGGCGACGCCATCCTGGCGCTGTTCGGAGCACCGACCGCACACGAGGACGATCCGGAACGGGCGGTCCGGGCCGCGCTCCACATGCAACAGGCCCTACCCGACCACGCGGCCGAGATCGGCGCCGATCTCCGGCTGCGCATCGGTGTCAACACCGGCGAGGTCCTCGTCGGACAGCTCCGCGCCGGTGGGGACTGGACGGCCATGGGCGATGTCGTGAACACGGCCTCGCGACTCCAGACCCGCGCCGAGCCGGGCGAGGTACTCGTCGGTCCGACGACGCACGCGGCCACCGTAGGGTCCATCGACTACGAAGCCCGCGGACTCGCGTCGGTGAAGGGCCGCGACCAAGCCATCGAGATCCATCTGGCGCGAGGAGCGCATCGACCGCCGGGCTACCGGTCGCGGCGGCTCGGGACCCCCCTTGTCGGCCGTGCGCCCGAGTTCTCGATGCTGACCAATGCGGTCGAGGCTTCGATGACGCACCATCGCGCCCATGTGGCCGTGTTGCGAGGCGAGGCCGGGATCGGCAAGACCCGCCTCTCGGCCGAGGTCTCCCGGTGGGCCGAAGCCGTGCACGGCGTGCGGGTGTTGCGCGGCCGCTGCCTTCCCTACGGTGAGGTCAACGTCTGGTGGCCGATCGCCGAACTGGTGCGACAGGGTTGCGGTATCGAGGCCGACGATTCTCCCGACGTCGCCGGCGAGGCACTCCGGTCCACCGTCGCCGACTCCTTCATCGACCTGGATGCGGCCGAGCAGGAGCGCATCGTCAACGGTCTCCGCTACCTCCTGTTCCTGGACTCGCCCCTGCAGGACGTCGAGCAGGCCCGAGCGGTTGCCGAGCTGACCAGGTCGGTTATCGCACTCACCCAGCGAGCCGCCGAGAACCAGCCCCTCCTCGTCAGGATCGCCGATGTCCACTGGGCCCGCCCCGAGGTGCTCGAGCTGTTGGACGAACTGACCGATCGCCTGAGCCGCTCGCCCTTCGCTCTTATGGCCACGGCCAGAGCCGAGGACAGCGCCTGGACTCCGAGGAGCGGCCGGCACAACGTCGTCATCGTCAACCTCGAACCGCTCGGTCGTGAGGCCGCTGCCGAACTCCTCGACGAGATGCTCGAAGACGGCACCGAACAGGCGCTGCGCGAGGACATCCTCGACCGCAGCGGCGGGAATCCGTTCTTCCTCGAGGAGCTCGTCAGCCTGGTCACCGCGAGCGATCGTCCGATCGGGCGGGGGGTCGGGCCCATCGAGCTCCCGGACACGCTGCGCGGCATCGTCGCCGCCCGACTCGACGGTCTCGACTCGGCCCAGCAGGCGGTGGTCGAGAGTGCCGCCACCTGGGGTGACTCGGGTTCGATCGACGTGCTCGAGCGGATGGCCGACGAGCTCGGACAGAACCTCGACGTCGACCCGATCGTGGCGTCTCTGGTCGACGAGGAGATCTTCGGTCTCGAGGGCGAGCGATGGCGGTTTCGCAGCGATTCGGTCCGCGAGGTCGCCTACGGACGGCTGACCAAAGCCGAGCGGCACAAACGTCACCAGGGGATCGCTTCGTACCTTGCGGCGCTGTACACCGATCCCGAGTCCGCCTCGGACGGCGTCCTCGACGTCGTGGCCCGCCACTACGCGATCGCGGCTGATCTGGACGAGGAGTTCGGCGGGGGCGCCATCGATGCGGCGAGTGATGCTCTGCGCTGGCTCGAAGAGGCCGCAGATCGGGCCTCAAGGCGCGAGTTTCACCCCCGTGCCGCCGAGCTCCATGGTCAGGCGCTCCGTATCCTCGACCCCGACGACGGCGCGCGGCGCGTACCGCATCTGATCGCCGGGGCGACAGCCCTGATCGAGATGTGGGACATCGACGCGGCCCGGGCCATGATCGCCGAGGCCGAGGCGATAGCCGCCGAGCTGGGAGATGTGGCCGTCGCGGCTCGGGTGGAGGCTCTCCGGGGCGACACGAGCGCGCGAGACGGCGATCCCGCCGCGGCGGAAGTGTCCTACCGGCTGGCGATGGATGGGTTCGTCGAGCTCGGCGACCTTTCGGGGTATGCCGACACCAGGCGACGGATGGGCATGCTCGGGCTCCTGGGCGAGGACCTGGAGCAGGCCGAGCATCACATCCGCGAAGCGCTCTCGGCGTACGAGGAGATCGGCCAGCAGCGCGGCCAGGCATGGGCCCTGCAGAACCTCGCGTGGATCGCCTTCACCTCGGGTCGGGCCCGTGAGGCCGAGGCATGGGCCCGGGCATCGGCCGACCTCTTCCGGAAGCTCGGCGACAGCGGAGGAAACGCGTGGGCCACCGGACTCCTGGCCTTCGTCCTCTTCCATGTGGGCGACTCCGTCGAGGCCGAGCGCCTGGGTAGGCGGGTCCTGAATGACGCCGGTGAGCGCAGCGACGATTGGGGAGTGGGGATGATGCGGGTGTTGCTGGCGTCCATCGCCCTGTTCTCCCACGGCGATGCCCGGGAAGCGGTCGACCACTCCCGACACGCGATCCGTCACTTCGCCAGCACGACCGACCGCGACTCGTCGGCCATGGCCGCCGGCGTGCTCGGTCGCGCCCAGCTCGCTCTCGGAGAGCTGTCGGCGGCGTTGGAGACCCTGGACCCCGACGCGCATCCGTCGGAGCTCGGGGCCAGGGCGGTCGAGACTTCGTTGCTCACCGCGGCGGCCCAGATCGGCGAGCCGGCGCTGGTGGCCGCTCAACTCGAGGTGGCCGCGCCGGTCGACCTGGATCCGGCGAAGCTGGGCGACAGGGACCGCCTCGTGGCCCTGGGGTTGTTGTTGGCCCAGAGCGGCCGGTTCGGCGACGCCCACCGGGTTCTCGCCCGCGCGCTCGACGGGCCGGACGACGACGTCAGTCTCTACGCGGTGTCGGTCGCTTCACTGTGTGCGGCGACCGAAGGAGCGGTCCAGCGTTCCAGCGACCAGGCTGCAACCGTGCTGAACCAGATGCGGTCCACCTATCTGGATCGGACGTTCGCCCGGCTCGCGTTGTTGCTCACCGCCGCGGCCGCGGGTGACGGCACCGAAGTGGAGCGCTGGTTCGACCTGGCCCTGGCCGAGGTGGACGGCGTCGAGGATCGGTCCTCGCAGGCCTTGACCCGGCTCGTCGGCGCGATGGCGTTGGAGGCTCTGGACTCCGACCGGAGCAGCTCGGTCGCCGATGATGCCGAGATCCGGCTCGGCTGGCTGGGTACGGAGATGCCGGGCTGGCGGGTCTTGGCCGAGGCGGCACTCCAGGCACCGGCCAGAGGACCGGTGGCGAGCTGACGGGCTCGCCGTTTGCCGGCGGACCGCTCGGTCGGCCGTTCGGGCAGGTGCGATCCTCCGGGTGGGAACTATTGCAAGCAATCGGTTGACAGCTGGATAAGTGCTAGCTATAGTTAGCAACACAGACAGCGGAGTTCAGGTCTCCCCCGGGACACCGCACACAGACCAGGAGCGCAGAAATGACTACCGCCACCATCGAAAAGCTGAGCGAGGTACAGGACCGGGTTCTCGAGTTCGTCGAGTCGGTCCAGGAGCCCATCGTCAACACCGTCAAGAGCGTTGTCGAGTTCGTCGACGAGCGGCTTCCCGAGCTCCCCGAGCTTCCCTACGCCGAGCAGTTTCCCACGACCCGTGAGATCCTCACGAACCAGTTCAGCTTCGCTGACAAGATGCTGAAGACGAACAAGAAGTTCTCGTTGGCCGTGTCCGATGCCGCCAAGCCCCTCGAGGTTCAGCTGCACCGCACCCCCAAGGCTGCCCCCAAGGCCAGCACCGCCAAGTCGACCAAGGCCACCAAGGCCGCCTGACCCTGGCGGGAACCGTCGGAGGGATTCACCCCCCTGAATCGCCTCCGCACTCCGACCCGGACACCCCCGCCCCCCCGGCGGTGTCCGGCTCGGTCAGCGAGCGAGGTCACTGGCCTCGCCCAACGGTGAGCGGCAGGTCACTCCCCCTTGTGACCCCGCCACCGAGCGAAGAGGGCCCGCCCCCCCTGGGCCCTCTTCGCCGTTTTCCGACGGGTAGCGGTCAGGTGAGACCGGTCGGGTGGGATCGCCGCGGCGGGTGTCAGAGCAACGAGTCGGCGATGGTGTCGCCGATCGCCAGTGAGGCCGTCGCGGCCGGCGACGGTGCGTTGAGCACGTGGGTGGCCCCCGGTTCCTGCACCAGTTCGAAATCGTCGACGAGCTCGCCGGAGTCCCGGAGCGCCTGGGCTCGTACGCCCGCCGGAGACGGCGTGAGATCCTCGCCGTTCACCTCGGGGATGAGGCGTCGTAGTGCGGTCACGAACGCGCGCCGATTGACGGACCGCCACACCTCTCCGGCGCCCATACGCCAGTGGCGGGCGGCCAGCCGGCGGAATCCGGGATGGCGGAGCGTCTCGGCGAGATCTCGCCGATTGAAGTCGGACCAGGAGTAGCCCTCCCGCGCCAGTGCCAGGACGGCGTTGGGCCCGGCGTGGACGCCACCGCCGATCATGCGGGTGAAGTGGACGCCCAGGAACGGGAACTCGGGGTCGGGCACGGGGTAGATGAGGTTGCGGACGAGGTGATGGGCTCGGGGATGGAGCTCGTAGTACTCGCCCCGGAACGGGATGATGGTGGTCCTGGTCTCCGCACCGCTCGCTTCGGCCAGGCGGTCGGCTTGGAGGCCGCCGCAGTTGATGACCCGTTCGGCCTCGAACGATTCGCCCGACTCCAGCTCGATCCACCGTCCCCGCGCGATCGGCCGGGCGGCGGTGACCGTGACACCGGTGCGGATCTCGCCGCCGGAGGTTACGATCTGCTCGGCCAGCGAGCGGCACACCTGGCCGTAGTCGACGATGCCGGCATCGGCGACGTGCAGCGCGGCGATCCCGGCGGCGTGAGGTTCCCGCTCGCGAAGGCCGTCACCGTCCAGGCGCTCGACGGTGACACCGTTCGCCATGCCCCGGTCGTGCAGCGCGTCCAGACGTCCGAGCTCATCGGCGCGGGTGGCGACGATGACCTTCCCGCAGATCTCGTGGGTGACGTCGTGGGTGGAGCAGAAGTCCAGCAGCGCAGAGCGCCCTCGCCGGCAGAGCGCTGCCTTGGCCGACCCCGGCGTGTAGTAGATCCCGGAGTGGATGACGCCCGAGTTGCGACCGGTCTGGTGTCGGGCCAGCTCGGGCTCCTTCTCGAGAACGATCGGCCGGAGTCCGCGGCGGGTCAGTGCGTAGGCCGTGGCGAGGCCGACGATGCCGCCGCCGATGACGGCGACGGTGCCCTCGTCACGGTGGGGGTCGAGAGGTTCCTCGCTCACCGGGGGCCCTGCCGTCCGAAGAAGTCGAGGAGCCGGGTGTTGGCGTCGATGGTTCGCGACGTCGTACCGACGAACGGTAGATCGATCGACGCGCCGGGCCAGGTGTGACCGCCGCCTTCGATCACGAGCAGGTCGGCGGTCGCGTCGCAGCCCGTTCGCCCCTGACGGACCACGCCCACCGCGACCGGCGTCGTGGGAGCGGGGGAGGGGTCACACCCGTTGCGATCGGCCCAGGCCGCCATCGCGTCGGTTACCGAGAAGTCCGGGATCGGCATGAACGGGAGCCGCGAACCGAGGAACGGTACCCAGAAGTCTGCGGTGCCGTGCACGGCCAGAATCGGCATGGCGTGCTGCTCCGGACAGGTCGGTGTGAGGTTGACCCCGGCCACCACACCGACGGCCGCGAATGTGTCGGCTCGGTGGCAGCTGAGTGCGGCAGCCATGGCACCGCCCGCGCTGAACCCCGAGGCGAAGACGCGTCTTCGGTCGAAGCAGGCGGTGGCGTCGAGCTCGGCGATCAACTCGTCGATGGCGAGGAGGTCGGTGTCCGAGCCGAGCAACCCGCCGGGATAGACCCATCGAGGGATCGGGTCGGTCGATCCGCGCGGGGTGGCGACCAGGTAGCCGCGGGCGACGGCATCGGTCGGCAGCTCGGTGTAGAGGGCCATCGCCGTCTCGGGCAGGACGAACGGATGCAGGACGAGCAGGAGGGGTGGAGGCCGCCGGCGCCGGGTCATCGCCGGGGTGTCCAACAGGTAGGGACGGGCAAAGGGGCCGCCGGTGGTCAGCGCGACCCGGCCGGGTGGGTGCGCAGGCCGCGATCGGCACCCTTCGGAGCGATCGACGGCCCGGCCCGCGGGCGCTGCGCCCGATGGCACCAGCGGAAGTGCGACCGTGCCGATCACGAGCGCACAAGCGATGAGAACCCACCTGAGCGGTCGGGCGGTCGGGCGGCGGTGCATGATCGGCAGAGTACCGAGGAAGCCCATGCCCGGCCCAGACCTGTATCACCGAAGGGTCGGGACGCCTCCGATAGCGTGATCGCCACCATGAATGGAGCGCTCGCGGGGGAACAACTCCACCAAGAACGATCCGACGAGAGGTCAGGGCTGGATCGCTCCGGTGCCCCTCTGCTCTATCTCGGTGGCGCCGAGGATCCCGCTGCATCATCGGCGCAGGCACTGATCGCCACCGCCGGTCCGTTCGCGGTCCACTGGGTCAGCTCGGTCGAGGCACTCGGGAGCCACGTGCTGTTCACGCCGATCGAGCTGGTCCTCCTGCACGGTGATGTGCCCGCCTCCGTGGCCGTCGAGGCGCTGGCCGCGATCGGCCTCGGATCGCCGGTCGTGCGAATCGGTTCACCGCAGCCGGGCGACGTCGACGCCGGGTTCGCCAGCGTTCCCGGTGGCATCGGGCTCGTCGAAGCGGTCAGGTACGAGCTGGTGGTCGACGAGCTGGATCGACGTCGGCACCGAGGCGGCGGTGTGGTGCCTGCCCACGAGGGCGAGGGTCTGTTCGAGTGGGACCTGCGCAGCGATCACGTGGCGTATTCCGATCGATGGGAAGCCATCTGCGGTCCGAGCCCCCCCAACGCCGACAGCAGCCCGGATCGGTGGTTCGGCAGCGTCGATTCGGCGGACCTGCCGGGCCTGCTGGAGGCGATCGAATCCCACTTGGTCGGGGACACCCCGGTGCTCGAGGCGGTCTACCGGGCGGCCGGTGATGGGGGAACCCGTCGCGTCCGGGCCGCTGCGGTCCGCGACGACACCGGCGAGGCCATCCGCCTCTCGGGATTCGTGGCACTCGTCGACGAGCAGGTCGCGGCGACCGATGACCGGTACGACGCGCTGACCGGACTCATCGACCGGGCTTCGTTCCTCAGCCGGCTGGAGCGCTCGGTCGGTCCGTACGGCGCGTCGACCGCTGCCGTGCTCGTCGTCGGGATCGATCGTTTCTCGTGGGTCAACGACTCCTATGGCCACACGGTCGGTGATCAGCTGCTGGCGGCCATGGGTCGCCGCCTTCTCGAGACCGTCCGGCCCGACGACGTCGTCGCCCGCCTGGGTGGTGACGAGTTCGCCGTGCTGCTGATGGGCCTACGCGAACCGCACAGCGCCGGAGCGGCCGCCGAGCGCGTCCTGGCCAGCACTCTCCGGCGACTCCCGCTCGGCGACATCGAGCTCGATGTAAGCGTGAGCATCGGTGTGGCCGGCGCTGCGGGCCCCTGGGCCGGCGGTGGTGACGTCCTGCGCCAGGCCGAGGTGGCTCGACAGCGAGCCAAGAGCCTCGGTGGGTCCACCGCCGTCGTGTTCGACGACGAGCTCGAGGAGCGGGCGTCGGCCCGGCTCGCGCTCGAGCAGGAGTTGAGACGCTCGATCGAGGGATCCGACCTGGTCGTCCACTATCAGCCGATCGTCGACATCCAATCCACTCGGGTCGTGGCGCTCGAGGCCCTGGTCCGGTGGAACCACCCCGACCGTGGTCTGGTTCCACCCGGTGACTTCCTCCCTCTCGCCGAGGAGTCCGGTCTGGTCGTGCCCCTGGGTGAGTACGTGCTCGAGGAGGCGTGTCGCCAGCTCCGGAAGTGGCGCAACGAAGGTGTGGTCGACGAGGTGACCGTGAGCGTGAACGTCTCGGCCCGACAGTTCACCCAGTCGGACCTCGTCGACGTGGTGGCCCGGTCGTTGGCCCAGACGGGCCTTCCTCCCGAGCTCCTCGTGCTGGAGATCACCGAGAGCACGTTCATCGACAACATCGAGGCCGCCGCGACCGCACTCCAGGAGATTCGACGCCTCGGCGTGGGGATCCACACCGATGATTTCGGGACGGGCCATGCCGCGCTCAGCTACCTGCGCACCTTCCCGGTGGATGCGCTCAAGATCGATCGGTCGTTCGTCCGGGGCCTGGGTTCGGACGCCGATTCCCTGGCGTTCGTGCGGGCCATCGTGGGCCTCGGGCACAGTCTGGGACTCGGCGTGATCGCCGAGGGGGTCGAGACCCCCGAACAGCTCGAGATCCTGCGATCACTGGGCTGTCAGAAGGCCCAGGGATTTCTCTTCTCGCGCCCTTGCCCCCCCGAACAGCTCGTCGAGCTCGGGGTGTTGCCCACCCGCTGATCCTCGGGCGCGACGTGACAGCGCCCCCGATCCGCGGCAAACTCGAACCGATGAGGATCATCTTGGTCGCCCTCGGGGCGGCGCTACTGGTCCTGGCGGGGTGTTCGAACGGCGACGACGGGGCGTCGGGCGTCGCGGAGTACTTCGACGGGGCTCCGCTCGAGGGCGGGACCGACCAGGCCGCGGTTCCGGGCGCGAGCGCGGAGCTCGGCGAGGACCGGACCGAGCGCGTAGCGCTGGACGTCGACGGGGTCCCCGACGGCGCCGCCCCGCCCACGACCCTGCCGGCGGAGCCGACCCCGTCATTTCGTGAGAGCCTCCAAACGGGTGCGTTCGAGGCCGATGACGTGGACTGCGTCGTAGCGAAGGTGATCGACGACCTGGGGGTGTCCGAGGCCGAGCTCGACGAGCTCGTCCCGAGCGACGCACCCGGCGCAACGGTTTCCGATGCGACTCAGGAAGCGATCGACGCGAGTCGCGCCGCGATCGAGGAGTGCCTCGCCGTTCCCGTCCCGGCCGGTCCCGACGGGGATCGGGGAGAGGATCCGCCGACGGACCGGGGAGCGGACCTCGTCGATCAACTCGTCGGCCTGGGGATGACCGGCGACGAGGCGAGCTGCCTCAGTGCGGTCTATCTGGATTCGAGCGTCGCACCGGAAGACCGGGACTACCTGGGTTGTATCTCGATCGAGCGAATCGTCGAACTGGGCTCATGATCGCGAGGCGGTTCGGAGTCGTCTCCGTCGTGGTACTGATGATCCTGAGCGGCTGTGGGTCCGATTCCGACGAGGACGCCGCGACCGATCTCGGGTCGTTCTTCGAGGGTGAGCCGATCGAGGGTGGCGGTGCCGGCAGCCAGACCCCCGCCGACGGCAGCGCGCCGGAGGACGATCCCGGTCGCGTGTTCCTCGACGCGGGATCGATCCTCGCCGAGGTGACGGACTCGGAGACCGCCGGCGGGGATGCCGGTGGCACGTCCGGCTCGGATCTCGGCGCTGCGGTCGACGGACCCGTCGCGGTCGAGTCGCTCGGAGTCGCCCTCGAGCAGGCCGGACTGTCGGAGGTTCAGATCGCCTGTGTCGTCGACTCGCTGTCGGCGTCGCTCGGTCGCGATGAGCTCGAACTGGCCGAGCTGATGTCGGAGGACCCGCTCACCTCCGAGCTCATCTCGGCCACCCAGACGGCCCTCGACCGGTGCGTCCTCACCGGGGGTGACGTTGCGAGCGACCTGGCTCCGGGGGGAAGCGAAGCGATCGTCGAGACGCTCCGAGGCACCGGGATGACCCAGGAAGAGGCGACGTGCGTGAGCACCCTCTACGCCGAGGGGCTCGACGTCCTCGAGTCGGACTTCCTCGAGTGCATCTCGATGGACAGGCTCAGGGAGCTGTCGGAGTCACTGGGGTGAGTCGTCCGGCGACGGCATGACCGGTGACCGGGCATCGACCTCTTCGGTCAGGCCACTGCGATCGTCCCCCTCGTAGTCGCTCTGCGCGGGAGCACAAGCCGTCAGCGCGACGGCGAGAGCGAGGCTGGCGATGCCGGCGGTACGCGACACCGATGCGAGGCGTTTGGTGGTCTTCAATAGGTCTCCTTGTCCCGATCCAAGGTACCGAATCGATCGGCCGAGAAGCCATCGCCGCCGCGCCGGTGGGTCATTCGGCCCAGAGACCCGCGATGAGCCGATCGACGGCTTCGGTGACGCGATCCTGAGCCTTTCGGGCGAACCGTTCCCAATCGGCTGGCCGGGCCGAGCCGGAGGCCAGCGTGTCGGCTTCGTCCCAGAGGGACGTCTCGATGGGATCGAGGTCGGCTCGGATGGTCGTGATCAGGCCGGGCTCGGAATCGACCAGATCGCGAAGCCGGGCCAGTTGCCACCAGCGGGCGGGGTCGGCGAGGCCGTTGGGGGCGCCCCCGGCCGGCGAGACCGGCACGAAGACACTCACGCAGGGTGATCCCTGGGCCACCCAGGCGCGATGGCCGCCGTCACCGTCGAGCCAGGCGATCAGCGACGACGTGGTGGTGGAGAGACCTCGGACATGCATGCAGACCGTCCACCCCTCACCGTTCGGGCCCTGATCATCGGGTGGCGGGGTGGGCGGGGCGACCGTGCCGGGCCGACCCCATCGTTCCCCGCCATGGTCACGGAGGGCGGCCGCCATGGACCGGGCGTCGAAGGCGGACGACCCGGCGAGCGCGGCGCGACTGGAGGCGAGCCGGTGGTCGGCGTGTGCGGTCCATTCGTCGGGGGGCAACCAGCTCTGGGGGTCGAAGCGGTCGGGGTCGGCCACCGAACCCCGATCGCAGGTGTGGAGGGTGAGCCGGTTCGACAGCGCGGCATGGTCGTCCACGGGAAGAGCCACCCAGTCCCGACCGCTGGATTCGACCGTCCAGGCCGAATGTGGATCGGCGATCAGGAACGACGAGAAGTAGGCATCGCCGGTGACCGGATCGGCCGCGCCGCCCTGCCCGTGGGTCTCGATCAGCCCACCGATCACCTCGACGGCGGCCGTGGCGCTCTCCGCCCGTTCCAGAGCGAGCCGCACCAGATCCATCCCGATGAGACCGGGCGGCGCCTCGGCCGGGTCGTCGATCGTGAACACGCGCTCGTTGCCGATGGCGACTCCGTGTCGGTTGACCCCGTGTTCCATGCCCCAGAGCCAGTCCGGCCGGGCGCCGATCAGCGCTGCGGCACCGTCGTCGTCGATCGTGAGGTACTGCGTACGAAGACTGCCGCCCGGGGCACGGTCCTCGTGGAACTCGATGAGTTGGATCTCCGAAGGAGGTCGATCGGAGTTCTTCCCGAACACGGTCCCGTCAGGGCGCCTCGCACACAACGAATCACACATCTCAGGCAGAAGCCCTGGCCTGGGCCTCGAGAGCGGGTCCGAGGTCGAAGGGGGGACCGGTCATCACGATGATGTGCTGCACACCGATGGCGACGTAGTCCTCGACCTGGTCGACGTCGGTGGCGTCGATGGCCACGGTCCTCTCGATGTCTCGGGGGTCGCGGCCGACCTCGGCGCACCATTCGTCGAGCAACCGGTTCTTCTTCGCCCAGTTCTCGGGCGGTCCGAAGGTGTTCCAGGCGTCGGCGTGTTCGGCGACGAGCCTGAGCGTCACCTTCTCACCCCCGCCCCCGATGAGGAGAGGAAGGTCGCCGACCGGTGGAGGGGTCAGGGCTTCGAGCCGTGAGCGCATTCGGGGCAGTGCCCGTTCGAGGTCGCGGAGCCGACTGATGGCCGTGCCGAATTCATACCCGTATTCGGTGTAGTCCCGTTCGAACCATCCCGAGCCGATACCGAGGACGAACCGGCCATGGCTCAGATGGTCGACGGTACGAGCCATGTCGGCCAGAAGTTCCGGATTTCGGTAGGAGTTGCAGCCGACGAGCGCTCCGAAGCGCGCTCGAGTCGTCTCGACCGCCATGGCGGCGAGCAGGGTCCACGCCTCGAAGTGGGTCGCGTCAGGGTCGCCGTAGAGCGGGAAGAAGTGGTCCCAGACCCAGATCGAGTCGAGTCCGGCCCGGTCGGCCTCGCGCCACGCCTCGCGTAGGCGGTCGGTCGTGGTCGCCTGGGGATGGAGCTGGATGCCCACGGTGGTGGTCATGACGGATTCCAGTCGGTCGAGGTTCGTTCGTAGCGCCACGGTACGGGGCCCATGGTGAGGCGGTGGGTCGGGCCCTGGCCCGCCAGATCACCCGACTCGTATGCATGATCGCCGTGGTAGAGAGCGAAGGCGACCTCTCCGTCGTAGACGATCCTGGTGGTGAAGCGCTCGGTGACGGCGGTGGCGATCCTCTCCAGCGCTTCCGCCGCTGTGGCGAACCTCTCGAGTTGTTCGAGGGTGATCCAGGTGGGCGGGGCCAGCCGGATCGCACCGGCGTCGCATTGGTCGCGCGCGGCGCGAGGCGTGGTCCATCGATGAGCCAGGATCTCCTCACCGTCCACGACGACCTCGGTCGTGGGCCCTTCGCCGACGAAGAACCAGGTCCCGAACCGCTTCGGGGACTCGGGGGGTGGGGCCCAGTGGGACAGCTCCACAAGTCGTTCGGCATCGACCATCAGGTTGGTCTCCTCGGCTGCCTCACGGGCTGCGGCCCGGCGCGCGGCCTGACGGTCGTCGGCGTCGGTCTCCTGCCGGTCGCTCGGGTCGACGCGACCGCCCGGGAACACCCACATCCCGCCGGCGAAACTGAGTGAGGTGTTTCGCTCGACCATGAGCACCTCGAGACCGTCGTCGCCGTCGCGTACGAGAACGACGGTGGCAGCGGGGATGAGCGGAGCCGGCGTCTCCATCAGTTGTTGGACGGGTCCGTGGGAAAGTTGGCGAACATCGACAGGTCGCCTCCGGAACGGCTGAGCACCCGCGACCACAGGGTCTCGGGGTCGGTGCCGAAGCCGTCTTCGGGTCGGGCCGGTACGACCCACCAGGCTCGTTCGCGGATCTCGATCTCGAGTTGTCCCGCCCCCCACCCGGCGTAGCCCGAGTAGACACGGGCGGATTCCATCTTGCCGATCTCCTGCGGGTCCATTTCGAGATCGACCGACCCGATACCGCTCGGGAGCACCGGGTTCCATCCGGGGCCGACGTCATCGGCCGCGGCTCGGGCCAGGCCGAGTACTCCCCCCTGTGACACGGGCCCGCCGACGAAGATGACGTCGGGGTCGACCACGCGGTCGTGCCATTCGGGCAGCGCCGATCCCACGGCGACCTCACTCGGGCGGTTGAGGATCACGCCGAGGGCTCCGTCCTCGTCGTGTTCGAGCATCAGCACGACCGTGCGCCAGAAGTTGGGATCATCGAGTAGGGGAGTCGCCACCAGGAGCGACCCCTTCGTGGAAGCGACCGGCATTGGTGCATCGTAGGCTCGACTGATGCCAACCATCACCGCGGATCTCGTCGACGGCTGTGCCGTAACCATCAGCAACGATCGCCACACCTGGACGGCCGACGAACCGCCGGACCTCGGAGGGACCGACCTCGGTCCCAACCCCTACGAGCTGCTCCTCGGTGCCCTTGCGGCCTGCACGTCGATCACGCTGTCCATGTATGCCGGCCGGAAGGGGATCGCGTTGGACTCGGTATCGACCAAGTACCACTACGAACGGGTGCACGCCGACGACTGCGAGCACTGTGACGACGACGCCACGGGCTGGCTCGACCACGTGACCGGTGAGGTCTACCTCGACGGGGACTTCTCCGAGAAGGAGGCCGACCGTCTGCGCCACGTCGCGGTCAACTGCCCGGTGCACAAGACGCTGGCGAACGGGATCACCTTCAGCGAAACGGTCGTGGTGGGCTGAAGTCTTCCGGGCGGAGGCGTACCTACCAACGGTCGCGGATGCGATCCAGCAGGGTGTCGATCTCGGTGAAGCCGGCGAAGTGACCCTCGCCGGGCCGAGTGACGAGCTCGGAGTCGGGGACCCGGTGGGCCTGCTGTTCGCCGTGGATGAACGGGACGATGTGATCGCGGTCGCCCTGGAAGAACACGACCGGCGTCTTGATGTCCTCCAGCGCGAATCCCCAGTGACGGGCGAAGAGGGTCAGGTCGAGGATCGGGGCGTGGAGCGAGTGCTCCATCCCCTCGCACAGATCGTGGATGAACATCTCCTTCATCCCGGGCTGGTCGAACGTCGGCTTGTCGGCTCGCGCGAGCACGTTGGTGTAGAGGTCGATCGCCTGCCGTCGCACCAGCCGCATGGGGAGCGCGGCGGTGCGCAGACCCCGGGCCAGGAACTGCCCCGACGAGCGGAGGAGCGGCTCGAAGTGGGTGACCAACTGGGTGTAGCTCTGCACCCGGTCGCTTCCCCGCGTGGGGCCGACCCCTCCGAGCACGACGCCCGCCACGGCCCGTTCGGGCTGTTCATGGGCCACGGCGAGCACGTACGGGCCGCCTCCGGACAGCCCGACGAGCCCGAATCGGTCGGCGTCGAGGGCGTCGGCCGCGTGGACGACGTCTCCGGACCAGTCGAGGACCCGTCGGTACCGATGGGGCGTGGAGAGACCGACGCCCGGTCTCTCGAGGGCGATCACGCGCATGGATCGTTCCTCGGCCCGCTCGCTGACGTCGGGAGGTACCTGGAACCGGCCGCCCGGCGTACCGTGGAACCAGAAGACGGCATCGCCCTCGGGGTCCCCGTAGCTGGCGTAGCCCAGCCTTCTCCCATCGGGGAGCGTCACCGCGTCGTGGTCGAAGGGCGGGCTGGGATGGGGGGCCCAGCGGTCACCGGGGAGTTCGTGCTCTGTCACGCCTGTTCCTGACGATGGGGGTGGACGGCGTCGGGACGTCCATCCGGATTGGTGCCGGATGCGGCACACCTGTAGCAAAGGATTGTGGCCCGACGCCGTGCGACCGATCCAACCCCGACCCATCCCGACTGGTTGATCGCGGGACGGATTCCCGAGGGATTCCTCAACGACGCGGCCCGTCTGGCTGTCGGTGACGGCGTCGATGGGCCGACGGTCACCCACGAATTCAACCTGCCGGTCATGGGCCCCGTCGTGGCCGAGCTCGATGTCAGCATCATCGCGGTGGCCTTCCGGATGTCGGCCTCCGACGGCGGCGATCGCCTCCATGCTTCCGTACGGGCCCGTGGTCACGTCGCGTTTCCCGAGATGCTGGGCGGGGCACCCGAGGACCGTCCGTCTATCGTCGTCCGGGGCGACATGCTCGTACGTCCCCTGGTGCGAGTGGACCACACCGGGGTGACGGTGGGCCTGGACGTGGGGACGGCCGAACTCCAGCAGATGGTGATCGAGACCGAGGAGACCGCCGATCCCGACGATGCGGGGCAGCAGGCTCAGGCGCAGATGAGCGAGATGGTCATCGGGATGCTGGGCGACGACGCGTTCGAGATCCTGCGCGGTGAGATGGAGCACGTGGCCCTCGACACCGGGCCCGAGTTCGCCGAGATCGTCCTCGGTCTCGGGGTCGAACCAGGCGATGGTGACGCCGAGGTCACCGACGGCGCCCTCGTGATGGCCCTCCGCCGCCAGGAAGGCCACGAGGGGACCCCGCTCGAGCCGTTCGACACCGATCCCGAGCGGGTCACCGCGGCGATCGCCTCCGAGGTGCTCGCTCCCGTCGTCCTCCAGTTGGTCGAGCGGCGACTCGACGGCCTCCCGGTGCCGTTCGATCTGGCCCTGGCCGTCGGAGACCAGCACCTCCGCGGCCGGGTTCGGAACATGCGACTCCTCTCGTCGGGAGTACCCGACTTCCGGGGGGCCTTCTCGTGGGAGATCCACCCGGAGCTGCGCGGCGACACGATCGACGTACGGCTCCGAGCGGCGTGGGTCGAGTTCCCCGAGATCCTCCCGATTCCCGTGAATCGCTGGTCGCGACAGCTCGGATCGATGGTCGGGGCCTTCCCGATCGGGGTGAAGCTCCCCGCCGTGCTCGCGGTTCCGGCCGACCCGACCGGCGACGAGACGATCTCGGTGCGCGTCGAGGCTCTCGATCTCCGAGCCGAACAGATCGATCTGATGGTCGCGGCCGACTTCGGCGAGGCGAACTAGCCGCCTGAGTGCGTTATCGGGGACAGACCCCGATAACGCACTTCCGGACGGTGCGCTCAGCCCTCGGTCTCCTGATTGCCGTCCCGTAGGCCGAGGTCGACGGCACCGCTCATGATGTGGTCGATCCACCATGAAGGTGCCGCACCAAGGAGCGTCTGGAGGTCCCAGTAGTCCCACCACCGGACCAGGAGGCCGTCGCGGGCCTCCATGACCGACACGAACGGGAGCGTGACGGTCTCCCCCGAATGCCAGTGCCATTCCTCGGTGTGTTCGGTGACGGCGGTGTCACCTTCGACGACGATGCCGGCAAGGTTGTGGACGTGTGCGTCGATGGGCTCCAGCCCGAGACGGAGGCGGGCCGAGATGGCCGCAGGGCCGCGTGCGCCCTCGTCGGGTGCGGGAACATCCCGGTAGTGACCGTCGGCGGAGAACAGCGCGCCGACGCCGTCGTAGTCGCCTGCGTACAGCCGTTTCCACAGTGTTTCGACGAGCTCGCGGGTACTGCCTGACGGGTCGTCGGCCACGGCTCAGACGACGGCCCGGGAGCGAACCAGCGCCTCGGCCAGGGTGGGAGCGGCGATCTTCGCCATTTCACGGTGCCCGGTCGCGTTGGGGTGGAACAGGTCGTCGGTGAAGACCGACCTGTTGAAGGCGTCGGTCGCGACCGATGCGGGGATCAGGTGAGCTCCCGTTGCTCGGCACTCCTCGAACAGGATCTGGGTGATGTACTGACCTCGACGGGACAGCACCACGGCGAGCGGGTGCGGAGCGCGCGGGATCACCCTCAGATCGGGGAGACCGCACACGACGACGGTCCGGATGCCGGACCGCATCGCCATCAGGACACCATGGACGTCGCGGCGGAAGGCGCGCAGGGGTGTTCGGCGTATCGCATCGTTGGCGCCGACCGAGAGCACGCCCACGTCGACCGGCCGATCGTGGATCGGCGAGTCCGACCGGTACAGCCTCGGCACCTGATCGACCAGCACGTCATGGGCGCGGCTCCCGCCGGCGGCCAGCGAGTGCACCTCGATGCGGCGTTGCCCCGCGATCGATCGGAGGGCCTGCCGCAGCCAGATCTGGCCGCCGTGTTCGAGGCCGGGTCCCGTCAGCGTCGAGTCGCCGAGGGCGACGACGCGTTGCAGGTGTCCGTCGGGTACTCCCTCCCAGCCGGTGCAGTCGTTGTCCTCGTAGGTGGGGAGCGGTCGGTACGCTGCGAACCATGCCTGGCCGACCAGACCCAGACCCGCGGCGGCCAAGACCGCCGGTGGGGCTACCAGAGCCCGATTGTGGAGCCCTCTCATCTGCATCGCGTTTCCCCCGCAGTCAGGCAGAGTACCGACTTCCCGGCGCCCTGTCACGAGCCGTGACGTCCAGCATGCGCACCCTTCGGCCTCGCCTGGCCCTTTGTGTTCTCGTGGCCGTCGCGGCCTCGGCCTGCCCGAGCCGGGGCGACGAGGTCGCGTCGGACGAGTCGGCGACCACCGACTCGTCCGCGGAGACCACCGGGGATGCGGACGCCGGGGGCGCTACCGATACCGGAGCCGGTGATGACTGCACCGGTGATGATTGTGAAGCGGGTGGGGTTGTCGTCGACGATGACCTGATCGAGTTCTGTCAGGTGGCCCTGGAACACTTTGCCCGCTCCGACGCGGTGAACCGCAGTGCGCTGTTCGATCCCGTGGTTCTCGAAGCGTTCCTGGTCGAGGATCTACCGGCGCTGGAGGAGGCGGCCGGGCTGGCGCCGGACAGCCTCGAGAAGAGTTTGGACATCGTGCTCGAGTCCACCGCCCGGTTGGTCACCGATCTGGCCGAGGTCCGGTACGACTTCGCCGCGCTGTCCGCAGCGCAACTCGAGCGCCTCAACGATCCCGCGGTGGAGGAAGCCAATGCCATGGTCAACGACTTCATCGACGACGAATGCGGCGGCTCGGACGCCGCCGAGCCCGGGACCGAGACGGTTGACGACGCCGGGTTCACCGATGAGCAGCTGGTCGCCCTGTTCGAGGAGTCCGAGGCGTTTCGCGAGATGAGCGCTCGCCAGGCCGCCCCGGACCTCGGCATCACCGAGGACGAGTCGGTTTGCCTCTTCGACAACATCGACTTCGAGCTCTTCGCCGAGTTCCAGGGCGGTGAACCGGGTGCGGCGGCCACCGACGACCTCGTCGCCGCGGCCGAGGCCTGCGATCTCGATGCCTCCCGGGTGTTCGGAACGGAAGATCCATAGCGAACACTTGTTCGTCTAGGATGGATGGCGATGTCGGTCGTCGCCCAGCGCTCTCTGTTCGCGATGCCGGGCCGCGAACCGGTGGTGGATCCGCTCGCGCTGGTCAACGCCGATCGGGTACAGCTGGATCGGTGGTCCTGGATCGATGTGGCGACCGGTTTCGTGGCGGGGGCCGACGCGGTCTTCGACCAGCTGATCGAGACCGTGTGGTGGAAGAGCACCTACCGGTGGATGTACGACCGGATGGTCGCAGAGCCTCGCCTTCACGGAGGACCGGCGAACGTCCCGGCCCTGATGGTCGCACGCGAGGTCCTCGACGTGCACTACGGCGAGTCGTTCGACCGCGGGGCCTGCAATCTGTACAGGGACGGCGACGACTCGGTCGCCTGGCACGGCGACCGGATCCGGTACCGCCGACGCCACGCGGTGGTCGCGGCGGTCACCTTCGGCGAGCGTCGGCCCTTCCTGGTGCGACCGGCCGGTGGCGGTCCGTCGCACCGTTTCGAACCGGCGGCCGGCGACCTCGTCGTCATGGGCGGAGCGTGCCAGCGGGACTGGGAGCACGCGGTGCCGAAGGTGCGGGCGAGCGGTGCTCGGATCAGCGTGACCTACCGCTCGCACGGGGCGGTGGTCGACCGCGGTGGAGCGGTCAGCTGACCATCGCCTTCGAGGATCGATCGGGGGCGTGACCGGCGGTCGTCAGCCGGGAGGCGGCGAGATACAGCAACGGGGCGATCACTGCCGCCTGCACGGGTGCACCGAGGAGGGCCGCTCCGGTCAGGGGTCCGATCGTCCGACCTGCTGCCATAGCGCTCTGCGCCTCGCCCAGGGCCATCGCCGGGTGGGACGATCGCTCGGCCACGAGGCCGAGGATCTTCGGCACCGCGGCCTGGAACAGGTAGCCCCAGGCGATCACCGCGGCGCCGAAGATCACCGCGTACGGGGCGAGCACGACGAAGGCCACCACGGGCCCGGTCAGAGCCAGCCATGCGCCGGGCGGCAGGCCCGACGTGTCGCTGCGAGCGCCGACCAGCCCGGCTGCCGCGTTGCCGGCCATCAGGAGACCGATGGTCGTGCTGGAGATACCGAGGCGACCGGTGCCGATGGTGGACATCTGCACCCAGATCGCCGAGTTCGCGATCGTGAGGAGCGCGAGGCCCAGTAGGACGCGCCGCGACCTGCGCCGCACCGGACGAGCTCGACCTCCGGTGAGCTCCTCGACCGGGATCGCGTCGGGCAGTACCAGGGGTAGGCGCAGCGCTCCCAGGCCGGCCACGGCCAGCGTCAGGTAGAGCCCGGCCGGCCCGGTCGCGCCGGCCATCATCCCCAGTACCGGCGTGCCGATCATGGCGGCGAGCGGGCCGGCGGAGGCGACGTCGGCGAGATGTCGATCGCGCCCGATCGAGGCCGCCCATGCCGCCCATGTGATGCACCCCATCCCCAGGCCCGCCATCGCCCGCAGTGCGAGCAGGGCCGGGAACGTGGGTACCACCGCACTGACCAGGTTGGCTGCGATCAGTGCGTACAGCGCGTAGCGGATGACCGCGGCGGTAGGTCGGAGGAAGCGACCGGCGCCGAAGGTGGCCAGGAGGAACGCGCCGACCTGCGCGGTGGACACGAGGCCGGCAGTGGCGGGAGAGACCCCGTACCGATCGGCGAGACCGGGAACCAGGAGTGGGGTCGCGAGGAAGGTGACCGCCTCGACGCCGGCCGCGGCGAGGAGGCCGGTGGCTGCCTCGGGACGGATCGTGTTCTCGAGGCGGGCTGGGAGCTGCATGGTCGTCGTTCGTCCGGGTAGGGGGATTGATGCGTGTTCTGTGATGTTGAAACTCATTCAACTCCATTGACGGGTAGCATCCAACTCGCGATGACCGGTCTCCTGGTGACTCCTGGCACACCACGAAACGGGCGCTGACCCGTGCCCGGACGGTCACTGACCCGGGAGGGCATCGTCCGGGCCGCCGTCGACCTGGTGGAGAAGGACCAGCTCTACGACATCGGGATCAGTGCGGTGGCCGAACAGCTGGGCGTGCGGCCGTCCGCTCTCTATCACCACGTCGACAACCTCGAGTCGCTCCGCCGAGAGGTGGCGGTGGTGGCGGTGGACCGGCTGGCCGAGACCTTGCGCGACGCCGCCGTGGGGCGGAGCGGGGCTGCCGCGGTGCGGCCGATCGCTTCCGCCTACCGCTCGTTCGCCCACACCCACGCGGGGTTGTACGCGTTCACGGTCTCGATCGCCACCGAGGATCCGGCGCGGTCGGCCGCGTCCCGGCGCGTCGTATCCCTCCTGCGGCAGGTCGTCGAGGGTTGGGGGATCGAGGGTGACGAGGCCGTGCACCTGGCCCGGGTGATGCGCAGCGCACTCCACGGCTTCGTCACCCTGGAGTACGCCGGTGACTTCGTCCTCGAGCAGGATCCCGACGCGACGTTCGAACGCCTGGTCGACATGCTCGTGGGCAGCCTCGATCAGCAGGTCGGCTGAGCTCCCGGTTTCCTCAGACGGTGAAGCGGGCCGTCGTGCGGATGTCGTCGGAGGCGGCGCCGACCCTCACCTCGAACTCGCCCGACTCGACGGTCCAGCCGCCGCGATCGGGGTGCCAGAAGGCGAGGGAACGGCGATCGAGCCCGATCGTCACCGGAACCGTCTCTCCCGACGGGATGGGCACCCGGGCGAAGCCCTTCAACTCGGCCGGCGGGCGCTCGACCGACGACTCGACGTCGTGGACATAGCACTGCACGACCTCGGCCCCGTCGATCGACCCCACGTTGGTCACCGGCACCGTGACGAGGATCTCGTCGTCGCCGCGGATGTCGAGGTGCAGCTCACCGTATTCGAACCGGGTGTAGGAGAGGCCGTGGCCGAACGCCAGGGCCGGTTCGACCCGGCGGGCCTGGTAGTGGCGGTAGCCCACGAAGATGCCCTCGTCGTAGACGACCCGACCGCCTTCACCCGGGTAGTTGCCGTGCGAGGGGTTGTCCTCGATCCGCTTCGGAACGGTGAAGGGCAGCCGGCCGGCCGGGTTCACGTCGCCGAACAGGACGTCGGCCAGAGCGTGGCCGCCTTCCTGGCCGGGGTACCAGAGCTGCACCGCGGCGGGCACCTCGTCGAGCCAGTCGAGCGTCACGGGTGCCCCGGCGTTGACCACGATCACCGTCCGCTCGTTGGCCGCCGCCACCCGCCGGATGAGCTCGGGTTGAGGATCCGGCAGGGCCATGGTGGCCCGGTCGTGGCCTTCGGTCTCCCAGTCGTGGTTCAGGCCGACGACCACGACGGCGACGTCGGCGTCGCGGGCGGCGGCCTCGGCCTGTGCCATGGCGTCGGGCGGTGGGACCGGCGCGGCGCCCGCATGAACGGCGGCGAATGCGGCATGACCGCCGTATTCGACGGCGAGGTCGTAGGTGCGACCCGCCTCGAGCTGGATCTGGCCGCGGACCTCGACGGAGCCGAGGCCGAAGAAAGCGTCGCCACCGGCCTCGGGATCCCAGTTGTCGGCGATCACGGCGCCGTCGACGAGGACGCGTACCGATCCGACCGCGGTGCACCCGAGCTCCCACAGGCCCGACTCGGGTGGCGTGAACGGACCGTGGGCCCGTACCGAGAACTGCTCGGTGTCGACCAGCCGAGCGGCCGAATCGAACCAGACCATCCGGGTGGTGGCCATGTGGTCCGATGCGGTCACGGCACCGGCCAGATCGCGGTTGGCGAAGTAGTCCACGGTCAGCCCATCCGGGAGCCAGGCCTTGTCGATCACGGGAAGGGACAGGAACGTCGAGCAGCCCACCCGATGGGTGATCGCATCGGACGCGGACCGGCGGGTGATGCCGTCCAGGGGTGAGACCGTGCGGTAGGGGTTGACCTGAGCGCTACCGCCCCCCTGCACGACCCCCAGGCCGGCGTTGGGTCCGATGACGGCCACCGAGGCCGTCGGATCGAGAGGGAGGACGTCCCGGTCGTTCTTGAGAAGGACGATGGCGGCAGTGGCGATCTCGCGGGCGAGCGCTCGGTGTTCGTCGCGGTCGCGGCCGACCTCGTCGGGCTCGACCGGGTCGTCGAGCAGACCGGTCTTGTCGGCGACGTGCAGCACGCGACGAGCGGCGTCGGTCACCCGATCGGGGTCGACGTCGCCGGCCTCGACCGCGGCGAGGAGATGGTGACCGAGATGGCTCGCCGGACCGGGCATCTCGATGTCGAGGCCGTTCGCCAACGAGGAGGTCGTGTGGACGGCGAACCAGTCCGAGACGACCGCTCCCCGGAATCCCCACTCGTTCTTCAGGAGCTCGGTCAGGAGCCACTCGTGATCGCAGCAGTGGGGCCCGTTGAGCCGGTTGTAGGCGCCCATAACCGACCACACGTCGGCCTCGCGGACCGCGGCCTCGAACGCGGGCAGATAGATCTCGCGCAGCGCCCGCTCGTCGACCGCGACGTCGATGGTGTTGCGCTCGTACTCCTGGTCGTTGGCGGCGAAGTGTTTGATGCAGGCGCTGACGCCTCGGGACTGGACGCCGGTGACGTAGCCGACCGCCATGCGCGCGCCCAGGAACGGGTCCTCGCTGAAGCACTCGAAGTTGCGTCCGGCCAGCGGCGTGCGATGGATGTTGACGGTGGGAGCGAGGAGCATCCGTGCCCCTTTGTCCTTTGCCTCGGTCCCGAGCGCCTCGCCGCCGCGACGGATGAGCTCCGGGTCGAAGGTGGCCGCCATGGCGGTCCCGCACGGGAGGAGGAGGGTGGGGGTCCCGCTCCCGGTGAGGCCGTCGCCGCGGGCCCCGACCGGACCGTCGGTCACCTTGAGCGCCGCGATCCCGAGCCGGTCGACACCATCGACGTGCCAGACGTCGCGCCCGGCGGTGATGGCGGCTTTCTCGTCGAGCGTCATCTCGGCCAGGAGATCGTCGATCCGTGTCACCGTGCGGCCCCCGTGGGTCGGTCGTCGTGGATCCGGCCAGACTAGGGGCATGCTGATCGTGCGTTTCGACTTCCGGCTCTCGCCCGACTCGCCCGCGAAGATGGGCGAGCTCTACGGCGCGGCGATGGACATGACCGAGTGGGCCGAGCGGGTGGGGGCGGCGTCGGTCATCTTCTCCCAGCACCACGGCTCGACCGATGGCTACCTGCCCTCACCGGTGCCCATGGTGGCCGCGGCCGCCTCGCGGACCTCTACGGTCGCCCTCAACGTCGGCGCTCTGCTGCTGCTCATGTACGACCCGGTGAAGCTGGCCGAGGACATGGTGGTCATCGACCATCTGAGCAGCGGGCGGGTGAGCTACACGATCGGCCTCGGGTACCGGTCGGAGGAGTACGCCATGTTCGGCGTGGATCCGCATCGTCGGGGCGCGCTGATCGAGGAGCGGATCGCCGTGCTGCGCCGAGCGTTCACCGGCGAACGGTTCGAGTGGGACGGGAGGACGGTGCAGGTGGCGCCGAAGCCCCTGACCCCGGGCGGCCCGACGCTGGCCTACGGGGGCGGTTCGGCCGCGGCGGCGAGACGCGCCGCCCGGCACGGGATGATGTTCATGCCGCAGACGAGCGACCCGGCGCTGGTCGAGGTCTACGACGCCGAGGCCGAGCGGGTCGGCCGTCGGCCGGGTCTCTGCCTTGCTCCGCCGCCGGGCACGCCGACCGCCGTGTTCGTCGCCGATGACGTCGATCGGGGCTGGCGGGACTTCGGGCCGTACATGCTGCACGACGCGGTCACGTACGGGGCCTGGCTCGGAGCCGACACCAACGTCGCCAGCCACAGCGGGGCGGAGACCGTGGACGATCTGCGCCGGAGAGGGGCCTATCGGGTCGTCACGCCGGCCGGGGCGTCGGACCTGATCGATCGGTTCGGCATTCTCTCGCTGGCGCCGCTCTGCGGTGGCGTGCCGCCCGAGGTCGCCTGGTCGTCGCTGCGGCTGATCGAGTCCGAGGTCCTCCCCGCCCTCACCTGACCCCCGCCGTGACCCGAGCCCCGCCCCATTCCGAACTCTGGGTACTGAACCCCCACCTGCGCGGTTCAGTACCCAAAGTTCCGGGGGGAGGGGGGAGGGGGAGGGGGTCAGGGCGCTCGATAGGCCTCGACGATCGGGGCCAGCTCGGCCGGGGTGGCGCCGTGCATGATGACCCCGTTGCAGCCGAGGTCGAACTGGCCGCGGATGGCGGCGACGCACTGGGCCGGACTCCCCGTCGCGCTCGGGGCGAGCCATGCATCGGGGATGAGCTCGCCGATGTGCCCGAGCTGCTCGATCGTCGCGGTCCCGTCGATGGCGCCGGGAATGGACGCCACCACCTGATCGGCCCGGAACGCGGCGAGGACGGTGGGATCCCAGTCGTTGGTGGCCACCAGCAGGTCGCCGTAGCCCTGGAGATAGGTGGCCAAGCGTCCCACCGTCTTCTTCAACCGGAGATCCTCGTCGATGTGATCTCCGATCGTGGCGAAGCACGACCAGACCCGGACCGAGTCGGGATCGCGGCCGGCCCGTTCGGCGGCCGTCTTCACCGTCCGGACACAGCGCGCCGTGGTCTCGTCGGTGAAGAACGTGTGCAGGACCACCTCGTCGAAGCAGCGGCCGCCGAGCGCGAGGGAGTGCTCACCGAAGGCGACCAGGGCCAGAGGGAGGTCCTCGTCCAGATCGGAGTCCAGGTGGAGGATCGGGAAACGGCCCGCCGGCCCGTCGTGGCCCATGATCACCTCGCCCCGGAAGAGACGCTTCATCAGGCCGGCGAAGTCCTCCATCTGTGCCGTCGTGATGTGCGGGATCCCGTAGACATCTTGCAGCGGCCGGATCCCTCGGCCGAGCCCGAGCACGAACCGGCCACCGGTCAGGCTCTGCATCGTCAGCGCATAGCCCGCCGTGACCATCGGGTGTCGGGTGTTGTGGTTGGTCGCCGCCGTCGCGATCGTGAGGTGCTCGGAGACCGCCCCCGCCGCACCGGACTGCACCGCGGCCTCTTTGCGGTTGTATCGCTCGGAGATCCAGGCCCAACCCAGCCCGAGCGTCTCGGCGTCGGTGACCTCGCCGATCAGATCGCGGGTGCTGTCGGGCGCGCCGGCGAGGGTGTAGAAGCCGAGCTCGTCGAGTCGAGCTGGCGGGTCGGACGGTTCGGCTGAGGCTGTCTCGGGAGCGTTCACGGCACTAGACATACACCACGATGCCCGCCGAGCCCATCCATCGTTCCCGTCCGACCGGATTCGATCTCCGTCCGGCGTCGATGGCCGCAGCGTCCGAGATCGCCCCCGGGATCTGGGTTTCGGAGGGTTTCTCCAACGCGTTCTGCATCCCGACCGGCGAGGGTCGGCTGGTGATCAACACCGGGATGTTCTTCGAGGCACCGGTGCACAAGCGCAACTTCGACGCCCTCGACGATCGACCGGTCCACACCATCGTGTTGACCCAGGGGCACGTGGATCATGTCGGCGGCGTCGAGCATCTCCGCGGTCCGGGGACGACGGTGATCGCCCATGACGGAAACGCGGCCCAGCAGGACGACGACGAGCGGATCGAGCGGTACCGGATCGACAAGTCGGCGTTCGCGTTCGGCGAGTCGGTCATGGACGGCATTCGCTCGATCATCGACGAGTTCGGTGCCCTGCCGGCCCGGACGGTTCCGAAGCCCGACGTCACCTTCACCGACCGCCACGAGTTCACGCTCGGCGATCTGAGGGTCGAACTGATCCACACGCCGGGCGGGGAGACCAACGAGTCGCTGGTCGTGTGGCTTCCCGATCGCAAGGTCGCGCTGGTCGGCAACTTCTTCAGTGCGCTCATCGGCCACATACCCAACCTGGTGACGATGCGGGGCGATCGCCTCCGGGATCCGCTCGCGTTCGTGCGGTCGGTCGATCGCATCCTGGACCTCGGGGCGGACGTCATCCTGCCCGGCCATCACGGTGCGGTCGTGGGTGCCGAGCTGATCCGAGGCGAGCTCACCCGCATCCGCGACGCCACCCGGTGGGTGCACGACGAGACGGTGGCGGGGATGAACGCCGGGAAGTCGGTCTGGGAGCTGATGAACGACATCCGCCTACCGCCCGAGCTGGAGGTGGGGGAGGGGTACGGCAAGGTGTCCTGGGACGTGCGGGCCATCTGGGAGCTCTACGCCGGTTGGTTCAAGCACGAGTCCACCACCGAGCTCTACGGCAGCCCCCGTCGGTCGGTGGACGCCGAGCTGGCCGAGCTGGCCGGTGGCGCCGATGCGGTGGCGGCTCGCGCGGCCGAGGTGCTCGCGGCCGGAGATCCGGTCGGTGCGATCCACCTGGCCGAGATCGCCCTGGCCGGCGATGCGAGCCACGCCCGAGCCGGGGCGACGATGGCCGCCGCGCATCGGCAGCTGCGTGAGGGCGAGACCAACTTCTGGCTGGCCTCCTGGCTCGATGAGCAGATCGCCGCGTACGAGAACGGGTCCGGGTGACAAGTGACCGAGATCCGCATCACCGACCTGGCCGATCCCGGGCTGACCACCGAGCAGATCGAGATGCGCGACCTGGCCGAGCGGTTCCCGGTCGTGTTCTCGGTGGAGGGGATCCTGGCGGCCGCACGCGACAGGACGGGCCTCGACGACTTCGGCCCGGACGACTTTCTCGAGCGGCTGGCCGTCCTGTGCATCGCCGTCGACGAGGATACGTCCCTGGCGGCATCGGGGCGGGCCGGGGTCTACTTCGACTTCGTCCGGTACGCCTCGAATCGACTGCTCATCCAGGACGTGCTCCGACGCCACGCCGAGATCCGCGACGTTGCGATCGTCGCGCCCATCGTGGTCGCCGGACTACCCCGATCGGGCACCACCCACCTGCTCAACCTCCTGGCTGCCGACCGCCGCTTCCGATCCCTGCCCTACTGGGAGTCGTGCGAGCCGGTGGCCAGACCCGGTGAGAATCCGACCGTCGATGGCGAGGATCCCCGCTACACGCGGTCTCGGGAGTCGTGGGAGCAGACCGACCGGTTGCTGCCGCTGCTCGAGGCCATGCACGCGATGACCCCGGATCACGTCCACGAAGAGCTCGAGCTGATGGGTCCCGACTTCGCCAGCTACAACTTCGAGTGGCGCTTCCACGCGCCCCGCTGGCGTGACCACTACCTGACCCACGACCAGACTCCGCACTACGAGTACATGAAGACCGTGCTGAAGATCCTGCAGTGGCAGGATGCGCAGCGGGGGCTGCCCGAGAAGCGCTGGGTGCTGAAATGCCCCCAGCACATGGAACAGCTGCCCGTTCTGCACGCGACGTTCCCCGATGCCACCGTCGTCATCACCCACCGCGATCCCACGGCGGTGATCGCCTCGGCGTCCACCATGACCTCCTACGGCGACAGGATGCGGTGCACGAGGCCCGACCCGGTCCGGACCGCCCACTACTGGGCCGACCGGGTGGAGACCCTGTTGCGGTCGTGTGGGCGCGACCGGGATCTCCTCCCGGCAGCTCGGTCGCTCGACGTGAGGTTCGACGACTTCATGGCCGACGATCTCGGCACGGTCGACAGGATCTACGCCCTGGCCGGCGTCGAGATGACACCGACGGCGCGGGACCGCCTGGCCGAGTACGTGACCGAGAACCCCAGAGGACGACACGGTCGGATCGTGTACGACATGCAGGAGGACTTCGGGATCGACCGTGCTGCGTTGCGTGAGCGCTTCCGGTTCTACATGGATCGCTTCGGCGTCCCGGGAGAAGGTGGAACATGACGGTGAGCTTCGACTTCGGCGGGGCGGAGGTCCTCGTCACCGGCGGGACGAGCGGGATCGGCCACGGTGTCGCCTCGGCGTTCCGCGACGCAGGAGCGAGCGTGATGGTGACCGGCACCCGCATCGGCCCCGGCGAGTACGACGTCGACCTCGACGGGTTCTCCTACCGCCGGCTGGACGTGACCGATCGTGCCGCCATCGACGGACTGGCCGCGTCGGTCGATCGGCTCGACGTCCTGATCAACAACGCCGGAGCGAACCTGGCCAACGAGGCGGAACCGGACGGGTTCGAGGCCTCGGTGCAACTCAACCTCACGGCCGCCTATCGGCTGGCGGTGGGCTGCAAGCCGGTCCTCGCCGCGTCCCGGCTCGCCGGCGGTGCCAGCGTGGTCAACGTGGCGAGCATGAGTGCGACCCGTCCCTCGGTCTTCGTACCCGGCTACGGGGCGGCGAAGGCCGGCGTGATCCAGATGACCAGACAGCTCGGCCTGATGTGGGCGACCGACGGCGTGCGCGTCAATGCCGTTTCGCCCGGGCTGATCCTGACCGGCATGACCAGGATGATGGAGGACATCCCCGAGCTGGCGAAGTCCGAGCTGGTCAAGGTGCCGATGGACCGGTGGGGGACGCCGGCAGACGTGGCGCCGGTGTTCCTCTTCCTCTCCAGCCCCGGTGCCGGGTTCATCACCGGACAGACGTTCAACGTCGACGGGGGCTACTCGCTGACCTGATCCCGTCGGTCGGGTCGAGCCGGACCGGGCGCGGTCGGGGGGTCCGGTGCGCGACCATGAGGCATGGATGCACACGACCCGAGGGCCATCGCCCTGGCCGACCCCGAGCTGGCCTTCAACCGGTTCGCCTCCTTCAACGACCATCACCTCGGGGTGTTCCGGGCCAACTCCCCCGGAGCGGCGCCGTGGGAGATGCACCCGGACACCGACGAGCTCCTCCACGTGCTGGAGGGCTCGGTGACCGTCGAGCTCCATCGGCCCGACGGGAACGAAGTGATCCCGCTGGGGGCCGGCCGGCTCGTCGTCGTGCCGCAGGGCGTGTGGCACCGCCACGTCGACGCGGTGGATCTGGTCGAGATGTTCTTCACCCCGGGCGAGAGCCTGCATTCCGATGATCCGGCCCGCGAGCCTGCGTAGCCGGACCGGGCGGTCGGCTCAGCTCGCACCGATCAGGATCACACCGACGACGGAGGTGACGACCGACATCATGTGGCGGCGGGACACCTGCTCGCCCAGCATCTTGGTGCCGGCGACGATGCCGAACATGACGGACAGCTCGCGGATGCCCGACACCAGTCCGAGCGGGGCTTCCTGGGAGGCGACGAGCACCAGGAGGTAGGCGAGGCCTGAGGCGCCACCGCCGATGACCGCGGTCCGCCCGAGCCCGGGCACGAGCTCGACGTGCCCTCGTCGGGCGATGAGGACGCCGAGGGTCAGGATGATCGCGTGCAGGAGGAAGAGCGCGGCGAGGTAGCGGGCGCTCTCGCCCGTGACCCGCACCGCCTTGCCGTCGATCAGGGAGTAGGTGGCGATGAAGACGCCGGTGAGCAGCGCGGCGCCGACGCGCTGGTGGCCCCGGGGCATCTGGACGAGGCTGAGGATGGCCCCCGCGACCAGCACCACGCCCAGGATGCCGATCGGCGTGAGGTGGTCGCCGACCAGGAGGACACCGCCGGCGGTCACCAGCAGCGGGGCGGTGCCACGGGCGAGCGGGTAGGCGAGGACGAAGTCGGCCCGCTTGTAGGCCTGGGTGAGCGTCGTCATGTACGCGCTGTGGACGACGCCCGAGACGGCCAGGTAGGGGATTGCTTCGGCCGACGGGAGGCCGAAGACGGCCAGCACCGGCAGGCCGAACACGGCACCGCCCCAGGTGACCGCGAGAGCGGACAGCATGCGATCGTCGGCGGCTTTCACCACCATGTTCCAGCCGGCGTGCAGTGCCGCGGCCAGAAGGGTGAGCACGAAGGCCGAGATCGGCATGGCCGCTCATTCTGTCAGCGCTCCCAACTGGTTATGGAGTCACCCACCCACCGTGAGTGTGGGTGGGTGACTCCAAATCCAGCGACGCGGGACCGGGTAGCGTTCGGCCGTGAGCGTGCGTCGTCGTCGGTGGGTCAACCTGGTCGTCATGGGCCTCGGCGCTCTGCTGATCGCCGGAGTGGCGGTCGTCGCTCGCCTGGCCGGTGACACCGAACGGATCACCTACTACTGGACCTCGGCCGAGATCTCGGCCGACGGGACGGCCCACATCGCCGAGGTGATCGAGTACGACTTCGGCTCGAACGATCGGCATGGCATCTTCCGGATCGTCCCGGGTCTCGATCCGGCCGAACCCGTTTCCGTTCGTTCGAGGACCGCGCCGGACCAGTTCGTCGTCGAGGGCTCGAAGATCCGTATCGGAAGCCCGGAGGGCACGATCAGCGGCCGCCATGTGTACGAGATCGAGTACACCCTGGACACGCTGGTGATCGGCAGCGCCGTGGACTGGGAAGCCGTCGGCACCGAGTGGACCGTCGGCCTCGGCAAGGTCGAGATCCACCTCCGGGCCCCGTTCGAGCTTCTCGCGCCCCGGTGTTCGCAGGGCAGGCTCGGCAGTGTCGGCGGCTGCCGGGCCGAGACTGTCGCACCGGGACATCTGCGCGTGCAGACCGGCGGGTTGGACGGCCCGACCGACGAGATCGCCGGCAGCGAGGGGGTCAGCCTGATGGCCTCATCGGGCCCGGCGGTGCCACTCCCTCCGGCTCCCGACCGTCCCGATCGGTCGGGTGACGACCCCGGCACCGGTGTGCTCGTGGTGGGGCTCGCCGCCCTGGTGGGAGCGCTGGTTCCGATGCCGATCGTGTCGACGATCATCCGCCGCCTGGGCCGGGAGCAGGTGTGGGCGGGCGGGGCGGCCGACGCCGCCTATGGCCCCGGCGATGTCGCGGCCGGCGAGCCGCGGGCGGTCGTCCGGCTGGACGCGACGCAGCTGGCCGAGATGGCCACCATCGAGTTCGTACCGCCGGCCGGCATGGAGCCATGGCAGGGCGGGGTGGTCGATCGCGAGCGGGTCCGGAACGAGCATCTCGTGGCCTGGCTGATCCAGCGGGCGATCGACGGCGAGATCACCCTCACCGGCGATGACGATCCGGTGATCGGTGTCGGACCGGCCGGGATGCGCGACCCGATTCTCATCCAGATGTTCGCCGGCCGTTCCTCGATCGAGCTGGGCAAGCGCGATGCCTCGTTCCGGAAGGCCTGGACCGCGCTGCGCAAACACCAGGAACGCTATGCCAAGACTTCGCCGCTCTGGCAGAAGACCGGCGAGGGCGCCCGCCTCGCCGGCGTCCTCCTCGGCATCGTCGCGGTGGTCGTCGGCGTCGCGTTCACCATCGTCGGTGGCGTGCTCTGCGCCCGCCACGGCGCCGGCTGGTTGCCGCTCGTGTTCGCCGGGGCCGTTGCGGCGGGCGTCGGTCTCACTTCGCTGGTGCGCTCGTGGGAGCTTCGGGTGCGCACGCCGGTCGGTTCGGCCGAATGGCTCAAGGTCGAGTCGTTCCGGCAGTTCCTGGCCGGATCCGAGGCCTATCACGCCGACTGGGCGGCCGAGCACGGGATCCTGCGCGAGTACACGGCGTGGGCCGTGGCCCTCGACGAGATCGACCACTGGTCCGAGGCGGTCGAAGCCTCGTCGGTCGGTCAGGTGGATCCGACCGGCTACTTCCTGGCCACGCATGGTCACCGGCTCGGATCGGCGACCGTGGCGACGGCCGCCTCGAAGTCGAGCAGCGGTGGCGGTGGCGGCGGTGTCGGCGGTGGCGGGGGCGGCGGAGGGGGCGGGAGCTGGTGAGTTGGAATCGGAGCTGAAGGCGATACGGTCTTCCGGTCCGTCAACTCCTGGAGATTTCTGCTGTGCGACGTTATGTAGCGATATTGGCCGCTGGTGCCCTGTTCCTTGCAGCGTGCGGTGACGATGACGATGCGTCATCCGACACGACCACACCACCCGACACCACGGTGACCACCGCGGCACCCGACGTCGAGGAAGCCCTGGGTGCGTTCTGCGATGCGTCGGACACCTACATCGACGCTCTCGACACCTACGGGATGATCTTCACCGACGAGGAACCGACCGTCGGCGATCTGAGCGACGGTCTCGAGCCTCTGACCGAGGCCGGTGCCGAGGCCGAGGCCGCCGGAGCCGCACTCCGCGAAGCGGTCGATCAGCAGATGAAGGAGGCCGAGGAAGCGATGGAGGCCGGAGAGACCCCGCCGTCGACCGTCGTGACCGTCGAGGTCTCCGAGGACACGATCGCCCAGGTCCGGGCCGCTCAGGACAACCTGAACGCCGCCATCGAGGGAGTCACCACCGACACGCCGCTCAGCGAGGCCGGGGTTGCGATCACCTCGGCCGCCTACGCGGTCGAGGTCACCTGGCTCGACCTGCTCCAGCAGGCCGGCTGCGTCGAGGACGAGGGTGCCCTCGCTCAGGTTCGGCAGCTCGTCGGCGCGGCCCAGACCGACCTGACCACGGCCGGGTACTACACCGGGCCGATCGACGGCCTGTGGGGGCCCGCCACCGCTGACGCGGTCAAGGCCCTTCAGAAGGCCCACGGACTGCCCGAGACCGGCTTCCTCGATCCTGCCAGCCAGGAGGCCCTCGCCGAGGACCTCGAAGGCCGGGAGTCGGCGCAGGTCGCCGCCCTACAGGGTGTCCTCAAGACGCTCGGCTACTGGGACGGCGAGATCGACGGTCAGTGGTCGCCGGAGCTCGAAGAGGCCCTGAAGGCCTTCCAGACCGAGCTCGGTGTTGAGCCGACCGGCCAGCTCGACGAGGCCACGCTGCGAGCCTTCCAGCAACAGCTGGCCGACGCCGAGGCGATCCTCGACGCGTCCACCACCACGGCGCCGCCCACGACCGCTGCTCCGGTCACCACCGAAGCGCCGGCGGCCCCCACCACGACGGCCGCGCCCTGATCCCCAGAGCGCGCTGACGATTCGGTCAGCTCATCCGGTCGACGTATCGGCCCCGCGGCGCTCACCGTGGGGCCGATGTCGTTTTCGTACGGGATTCGGCTGCCGTCGGTCGCCGAGGGCATGATCGGGGGAAGCCGTCGCTGGCGCTCGGGAGGGGAAGGGTCGTGAAGTCGTTCATTCACCTGGATCGGGGTGACACGCCCCGCCACGCTCATCGTGACCTGGAGGGCCGCAAGGAGGAGGAGATGAGCCGGGCGGGCTTCGCCGGCCGCTCCACCGTTCTCTACCACTCCCACGACCCGACCACGTTCCGGGCCGACGGGCCGCTGAAGGTCACCGAGTGGCGTACGCACCGGCTGGCCACCGACGACCTGACCGACCCGGCCGGTCGCCCCCGCCGCGTCCTGTCCAACGCCGACTGCACGCTGTCGATCAGTCGGAGATCAGAGGCGATGCCGTTCCTCTGTCGCAACGTCGACGGCGACGAGGTCTACTTCGTCCATCGGGGCACGGGGACGTTCCGGACCGAATTCGGTCCCGTCCCCTACGAACCCGGCGACTACGTCGTGCTGCCCAAGTCGACGACCTACCAGGTGGTGCCCGACACGACGGACAACCACTTCCTCGTGACCGAGACCTACGGCGAGCTCCAACTCGCCGACTTCACCTCCTACGGCCGACGGGCACCGTTCGACCCCACCATCCTGTTCGTGCCCGAGCCCGATCCGGTCGCCGACGCCGACCACGACGGCAGCGAGGTCGAGGTTCGCATCCGGTATCGGGGTCAGGACTCGTCGATCTTCTACCCGTATCACCCCTTCGACGTGCACGGCTGGAAGGGCGACCTCTTCCCGTTCAAGCTCAACATCCGGGACTGGAACGTGATGACGTCCGAGACGCTGCACCTCCCGCCGTCGGTGCACTTCTTCCTCCAGGCACCCGGGGTGGTCGTGCTGCACTTCCTGCCCCGGCCGGCCGAAGCTCCGCCGGGTGTAGAGCGGGTCCCCTGGTATCACCGCAACGTCGACTACGACGAGGTGACCCTCACCCACGGTGGATCGTTCCTGGGCTACCCGCTTCCGCGCGGCGCCCTGGCTCACAGTCCCCAGGGTCTCCACCACGGTGCCCCCGAGGTGGCCCGCGACCACGCCCGGGCGACCCATGACGAGTACGACCGGGTCGACTGGGAGATCATCTCGGTCGACACGGTCCGCCCGCTGCTGGTCGACGCCGAATCGCTGGCAGCGGTGCAGCCGAAGCCGGAACGGGCTGATGGCCCCGGGAAGGCCGGCTCCGATGACTGACGACCCGTTCGCCTTCCACTTCGAGCGGCGGGCCGAGATGATCGTCTTCGCCGAGGAGGCCGAGTTCAAGGACACCTACGGCGGTGACGAGAACGTCGTCCTGCTCGAAGCCCACCACCTGGTGCCCGATGACAGGCCCAGCGACACGGTCCTGATCTTCATGCACCCGGTCGGGGCGGGGGCGTACCTCCCGATGGTGGGTGGGCTGGCCCGGGCGGGCCACCACGTCATCTACTGCAACTCGCGGTATCGGACCGGCGACATGGCTCTGATCATGGAGAAGGTCGCTCTTGATCTCGCCGCCTGCGTTCGCCACGCCAAAGAGCAGCTCGGCTACGACAGGGTCGTCCTGGCCGGCTGGAGCGGCGGCGGCTCGCTGTCGCTGTTCTACCAGGCCGAAGCCGAGGACCCCTCGGTCACGGCCACGCCGGCCGGTGACCCGCCCGATCTGACTGCGGCGGGGCTCATCCCGGCCGACGGGATCCTGCTCCTCGCCGCCCACGTCAGCCGGGCGCACACCCTGACCGAGTGGCTCGACGCGTCGATCCTCGACGAGAACGATCCGACCGATCGCGATCGTGACCTGGACCTGTTCGACCCGGAGAATCCGAATCAGCCGCCCTACGGCGACGAGTTCGTCGAGCGCTATCGCGCCGCCCAGATCGCCCGCAACCGCCGGATCACCGGCTGGGTCAAGGAGAAGCTGGCCGAGCTCAACCCGCCGGGTTCGAAGCCGACCGAGTTCGGCTTCGTCGTGCACGGCACCATGGCCGACCCCCGCCTGTTCGACGGGACGATCGAGCCCAGTGAACGGGAGATCGGTTGGTCCTATCTCGGTGACCCCGACGTGGTCAACGACGGGCCGGTCGGCCTGGCCCGGTACTGCTCGCTGCGTAGCTGGCTCAGCCAGTGGAGCTACGACGACTCGAACGCCGACGGGGTGGCCTGCGCCGCCCGCGTGTCCGTGCCGGGCCTCGTGATCGGGAACATGGCCGACAACGCCTGTACGCCGAGCCATCACCGACGGCTTTTCGAAGCGCTCGGATCGGCCGACAAGGAACGGCATGAGATTCCCGGCGCGACGCACTACTACATCGGCCAGCGCGACGAGCTCGCTGCGTCGGTGGGGATCTGTTCCGCATGGCTCCACGAGCGCGGCCTGGACTGACCGACCGTCGGGAGGTCATCGGATGAGGAACCTCGCCGACCTCGGGCTGCCGTGGTGAGGCGCGCCGGCCAGCGTGCGGTCGTCGCGATGCTCGCCGCGCTGGTCGTGGCGACCGCCTGTTCCTCGGATACGGACGACACCCCGACCGGCTCGGTGGTCACCTCGACGTCGACGATTCCCGAGGACTCGGTCCCCGAGGTCGCCGATGTACCCGCCCCGCCGCCCAATCGGCCGGGCGACATCCCACCACCGTGGAGTGCCGGTGATCCTGCGCTGGCATCGCTCTCGTTCACCGATGTGACCGCCGAGGCGGGTCTGGACGTGGCTCACTCCGAGGCCCTGCTGGCGGACGACGAGGGTCAGACCTCGGGGGTCGCCGTAGCCGATGTGGATCTGGACGGGGACGCCGACGTGTTCCTGCCGCGGGTGGGCAAACCCGATGGACTGTTCCTGAACGACGGAACCGGCCACTTCACCGACGTGGCCTCTCGGGCCGGTATCGCCGGATCCGCGGACCGCGACGGCTCGACCACCGGTTCGTTCGCCGACTTCGACGCCGACGGCCACCTGGATCTGTTCGTTGCCGGCGCCGGCCAGGGAGCAAACCAGCTGTTCGTCAACAACGGCGACGGGACCTTCGCCGAGGAGTCGGCCGCCCGGGGGCTCGAGTGGCCCGAGGTGCGGAACGCCGACAAGGGGAATCAGACCCACGACGTGTCGGTCGCCGACGTGAACCTGGACGGATTCATGGACCTCCTGGTGCTGCACTGGCGACAGGATCTCTTCTTCGACCAGGACGCTCAGGCTGCGATCATGGACCGTTTCGGGACCAGCGGGATCGCGTCACCTGAGTCCCCGTCGAACTGTGCGGCAGCCGCCGCGCTCGGAGCGGAGGGTTTCCCGCTGAGCTCGGTCGCCGAGCCATCGCGGTCGGCCCTGTTCCTGAACGACGGGACCGGCCACTTCACCGACGCGACCGAGGACTTCGATCTGCCGCTGGCGCGGATCGTGGCCTTCACCGGAGTGTTCACCGACCTGGACACCGACGGCTGGCCCGACCTCACCATCACCGGGGATTACTGCACGAGCCGAGTATTCCGCAACATCGACGGCGAACGGTTCGAGGACATCACCGCCGAGGCCGGGGTGGGCACCGACGAGAACGGGATGGGCTCGGTGGTTCGGGACGTCGACGGCGACGGCGATCCCGACTGGTTCATCACATCGATCAGCTACCCGCACGACGACGGATGTGTCGTCCAGGGTTGTTCGGGCAATCGGCTCTTCCTCAACGACGGGAGCGCCCGGTTCACCGACGCCACCGATGTCTACGGTCTGCGCGACGGCGGCTGGGGCTGGGGGGCCGCCATCGAGGACTTCGACAATGACGGCGTCCCCGAGGTCACGATGGCGAACGGCTTCGAGATCGATCCGGAGTCGGTCTCGTTGATGGCCGACGAGGTCGGGGACTATTTCGCCACGTTCGCCGAGGACACCACGAGGTTCTGGGTCCGTGACGGTTCGATGTACCGCGACGCGGCAGCCGCCCTCGGGCTGGATGACATGGCGATCGACCACGGCATGGTGGCGTTCGACATGGACACCGACGGCGATCAGGACCTGCTGGTCGTTCCGTCCGGTGAGCCGCCCCGCCTGTACCGGAACGACACGACGGCTGGAAACAACTGGCTCGCGGTGTCGCTCGATGATCCGGCGACGCCGGGGAACCGCTGGGGCGACGGCGCCCGCATCGAGATAACCCCGACGGCGGAGGACGATCCGATCACGGGCTGGATCTCGACCGGCGGATCATACGAGTCCCAGAAGCCACCGGTGTTCCATGTCGGTCTCGGCGAGCACAGCGGGCCGATCGACCGCATCGAGGTCCGCTGGCCCGGCGCCGACGAACCCCAGGTCGTGCGCGGCGTCGAGGCCGATCAGCACCTGGTGATCGTGCGCGACCGCTAGTCGAGTGCGTTGCGCGGGGACAGACCCCGATAACGCACTCAGTGCGTTCGGGGTCTGTCCCCCGATAACGCACTCAGGTCGTCAGGCGGTCGAGGATCGGTTCGGCGAACGCGATGCACAGGAAGGCGCCGGCGACCAGGGCGGGGCCGAAGGGTACCTTGGCCCCCCGGCCGCGGGCACCGAGGGCGATGACTCCCATCAGGATCCCGAGCACGGCCGATCCGGCCAGGCAGAGCATCGACAGGAAGACCGATCCCCAGAGCGCGCCCTGAGCGTAGAAGCCGATGTTGAAACCGAGCAGGGTGGTAAGGCGGACATCGCCGAAGCCCATCCCGTGGGGAACGATGAACCAGACGACGAACAGCGGCCCCGCCAGTGCAGCGGTGCCGACGAGGGCGCTCTGCAGCCAGTCCCATTCGCCCTGCATTCCCGCCGCGACGACGCAGAGCACGATCGACACGACGAAGGCGGGCCACACGATCCGGGTGGGCACGATGAGTGTGCGCAGATCGATGGCGGCCACCGCCACGCCGACCGGGATGAGCCAGAGCGCGGGCAGGAGAGGCCATTCCAGGCCCAACGCCCAGAGCGCACCGAGGAACAGCAGCGGCACCGACAGCTCGACCAGGAGGTGGAAGGCCGGTATCCGGGTCCCACAGTCCCGGCATCGTCCCCGGAGAACCACCCAGGACACCACCGGGATGTTGTCCGACGGTCGGACCGCGGCCCCGCACTCGGAGCATCGGCTCCGACCGGCGAAGACCTCTGACCAGGGGCTGCTCTCCCAGAGCTCACCGTGCTCGTTCGGTTCGTCGAGGTGCAGCGGGAGCCGGTCGATGACCACGCTGGTGAAGGATCCGACGGCGAAGAAGCCGAGCACGCCGAAGATGAGCATCACCCACTCCGCAGCGCTCAACCGGTCGCACCCGCTCCGCTCGCGCCGAGCTTGAAGTGGGCGGGCTCGGGGATGTCGGGATCGGTTTCGACGTGGGAGGCGAAGCCGGCGATCTCGTCGGGATGGACCGAGGCGGCAACGGCGTCCTCGTAGGTGATGATCTGACGATGCACGAGCGATGCGAGGGACTGCTCCATCACCATCATCCCGTCCTTCTGGCCGGTGGCGAGCAGGTTGCGGAGCTGGCGGATCTTGCCCTCGCGGATGATGTTGGTGACCGCCGAGGTGCCGAGCAGGACCTCGTAGGCCGCCACCCGACCGCCGCCGATGCGGGGGATCAGGCGCTGGGAGATGACCGCGGCGAGGGCCATGGAGAACTGGACCCGGATCTGGTCCTGCTGGTCGGCGGGGAACACGTCGATGATGCGGTCGACGGTCTGGGCCGCGTCGTTGGTGTGCAACGTGGCGAACACCAGGTGGCCGGTCTCGGCCAGGGTGAGGGTGAGGGCGATCGGTCTCGAGGTCGCGCATCTCGCCGACCAGGACGACGTCGGGGTCCTCGCGCAGCGCGGCCCGCAGCGCGTCGGCGAACGAGACGGTGTCGCGGCCGACCTCGCGCTGGTTCACCAAGCGCCTGGATCGGCGGGTGGATGTACTCGATCGGGTCCTCGATGGTGAGGATGTGCAGCGGCCGGTTGCGGTTGATCCAGCCGACCATCGCCGCGAGGGTGGTGGACTTGCCCGATCCGGTGGGCCCGGTCATGAGCACCAGGCCGTGGGGCCGGCTGAGCAGCGGACCGGTCGACGTCGGGAAGACCGATGTCCTCGGGGGTCGGGATCTCGGTGGGGATGAGCCGCAGCGCCAGCGCAGGGCGGTCGAGCTGGAAGAAGGCGTTGGCCCGGAAGCGGGCCGTGTCGGCCCAGGTGAACGCGAAGTCGAGCTGGCGTTCGCGGGAGATCTCGTCGCTCTCCTCGGCGGTGATCAGCGAGGCGAAGACCTGGAGCATGAAGTCGCTGGTGATCTCCGGCGATTCGGGAATGGCGATCAGCTCGCCGTCGATGCGCACCCGGGCCTGGGTGCCGGCGGCCAGGTGCAGGTCGGTGGCACCGTGCTCCCAGAGGTACTGGAGGTACGGCTCGAGGCCGGCGGTATCGGGTCCTTGCACGGTCTCTTCTCCCGGGTCGGTCGAGTCTGTCAGAAAACGACAAACGGGCGGGGCCGGAAACCCGGCCCCGCCCGTTTGTTCAGCTAGGTGAGGCGTACTAGCAGCCACCGCCCGACTGTACGCCGATCGTGTACCCGGAGCCGCCGCCGGTCTGGGTGTAGGTGTGCATGTCGCTTGCCTCGGCGAGCCACCCGGGGACGAGCGTGGCCTCGTCGGCGGGATACGCCGAGTTGGCCTCGTCGGCCCGGTAGGCCTCGGCCGCGGTCCGCAGGGTGCGCTCGTCGATGTCGCAGGCCGAGTGTCTGGCTGTTGTCGGTGATGCCGCCGACAGCAAAGACGACC
Organism: uncultured Acidimicrobiales bacterium; assembly: GCA_963695075.1. Taxonomy (GTDB): domain Bacteria; phylum Actinomycetota; class Acidimicrobiia; order Acidimicrobiales; family CAWCAL01; genus CAWCAL01. The sequence continues at coordinate 351,112 of CAVOFR010000005.1, forward strand.
ACGCCGGCCAGCACGGCCAGGATCGCGATGACGACGAGGAGCTCGATCAGGGTGAAGCCACTCTGGCCCTGCCCTCTCGACTCAGCCCGCTTCTTCATCAGTTCCATCATGTGATTAACTCCCTCTTGGTGAGCGAAGAAGCGATCTCGCCCCCTCGTGTGTCAGGCGTCGAGATCCTCGAGGCCGACGGGTAACCCGGTAAAGGTACTTGCGTGTACAAGTTACCACATAAAGACCAGATAAAGAAAATCAGCTCGCCTTGGTGTCGCAACCACAGAGCGGATTCATACCCCGGAGGGGCGAAGCGGTGGTCTAGATCGACCACTCCTCGATCGTCACGTCCGCCCCCGGCCCCCCGACGTCGCTGATCACGACGCGAGCGGTACCGACTTCCTTGGTGCCTCCGACCGGGTCCGGCACCGTGGCGACGAGGTTGACGATCCGTTCGGCCGGTTTGGTGGGAGTGCAGCAGATGACCCCCGCCTCGCCACCGGGTGGGACGTAGCTCGCCAGCCCCGAGAGGATCATGTTCCCCCCGCCGATGGCAACGGGCTCGTCGTCGGCATCGACCGGAGCCGGGCCGTTCCAGTGGACGTTGAGGTCGTTGCGCGGTATCGAGACCTGGCCGAAGACGTTGAAGGACGAATTGTCGGAGGGACCGTCCCCGACCGTAATCACCATCGGAGACCGGGGCCGGGTGTAGTTCCCGGCGGTGACCGTCGACAGTCGCACCGAGTCGATCCGCGTCCCGTAGTCGACATAGGCCCCCCAGCTGTTGCGCGCCACGTGGACCTCGAGCACGGCCGACGCCCCGATGAGTTGCTCGGCGTTGGTGAGGAGCGACGAGCAGGTGCCGGCGACGCCCGGATCGAGGAGGTCGAGGTAGACGCCCTGACCCCAGAACGGCACCCGTGGCCAGTTCGCGACGCACGACCCGCTCGTCGTGTCCCGCAGCCCGGAGATCGTGACCTTCATCCATGAGCCCTGGGAGATGTCCGGGTCACCGTTGAGATCGTAGAAGGAGCCGTTGGCGAAGAAGTTCTGGTTGGTCGTCTCGCCGGTCACGATCACCCCGGCCTTCAGCAGAGCGCCGTCGACGGGGACGTGGGGCCTGATCGTGTTGTCGAATCCGGCGATGGTCACCGACCGGGTGGCGGTCGCACAGCTACCGAACAGCGGGCATCCGCTGAGCGTGTAGCCGGAGTGTTGGCTGTCGGTGGTCAGGATGTTCCCGGCGTTGGTCCATCCGGAACCGCCGGTCGCCGACGACCCGGTAAGGTCCCACCCCGCTCGGAGCTCGAGCCCGTCGATGTTGAGGGAGTTGTTGACCGTCGTGAAGAGCGTGATCGCCGACGAGGCGATGCGATGGTCCAGATCGATCCCGGCGCCGTTGAGATCGGCGCGGGTGAGCTTGGGTGTGACGTCTCGGCACCGTGGCAGACCGCTGATGCCCTGGAGCGTCGGTGACAGCAGGTCGATGTCCAGATTCATGTATGACGAGCTACGGGAGTCCGGTTGGAAGGGATAGAAGCCGCCGCAGGTCGGCGATGACGCCCCGGGCCGGTAGAACTTGACCGTCGTTCCCACGCTGCCGCTTCCGTAGAACGAGAGCGAGAATCCGACGTTCGATTGCGCCCGCGCCCGGAGGATGACGTCGAGGGAGTCGAGCCGGCCGGTCGGAGTTGCGGCGCCGTTCATCTGGAAGTCCCGAGCCTTGAGCCTGACGTCCATACCACACGTGCCGTAGAAGACGAACGTGCAGCTGTAGCCGGCCGACGCGACGTTGCCGTCGATCGCAAACGCGTTGCCCGGATTGTTGAAGTAGCTGCTGTCGAACGAGATCCAACTCGAGTCGAAGTCGAACGTCAAGGAATTCGCCCCGACGGGCTTTCCGTTCCAGCCGCCGTCGGCGTTGGCGGCTTGCCAGATCGCCGGCGGTACGCCATTGGTCGATGCCGACGTCGATTGGTCGCAGATGGCCAGACGACCGGCGAGATGACGAAGGGTGGTCCGCGGGCTGTAGGTGATCTCTACGCCGGCAGCGGTGGCGCTGCACGCCTCGGGGAAGACCGCGCTGGCGGCGCCGTCACCGGTGGGCGTTCCGAAGATGACCCGCACGGTGGGGTCGCTGATGATCAGGCTGTTCCACAGTCCACGGCTCTTGGCCGAACTGTCGGGGTTGAGTGGGTCGTCGACGTCGAACCAGTAGGACCCCGGGGTGAACCAGAAGGTCTTGTTCGAGCATTGGCCGCCGAAGTAGCGATTGAGCGTCGCGGTCTGGGCCTTGCCGTATGCGCCCGGACCGAGGGTGATGACGCTGCCGGTGCACGCGGGGATCGTCTTGAAGGCGGTGAAGGTGTCTTGCAGGCCGGGCCGGGTGCCGAGCTCGGCTCGGGGGTTCAGGGCTGCGGCGGCGGTGGCGGCGGAGCCGCAGGTGGGGACGCCGAACGTATCGTCGGAATCGGCGACTTGTGCCGCGACGACGTTCCACGGGTGCCCGGTGGTCGCGATCCCGCAGTCGATCGGTCCCTGCGGGGAGAACAGGCCCACGTCGGCCTGTTGGTACTCTCCGGCGACCCTCACCGCCGGCGATGTCCCCGAGGGCGGGATCATGATGGCCGAGCCGCGTCGGGCCTGCACGTCGGCACCGAACGTCAGCGTCTTGTCGTTGTCATCAGGATCGTCGTCGGCGACGTGGATGAGGCTTGGTGTGTTCGCCGCGAATTCGGTGGCGGCGTGAGCGGCGTAGTTGGAGGAGCCGATGCCGAGGACCCAGGGAGCGCACGAGCCCAGCGCCGGATTACCGAGGAGGCAGTCGTTGTCCCAGTGCACCGTGTCGGAGAATGACCCCGACTGGTACCCGTTCGGTCCGACGAGCTGGACGGCGGGGGCGGTGGCGGAAGGCGCCGTGGATCGGATCAGCTGCGGTGACGCTTCACAAGTGGCGGTGACGGTGACGGTGCGATCGTTACTGGGGAACTCCACGCCGGAGGTGCCGAGGCACTCTTCGAGACCTCCGAGGAGGCCGTCGGGGTCCATGCGCATCATGTTGACCGCCGACTCGAGCGCGTTGTCGGCCGCTCGCACCTGACGGGCATTTGCGTTCTCCTGCACGCTGATCTTGGAGAAGCTGAGCGTCATCGTCATCAGCGCGATGAGCGCGACCCCGGCGATACCGATCACTACGAACAGCGCCCCGATGAGCGCGAAGCCGCCCTGGCGGCGACCACTCGAGATCGGGGGCGCCGTTGTCGCTGGTGGATCCACGGTCCGCATCATCCTGAGTTCGTGTTGTACACGGGTCGCCACGCCCCCCACTTGCCGGTGTTGCTGTCCCTCGATCGGATGTACGCGTCGTACCAGCACGTCCAGAGCTCGTTGTCGAGTCCGTCGAAGCGCACCGAGGTGCCGGTGGTGGTCTTGGTGCCGCCGCTACCACAGAGTGTCGTCAGGGAGTTCAGCTGGATCTGGTAGAGGTTGGTGTTCGGGACCGAGTTCCAGGAGAAGTCGATGTAGCGCGCCCAGCCCAGACAACCGATCCAGCTGGAGTTCGTGCAATAGCTGCCGTAGCCGGACCGGTGGAAGTTGGACGGATAGGGGGCCCCGGTGACGGTCATCGTCCGATTCGTCGAGTGTGGGGCTCCTCGTGCGTCGGTCACGGTGAGTCCGACGGTGTAGTTGGCCGAGATGAACGTGTCGCCGCCACCGACGTTGTGGGTGAACGTCACCGACGGCGGAGTCCAGGCGCTGGATGACCCGGGAGTCCCGTACGGGAACGTCCACGCTGCTGTCATCGCATCGCCGTCGGGATCGGATGAAGTGTTGGTGATCCAGTTGGCTGGTAGCGGTTGGCCGGCGCGCACGGTGGTCGGATTCATCGTGAACGCTGCAATCGGTGTCGTGTTGAGGTCGACGGTGATGGAGTTGGAGGTCACCGACGCGTTGGCGGTGTCGGTCACCGTGAGCTCAGCGGTGTACAGCCCGCTTGTCGTGTAGGTGTGGGAGGGATTGGGGTCGGACGAGGTTCCGCCGTCGCCGAAGGTCCACTCATACGAGAGTGACTCGTCGGAACTGGCGCAGATGTCAGGATCGGAGACCGTGCTGGTGAAGTTGACCGTCTTGGCGACGACGCCGGTGATCGGCCCGGTGCCACCGTTGGCGGTGATGGCCGGCGTGCTGGGCGGTCGATTCTGTACCGTCACCGACCTGCTGACCGAGAGACTCTCCCCGCCGTCGTTGTCAACGACCGCGAGACCGACCCTCAGGGGTGCGGTACCGTTGCCCGGGCTCAGGGACGGGAACTGATAGGTATGCGCGGCCGGTGAGGTCTGGGTACTCGCGGCGACGCCACCGTAGTCCCACCGGTACTCGACGACGCTGCCGCCGTACGGGGTGTCACCGTCGTCGTTCGAGCCCGCCGCGGCGAAGCTGACGTTGTAGCAGCGGGTGGTGACCAGGCCGTCGGTCGGGGCCGAGATCACGGCGGTCGGAGGCCGGTTCTGCACCGTGACCCGCTCGTAGTCGCTCGCCGGGGTGCCGTCCTCGTTCGTGGCCGTGTAGACCGCGGTGAACTCGCCCAGCGTCGCGTACGAATGGGTGGCCACCGCGTCCGTAGATGCCGTACCGTCACCGAAGTCCCAGTGGTGGGACAGGTGCCGCCCCTAGGGTCGGACGATCCCGACGCGTCGAAGGTCACCGTCTCGCCCCGGAACACCGTCGTCGGATTCACGACGATGACCACGTCGGGCGAGATGTAGACCGGTACCCGCCGGAGCGCTCTCGGCGTCCTCGTCCGGCCCGCACCGATGCCGTCATCGAGACGGTCTCGGCGTCCTCGGTCATCGACGCTGAAGTTGATCCGACCGCAGTCGTCCTCGGGTTCGGGAGCCTCGCCCCGGCCGGTACAGGTCACCGTGGTGCCGCCCGACGGCGACGCGATCGACGACTCGGTCGTGGCCAGCAAGCGTGCTCCCGTCGCATTCCCGGCGCCAGATGCTGAGACCGACGCCCTCGGACGAGGTCACCTGGTTGTAGACGACGTACTCGTCGTCGTCGCCTCCCAGGCGGAGCAGGGTCTGCGCGCCGGTGCCCGCTCCCTCGCCGCCGGAGCAGTCGGTGTCCTCGGCGTAGGTCCCGATCTTGGCATCGGCGGCCGATGCGACGTCGCGGACGAAGTAGGTACGGAGGAGCCCGATCGATGCTCCGTCGGTGTTGCGGGTGTAGACGGCCTCCTGCTCCTGGATGGCCAGGAAACCCCACCCCAGGATCGGGATCATGATCAACGAGGAGATGGCCAGCACGGCCAGCGTCTCGATGAGCGTCACGCCGGTCTGGGAGCGCCGGCGACGGAGGTGGCCCTTGGTCATCACGGCGCCGTATCCGGATACCCGGCCGGATCGCGCTTGACGACCGAGAGCTCGGTGGCGCCGTCGAGCTTGGTCAGCTCGATGGTGATGCAGCTGCGCTCCCTCGTCATCGGTCGGGGCAGTTGGAGTCGGCCAGGACGCACGTAGTCCGTCGACGACTGGTCCCAGTACTCGACGGTCCAGGACGTCAATGGTGATGTTCGCATCGGCCGGCGGCTCCCACAGCCCGGTTGCACCGTCGTAGCCGTCGGCTGCGGCGCAGTCGACGTAGTCGATCTCCTTGAGGCTCTCGGCGAAGCTGGCCGCAGCGGCGTTGAGCTCCTGGGACGCCTTGGTGTTGGTGGCCAGTCGGGCCGACGTCAACAGGCCGAGCGTGGCGGCCAGGACCACGGGGATGAGCACGGCGATGACGACGAGCACCTCGACCAGCGACACGCCACGCTGGTCGCGACGACGCGCCGGCCAACCCCGTCCTGGTCTCGATTCGCCCATCTCTTCCGCCTCTGACCGACTTACGATACACGCGGATACTCCGCACCGCACCTGGCGGCCGTAGGGCTGTCCGGTCTCCTGCGGCGTCAGAACTCGACCTGGTTGTAGATGCCGTACATGGCCGAGACCATGGCCAGGGCCACGAAACCCACGACCACACCGATGAACAGGATCATGATCGGCTCGAACCAGGCGGTGAGCTTCTCGACCGCGTAGGTGAGCTCCTCCTCGTAGAAGCCGGCCGCGTTGTCGAGCTGATCGGACAGCTCACCGGTGCGTTCGCCGACGCGGATCATCTGGACGACCGCGTTGGGGAAGAGGTCGGTCTGGGCGATCGGTTCGGCGAACCCGCCTCCGGCGAGGATCTCCTCCATCGCCACCTGGAGCCGCTCCCGGTAGACCATGTTGTTGGAGCAGTCGATCGAGGTCGGCAGCGCCTCGGGGAGGGGGACGCCGGATTCGAGCAGCGCGGCCAGGACCCGGGTGAACCGCTCGGTCGAGGAGTAGGTGACCACGGTCGAGACCATCGGGGTCTTGAGCTGGAGAGCGTGCATGTTTCGTCCGACCGCCCTCGGTCCGGACGTAGAGGATGAGTCCCGACGATGCTCCAGCACGAGGACGATACCGGTGATCAGCCCGGCGGTGGAGCCGACGAAGTCGGCCACGGCCACGAGCATGCGCGTCGGCAGCGGGAGCTCGGCGTCGAACCCCTCGAAGAAGTCGGCGAACCGCGGAATGGCGAACATCACGATGATCAGCACCACGCCCAGGGACACCGCCAGCAGGATCATCGGGTAGATCAGCGCCTTGCGCACCGTGCGGGTCAGCTCGACATCGCGGCGGATGTACGCGTGGAGCTGGTCGAATGCCTCGTCCATGCGGCCGGTGAGCTCGGCGGACCCGAGGAGGGCCATGAAGTAGCTGGGGAAGATGTCGGCGTGAAGGTTGAGCGACTCGGCGACCGATCGCCCGGCCGAGACCCGGTCCAGGACGTCGGACAGCACCTCTTTGAACCGTTTGTTGGCGGTGTCCTCGCGGAGGTTGTCGAGCGCCTCGATCATCGGGCACACCGGCACGCAGGAACGTCGCCATCTGCCGCGAGAAGTGCATGATCTCGACCAGAGGCACCTTCGTCTTGGTGATCTCGACGTTCAGGCCCTTGCGCTCGACGATCTTGAGCACGCGCATGCCCTGCACGGCCAGCTGGTTCCGCGCCACGTTGGCCGAGGGCGCCTCGATCTGGCCCTTGACGGTCTCGCCGTCGAGCGTCTCGGCCTCGTAGCGGTACTTCTGGGTCGGCGCCAGCGGCGAGCGCACTCGGCTCGGTCTGTTGGGTCAGTGCCACTGGTCCCCCTCACCGCGCCTGAACGCACGCGGTGCGGGATCTGTCGGTCTCGGGCCGGGTCGATGTCGTGCGAATGCGCCGGTGGTCCGCGACCGACCCGTTGGATCCCAGTTCGGGCTCGAGCTGTGGCCGGCCAGCTCGCCGGGCTGAGCCGTCTCGTAGTCCATGCCCGAGGCGTAGACGCTGCGCAGGACGTCCTCGACCGTGGTGAGGCCCTTCGGCGACCAGGTCGAAGGCCTCCTGCTGCATGGTGCGCATGCCCTCCTCCATCGCCAGCGCCTTGATCTCGTGGTGGGTGGCACGTGCCGACGATCAGGTCGCGGATCGAATCGGTGAGCACCAGGAGCTCGTACACGCCCACCCGGCCGCGGTACCCGGTGTCCGAGCACAGCTCGCAACCCTTGCCCTTGGTCCACTCGGGAGTGAGGCGCGAGTAGCGCTCGCAGCATCCGGGACTCGGCGGCATTCGGCGTGTAGGGCTCGGCACAACTGGTGCAGATCCTCCGCAGCAGGCGCTGTCCGACGACCGCGCTCAGGGCCGAGGCGACCAGGAACGGCTCGATACCCATGTCGGTGAACCGGTGGATCGCCGCGGTGGAGTCGACGGCGTGCAACGAAGACAGCACGAAGTGGCCGGTCAAGGCTGCCTGCATCGCGATACGGGCGGTCTCCTCGTCGCGGATCTCGCCGACCAGGATCGTGTCGGGGTCCTGCCGCAGGATGCCCCGCAGGCCGTCGGCGAAGCTCATGACGCCCCCGGTCACCTGCATCTGCGTGATCCCGTCGAACTGGTACTCGACGGGATCCTCGATGGTCACGATGTTCTTGGTGGGATCGTGGACCTCGTTGAGGGTCGCGTACAGCGTGGTGGTCTTCCCCGAACCGGTCGGTCCGGTGCACAGCAGCATGCCGAGCGGCGACGGCGGTGATGTCGCGGTAGCGCTCGGCCACGTCCTGGGCCATGCCCAGATCGGGCAGGCTGATCAGCGACTTGGTCTTGTCGAGGAGGCGCAGCGTCGTCTTCTCGCCGTGCACGGTCGGCACGACCGAGACGCGGAAGTCGATCGGGCGCTCGTCGACGATCACGCTGAACTGGCCGTCCTGGGGGCGGCGCTTCTCGACGATGTTGAGCTCGGACATCACCTTGATCCGGCTCATGACCGCCGGCCCCATGCGCTTGGGCAGGTCGATCGCCGTGGTCATGGCGCCGTCGATGCGATAGCGCACCCGCACGTCGCCCTCGGACGGCTCGATGTGCACGTCGGATGCCCGCTGGCGGACCGCCTGGGTGATGATCCGGTTGACCACCTGCACCACCGGAGCGTTGTCGTCGACGTGGAACGCTTCGTCGTCCTCGTCGTCGGTGTCGGGCTCGTCGTAGCTGAGCTCGAAGGCCCGGATGTGCTCGCCGGCGTCGTGCAGGACGTTGTAGGCCTGGTCCAGCTGGCGCTCGATGTCGCTGCGCGAGCCGATCCGCAACGCCACCTTGCCCACGTGGTCGGTGATCGCCCGGATCGCCTCGGTGTCGAAGGGATCGGCGGTCACCAGCTCGAGGCGGTCGTCGTCGAGGCGCAACGGGAGGACGTGGTGCTCGCGGGCGAGCTCTTCGGGAACGAGCGCGACCGCGGCGGGCTCGGCCGACTCGAGGCGCAGGTCGGCGAGCGGGACGCCGAACTGGCGGCTCAGCGCGGTGGCGAGGCTCACCTCGTCGAGGAAACCGTCGCGGATCAGCACCTCACCGACGCGGGGCCGGACCTGGACTCCGTCTGCCGGACGTCGCCGGCGTCCTGGGCTGCCCGGGCCACTTCGGCCTGCGACAGCAGGGCGGTCTCGACCGACTGGGGCTCGATGAGACCCAGCTCGATCAGGACCTCGCCCAGCGGCGGACGGTCGGTCGACACCCAGTCGTCGATCTGGTGGCCGAGGCTGTCGTCGTCCGTCGCTGCTGTCGAAGTTGACCGCGCCCTTGCTGGCCTTCTTGCCGAACAGCGCCACCGGATCCCCCTTTCAGGCCAGACCGGTCGGGAGGGACGCGAGGCGCGAGATCCCGACATGGCCCTCCAGCGCTTCGATATGCACGAGACTCCGAACCGAGACCGTACTTGAGCGTACCCTTCCGAGTCGAGAGGGGGTGGCAGAATCACCTCCCCCGTAGCCGATCGATGGCGCGACGGTCCTTCTTGGTCGGGCGACCCGCGCCACGTTCGCGTTGGCCGGCCGGGATCGCCGATTCGAAACCGGTCGTCGGCCGAGGATCGGGAGGCGGGGATCGGTCTTCGTAGCACTCGGCCGCACGGGTGGCCGACACCCTTCGCTTGGGCAGCTCTACGACCACCAGGACGAATGGCTGCTCGCCCCGACGGGTCTCGACCAGATCGCCGGTCTGCACCCGGCGGGCCGGCTTCACCACGTCGCCGCCGACCCGCACCCGCCCCTTCAGGCAGGCGTCCTTGGACGCAGCCCGCGTCTTGAAGACCCGAACCGACCAGAGCCACGTGTCGACCCGGACGGGGTCGTCAGTCATTAGCCTCGTCCCTCATGTCTCTCACGCTCCTCATTCTCGCAGCCGGTCTGGGCTCGCGCTTCGGCGGCAACAAACAGCTCGAAGGGCTCGGGCCGGGCGGCCAGGCCTTCTTCGACTACTCGATCCACGACGCCACCAAGGCCGGCTTCGATCGGGTGGTCATGGTTACCCGGACCGACATCGAAGCCATGACCGAGGACCACCTCGCCCGCACCCAGCCGGCGGACCTCGATGTCACCTTCGTCCGTCAGGACGAGCTCGGACCGGCACGGGAGAAGCCGTGGGGGACCGGTCATGCCGTTCTGGCCGCCGCTCCCGCCATCGACGGACCCTTCGCCATGGTCAACGCGGACGACTACTACGGCGTCGAGGCCTTCCCGAAGCTCGCCGAGCTGCTGCGAGCCCCGCAGGGTGAGGTTCCGACCTGGTCACTCGTGGCCTATCGGCTGGCCACTGCCCTCAGCCCCACCGGGGCGGTCACGCGCGGTCTCTGTGAGGTGGCCGACGGCAAGCTGGTCTCGATCGACGAGATGTCCGGCATCCAGCGCAACGACGGAGGCGACATCGTCGACGAGAACGGCACGGTCTGGCCCGATGACACGCCCACCTCGATGAACTTCTGGGGATTCACGCCCTATCTCTTCGAGGTGCTCGAGTCGGGATTCGCAGAGTTCGCCCGGGCCCACGCCGAAGACCCGAAGGCCGAGTACCTCATCCCCGACGTGGTCGACCACGAGCAGCGCTCGGGCCGGGTCGAGGTGCTGGCGGCCGCCACCGACGCCAAGTGGCTCGGTGTCACCCACCGGACCGATCTGGAGCCGGCCCGGGCCGAGTTCGCCCGGCTCCACGCCGAGGGCATCTACCCCGAGCGGCTGTAGCCCCCCTTCCTTCCCGACGAACTTTGTGCGCTGGCGGTACGCATGTGCGAGTAAGGGCACAAAGTTCGGGGACATGGACACGTGGTCGTGGTCGGGCGTATGAGCGTACGTCATCGACAGCACGGTGCTCAGCGACGGCAGCGTTGCGGCGTACGAGCTGTAGGCCTTTTCGGAGACCTCGAATCCGTAGGCGCGGAGCTGGTCGTGGAAGGATTCATTGCCCATCGAGTGGACCACCTCCAAGCTGTCCGGTCCGCCGTAGCCGTCGGCGACGATGTGGAACACGTCGGGGCGGTCGCCGACGTCGCCGCCGCGAAGTGCTGTCGGCGGGTCGAAACCGGGCACTTCGTTGCCTCCACCCGCGGCTGCCGGGAGGAATGTGAGGATGCACAATGTGCCGGCAGCCAGCGCCGCCCACTCGAGCACCCACCGGCTGCGGCCGGCCATCCAGCCGAGGAACACGGCGCAGAACGACCAGGCGGCAGCGACGGAGATGGCGAAGCGGTGGGACGTTTGCACGTTCCAGGCCGAGCGATAGAGCAGCCCGTACCCCCAGAAGCACATGAGAGCGGCGGAGGTGGCGAGGGCGACCTGTCCAGCGCGGTTGCGGCCGGCCAGTACGACGCCGACCCCGTACAAGGCCAGGCTCGCCGATATCGAGGCGGCCGCGTAGACCGCCAACCGTCCCGTCTGAACGACTTCGTCGGCGTTCCTCGCGTAGAAGGCGGCGAAGGGTAGTGCGCCCGTGAAGAGGACGGTGAGCGCTCCCTTCAGGAGTGGAGCACCGGCTCTCACCTCCACCCCGGGAGGATGGCCGCTCTCTGTTGCTCCGGTGGGAGTCGGATCGACGCTCTCGTCGTCGCTTCGCTGCGGCCTCATCGAGTCATCGCCAAGCGGTCGATCGAACGCCGAGGACCGCTCACCAGAGCTGGTCGGTGTAGGTGTCGGTACCGACGACTGGTGGGAATGAACGGCGCGGCCAGCTGGACGGTCGCCAGGCCCGACGTCTCGATCGTGGCGGCGTATTCGCGGATTCCACCCCATATGGCGGCCGGGTCCTCCTCGACGAAGCAGACCTGCATACTGCGCTGCGGCGTACCCGGGCCCGACCCGAGATCCATGGGGGCCTCGCCCTCGCCCGACTCGGGGATGATCGGCCTCCAGGAGGAGACCATCGCCACCGGTGAGCCGGGAGCGAGCAACGTCGGCGCTGCCTCGGCCCGGAACCACTCGTCGAAGTCGCGGTGTCCCACCCCATCGGCGCGGTCGACGTGCAGTGAGACCAGGCCCGGATACCGATGATCGAGCGCGAGCTCGATCGGGACACCGTCTTCGTCGCGGTAGGTGGTGCCCTGGTGGGTGTAGAGGGCCGTGTGCGCGTGCGTCCGTTCGTCGAAGCCCCGCCCCGCGGCGTAGAGCTCGTGGACCTCTTGCGACGCCCAGGCGAAGTGTTCGGTGATCATCGAGGCTTCGATGAAGTAGGTGGCCAGGTAGCTGCCCCGCTCGACCGGGGTGGCCACCGGCGAGTCGGACGGAAATCGCAGGTTCTTCAGCGGACGGGTGGCGACCCAGCGGCTCCCGGCCAGCGTGCCGGCGCCGAGGAGGACGCCACCGTAGAAGTGATCCCGCTCGTACCACCGGTTGTAGGCCACCTCGCTGCCCGGGTGGGGATCGACGAGGGTGAACAACATCGCCCCGAGTCTGACGGGGTACTCGACCGGTCCGTTCGGCATGGGCCGACCGTACCGGCCACGAGCGACCGGTGCCGCCCTTGCCTGGCGGGACGGCCCATCGCGTGCGGTACCGTTCCACGGTGAGCGACCGACCCTCGCCCGTCTCATCCCGGGTCCTCCATGGCATCTGAAGAATTCATGCGCCTCGCGGCCGATTTCGAGCCGGCGACGGCCGACATGTGGCGCGCCGCGGTCGACAAGGTGCTGCGGGGCCGCGCCTTCGACGACGTCCTCGTCTCCGAGACCCACGACGGGCTCGCCATCCAGCCGCTGTACACCCGAGGGGATGCGCCCGAAGGCGGCCCCTCCGACGCGGTCCGGGGGCACCACGCGGGGGACGGATGGGACATCCGTCAGCGGCACGGACATCCGGACCCGGTCGTCACCAACGAGCGGATCCTGCGCGACCTCGGGCGCGGGGTCACCTCGGTCGAGCTGCTTCCGGTCGGCCTGGCCACGCTCGCCGACCTGACCCGGACGCTCGAGGGCGTCGAGGTGGACTCGGCGCCCGTCGCGCTGCGGCCAGGCCCCGACTTCATCGGCTGGGCCGGAGCCCTGCTCGACCTGCTCGAGTCGCGGGGCGCCGATCCCGAGACGACGAGGGCCATCATCGGTGCCGATCCGCTGGGTGTGATGGCGACCCATCTGATGACACCCTGGCCCATCGGCTCGGGCCTGGCGTACGCGGCCGATCTGGCCGCCCACACCGCCGGGACCTGGCCGTCGGTACGCGCTCTGCGGGCCGACGGCTCGCCCTACCACAACGCCGGCGCCTCCGACGCCCAGGAGCTCGCCCTCGTCGTCGCCACGGTCGTCACCTACCTGCGCGAGCTCGAGCGGGTCGGCCTCGACCCGGCCCGGGCCGCCTCCCAGATCAACCTGACCGTCGTGGCCACGGCCGACCAGTTCCTGACGATCGCCAAGGTTCGGGCCCTGCGCCGGATTCTGGCTCGGGTGTTCGAGGCGACCGGTCATCCCGAGGGAGCGGCGGCCATCCAGATCGACGCCGTCACCTCGGCCGCGATGATGACCAGCCGTGACCCGTGGGTGAACATGCTGCGCACCACCGTGGCCTGCTTCGGCGCGGCGGTGGCCGGCGTCGACTCGGTGACCGTCCTTCCCTTCGACCTCATGACCGGCCTTCCCGACGATCTCGGTCTCCGGATGGCCCGGAACACCCAGCTGGTGTTGCAGGAGGAGTCCCGGATCGGTGTCGTCGCCGACCCGGCCGGCGGCTCGTGGTACGTCGAGGACCTCACCGAGCGACTGGCCCGGGACGCCTGGCGTCGATTCCGGGAGGTCGAGGCCGGGGGCGGCATGCCCGAGGCTTTGGCGTCGGGTGCGGTGGCCGAGTCGATCGCCGTCACCGCCGAGGCCCGTCGAGCCGCGATCGCGACACGGCGTCAGCCCATCACGGGGGTGAGCGAGTTCCCCCACCTCGACGAGGAGCCGCTGGAGAGACCGATGCTGGCCGGATGGCGCGAAAGCGCTCGGGACGCCGTGCCGGTCCACATGCCGAGCGCCGGGACCGGAGAGCTCGCCGTCGCCGCCCGAGCCGCGATGGCCGAGGGGGCCGCGGTCGCGACCGTCACCGCCGCGCTGGCCGACGGACCCACCGCCAACGAATGGCCACTCTCCCTGCGCCGCTGGGCCGAGCCGTACGAATCGCTGCGCTCGGCGGCCGAGGCCGCCGGTGCCGGCGATGAGGCACCGGTGGTGTTCCTGGTCACCCTCGGTCCGGTCGCCGTGCACAACGCGCGAGCCGCATGGATGCAGAACCTCCTCGCCTCGGGCGGCATCCGGTCGGTCAACCCCGGTCCCCTCGACGGAGCGGCCGCAGCCGCCGCCTTCGAGGAGTCGGGGGCCAGGGTGGCCGCCATCGTCTCCTCCGACGACCAGTACGCCGAGCACGCCGCCACCGTGGCCAAGAGCCTGAAGGCGGCCGGAGCCAAACGCGTCCTGCTCGCCGGAAAGCCCGGTGACCACGAGGCGGCCTGGACCGAAGCGGGCGTCGACGACTACGCCCACGTCGGCGTCGACGCACTCGCGCTGCTGGCCTCGGTCCACGAAGCTCTGGAGGTCAACCCGTCGTGAGCGCCGTACCCGACTTCTCCGAGATCGATCTCGGACCGGCCGGCTCGAACGGCTCGAGCCCGGGCGAGGTCGCCTGGACCGCACCCGAGGCCATCGATGTCAAGGAGCGCTACGACGCCGAGGACATCTCGGGCCTCGACTTCCTCGACACCTACCCCGGCGTGGCCCCCTATCTCCGGGGGCCCTATCCGACCATGTACGTGAACCAGCCCTGGACGATTCGTCAGTACGCCGGGTTCTCCACCGCCGAGGAGTCCAACGCGTTCTACCGACGCAACCTCGCGGGCGGTCAGAAGGGCCTGTCGGTGGCGTTCGACCTGGCCACCCACCGCGGTTACGACTCCGATCATCCCCGGGTGGCCGGTGACGTCGGCATGGCCGGGGTGGCCATCGACTCCATCCTCGACATGCGCCAGCTGTTCGACGGGATCCCGCTCGACCAGATGAGCGTCTCGATGACGATGAACGGCGCGGTGATCCCGATCCTGGCGCTCTACATCGTGGCGGCCGAGGAGCAGGGGGTCGCACCCGAACAGCTCGCCGGGACCATCCAGAACGACATCCTCAAGGAGTTCATGGTCCGGAACACATACATCTACCCGCCCGGCCCGTCGATGCGGATCATCTCGGACATCTTCCGCTACACCTCCGAGCACATGCCCAAGTACAACTCGATCTCGATCTCCGGCTATCACATGCAGGAGGCCGGAGCGACCGCCGATCTCGAGCTCGCCTACACCCTGGCCGACGGCGTCGAGTACGTCAGGGCGGGGATCGAGGCGGGCCTGGACGTCGACGCGTTCGCCCCGCGGCTCTCGTTCTTCTGGGCGATCGGCATGAACTTCTTCATGGAGGTGGCCAAGCTCCGGGCCGGCCGCCTGCTGTGGGCCAAGCTCATGCGGCAGTTCGAGCCCGGCAACCCCAAGTCGCTCTCGCTGCGGACTCATTCGCAGACGTCGGGCTGGAGTCTCACCGCCCAGGACGTGTTCAACAACGTGACCCGGACCTGTGTCGAGGCGATGGCCGCAACGCAGGGTCACACCCAGTCGCTCCACACGAACTCGCTCGACGAGGCGCTGGCACTACCCACCGACTTCTCGGCCCGGATCTCGCGCAACACGCAGCTGTTCCTCCAGCAGGAGAGCGGGACGTGTCGGGTGATCGACCCCTGGGGCGGCAGCTACTACGTCGAACGGCTCACCCACGACCTGGCCGCCCGGGCCTGGGAGCACATCGCCGAGGTCGAGGAGTCGGGCGGCATGGCCAGGGCGATCGAGGCCGGCATCCCGAAGATGCGCATCGAGGAGGCCGCGGCACGCACGCAGGCGCGCATCGATTCGGGCCGCCAGACCGTCGTCGGTGTCAACAAGTTCGTGCCCGACTTCGACGAGGACATCCCGGTCCTCAAGGTCGAGAACGCCGAGGTCCGAGCGGCCCAGCTGGCCAAGCTCTCCCAGCTCCGGTCCGGACGCGATCAGCCGGCGTGCGATGCGGCCCTCGAGGCCATGACGGCGGCGGCGCGGTCGGGCGGGGGCAACCTGCTGGCTCTGGCGGTCGACGCGGCCCGGGCCGAGGCGACGGTGGGTGAGATCTCCGATGCGATGGAGGCGGTCTTCGGTCGCCACAAGGCCGACGTCTTCTCCATCCAGGGTGTCTACGCTTCGGAGGTGGGCAGCGACGACGATCAGGTCGAGACGATCCGGGCCCGGGTCGATCGATTCGCCGAGAACGAGGGCCGCCGACCGCGGATCCTCGTCGCCAAGATGGGCCAGGACGGTCACGATCGGGGCCAGAAGGTCATCGCCACCGCGTTCGCCGATCTGGGCTTCGATGTCGACATCGGCCCGCTGTTCCAGACCCCGGCCGAGGCGGCACGGCAAGCGGTCGAAGCCGACGTGCACATCGTCGGCGCCAGCTCCCTGGCCGCTGGTCACCTCACTCTCGTACCCGAGCTGCGCGCCGCGCTCGAAGCCGAAGGCCGGGGCGACATCATGATCGTCGTCGGCGGGGTCATCCCCCCTCAGGACTTCGACACCCTGCGAGCGGCCGGAGCCGCCGCCATCTTCCCGCCCGGCACCGTGATCGCCGCCGCCGCGGGCGAGCTCCTCGACCGACTCGAGACGGTTTCCGACTGATCAGTGCGTTACCGGGGACAGACCCCCAACGCACACGTGCGTTGGGGGTCTGTCCCCCCGCAACTCACTCGGCTTCGGTGCGGGCGAGGACGACGAGCAGGGCGGGGAGCAGGATCAGGTCGGCGAGCAGCGCGAGGCTGATCGCGAGGAAACCGAGGAGTCCGAGCTCGCGGAGGAAGGGCATGGGGAAGGCCACCAGCGTCAGCAGGCCGAGACCCATCGCCACCGACGTCAGTACCAGGGCCGGACCGTTGGAGCGCATCGTGCGTTCGAGGTCACGATCGGTGTCGCCGGTGCGATGCGGGTCGAGGAACAGCGAGTGGATGATGTGCACGGTGTCGTCGACGGACACGCCGATCACGATGCCGCCGACCACGACGGTCAGCAGGTCGATCGGGATGTCGAACAGCGCCATGAGCCCGACCAGCACGATCGCGGGCAACAGGTTGGGGATCATCGCCACCAGGCCCCGGCGCAGACTCCGCACGCCGATGCAGACCATCGCGGCGATCACGATGAGTGCGAGTCCGTAACTGCGGAGAACATCGGGGAGCAGGCGGGTCGCGCTGGCGCTGGTCGCCGGGGTGAGCCCGGTGATCGTCACGTCGTAGGAGCGAGCACCGGCGGCGTCGAGCTTCGCTTCGAGGGCGGTGAGGTCGCGATCGACTTCGACACTGTCCACCAGCGGCATCACGTAACTGAGTCTGGCGATGCGGTTCTCCGGGTCGGTGAACAACGTACGAGGGATCTCCAGGTCGTCGACGAACCGAAGCAGGCCGGTGGGTGGCTCGTCGGGGAACCGACGGATCAGGTCGACCAGGCTCGGCTGACGCACCATCGGCTCGCCGACCACGTCGTGTGACGCGGTGATGGCATCGATGGACTCGAGCAGCTCCGGGACGTCGGCGTCGTCGATGCCGCCCGGCGTCTCGGTGTCCACCAGGATCTCCACGGTGGTCGAACCGCCGAACGCTCTCTCGATGACCTCGAGCTGCTCATTGGCCGACGCGCCGAAGGTCCAGCGCGTGGTGTCCAGCAGGAGCACGGCCCTGGTGCCGACGAAGACCATCACGACCTGGAGCACCATCGCCACGACGATCACGGCGACGCGGTGGTCGGCGGCCCACTTGCTGACGCGGTGGACCGATCCCCCGTCGACGAGGCCGGAGCGGGCCCGCCGGTCGCTCGAACCGGCGAACGAGAGAGCGATCGTTCCGACGGTCAACGTGAGGACCATCGCGAGCATCACGCCGAGTCCGCCGAACAACCCGAGCTCGGACACGGGGCCGACTGCGATCAGGGCGAAGCTCGCGAAGCCCGCCGCGGTCGTGATGCTGGTGAGGAAGATCGCGCTGGACTTGGACGTGGCGGCATCGATCGCAGCCTGGACGGGTTCCAGACCAGATCGGGACAGATCCTGATGGCGCTGCACGAGATGGATGGCGTCCGCGATGCCGGTCACGAGGATGAGGACGGTCAGGATCTGCGACAGGCCGTTCAGCGGTACGCCCATCCACCCCATGATTCCCAGGGTCCACAGGAGGGCCAGACCGACCACGACGACCGGGACCAGGGCCGGGACGACCCGGCGATAGGTGAATGCGAGCAGGGCGGTCAGCACGGCGATGACCATGGCGATTCCCAGGCCGAGCCAGGCCGATGCCGTGTTCGACGTACGGATCGCGAAGGTCACGGCACTGGCGACGATCGGCTCGAAGTCGGCCGGCCAGTCACCGTCGACGGTGGCGAGCAGACCGTCGACGAAATCGTTGATCTCCTCGCTGCCGAGGAACCGGCCGTCGGGATCGTCGGGATCGATGGCGGCCTGCATGGTGACGGTGACGGCCAGGAAGGGCTCGTCGCCCTCACCGGCGAGCCGGCCGTCGACGAAGTCACTGTCGAGCGCCCGGTCGCGGAACGTCGGATCGGTCGGGTCCGCGTCGGGGCCGAGCAGGAAGCCCGGGGCCGACGCGGTCTCGGAGAGGTCCGATGTGTCAGGCGTGTTGACCAGCGACCGCACATCGGCCACGTAGGGGACGTCGAGCAGTTCGGCGTGCAGCTCGCTCAGCGCCGCCAGATGGCCCGACGAGAACGGATCGTCGAGCGGAATGAGTACCACCGCGACTTCATCGGAGCCGAAGGTGCGCCGGAACTCGTCGTAGTCGGCTGCCTCGGACGAGCCCTCGAGGATGAACGCGTCAGGCGCTGTCTCCACGATGACACGGGAAAGGCCGACGACCGACACCGCGGTGATGATCGCCACCGCGGCGAGCACCGCCCAGCGGCGCTGAACCAGGGTCGCGACGACGCGGCCCGTCCTGGATTCGCGGACGTCGGTCAATCGACGATCTCGCTGACATCCGCCGCGTTGATTATCTGACGGGTGAGGAGCCAGGCGATCAGAGCGTCGCGGTTGCTGTGGGCGTCGGTCGGTCCTCCGGCCGTGATGACCTTGTCGGCCACGCGACGGTGGTCGGCTTTCACCTTGCCCTCCTCGACCCCCAGCCGGGCGCCGACCGCCCGGAACGAGTTGGGCCGTCGGGTGTGATGGGGCGGCAGGCGGAGGTAGCCCTCGTAGATGGCCAGGGTCGAGCGCCGTTCGTTGTCGGTCAGCTTCACCGGCTGTTCACCGGCGGTGGTGGCCTCTCCGGGCCTCATCAGCGACGGGCCCCGGAACGACGGCATCTCGTCTTCCGAGACGGTCAACACGATGGCGTGGTCGTCGGTCGACCCGGGGACCCTGAGCCAGCAGTGCTGGTGCAGGATCCGGCGTCGGAAGGCGGCGCTGGTGGGGCTCACCTCGATCTCGCCGCCGGGTTCGACCAGGAAGAAGGTCCGGCGCCCGGCGTTCTCGACCACCCAGGAGTCGCCCTCGAACAGGACGACGCCGGCGGTGCGCGAGATGTGGAGATCGGATGGGTCGATCGTGATGTCGCACTGCTCGGATCGGCCGAACGTGATCTGGGCGCGGGCCGAGACGTGCAGGGTGACATCACCGTGGCGGACGATCATGGGTGCTCCTCCGACCGCTGCCAGCCGGACGAACTCGAATAGGTGCGAGCCAGCGTCGCGACCAGGGCGGGGATCAGGACGATGTCGGCCACCAGGGCCAGCCCCACCGCGAGCCCGCCCAGATAGGCCACCTCCTTCATGAAGGTGAACGGGGTCAGGAGCCCGCTCAGCAGCCCCAACCCGATCACCGCCGACGTGACGACGAGGGCGGGGCCGGTCGTCCGCATGGTGCGCTCCAGATC
The DNA here is from genome assembly GCA_963695075.1 of uncultured Acidimicrobiales bacterium. GTDB lineage: Bacteria > Actinomycetota > Acidimicrobiia > Acidimicrobiales > CAWCAL01 > CAWCAL01. The sequence goes on from CAVOFR010000005.1 coordinate 370,933, forward strand.
CCGCTCGAGGTCGCCGGTGCGATCCTGATCGAGGAACAGCGAATGGACGACGTGCACGGTGTCGTCGACCGCGACCCCGATCACGATGGCACCGACGACGACGGTGACGAGGTCGAGGGGTGTGTCGGTGGCTCCCATGATGCCGAGAACCACCACGGTGGGCAGGAGGTTGGGGATCATCGCCACGATCCCGCGCCGGATGCTGCGGACTCCGATGCACATGAGGATGCTGATCACCAGGAGGGCCATTCCGTAGCCGGTGACCGTGGCCGGAAGGAGTCGGTCGAGGGCCCGTCCGGTCGCGACGTAGCCGCCGGTGACGATGATCTCGGCCTGATCGCCGGCCGCCGATTCGAGTCGGAGCTCGAGTGCGTCGATGTCGTCGAGCGCCTCGAGCTGTTCGACGTAGGGAATGCGGAGTGTGACACGCGCGGCCGAGTGATCGGAGGCGACGATGGTGTCGATCGGGTAGTAGTCGAGCTCGTCCATGGCTCGCAGTGCCGGGTCGGGATCGAGCTCGGGGACGATCTGGACAAGGTCGCTCACCGTCGGTTCGACGACTGGCGTGGCCCCGGTGATGGTCGACTCCTCGACCACGGCGGTGAGCCGATCGATCAACGCGAGGCCTTCGGGGGTGGCGATGGCTCCGGGCTCGTCCATCTCCACGATGATGTCCACGCCGATGCTGTTGCCGACGAGTTGTTCGACCTTGGCGAGCTCCTCGATCGCCTCGTCGCCCGCGGTCCAGCGACTGGCGTCGGCCCGGATCTCGGTACCCCAGGCCAGCCAGCCCGAGACGAGGAACATCGCCACCGCGGCACCGAGAACCCAGGCCCGCCGACGGACACCGAAGCCGGCGGCACGGGTGAGGTTGTCGCCCATCCATCCGGCTTTCGCCATGCCGAGACGGGCGGGGAGTACGGCGAGCGCCGCGGGCGCGAGCAGCACGGTCGCGACGAGAGCGAACACGATCCCGCAGGCACCGAAGAGCCCGAGCCGTGCGACCGGTCCACTGCCGGTGAGGACGAAGGTGGCGAACCCGCCCGCGGAGGTGAGTGTCGTGAACAGGATCGCCGTCGCCTTGCTCTGGGTGGCGACGATGGCCGCGTCGACCCGTTCCAGACCGTCCTCGCGGAGCCCGACGAAACGGTGTTGGACATGCACGCTGTCGGCGATCCCGGCGACCAGCACCAGCAGGATGAGCACCTGGGAGAACGCGTCGACCGGGGATCCGGTCCAAGCCATGAGCCCCATCGTCCATGCCAACGCGAGGCCGACGGTTGCGAGCGGCACGACAGCGCCGGCGACGTGACGGAAGAAGGCCATCAGGAGGAGGCCGACCGTGGCGATAGCCAGGGCCACGCTGAGAGCCGTCCAGAGAGTGATGACCCGGGCCGTCCGCACGGCGAACGTCAGGGCCGAGGCCGTGGCCGGCTCGAACCCGTCGGTGGACACGGCGTCGACGGCCTTTCCGATGTCGTCCACGAAGAGCTCGAACTCCGCGCCGCCCGCGATCGGGCTGGCGGGATCGTCCGGATCCACCGTGCCCGCCAGTCGCACGGCGACCGCCAGGAACGGCTGGTCGCCGGTGCCGTACAGGCGGCCTTCGGCCAGTCCGATCGAGTCGGCAACGGTGCGGACGTGGTCGGGGTCGATCGACTGGGGATCCGCGATGAGCTGATCGCCGGAGGCGGCGTTCAGCTCGGGGCCGACATCGGGCAGGTTGACGAGGGATCGCACGTCGGCCGCCTGCGGGCCGGCGTCCAGGCGCTGGTGCAGGTCGTACAGGCGACGCAGATTGGCGGCGTCGAAGGGATCGTCGATCTCGACGACGACGAGAGCGACCTCGTCGGAGCCGTAGCGCCGGATGTAGCGGTCCATGGTGGCCCGCTCCGGTGAGTCGTCGGGGATGAACGACGTGGGATCGGACTGGATCTCCAGCTGCGGGAGTTTGAAGCAGAATCCCACCGTCAGCAGCGCGAGGGCGAGAGCCACGCGGGCCGGGTGGTGAGCACACGCGGCGACGAGGCGTTCGAAGCGGGCCCAACCCTCGGTTCGAACGCTCACCGGCCCGCGATGCGGCCCGGTGTCGCGCCGAACCCCCGGGCGCGACCGAGCGTCGGCCTCATCGCGTGTGACATCATGACAAGTCTTCACGAGCACGGTACAGAGTTGCCAACCAGGCCTGGGGGATCGTGGAACAGGAGTTGCGGGTACCGGAGATACCGCCGCGGTTCACCGATGCCACCGTCGTGGGGGCAGGTGGCACCTCGGTCGTCTTCCGCGTGTGGGACACGCGGCTCTCCCGGATCGTGGCGCTCAAGGTCTTCCGCACGGGCCACGGCACCCGCTCGGCGGCCGACGTCCGCGACCGCGAACTGGATGTCGCCGCCGCGCTGGCCGATCATCCCAACGTCGTGTCGGCGCTGGGTGCCGGGGAGACCGCCGACGGACTTCCCTACCTGGTGCTCCCCTATGCGAGTGGTGGTTCGCTCCACGACCGGGTCGTCGAACAGGGGCCACTGCGGCGCCGCGACGTCCTCCAGATCGGGGTCAAGCTGGCGGGCGCACTGGCCAGCGCCCACGCGGCCGGATTCGTCCACGGCGACATCAAGCCCGCCAACATCGTCTTCAGCGAGGCCTCCGATCCGTGGTTGGTCGATCTGGGCGCGGCCGGTGCCCACGGGCGACCCGGCGAGCGGGGCGCGACCGCGGCGTACGTCGCACCGGAGATGATCACCGGCGAGCAGTCCAGCCCTCCGGGGGACATCTACGCCCTGGGTCGGGCCCTCGTGGTCGGACTGCTGGGGTTCGGGCCGCGCGGCCGTGACGCCGAGACCGCCGATCCCGATGTGAGTGAACCGGCGGTCTCGGCAGTGCCCTTCGGGTCGCAGTTGGTACGGTCGGTGCGTACCGACGACCCCCTGCTCGGCCTCCTCCGTCGTTGCCAGTCGTCCGATCCGCGCGAGCGTCCCACCCCGCTCGAACTGGCCCGGTCGTTCCGGCAACTCCAGCGGCGGGCCGATCTCGACGCCACCGAGATCCCCCTGGTGGGTCGGGTCCAGCCGCTGGAAGAAGGCCGTGACTTTGTCGAAGCGCGTCATCACCCCACCGGGCGGAGGGCGGCAGCCGCGCTGCTCTTCACCGTGGCCCTGGTCGCCATCCTCACCCTTGCCGCGCTGGGGTGGCGGCTGGTCAGCGAGCGCACCGGTGGAAGCGAGACCCTGGTGGCCACCGGGGCCGGTGACGTCCCGGCTGTGGACGTGGCGACCATCGGGGACCGATGCGCGGCTCTCGATCAGCATCGGATCCAGATGGCCACGGTCGAGCCGGCGTTCCTCACGCTCATGGAGCGGCGATCGCAGGGTGAGTTCGTGAGCAATCCGGTCATCGACGCGGTGATGGAGCCCGTGTTCGACTACATCAATGCAGCCGCCGGCGTGATGGTCGATGATGTCCACGGCCAGGCCATGCTCGGCTCGATCGACCACGTACGGGTGATCGCGCAGGTCATCATCGACGGCGAGAGCGACCCGGCCGACCTACCCGAGGTGGACTTCCTCCAGGGCGAGCGCAAGCGCGCCTTTCTCGCCCCCAATCACTGCGACGTGAGCTTCGCCCAGGTCTGGGACGCAGAGATGGGCTGGTTCGACGGGCTCACCGTCTAGGTCGGGGGTTCGTCGCTGGTTCGGCGGGTCCGATCAGACCTGTCGCCGCGCCGGTGACGTGTGTCACCATGACGGCCGCGGCGACCACGGGGGGACGCCGAAGCTGGACGATCGGCGGAACGCTCAGGATGACCGAAGCACTCTCCATACCCGCCGTTCCGGACCGATTCGCCGACGAGACGCTCATCGGTGCCGGTGGGACGGCCGTGGTGTTCCGGGCCTGGGATCATCGACTGGGCCGCACGGTCGCGGTGAAGGTGTACGTGCCCCGCCACGGGTCGCTCACTCCGGAGGAGGTCCGCGACCGCGAGTTGGACGCGGCGAGCATGATCTCTGCTCACCCTTACGTCTGCGTGCCCACCGGGAGCGGGTTCACCCAGCAGGGTGCTCCCTACGTCGTGACCGAGTACCACCCCGACGGCTCCCTCCACGACCAGGTCATCGCCAACGGGCCCCTGGACCTGGCCCGGGTCATCCGGTTCGGGGTCTGTCTGGCCGGTGTGCTGGCCACGGCGCACAGTCGAGGTCTGGTGCACGGTGACATCAAGCCGGCCAACGTCTTGATCTCACAGGGCGACCAACCGGTGCTGGCGGACTTCTCGGCGGCGGTCATGTCCGGGGATGCCACGGGCCGGACCGCGGGATTCGTCGCCCCCGAACTGAACGGGACGCGGGAGAGCGCTCCCCCGGCCGATGTCTATGCCCTGGGCCGCACGCTGCTCGTCGCCCTGTTCGGCTTCGCCTCGGAAGAGACCGACTCCGCCACCGTCGATCCCGACCAGGTCGAACCGGTGGCGGCCATGATCTCGGTCGCCCCGCGCCGAGCCCGCGTCATCCGTCGTGACGATCCTCTCGTCGTCCTGCTCGAGTCCTGCGTAGCCGAGGACCCGGCGCGTCGCCCGACTCCCCTCGAGCTCGCCCGGTCCCTGCGTATGCTCCAGCGGTCCATGGGCCTCGAGTTGACCCCGGTTCCCCTGCTGGGGTCGCTGCGCGAGCTCCCGCTCAGCGAGCCGCCTCAGGTCGTGTCGACCGGGCCGGCCGATGCGCGCCGTCGCCTCGCCGCTCTGGCCCTCGCTCTGATCACCGTTGCGAACGTGATCGCGCTGATCATCCTCGGTCTGGCCCTGTCCTGAGGTCGCGGCCCTCCAGGGTCATACGGCGGGGAGCATCATGTGCCGAGGACGTCGAGCTCGTTGAGGACGAGGCGCGTCTCGGTCTCGGCGATCCCGGCCTCGCGGAGGGAGCGTAGGAGGTCATCGAGGTCGGCCGGGCTGCTCGCGGCCGCCTCGACCAGATAGTCGAAACGGCCGGTGACGTGGGCGGCCGAGACGATGCGTTCGTCCTCGGCGATCATGGTCTGCGCTCCGGCTTCGTCGGTCTGTGCTCCGAGTCGACAGTCGATGAAGGCATGGAGTCCCCGCCCCAGTGCTCCGGGATCCACGACGGCCCGGACTCCGGTGATCACGCCCCTGGACATCAGCCGGTCGACCCGCGCCGCGGCGGCGTTGGCCGAGAGCCCGACCGTCTGGCCGAGGGCCCGATGGGTCATCCGACCATCCCGGTGAAGCGCACGGAGAATAGCTCGGTCGATCGAGTCGATCACAGGGGAAACCTCAGCAGTCTGGGGAAATTACCCAGCAATACAGTGACACATTCAGCCGTATCTGGTCGATACTACGGTCATGGAAATCGAACGCCCCCTCAGTCGTTGGACCCCGGGGGAGACCCCGGCGACGCCGTTCGAGATCGCGGCATACGTCGCCGATCTGGATCGGTGGGTCCTGCCCCGGAGCCGTTGGAACCACGCGGGCCATCTCGTCGTGGGCCTGGTATATCTCGAGCGCTATCCGCGACCCGAGGCACTTCGCCGGCTGCGCAGTGCCATCCGGGGCTACAACGAGGCCACCGGCGGATCGAACACAGAGACGTCGGGCTATCACGAGACGCTCACGCGGTGGTTTCTCGAATCGATCGACGCTTGGCGTCGCACCACCCCGGGGCGTGACCTGACCGCTCGGGTCGAAGCCCTCCTGGCCGGTCCGCTGGCCGACGCGAACGCGCCGTTGCGGTACTACCGGCCCGAGGTCCTGTGCTCGACCGAGGCCCGCACGAGTTGGGTGGCGCCGGACTGCGCCTTCGACCCGACCCTCGACCGCCGGCCCACCCTCCTCGCATCCTGATATGGAGTCACTCAGCCACCTCGGGTGTAGGTGAGTGACTCCATATCCTGCTGGGGGCGGCGGGCTCCGGTAGCTTCGGCGCCGGAGGATGGTCGTGGCGTCGGATCCGGCAAGAGAGGTCGAGGAACACGTCGACGGGGTGCTGAGCGGTGACCGCACGCGCCTCGCCCGGGCCATCACGCTGGTCGAGAGCACCCGCTCCGATCACCGCGCCGTCACCCACGACCTGCTCACGCGCCTGCTGGCGGAGAAGCCCGACGCCCAGCGCGTGGGCATCACCGGCGTTCCCGGCGTGGGCAAGTCCACGTTCATCGAGACGCTGGGTACCTCGCTCACCTCCGCCGGTCATCGGGTCGCCGTCCTCACCGTCGACCCGACCAGCTCGCGCACCGGGGGGTCGATCCTCGGCGACAAGACCCGGATGCCCGAACTGGCGGTCGATCCGAACGCGTTCATCCGACCGTCGCCGTCGTCGGGAACGCTCGGAGGGGTGACCGCCACCACCCGCGAGACGATGGTGGTGGTCGAGGCGGCCGGCTACGACGTCGTACTGGTCGAGACCGTAGGGGTCGGCCAGAGCGAGACGATGGTGGCCGACATGGTGGACACGTTCTGCGTGCTCATGCTCTCGGGAGCGGGCGACGAGCTCCAGGGCATCAAGAAGGGCGTCCTCGAGCTGGCCGATCTCGTCGCCGTCAACAAGGCCGACGGTGACAACGCCGTCAAGGCGCGGGCAGCAGCGCGGGACTACGCCACGGCCCTTCACATGGTGACCCCGCAGAGCCCGTCCTGGACCGTGCCCGTGATCGCCGTCTCGGCGCTCACCGGCGAGGGAGTCGACGAGTTCTGGTCGCTGATCCAGGAGCACCGGGCCGCCCTCGGCGCGACCGGTGAGCTGGACGACAAGCGGTTGCGGCAACGGGTCGGTTGGTTCCGCTCGCTGGTCCACGAAGGCGTCGTGGAGCGATTCCATCGGGATGCCGAGATGGCCGGTCGCTTCGCGGAACTGGAGCGCGAGGTCGCCTCGGGGGCGACGCTCGCCACGGTTGCGGCTCGGCGCCTGCTCGACGGCGGTGGCTGACTCGGCGTTGGGCGACCAACGCGATGGGTAACGTGGACGGCGAGTCGGGTCGAACCCGACCGCTGATGAGCCCGGGGGCCGAATGATGCAGGCTGGTGGAGAGTGAGCATCGACTTTGATATCGATCCCGAACTGACCGAACAGCTCGACTGGGTCAGGTCATTCGTGATCGACGAGATCGAGCCCATCGACCTGGCGTGGTCCGATGTCGGCGCACCCTACGATCGCCGCCTGCCGGTCTATGACGAGGTCGTGCGCCCGCTCCAGGAACGGGTTCGCGAACGAGGGCTGTGGGCCTGGCACCTCCCGCCCGAGCTCGGTGGCCAGGGCCGCGGCCAGGTCGAGCTAGCCCTGCTGAACGAGATCCTGGGACGCTCACAGTGGGCTCCGGTCGTCTTCGGTACCCAGGCGCCCGATTCCGGCAATGCCGAGATCCTGGCCCACTTCGGCACCGAGGAGCAGAAGGAACGGTTCCTGGTCCCGCTGCTCGACGGCACGATCGTGTCGACCTTCGCCATGACCGAACCCCAGGGAGGTGCCGATCCGTCCCAATTCACATGCGAAGGCGAACGGCACGGTGACGAGTGGGTGATCAACGGCGAGAAGTGGTTCGCGTCGAACTACCCGTACGCCGCGTTCGTCATCGTGATGGTGGTGACCAATCCAGACGTGTCGGTGTACTCGGGATCGTCGATGCTTCTCGTGCCGAAGGACACGCCCGGCATGGATCTAGTGCGCTCGACCGGCATCCTCGGTGAGCCGATCGGTGAGGGCGGCCACGGCTACCTGCGGTTCACCCATTGCCGGGTGCCGGCCGACCACTGCCTCGGCGAGCCCGGTCGCGGCTTCGAGATCGCCCAGGCCCGGCTCGGGGGCGGTCGACTGCACCACGCCATGCGTACGATCGGCCAGTGCGATCGCGCCCTGGAGATGATGCTCGAGCGCGCGCTCTCGCGGACGACCCGAGGCTCGCTCCTGGCTCGGAAACAGACCGTCGAGCACATGCTCGCCGACTCGTGGATCGACCTGAAACAGTTCCGGCTCCAGGTTCTCGAGGCGGCCTGGGTCGTGGACCGTCACGGAACCGATGCGGCCCACGACGAGATCGCCGGGGTCAAGGTGGCGATGCCCCGCGTGCTGGCCGATCTGGCCGAGAGAGCGATGCATCTGCACGGCGCGCTGGGCGTGTCCAACGAGATGCCCTTCAGCCGGATGCTGCTGACCGCGCAGGTATTGGGCCTGGCCGACGGTCCCACCGAGGTACACAAGACCACCATCGCCCGATCGCTCCTGAAGGGCGCCCGTCCGAGCCCCGGCTTGTGGCCCACGGGGCACCTCCCCGGGCGGGTCGCCGCGGCGCGGGACCGGTTCGCCGAGCTCCTGGAGCGGGAACACAACCCGTGACCGGCGGCCTCGACCTCCTGGCCCCCGACGCGCTGGGTCGTTGGATGGACGAACGGGAGCTACCGGGAACCGGCGAGCCCATCGTCGATGCGGAGATCCTGACCGGGGGAGCCAGCAACGCCATCTTCCGCTTCGAGCGCGGTGGACACCGGATGGTGCTGCGCCGCCCGCCGCGCGATCCCCGTCCCGACAGTGCGAAGACCAACCTCCGCGAGGGTCGGTTGCTCGAAGCGCTGGCCGGGACCGACGTGCCGCACCCGGGCCTGATCGCACGGTGCGATGACCCCGACGTGATCGGCGACGTCTTCTACCTGATGGAGCTCATCGAGGGGTTCAACCCGGGCGGTGACCTGCCCGAGCCGTTCCGGTCCGACCCCGATCACCGCCATCGCATGGGTATCGAGCTCATCGATGGGATCGCTCGGCTCGCGCTGGTCGATCATCGAGCTGTCGGGCTCGTCGGCTACGGGAAGCCCGAGGGCTTCCTCGAGCGCCAGCCGCGGCGATGGGAGGCCCAGCTGCACGGCTACCGATCGCTCGACGGTTACGACGGACGTGTGCTCCACGGGTTCGAAGCGGTCCGGGACTGGCTCGGCGATCACATTCCCGGCGACTACCGACCGGGGATCATCCACGGCGACTACCAGCTGGCCAACGTCCTGTTCGCCTCGGATCGACCCGAACTGGTGGCCATCATCGACTGGGAGCTCTCGACGATCGGCGATCCGCTCGTCGACCTGGGGTGGATCCTGGCCACCTGGCAGGACCCGGACGATCCGCTCGCCTCGGCCTCGTACGTTCGCCCGTGGGAGGGGTTCCCGACCCGCCGGGAGATGGTCGACCGCTACCTGTGCCAGGTGGATCGGGACCCCGGGTCGCTGCTCTGGTTCCGGGTCCTGGCGTGCTACAAGCTCGGCATCCTGCTCGAAGGCCACTGGGCGCGGGCCGAAGCCGGGATGGGCGACCGGGAGATCGGCGAGGTGATGCGCGGCATGACCGATCGTCTCTTCGCCCAAGCCGTCGGCCTGATCGCCGACTGACCCGCCTCCCCGACGAACGCCGACTGACCGGCCTCCCCGACGAACTTTGGGCACTCAACCCTCACATTCCCGGGTGAGTACCCAAAGTTCGGCATGGCGGGGGGGAGGGAGAGGGGGGTAAGGGTTCAGCGGAGGCCGGCTCGGAGGCTTTCGGCCATCGCTCCGCGCATGATCTGGCGCGTGATGGCGAAGGAGCCGCCGTCGAGGTCGCGGGCCAGCTCGGTGGCGAACTCGATGGCTCGGTTCCGGACGGCGTCGGGCTCGACGACCTCGTCCAGCCATCCGGCCCGCGCCGCTTCGTCGGGCCCGTAGATCTGCGCGAGTCCCACCGCTCGGGTGAAGGCCAGCGGGGTGAGCCGGTGGCGGGCCAGCTCGGTGGCGAAGGGCGGGACCGGCATGGAGATCCTGACCTCGTTGAGCCCGATCTTGAAGTCGCCCCGGGCTCCGACGCGGTAGTCGGGCGTGCACAGCAGGACCGCGCCCATGGCGAGGGCGTGTCCGGTCACCCCGAACACCACCGGGACCGGACAGGTGAAGATCTCCAGGGCCAGGCCGGCACCCTTGTTCATGAGATCGAGTGCGCCGTCGGTGCGCATCACGTTCAGGTCGAAGCCGGCGCAGAACCGACCCTCCCGGCCGATGAGGGCGACCGCCCTGGTGGACCCGTCCCCGACGGGAGCGAAGGCCTCGAGCAGTCCGTCGACGACGTCGTGTGAGAGGGCGTTCGCCTTACCGTCGTCGACGTCGATCACGGTGACATCGCCTACGGCCGTGTAAGTGACGGAGCTCATCCCGGAACCGTAGCCCGCTACGTTTGCCCCGTGAGCGCCTCCGATCCGCCGGACCTTCCGCCCCGGTTCTGGGTCGAACCCGAGCTGGTGGGCATCGGACGCCTGCCCTCCCGTCCTGGGCTGGCGGCCTTCCCCGATGCCGATGCCGCCCGCTCGGGGGATCGCTCCGCGTCGCCCTGGTTCCGGTCGCTCGACGGTCGATGGCGCTTCCGGCTGGCCGAGCGACCCGACGCCACCCCGCCAGGATGGAACGCTCCGAGCTTCGACGACGAGGACTGGTCGAGCGTCGACGTGCCCGGCAACTGGACGCTGCAAGGCGTCGGCGATCATCCCCACTACACGAATGTCGTGATGCCCTTCGAGGGCGAGCCGCCGGACGTGCCCGAGCGGAATCCGACCGGTCTGTACCGGACCGGCTTCCGGGTGCCCCGGGGCTGGAGCCGGCGGCGGACGATCCTCCACATCGGCGGCGCCGAATCGGTCGTGTCGGTCTGGGTCAACGGCAGCTTCGTCGGCATGGGAAAGGACTCGCGCCTGCCCAGCGAGTTCGACATCGGCCCGTGGTTGCGCTCCGGTCCGAACGTGCTCGCCCTCCAGGTCGTCCGCTGGTCGGATGCCAGCTGGATCGAGGATCAGGATCACTGGTGGATGGCCGGACTCCATCGCGAGGTGTTCCTCCGCTCCCAGCATCGGCCGGGCCTGGCGTCGGTCTCGGTGACCGCCGGGCTCGACGATCCCGACCCGTCGGCCCCTCGGCAGCGGGGAACGCTGCGGGTCGATGCCGAGGTGGACTTCGGCGGTTCGCCCGAGCCCGGCTGGACCGTCGTCTCACGAATCGAACGGTGGGATCGCTCGGCCCGGCCGTTGTTCGAGGGATCGGCCGACGTCAGCGTGCGGGACGACTCGTCGATGTTGGCCAGCGTGATCTCGTCTCACATCGATCCCGGGCCGGTGGCCGCTCTCAGCACCGACATCGACGACATCGCCCCCTGGTCGCACGAGTCGCCGACCCGCTACCGGGCCCTCGTGTCGCTGGTCGACCCCGAGGGCCGCGCGATCGAGGTCGTCCGCCAGCCGATCGGGTTCCGCTCGGTCGAGGTGCGGGACCGGCAACTGCTCGTCAACGGGGCACCGGTGTTGATCCACGGGGTCAACCGCCACGACCATCACCCCGAACGGGGCAAGGCGGTCACCGCCGACGACATCCGCGCCGACCTCGTCACCATGAAAGCGCACAATCTCAATGCGGTTCGCACGGCCCACTACCCGAATGATCCCGTGCTCCTGGATCTCTGCGACGAGATCGGGCTGTACGTCCTCGACGAGGCCAACGTCGAGTCACACGCTCGCCAGCAGAGTCTCTGTCACGACCGACGCTACGACCTGGCCGTCATCGATCGGGTGCGTCGCATGGTGTGCCGCGATCGGAATCACGCCTGCGTCATCGGCTGGTCGCTGGGCAACGAGGCCGGATACGGCGCGGCGCATGCTGCTGCAGCCGGATGGGTTCGCCACGTCGACCCGTCCCGGTTCCTCCACTACGAGGGACCGTTCATGGCCGAGTTCGGGAGCTGGACCCCGGTGCCCCACACCGCCGGCGTCGCCGAGGATGTGACCGACATCGTGTGTCCGATGTACCCGTCGATCGACCAGATCAGGGCATGGGGCGAAGCGGCCGAAGACCAGCGCCCGCTGATCATGTGCGAGTACTCACACGCCATGGGCAACAGCAACGGCTCGCTGGCCGACTACTGGGAGGTCATCGAGACGACCGACGGTCTGCAGGGCGGCTTCATCTGGGATTGGAAGGACCAGGGTCTGCTCGAGCAGGGAGCGGACGGACGCTGGTTCTTCGCCTACGGCGGGCACTTCGGCGACGAACCCAATGACGCCGACTTCTGCATCAACGGCCTGGTCGGACCCGACGGCGTCCCCCACCCGGCGATGGCCGAGGTGGCCTCGATCGGCAGGCCGGCCCGTGTCGCCCTCGCCTCGGCCCGACGGGGTCGCGTGGCGATCGATGTCACCAACCGGCGCTGGTTCCGGGATCTCGGCGACCTGGCCGCGAGCTGGGAACTGCTCGCCGACGGCCTTCGCGTGGCGGGCGGTCGCCTGGCGATGCCGAAGGTCGGTCCCGGGGCGACCGAGCGGGTCACGATCGATCCCGGTCTGGAGCTCCCGGCCGATGCCGGCGAGGTGCACCTCAACGTGCGGTTCCGCACCCGACGGGCCTCGGCCTGGGCCGCGAGGGGCCACGAGGTCGGTGTCGAGCAGCTGGAGCTCAGGTCGCGGTCGAGACCGGTGCCGCGGTCGAGCCGGGTGACCGAGGTAGCGGTCGAGGACGGGTCCGGGGCGGAGCGATCGATCCGGTCGGGCCGTATGACCGTGGTGGCCGACCTGGCCTCCGGGCGTCTCGACCGAGTCGACGTGGACGAGGTTCCATGGGTGCTGGCGGGGCCCGAGCTGTCCCTGTGGCGGGCGCCCACACAGAACGACGGGGTCAAGGTGGGTTGGATGGCGCCCGGCGTGGGCGGGTACGCGAAGTGGTTGTCGTGGGGCCTGGATCGCCTCGACCCGACCCTGGTCGATGCCGACCTCACCAGGCGATCGGCCGCTCGCGTCGTCCTGATCACGCACCACCGCATGGCGACGCTAGGTGGCGCCACGATCGATCACCGGCGGGTCGTCGCCGTCGGCACCGACGGCCTGACGTTCGACGAGACGGTGCAGATCCCCGACGAGTTCGACGACCTGCCCCGCGTCGGGACGGTGATGCGACTGGCACCTCGTCTCGCCTCACTCGAATGGCTGGGGCTCGGCCCGCAGGAGACCTACCCGGATCGCCGGTCGGGTGCGACCGTCGGGCGGTGGCGGACCAGCGCGGCGGAACAGTTCGTGCCGTACGTCGTACCCCAGGAGCACGGGGCGCACACCGAGACCCGGTGGGTGCGATTCGGCAGTCCGGCCGCGAGCCGGCTGGCCGTGTCCGGGGCCGAGCGGTTCTCGTTCACCGCGTCGCATCTCACCGCGGCCGACCTCACCGCAGCCGAGACGACCGCGCAGCTCGAACCGCGCGACGAGGTCGTCGTCCACGTCGACCACCGGACGCGGGGCCTCGGCACCGGCGCCTGCGGCCCCGACACTCTGCCCCGCTATCTCGTCCGGGGCGGCACCCACCACTGGCGCTGGACCCTGGGTCTGCACGCCCGGGGCTGAGGGCTCGGCTCAGGCGGCCCGCATCGCGGCGGCCACCTCGGCCCAACGCTCGTAGATGTCGGGGTCGCTCTGATACTGGTGCGATGCCGTGTAGGACATGACGCGGACGTTCGGGGCCAGGTCGCGGTAGCGCTCGACCAGCTTGGGGCCGAGCTCGCTCCAGGTGCCCGACACGATGTAGTGATCGAGGACGTCATCGGTGATCAGGGCCGCCATGCCACCGAAATCTCCCCCGCGCTGCTTGGCGTGGAGCTGCTCGGAGAGACCCTCGAAGCCATGGAGCTCGAAGACCGCCGAGTAGGTGCGGGTCGACCCGTAGAAGCCGATCATGAATCGCGCATGTTCACGGGTGGCGGCCTGTTCCTCGTCGCTGTCGCCGACCGCGGTCATGATCGGGCAGACGAGCGTCAGATCGTCGAGGGTGCGTCCGGCGGAGGCGGCGCCGGCTTCGAGCTCGGGACGCATGACCTCGGTGACGTAGCGGGGCGAGTGGAAGGGGTGCACGTGGACGCCATCACAGAGCTCCCCGGCCATGCGGGTCATCCAGGGCCGAACGGCCGAGATGTAGATGGGTGGGTCCGGGGCGCTGATCGGCCCTGGGGACCACTCGCGTGGGAGGAGCGAGAACTGGTAGTGCTCGCCGTCGAACTCGAGTCGCTCGTCGCCCCGGAACGCAGCGAAGATGTGGCGAAGGGCCTGGACGTACTCGCGCATTCTCGGACCCGGTGGGGCATAGGCCGACGAGTAGCGCCGTTCGATGTGGGCCTTGACCTGACTCCCGAGACCCAGGACGAAGTGACCATCGGTGGTCTCGGCCAGTTCCCAGGCGATCTTCGCCGTCACCATCGGGCTGCGCGGAAAGGCCACCGCGATGGCCGTACCGATGCCCAGCTCGGTCGTGGCCAGTGCGGCGGCGGCACAGGACAGATAGGCGGTGCGGCCGCTCTCGGTCAGCCAGAGCGTGCCGAATCCGGCGGTTTCGGCCTTGCGGGCGACGTCCTGCATGGACCGCAACGGCATCGCCATGGACATGACGTCGAGCTCCACGTCGCCCCTCCTCGATCGATTCCGGTCGAGTCTGGCTCAGGGTGGTGGAGACGAGCGAGTCGTTCTCCCGGCCGGGTCAGCCGGTGAGGACGTCGACGAAGTCCCCGACCCGCGCCCAGCGCGCAGCGTCCTGGAACAGGGTCGAACCGTCGGCGAATCGGATGGCCAGGGTGGTGGTGAGGAGCTGCCGCTGGTATCCGACCGCGGTGATCTGATGCCGACCGTACCGGACCAGTCGTTGACGGGGTCGACCGGTGAGTGGCGAGCGGGTGTGCACATCGAGTGCGTCGTCGCTGACTACGAGCATCATGTGGCCGTGGGGGAACTCGTCGGCCAGCATGCCGCTCCTCCGGCCGCTGAGGCTCATGACGCCGATACCGGCGAGGCAGCCGATCATGGCGCCTAGAGCGGTGCCGGCCAGCGCGCTGCCCCAGCCTCCCCAACGCAGGGAGAACGCGTCATAGCCGACCATGCTGCCGATCGTGGCTGCGATGGCCGCCAGCGCGACAGCGTGCCGTGGGAGGGTGGACAGGGTCGCGAGCGGGCGAGCGGTGGGTTCGGACGTCGGGCGCGCGGGTGCGCCGATGTCGTCGGGACTCACCGGGAGGGAGGTGGGAGTGGAGGACACGAGATCCCTGTCTGGACGCGGCCGCCCGGCGGACGGGCACGGTGCCTATCGGCGGTCCGTGTCGACGGCTGAAGCGTTGGGTCCCCACCGGTCGGGGTTTCCGGTCAGGATGATGCGGTGAGATGTGGCGCCGAGCTCGTCGACGAGCTGGAGTTTCCCGTACGCCCGCCGTGGCATCGCATGGGTTTGGCTCGGGTGTCCGAGGATTCGTGGCTTCCGCCGGTGGGTGATCCCGGTCCGGTGCTTCGGGCGAAGTGGCGGTTGCTCGGTTGGGTGCCCGAAGAGGTCGTCGTGGTAGGTGGTGCGCAACGGAGCACCCTCGATCGCGTGGCCGGTGTGCTCGCACCTCATCGGCTGGATGGAAGTCCGTCTCCGATGAGCGACGCGGCGAGGGCGGATCTCCTGTCCACGGTGCCGAACGGGGCAGCTCGGTTCGTCTCCGCCGTCATGGGCCTGGTCGACGATGTCTGTGTGATGCAGCGACGGGGCGATACCCACGAGTTGGTGGCCGGAGCCGCTTTCTTCCCGAGTCGCTGGAGTCTGCGGGAGAAGGTCGAAGGCTCGGTCCGGGCCATCCACGGCCCGGTACCGGACGACGGAACGGACATGGCGGGCCGGGCGGGACGGTTCATGGCCCGGATCGCGCCGGGCGACATCTGGGGGCGGACCAACTGGACCATCCACGACCGTCCGGTCCGCTGGGCCCCGCGCCCTCCGATCGAGCCGAGGGATCTCGGCGGGCAGGATCCACCCCGGCTGTGGTTGCGCAGCGAGGGCCAGACGCTGCGAGCCCTGGACGAGCGGGTGCTGATCTTCACGATTCGGACTCGCCTCGCGCCGGTCTCGGTGTTCGCCGATCGACCTGCGGCGGCCCATGCGCTCCGAACCCACGTCGAGCTGATGCCGGGCGAACTGGCCGCCGAGAAGATCCACCCGGCTCAGAGAGGGTCACTCATCGAGTACCTGTCCCGCTGCACCTGAGTGCGTTGTAGGGGGACAGACCCCGAACGCACTCAGAGGTGGTCGATGGAGTGGAACGCGAGCCGGGGCCCGTACCTGGGTGCCTTCGCCCCCGAGAGCTTCAGTATTCGCTGGGCTCGGGCCCGATGGCCTTCGTAGGGCTCGAGCAGCTCGAGCATCCGGGTGTCGTCGCCGCGCGGTTCACCCGCCAGCGCCCAGGTCACCGTGTTGGGCAGATGGAAGTCGCCGACCATCACCGCGTCGGGGTCACCCAGAGCCATCGCTCGAACGTAGGCCGACGTCCATGGACCCAGGCCGGGGATGGAATGGATCACGCGGTCCACGCGCGTGGACACGACCGCCAGCCCGTCCGTATCACCGCCGAGCGTGCCATCGCTCTCGATCCGCGCCGCCATACGGGCAGCCCGGAGCAGGACCGTCGCCCGCCTGCGTTCGACCCCCACCTGGTGAAACGCCGCATAACCGAGCTCACCGAAGCGTTCCGGCGAAGGGAGGAGCACGAGGTCGGTCGGGCCGGGAGCAGGGTCCCCGAACCGACTCAGGATGCCTCGCCAAGACCGGCGCGCCATCTGCGTCTGTACCTTCTGTCCGAGGACGGCCGGCACGATCGCTTCGAAGATCCGCCCGGTGCGGGCGAATCGGTACACGCCCCGCCTGCGTATCGCGGTGGCGAGCACGTCGTGGTGCGCGGTGAACCCGGAGATGTCGTCCGCTGCTCCGGCGACGGCCGGAGCCTGTTGCTGCATCCAGTCGCCGCCGGGACCCCAGGCTTCGCTCTCGACCCGGTCGGCCGCGGTCCGCGACATGCGGAGTGTTCCCGGTCCGTCCGGCGTCCGGCTGGCCCACCACACTTCGTCGGGCTTCACCACCCGCGCCGCCTCCTTCAGTCCTCCGACCGTGCGCCGCAGGTCGACCGACGCTGGGATGGCGAAGCGATGGCGTGGTGGCACGCCCCGACGCTACCGGTGACGGGCAGGCGGTCCCGGCTTGGATGCCGATACCGTGAGGGCGCCCCAGGGGAGGTTCCGATGACCAACACCGATGCAACCGCCGGCACCAGCGCCGCCTACGCGGAACTGGTCGACTCGCTTCGTACGACGTTCCGGTCGGGACGGACCAGGTCCGTCGATTGGCGGAAGGACCAGCTGCGCGGTCTGATCCGACTCCTGACCGACAACGGCCCGGAGCTCGAGCGGGCCCTGGCCGAGGATCTCGGTCGGCCGCCCGTCGAGGCTCACGCCGCCGACATCGGGATCACCGTTCTCGAGATCAAGCACCTGCTGAAGAACCTCGACTCGTGGGTTCGCCCCGATCGTCGCCGACTTCCGCTCACATCCATGCCGGGTCGAGCCCGCGTCGTGTCCGAGCCCCTCGGCGTGGCATTCGTCATCTCCCCCTGGAACTACCCGATCCAGCTGCTGCTCAGTCCGATGGCCGCCGCGATCTCGGCCGGCAACGCGGTCGTCGGCAAACCGAGCGAGTTGGCTCCGGCGTGCTCGGCCGCCATGGCTCGCCTGGTCCCGCAGTACGTCGACGACGACGCGATCGTCGTCGTAGAGGGCGCGGTACCCGAGACCACGGCGCTGCTCGAGCAGAAGTTCGATCACATCTTCTTCACCGGCAGCACCCGTGTGGGCGGCGTGGTGATGGAGGCGGCTGCCAAGAGTCTCACACCGGTGGTGCTCGAGTTGGGCGGCAAGAGCCCCACCATCGTCACGGCCGACGCCGATCTCGACGTCGCGGCCCGACGCATCATGTGGGCCAAGTTCCTGAACGCCGGCCAGACCTGCATCGCCCCCGACTACGTGCTGGTCGAGCGGTCGGTCCAGGACGCCCTGGTCGACCGGATGGCCGAGATGCTGCAGGAGTTCTACGGCGGCAACGCGCGCCACAGCTCGAGCTTCGGACGCATCATCTCCGATCGTCATCTCCAGCGCTTGAAGGACCTGATCCACACGTCAGGCGGCACCGTGGCGGTGGGTGGCGACAGCGACGACGACGATCGCTACCTCGCTCCGACGATCATCGTCGAGCCCGACCTCGAGGCTCAGGTGATGCAGGAGGAGATCTTCGGTCCCGTGTTGCCGGTCATCGCCGTCGACGACCTCGACGAGGCTCTCGGGTTCGTCAACGACCGGCCCAAGCCCCTGGCGCTCTACCTCTTCTCGTCGTCCGATGCGGCGGCCGAGCGCGTCGAGAACGAGACCAGCTCGGGCGGCGTGTGCATCAATCACGCGGTCGTGCAGATCCAGCCCAACAATCTGCCCTTCGGTGGTGTTGGACCCAGCGGCATGGGGGCCTATCACGGCAAGGCCGGATTCGACTCGTTCAGCCACCGCAAGCCGGTCGTCACCAAGCCGACCCGACCCGATCCCAAGCTGCTGTACCCGCCGTACACCAGTCTCAAGGAGAGGATCATCCGCAAGGCACTGTGACCGTTCCGCCGTCGGTCGAGCCGTAGGAGTCCAGCGGGTGCCCAGCGACTCGTTCCCCCGCCAGCACGCGCGTACCCGCCGATTCACGCTCGGGGCGCCCCGGTCGTTCACGGTGTCGCCCGACGATCGGCGCGTCGTGTTCCTGCGCTCCCACGCCGGCGATGACGCCGTCAACTGTCTCTGGATGCTCGACCTGGAGGACGGCGACGAACGCCTCGTGGTCGACCCCGGCCGGATCGGAGCCGACGATACCGGTCTTCCCGCCGAGGAGCGGGCCCGTCGCGAGCGCCTCCGGGAGTCGGGCGGCGGCATCACCGCTTACGCCACCGACACCGAGGTGACCAGAGCCGGGTTCGCTCTGGCCGGCCGGCTGTTCCGAGTGGACCTTCTCGCCCGGGAACCGGAGTGTGTGCCGGTCCCCGGGGGCGTGAACGTGTTCGACCCGAGGCTCGATCCCACCGGCGCCCGGATGGCGTTCGTCCGCGACGACGCCCTGTTCGTCGTCGAGCTCGACGGCTCCGAGCCCTCCGTGCTGTGTGCCGAGCCCGAAGCCCCGACGGTGTCGTGGGGCTCGGCCGAGTTCGTAGCCGCCGAGGAGATGGGCCGACTGCGGGGGTTCTGGTGGTCGCCGGAGGGCGACCGTCTGCTCGTGGCGCGCGTCGACACGGATCCGGTCGACACCTGGCACATCGCTTCACCCGTCACCCCGTGGCAGGAGCCGAGGCCGATTCGCTACCCGGCGGCCGGTACGGCCAACGCCACCGTCAGCCTGTGGCTGGTCGAGCCGGACGGAACGCGCACCGAGGTCCGCTGGGATCGCGACCGGTACGAGTACCTGGCCCGGGTTCTCTGGGAGGCCGAGCGCCCGCTCATCTCGGTGCAGTCCCGCGACCAGCGGTCGGTGGCGATGCTCGACGTCGACCCGCGGTCGGGTGGCACCTCGGAGCGCCACCGCCAACAGGACGATGCCTGGGTCGAGCTCGTCGCCGGTACGCCTGCGTGGGCGGGCGACCGGCTCGTCACGGTCGCCGACGACGCGACGACCCGGCGGGTCCACCTCGACGATCGGCCGGCAACGCCGGAAGGGCTACAGGTGCAGTCGGTCGTCTCAGCCGACGCCGACACCGTCCGATTCCTGGCAACCGATGATCCCACCCAGCTGCACGTCTTCGAGCTGACGCTCGGCGACGGCACCGTCAGACCGCTGACGGAATCGCCGGGCATCCACGGAGCGGTGGCCGGCTCCGGGACGATCGTCGTGACCGCGGCGTCACTAGACCGCGACGGCACCAGTGTCGAGGTTCGGGCGGCCGACGGGGCCCCGCCCGTGCTCATTGCGTCGCGAGCCGAGACGCCGTCGATTCGCCCCCGTCCGCAACTGTTCGCGGTGGGGGAGCGGCGCATCCAGGTCGCGGTACTGCATCCCGACGGGCCGACCGATGGCCCCCTGCCGGTTCTGCTCGACCCATACGGCGGACCGCACGCCTTGCGGGTGCAGCAGGCCCGGGCCGCATTCGCCGTGCCCCAGTGGTTCGCCGACCAGGGCTTCGTCGTGGTGGTGGCCGATGGGCGTGGCACGCCCCTGCGGGGACCGGCATGGGAGCGCGAGGTACACGGTGATCTGGCCGGCCCCACACTCGACGACCAGATCGATGCGCTCCTGGGGGTCGCTGAGCGGGACGACCGTCTGGACCTGGGCAGAGTGGCGATCAGGGGCTGGTCGTTCGGTGGCTACCTGGCCGCGCTTGCCGTGCTCCGACGGTCCGACATCTTCCATGCGGCGATCGCCGGGGCGCCGGTCACCGAGTGGCGCCTCTATGACACGCACTACACCGAGCGCTACCTGGGCCACCCGACCGACACGGGCGACGTGTACGACGCCAACAGCCTCATCCCGCTCGCCGGCCGGCTCGAACGTCCGCTGATGCTCATCCACGGACTGGCCGACGACAACGTGGTGGCGGCGCACACCCTCGAGCTGTCACGCGCCCTACTCGAGGCGGGACGACCGCACGAGGTGCTCCCCCTGAGCGGTGTGACGCACATGACGCCGCAGGAGTCGGTGGCCGAGAACCTGCTTCGGCTCCAGGTCGACTTCCTGCGACGGGCGCTGCCTCGGTCTTCGTGACCCGGACCGGGACGGCTCAGGCGGCGAGGTTGCCGGCGGCGAACTCCCAGTTGATCAGGTGCTCGATGTAGGTCTCGACATAGGCGGGGCGAGCGTTCTGGTAGTCGAGGTAGTAGGCGTGTTCCCAGACGTCGATGGTGAGCAGTGCCGTCTTGCCGTGCTTGAGAGGGGTGTCGGCATCATCGGTGTTCATGATGGCGAGACCGTCGCCCTCCTTGACGAGCCAGGTCCAACCGGAGCCGAAGTTCGTCTTGGCGCTGGTGGCGAACTGCTCACGGAAGGCGTCGGCACCACCGAAGGAGGCGTCGATGGCAGCGGCGAGGTCGCCCGACGGGTCGCCACCTCCGGAGGGGCTCATGCTGTTCCAGTAGAAGGTGTGGTTCCAGACCTGGGCGGCGTTGTTGAACATGCCCCCGGGGCCGGCGGCAGCGATGATTTCCTCGAGCGAGCTGTCGGCGTGTTCGGTGCCTTCGATCAGGCCGTTGAGGTTGTTGACGTAGGCCGCATGATGCTTGCCGTAGTGGAAGCCGATGGTGCGGTCCGAGATGTGCGGGGCGAGCGCGTCATCGGAATAGGGCAGGGCGGGAAGTTCGATGGCCATGTTTCTCCTTGTGTCCCGGCGGTCGCCCGGGTCACGGTCACGTTGATTCTTGCGGCGAGCGTATCCGGATGAACGGGCAACCCCGCCAGGCTCGTCACTCAGGGGCGGCGGCCGAAGAGTTGGAGCATGCGGGTGCGGGGATCGGCGTCGGGGGCCGACGGGATCGGCGGATCGAAGTAGTCGCCCATCGCGCCCAGCAGCGGTTTCCATTCTTCGCCCCAGGCGAGGCAGGCCTCGACGAGTCGGGTCGGCTGCTCTTCGGACTGCCCGGTGGCGTGGGCCAGGTCCCAGGCGTGTACGACCAGGTCGACGATCCGCTGCTTGACGTACTCGGCGCCCGGCAGGTCGCCGAATGAGAGGTGCACCGTGCGCTGCATCGCGCCGTCCTGCTCGACCGCCAGGTCTGCCGGCTCGACGGTGGCCTGCCATGCCGATTTCGGGTCTCGTCCGAGCACGTCCCCGTCGAAGCGGTCACCCACCGAGGCGATGGTCCCGCCCGCCATCAGGGGAGGCACCCAGAGATTCTCGACGACGTTGTGAGCCAACAGGTCACGGACCGACCAATCGGTGCAGGGCGTGGGTCGGTCCCACGCGTCGTCGGGCACGGCGGCCACCAATGCCGAGAACTGCTCGCTCGCCTCCCGGTGGAGTCGGGGAATGTCGGTGTCGTCCATCGCGACCGATCGTATCGTCAGTGCGTTCGGGGTCTGTCCCCGATAACGCACTCAGACCAGCTTGCGCAGCTCGGCCACGGACCCCTCGATGCCGCGGGTCAGGACGCCGATATCGGGCACGGACTCGTAGTCGCCGGTCACGCCGAACGCGACGCGACCGTCGTAGGAGAGGATGGCGATACCGATGCGCGTTCCGTGGAGGATGGGGACGAAGGGGTAGTAGCCGACCATGCGACGGCCGAGCGCGTAGAGCGGGACCTGCGGCCCGGGCACATTGGTCGTGACGGTGTTGATCGACCTCTGGCCCAGCCGAGCCATCAGCTGGATCGTCGCACGACTTCCGAGCGCGATCATTCCGGGGAAGGCCAGGTCGGCCAGGTCGGTGATCGCCTCGCCCACCTCGGCCTCGTGTGATGCCTTGAGCTCCGTCATCTGTTCGCACACCGCCGCGAACCGGGCTCGAGGATCGGCGACCCCGACGGGGAGCTCGGCGATCATGCCGGAGACCCGGTTGTTGAACTCGCCGTGGTGGTCCTCGGTCCGCACCGAGACGGGAACGAGCGTCCGGATGCTGTGCTCGTCGGGCGTCTCGTCGCGCGTCTCGAGCAGGAAGCGGAAGCCGCCGGCGATGACGGTGAGCAGGACGTCGTTGACGGTGCCACCGAGCGCGTTCTTTATCGCCTTGATGTCGTCGAGGGAGATCACCGTCCAGTCCCAACGGCGATGCGGCCCGATGGGCCCGTCGAAGGAGGCGGGATGGGTCGACTTCATCGTGTCGGTGACCGCGACGACGGCGTGTTCGACGTCGCGGGCCCCGGACAACCACTTGTCGGGGCGCACCAGCGTCGACGCGAGGCCGCCGGTCCGGCGGGCGAGGTTCCCGAGGAAGCCCCCGACCGCGTCCACCATCAGTCGCAGATCATCGGGTCGATCGCTCGGCGTCCAGGGTTCGATCTCGGCCAGAGGAGCGTCGGGGTCGTAGTCCAGCAGTGCCGCCATCATCTCGACCCCCGAGATGCCGTCCACCATGCTGTGGTGCACCTTGGTGATCACGGCCCATCCGTCGTCGTGGAGTCCCTCGACCAGCCAGGACTCCCACAACGGGCGGGAACGATCCAGCGGTTGCGACATGATCCGACCCACCAGACGGGCGAGCTGCTCCTCGCCGCCCGGCGAGGGGAGCGCGGTGTGACGCAAGTGGTAGTCGAGGTTGAAATGGGGATCGTCGATCCAGACCGGACGCCCGAAGCCGAGCGGAACCCCGTGGACCTTCTGGCGATAGCGAGGTACGAGTGGCAGCTTCGACTCGGTCATCGCCTGGAATTCGCCGAGCGTCGGCATCGGTGCCTCGAAGACCGCGCACGCGCCGATGTGCATGTGGACGACGCCGTCCTCGAGGTGGAGGAACTCGGCGTCGAGCGTGCTCATGTGCTCCATTGCGCACCTCCGGGTCGGTGGCCGCTGACCGATGCCGTGAAGCAGCTCCCGATCAGAGTAGGGAGGGTTGGACGATGGACCTGACCGTAGCGCTCGAAGCTGAGGTGCTGCCTGGTCGGAGCGGCCGCGCCGTTCGACGGTACGCTCGGTGACGCTGGAAACCCGGGCGATCTGCGATACTCGTCCCGGCTGAACCCTTCCGCGCTGCCCCCACCACCTTGTCTGTCACCGACGTCTCGACGTTCCTCGCCCTTCTGGCTCTGGCTTCCGCGGCCGGAGCGATCGGGGTGGTCGTGGCCACGCTGGTGGGAGGTGAAGCGGCCGCTTCGGTGAAGCGCTCGGCCCTGCCGCTCGCCGCCATGGTCGCCGTCGTGAGCACGCTGGGATCGCTCTACTACAGCGAGGTGGCCCACTTCGTGCCCTGCCGGTTGTGTTGGTTCCAACGGATCGCCATGTATCCGATGGCGGTGGTGCTGCCCATCGCCGCGATCCGGCGCGACATCGGGATCCGCGTCTACATGATCGCCTTTCCCGTCGTCGGCCTGGGCATCTCCATCTACCACTACCTGGTGCAGCACGTCCCTTCGCTCCAGGGAGGGAGCAGTTGTGACCCGACGGCGCCGTGTTCGGCCATCTACGTCGAGACCTTCGACTTCGTCACCATTCCCTTCATGGCGGGGTCCGGCTTCCTGTTGATCGCCACCCTCCTCGCGTCGACCTGGCGAGGCGGCGATACCGTCACCCGGGCCGCGGACGAATCCGCCGCCAACGAATCCCCCGCCAACGAATCCGAGAGGACCGGCTCATGAGCCCAACCCAGTCCGAGAGTCGCAACCTGATCCCCTGGGTCCTCGGCGGCGTGGCGGTGCTCGCCATCCTGGCCGTCGTCATCGTCGGCGTCGGCGGGGGCGACGACGGCCCCGACCCGACGGCTCCGGTCGATGTGGCCGGTAGCCCGCTTCCACCCTTCGCCGAGGGCGCCGATGGATCGGTCGGGCTCCCGATCCCCGAGGTGTTCGGTGTGGACTTCGACGAAGCAGACGTGGAGATCAAGGCCGACGGAACGCCGAAGGCGATCGTGTTCCTGGCCCATTGGTGCCCACACTGCCAGCAGGAGGTGGCCGACATGACGAGCTTCCTCGACGACGGCGGCACCTTCCCCGAAGGCGTCGACATCGTCAGCGTCTCCACGTCGGTCGACCTGACGAGGGGGAACCCGCCGGAGGCGTGGCTGGCCGACGCGGGCTGGCCGTATCCGGTCGTGCGGGACGACGGCAACAACACGGTCGCCGGCGCCTACGGCATGGCCGGGACCCCGTTCTGGGTCTTCGCCGACGGTGACGGCAACGTGGTGAAGCGGGCATCGGGCGCACAGGGGATCCCCGAGATCATCTCCACCATGGAGGGACTGGTCGTCACCCCGACGGACGCGGCGACCGATACCGCCGACGGGTCGGCCGAAACTGGAGCCGAAGCTGGAGTCGAAGCTCCGGCCGAAGCTGGAGCCGAGTAGCCGGCCGGAACGGCCGGTGCTCAACCTCGATCGATCGGGTTGCTCGTGTGGGCCATCGGCCCGGTCTCACCGGAGCCGAGATCCCATGATGCCGAGACGGTGAGTTGGTGGTGGACGAACGCCTTGGCGTCCCGGACCGCGGCGATCGGATCCTCGCCCCGGCCCAATCCGGCCGCGATCGCCGCGGCGAACGTGCAGCCGGACCCGTGCACGTTGCGCGTCGCGACGCGCGGCGCACTGATGCGCTCGGCCCCGTGAGGGGTGACGACCAGATCGGTGGCGTCGCCGGTCAGGTGTCCGCCGGTCACCACCATCACCTCCGGCCCCACCTCGGCCAGTTCGGCCGCGTGGGGGTCGACGTCGTCGAGCGAATCCAGTGGCCGCTGGAGCAGCACGGCCGCCTCGGCCAGGTTTGGCGTCGCCACCCGGGCGTGCCGTAGCAGCTCGCGATAGGCCGACTCGGCTCCGCTGTCCATCAGACGGCGCCGGTCGGTGGCCACCATGACCGGATCCACCACGAGGTTGGGGAGTCGGCCCCGGACGGCCCAGTGCGTGATGTCGCGGATGATCGAGGCCCGGCCGAGGAATCCGGTCTTGACCGATGCCACCTCGAGGTCATCGAGGACGGCGCCCAGCTGGGTGTCGAGAAACGACGGCTGGGTCAGGGTGACATCGTGGACTCCGGTCGTGTTCTGCGCGGTGAGCGCGGTGACCACACAGGTGCCATGGGTGCCGAGGGCCGAGAACGTCGCCAGGTCGGCCGCGATCCCTGCTCCGCCGGACGGGTCCACGCCCGCGATCGTGAGTACGACCGGCGGTGTCAACGGAGATCCCGGGTGTCGAACGAGCGGAGTCCGATGGCGGCCATGAAGATGCTGATTCCGATGGGGAGGAGCACAGCCTGCCATGTGAGGCCATGGACGAGTGCCCGGGCTTCGACGTACCAGTGCCATGGCGTGACCCACTGGATGAGCCGCACCGCCGTCGACGTGCCGGCGCCTTCGGCCAGCCAGCCCACCACCGCCAGTCCGGTCGGGACCCCGATCGCGGTCGCCCGTCGAGCACCGGTGGCTCCGAGCGTGAACGCGAGCACGCCGTGAGCGGCGGCCATGAGGAACACGGCCAGACCCACCGCGGCGAGATTGGTCAGCGACACGCCGGCCAACAGCTCGACGCTCGGGCCGATCGCAATGACCGAGACCACGGCCACCGCGCTCAGGCCGGCGACGAGGAGCAGTAGGGCGGCAAGGCGGGCTCCCGCCAGTTCGCCGCGGCCGACGGGGTGAGCAGCCGGAAGTTCGAGCAGTCCGTCGTCCTCGGCGCCGGCGATGGCCCGAGCCCCCAGCCCGATGGCGTAGATGAGCAGCAGGACCGGGCCGAGCGCCGAGAACCACCGGCTGTCCAGGTAACCGAGCGCCGAGCCGAGCGACAGGGAGGAGTCGAGTCCCATCATGGTCTTCAGGTTCTCGGGCAGGTTGGCGATCATGTCGTCCAGCTCGCTCTGGCCCCGGATCGTGGGGAAGGTGGCCGCCAGGAAGACGGTCTGGAGAACGATGCCGGCGGACCAGCCGAGGAATCCCCTTCGACGGTCGAGCAGGAACCGGCGGAACACCGGCCCGGAGATCATTGGTAGAAGTCCATGAAGATCTCTTCGAGACCGGCTTCGGGAGTCGAGATCCGCTCGGGCTGGAGTGGAGCGACCGCCTGGAGGAACGGGCCCACCGGACCCTCCACCACGACGCGTACGGTCCGGCCCCGTGCCTCGCACTGCACCACACCGGACGCCGCGGCGAGAACGGTGGTGTCGACGGGGTGCTCGAACTGCAGGTCGACATGCTGGCGGGCCCGAGCCCTGAGCTCCTCGACGGTCGCGTCGGCAGCGAGCCGACCGTCGCGCATGACGACGAGGCGCTGGGCCACCCGTTCGACCTCCTGGAGCATGTGCGACGAGAGGAAGACCGTCGTGCCCCGGGATCGCTCATCGAGGATGATCTCGGCGAACTCGGCCTGGAGCAGGGGATCGAGTCCGCTGGTGGGCTCGTCGAGGACGAGCAGTTCGGGACGGTGCATCAGGGCCTGGACGATCCCGACCTTGCGTCGGTTGCCGGTGCTGAGCTCCTCGGCCCTTCGACTCGTGTCCAGGTCGAACCGGTCGAGGAGCTCATCACGCCAGGCCGGGTCGATCCGAGGTCGCAGCGACGCGAAGAACCCCAGGTGGTCGGCCACCGTCCAGCGGGGCTCGAGGGCGAGGTCTCCCGGGAGGTAGCCGATCCGACGGCGGGTTTCGACGTCGGTCCCGGTCCGGCCGAAGACGAGTGCCGTTCCGCTCGACGGTCGGAGCAGTCCCAGCAGGACCCGAATCGTGGTCGTCTTGCCCGCCCCGTTCGGTCCGATGAACCCGAGCGTCTCGCCCGCCTCCAGGGTGAGGGAGAGGTCCTCCACGGCGACGACGTCGTCGAACCGCTTGGTGAGCCTTGAGATCTCGACGACCGGTGGGGGCATCAGCCGAGCCATCGGCGGGTCGGGAGCTCTCCCGGTGGGAGCTCCTTCGGCTCGTCCATGGTCCAAGCGTGGCCCCGGGATGGTTGGTATGCAAACACCGGGGTACGACCTGACCGACTGTCCTCGAACGGGCCTGGTGAACCGCCGAGGGCCGTGAACCGCTGAGGGCCGTGAACCGCTGAGGGCATGGCGCACGACAGAGAGGCATGCACCCGAGCCCCGTCGCCGTTGCCGCTCCGGCGCCGTCGTCGCTGCCCGGACCCCGACTGACCCGGGCGGGCCGTCGGCTCGTCGCCATCG
This sequence comes from uncultured Acidimicrobiales bacterium, assembly GCA_963695075.1. Classification (GTDB taxonomy): domain Bacteria; phylum Actinomycetota; class Acidimicrobiia; order Acidimicrobiales; family CAWCAL01; genus CAWCAL01. The sequence goes on from CAVOFR010000005.1 coordinate 398,559, forward strand.
GTCTCTTCCTCGTCGCCGCCATCGCCGCCGCGGCCGGTCTCGCCCCGGCCGGTGCCTACGTCGGCGGTGTCCTCCTGTACATGCCGCTCGAACGGCTCTTCCGCCGCCACGACCAGGACGTCCTCCGCCCCGAGTACACCACCGACGTCCTGCACCTGTACCTGACTCCGGTGGTGACGATCATCGTCGGCATCGTCCCCCTGGTGATCGCCTTCGTCCTGTTGTCGCCGATTCCGACCCTCGGACCGCTCCTGGCCGAGCAGCCCCGCTGGCTCCAGTTCGTCGAGATCCTGCTGATCGGTGATATGGCCGGCTACTGGCTGCACCGGGCCCAGCACGAGATCCCGTTCCTGTGGCGGTTCCACAAGATCCACCACTCGTCGCGCCGCCTCGACTGGCTGGCCGGTGCCCGCTCGCACCCGGGCGGGATCATCACGGTCACGGCGCTGGCCATCGCCCCCGCCTACCTGGTCGGATTCGACGAGACGGTGCTCGGTGGATTCGCGGTGGTCCGGGCCTTGTGGGGTGTGCTCTTCCACGCCAACGTCCGATGGCGCATGCGGGTGCTCGACGGCCTGCTGGTGACACCGGAGTTCCATCACTGGCACCACAGCCGCGAAGCCGAGGCGATCAACCACGACTACGGCGGATTCCTCCCCTGGTGGGACATGATGTTCGGGACCTACTACATGCCTAAGGGCGTGCGGCCGACGGAATACGGAGTCGACGAAGTCGTGCCTTCCGGATGGTGGGCGCAGATGAAGTATCCCCTGAAGCACACCTGAGACGGAGCCGATGCAGAGCTGGCACGAAACGGGGGACGACCGGGCGGTGCTGGCGCGCGTCGCCGGTGGCGATCGAGCCGCGCTCGAGCAGCTGTACCGGGCCCACGCCGGCTGGATCACCGCTCGACTCCAGGGCCGCTGCGGCGATCCCGACATCGTCGACCTGGCCGTCCAGGACACGTTCGTGGCCGTCTGGAACAGGGGCGCCAAGTCCTACCGGGGTACCGGTGAGGTCGCGGCCTGGCTGTGGGGTATCGCCGTGCGGCGGTTGGTCGACCAGCTCCGGCGGCGTCGGCCGACCCCCTCGGACCAGCTCCCCACCGAGGCAGCCGCCTCGGCCGAACAGGAAGTGATCGACGGTGGCGCCCATGGCCGTCTGGCCCAGATGTTCGAGTGGTTGCCCGGCGACCTCCAGGCCGTCCTCCAGGCGACGGCCATCGATGGCCTCACCACCCGCGAAGCCGCTGAGCTCCTGGGCGTGCCCCAGGGGACCGTCAAGACGCGCCTGATGCGAGCTCGTCGAGAACTGAAGGAGCATCTGACATGACGATCGATCCGGCTCTGGCCGGCATGACCGACCCGACCGAAGCGCTGGCCGTGGCTCGCTACCGGGAGCTGTACGCATCGGCCGAACGGTCCGGACCGGTCGGCGTTCCGGACCGGCGGCTCGACGCCAACTGGCGCTCGATCGGCATGGAGCTGGATGCTCCCCGTCCCGGCGTTGTCGAACGGGCGCTGCGCCGGTTCGGCCTGCCCGAGCGAATCGGGCGTCTCCTCGTGTCCACCCCGGCGTTGCGCCGAGGGTGGTACCTGGCCACCGCCATCGCGATGGTCTTCGCTCTCGCCGCCGCCAACCCCGACAACGGTCGTGAGAACCTCACCGCCTTCCTGATGGTCGCCCCTCTCGTGCCGGTGGCCGGTGTCGCTCTGGCCTATGGGCCGGTCGTCGATCCGATGCACGAGATCTCGCTGGCCACCCCGCTGAGCGGCCTGCGTCTGGTGGCGATCCGCACGGTCGCCGTCGCGGCCATCGCTCTGCCGGTCGTGGCGGTCACGGCGGCCGCCCTTCCGCCCGGACCCCTCACGGTGGGGATGTGGCTCGTGCCCAGCATGGCACTCTCGGCGCTGTGTCTCGCTCTCACGACGTTCGTGACCCCCCGGACCGCCGCGGCGAGCGTCGCGATCGGCTGGTTCCTCGTGGCGTCTGGGCTCGGGCGGTCCGGCGGCCCCGACCTGTCGGGCTTCGGGCCGGCGACGCAGCTCACCCTGGTGGCGATCGGCGCTGCCGCCGCGGCGACGATCACGATCCGGCGGCGCCGATTCGAGGTGGTGGCATGATCCCCGCGTCGGTCGCGGTCAGTGACGTGTCCCACTCCTTCGGGTCGCGGTCCGCGCTCCAACAAGTCTCGCTGAGCTTGAACGGCGGGATCACCGCGCTTCTCGGACCGAACGGCGCCGGCAAGACGACGCTCATCCGGACGATGGCCACGACGCTGCGGTGGTCGCAGGGCTCGATCCATGTCGACGGCCTGGACGCGGGCATGCGTGCAGCCCCGGACCGAGATCCGGCGCCGTCTGGGATTCCTTCCCCAACTGGTCCGCTTCCCGACCCGCGCGCTGGTCTTCGACGTGCTGGATGTCATGGCGGTGCACAAGGAACTGGGTGACGCCCGCACCCGGCGCCGCGAGATCGGCCGGGTCGCCCATCTCGTCGGGCTCGACGGCGAGCTGCGGACGCGTGCGGGAGCGCTCTCGGTGGGCATGGCGCGGCGGCTCGGGATCGCTCAGGCGCTCCTCGGGTCGCCCCGGCTGCTGCTGCTCGACGAGCCGATGGCCGGTCTGGATCCGGAGGCACGGATGCGGTTGCGCGGCGTGTTGGCCTACCTGGGCCGATCGACCACGATCGTGCTCAGCACCCACCTGGTCGGCGAGGCTGCGGCGTTGGCCGATCGGCTCGTCGTGTTGCGCGACGGACGGATCGTGTTCGACGGGTCGCCGACCCAGCTGGCGGCCCGGGCCGGCGGACAGGCGCCTACCGCCGAGGATGGCTACCTGGTGCTCGGCGGCCAATGGCCCCCGGGTCCCTGAGTGCGTTATCGGGGACAGACCCCGATAACGCACTCAACCGGCGGTGGCGCGGGTCTTCAGGGCTTCGCGGTCGATCTTGTTGCCGGCGGTGTTCAGGGGGAGCTCGTCGACGACGATGACCCGTCGGGGGGCCTTGTAGTTGGCCATCGTGTCCCTCGACCAGGACACCAGCTCGTCGGGATCGATCGTCGCCCCGCTCGCCGCGACGACGAACGCCACGCCCACCTCGCCCATCCGCTCGTCGGGCGTACCCACGACGGCCACCTGCCCGACCGCTTCGTGGCCCAGCATCAGGTTCTCGATCTCGGCCGGGTAGGCGTTGAACCCGCCGACGATGAACATGTCCTTCTTGCGGTCGGTGATGTCGACGTTGCCCGCATCGTCCATCACCCCGATGTCGCCGGTCCGTAGCCAGCCATCGGCGTCGACCGCCTCGGCGGTGGCCTCGGGGTCGTCCAGGTAGCCCGCCATCACGTTGTAGCCGCGGACCACGATCTCGCCCGGCTCGCCCCGGGGCACCTCGTTGCCGTCGTCGTCGGCGATGCGCACATCGACGTCGGGTATCGCCCGCCCCGAGGTGCCCGAGATGATCTCGGGCGGATCGTCGTGCCGACACATGGTGGCTATGCCGGTGGCTTCGGTGAGCCCGTATCCGGTCACGATGTTCTCGAAGCCCAGTCGCTCCCGCATGGCGTGGATCATCGGGACCGGAACCGGTGCTGCCCCCGTCACCGCCAATCGGAGCGAGGACATGTCGAACCGGTCGAGGTCGGGATGATTCAGGATCGTCTGGTAGATGGCGGGCGGTCCGGGGAGCATGCTGATCCTCTCCTCGGGAACGCGCCCCATCACGGTCGGGACATCGAAAACCGCATGGGGGAGGATCGTGGCACCCTTCAGGAGGCAGGCCAGGATGCCGGCGTTGAGCCCGAACGAGTGCGAGAACGGGTTGATGATCAGGTAGCGATCGCCTCGCGTCAGACCGATCACGGTGCTCCAGGCGTCGTACGCTCGGACGGTCGCGCCGTGACGGAGCATCACGCCCTTGGGTCGGCCGGTCGTGCCGGAGGTGAACATGATGTTGGCGATGTCGTCGGCTTCGACGGCCGCACTGCGGGTGTCGACCTCCGTCGTCGGGACGTCGTCTCCGGCGGCCAGGAAGTCGGCGAAGGTCTGTCGGTCCCCACCGGCGGTCCCACGCAACGCGATCACTCTCTCGAGAGCCGGGAGATCGGTTTCGACCTCGTCGAGGAGCGAGGCGAAGTCCGTGTCGAGGAAGTCGGTGACCGTGAACAGGAGCTTGGATCCGGTGCGGCTCAGGATGTCGGCGGCTTCGGCACCCTTGAGGCGCGTGCTGATCGGAACGACGATCGCCCCGACGCTGTGTACCCCCAGGGCCAGCGCCGCCCATTCCCAGATGTTCGGGGCCCACAGGCACACCCGATCAGCGGGCTCCACTCCCGCGGCGATGAGAGCACGACCCGAATCCATGACGCGATCGGCGAGCTCGGCGAAGGTCAGACGGAGGTCGTTTCCCTCGGCGTCACGGTCGACCATGCCCTCGAGATCACCGAATCGTTCGGCGGCCCGGCGCACGACGGCAGGGATGGTGGCGACCCCGTCGAGGGGGTCCCGATCGGACGACTGAGGTTCGCTCATGCCGCAGAACCTACCGCGGCCGCGAGGACGCCCGGAAGGGTCCGGGCTTGGCCCGGATAGCGTCCGAGGCGATGATCCGCGAGCAGGTGGCCGCTCTGGCCGATGCCGACCTCTGGTCCGAGCCTCTCTCGCCGGCCGGCGCCTCGCCCGGAGAGGTGCTCGCCTCGGTGGCCGAGGACGGCCATGGGTTCGCGCTCACCGGGCGGTGGGCCGGATCGGCCGCCATCGTCGGTTCCGATCCGCTGTTGCTGCTGCCACCGGGCGAGGATCCCTTCGACCACCTGGTGTACACGGGCGGCACTCCGGGCGGAGCGGTCGGAGGCGGCTGGTTCGGCATGCTCGGCTACCAACTGGGGGCCCGCGTCGAGGCCCTCCCTCCCTCCCCACCGCGACCGGTCCCGCTCGACCCCGCGTGGCTCGGCCTCTACGACCACGTCCTGCGTCTCGATCACCAGGGTCGGTGGTGGTTCGAGGCCCTGGTGACCCCCGACCGGCAGATCGCCCTGGAGCAGCGTCTGCGCACGCTGAGGCTGCGGCTCGAACGGTTGCCGGGTCCGCCGGGCCCCTTCGGCTGCGGGCCGTTGCGATCCAGCCCGGATCCCGCCACCCACATCGATCGGGTGACCCGCCTCGTCGAACACGTACATGCGGGGAATATCTTCCAGGCCAATCTGTGCATGCGGCTCGAAGGTCGGTTCGATGGCAGCCCCCTCGCCGCGTTCCGCACGGCCGAGGCGAGGCTTCGGCCGGCCCACGCCGCGTTCTTCGACATGGGAGATCGCGCCGTGGTGAGCCTCTCGCCCGAGCTGTTCCTGCGCCGGTCCGGTCGACGGGTCACCACCAGCCCGATCAAGGGGACGATCCGTCGCGACGAGGCCGACCCCGACGCGGCCGAGGCGGCCCGGGCGTCGTTGGCCGCATCGGCCAAGGACCGAGCCGAGAACGTCATGATCGTCGACCTCATGCGCAACGACCTCTCGCGCGTGTGTGCAGCCGGCACGGTGCAAGCTCCCGACCTGGCCCGGGTCGAGGCCCACCCGGGTCTGTGGCATCTGGTGTCCGACGTCGAGGGGACCTTGTCCGATGGCGTGGACGACGGTGCGCTGCTCCGCGCCTGCTTTCCTCCCGGATCGGTCACGGGTGCCCCCAAGGTCCGGGCGATGGAGCTGATCAACCACCTCGAGTCCACCGGCCGGGAGGCGTACACGGGCGCGGTCGGATTCAGCAGCCCGCTGGCCGGCCTGGAGATGAGCGTGGTGATTCGCACCTTCGAATTCGGACGCGACCGGGTGTGGCTCGGCGTCGGGGGCGGGATCGTGGCGGACTCGGACCCCGCGGCCGAGTACGAGGAGTGTCTGGCCAAAGCCGAGCCGTTGGTCGCAGCGCTCGGATCCGTGATCGCCGATCCCCGCGGTGGACCGGCAGCGATCCCGGACGACGTCCCGGCGGGTCTGTTCGAGACGATGCTCGTGGTCGACGGCGTCGTGATCGAGTTGCACCAGCATCTCGCCCGACTGCAATCAAGTGTGACCGAGCTCCACGGAGCTGCCATCCCCGAAGACCTGGCCGAACGGGTCCAGCTGATGGCCCGCGGTCTGGCCGGCGGACGCCACCGTCTGCGGGTTGACCTCGTGTCCGACGCCGACGAGCTCGTGGCCGAGCTCTCGACGACAGCGGCCGAGGTGATCGACGAGCCCAAGAGACTCCACCGCCTCGACCGCCCCGGGGGCCACGGCGGACACAAGGTGGCTCGGCGCGACCGGCTCGCCACCCCCGACGGGACCGAAGCCCTGCTCGTCGACGGCGACCTCGTCCTCGAAGCCGGTTGGGGGAACGTCTTCGCCGTGTCGGGGAGGCGGATCGTCACTCCTCCGGCCGACGGTCGCATCCTGGCCGGCACGGTTCGGTCGTGGGTCCTGAGGACCGCGTCACTCCTGGGGCTGTCGGCCCACGAGGTCCCTGTCACGGTCGAGCATCTCGCCGGAGCCGACGAGGTCTTCGTCTGCAGTTCGGTCCGCGGAATCCAGTCGGTGATCGGCTGTCCCGGCGTCGGAGCATGGTCACCCGGCCCGGTCACCCGTCGACTGATCGAGGCCCGGAACGATCACGTTCGACGGTTCGTCGACCAGCACAGCGGCTGGGTCGACCGGGCTCGGGATCCCTGGCCGTCGCGCGGCCCGCTCGGGTCCGGCCGACTCGTCGTGGTCGACAACTACGACTCGTTCACGTTCAACCTGGTCCATCACCTGGGCCAGCTCGGGGCCGACCCGGTCATCGTCCGCAACGACGAGGTCTCGACGGCCGAGATCATGGCGGCGCGCCCGCGCGGGATCGTACTGTCGCCGGGGCCGGCCGGTCCCGACGATGCCGGCATCTGCGTCGAGCTGGTCGATGCCCTCGCCCCGTCGATCCCACTCCTCGGAGTCTGCCTGGGTCACCAGTGCCTGGGAGCGGCCCACGGCGCAAAGGTCGTCCGGGCCCCCGAGGTCGTCCACGGGAAGGTCTCCGAGGTTCATCACGACGGTCGGGGGGTCTTCCGGGGACTACCCGATCCGCTGGTCGCGACCCGCTACCACTCTCTCATGGTCGATGAGGGCACCCTCCCCGCCGAGCTGAGGGTGACCGCTCGCAGCCACGACGGTCTCGTCATGGGTCTCCGCCACACCACTCACCCGCACTACGGGGTGCAGTTCCATCCCGAGTCGGTGCTGACTCGTCATGGTCTGGACCTGCTGGCCAACTTCCTCGCTGCGACCGGGAACTGCTAGACGGAGCCACGGAGCGACTTGACGGAGCGGGGCCGCCCGGCCCGGCCGCAGGCCATGAGGGAGAGGCAATGAGCGACTTGACGGAGCGGGGCCGCCCGGCCCGGCCGCAGGCCATGAGGGAGAAGTAATGAGCCAACAACCTGCTGTCCTGATCGAGCGGGATGGTCACGTGGTGACGATCACACTGAACCGTCCGGAGAAGAAGAACGCGTTCAACCCCGAGATGCTGTGCCGTCTCGCCGACGCCTGGGACATGATCGACGCCGACGTCGACATCCGGGCCGCCGTGGTCACCGGTGCCGGCGGCAACTTCTCGGCCGGGGCCGACCTGGACCGTCTGGTGGGTGCGCTGTTGGCCGGCGAGGATCCCCAGAACGAGTTCGAGGAGCGCATCCGCGACGACCTCTCGCTCATCTACAAGGGTTTTCTCAAGGAGCACGTGACCGAGACGCCGATCCTCGCCGCGGTCGAGGGCTATTGCTACGCGGGCGGGACCGAGATCCTCCAGGCGTTCGACGTTCGGGTGGCCGGCGAGAACGCCGAGATCGCCATCTCCGAGGTGAAGCGCGGACTCTTCCCCATGTCGGCATCGACCGTCCGCCTGCCCCGGCAGATCCCGTACACCGTGGCGATGGAGATGCTGCTCGTCGGTGAGCCGATCAGCGGAACCCGCGCCGCCGAGATCGGCCTGGTGGGCCATGCCGTTCCCGACGGCCAGGCCCTGGCCAGAGCCCAGGACCTGGCCCGGGCCATCGCCGCGAACGGCCCGCTCGCGGTACGGAACGTGAAACGGTCCGTCATCGAGTCCCTCTGCCTTCCCGAAGCCGACGCTTTCGGGCGCGAAATGGAGCTGGGGATGGAGGTCATGGGCTCGAAGGACGCTCGCGAAGGCCCCAAGGCATTCCTCGAGAAGCGGGCCCCGAACTTCACCGGGGAGTAGGCCGTCCGGATCTTTGTCAACCACGGAGCGTGGGAAACTTGCGTCGCTCCGTACTGGTGCGGCATTGTTGAAAGAACCAGGCAACCCGCGCGTCACAGCGTGCGGACACCAGCGATTTGAGACATCCCGGGGGAACCGTGAAAACGATCCGACGCAAGGGCATTGCGGGCTTTGCAGCCCTCTCCATCCTAGGGGCCGTACTGGTCACCGGCGCGGCATCACCCGCCGGCGGTACGACCTACAACGGCAACTGCAGCGGTGCCGACGGGCCGACCAAGAGTCTGCTCGCCGTGCTCGGCGGATCGCTGACGCTTCCGATCGAGGTCACCGGCAAGGTGCCCGACAGCGTCGCGCCCGACGACGGCAAGTTCCCGGTCGGTTTCTCGTGGACCCTGAGCGTCGATGGCAACTCTCCCGACTTCGACGCCCTGTGGGGCGTCGTCGGCGCCAACCAGATCGCCGCCTCGGTCAGTGACATCGTGCTGCCGGTCCTGGTGTCCGGTGACGGCACCACCGCCACCAACGTGACCGGCAAGCCGGCCGACCGGAACATGACCTTGAAGAAGGGTCAGTCGGTCGACATCACCGAGGGACCGTTCAAGGCCGACATCCCGATCACCGGTGCTGCCGGCACGCAGATCGTCTTCACCGTCGGCAATCCGACTCTGAAGCTCGGGGTCAACGTCCCGTCGCTCGGGGGAGCGATCACCCTGTCCCTCGTCTGTGACATCGGCCGCAAGTACGCCACGACCACCGTGGTGGTCGAGGGCGCTCCGACCATCAAGTCCGTCGAGGAGCAGGTCGACAAGGGCGGCACCGTGACCGTCGACGTCAATGACCTGATCACCGAAGGCGACAGCCCGCTCATCCCCGACTCGCTCGAGATCTCGACGCCACCCGAGCAAGGCACGGCCTCGCTCAGCGGCGACGGCATCCTGACCTACGACGCACCCGACGCCGACACCGAGGTGTCGATCGGACTGCGGGTCTGTGGTGAGGAGATCGAACTGGTCCCGGCCAACCCCGGAACCGACGAGGTGCAGGAGCTCGTCTACGACGACGAGTACAACGCCGGCAAGAAGCCGGTGACCCTGACCTTCATCGTCAACGAGACCGAGACCGAGACCATCCTCCTGGTCGAACCGGGCGGCATTCCCATCTTCCAGCCGCCCCGGCCGCAGACGGCCGCCGAGCTCCAGGCGTCGCTCGAGACCGCTCCGGGGGTTTCCGCCGGCGACGTCGTCGTGACCGGTGGGCCCGACGAGGCTGATCGTCTGGGCACCCAGTCCAACCCGTACACCATCACCTACTCGGGCAACCTGGCCAAGGCCGACATCACCGACCTCGCCGTCGGTGAGTTCTCGGGCTGGCCGCCGCGAGAATGGCTCGACGCCATCATCGAGTTCGCCAGCGGCCTCGGCGGCGGTGGCGACGGTGGTGACGGTGGTGACGGTGGTGACGGTGGCACCGGCAACCCGCTGCTCGACGGCTTCCTCGAGAACCTGGACGTCAACGCCATCATCGAGGGCCTGACCAACCTGTTCCCGAAGCAGCCGACGGCCAGCACCGTGACCCAGGGTGAAGCTGCGGCCGAGGCCGAGATGAGCGGCATCCTCTGCGGTGCGGGCACCGTCTCGGTCATCGTCGGTACGGGTACCCCGGTCGACGAGCCCGACGAGCCGCCGGTCGTGGTGCTCCCCAAGACGCAGGCTCCGGCTGCCACCGCCGTCTCGGCGCAACCCACGTTCACCGGCTGAGCGCCGCGGACCGATGATCTGACAGAGCCGGGGCCTTCGGGCCCCGGCTGTGTTCCTTGGCGCAGGGATAATCCCCTGCGCCGGCTTCGCTATCCGTCTCTCGTCTGGGGTGCTGCTTCGCAGCTTCCGGTCTGGTGCTAGCGTCGAACGCATGTTCGATTCCACTGATCCCCCTTCCTGGTGGACCGACCTCAATCCCGAACAGCAGCAGGCCGTAGCCCACGAAGGACCCGCGCTGGCAATCGTCGCCGGAGCCGGCACCGGCAAGACGGGCACGCTGGCCGCGCGGGTCGGTCGGCTGCTCGACGACGGAGCGACTCCCGAGCGGATCCTGCTGTTGACCTTCACCAGGCGGGCGGCGGCCGAGATGATCGGTCGGGCCGGCGCCATCGGAGGGAGGGCAGCGGCATCGCAGGTCGTGGGGGGCACCTTCCATGCGGTGGCCAACCGGACACTGCGCCACCATGCCGCCGCGGCCGATCTCGACCCGTCGTTCACCGTCCTGGATCCGGCCGACGCCACCGGGCTCTTCGCGCTCGTCCGCGACGAGGCGGGTGTCGCCGGGCGCGGCCGCCGATTCCCCCGAGCGGAGACGGTGGCGGCCATCTGGTCGCGAATGGTCAACAGCCAGTCCCGACTGGCCGAGGTCCTCGAAGAGGCGTTCCCGTGGTGTCTTGACCACCGCGAGGCCCTGGCCGAGATCTTCGCCGCCTACGTGACCCGCAAGCGCCGCCACCGAGTGCTCGACTTCGACGATCTGCTCCTGCACTGGCGGGCCCTCCTGGCTTCGCCCCGGATCGGTGAGCGGGTGGCCGCTGAGTTCGACCACGTCCTGGTCGACGAGTATCAGGACACGAACGCGATCCAAGCCGACATCGTGCTCGCCCATCGCGAGGCGGGGGCGCAGATCACGGTGGTCGGTGACGACGCGCAGGCGATATACGGGTTCCGGGCGGCGTCGGTGGCCAACCTGTGGGAGCTCCGCGACCGATCCGACGCATCGGTGGTCACCCTCGAGCAGAACTACCGCTCGACCCAGCCGATCCTCGACGTCGCCAACGCGGTCATCGCTCGCTCGCCGGAGCTCACGCCCAAGGTGCTCCACGCGACCCGGCCGGGCATCGGCCGGCCCGAGCTGAGGATCTGCACCGACGAGGCGGCCCAGTCGGCGGTGGTGTGCGAACGCGTGCTCGAACTGCGCGAGCAGGGCGTCGAGCTGCGCGATCAGGCGGTGCTGTTCCGCACCGGCCACCACAGCGACCACCTGGAGCTCGAGTTGGCCCGCCGGGACATCCCGTTCGTGAAGTTCGGCGGGCTGGCGTTCCTCGAAGCGGCGCACATCAAGGACCTGATGGCGCTCCTCAGGGTGCTCGACAATCCCCACGACGCGCTGGCGTGGCATCGCGTGTTGCGGATGTGTGAGGGGGTAGGGCCGGCGTCCACCGCCCGGATGTCGGATGCGATGGGCGTGGCGCAGGAGAATCCCGGTCGAACGGAGGGCGATCCGCTGGCCGCACTGCTCGGCGGAACTGTCGCATTCCCGTCGCGGGCGAGCGACGACGGGGCCCGACTCGTGGCCGCGCTGGCCGCGGCCGCGGGCCCGGGTGATGATCAACCGCCGCCCGCCGAGCAGATCGAGCGGCTGGCCGTATTCTGTGGGCCGGTGTTCCGGCGTAGCTACGACCATCCCGAGGCGCGGCTGGGCGATCTGAGCCAGATGGCTTCGGTGGCCCGACGATTCTCCACGCGGGGGCGGTTGCTGTCCGAGCTGGTGCTCGATCCTCCGGCGCGCACCGGGGACCTGGCCCGAGAGCCGGCTCTCGACGACGATTACCTCATCCTCTCCACCATCCACTCGGCGAAGGGAGGGGAGTGGAGGTCGGTGCATCTCATCCACGCCGCCGACGGCAACATCCCGTCGGACATGGCGCTCCGCGACGCCGATGGGCTCGAGGAGGAGCGCCGGCTCCTCTACGTGGCGCTCACGCGGGCCAAGGAGCACCTCTCGATCACGGCGCCGCTCCGGTTCCATCATCGACCCGAGGGTGACGCCCACAACCTGGCACCGCTGAGTCGATTCCTCGACGAGTGTCGGGATCTCTTCGACGAGCCGACCGAGTCCGCGCCGGCCGATGGTGACGGTTCGGTAATCCTCGATCGGGTCGGCCTGGCCGACGAGGTCGACGCCGCGGTCCACGCCCTCTTCGCCTGACCCCTCCCCGAAGCCGAAATCTGGTCCGCCACCGTCGGCCAGCGACGGTCGGGCCGCCCTGGTTCCGCTGTTCCGGCTCGGGCGTGAAGCTCCGTCAAGCGTCGCTCGCAATATGTCGATGTACTTCCCGTGACCGCCCACGTCCGAATCCGAGAGCGACCGGGCCCGGCCGCGCCCGCCGCGGTCGATCTGTCGGTTTCGCGGCCGGCGTCGTATGGTGGATCGGGTGCGGGAGGCGGCGGTTTTCGAGGTCGGGACCACGGTCGCGTGAGGCGGCGACATCTGGGAGCGCTGGTGTTCCTGGCTCTCGTCGCGACGGCGTGGCCTCGGGCCAGCGCCGCCGAGGAAGCGAGTGGTGAGCCTCTCTTCCGAGCGCTCGATGAGGCGACGCGGAGGGTCGAGCAGTCCGAGCTCGTGGCGATCGCCGCCCTCGCCGAGGTCACCGCTCTCGACCTCCGGGTGGCGGAGCTCGCTGGACGGGTCGAGCAGGCCCGAGCGGCCACGACCGCTGCCGCAGCAGCCCGCGACGCCGCTGAAGTCAGAGCCGACGAGCGCGCCGACGACCACGAGCACACCGTGCAGCAGGAACAGCGGTTACTGGTCGAGGCCTACGTGAACGGCCGCCTCCCCGGGGGCGGACTCGACGCTCTCGACTACGACCTCGACGATGCCAACGCCCTCGCCATGGCGGGAACCGTCGGTGATCGCTTCTTCTCGAACGAGCAGCAGGCGGCGCTCAGGCTCGAGGCTGCCCGAGCAGCACTCGCCGGTCGCACCACCGCACTCCACGACGCCCGGGTCGCCCAGGAGGCGGCCGAGGGGGCTTGGTACGCGACGGCCACCGCGGCGGCCGAGGCGCGCCACCAGCTCCAGAAGGCCGAGGCGGATCTGCGCTCGGCTCGGGAAGAAGTCGACGAGGCCGAGCTCGCCATCGACCGGTATGCCGCCGAGCTGGAAGCTCAGGTGCGCCGTGAGCTCGCCGCCCAGTTCGCACCCCCGCCAGAAGAGCCCCGCTACGGCCGCCCGGCCGGCCCCCGGCCGATCCTGTTCAACGGGCCGATCGGGCCGCACGGGATCCCGGCGGTGATGCTCTCGGCATACGAGTCGGCGGCGGAGTCGCTGGCTCGATCCAACCCGGGATGCGACGCACGCTGGTGGGCGCTCGCCGCCATCGGCGCGGTCGAATCCGCTCACGGGGCGATCTTCGGATCGGCCATCGACGAGACCGGCCGACTGGTCGACCCGGTCGTGGGTATCGCTCTGACCGGTCGGGCGGGCACCGCCGCTATCCCGGACACCGACGACGGCCTCTACGACGGCGACCGGGTGTGGGATCGTGCGGTGGGCCCGATGCAGTTCATCCCGTCCACGTGGCGGGCGGCGGGACTCGACGGCAACGGCGATGGTCTGATCGATCCCCAGAACGTCTACGACGCCACGTTGTCCGCCGCGGCGTACCTGTGCCGGGGAGCGGCGCCGGGTCGGCTCAGTTCTCCGACGGGACTGGCTGCCGCGGCCTTCTCGTACAACCACTCCCGTGCCTACGTGTCCAAGGTGCTGGACTACGCCTACATCTACAGCGATGGGGCCCTCGGAGCGACCCGCCCGCCCGCTCCGGTCCCCACCACCACGTCCACGACCACCCCGCCACCCCCGACGATCCCGCCGACGACCACAACCGTTGCAGCCGCGACCGAAGATTAGAATGCCACGGTGGATCTGAGGGACATCGACCTGCTGGAGGACACCTGGGCCCAGGGTGTCCCTCACACCCAGCTGGCCTACCTCCGCGATCACGCCCCGGTGTTCTGGCACGAGCAGCCGGCCGGGGACGGCGACGGGTTCTGGGCCGTGACGAAGTACGACGACGTCAAGGCGGTCAGCCATGACTGGGAGACCTACTCCTCGGAGTTGGGCGGCGTCTTCGTCAAGGACGCCACACCCGATGCTCTGGCCACGATCCGCCTGACCATGCTGGCCATGGATCCGCCCAAACACCATCGCTACCGCAAGCTGGTCAACCGGGGGTTCACGCCGCGGATGATCCGCCGACTCCACGACGCGGTCGCCGACCGAGCCCGCTCCATCGTGGACGAGATCTGCGAGAAGGGTGAGATCGACTTCGTCGAGGAGGTCGCGGTCGAGATGCCGGCCCAGGTCATCTGCGACATGATCGGCGTGCCGGCCGAGGATCGGGCCCAGATCGTCGAGTGGACCAACACGATGGTCGGTTTCGACGACCCGTTCTGGCAGAACTCGCCCGAGGACGGCGAGCTGGCAGCGGCCCAGATCTACGCCTACTGCGACGGTCTCGTCGAGGAGCGCCGGCACCATCCCACCGAGGACGTCCTGTCGGTGCTGGTCCACGCCGAGGTCGACGGCGAGCGGCTCACCCGGGAAGAGCTCAACATGTTCTTCGTGATGCTCTGCGTGGCCGGAAACGAGACCACCCGCAACCTCCTCAGCCACAGCCTCATGGTGCTCGACCGGTTCCGGGATCAGCGCGTCGAGCTCATCGACCATCGGGATGACGACGAGCTGTGGCGGAGCGCGACCGAGGAGATGCTCCGCTGGGGCTGCTCCATCGGGAACTTCCGCCGGACGGTCACCCGACCCACCGAGCTCCGGGGCGTGCCGATCGAGGCCGGGCAGAAGGTCGTCACCTACTACGTGTCGGCCAACTACGACGAGGACGTCTTCGACCGCGCTTCGGCCTTCGACATCCGGCGCGATCCCAACGAACACGTCACGTTCGGCGGTGGCGGCGTCCACCACTGCCTCGGAGCCAACCTCGCCCGGCTCGAGATCTCCGAGATGATGCGCGAGTTCGTGTCGCGCTGTCCCGACTACGAGATGACCGAGACCCCGCTGCGAATGCGGTCGGACTTCATCGTGGGCGTCAATCGCATGCCCATCGCGTTCACGCCGTCGGCTCGAACACGATCTTGACGCCGCCACGGCGACCGGCTTCAGCGGCGTGCCGGATCGCTTCTTCGTAGCGGTCGAGCGGATAGCTGGCCGAGACCAGTGCCTCGAGCGGGAGCGCCTCCGCCAGCTCCATCGCCAGGGCGAAGCTGCTGGCCCGGCGACCGTCGGGCAGGGTCTCGGTGCCGTAGGTGTACGCGCCGACCAGCTCGGTCTCGCGGTGCCACAGCGGGGTGAGGTCGACGCGGACGGTCCCGGGCATGCCCAACATGACGACCCGGCCCCGGGGCCGGCAGATGCCGAGGGCCTGCGTCAGCGAGTCACTGGTGCCGACCGCGTCGATCACGACGTCCGCGCCGCCCGACAAGCGGGAGCCGACCATGAACGAGCCCGTGCTCCGGCGGACCGACCGGGCCAGCTCGTCGGGCGCCACCACATCGTGGGCCCCGAATCTCCGGGCGAGCTCGCGCTGGTGGGGATACTTGGCCGCCATGATCAGTCGGTCGGCCGGCGTGAAGTGCATGAGCGCCGCGGCCGTGACCAGGCCCATGGTCCCGGCTCCGATGATGGCCACCGTGCTCCCACCGTCGACGCCGGCTCTCAGCGCCGCGTGCACGCCCCCGGCCGCCGGTTCGAGCATCACGGCGGCGGCGTCGGACAGGCTGTCGGGCACGACGTGCATCTGGCTCGGATGGGCGACCATCTCGGTCGCCCATCCTCCGCCTGCGTCGGTGCAGTAGCCGGTCTGGATGCCAGGCTTCAGATCACCGGCCACCAGGTGACGAATGTCGACCCCGTCGCCCGGGGCGGCTCCTTCGAAGGGCGGAGTGAAACCGCGGGCCTCGTGGCCGAGCACCGGCTCGACCGCGATGCGCGTGCCGTCGCCGTCCTCGGCCAGCACCTCGTGACCCGGGATGAACGGGAAGGACACCAGGTCCTCGAAGTAGGGCGAAGCGTGCCCGTCGACCGTCGACAGGTCGCTGCCGCAGATGCCCGAGAGACGAGGGGTGAGACGCACCCACTCGGCGGTGGGCAGCTCGGGCGGGTCGGCGTGGTTCACGAGCCGCAGCGGTCCGCGGGTGGCGCCGGCGCCCGGCCGGAGCCGGGAGGCGAGGTTGGCTGCGGCGTAGCGGGCTTCCGACCGGCGGAACTGGAGAGCCTTCACGGACCGGGAGCGTACTCTCTGAGCGGCATGGAGCTCAGGAGCAGGCTCCCTGATGCCAGACTTGGCCGGATGTCCCTCACCGCCCGTCGCGTCTCCATCACCGCGGCGCGACGCATCGTCCTGGGCGCCCAGGGGTTCGCCGATCCCCGGCCGAGCGGGAGGGTCGATCGGCGTCACCTGCGTCGGGTCATGGGTCGACTCGGTCTGCTCCAGCTCGACTCGGTCCCCGTGGTCATCCGTACGCAGTACCTACCCCCCTTCTCGCGCCTCGGGGTCTATGCACCGGAACTGCTCGACCGGATGGCCTACCGCGACGGTGAGTGGTTCGAGACCTGGGCCCACGAAGCGAGCCTGGTCCCCGTCGAGCTCGAACCGTTGGTGCGGTGGGAGAAGCACGAGGCCGCCGAGAAGGGCCACCGCCATCTGCACCGGCTGATCGACCACCCGGAGCCCTACATCGAGTCGGTCTACCGGCAGATCGCCGACCGAGGGCCGCTCACGGCGGCAGAGCTGGAGGATCCACGACCGCGGTCGGGCGAATGGTGGGACGCACGTTCGGTGGGCGCGGTGACCCTGGACTGGCTCTTCTTCTCGGGACGGGTCGGCATCCGCCGCCACGGCAACTTCCAGAAGCGCTATGACCTCATCGACCGGATCGTTCCGCCCGAGATCCTGCGCCGCCCGACGCCACCGGTCGAGGTAGCCCATCGTGAGCTGTTGGCGCTGGCCGCCCGGTCCCTCGGGGTGGGAACGGCGTCCGACCTCGCCGACTACTGGCGGATCCCGATCGGCCGGGTCCGCCCCCGTCTCGACGAACTGGTCGAGGACGGTCGTCTCGTTCCGGCCGTCGTCGCCGGGTGGGACAAGCCGGCGTACCTCGATCCGGCTGCCCGCCGCCCCCGGGCATTCAAGCGGGCAGCGCTGTTGTCACCGTTCGATCCGTTGGTGTGGCACCGGGAGCGGGCGAGCCGCCTGTTCGGTTTCGACTACCGGATCGAGATCTACGTTCCGGCGGCCGAGCGGAGGTTCGGGTACTACGTGCTGCCGTTCCTGCTGGACAACGACCTGGTGGGTCGGGTCGATCTGAAGACCGACCGGAAGGCGGGTCTGCTCCGGGTCCGAGGAGCATTCGGCGAACCCGGTGTCGAACCCGGCGAAGTGGCCGAAGCCATGGCGCGGGAGCTCGAGAGTCTGGCCGGGCTCGTCGGCGTCTCCGCCGTCGCGGTCGACGAGGAAGCGCCCGGTGACCTCATCGGCGAACTGCGCCTCCGGGCGCCCTGAATGGGGGGGACTAGATCATCTCGACGCCGCTGACGACGAGACCGATGCCGGCCACGACCGCGAGCCCGCCGAACGCACGTACCGCCCAGGCACCGACGGTCCCGGCGTGTCCCGTGTACCGCGTGTACTCAGCGGCACCCAGGCCGGCCGAGACCGCCACGGCCACCCCGAGCCCCACCGCCGTGATCCACCAGCCGTCCTCGGCGGTGGTGGCCATGGCGGTCAGTACCACGGCGGGCGTGAACGCGCTCAGCGTGCCCTCTACCGTCGGGTCCGCTTCGCCGGCCCGGGGAGAGGGGCCGACGAGCCACCGGGCGCCGGTGAGCGCCAGAGCCGCGCCCGCCGCGGTCCGAAAGGTCGGTTCCGACACCGACAGCGCATCGCGGATCGGCTCGGCCAGTCCGGCCAGCACCAGCGCGGCGACCACCCCGATCAGAACACCGATGAGCCACCGGGCCGTCGGTCGGCCCTGCTGGCGTCGGGCGAGCACGCTCGGGTTGAGGGCACCGACGAGCGCTGCCAGCACGGCGATCGTTCCGGTCATGGTGCACCCTCGGCCAGGACGGCAGCGGATCGGATCAGGCCCGAGGCCGCGTGCTGCTGGTCGTCGACTCGGGTAGCGTCGTCGCTGAACCAGGCGCCGGCTTCCCGGACCGCGGACTCGGGGGAGCGGACGTCGTCGGCGGTGACCTGACGTTCGGCCAGTCGGCCGGCACCGCAGGCGAGCCGCTCGGCGAGCTCGTCGCGCAGATCGACCATACGGGCGTCATCGCCGGCGAGTCGATACAGGCTGTTGAGGCCCTCGATGAGGGTGCCGAACCCGGCAGCGCTCGTGATCGGTCCGTGGGTGAGGCCGGCGGGCCCCTGGGTCTGTGCGTCCCATCGGACCTGGATTCCGAACTGGCCGGCCAGTTCTCGGGCGTAGGCCACGTGGTGGTCCTCGAGCCCCCACGGGCCCATCTCGGCCAGCGTGTAGGCCGCCCACTGGTCGGGCCAGGGCCGGGGGAACAGGTCCTCCTCCTCGTCCCGCCGAAGGCTCAGATAGTCGAGGATCGACCACGCCGAGTCGTCCCAGCCTTCGCCCGGGAAGGCCTCGTGCAACATCGCCAGCGCCCAGGCGGCCTCTCCCGTGGCGTACCGCGAGCGCTGCGTGGGGTCGGGCCGTCCGGTGTCCCGCCGCCAGTAGTTCAGCATCACACCGTCGGGCTGCAGCTGGCCCACCATGTGACGGCCCAGGCGGCGCAGCTCGGTGTCGAACCGGCGGTCATCGGTGGCGCGTCGACGCTGGGCCAGCGCCGCGGTCAGGAGCGCGACCGCTCCGAGCTTGGGGTCGGCCCCGTCCATCGACCAGGCCGACGCATCCGGACCGGTCTCGATCGCTCGCTCGAGCATGAACTCCACGGACCGGTCGGCGGGCCCCAGGTACTGCCCTTCGCCCGCGTCCACCAGTTGGTAGAGGGCCATGGTCGTGCCGGCATGCCGGACCCCGTTGTATCCGGGCACGGCCGGCGCCCGGGTCGATCGGTCGTAGGAGTAGAGGTAGCGGCCGGTCTCGTCCTGGTTCGCCACGATCCAGTCGGCGGCCGCCACGGCGACGGCTCGGGCCCGATCGGCCGTCAGATCAGGACACTGCTCGGGGGCGAGGAGCGTCAGGCGGAACACGGCGGCACCGATGACCCAGACGGCCCCGGCACCGAGTGCCCGGCGACCGGTCGGTGTCACGAGCGGGTCCCGGGATGGCCGGGCAGGCCGTCGATGCTGGCGCGGTTTCTCTCGTTCCAGTAGTCGATCAATCCGTCCTGACCGTGCCGCTCGGCCCACTCGATCAGGGTCGGTCGCTGGCCGGTCAGGTCCATAAGCGGTACCGCGTAGCCGCACGAGGTCTGGATCCGCTCGAGGTCGCACGTGATGATCGAACGGACTCCTTCGATCTCGGCGAAGTCCGGTGACAGTTGGGCGAACCGGTCCGAGCCGACGAGGTGGACCGATCCCCGGCCGTAGAGGCGCAGGATCCGGGGCGGGCCTTCGAAGGCGCAGAACATGAAGGTGAGCCGACCGTTCTGCCTCAGATGGGCGATGGTCTCGACGCCGCTGCCGGTTAGGTCGAGGTAGCCGACCGTCCGGTCGGCCAGGACCCGGAACGAGTCGAGACCCTTGGGGGACAGGTTGACATGGCCGTGGGGGCCGTCGGGAGCCGATGCCACGAAGAACACGGGCTGGCCGGTGATGAATTCGACGAGGGTGTCATCCAGTCGGTCGTGCATGCGGGCCAAGGCGATCCTCGTCGGTCAGTCGCAGTCGGCGGGCCGGAGCGTCAGGACCGCTCCATCGAGAACGACCAACTGCAGGGTCTGGCTGTCGATCAGCGTGGCCGAGGCATCACTGGTCGGCACGTCGAGATAGACGGGCAGGGCGATGAAGGTGTCGGCGACGATCTCGGGACTCTCCCAGATCACGCCGCCGTGGTCCAATGGTTTCAGCTGGGGACCGGCGTAGACGCCGTCGCCGGCCATGTCCCGGAGTCCCTCCGCCACCTCGACCTCGACCATGTGCTCCACGCCCACCTCGACCGACTCCGAAGTGGCCTCGAGCTCGCAGGCCGGATCGGCCGGCGCGCAGGCCGCGGACATCATCACGGCGGCGATGGCGAGGCCCGCGCACGGGGGGATGGGCCGATGGGTCATCCGAGCAGCGTAGGCGGCGTCGGTGGGATTGCTGGCCGAGCGAACGTACGTTCGCTAAGGTCGTCGGACATGGAACTGCAACAGCTGTGGGTCAACGGTTCACTCATCGACGGAGCCTCCGGAGAGCCGCTCGATGCGACGCTCCACGTGGGGCCGACCGTCGAAGACTGGATGCTGGACACCGTGCTCGGCGACCACAGCCCGTACTCGGTCACCTACGCCCTGGCGATGCAGCTCCCGGACGGGCGGATGCTGCACGGCCGGGCGCGGCTCTCGTCGGCCGAGGGTGACCGGCTGTCCTTTCGTGGGCTGGGCCCCCTGGGTGGCACCATCGAGCCGCGAAGTTGACGACGAGACCGGTGCCCGACATCGGATTGGGAGACCTGATGAGCCACAACCCGGAATCGGCGGCTGTCGCCGCGGCCCGCGATCTCTTCCCCGTGGTTTCCGAGGCAGCGGGCCGCCCCGGTCCCGTCTCGCTCGACGTGGTCGAGGAGCTGGACCGCGCCGGCCTGTACGGCATCATGGTGCCGCACGAGTGCGGGGGGCTCGAACTGCCCCTGCAGGATTCGCTGGACGTCTTCGCCGAGATCTCGCGGGCCGATGGTTCGGCCGGATGGTGCCTCATGGCCGGGGTGGTCACCGTGGCCTTCTTCGGCGCGTGGGCCGGCGACGAGGCGATCGACCGGATCTTCGCTGATGGTGTACCCCGGGCGGCGGGACAGTTCGCACCGAATGGAGTAGCTACTCCGACCGACGGGGGGCACCGCCTGACCGGCAGCTATTCCTTCGGCAGTGGTATCAACCATGCCGACTGGGTCGGGGCCGGCTTCATGACCCAACCCGACGATGGGACCGATCCGGCATATCTGTTCGGCATCATGCCGGCGTCCGAGGTCGAGCTGAAGGGGAACTGGGACGTGCTCGGTCTCGAGGCGACAGCGAGCTGGGACTATGCGGTCGACGGGGTGATGGTGCCCGATTCGGCAACGTTCGACTTCTTCGCCCCGGTCCGGCGGCGGGGAGGGCCTACCTACGATCTGGGCGTCCTGGTGCTGACCGCCCTGGGTCACGCCGGGTTCGCCATCGGCGTGACGCGTCGGGCACTCGACGAGCTCGCCTCCCTGGCGGCGACGAAGCAGAGGATGGGAGCGGGTACGACCCTGGCCGACTCCGAGGCTTTCCAGATCCAGCTCGCCCGCCTCGAGTCCAGGGCCGCGTCCGCGGCGGCGTGGACGCGGGAGACCTTCGCCCGGGCCGAGGAGGGCGCGCTGGCGGGCGAGATCGACGACGCTGTCTCGACCCGGGCACGCCAGGCCACCGTGCACGTCACCCGCGAGGGAGCCGACATCGTTCGCGAGGTGTACATGCTCGCCGGAACGACGGCGTTGCGTGACGGTGCCCTCCAGCGCTGTTTCCGGGATCTGCACGCCGGCTCGCAACACTTCTTCGCCAGCAACTTCGCCACGCTCGACATGGCTCGGGACCTGCTGGCGGAAGCGGCTACGCCGGTCGAGTAGACCCGAGCGCGAATTCGTCCAGGCGGGACCACTGGTGAGCCTCTCGGCTGACGTAGATGGCGGCGCGCTCGGCTCGGAACGGGAGCGGGAGCCGCGGGCCCAGCCGGGTCCGGACCCGGTCGGCCAGATCGTCGAACTCGTCGGGATCGTTGGCCTGGCCGACGGTGAGGTGGGGGGTCGGCTCCGGGTGCTTGCCGCCGTAGGGCTGGATGTCGGGATAGTGCTTGCGCAGCGTCGAGATCAGGTCGATCAGAGGCTGGGACGGCTCGGGCTTCAGCCAGACGACACCGGGGAAGGTGGCCACTTCCGTGAGGACGAGATCGAGGGCCGGGGTGCCCGCCAGGATGGTGCGCAGCTCGTCGAGCGCCGTCGCGTCGAGTCGGTCCGGGGTGACGAACGGATATAGGAGCGTCACATGGGCGGGGATACCCCGCTTGGCCACCGGGTCGTGCAGGGCTCGCCAGCCGCCGACGAGCGGCTCCGCTTCGGGCACGTCGAGTACGACGGCCGATTCCGGGACGAATGTCATGATCGCCGGAGCACCTCGAGGGCTTCGTCGGCGTGGGTGAGCATGTCGGTCTCACTTCGGATCGCGGCGAGGAGCGTCCGGTCCGCTCCGATGACGAAGGTCGCTCGCTTGGAGGGGAGCGGACCCATGCGTTTCACGCCGAAGGTCTTGGCGATGGTCCGCTGAGGGTCGGAGAGGAGTGGATAGTTCAGGTTGTTCTTCTCGTCGAATTCGCGTTGCCGATCGACCTGATCGGCGCTGATTCCCGCTCGGGTGGCGTTGAGTTCGGCGAACTCGCCGGCCAGGTCGCGGAAATGGCAGCTCTCCTTCGTTCAGCCGGGCGTCATGGCCTTCGGATAGAAGAAGAGGACGAGTGGTCCCGATTCGACGAGATCGCTGAGCTGGACCTCGGCACCGTGTTGATCGGTGGCGGTGAAGTCCGGGATCTCGTCGCCGACGTCCATGCGGTCAACCCTAGTGGTGAGGGTTCACAGCCGTGATGGTTGGAGCTCCTCGAAGATGAGTTCGTGCTCCCCCGGGGTCGGAGGGACGGGTGATGCCACGGCTACGCTCGGCGGCATGAGCGAGTGGCCCCCCTTTCCCCCGCCGAACCCACCGCAGCAGCCGGGGGTGCCGCAGCAGCCCGGGCCGTCGGAGCAGCCGCGGCTGCCTCCGACCATGCCCCAGCCTCCTGCCGCTCCAGCGCCGACCCAGCCCTACGGCTCGCCGGCGATCCCGCCCCCGCCGGTCGCTCCGGGCCCACCGCCGTCCTACGGCGGTTCGCCCTACGGAGGGCCGCCGTCGGCTACCTGGTACCTGCCCCACGCCGGTTTCGGCGCCCGGCTCGGCGGCTTCATCATCGATGGTCTGGTGGTGATGGGGGTGATGATCCCGTTCTACGTCCTCGTCGTCGCACTCGGGATCGCAACCTACGAGAGCGAGGTGGGAACCTGCACCGACTATGACGGTCGGTCGTACCTGTGTGACGTCCCGACCGGGGGCACCATCATGTCCTGGATCGTCTTCGGCTTGGCGGCCGTGGTGGTCGGCCTCGCCGCGACCTACTTCGTACGCATCCGACCGCTGCCGCGAACCGGTCAGACCATCGGCCGGCGGGCGATGAACATCCGGGTGATCCGCGAGGACACGGGCGGACTTCTGTCGATCGGACAGGCGTTGGGGCGCGAGGCGTTCGCCGCCTTCGTCTCCGGCCAGGTCTTCTACCTGGGTTACCTGTGGATGCTGTGGGACGACAAGAAGCAGACGTGGCAGGACAAAGTGGTCGGTTCCGTGGTCGTCCGCACCGACGCGGCCTGAGGTTGGGTCAGCCGGCGAGTCCGTTGTCGGCCAGCCAGGTACCGGCCACCTCGTCGGCATCGAGCTTGTCGACGGTGAACTGCCGGTTCAGCTCGGTCAGTTCCTCGGTGGTCAGCAGGGCGCTCACGCCGTCGACCAGAGCGGCCATGTCGGAACCGTAGGCATCGGCCACCGCGTTGGTCGCGATCGGCACGATGTTCTCGGCGTTGATCAGGCCCTCGTCGTCCTCGAGGACGACCCAGCCCTGGTCGGCGATGATACCGTCGGTCGAGAAGAGGATCGCCACGTCGATCTCACCCTGGTCGAGAGCGGCCACCGTGAGGGGGCCACCGCCGTCGAGCGGCACGAAACCGGCGGATAGATCGAGGCCGTAGACGTCCTGTAGGCCGGGGATGCAGAAGGCGTTCTCCTCGCAGTCCGGGGGTCCTCCCAGGGACAGGTCGTCGGTCAGGTCGCTGACCTTCGACAGGCCCAGGTCATCGGCGGTCTCCTGGGTGACCACGAAGGAGTTCGAGTCCTGCGCCGGTGCGGCGGCGTAGGAGGTGAGACCGATATCGGCGAGCGCGGCGGCGTACTTCTCGGCCGTGGCCTCGACATCGCCGCTGGCTTCACCGGCCTGTTCGTTCAGGAACTCCAGTGAGGACGAGAGGTACTCGGCGGTGAAGTTGATCTCGTCCGCCCCCAGCGAGGTGAAGACGATGTCGCGGAACCCGCCCAGCGCCTGCTGCTCGACTGTGTAGCCGGCGCCTTCGAGGGCCTGGCCGTAGATCTCCGAGAGGATGGCCGACTCGGGGAAGTCCTGGGCGCCGATGGTGATCGTGGGGCCGTCGGGAACCGAGCCCGGATCGGAGCTGGTCTCGGCGGCCGTCTCGCCTTCACCGGTGTCTTCGCCGCCTCCGTCGTCGTCACCGCACGCCGCGGCGAGCATGGCAAAGACCGCGATGAGCAGGAGCACTCGGCTCTTTCGGATGATCGTCATGGTTGGTTCCTTTCCGGGGGAACGGTGACATCTTGGTCGACGGAGGCTCAGCCTGCGACCGCCGGCGCCCGAACCGGGCGTCGGGTATTCCGGCGCCAGGGGGTCACGAGTCGTTCGAGGTAGGTGAAGGCCACCTCGGTCAGGACCGACAACACCGCCACCAGGAAGGCGCCGCCGACCAGCAGTTCGGCGCCGGAGCCGGAGCTCCCCAGGGCCAGGCCCTTGACGATGAGGCTGCCGAGGCACTGGTAGCCGACGAGCGCGCCGAGCGTCGCCGTGGCGACGATCTGGACCGCCGAGATCCGGATGCCCGTGATGATGAGTGGAAGGGCCACAGGGAGCTCGACGTGCCGGATGAGTTGTCGCTCCGTCATGCCGACGCCCCGAGCCGCCTCGATGGTCGCCGCGGGAACCTGGGTGATCGCGGTGTAGGTGTTGGTGAAGATCGGCGGGATACCGAGCGCCACCAGAGCGACGCCGGTCGGCCAGAAACCGAGACCGAATCCCCACCGGAGACTGAACGGGAGAACGAGGGCGATCAGCGCGAACGACGGAACTGCCCGTCCGATGTTCACGACCGACGTGGCCAGGAGGGCGCCGCGACGTTGGTGGGCGAGGATGACCGCGGGGGCAAGGGCCACGGCCGTCGAGATGAGCAGGGCGACCGCGCTGAGCGAGACGTGGGCCCGGGTCAGGCTGATGATCCCGTTCGAGCCCGTCCAGTTCCCGCCGGTCGTGAGGAAGGACCAGAGGTCGGCGAGCGCGCCCATCAGACGCTGGACCTTCGTGTCCATGGCGTGATGACGTGGCCGACACCGACCAGGATCAGATCTGCCACCACCGCCAGAGCGACGGACAACATGGTGCCGACGACCGTTGGGGTGGAGAAGCTCCGCCGGAGGCCGTCGGTGATGAAGACGCCGTAGCCACCGTTGCCCACCAGAGCCGTGACGGTGACGAGGCCGATGACGGTGACCGTGGCGATCCGTAGGCCGGCGACGATCGTCGGCGTGGCGAGCCGGAGGTCGATCGCCCACAGCCGACGCCAGTACGTGTAGCCCATCGCGTTGGCCGCCTCCTTGACGGCGGCGGGAACGTCGTCCACACCGGCCACGATGTTCCGGACCAGGATCAGGAGTGTGTAGGAGACGAGTCCGATCTGGGCGGTCGTGAACCCCAGGCCCGTGTACGGAATCAGGAAGGCGAACAGAGCGAGGCTGGGGATCGTGTAGAGGACGCCGGCCACGAACGTGATCGGGCCGTATGTGCGACGGATGCGGAGCGCCAGCAGGGAGAGAGCCAACGAGAGGACCAGGCCGATGCCGACTGCCCAGACGGTCAGCTGGATGTGCTCGACGGTGCGTTCCCAGATGTCGTCGGTGTGATCGGCCACCCAGGCCCAGTCCACCATGGGTTCGCTGCCGATGACGTTCATTCGAGGCTCTCGGCCAACGTCTCGACGGTGAGAACGCCGACGAAGTGGCCTTGGGCGTCGAGGACGGCCGCGGCGCGTGCGTCGGACACGACGATGCCGTCGAGCGCCTCTCGGAGTGTCGTGTCGGATCCGATCTCGGTCCTGAAGGGTCGGGGTGACACCTCGGCCACGCTGGCGATGGGGTCGAGGTCGGCGAAGGACACCCAACCGAGCAGGGTTTGGTCGTCGACCACGGCGAGCCAATCGCTGCGGTTGGCGATCATGGTCGACCGAGCATCCTCGGACGAGGTCTCGGGCGCGATGACCAGATCGGACTTGAGTCGCAGATCGCCGACCGTGAGCAGGCCGAGGCGCTTCAACCCGCGCTCGGCTCCGAGGAATGTCTCGACGAACGCGTTGGCCGGGTCGGAGAGGAGCGTGCTCGGGGTGGCGTACTGCTCGAGGACGCCACCGACGTTCATGAGAGCGATGCGATCGGCCAGGCGGATGGCCTCGTCGATGTCGTGGGTGACCAGCACGATCGTCTTGTGGACCTTCTGTTGGAGATCGAGCAGTTCGTCCTGGAGCCGGCCGCGGACGATGGGGTCGACGGCGCCGAACGGTTCGTCCATGAGCAGGACGGGAGGATCGGCGGCGAGCGCCCGAGCCACTCCGACCCGCTGCTGCTGGCCGCCGGAGAGCTCGCCGGGGTAGCGGTCGAGCATGTCCCGGTCCAGGCCGACCAGATCGCCCAGCTCGTGGACCCGATCGTCGATCTGGTGCTTGTCCCATCCGAGCATCTTCGGGACGGTGGCGATGTTCGAGGCGATCGTGCGATGGGGGAAGAGCCCGACCTGCTGGATCACGTAACCCAGCGATCGGCGCAGCTCGGTGACCGGCTGGTCGACGACGTTGCGGCCGTCGATCTCGATCCGGCCCGACGTGGGTTCGATGAGCCGGTTGATCATCCGCAGCGTCGTGGTCTTGCCGCAGCCCGACGGTCCGATGAGCGCGACGATGGAGCCTCGCTCGATGTCGAGACCCAGACCGTCGACGGCCAGCGAGCTCGAACCGTCGAAACGCTTCGACACGTCATCCAACAGGATCGCTGTGGAGGTGATGGGGTTTCAGCCCTTGGACACTTGACGGCGGGACGGTCCCGGTGGGATCGCCACCGGGACCACGGTGAGCCTAGTGGGACGTCGGTGCCCAATCCTCGGGATCTGGGGTCGATGAGCTACATCCACGGTGGTTCAGTGTCCCCAGATTCCGCTTCGGCGAGGAGGACGACGAGGGCGTCGCCGTAGCGGTCGGCCTTGGCCGGGCCGATGCCGGGCACGTCGAGCAGGGCTGTCCTCGACCCCGGACGGAGGCGGGCCAGTTCGTAGAGCGTCGCGTCGGCGAAGACCACGTAGGCCGGCACGCCGTCGTCCTTGGAACGCTTCTTCCGCCAGGCCTTGAGCTTCTCCCGCAGCCGAGCTTCGAGGAGCGAGTCGGTGGGCGGGACCTCCCGCTTGGCTCTGGGCTTGCCCGCGGCCTTGCCTCCCGCTCGCTCCGGTTCGGGCTCGGGTGGCGCGTTCGGGTCGGCCGCCTCGCTCAGCTGGCCGACGAACGGTGACCGGGGCTCACCGGAGAGCACGGTCACCCGATCCCGACCGCGGGTGAGTGCGACGTGGAACACCCGGCGCTCCTCCTCACGGTCGCTGGCCAGGCGGTGGGGGAACAGGCCGGCGGTGGCCTCGAAGACGACCACCTCTTTCCATTCCCGGCCCTTCACGCGGTGCACCGTCGCCAACTGGACCCCGTCGGAATCGTGCGCGGCCGCCGTGATCTGCGTGGTCAACCAGTCCGGGAACGCCTTCGCGTCGGGTTGGTGCCCGGCAAGGGTGACGAGCGCAGCCAGGTCGTCGCCGTGTGCACTGCGATCGACGGATCGTCTCGACGCATCCAGCCGCTGATCCAGCGCGCGGCCGAGACCGATGTCGTCGCGGATGGCCGCCAGCAACTCGGCGCTGGTCGCCCCGTCGTCCACCAGGGTCTGGAGGCGGCCGAGGTCGGTCGCGAAGTCCCGGATCTTCTGCTGATCCCGAGCCTCACGCATCCGGTCGGCCATCGCCTCGAGATCACCGATCGAGGTCTTCTCCGCGATCCACTCGACCATGCGGCGGCTGAGGCCCCGCGGTGGGCGGCGGGCGGCAGCGGCCAGTGCGGTGGGGGAGAGCCGGTGGGTCGGACCGGTGGCCAGCCTCATCCACGCGAGCACCGCGGCCACGCCCGTGCGTTCGAGGAAATTGGGGTCGAGAGGACGCGTGGCGGGGATGCCGGCGGTGTGGAAGCCGATCATCGGACCGAGCAGCGTGGCGTTGACGCGGGTGAGCACGGCGATGTCCCGGGGCGCTGTGCCGGCGGCGAGGCGATCCGTGACGTGGTCGACCAGCCGGTCGAGAGGCCGGTCGTCGGTGCGTACGGTGAGTGCGGCGGGACCGTCCTGCCGGTCGGGGGCGGGACGGATGCTCTTGGTCACGCGACGACGGTTGTGGGTGAGCAGCGTGTCGGCCGCCTGGACGACCGAAGGTGGGCACCGGTAGTTGACCTCGAGGTCGTGGGTGCCGGCACCGGGAAAGTACCGCTGGAAGTCGATGAGCCAGTCCGGACTGGCACCGGCATAGCCGTAGATGGTCTGGTCGTCGTCGCCCACGCCGAACACGTTGGCGGCCGGTCCGGCCAGGAGCCGGACGAGGAGGAGGTGCGCCGGGGCGAGGTCCTGGAACTCGTCGACGAGCAGGACCCGGCAACTCCGGCGGGCCGCAGCGCGGGCGGCGGGTTCGGTGAGGAGGATCTCGATGGCGCGGACGATCTGCTCGTCGAAGTCGACCAGGTTCCGGTCCGCGAGGATCGATCGGTAGCCGGACAGGACGTCGGCGAAGTCCTTGACGTCGCCACCGAAGTCCCGCTCGATCTCGGCGGGGGCCCGTAGCCCGAGCCGGGCCGCCGACAGCGCCTCGATCCAGGTGGCGAAGGGGTCGGCCATGGCCTGGCGACGGGTGTGGACCAGGTCGGACAGGATGTTGCGGACCTGGCGTTCGTCGATCACGCTGCTCCGCGGTCGGCGGGTACCCCGGAACGGTGCTGACCCGTTGCAGATGGCCAGGGCCAGGCTGTTGAGCGTGCGGACCTGGAGACCGCTGAGATCGGAGGTGCGCTCTTCCATCTCGGCTCGAGCCCGGACGTTGAAGGCCACCAGGCAGGTCGCGTCGGGTGCGATCGACCAGCCGTTCAGGAGATGGCGCGTGCGTTCGGTGAGGACGCGGGTCTTTCCCGACCCGGCTGGCGCGATGATGCGGGCGCCACCCTCGCGGTGAGTGACGGCTGCGAGCTGGTCGGGGGCCAGATCGGCGGCGACGGGATCGTCGCCGAGGGGCGCGAGCGAGCCACGTTCCAGGTGCACCATGGGGATCATGGGCAGTCCCGGGTCGGCGGCCGGCCGGCCGAGCGGTCCACCGTCGCACAGCACCGCCGTTCCGTCGGAGGCCTCGACGTCGCCCGGCCCGCCGAGGGTGGCGTCGAGCGCGAGAGCGGCCTGGATGGGCGGAAAGCGCGGGCTGTCGGGCTCGCGGGCGTCGACGGCATTGGCCAGGAGCGCGAACCGGAGCCGTTCACCCGGCAGGTCGGTGGCCGGGGAGAGCTCGTCGAGCCGACAGGTCAGTATCGGGTCGGCGGGTGGCAGCGGGCCGGAGAGCTCGAACACGGTCCGGGTCCGTGATCGCCATGCTTCGTGGGCCCGGTCCACATCGCCCGGCAGGTCGGGGTCGACGGCGAGCCGGGGACTGTCCTTCCACGGATCCGGGACCTCGCCGCCGGCTCGAATCAGGAGGGACCGACCGAGAGCCTCGGGACCCGCCAGTCGATCCCAGTCGGGCGGGAGCGGGGGCGGTTCCCCGGCCGGCGCCGACCGCCCCAACCCTGTCGACGATGCGTGGGAACTCACGGCCTCGAGACCCGGTTCTGGGCTCTGAGGCCGCGAGTTCGAGGGGGCGTCGATGCTGCAGCCGCGCACCTCGGCCACGGTCCCGTGCCGACCGCCGCAGTGTCCGCAGGCGATCCCGCCGCTCATCTCGTGACCGATCGGATCCGGCTCAATCGATGATGGCCTGGTGCACGACCGACTTGAGCGAGCGCCGGATCGGATAGGTGTTCGACGGAAGGAGCTGGGTCATGAAGATCACGCTCAGCTCCTCCTTCGGATCGATCCAGAACGCGGTGCTGGCCGCTCCGCCCCAGCCGTATTCGCCCACGGTCCCGATGGCCTGATTGACCGCCGGATCGGCGAGCACGGAGAATCCCAGGCCGAACCCGGTGCCCTCCATCGCCGCCTCCGAGAACGTGGACTGACCCATCTCGTTGAGCATGCTTCCGCCCGGAAGGTGGTTGCTCACCATGTAGGCCAGCGTGCGCGGGCCGATCACCCGGTTGCCGTCGAGCTCACCCCGGTTGAGCAGCATGTCGCAGAAGCGCTGGTAGTCGGCGGTGCTGGAGAGCAGACCACCGCCGCCGGAGAGGTAGGCCGGCGATCGCCCGGCCGCCGGATGGGCGGCCCGGTTGATCTCGTGGAGGCGGGTCTCGGCCGTGCGGGTGTAGCAGGCGGGCAGCCGGGGGAGTTGTTCCTCGCTGAGCCAGAAGCCGGTGTCGACCATGCCGAGCGGTCCGAAGATGTGCTCGTCGAAGTAGGCGTCCAGCGTCATGCCCGACACCACCTCCACGATCCGGCCGCACACGTCGGTGCTCATGCTGTACTGCCACCGCGACCCCGGATCGAACAGGAGGGGCATCCCGGCCAGCTCCACCATCCCCTGGGCCAGGCTGACCTTCGGGTTCGTGAAGTCCCCGAGGCCGTGGTCCCGGTAGATCGCATCGACCGGATGGGCGAACATGAACCCGTACGTCAGCCCCGACATGTGGGTCATCACGTCATGGACGGTGATCTCCCGCTCGGGCGGCCGCACCTCGGGGGCCTCAGGGGTCCCACCGCTCCACACCCGTGATTCGCCGAACTCGGGGATGAACCGTGACACCCGGTTCTCCAACAGGAGATCACCCTGCTCGTACAACTGCATCAACGCGATCGACGTGATCGGCTTGGTCATCGAGTAGATGCGGAAGATGGCGTCGTCGGCCAGCTCCCGGCCGGTCGCGACGTCGGCGTGACCGTAGACATCGCGGTAGACCAC
The DNA here is from genome assembly GCA_963695075.1 of uncultured Acidimicrobiales bacterium. GTDB lineage: Bacteria > Actinomycetota > Acidimicrobiia > Acidimicrobiales > CAWCAL01 > CAWCAL01. Next base: position 429,789 of record CAVOFR010000005.1, read on the forward strand.
TCGGCCCCGGCGCGCGACCTGGACGTCGGTACACGGGAAGCGTCCCGAGTCGACGTACCGACGGCAGGCGGCTCCGACCCGTTCGAGCCTCTCTGTGCTCATTCCGACGGCTTCGGCGCCCATCGTGGCGTCCTCCTGATCTGGTCGTGCATCCGTCCCGCGACCTGGGACACTAGGGGCATGGTGGACGAGAACCCACCGGTCGGATCGATTCCGTCGACCGGGCTGCCCGTCGAGACGTGCCTCGACGCGCTCCGCGACGCGCTAGACCGGCGCGGCCATGCCGTCCTGTCGGCCCGACCCGGCGCCGGGAAGACGACCGTGGTGCCTCTGAGACTTGTCGACGAGCCCTGGCTGGGCGGTCGGCGCATCGTCCTGCTGGAACCCCGCCGCATAGCGGCCCGGGCCGCGGCCAGGCGCATGGCCGATCTGATCGGCGACCGGGTCGGCGGTCTGGTGGGGTTCCAGACGAGGGACCAACGCGAGGTCTCGGATCGCACCCGAATCGAGGTGGTGACCGAGGGGATCCTCACCCGGCGCCTGCAGACCGACCCCACGCTCCCGGGAGTCGGCCTCGTGATATTCGACGAGTTCCACGAGCGCAGCCTTCCGGGGGATCTGGGTCTGGCCTTCACCCTCGACGCCCGGAAGGGGCTTCGCCCCGATCTGAGGATCCTGGTCATGTCCGCCACGCTCGATGCCGAGCGGGTGGCGGGCCTTCTCGGCGAGACGTCGGGGGTCGGGTCAGAGGCCGATGCGCCCCGGGTCTCGGCCGAGGGCCGGGAATACCCGGTGGATGTCCGCTGGAGGCCTCGTCGCCGGCGTGACCGACTCGAGCCGGCTGTCGCTGCGGCCGTCGTCGATGCTCTGGATGAGCCGGGCGACGTACTCGTCTTCCTACCGGGTGCGGGAGAGATCAGCCGCGTGGCGTCGGCCCTGCGATCGGTCGGACTTCCCGAAGGCGTTGATGTTCGCCCGCTGTTCGGGGCGCTGTCGCCGGACGAGCAGGATGCGGCCATCGAGCCGTGTCCGAGTGGCCGACGCAAGGTCGTTCTGGCCACAGACATCGCCGAGACGAGCCTGACCGTCGAAGGGGTCATGACCGTGGTCGACGCCGGGCTCGCTCGGATGCCGGCCCACGATCCTGCCACCGGGATGACGCGACTGATCACGACCGCCACCTCCCGCGCATCGGCCGACCAGCGAGCCGGACGAGCCGGCCGTACCGCTCCGGGTGTCGCGGTCCGCTTGTGGTCGAAGATGGAGCACGGGACCCGTCCGGTCTTCTCGCCTCCCGACATCGCCCAGGTGGATCTTGCCGGCCTGGCCCTGGAGCTGGCGGCATGGGGGACCGACGACCCCTCCGAGCTCCCGTTCGTCGACGATCCTCCGGCGCCGGCCTGGCGGGAAGCGCTCGAGCTCCTTCGACGGCTCCACGCGATCGACCAGCACGGGCTCACCTCGATCGGCAGCGCGATGGTGCGCCTCCCGCTTCATCCCCGCCTGGCGCGCATGGTGGTCGGCGCCGGCCCGGCCGAGGCCTGGACGGCGTGCTGCATCGCCGGTCTGTTGGCCGAGCGCGACGTGATGAGGGGACGTCCGACCGAGATCCCCTCGGATCTGAGGGTGCGGCTGGATCTGCTGGCCGACCGGGATCGGTCTCATCCTGCCGCCGCCGGTCATGCCGTTGCCCGGGCCCGGCGGCTGGCCCGCGACATCGGTCGTCGCATGGGCATTCCCTCCGGCTCGATCGACAGTGAGGCGGCCGGTGGCCTCCTGTCCCTCGCCTATCCGGACCGGATCGGCGCACCTCGGGGAGCGGCGCGGGGGCGGTTCCGGCTCCGCACGGGCAGTGGCGCGTGGGTCGACCCCGAAGATGGTCTGGCCCGCGCCGAGCTGATCGTCGTCGCCGACACCGACGGCAAGCGCAGCGATGCCCGGATCCGGGTCGGAGCCCCCCTCACCACCGACGAGCTGATGGAGCGACACGGCGACGACATCGACGAGACTCGCACGCTGGAGTGGGACAAGTCACGGAACAATCTGGTGAGGAGACGACGTCGGTCGCTCGATCAGCTCGATCTCGGCGTCGTCGCCGAGAAGCCGACCCCCGGTCCCGAGGTGGTCGATGCTCTGGTCGAGAGGGTGCGGAAGGAGAAGCTCCGTCCGCTCGGCTGGGATCCCCACGGTCGGACGATCCAGGCCAGGCTGGGATTCCTCCGCGATCGGGTGGGTGAGCGATGGCCGGATGTGAGCGATGCCGTCCTCCTCGCCGAACTGGACGAATGGCTCCCGCCGTTCCTGCCTCGAGCCGTCGGCCGGGCCGATCTGGAGTCCCTCGACATGGACATGGTCCTGCGAACCCGACTCGACTTCGATCTGCAGCTCGAGCTGGATCGGCTCGCACCGGCGACCTGGACGCTCCCGTCGGGTCGCACCGTCCGGTTGGGTTACGACGACCAGCCGACGATCGAGGCCCGGGTTCAAGAGCTCTACGGTGAGACCACGCATCCGACGGTCGCCGATGGAGCTGTCCCGATCGTGGTGCGGTTGTTGTCCCCGGCGGATCGTCCGGTGCAGATCACGTCGGACCTCCCGACCTTCTGGGAGACCAGCTGGTCGGACGTGCGCAAGGAGATGGCCGGGCGGTACCCGAAGCACGACTGGCCCGAAGATCCGGCCTCCGCTGGCCCTCATCGCCGGTGAACGGTCATGATGCTTGGGAGATCTGGGTCGGGTCGGCAACCATCGGGTCGTGCCGTCGTGCCGGGATCAGCGACGGATTCCTTCATCGATGAGCACAGCGGCGCGATCACGGACGATCGGTATCGACTTCGGCACCTCGACCACGATGGTCGTGGATCGGCTCGGTGAGGAGCCGCCTGCGTCTCTTCCATTGGGTGAGGATGCGGCCAGCTGGTTCCCCACGCTCGTCGGCATCGACGCGCAGCGGCAGTGGGTCGTCGGTCCCGACGCCGAACGACTTCCCGACACCCAGGTGATCCGGTCGGCCAAGTCGGCCATCGGGCGGGACCAGGAGTGGTTCCGGCTCTGGGACGAACAGCAGGCTCTACAAGCCGTCCCCGTCGATGACGTCATCACGCTCGTCCTCGACAAGGTGCGCCGGCGGGTCGAGCGGCTCGAGCCGGATTTCTTCGTCGACGGCACGGTGCGCATGGCCTGTCCGGCCATGTGGAGTGGGGAGCAGCGATCCCGGCTGGCGGGTCTCGCCCGCCGTGCTCGGATCGCTGTCGCCGACGAGCACGTGATCGACGAGCCGATCGCGGCCGGCCTGTCGTACATGCGCCACCGGATGGTCGCGAAGCTCTCCCAACCCGAGGGCCTCCTCCTGGTGATCGACGTCGGGGGCGGGACGATCGACGTCGCCGTGATGGAGGTCGCCGGTCACCCCGGGCTGGCCCAGCTGCGAACGCTCCTGGTCCACGGCAGTTCCGATGGTGGAGACGCCATGGACCGAGCGGTCATGGAGTGGCTCCGGCCCCAGGTCGAACTGGTGCCGGCCTGGAAGGACCCCCACGAGTCCGATCTCCGTCGCGCCCTACTGCTCCGAACGGCTCGACTCCTGAAGGAGGACCTCAGCGCGTCGGAAGAGGCGATGCGGCCCCTCCTCGGGAGCCAGACACTGCTCCGCCTCACCCGCAGCGAGATGGACCAGGCGATCGCACCGATCGTGCGCGGCCTGGCCCGGACCGTCTGGGACACGGTGGCCGCGCTCGGTCAGCACGACGTCGAGGACACCGTGAGCGTGCGACGGGGGGTGACCCACGTGCAGTTGGCGGGCGGCGGATCGCGCGTGCCGCTGGTGCGTAGCGCGATGCGCAAGTTGTTCCCGGACGCGGATGTTGCCTCCGACCCGCTCCTGCTCTACCCCGAGGCGTCGGTCGCGACCGGATTGGCCTACCTGTGAGCCGCCAGGGGGCCGACCCCGGTCCACGTGCTCTCCGGCCGCTGCCGACCCAGCCGGACGGCGTGGACTGGCCGACCGACGAGTGGCCCGAGGGGCGGGCTCAGGCGGTGGATCGGGCCCGTCTCGATGCCGAGCTGGATCGGGCCTTCGGTCCCGACCCGGTCGATCTGGGGCAGTCGCTGGCGTTGCTCGTCGTGCAGGGTGGCCGTCTGGTCGCCGAGCGGTACGCCCCCGATGTGGAGGCAGCGACCACACTGCTGTCCTGGTCGATGGCCAAGAGCATGCTCCAGGCTGCGGTCGGCAAGCCTGGTCATGGAGGGTGCGATGTCGGTGGTCGAGCCGGTGCACGCCCCCGAGTGGAGCGAACCCGATGACCCGCGTCGGGCGATCACGGTGCACGACCTGCTCACCATGCGACCGGGGCTCGAGTGGCTCGAGGACTACGTCGATGGCGAGGTCAGCCACGTCATCGAGATGCTCTTCGGCTCGGGCAAGGGCGATGTCGCGGCGTATGCGGCGTCGCTGCCTGCGGTCGCGGAGCCAGGCGAGCGCTACCTGTACTCGAGTGGCACGTCCAACATCCTGGCCCGGTTCTTCGGCGATCGGGTCGGCTCGGGTCGCGACGACACCGAGGCCTACCTGCACCGGGCGTTGTTCGATCCCCTGGGGATGCGGTCGGCGACGCCTCGGTACGACGACGCGGGCACATGGGTGGCATCGTCGTACGTCTACGCGACGGCGCGCGACTTCGCCCGGTTCGGTCTGTTGTATCTGCGCGACGGCCTGTGGGAGGACCGGCGGATCCTCCCACCCGGATGGGTCGATCGGGCCCGCACGAACCAGGCCGACGACCCCGAACGGATCGAGGGCTACGGCGATCACTGGTGGGTGTATCCCTGCCCGTACGGCTCGTTCCGATGCAGCGGCTACGAGGGGCAGGCCATCGTGTGCGTCCCGGGGCTGGATCTGGTCGTCGTCCGGCTCGGGAAGACCCCGAACGCAGCAGGTCCGGACCCGCTGTTTCTCCACCTGGCCGAGATCATCACCTGCTTCGCGTGATATGGAGTCACTCACCCACCGTGACGGTGGGTGAGTGACTCCATAACCAGTTCAGAAGGTGAGGTCGGTCTCGGAGGCCCAGCCGAAGATGAGCGCGTCGAGATCGTCGGCCGGTTCGGGGACGTCACCCTCGCAGTCGACATCGGTCAGGTCCCGGTCACCGGCATCGCCGGCGAGCGGAACCTCGACGATGCCCCGCACCTCACCGACCGGGCAGGTCGGGACGTTGTAGTTCACCACCAGCGGATCGACCTCTCCTGCGACCAGCGCGTCGCGATGCTCGTCGACCCAGTCGACGACGATCAGCGTCGCCGTCTCGTATTCGATCGGCTCACCCAGACCCTGGCTGACGGCCAGCGCCGGGATGCCGGCTCGGGCGCCGGTGCGGGCCGCACCTACGGTGCCCGAGAGCTCGACCAACTGCCCGATGTTGGGGCCCTCGTTGATACCCGAGACCACGAGGTGGGGCGGCTCCGCGATGCCCATCGCCTCGAGGCCGGCCAGGACCGCGTCGGCCGGGAAACCCTCGACCGCGGTTGCCGGGTGGCCGTCGGCGGTCGTGGCTTCGGTCGAGACGACGTCTCCGTCGGTCGTCGTGTCGCTGGTGCCGCTCTGGTTCTCGGCCGGAGCCGACACGGTCACTTCGACGTTCGGCAGCGCGGCCAGGCCCTCGACCACGGCGGAGATGCCTTCGGCGGCGACGCCGTCGTCGTTGCTCACCGACACGCGGAGCGTCTCGATCGGGGCCTCGGTGGTGGAAGGCGCCACCGCATCGGTTTCGGCCATGTCTCCCGTCTCACCCGCTTCCGGCTCGGTCGTGGTGGTGCGCGAATCGGTCCCGGTGATGGCGGGGTCGCCCGAGTCATCGTCACCACCGCAGGCTGCGGCGATCAGGGCGAGCGAGATCAGGAGCGTGGCCAGGCGGGCCGTCCAGCAGCGAGCCTCGAGGCGCAGGGCCATGGCGTGGGAACCTCCACGATGCGATCGTCGACCGGAGGTGGTCGGACGGGTGGCTCATCGTAGGTCGCCGTGGTCACCTTTTGCCCAGCGAGGACCCCACGCGGTTTCCTTGGTCGCGTGACACACCACGATCTGACCACGGTCATCGTCAACTGGAACACCGCCGACCTCCTCGACGGGACCATCGAGAACGTCCTGAAGTACGCGGCGACGGGCAGGACGAACGAGATCATCGTGGTCGACAACGATTCGGCCGACGAGTCCATGGCGATGATGGCCGAGAAGTGGCCCGACATCCGCGTGATCCAGATGGGGGAGAACGCCGGGTTCTGCCGGGCCAACAACGCGGCCATCCGGGACTCCGACTCCGAGTACGTCCTGATGATCAACACCGACGGACGGCTGGCCGAGGACACGCTCGACACGATGCTCTCCCACATGGAGGCGCATGATGACTGCGCCGTCGTCGGTCCACGGCTCGAGTACGGCGATGGGTCGTTCCAACGGTGGACCGGTGGTGAGATCCCCACCGTACGGAGCGTCGCCAACTTCTCTTTCGGTCTGGACCGCTTCGGGGCCCGGGTCCCGGCCTTCCGAGGCGTCTATGCATCACGTCACGACGCCGGCGCCCCGCGGTCGTGCGGATGGGTCAGCAGCGCCGTCATGCTCGTGCGCCGCGCCGGCTTCGACGATTTCGGGCTCCTCGACGACGACGTCTTCCTCTACATGGACGACGTCGACCTGTGCGACCGGGCCATCGATGCGGGGTGGACGGTCCGGTACGCGGCCGAGACCACCGCCGTCCACTACATGAGCGCGTCGAGCAAGCGACAGGAAGGAGCGGTGTCACCCGAGGCCATGCGCAGCGCCATCGCCTGGTTCGGGCGCCGCCACACCGGTTGGGAGACGGCTCTGGTCAGACTTATACTCGCCCTGGGATTCGCGGGGAGATCGCTCGTCTATCGGCTGCTGACCATGCTGACCGACCGGGACGGCTCAGCCCTGGCTGCAGCCCACTGGAACATGACCAAGCTGGCGCTGGAGCGACCGAATGGCTGAATCGGATACCGCTGGCTCCGACCAGCACGACCCCCATGACCATCATGACCATGATGGTCCGGTGACGCTCGAGGAGCGTCACGAGCACGAGGCCGAGACCTACGATGCCCTGAGCACCGAGTGGCTGGACGGATGGCCCGATCAGGACTACCTGCTCGACGTCGACACGCCTCCCTATCCGAACAAGGAGCACGTCCTCTTCCTCGACCATCTCCTGGCTCAGTTCCGCCCTTTCGAGGGCAAGAAGATCCTCGAGACCGGCACCGGTACCGGCAACATCGCCGTCTGGCTGGCGATGAACGGGGCCGAGGTGACGGGCTGCGACGTCTCGTCCGGCATCCTCGAGATCGCCGAGAAGCGGGCCAGGCTCAACGGGGTCGAGGACCGGCTCACGTGTGTCCATCAGCCGATCGAGTCGCTCGATCTCCCCGATGAGAGTTTCGACGTGGTGATGGGCAACGTCTGCGCCCACCACTTCGAGTTCGACCTGGCGGGCAAGAACATCTACCGGCTCCTGAAGCCGGGCGGCGTGGCGGTCTACGCGGAACCGGTGCTCTTCATTCCGAAGTTCGTGTCGGACATCCGCCAGAGCAAGATCGTGCGCAAGCGATTCCCCGACGTGAAGCACTCGCCGGACGAGCGGGCCTTCACGCGAGAGACCGTCGAGCAGTTCGGCGCGGCGTTCGACCGGGTGGATCTCGAGTACTTCGGGATCCTCAGTCGGGTGCAGAACTTCACGCAGGTCTCGGACAAGACCTACGCGAGGATCGAGAAAGCCGACGAGTTCCTCCTGCGGAAGGTCCCCAAGACCGAGTACCTGAGTCGCTTCGTCGTCATGACGATGCACAAGACCGCCTGACAGGTTCCGGCTCGCCGAGAACTGGTGACCCTCAAGGGTGGATCGGGTCCGTCCGACATAGGAAGCAGGCGCCTGCCCCGACGATGGTGGATGAAACGGTTGACGATGGATGTCGCACTCCATGGGACGACGGCGCCCGTCCCTAGCGCGGGGAACACCTCGCCCGATCTCCGGGGCGAGGCCGCGTCATGAATCGGCGTTCGGTCCGTTGGGCCGGTGGGGCAGTCCTCGGTGTGGTCGCCCTGCTGGGGTTGACGAAGCTCGTCGTCGAGATCCGCGATCGGGCCGACCCGGTGGCGGTGTCCGATGTCGTGGACGAGTTCAACGCCGCCGCGGGCGCATCCGAGCTGGAGCCTGCAGCCGACTTCAGCACGACGGTGCAGGACGAGTCGGGCCCCGAGGGACTCGCTGTAGGGGTCTGGGCCTATGACGCGTCCGGCCACGAGTACATCGATCTCCTGGGCGGACCGCTCCACGTCTTTCCCGATGAAGTCGCGCAGACGGTCACCGATACCGAGTGCGGTCTTGCGCTCGAGGTCACCCTCTTCGAGCAGCGGACCGACGTGCTGGAGCTGTGCGAGGACGGCCAGGGTGGATTGCTCCTCGGGACGCTCACGACCCGGCACGAGTTCGTCGGTGTCGCCGACGTGACGATCACCGGGGATTGCGGGCCACTCCTGATCTGGTGGCCGTCCATCGGGGAGAGCGACGTCGGAGACTCGGCGTCGGCGGACTGCGTGGCCGATGGGAGCAACTCGGGTCTGCTGCCGGCCAGGATGACCCGGACGGTCGTCGGCATCGAGGACGTACCGGTCGCCGGTGAGCCGGTCGGGACCGTGCGCATCCGCCTCACCTCCGAGATCGCCACGCCCGACGATGCGACCCATGGGGTCTATGAGGCCGAGATGTGGGTGGCGCGGGACGAAGGCGTGATCGTGAAACGCACGCTCGATGCCGACGTCACGGCGAAGATCGCCCTGGGCAGCGTCGGCCTCCTCGAGGAGTTCGAGCTGGTGGCGCAGTCCCTCGTTCCGGCGTCGGGCCGGTGAGCACGGTGCCTGACCGTGCTCACTCAGGCGAAGGAATCGGCGCGGGCCGAGGCCCAGGCGTCGCGCCAGGCGGCGGGGGCGGCGTCGCCCGGCTCGAGTAGGGAGCCCGTCGGCAGCACGGGATACAGCTCGGCGTAGGTGGCGACCGTGGTCTCGTCGACGCGTCGCACGACGTGGTGGGCGTCGATCCGGCTCGGATCGGGGCAGCTCATACTGGCGACCAGTTCGAGGAAGGCATCGATGGTCTCCCCGTGGTACCCGGCGACGCGGGCCGCCTTCTCGTCCACCACGATGCCGCGGCCCCGGGCCGGCTCCTGGGTGGCGACACCCACCGGGCAGGTGTTGTCGTGGCAGCGGCGGCTCTGGATGCAGCCGAGCGCCAGCATCATCGAACGGGCCGCGTTGGTACCGTCGGCACCCAACGCGATGGCACGGACCATGTCCATCCCGGTCGCGACCTTGCCGGCGGTGATCACGCGCATCCGGTCGCGAAGCCCCGCGCCGCACAGCGTCGAGTGCACGAAGGAGACAGCGTCGCGCATGGGCATGCCGACGTGGTCGGACAACTCGAGCGGAGCGGCTCCGGTTCCGCCCTCGCCGCCGTCGACGGTGATGAAGTCGGGCGTGATCCCGGTCTCGACCATGGCACGGGCGATGGCCAGGAACTCGTGGCGGCGGCCGACGCACAGCTTGAAGCCGATCGGCTTCCCGTCGGACAACTGCCGTAGGCGGTCGACGAAACGGAGGAGGCCGATCGGGTCGTCGAAGGTGCGATGGACCGAGGGCGAGTAGACCGTCTCACCGACCGGTACGCCGCGGGTGTCGGCGATCTCCACCGATACCTTCGCTCCCGGAAGGATGCCGCCGTGGCCGGGCTTGGCCCCCTGGGAGAGCTTGATCTCGATCATCTTGATCGCAGGATTGACGGCCGTCGTGGCGAACCGATCGGGGTCGAAATCACCGTCGGTCGTGCGACAACCGAAGTAGCCGGTCCCCACCTGCCAGATCAGATCGCCGCCCCGGGCCAGGTGGTACGGGCTGACGCCTCCCTCGCCGGTGTTGTGGGCGAATCCGCCCATCTTGGCGGCCAGGTTCAGAGACTCGATGGCCGCGGGGCTGAGCGCACCGAAGCTCATCGCGCTGATGTTCAGGTGCGACGAGCGGTAGGGCCGAGCGCAGTCGGGTCCGCCGATGACGAGTCTCGGTTCCTCCTCGAAGAGGGTGGCTGGGGCGAGGCTGTGGGCCAGGTACTCGTATCCCGGCTCGTAGACCGATCGCTGCGTGCCGAATGGGAGCGCGTCGGACTCGTTCTTCGCCCGTTGGTACACGACCGACCGGATCTCCCGGTTGAAGGGCGCGCCGTTGGTCTCGGACTCGACGAAGTACTGCTGGATCTCGGGCCGGATCAGCTCGGCCAGGAAGCGACCGTGGCCCAGGACCGGATAGATCCGGAGCAGCGAGTGTTGGCGTTGCGTCATGTCGTGGATGCCGAGCACGACGATCGCGGCGACCAGCACGAGACCCCAGAGCAGCCCACGCCGCCACCACAGGCCCAGGCCGAGGATCCCGAGCGGCGCCGCGATGGCGAAGAGCACGAACCATTGGCGTGCGGCGATGCCGGTCCGGGTGCGGGTCGTTGCCATGTCAGCCTCCGGGAATCGTGGTGGGTGCGGTGGGCTGCCCCGCCGGCAGCGAGGTCGTCGACGCCGGCGCGTCGACCTCGATCCGGGCCGCGTACCCGTAGATCTCACGGAGCGACTCGGCCAGCACCGGGTACCGGAGGGCGGAACCGGGGCCGTCGGAGGCGGCGGGGGGGAGGACGATCGGACTCTCGTCGGTGGCGGGAAGGAAGACGATGTTCAGGTTCATCTGAACGACGCCATCGCCCTCTCCGCCGGTCGCGGACACCGTCACAGCGGTCGGCTGATCCTGGGCGTCGAACTCGACACGGATGTCGGTGACCAGGGTTGGCGGCTCGATCAGACCGGCATTCTGATCGTCGACGACGACATCCAGGAACTGCTCGGAGCCCGAACCCCGCATCTCGATCTCGCTCGCAAGCTTGTCGAGCTCGATGATCGTCCGCATGCCGTCCAACATGGATCCGGCCACCCCGGGAAGGACGCTCCCCTTGCCCCCGCGAGCGGCCTCACCGTCCACGGCCAGGTATCGCTTGCCGTCGACGTGAAGGAGCTCGACCTCGACGGGGTCACCTTCGGCCGGCTCGATCGTCGCTGTGACGTGGGCCTGGTCGGGACCGACGAAGCGGCCGGCGCCGTTCAAGGAGGTGCTGACCGTCTCGCCGTCGACGGTGACCGAATAGGTCGCGTCGAACCCGACGGTCACAGGTCCGGAGGCGCTGAGGGCGGCCAGAAGGAGCCGGATCTCGTTGCGTCGACCGACTTCTTCCGGTGGGCCGTCGTTGGTGGAGACCAGAACGGCGGCCGCGGCCGCGGCGACCACGATGAGCACGATCAGGGCGACTCTGATGTTGCGCCGTCGGCGGCGGGCGACGCGACGTTCACGGCGGGTTGGCACCGGCCCATGGTCGCAGGCTTCGTCGCGAGAGTGGCGGCAACGGCGCCGGTAGGCTCGCGGCGACTCGACCCCAGGGAGCAAGTCGTGCCGATCTACGACGACCGAGAGCAGGAAGCGCTCGACACCTACCGGCGATACCTCGCGACGCGTGGTGAGATCGACGCCGGCCGCAAGGGATGGGATGCCCTCGCCGACTTCTTCACCGATGACGTCGCCTTCGTCGATCCGGCCTGGGGCAGGGTCGACGGGATCGAAGCGGTTACCGAGTTCCTCCGCGACAGCATGGTGGGACTCGACGACTGGGAGTTCCCCGAGCTGTGGACCGCCGTCGACGGCGAGCGGGTGATCTCGATGTTCCTCAACCGGATCCCGTCCCCGGACGGCACCTGGCACGAGGTCCCGGGGATCTCGATGCTGGAGTATGCCGGCGACGGCAAGTTCAGGGCCGAGACCGATCTGATCAACATGGTGCACCTCCAGGAAGCCCTGGCCGATGCGGGATGGGTCCCGACCGGCCCGATCAACATGCCGCCCGAGCGCCCTCGCCGAGCTTGAACGGCTCGGCGCCGCTTCGACCGCCGATCGGGCTCGACCCGGACGATCAGCTCGGCATGTTCCTCGATTGGGTGGCGTCGACCGGCGTGGAGCTCTATCCCGCCCAGGAGGAGGCCATCCTCGAGCTCCTCGCCGGGAACCACGTGGTGCTCACCACCCCGACCGGCTCCGGGAAGTCCCTCGTGGCCACGGCTCAGCACTTCACCGCCCTGGCCAGGGGCGAGCGCAGCTTCTACACCGCCCCGATCAAGGCATTGGTTTCCGAGAAGTTCTTCGAACTGCGCGCCACGTTCGGCCCCGACGCCGTCGGCATGGTGACCGGCGACGCGGCCATCAACGCGAACGCGCCGATCGTCTGTTGCACGGCCGAGATCCTGGCCAACATGGCGCTGCGACTCGGAGCGGACGCACCGGTCGACCGGGTCGCCGTCGACGAGTTCCACTTCTACGCCGACCCGGCCCGAGGGTGGGCGTGGCAGGTGCCGCTCCTGACGTTGCCCCACGCCCAGTTCCTGCTCATGACGGCGACGATGGGCGACCCCCGCTTCTTCGTGGACGAGCTCGGGCGCCGTACCGACCGATCGGCGGTCGTCGTGCACAGCGACGACCGGCCTGTCCCGCTCGACTTCGCCTACCGTGACACCCCGCTCCACGAGACCATCGCGGATCTGCTGACCGACGATCTGGCTCCCGTCTACATCGTGCACTTCACCCAGCGGGCAGCTGCCGACCAGGCCCAGAACCTGATGAGCCTCGATGTGCTGACCAAGGAGGAGAAGGCACAGGTTCGAGAGGTCGTCGGTGGGTTCCGGTTCGACACACCGATCGGCAAGGACCTTCGCCGCTTCGTCGGTCACGGGATCGGGATTCACCATGCCGGGCTGCTGCCCAAGTACCGGCTGTTGGTGGAGCGCCTCGCCCGCGAGGGGCTGCTCAAGCTCATCTGCGGAACGGACACCCTCGGGGTAGGAGTGAACGTCCCGATCCGAACGGTGCTGTTCACCCAGCTCTGCAAGTACGACGGCGAGAGCACGCGGGTGCTGTCGGTACGTGAGTTCAAGCAGATCGCGGGCCGGGCCGGCCGCAAGGGGTTCGACGATCAGGGTTACGTGTGGGCTCAGGCACCGGCCCACGTCATCGAGAACCTCCGGGCCGACCGGAAGGCAGCCGCCGGAGCGAATCGGAAGAAGGTGGTCAAGAAGAAGCCACCCGAGCGCGGGTACGCCCACTGGGACGAGCAGACGTTCGCACGGTTGGTCGACCGCGAGCCCGAGACGCTCCGATCCAGCTTCTCGGTGAGCCACGCGATGTTGCTCCAGATGTTGGAGCGGCCGGGCGACGGCTGCGCCGCACTGCGGCGACTGCTCGTCGACAATCACGAGGCTCGTCGAGCGCAACGGGGCCACATCCGGCGGGCGGTCTCGATCTACCGGTCGTTGCTCGACGCCGAGGTGATCGAGACCCTGGACACACCCGACGACCGGGGTCGTCGGGTCCGGGTCACCGCCGACCTCCAGGACGACTTCTCGCTGAACCACCCGCTCTCACCGTTCGTGCTGGAGTACCTCGAGGTCTTCGATCCCACGGCGCCGGACTATGCGCTGGACGTCCTGACCCTGGTCGAGTCGGTGCTCGAGGACCCCCGGGTGGTGCTGATGGCGCAACTGGACCGGGTCAAGGACCGGATGGTGGCGGCGATGAAGGCCGAGGGCGTCGAGTACGAGGAACGTATGGAACGGCTGGCCGAGGCACGGTGGCCGCAGCCGAATGCCGAGGAGCTCCGGGCCGCCTCCAGAGTGTTCGCTGAGCACCACCCCTGGGTCGGGGGCGACCACGTGCGCCCGAAGTCGATCGCCCGGGACATGTACGAGACCGGTCAGACGTTCCGGGACTACGTGTCGGCCTACGGCCTGAAGCGCTCCGAAGGCGTACTGCTCCGCTACCTGAGCGACGCGTACAAGACCATGTTGCAGACCGTCCCGGAATCGGCGCGTACCGACGAGGTCGATGAGTTGACCGGCTGGCTCGGGGCGGTCGTTCGTCAGGTGGACTCGAGCCTGATCGACGAGTGGGAACGGCTCACCGCGGGTGACGTCGACGACCTCGACCGGTCGGCGCCCGAGCAGCCGGCCGACATCACCCGCGACCGGCGGGGGTTTCGCGCTCTGGTCAGGAGCGAGGTCTTCCGATGGGTGCAGTTGCTGGCTCGTGGGTCATACGGCGAGCTGGCCGAGGTGGACCCCCTTGACGCGCCGTGGACGGGGGCTGATGTCGAGGAGGCCGTTCTGCCGTACTGGGACGAGCACGAGTGGATCGGCATCGATGCCGAGGCGCGGGGCCCGGCCCACTTCGCCATGGACGACACCGGCGGCGTGCGTTGGCCGGTCGTCCAATGGCTGGTCGACCCGCTCGGCACGAACGAGTGGCGGATCGAGGCCGAGGTCGACGTGGAGCGATCACGGGAGGAGAGCCGGGCCGTCGTGCTCTTCGGCGGTGTCGTGCACGCGGTCGGGGGGTCGTGACGAGGACGCGTCTCCGCGGCGCTGCTACCCGTCGCGTCGCGGGGCTGCGATCCAGGAGTGGACCGGGGTGGCACCGACGAGGGGTGAGGGATCGTCCATCGGCGCCGGCGCGTCGGTGCCCACCGTCGCGCAATAGGTGAGCACGAACGCTCCGAATCGGATCCACCACCCGGGAAACCGATCGCCGGCCGTGGTCGTGACGTGGAGGGAACGCCAGTCACCCTCCGGTTCGTCGACGAGTTTGACCTCGACCGACCGAGTGTCCAGGCGAAGGCCCTCGCGCAACACCTTGAGCGCGCTCTCCTTCGCCGACCAGATCAGGTTCGCCAGGAGATCGTGCTGGTCCGGAACGGCCGCCACCGCGGCTTGTTCCGCCGGGGTGAAGTAGTCCGAGACGAACAGGCCGCTCCGGGGTTCGACGAGCTCGAGGTCGCATCCGACACCGGTGACACCGCTGGCCACCACGCACACGGCCCAGCCGGCCCGGTCGGTCATCGAGATGGCCACGTCGGCCGGCCTGTCGCCGATGAACGCCTCGGGTGCGCCGTCCCTGGCGTTGCGGATGACGACGTCCCGGAGCTGGAGAGGATCGCACGTCAGCCCGAGCTCGCGAGCGACGGCGTGTTTGGCCGTCCATCGACCCAGGCGGGCTTCGTCCCGTCGCTTGGTGTAGCGCATCGCGTTCAACCGGGCCGCCTCGGGTTCGGTCAACCAGTGATCGTCGGCCGGTACTTCGCTCTCGCCCGACGCGTGGTAACGAACCGACGCCTCGCGGTCAGCCGAGCTCACGGGCGATCCCGCGTCGAACGGCGTCGATGAGGTAGGGCCGAAGCTCCGACGGCGGGATGATCTTCTGGAGTGAGCCGACCCGCAGCGCCCGTTCGACACTGTGGATCTCGTCGAACTCGTCGGCCACTTCGCCGAGCTTGGCGGCGTGGATCTCGCTGCGGCGTCGGGAGAGCTCGTTGAGCAGCTCGGCTCGCTCGGTGCCGTCGGCGTCGGCCACTCTCCGCTCGAGCGCCTGCATCTCGGGATCCTCGGCAGTCCGGCGGTTCACCTCTCGGGCGAACACGACGGCGGCCGCCGGTGCACCACCGATCACCGAGGCGCGGGATCCCTCGACGGCGGCGACCTCCATGTTGTCGTTCAGCGTCTTCGAGAAGACCACGAAGGCACCGCCGTGGTAGCGGCTGATGACGCAGAACACGATCGGGCCGTCGAAGTTGACGACCGCTCGTCCGATCTCGGCGCCGTACTCGAGCTGCCAGGAACGCAGCGACTCGGGTGAGCCGTCGAATCCCGACAGGTTGGCCAGCACGACCAGGGGACGATTGCCACTGGCGGCGTTGATCGCCCGGGCGATCTTCTTCGAACCGAAGGGGAAGAGCGTTCCGGCGGTCCACTGGTCGGGGCCGTCGGCGGGGACGAAGCCGGCCCGGGGGAGGTTCTTCGACTCGAGCCCCAGGAGGCTGACCGGAGTACCGCCCAGGTGGGCATCCCACACGACGGCGATCTCGGCGTTCTCCACGCCGTACCAACGCTCCATGGTGGGATGATCCTGGTCGACGGTCGCTGACATGACCCGACGGATCTCGAACGGTCGCTTCCTGTCGGGATTGGTCTCGGTCGAGAACACCTCGCCGAGGGTCGCGAAGTCGCCGCCGTGGGGCGACGTGCACACGTCGCGGTCCGCCGGATCCCCCGTCTCGGCCGAACGGGGGAAGCGCTCACCGGGCACGACGTACGAGTGGTCGTAGTGGCGCAACAGGATGCGGCACGCCTCGGTCAGGTCCGGCGCGAAGTAGTGGGCCTGGCCGTTGGGTCCCATGATGCGCTCGTAGCCACCGACGCCCTGGTTGTCCTCGGCCGACACGCCCCCGGAGTAGTCCAGGGCCTCCTTGCCGGTCAGCACCATCGCACCCTCGGGGGTCATGACGAGGATGCCCTTGGTGTGCATGAGCATGGTCGCTTCGGCGTTCCAGTACGGCTGGGCACCGACGTTGATGCCGGGGACGATCACGTTGATCTCGCCCCCGCCCTGGGTGAACTCGATGATTCGCCGGAGCACCCGGGCGATCCAGTCCATGTTCTCGGTGCCGCTCTCCATCGAGATCAGGGCACCGGCCGAAACGGCGAACCACTCGAGCGGTACCCGGAGCTGTTCGGCCAGGTCCATGGCGGCCATGATGCGGTGGCACTCGGGCTCGGCCAGGCTTCCCATCCCGTGGCTGGGATCACCGAGCAGGATGACCCGCCGCATGCCCTCGGGATGTTTCGGTGTGAAGTTCGATATGACGCCGGCGATGACGTTGGCGCTGTTCCCGCCCGCGGGACGATCGACCGGAGCGAGGTGATCACCGTCCAGGTCGTACTCGACGAACTCACCCGGGGGGAGAGCGCCGGTGGCCTCACTCGCCGGCGGAGCGAGCATCCGCACGAGATCGAAGGGATAGACCAGGCCGCGTCGGCGCAACGCGACCACTTTGCGGGCATAGTCGTCGAGGGGTTCGAGCGGGTTGTCGGCGCTCTCGCGGACCTTGATCCGAACGCTCTGCCCGGTCGGGTTGCTGACGTCGAAGACCCGCCTCTTCACCTCGTCGCCGTGCTCCTTCACCGTGCCGAGGATCTGCACCTTCTCGATTCCGAGCTCGTCGGTGTCGGGCGCCATGCGATCACCCAGTCGGGCCATGTCCTCGATCGCGAGGTCGATCGGTGGCCAGACGTAGAGGATGATCCGGTTCCACTGGAGTCTCCGGCCGGCGGAGCGACGGGCCTGGAACCGACGGAACGATCCCAACACCTCCCGCAGCACCCGTTCCAATTCGGGCAGCCGCCGCACTTCCCCCGATTCGTCGCGGACGGCGGTGAGGTCTCGAATCTCGGCCAGAGCGAACAGTCGCTCGTCGCGCGGGTTGTCGCGGGCGCGACCGTGGAACAGGTACATGTCCGGAGGGCTGGCCAGCCGTTCGATGTCGAAGGCCGCGAGCCGCCAGAGCTGTAGGCGCTTGATCATCATCGGGTGGATGTTGTGGCTGTTTTCCTCGACCAGGTAGCCGTCACGGCCGTCGGGGCGGAAGGTGAGATGGATGACCTCGGCGATAGAGCCACTCATCCCGGGGCCCGAGATCGCCACCACGACCCGACGCAGTCGGAGGTGCCCCAACCGGGCGCTGAGGACGGACTGAACGTGTTCGCGGGTTTCGGCGTCGTCGCTCACCTCCCCGTCGCGCCAGACGTAGAAGTCGACAACGGCGTCGTGGCCGGAGTCGACCTCGACGAAGGCGGGGGCCAGCGCCTCGGCCACCGAGTCGAGCTGGTCGAAGCCGACGTGGGTGCTGAAGACGTGGATCCGGGTGCCCTCGTGATCGTATTCGGCCGCGGCGAAGCCGAAGTCGCGGATCTGGCCGGTGGTCATCCGCTCGAGCACGCGGATCCGGTAGTAGCGGCGGGTCATGACCTCGATCACCGCGAGCCTCATGGCCGGCGACCAGCCGGCGAACCGCTCCGACAGCAGGGTCTTCAGCGGCTGAGGGCAGTTGACGAGCGCTTCGACATGGCCGGCCCGTTCGGCTCCGGTGGGATCGGCCTCGAGGTCGGCGAGGTGTCCTTCGGCGTCGTCGATGGCGGTGAGTCGCACCTCGTCCAGGAACGGTTGGTCGAAGTTCTGGTAGCTGAGCTCGGCGGCCAGGTCGTGAACGGCCGGGTACCGGTGCCGCGTTTCGCGTACCAGGCGGTCGAGGAGCCGGGCGAGCGCGGCGTCGGCGCCGGGTGCCGGGTGATCGAGGCGATTCTCGAGCACCCGCAGAACGGGTCCGATCTGGTCGCTCATCCGCTGGTGCGAGCGGGTGATCCGGTACAGCGCCACCTCGAGCCCCGGCGCGGGCGTCAGGCTGGTCACACCGAAGTGTCCGAGGGTCGTGCGGAGCTGGTCGGCGAACGCTTCGGGGAGTCCCTCTCCCATCGCTTCGAGTCGGCTGAGGTAGGTGAACAGGTGCTCCTCGGTGCTGCGCCGGGCGACCGAGCCCAGCTCTGCGTCCGCCGGGTTGCGACGGAAGAGCGAGATGATGTCGACGAAGAGCGAGAGGATCCGTTCCTCCATCGCCACCTGATCGTGCAGGTCGATCGGGTCGGCGCAGATGTCCTCCCCATCCACCATCGCCTCGAGGGCCTCCGCATCGACGTCGTAGCCGAGCAGCAGCTGCTGGAGAGCACCGAGGTAGTGGTGGCAGCGGTCGTGGGCCGTGGATTCGTCGCGGGCCAGTTCGGAGAAGTCGACGCGTTCGCCGGGAGCGTCGTCCTGGCCGGCTTCGGCCGGTTGGAGCAGCAACAGAGGAGTGCCGGCTCCGACCTGTGCGTTGTCGCGCACGAGGACCTCGCGCACCGTGCCGGAGAACTCGGCCACGATCGACGTCTCCATCTTCATCGCCTCGATCACGGCCAGGCGATCACCGGGGTGGACCTCGTCGCCCGCTACGACGGGAATGGAGACGACCACCGCGGGGGAGGGCGCGCGGATGATGCCGCCCTCGTCGTGGAACACACGGTGAGCCCGTCCGTCGACCTCGACCAGATGGGTCACGCCGTGCACAGCCGACAGGACGTGATGGGTCTCGTCGCCGAGGGTCAACCGGGCACCGGCGCGAGGGCCGAGGACGTCGACGGCGACATCGATGGCCTGTCCGTCGATCTCGACCCGGAAGCCCTCGGCGCTGGTCTGGAGGACGTCGAACTGGTAGCTCAGGCCGTGGTGATGGAGCTCGATGGCGCGCCCCGTCCGATCGTCGAGGTGAGGTCGTCCTCTGGCGGCGGAGGCGCGGAACTGACTGATCTCGACCGCGGCTTCCTCCTCGTAGGCCGCGATCGCCGCCGCGATGAGCGCGACGTCGGCGTGTTGCGCGCCGAGCTCACCGACCAGGTCGGCGCTGCCATCGACCCATCCGACGTCGACCTCGCCCGAGGTGACCTCGGGGGTGTCCAGCAACTGCTGGAGGAAGGCCTTGTTGGTGATGCCGTCGCGGATCATCACCGTGGTCTGGTCCAGGGCTCGTCCCAGCCGGGACAGGGCCTCTCGCCGGTCGTGGCCGACGGCGATGATCTTGGCGATCATCGAGTCGTATTCGGCGGCGATGACGTCGCCCTCCTCGACGCCGGTGTCGACGCGCACCCCCGGTCCGGTCGGGAGCCGGAGCAGGTCGATACGTCCGGGTGCGGGCGCGAAGTCGCGCCGGGGGTCCTCGGCATTCAGCCGAGCCTCGATGGCCGCTCCGACGGTGGGAGGCGGTTCGCCTTCGAGCCTGCCGCCGCGGGCCACGTGGAGTTGGAGCTTCACCATGTCCAGCCCGGTCGTCACCTCGGTGACCGGATGTTCGACCTGGAGCCGAGCGTTGACCTCCATGAACCAGAACTGAGCGGCCGCCGGGTCGTACAGGAACTCGACGGTGCCGGCGTTGCGGTAGTCGGCCTCTCGGCCGAGACGAGCGGCGGCCGCCCGGATCTCCTCGTCCTGCTCGATGCTGAGGGCCGGCGACGGAGCTTCTTCGAGGATCTTCTGGTTGCGGCGCTGGACGGTGCAGTCCCGGACGCCGACGGGCCACACCGTGCCGTGGGAGTCGGCGATGATCTGGACCTCGATGTGGCGGGCTCCGCCCACGAGCTGTTCGATGAACACCGTGTCGTCACCGAATGCGTTTCCCGCTTCTGATCGAGCCGACTTGAACGCTTCTTCGAGCCCGTCGACGTCATGCACCGTGCGGATCCCACGACCGCCTCCCCCCGCGGTCGCCTTGATCATCACCGGATAACCGAGCCGGGCGGCGTGGGCACGCGCCTCCTCGATGGTGGTGACCGGCCCGCCACTCCACGCCGCTACGGGCACACCGGAGGCCTCGGCGAGCTGCTTGGAGGTGATCTTGTCGCCCAGTCGCCTCATCGTGTCGGCGTCGGGCCCGATGAAGACGATCCCGAGTCCGTCGCACATGGCGGCGAAGTCCGCCTGCTCGGCCACGAAACCCCAGCCGACCCAGACCGCGTCGGCCCCGGTGGCGAGAAGCGCCTCGGCCAGCCTCGTGTGGTCGAGGTAGCTGACGTGGCGTTGCCCTCTGTCATCGGTGTACGTGGCGGCGCCGAGGTCGTACGCCTCGTCGGCCTCTCGGACGAACATGGCCCGACGATCGGGGTGGGTGAACAATGCGATCGTGCGCAGTCCCTCGCCGGTCTCGTGGTTGAGCTCGCGAACGGCGTTGATGAAGCGCATCGCCGGCTCGCCGCGGTTGATGATGGCGACGCGTTCGAAGCCGCTCTCGGACGCCATCAGTCCGTGGCACCCATGCCCCGGCGGAAGGGAGCGACCACGCTTTCATCGAGCGTTCCGGGCAGTTGGACGGTGCGGTATCCCTCCATCTCGAGGAGGACGCTGCCGGCCTCGTCGACAACGGCCGCGTCGAAACCGCCGGAGCCGTCGGGGGTGATCCGGGCCTGGAGCGCTCCGGTGGACCCGGCCGCCCGGGTGCGCGGGATCAGTCGATCGATGTGCGTGGGCAGGGCCATCGACCCCGCTCCGGCGATCTCCCACACGCCGGCGGTCTGGAAGCACAGCTCGACCAGCCTGGGTTCGGTGACGGTGTCGACCTCGGCTCGATGGTTCCGGGGGAGTGGGTCGGCGAGGATGCCGGCCGCTCCGTCCGGGGTGTCCCAAGCCCGGTCGAGCACCCGATATGCCGGTCCATGGAAGTAGACGCGGTAGATGTCGTCGGCCCGCACGGCGGACTCGGAGGGTTCGCCGATGTCGCGGGTGGCGGACTCGTTGCCCCGGGGTGACAGCCGGACCCTGCCGGCGAAGTGCTCGGTGACCAGGGGCTCCTCCTGGTTGGCCAGCGTGCGTTCACCGATCAGACGGCAGGTCGCGACGACGTCGTCGCCGTCGGGAGCGAACCGGGCCGTCACCTTCAGCTCGCGAGGTTCGTCCCGGTAGAACTTGAACGGGGCGAGGAAGTCGACGTCCTCGATGGCCGTGACGATCCGATCCGGGTACAGCAACTGCGCCGTCTCGGCGAAGCACTCGATTCCCATCACCCCGGGGAGGACGGGCGTGCCGTCGATCCGGTGGTCGTCGAGGAACGGTTGGACGGTGGGGTCGAGCATCGCCGTGACGATCAGGCCCTCGCCGACGCCGGCCGCGGTCACGCTGGTGACGACCGCCGTGTGCTCGGGGCCGACGCGCTGGTCGATGGCTCCGCCCGGGGTGACATCGAGCCCACCGGTCGGATCCCATTCCTCGGTGAGGACGCCGAGTCGCTGACCGACCAGGAGCTCACGCGTGTCGTCGTCGCCGACCAGTTCGCGACGGACGACGGGGATGCCGGCCGCGGCCGGCAGCATGTCGATGCCGGCGGCCTTCATCACCGTCGGGATCGAACCCCGGGTGGCCATCCCTATGTCGCCCCACGCCGTCCAGTCGATGGCCAGGCCGATCGTGTCGGGTCGGGTGGTCCGGAAGCTCGAGGTCCACTTGCACAGGAGATCGTTGGCCGCGCTGTAGTCGGCCTGACCGGCGTTGCCGAACCGTCCGGCGATGGAGCTGAATACCGCCGTGGCCGCGACCGGGATGTCGGCCAGGCCCTTCAGGAGGTTGAACCAGCCGTCGGCCTTGACGTCGAAGACCAGGTCGAACTCGGCCGGCTCCTTGTCGGGGAGGAGGCGACTGATCTCGAGCCCGCCGGCGTGGACGAGCACGTCGACCCGGCTGCTCGTCTCACGGATCCGATCGGTGACGGCACCCATGGCCTCGCCGTCGAGGAGGTTCACGCTGTGGTAGTGCGCGGTCCCGCCCGCCGCCTCGACGGCCTGGATCGATGCCGACGCGGCGTGACGCCGTTCGATTCCGGCGAGCTCCTTCTCGACGAGGGCCGGCGTCGCCCGCTCTCCCTTCGCCTGGAGGCGCTCGAAGATCGTGCGTTTGAGCGCGTCGCGGTCGGACGCGAAGGCGGCCAGATCAGCGTCGTCGCGGTCGGGCTCGGGGGCCAGGTCGAGGAGGTGGAAGACGCCATGGGAGGCCCGCGCCAGGTCGTTGATGATGGCCGACACGATGCTGCCGGCTGCACCGGTGACGACGAAGACCGAGTCGGGGCCGAGCTCGAGCCCCCCGGCGGTCTCGAGCAGCGGTTGCTCTTCGAGTCCGACGGTGAAACGGCCGTCGTCGTTGTGCCCAACCTCGACGACGCCCGGGTCGCGTTCGGTCTCGGCGATGAGCAGCTCGGCCAGGGCCGACGTCTTGCGGCTCGGGGCGAAGTCCACGGCCTTGACCAGCGCGTCGGGACGCTCTCGCTTGAAGGTCTTGGTCACCCCGACCACGCCGCCGCCCATCGGTGCCACCGCACCGGCGTCGTCGTAGCCGTGGCGCCCACCCAGCCGTGTGGCCGCGATGAGGAAGGTGCCCCGCTCGCCGAGGGACTCGTAGAGATGGCGCAGGACGCGGTACAGGAGCTTCACGCGGCTGCGGAGCGCCTCCTTCCATGCCGCCAGATCCATGTCGGCGAGCGGAGGCTCCGAGTCCAGGGCCGGCAGCCAGTAGACACCCTGAATGTCGCCATCGGCCCGCCACTCGTCGATGCGGGCCAACAGGTCGTCGGCTGACGGAGCGCCGTCGATGACCAGCACGTCGGCGTCCAGCGTCTCCAGCTTCTTGACCAGGGCCGTGCCCACGCCTCCGTGGTCCGAGACCACGAGGATGCGGCTACCCGGGCCGAGCTCGACCCCGGTCCCGGAGCACAGCTCGAGATCGGGCCGCAGCAGGCTGACCGCCAGCCGGCGGGGAATGGCCGCCGAGGCGGCGTCGTCGCCGGCGAGGACGTCGGGGGCGGTGGGGTCCGGGGCCGGTGCGGTTGCGGGTTCGGTTGCGGGGTGGGGGTGGGGAGGTTGGTGGCGCGTTCGTGGACGAAGCCGACGACCGAGGCGAGGGTGGGGTAGTCGCGTAGGGAGAGGGTTTCGTCGCGTTCGATGCCGTATTCCTCGCGTATGGCGGCGAAGGTCTCGGCTTGTTTGACGGTGTCGATGCCGAGGTCGGCTTCGAGGTCGAGGTCCAGGTCGAGCATCTCGGGTGGGTAGCCGGTCTGTTCGGCCACCACGGCGAGGACCTTGTCGACGACCGGATCGGTGCTGTCCCCGACCGGTGCTGGTTCGGCTGGCGCTGGTGTCGGCGGGGGCCGGCGCGGTGGTGTCCGGTGCCGGGGGGAGGTTGGTGGCGCGTTCGTGGACGAAGCCGACGACCGAGGCGAGGGTGGGGTAGTCGCGTAGGGAGAGGGTTTCGTCGCGTTCGATGCCGTATTCCTCGCGTATGGCGGCGAAGGTCTCGGCTTGTTTGACGGTGTCGATGCCGAGGTCGGCTTCGAGGTCGAGGTCCAGGTCGAGCATCTCGGGTGGGTAGCCGGTCTGTTCGGCCACCACGGCGAGGACCTTGTCGACGACCGGATCGGTGCTGTCCCCGACCGGTGCTGGTTCGGCTGGTGCTGGTGTGGCGGGGGCCGGCGCGGTGGTGTCCGGTGCCGGGGGGAGGTTGGTGGCGCGTTCGTGGACGAAGCCGACGACCGAGGCGAGGGTGGGGTAGTCGCGTAGGGAGAGGGTTTCGTCGCGTTCGATGCCGTATTCCTCGCGTATGGCGGCGAAGGTCTCGGCTTGTTTGACGGTGTCGATGCCGAGGTCGGCTTCGAGGTCGAGGTCCAGGTCGAGCATCTCGGGTGGGTAGCCGGTCTGTTCGGCCACCACGGCGAGGACCTTGTCGACGACCGGATCGGTGCTGTCCCCGACCGGCGCGGCTCGGCTGCTGGTGCGGTGGCGGCGACACGGTGGTGTCCGGGACCGGTGTGGTCTCGACGGGAGGGACGACCGCGGCCGCCGCCGGCACTCCGGCGCCGATCCCGGTCGGTGGGCCGGTGTCACGGACCCGGAGGGTTCGTTTGACCACCTCGACCTCGGGTGCGTCGTGTCCCGTCACCTGTCGCAGCCATGCGGACCAGCCGGCACGGTCGCTGATCCGGTACTCGTACCCGAGCTCGTCGGATTCGGGGCGCGTCCCGTCGGGCGTCGGGACCCGGCGCATCAGCGACATGCTGATCTGGGAGCCGAAGCCGGCACCGAGGCGGAGCGCGTACCGGATGGGATACCGGCCACCCTTGGAGAGGTTGAGGTGACCCAGGTCGGGGTCCACCTCCTTCACGTTGGCGATGGGAGGGATGAGGCCGGTCTCCAACGCCTTCACGGCGAGGACGTCCTCGATGCCCACGCCCATGGCGTGACCGGTGAAACCCTTGGTGTTGGCCACCACGATCGCGTCGGCGTCGTTGCCGAACACGTGGCGAAGAGCGTCGACCTCGGCCTGCGCACTTCCACCCCGCGCCGGCGTGTAGGTCTCGTGGGAGACGAAGACCATCTCCCGAGCGAGCTGGTGACGATCGACGCCCCACCGCCGCTCTGCGTCGCTCACCACCCGCTCCATCACCTCGCTGATGTGGCTGACGTCGAGCCGACTTCCGTGGAAGGCGCTGTTGGCGACGACCGAGCCGAGGACCTCACAGATCGGATCGAGGCCCCGCGAGCGAGCTGCGGCCCGATCCTCGACGACGATCGCGGCCGCCCCCATGCCGATGATCATCCCGTGGCGGCGACGGTCGAAGGGAAGCGCAGCCTCCTCGACCACCTCGTCGGTCGCTGCCGCTCCGCTGGCGAGGAAACCGGTACCGATCCACGGTAGGAGGGCGTCGCTCGTGATGTCGTCGCCGGCGATCACGATGACCCGCTCGCACCGCCCGCTCCGGATCCAGTCCTCGGCCAGGGCGACGGCCTGGGTGGTGCTGGCGCAGGCCGCGTTGACATGGGTGTTGGGGCCCCGGGCGCCGATGTACTCGGCGAACTGCGAATGGCCCATCGAGAGGATCTTGAAGATGAAGTGGCGGTCGTACTCGTAGGTGTCGTGCTCGATCTCGGCTCGGACCTCGTGGAGCATGTGGTCGAGCTCCGGGATGACCGGGTCGTCCTCCCTCACCCTGTCGCGGAGATGCTCGAGGTCACGGAGCCGGGCCCGGCGGGCGTGGTCCTGCTCGAACCGGCTGACCTCGTCGACGAGGCGGTCGTAGCCGGGAAAGGCCGAGGCGAAGATGACGCCGGTGCCGTCGCGGAGCCGGGGAGGCAGTCCCCACCGCTCCGGCAGCTGGCTGCCGGTCGTCGTGGTCTTGTAGTTCATCACCAGCGGTATCCCCGCGTCGCGCAGAGCGTCGACGCCCGCGCCGATGGCGAGCTCGGTGGTGCGGTCGAGCGCGTCGAGCCGCTCCTCGGGGAAGCCGAACTCCGTGACCAGATCGAGCCGGCCCATCCGCCCGGCCAGCTTGATGACCTCGTCGGCCGATTCGATGGTCTCGAAGCTGCCTTCGCCGCCGGCCCCCTTCACCAGCCTCGTTATGTGCTTGTCGACGATGGCGTTGCGGAGGGCGACGGGAATGGTGTCGATGAACGACTCGCCGTCGAGGATCCGACCGATGTTGGCGTCGTCGAAGACCCGTTCGGTCCCGGGCAAACCGAGGGCTGCACCGGTGATGACGACGGGTTCGTCGGAGCCGAGGCTCCGGCCACGGCTCGGCCGGGGGGCTGCGCCGGTCCCGCGGTAGATCTCCTGACCCCGTTCGAGGAACTCGGCGAAGAGATGACCGAGCTCGACATAGGGAGCGTCGTCGGTGGGCGGAGCCGGCTCGGCGACCGCGACCCGGGTGGCGGCGGCAGCTGCCGTGACGGTTGGTGTTGGGGCTTCGGGGCGGGTGCCCACGCCCAACCCTGCCGCGTACAGCCCGCAGAGCGCTTGGTTGAACGAGACGAGGTCGCCCGTCTTGGGATGGTTGGCGGCGAGGGACACGGTGCCGGGCTCGTCGCCCAGGACGTCGTCGACGAATCCCTGCAGCGCCCGTTTCGGCCCGACCTCGATGAAGTTCCGAGCTCCGGTCTCGTACAGCGTGTGCAACCCACGGACGAACTGGACGGGTGATGCGACCTGCCGGCCCAGGATCTCGAGCATGTCGGGTGTGACCGCCGGACCCATCGGATAGAGCTCGCCGGTGACGTTGGCGACGATCGGGATGTGCGGTGGCTCCAGGTTCAGCCTGCCGAGGACCTCCTTGAGCGGCCCGGATGCCGGCGCCACGATCTCGGTGTGGAAGGCGTGGCTCACCGGCAGCTGCACGACCTGGTGGCCGGCTTCGGTGAGTCGTTCCATGGCGGCCCGGACACCCGGCGTGGTTCCGCCGATGACGGCCTGGTTCTGGCTGTTGAGATTGGCGATGACGACGTAGCCGTCGACTCGGTCGAGCACGGTCTGGATCTCGTCGAGCGGCGCGAAGACCGCTGCCATCAACCCGTTGTCGTCGATTGACACCGCGGTCATCTCGCGGCCGCGTGCCGCGACGGCCTCGAGGGCGTCGGCGAAGGGGAGCGCGCCGGCAGCCACCAGCGCGGCGTATTCGCCGAGGCTGTGGCCCATGACCATGTCGGGCCGGACCCCGTAGGCCCCGAGCAGACGGGTGAGCGCGAGATCTGTCGCCAGGACGGCGGGCTGGGTGATCTCGGTCTGGCGCAGCTCGTCCTCGGCCACGCGCATGGCACCGTCGTCGTCGGGGTCGGCGAAGATGTAGTCGCTCAGCGGCCTACCCAGTACGGGCTCCATGACCTGATCGGCCTCGTCGTAGACCTCGGCGACCAGGGGTTCGGTCCGGCGCAGGCCGGCCAGCATGTTCACGTACTGCGATCCCTGGCCGGTGAACAGGAATGCCACCTGGTGCGCCTCGCCCCGACCCAGGAACACCCCCTGGTTCCGGAGCATCCTCCAGGCGGCGTCGTTGCCGCCGGCCAGTGCCGCGCGCGCCTTCTCGGCCTTGGCGGCCAGGTCGGCGGCATCGCCGAAGTCGATGGCGACGCGGACCGGGGCACGGAGATCCGCCTCGGCCGGCGGAGCGGGCGCCGGCGCATCACCGGCCAGCGCGCTGTCGTGCACGGTCTGCAGACGTGCCAGTACTTCGGCGTCGGTGTCGGCACCGACGACCATCGCTCCGCGCAACGGTGCCTTGAGCGCTTGCCGGGTGACGTCGGGTCGGCCGACCGAGATGCTGCGGTCGGGCGCTCGTTCCATGCGGCCCGGCACGTACTCCTCCATCACGACGTGGAAGTTCGTGCCGCCGAAGCCGAAAGCGCTCACCCCCGCGCTCCGCACTGCGCCGGGAGGCGCGTCCCACTCCGTCAGTTCCGTGTTGATGAAGAGGGGTGACCCGTCGAAATCGGCGTTGGGATTGGGTGCCGTCACGCCGATCGAGGGAGGGATGATCTTGTGGTCGAGGGCGAGGGCGGCCTTGAGCATCCCGGCGGCACCGGCGGCCCCCTTCAGGTGGCCGATGTTGGACTTCACCGATCCGAGCGGGACCGACCCGGGCGCCAGGCCGAGGTGGGCGAACACGGTGGTCAGGCTCTCGACCTCGACCACGTCGCCGACCTTGGTGGACGTGCCGTGGCCTTCGATGTAGGTGGCGGAGTCGGGTGTGAGACCGGCGTTCTTCCAGGCCCGCTCTATGGCGAGCTGCTGGCCCACCGGGTTGGGAGCCGTGATCCCCTTGCCCCGGCCGTCGCTGGCTCCACCCACTCCCCGGATGACGGCACGGACCCGGTCGCCGGCGGCCTCGGCGTCGGCCAGCCGTTTGAGCAGGAACACCGCAGCACCCTCGCCCATGACGAAGCCGTCGGCGCCGTCACCGTACGGGCGGGTGCCCGTGGCCGACAGCGCGCCGATCTTGCAGAACTTGATGAAGCTCGAGGCGCTCATGTTGCCGTCGACGCCACCGGTCAGCACCGCGTCGTAGTCGCCCTCCTCCAAGCCTTCGATGGCGGCGTCCACCGCTGCCATCGCCGACGCACAGGCGGCGTCGACGATGAAGTTGGGACCGTTGAAATCGAAGAGATTGGCGACCCGTCCGGCGATGATGTTGGCCAGTTCGCCCGGCATCGTGTCTTCGGTGATCTCCGGGAACCGGCCCCGGACACCGTCCCGGAGCTCGTCGAGGACGGCCTGACGGGTGGCCTCGGGCAGCGCTTCGAACGAGGGAGCCCGGGTCAGCTCGTCGGCGTACTCCGGGAAGTAGGCACGCAGCGCGGTGAGGTAGTGCTTGTCGCCCGCCATGGCGTTGCCCATGACCACGGCGGTGCGCTCACGGTCGAGCGGCCGGTCGGGGTATCCGTAGTCGTCGAGGGCCTCCCTGACCGCGCCGATCGCCCACTTCTGGGTCCGGTCCATGGCGTCGCCCACCTTGGGCGGGATGGGCAGGCGCCACTCCAGTGGCGACCAGTTCCAGTCGCGGACCCAGCCTCCGATCTTCGAGTAGGTCTTGTCCGGCGCCTGGCGGTCGGCGTCGAAGTAGAGATCGGGATCCCACCGATCGTCGGCGACCTCGGTGATGCTGCACCGCCCGTCGGTCAGGTTCTGCCAGTAGCTCGCGGCATCGGGCGCGTCGGGAAGGATCGCCCCTACCCCGACGATGGCGATGGCGCGCTGTGTTCTCTCAGCCATGATTCCTCTTCTTCTCAGTTCTCGACGGGGCAGCAGCGGTAGACCGCGGTTGCTGCCGCGTCCATGTCGGCCAGGAGCCCGCCCTGGGCTCGTTTGATGGCGTCGAGGCCGGCGGCCTCGGAGAGGGCGAGCGGATCGACCGCGCCGGGTTCCGCGGCGCCCATCACCCAACGGACCCCTTCTTCGGCCACCTTCGCCGCGGCTTCTCGGGCGAACACGCGGGCCAGCGCGGCGAGCTCTTCGGCCGTGAACGTCCGGTCGGCCTTGGCGCTCAGGCCTTCGTCGGCCGCTGTCGCCGCTCGTCGGCACAGCGCGCCCGAACACTCGACCCACGCGACCAGTTCGCCCAGTCGGAACTGGAGGTGCTGATTGCGGGTCAGGCGGTGGACCCGCGAGGTCTCCATGATCTCGGCGAGAGCATGATGGGCGAGGGTCGCGACGTCGGCCCCGACCCCGGGATGGGCGGCGTGCAGGCCGTCGAGCTGGTCGGCGGCGTCGTGGTAGTACCGCCCGCGCGACTTCAGGTGCTGCTGCCAGCGATCGCGGCTGATGGTCATCTCCATGATCTCGGAGGTGCCCTCGTAGATCGTGGTGATGCGCACGTCACGCTTGATCTTCTCGACCATGTACTCCTTGGTGTACCCGTAGCCGCCGTGGGCCTGGATGGCGGCTTCGGCTGCGGTGTTGCCGGCCTCGGTCGCCAGGTACTTGGCGATGGCGCCCTCGGTGTTGAGCATCTCCTCGCCGTCGTCGATCCGGGTGGCCGTCTCCTCGATGTAGGCCCGGGCCGCTTCGAGGCGGGCCGCGTGCGGGACGATCAGCTTGTGGGTGAAGCCCTGCTTCTCGGACAGCGGTGCCCCGGCCTGGATCCG
The DNA here is from genome assembly GCA_963695075.1 of uncultured Acidimicrobiales bacterium. Lineage (GTDB taxonomy): Bacteria > Actinomycetota > Acidimicrobiia > Acidimicrobiales > CAWCAL01 > CAWCAL01. Next base: position 459,777 of record CAVOFR010000005.1, read on the forward strand.
TTCGGCCGAGTACTGCGCCGCCCGTCGCAGCGCCGCCCAGCCCGCGCCCAGACCGAAGGCGGCCACCATCAGGCGGGTGTACCCGAACACCGCCTGCGCTTGGGCCAGTCCCTGGCCCTCGACCCCGCCGACGACGCGGTCGACGTCGACCCGGACGTCCTGGAGGGAGAGCGCGGCGGTGTTGCTGGCGCGGATGCCGTGCTTGTCCTCGGGTTTGCCGTGGGTGAATCCGGGGGTGTCCCGGTCGACGACGAACCAGGTCGGTCCGTCCGGTGCCAGCGCCAGGATCGTGTAGAGATCCGCGTAGCCGCCGTTGGAGATCCACTGCTTGTTGCCGGTGATCTCATAGCCGACCACCTCGTCGTTCTCCTCGATCCGCGTAGCCGTGGTCTTCATGGCCGCCAGGTCACTGCCCGCTTCGGGCTCGGTGGCGCCGTAGGCCATCAGGATGCCCTCCTCGGCGAGCCGGGTGAGCCAGAGCTCGCGCTGCTCCTCGGTGCCGCCGAACACGATCGGGTCCGAGCCGAGGAAGGTGGCCAGGACGCCGGTGGCGACACCGACGTCGACCGACGCCATCAGCTCGCACACCCGGTAGACGTCGAACGATCCGCCGCCCATTCCGCCGAAGTCCTCGGGGATGAACAGCAGCGAGATGCCGAGTTGCTCGCCGCACATGCCACGCACGATCTCCTCCGGGAACTCGTCGGCCGCGTCGAGCTCGAGCAGTCGGGCGTCGGCGAGCTCGCCTTCGGCGAACATCCCGATCGCGTCGAGGACCATCTCGAGCGTGTCCGGATCCAACCCACTGCTCATGTTCGTGCTCCTCCCGGGCGAGTCGACGTGCCGCCCATCGTCATCGGTGGTCCTGTTCGTCGCGGAGATCGCGATCGGTGAGGTCCAGTACCGCTTCTGCCGGGTCCTTGCCTTCGAAGAGCAGCGCACACACCTGCTCGGTGATCGGGAGCTCGACGCCGCAGCGGCGCCCGAGGTCGCGGGCCGACCGGCTCGTGGGCACGCCTTCGGCGACCTCGTGCATCTCGGCGCTGATCTGCTCGAGCGTCCTTCCCTCGCCGATCTGGACACCGAGTGTCCGGTTGCGTGAGAGGCTGCCGCCACAGGTGAGCACCAGATCGCCCATGCCGGAGAGCCCGGCGAAGGTCTGGGGGTCCCCACCGCGGGCGACGCCCAGCCGGGTGATCTCGGCCAGCCCTCGGGTGACGATGGCCGCGTGGGTGTTCTGTCCGAACTCGAGCCCGTGGGCGACACCGGCGGCGATGGCCACGACGTTCTTGAGTGCGCCTCCGAGCTCGACGCTGACGATGTCATCGCTCGAGTACACGCGGAACCGCCGGGTGGCGAACAGATCGCGGACCTCGAGGGTTCGCCGGCGGTCGGGCCCGGCTGCGACGACGGCGGTCGGAAGCCGTGCCGCGACCTCGCGGGCGAACGATGGTCCGGAGAGGGCGACGACCCGGTCGGCCGCAGCGCCGGCCTCGGCGAGGATCTGGTGGGGTGTCTCGAGCGTCTCGGCTTCGATGCCCTTGGAGACGGTGACGACGGCGGACGCCCGGGCCAGTGCCGCGCGCGCCTCGGCGAAGACGCTGCGGATGTGCTGGGTGGGGACAGCGCTGACGATGACGTCAGCTCCGGCCAGCGCCTCGGCCAGGTCGGCCGTCGCGTGCAAGCCGGCGGGGAGTTCGACATCGGAGAGGAAGAGAGGGTTGCGGTGACGGGCGGCGATACCCGCGGCGACCTCTTCTTCGCGAGCCCACAGCACGGTGGGCAGGCCTTGATCGGCCAGGAGCTTGGCGAGGGCGGTACCCCACGACCCTGCTCCGATGACGGTGGTGGTGCTCGGCGCGGCCAGCTCTTCCCCCCTTCGGGCCGGAGACGCGCGTTACGGTACGCGACCGCCAGGGTCATTGCCCCCTCGGAGCGCACCGAATGTCGGCGGGAGCACGATCGTGTCGGTCACCTCGACGGTCTGGAGCATGGCGCGGTCGTGGGTTACCAGGATGAGAGTGCCGGTGTAGCCGGCCAGCGCCAGCTCGAGCTGTTCGATCGCCCGGAGGTCCAGATGGTTGGTCGGTTCGTCGAGCACCAGGAGGTTGACCCCTTGGACGGCGAACTCGGCCAGCTGGGCCCTGGTGCGCTCCCCGGGTGACAGCGTGGCCGAGGAACGCCGGACGTGCTCGGCTTCGAGACCGAACTTGGCCAGTACGGACCGGCTCTCGGACGGGGGGAGGTCGCAGGCGGCCGCGAACGCGTCGGCGATGGGCCGACCGGGGTCGAGTCCGAGCCGACGCTGGTCGAGCTCGCCGACCACGACCGAGGGGCCCATCCGCCGTCGGCCCTCGTCGAGGGGGAGCGCCCCCAGCATCATGGCGAGCAGCGTGGACTTGCCGGTCCCGTTCGGGCCGACGAGTGCGATCCGTTCGCCCCACGAGATCAGGATGTCGATCGGCCCGAGCGTGAAGTCGCCCCGATGGGCCACTGCGTCGGCCAGCTCGATGACATCGTCGCCACTACGCGGCGCGCCGGCCATCGCATAGCGGAGCTCCCAGCCCTCCCATGGCTTCTCGACCGGATCGAGACGTCGGATCGCCTCTTCGGTGGCCCCGGCCTTCCCCGCCTGCTTCTCGGACTGCTCGATCTGGTGGTGGCGGATGAACTTGTCACCGTCGCTGGGTCGCTTCCTGGCCCGGGCCGCGCCCCTCGTGGCCCACTGTCGCTGGGTCTGGGCTCGACGCCGTAGCCGATCGCGTTGGGCCTGGTACTGCTCGTGGTCCTCCTCGGCGTGCTGGCGTCGGGTGGCCTGCTTACCCACGTAGCCGGCCCAGCCTCCGCCGTAGGTGGACGCCGTTCGGTGGTGTTCGTGGAGCTCGATCACGTCGGTGACGACCCGCTCGAGCAGGACCCGATCGTGCGAGACGAGGACGGTCCCGCCCGCTCGTTCGGCGGTGATGAACGACTCGAGCCGGACGAGTCCGTCCGGGTCCAGGTTGTTCGACGGCTCGTCGAGGAGGACCACGTCGACCTGCGTGAGCAGCACGGCGGCGAGGGACATGCGGGCCGCTTCACCGCCCGACAGGACCGCCGACGGCCGATCGAGCAGGTCGGCTCCGAGCCCGACGTCCGCGGCGATGTCGGGGAGGCGGGCGTCGAAGTCGTGGCCACCGATGGCGAGCCACCGCGTGAGCGCGGTGTCGTAGGCGTCGCTCGCTCCGGCTTCGAGGTCGGCCAGAGCCAGGGTCGATCGGTCCAGCTCCTCCTGGGCCCGGGTGACTCCGGTCCGACGGGCAAGCACTGCTCGGACGGTCTCGCTCCCGGAGAGGAGCCCCCGAGCAAGTTGAGTGCGTTATCGGGGACAGACCCCCAACGCACTGGCGCTGTCAGGCGATCTCGAGGCTGGCCAGAACCGTATTGATCGACTGGAGCAGGAACGTCCGGCGGGCGTAGGAACCCAGCACGACGTACAGGCAGAACGCCCGCCCGGCCTCGTTGCAGAAGATCTGCGCACCGCCCTGGCCGGGCAGCGGCCGTTGCAGCGTGTCCGGGTCGAAGTCGCTCGACTGAAGCGAGCGGGGTACACCGATGCGCTCGAACTGGCGTGTCGTGGCCTGCTCGGGATCGAACTCGAACAGGACGATCAGGATCGCGCTCGATCCCATACCGAAGGTGGCGCCCCCGCCATAGTCACCCCGATCCTGGGGCAGACCGAAGTTGGCGACGTGGAGGAGGGCGCGTGCGGTCGCTCCGTCCTCGGACGGGCGCTGGAAGATCTCCGCGTCCCAACCCGACGGTACTTCGACCGAGAGACCCCGGTCGGAGATCCGGGTCATGGGCGCTCCTCGGGGTGATGCATCGGGTCGAGGGTCATGCGGTCGCCACGATGGCCACGAATACCCCGGCTTGGGCGGCGATGGCGGCTCGACGAGCAACCGGGTAGAGGTTCTGCATCTGGCGATGGCGGCGGACCAGGGCCGAGGTCTGATCCACCCCGGTCATGGCCAGCACCGGAAGCCCTCGGGCCAGACCGAAGACGGCACCGACGACGGCCCCGAGGAGCGGGCTGGCCGTCAGCGCTGCGGCGGCGAGCATGAGGTGCACGGCACCCGAGACGATGATCGTGACCACGGCGACGCCGAGCTGGAACCCGAATCCGATGCCGTAGACCCATCCCCGGAACGAGTCGAGCCAGTCCTCGTTCACCTGGCGGTGGAGCGAGGGCAGTAGGGGCTCGTCCCACCGCCAGTCGCTGACGAGCCCGATGAGTGCGACCGCGGCCGACAATGCATAGAGCGCCGGCGTTCCGAGGATGGCCTGGATGGCCATCCCGATCGTCCCGAACAGCACGCCGACCGTGGCGCCGCCGAGTGTCGATCCGACGATGTACGCCGAGACGGTGAGCCACCAGCGTTGTCCTCGTCCCCGCTCGCCGAGCGGGGTGATGCTGGAGAGCATCGACTCGCCTCAGGGGGACCAACTCGATCGGACTGCCGCCACGATCGCGGCCAGGAGACACATGGCGAAGACGATCGGGTTCACCGCTCCGAGTCCCCGGATGCTTCGACCGCCTCGGGGTGAAGGCTGGGATCGTCCGGCCCGATGCCGGCCGCGAGGAGTTCCTGGTCGATGCGGGCTTCACGCAGGCTGCCACGACTCAGGACGGGGCGACGCCGCTCGTCCGCGCCGCCGGAGCGTTGGGCGGCCGCCCGGTTGTCCTCCATCGCCCGCCGGAGCAGCTCGAGCACGTGCGGCCAGTTGGTCGCCGCACCTTCGCCGACGACCGATCCGGTGGGCCCGTCGACCAGGATGAAGTACGGGGCCACCGGGACCCCGAAGTCGTCCCATGCGGCGCTGGACATCACGGTCGGTATCGACGCGGGAGCGAGGTCGGCGACCGACGACTCGCTCTCGTCCGCGGGGCTCTTGGTCACGGCGACGAGCCGGGTGTCGATGCCGGGCAGGTCGTCGGCTTCGCCCGATCCGAAGGCGTCCCAGAACTCGCGGCAGGTGAGGCAACCGCTGGAGAGGAAGGCGATCAGCGTGCTGTGCGGCACGCCGGTGACCGCGAGATGGATGGCGCCTCCGGCGGGTGTGCGGCCCGAGAGGTCGGCGGCGTTTCCGGTGGTGTCGGCGGGATCGGTGACCCCCTCCCCGGTGGTGAAGGTCGGCCCGGTCGACGGCCTGCCCGCGGCCGACGGGTCGAGGTTGGCGCCGAGGTCGTGGAGCGCGTGGAGAATGTCGGCGTGGCTGCGCAGGAGCCCGACGACGAGGATCGCCAGCAGACCCACGACGACGGTGAGCGCCACGACCAGGGCCGTCATCTCAGCGGGTCACGGTCCGGCAGCCCAACAGGGTGTTGGGACTCCCGGAGTTGTTGATGGCGTATACGCAGAGCTTGTGGCGTCCGGCGGGGAGGGCGATCTGTTCGTCGAACCCGTGCTTGGTGCCGAAGCCCGGATGGGCGCCTGCCACGTCCCTGCGGACGGCGTCGGCCTTGAATCCGGCGAGCCACTTGCCGTCGAGGTAGACACGGATCGTGACCGGGCGTGAGGTGTCCGGGTCGATGCTCCAGCCGCGGACCCTGACCTTCGCTCCCGGCGTCGTCACCTTCTCCAGGTAGCCGAACGGGACCCGGCCTCCCGGCTTGGGCTTGGGATCGGGTTGGGATCCGCCTCCGATCGTGACGGTGCGACTCCCGAGTTCGCGGTCGGACCCGGAGCCCTTGGCGTCGATGGCGAACACTTTCACCTCATGGCGGCCCGGTCCCACCGGGACCACCCGGTCGAAGCCGTGCTCGGCGCCGAATCCCGGGTTGGCCTTGGCGACATCGGGCCGGCGGACGTTGGCCGTGATCCCCGCGGCCCATTTGCCGTCGACGTAGGTCCGAATCTTGACGGGGCCGGTGGTGTCGGGATCGATCGCCCAGCCCTTGACACGGACGCCCCCCGAAGTCGCCGCGATGGTCTCGACTCGGCCGCGCACCGATCCGCCGACCTTCACGGTGCGGCAACCGAGGAGAGTGTTGGAGCCTCCGCCGGCCCTGTTGAGCGCGTAGACGCAGACCTTGTGTGAGCCGCTCCCCAGCGGCACGGTGACGTTGAAGCCGTGGTTCTTGCCATAGCTGGCGTGAGTGGTCGCCAGATGGTGCCGCGTGCGGTTGGCGTCGGCCGCCGTCACGAACTTGTCGTCGACGTAGATGTGGATCTTGGCGGCAGCGGTGGTGTCGGGGTCGACCGCCCAGCCGGTCAGCCTGACCCTCTTCGCTTCGACCTTGGCCGAGATGAGCCGTCCGGACGGACCGCCGTGGAGACAGGGCCGATCGTGGAACCGGGTGTTGTTGTCGGTGGCGCTGGCGGTGGTGCACTCGCCGGGGAACATGTTCCACGGTGGCGAGCAGGTGATGACCCGGCAGATGATCGGACCGACGCAGATCGTGTCGTTGTTGCACTGCCCGTATCGGAACTTCGTGCATCCCGACTTGCGGTTGTTGCAGTCCTTGTGGGCGCAGCCGCAGGCTGTTCCGCTGCACGATCCCTCGCAGACCCCATTGCTGCCGCAGCCACATCCTCTGCAGGCCGCATTGCAGTCGTAGTAGTAACGGGGACCCGAGCCGCAGAACCCCGAGCCGTCGGCCTTCCACCAGCCGGCGACCGTGGTTCCGGGCGGGCAGGTGTTCTTCCCGAAAAGCGTGCAACATGGCTCGGTGTAGCCGTCGCAACAGGTGGAGTTGCAGTCGCACTTGTAGTTGCTGCAGTTGCAGATGGCTGCGTAGGCCGACCGGGGTCGCAGCACGTAGTTGGCCGGGCCGACCGCCATCGCCGTGCCGACCATGGCCGTGCGCGTCAGGAACTTGCGGCGGCTGTCGATCTTGGACAGCGCCGTGGCGGCGCGGTCGACGAGGCGGGTCACCGGACCACCGGTCCGAAGCGGAGGGTGGTCGTGGCCGGTGGTCGGCGGGCAGCGCGGGTGGTCGGGAGCACGGTCAGGACGGCGACTTCCAGCGCCACACCGAGCGTGACGACGAGGAGGTAGGGAGCTCCCGCCCACGGCTGATCCCCGAGAACCTCGCGGAGGCCGGGCGCCGGATCGATGACGAACAGCACCGCGGCGAGCGTCGCCACGCCGTCGAAGACGAGGTGACCGCGGGTCAGGGGCGTGCTCGCGCCGCCGAAGCAGCCGCAGCCGGCCTCGGTGCCCGATCGAAGCTGCACCGCGACGAACCCGGTGAAGCTGGCGTAGAACGCGGCGACGGCGGCGGGCAGGATCCAACCTCCCACCGCGATGGCCGCGATCCCCACGGCCACCTCGGTCGCACCGAGCAGTCGGACGAGCAGCGTCGCCGCCGGAAGCCCGGCGGCCTTCAGAGCCCGGGCCGTTCCGGAGGGTGCGAGGATCTTCGCAGTCCCGGCGACGATCAGGAGCCCCGAGCCGAGGTGGAGGAGGGCGATCAGGACATGCACTGACCGAAAAGTAGCGGGCCGTGGACCTCCGCTTGCGAATCCGGCCAGAATCTCCCCATGACGAACTCTGGGTACTCACCCGCACATGGGTGGGTCCAGTACCCAGAGTTCGCCGACGACGAGCGGTGGAGCGCGCTCCTCCGGGAGAGCGTGGACTTCGTCGGTTGATGCGGCCCCCCTCGATGCCCCTGGCCGATCTCGTGGCGACGGCCGATCGCGTCGGAGCGACCGCGAAGCGGTCCGAGAAGGTCGCGGCCCTGGCCGCACTGCTGGGCGAGGTGCCACCCGAGGACGTCCGGGCGGTCGTGGGGTTCCTGACCGGCGAGCCCCGCCAGGGGAGCATCGGGGTCGGCTGGGCGACGGTCGGCGGACTGGTCGCCTCCCCGGCTACGACGGCGTCGGTCACCGTCGCCGAGCTCGACCTGTTGCTGAGCGACGTGCAGAGCACGACGGGAGAGGGTTCGGTCGCAGCGCGGTCGGCCCTGCTCACCGCGTTCCTAGCCCGCTGTACCGAGCGCGAAGCCGACTTCGTTCGTCGCCTCCTGATCGGCGAGCTCCGCCAGGGGGCCCTCGGCGGCCTCATGGCAGACGCGGTGGCCAGGGCATCGGGGACGAAGGCGACACTGGTGCGGCGGGCGGCGATGCTGTCGGGAGATCTCGCGGTGACCGCGGCGGTGGCCCTGGCCGAGGGGGCCGGCGGGTTGGAGGCGATCGGTCTCGAGGTGGGGCGGCCCGTTCTGCCGATGCTGGCATCGACGGCCGACGATGTCACCGACGCGCTCGCCGGCACCGGGACGGCGTCGGTCGAGTGGAAGCTCGACGGCATCCGGGTCCAGGTCCACCGGCGAGGCGGCACCGTCCGCGTCTACACCCGGAATCTGAACGACATCACCGATCGGACACCCGAGGTGGTGGAGATCGTCAGTGGATTCCCTGCTGGGGAGATCGTCCTGGACGGAGAGGTGATCGGTTGGTTCGACGACGAGGCGCCCCATGCGTTCCAGGACACGATGAGTCGGATGGGTCGTGAGGGTGATGCCGGGCATGCCGTGGCGCTCGACCCGCACTTCTTCGACATCCTGCACGTCGACGGTCGCGATCTGATCGACGAGCCCCTGTCGGTCCGGTCGGCGGTGTTGTGCGACGTCGCCGGGGATCATCGGATCCGTTCGGAGGTCACCGGCGACCCCGCGATAGCGGCCCGCACGCTGGCCGAGGCACTCGCGGCCGGACACGAGGGCGTGGTCGTGAAGGACGTGGAGTCTCCCTACCTGGCCGGTCGCCGGGGGAAGTCCTGGCGCAAGGTCAAGCCGGTGCACACCCTCGACCTCGTCGTCATCGGGGTCGAGTGGGGGAGCGGCCGGCGGCGGGGCCGGCTGAGCAACCTGCACCTGGGGGCTCTCGCCGCCGATGGCCGGCCTGTCATGGTGGGCAAGACGTTCAAGGGGCTGACCGACGAACTGCTCGCCTGGCAGACCGAGCGGTTCCTCGAGCGGGAGGTCTCCCGCGATGGCCACATCGTGTGGGTGCGCCCCGATCTCGTCGTCGAGATCGCGCTCGACGGCGCCCAGGCCTCGACTCGCTATCCGGGCGGGGTCGCGTTGAGGTTCGCCCGCGTTCGTCGCTACCGGGAGGACAAGGACCCGGCCGACGCCGACACGCTCGACGCCGTACGCGCCCTCCTGCCCCGATCGCGCCGCTAGCGAGACACTCCGTAGCCGGCTCGAGCGGGGGTTTGTCTACGCTTCGGTCATGACCGCCGTCGCTCGCGAACCGCACCCATGGAGCTCCGGTTTCACGTGGCAGGATCACGATCGGTCGCCCGCGACGCTGACCGACGAGCAGGTGCGGGCCTTCGACCTGGACGGGTTCACCGTGGTGCCCGACGCCTTCGATCGGGAGACGCTCGCCGCCCTCGACGCTGCCATCACGCCGGGGGAGGAACGCGTTCGGGACCTGCTCGAGTCGCTGCCCGAGGGGCGGTTGTCGGTGGCCGGCGTCGACACCCAGACCGTCGCACCGCACCTGGTCCTCCAGTCCGACCACCTCCGGTCGTTCTGCCGCCACCCACTCCTGGCGGGTATCTGCCGCGATCTCGTCGGCGACGATGTGCGGCTGTACTGGGAGCAGGCGGTGTACAAGCAGCCGCGGTCGGCCGAGCCCGTGCTGTGGCATCAGGACAACGGCTACACGTTCGTCCTACCGCAGGACTACCTCACCTGCTGGATCGCGATCACCGACGCCACCCTCGACAACGGCTGTGTGTCGGCCATCCCCGGCGTGCATCGCGACGGCACCCTGCGCCACGTGACGACCGACATCGGCCAGGAGTGCTGGGGCGATCACGACCTGGCGGTGCAGGTCCCGGTGTCGGCCGGCTCCATCGTCGTGTTCTCGTCGCTCACCCCGCACTACACCGCTCGGAATCTCACCGACCAGGTACGCAAGGCGTACATAGTGCAGTACTGCCACGACGGCGCCGTCGTCCACCTCCCCGACGCGGCCGGAGGGATGGGCCCGCCGCTCCGACAGGACGCCGAGGATCGTCAGTTCCTCGTGGTGAGCCGAGGCGAACCCGTCACCGACTGACCCCCGAACCTGCTGGTTCTGGGGACGCTCCGCTACACGAGGTGTAGCTGAGCGTCCCCAGAAACGGTTGGGCTCGGGCCCGGTCGAGCCCCTCGTCACGGGAACGCAACCAGGCCGGCACCCATTCGCCTGGGGATTCTCACTCAATCTTTATCCCGGATGTACATAGGGTCCCGGCACGACGCTCCCCAGGCCGCGGTGGGGGGAAGACCCCCTTACCGACCGGCCCCGACCAGGTCACGGTGACGGTATGAACGCATCGCTCCAGGACGACGTCCCTCTCGGCCCCCCGCCGCCACCCCCGCCGCCACCGCCGGCTCCGGGGCCCCGGTCGACCTGGCCGCCCCCGCCCCCGTCGGCCCCGGCTCCTCCCGGGTGGTCGCCGCCCCCTTCGCCCCCGGCCCCTCCCGGTCGGCGCGGCCCGGACCGCGGCGTCTCGGTGTCGCAGATCCTGGTCGGGATCGGCGCCCTGCTGGTCGTGGTCGCCGTGGCGATCTTCACCGCGGTCACCTGGCCGACGCTCGGGCCTGCCGGTCAGGCATCCATCCTGGTCGCCGCCACGGCGACGAGTGCCCTCGCCACCATCCTGCTGGCCGGGGCCGGCCTCCGGTCCAGCGCTGAGGCGGTCGCCGTCGTCGCTGCCGCCCTGGCCCTGGCGACCTTCGAAGGATTCCGAGACGTGGCGTTCGTGGACGTCGACGCCTCGGCTGCCTGGGCGCTCGGGTGCGCAATCGTGGCTGTGGCTCTCGTCGGTCTCGGTTCGGTGGCCGAACTCCGCATCCCCAAGATCCTGGCTTTGATCCTCGGGCAGCTGTGCGTCCCCCTGTTACTGGTTTCGGGCGAGCAGGCCGAGCTGGCCGCCGCCCTGGCACTCCTGGGGCTGGCGGCGGCGGATCTGATGCTGGCGGCCGTGGTTTCACGACGCGAATCGGGGCTCGCTGCCCTCGCTACCGGGTTCGGCGGCACGGCCTGGCTGGCCGGGGTGGTGACCGGCGTGTCCCTGTTCCCCCTCGAGCAGTTCGGAGAAGCAGCGCTCGTGTTCCTTCTGGCGGCGCTGGTCGCCGCGGCTGTGGCCACCACGTCGAACGCGTGGCTCCGAGACGTCGGTGTGGTGGCTGCCCCCGCTGCCCTGCTCGCCGCCCTCCTGGGTGTGAATGCGTCGATGCACGCGGTCGGTGCCAACGCGGTCGCGTGGCTGGTGATCGCGGTCCTGGGCGGTGCCGTCGCCGTCCTCCTCCCGACCCGGGGCGATGAGCGCCGCGCCGCCATCGTCGTGATGGGCGCGGTGGCCTCGATCCTCGCGGCGCTGCCCGAGCTGGTGCGCGCGCTGGTCGCGGCGGCGGGTCCCTTCCTCCACGGCCGGTGGGACCGGCTGGGGTGGTCGATCAGCGGTCAAGACGTGGCCGACGTCATCGGCGACGAGTGGCCCGGCTCGAGCGGGCCGGGACTGACGCTGGTCGGCCTGATCGTGGCGACGATCCTGTTGATGCGCTGGCCCCGCTTCGCCGTCGCGGTCGCCACGCTGACCGTGGCCGCCGCGGGCGCGCTGCTCGACCTCCCCGCCGTCACAACCGTCGTGCTCGACGTTGTGGTCGGCGCCGGGCTCTTGCTGGGATTCACCCTGAACCGGAGGCCGGAGCCGGTCCTGGGGCTGGGCGCCGTGGCCCTGTGGATCCTGGCGGTCGGTTGGGCCACCGTCGTCGATCCGGACCTCGTCTTCTTCGCCATCGCAGGCATGGCGGTGGTGTCGGTGACGTCAGCGGTCGTCTCGCTCGCCCGTTCCCACGAGGAGACCCTCCTCGCCGGCATCGGCCTGTCGTGGGTCACCGTGGTGGGGTCGGTCGTCGCCTTCGGCATGATGGTGGACTGGGATCCGTCGTCGACCTGGCTCGTCGCGGCGATGGTCGCGATCGTCGGCTCGCTGATCGGCCTGTTGCTCGACGACCGGTCCGAGCCGGCGGCGATCGTTTCCGACGCGTGTGCGACGGGCTCGGTCGCGTTCGCCGGTGCGCTGGCTCTCTCGTACGGCGACGAACACACCGCGAGTCTGCTGCTCGCCGCGCTGGTGGCCGCGGGACTGGCGCACACCCTGCGACCGGCCCGATTCTGGATGGGGGTGACCGTCGCGGCGGTGGCGGCTCCGATGCTCGTGTGGCTTCGCCTGTGGATGGCCGACGTCGAAGTACTCGAGGCATACACGCTGCCGGCCGCGGTCACGCTGGCGCTCATCGGCTGGCTGGTCCACCGACGAGGCCACCCAGGGGGTTCGTGGGCCTTGGCCGGGCCGGCGCTCCTGGTGGCGATCGTGCCGTCGGCGATCCTCGCGCTCGGTGAGGCCGGAGAGCCGCGGGCACTGTTGGTCATCGCCGCCGCGGTGCTGATGCTCATCGCCGGGGTGGGGTTGGGCTGGCAGGCACCGCTCCTGATCGGAGCCGCGACCGCCGCGGTGCTCGGATTCGCCGAGGTGTGGCCGACCGTCGACCGACTTCCGCGGTGGTTGGTGTTGGCGACCCTGGGTGTGGCCCTCATCGGGTTCGGCGCCCGCATCGAGCAGGGCCGCAAGGGGTTCGCCCGGCTCGCTGGCCGCGTCAACGCGATGTGGTGACCGGTTTTGGAGTCGCTGAGCTACACGAGGTGTGGTTCAGCGACTCCATATCGGGTCGAGGCCGGGGTGCTGGCCGTGGCTCGCGCTGGGCCAGGGCCCGTTTCATGCGGCGAGCGGTCAGGATCCGGGCGATGGTGAAGAACAGCACCAGCTGGACGCCGACCACCGCACTCCACCGGAACGCCGGGTGGGTGGCATCGGTCCCCGCCGTGATCGCGTGCACGGTTGCGATCACCCACAGGCCGAAGCTGGAGAAATGCACGACGCGCCACAGCCTGCGGGGCAGGCGGCGCATCACCAGTGAGGTCAGCTCGACCGCGACGAGGAGATAGAAGGCGAGGATTCCCCAGGCGACGGCTCCGCTCTGCCAGGGCGAGGCGAAGGGGACGAACAGCTCGGCCCAACCGAAGTGGACGTAGTTGTCGGGAACCAGCGATACGAGGTGCACGACGACCAACAGCAGGCCGAAGCCGCCGAGGAAGCGGTGCAGGTTCAGCAGCCAGGCCGGCGGGGTCCGCTTGCCCAGGAGCTTGGTGGACAGGGCCAGGCCCCACAGGACGGACAACGTGAGGACCGCCCACGACACCATGCCCGTCGCTCTCGAGATGTGCCACCAGATCTGCTCATCGAACACGGCTGGGCTGCTCCAGATCGGGGATCGAACCGAGATACTCGGGCGGGCCGTGTTCGAAGCTGACGATGGCCCCGGCGCCGACATGGTCGACCCACCGGCGGGCTCGGGCGGGCCCGGCGATCACGATGGACTTCGCCAGGATGTCGGCCTGCCACCCGCAGCGGGCATGCACCGTGGCCGCGACCGCCGGCGAGTAGGCCGGCAGACGTGTCGTCGGGTCCAGGAGGTGGTGGCGGGTCACACCGCGGTGGGTCCATCGCCGTCGGAGCCTGCTGCTCGTGGCCACGGCTCCACCCTTGACGTGCAGTCGACCGAGATCGCGGGCGGGGTCCGTCGGATCTTCGATCACGGCTTCCCAGCCGTGGGCCGCGATCGTGGCACCGCCGAACCGGAGGTCACCACCGAGGTCGACCATGATCCAGCCGGCACCCTGCCCGGTCAGGTCGTGAGTCACGATGTCGGCGGCCAGTCCCTTGCCGATCCCGCCCGGATCGAAGCGGGTGTCGAGCGGGATAGTGATGGCCGAGAGCCCCGGGTCGAGGATGATCCGCGACCCGGGGCCCGCCTCCGGGGAGGAGGTCGAGGAGGTCTTCGAGGAGGTGCGAGCGGACGCCTCGCCGACGGGGCCGGGGGTTTCGAGGCGTTGATGGTCGCGGTCGTACCCGAGTGCCTCCAACGGGTCGAGGAGCAACGGATCGAACGTGCCCTCGGTCATCTCCTGCGCAGCCAGGGCGTGTTCCGCCAGCCGGTAGGTGAGTCTCGAGACAGTGGTCGGTCGACCGGCGCCGCGATTGGCGCCGGAGATCTCGCTGGTCGGCCTGAACCGGCTCCATCGCCCGTCCAGGTCGTCGATGATGTCGCGGGCCCGGAGGCCGAGTCCGGGCGGGCCGTCGACCACGATCCGGCATGCGGAACCCATCGCCCGGAAGGTCAGATCATCCACTGGAGCCACTTCGGGGAGGGGCCGGCGCCGGGGCGGGCGGTGGTGGCGGCGGCGGCGGGGTGGCTTGCGCCGCCGGGGGTGGGGCGGCCGCGGCGGGTGTCGGGGTCGGGGATGGCGCGGCAGGCGTCGGGGATGCCGCGACCGGAGAGCCGGGGTCGACCACCGCGGGGGCCGACCCACCGGCGGTGCCTCCGGTCGCGTTGCCACCGGCGGTGCGGCGGTGCACCTCGATGATGATGAGGTCGGGCTCGCGTGGGGTGGTGGGCACGGGCGGCGCGGTGGTCGACGGTGTCACCCTTTCGGGTTCGGTCGCCGCGAGGACTGCGCCGGCGTCGGTCTGTCGGATCGTCGTTGCCCCGACGAACGACCGCGGTGGGACCGGGATCCGGATCGGCCCCATCGCCATGACGATCGCGATGCAGCCCGCCGTACCGGCGATTCCGAGGATCAAGCGGCCGGCACGAGCGCCCTTGGGTCGGCGAGTGGGTTTCTTGGCCATGGTCAGTCGTCGGCTTCGACGCGGGTCCGGATCTGACCGTTCTCGAGCTCGGCCTCGAACTTGGCCTCCTGCTCGTCCTCCTCGTCCTCGTCCGACCCTCCGGCCCGGAACTTGACCTCGACCTTGCGGGGACCGTCGTCTTCGACCTCGTACTGCCAGTTGGCGGTGGTCGATGCGGCCCAGAAGTGAATCTGGCCGTCGCCGCGCTGGAGGGTGACCGTCCCGATACCCGGCACTTTGTACACGGGATATGAGGTAGCGCCGGAAGGGGGGCTCGTGGCCGTCGGGGCCGGTGTCGTCGGCGCTGGTGTCGCCGGGGATGCTCGATGGGCCGAGCCCGAGGACCCTTCGCTCGAACCGCCGCCGGTGGGACCCGATGCCGCCGGATCGGCGGGCGGCTGAGGCGAGGAGGCAGGTGCTCCCGCGGGTGAGGCGGGAGCCGCACCACCCGGAACGGTCTCGTCCACGTAGAGGGTGACGATGCGGGGACCGGTCGGCACCGTGGTGCTGGTGGTCGTCGTGGTCGTGGAGGGTGGGACCGTCGACGGTTGAGCGGTCGTGGTGGTCGAGTCGGGACCTGATGCCGACTCGTCGCTACTCGCGCCGAGGATGCCGACGTTGAGGCCGATGGCGGTGGCTATCGTCGCTAGAACCAGGCCGACGGCGCCGGCGATTGCGGAAGTCTGCTTGGACATGGGCTCGGGCTTCTCCCTGGGGGCGGCGGTCGACCTTCGATCTGGTCGAGATACTGAAGACACGTCGTCGGCGGGCCGATGGGTTTAGTGAGCGCCATGAGCAATCCGGTGAGTCTTCCCGAGGAGCCCACCCCGGCGCGAAGCGCCTGGGTCGGGTTCCCCTAAACCTGCGAGGGTGTGGGAGGCGTGTACTTCATGAGATGCAGCATCGGATGGCGCTGGCCGGACCAGTGGGTTCCTCGACGGCCTCGTTCGTCTCGGCGCAGGTCGAGAGGATCGGCAACGTGAACCCGACGGCGGACTTCGACGCCTTCTTCCAGGCCAACTACCAGCGGCTCGTCCTGTCGCTGGGCGCCGCGTTCGACAACCCCGAAGCCGCTGACGAGGCGGTCCAGGATGCATTCATCCGGGCGTACGCCCGCTGGTCGCGCGTGCAGAGGCTGGATTCGCCGGCCGCGTGGGTCCGGCGGGTCGCCATCAATCGCCTTCGCGACAGCCACCGCCAGCGGGTCCGTCGCCGGCGGGCCGAGGAGCGTGCGGTCGAGCGTGAGCCGGTCGGGCCGGCGGGGGACCCCGTCGCCGATGGTCCGGGAGAGCGGGATGTATTGCGCCGGGCCCTCGCCACGCTGCCCGACCGGCAGCGTCTCGCTGTCGCTCTCTTCTACGTCGAGGACCTCAGCGTCCGCGACATCGCCCGGTCGATGCGCATTTCGGAGGGCGCGGTCAAGGCCCACCTGAGCCAGGGTCGGGCGAAACTGGCTGCGGTGCTGGCCGAGTCCACGACCGCGGTGGGGGGAGGGTGATCCATGGTTGACGAACCCGAGGCGGATCCACTGCGCGAGGCGTTCTCCGGCCTGTCCCGGCCCTCGCGCCGGGCCGGCGATGTGCTCGAGAACCTGCGCCCGGCCATGGGGCGGGCCCGTCATCGTCGTCGCGTCCAGGTCGTGTCGGTGACCGGGGCTGCGCTGGTCGTCGTATTCGTTCTGGGATTCGTCCTGCGCCCGGCACCCGGGAGCCAACAGATCCAGATCGCCGACGAGTCGACGACGGCCGAGAACTCCCTGCCGCGCCCGGACACAGCGGTGGCTCCTACCAGCGTCACCTTTCCGACCACCGTCGCTTCAGCCGACACCACGGTCCCGCCGCCGACCACCGTCGATCCTCTGCAGGTCGACCCGGTGACGACCGGCCCTCCACCGCCGGAGACCCCGACCCCGGCACCCCCGTCCGGCGAGGATCCGACTCCGGCGACGACGACGCCCGCGACCGGCAAGGCGCAGAGTTACGCGGTCGCCACGAAGAACGCAGGGAGTGTCACCGTGGGCTTCACAGCGACGGCGATCACCTGGGTCGACGTCGACCCGATGCCCGGATTCACCGGGACCGTCGAGGACCGGACCCCCACCGAGGTGAAGGTCCGCTTCGAGGGCAACGGCCGGGAGGTGGAGGTAGAGATCCATCTGGAGCACGGCTCGATCAGCCACCAGGTGAGTGAGCACGGCTCGGAGGCCGAGAGCGATGACGAGCCCGAACACGATTGACCCGGCGTGGGAAGCCGGCCTCACAGGTACTGGTTCGTACGCATCCAGCGCAGGGCGAAGTAGCCCCAGATCGGCGGCAGGTAGAACGTGCAGAGCCTGCTGGTGATCGCGGCGGCGAACGCGGTGGGCTCGGGGATACCGATCGCGATGAGGCCGGCCGTGAGCGCCCCTTCGGTGACGCCCATGCCCCCGGGAACGGGCATGATCCCGGCGAACATCGAGACCGCGACGTTGATGACCAGCAGGCTCATCAGCGGGGCGCTCTCGCCGTAGGCCCGCAGGGAGAGTCCGAGGACGACGGCGAAGGTGATCTCGCTCATGAGGTTCCCGCCGAAGAGCCGGAGCAGGCGATTCGGTGAACGCATCACGGCCAGTGCCCGCCGTGCCTGTTCCAGCCACGGCGAGACGCGCTCGTGGACCCGGGGGACGAAGTGATAGGCGGCGACCATCGCCCCGATCAGCACCACGCCGACGACGAGCAGGAGGATCACCAGGTTCTGCACCGTCTCCTGGTCGATGTCGACGTCGAACTCGACACCGCCCACACCGAAGACGACCGCGGCGACGACGATGAGGATCTGCACCGTGAAGCCGGCGACGCTGTCGAGCATGCCCATCGCCGTCGCCGCCGTCAGGGTCATGCCGACCTTCTGGAAGTAGCGCAGCTTCGTGGCGACGCGAGCGGCGGAGGCGGGGATGGCGAGGTTGACGAAGGTGATGGCGAACTCGAGCATGACCGTCGGACCGAGCCGCAGTGGATGATCGGTGGCTCCGGTCGTGCTGATCGCGGTGAAGAACCTCGCGCACTGGGCGACGATCAGCGCGGTGATCACCCAACCCCACGTCGCCATGGAGAGCTCGTCGACGAGGGTGTCGATGCCGATGTCGGCCAGCGACGAGATGAGCAGCCACGCGGCGATGCCGACCACGGCGAGCTGCAGGATCGAGCCCCAGGTGACACGGCGCAGCTCGACGAGCTCGACATCCTCGGCGTCAGCCTGTTCGGCCGCCTGCGTTCGCAATGTGTCGAGGTCGAACTCACGCTCGTGGACATCGCGACGTAGTTCGCTGGTCAGGGCGGGGTTCTGCAGGTAGGGGACCAGCTCGCCGAGGTCGTCACATCCGAGGGCATCGCGCGCGATCGGGACGGCGCGATCGATACCGACGACGAGTGCGGTGAGCACGAGCAGCTGGGCCTGCTCGGCCCGGACGGCATCGGGGGGTGCGGCGACCGAACCGTCCGCCCAGTCGACGAGGAGAGGCGCGCCTTCGGCGTCGAGCGTGACGCGGTGGAGGTCGAGGGCCCCGTGGACGATGCCGCGGTCGTGGGCGAGCCCCATGACCGACCAGAGCTCGCGCAGACTCGGGGTGATCTCGTCGCCGTCCTCGATGTCGGCCAGCGCGGTGCCACCGACGGTGGATACCAGTGCCGCGTCACCGGCGTTGGTCTCGCCTGCCACCAGGATCTCGGGGACCGGTGTTCCGGCCCGGTCGGCCAGCACGGTCAGGAGCGCTTCGTGCTCCACCTGGTGGAGCCGGCTCAACAGGAACGTGCCCCGCCCGTTGCGGTACCAGGCCGCCCGCCACAGCTTCGTGATCAGCTGGCTGTCATAGGCGTCGCGCCCGTACACCTTCACGGTCAAGGGACGCCCGTCGGCGTGCGTTGCGGTCATGAGCGCCACGCCGGCGGGCTCGAGTTGGGCCGGCGCGACGGAACTGGCCGGGATGCCCAGGTTGGCGAGGGTGGCGGCAACCGATTCGATGCTCGGGCGCCCGCCGGGCGAGCCGAGTGCGAGGTGGATCGAAGCCGCCCCGACCGTACCGGTCACCAGGCCGCCGATCGCACCGGCGACGGTCGCCACGTCCAGGCCGACGCTGGCCAGGAAGCCGAGCGTGAGAACGATCCTGCCGAAGAAGCGGAACGGCCGCGAGAGCGACGGTGACGCGGTCACGAGCACCGCCGTGGCGAACGCGAGGCGTATCCCCGGGAAGGCGGCCGGTCCCTCGCTGACGGTGAACTGGCGGAGGAAGTCGCCGAGGGAGACGGGTTCGGGGAGGGCGAGTCGCTGGGCCACGTAGCCCACCAGCAGCGCCAGCACCGCGGCGGCCAGCGCTCCGAGGACGAGAACGAAGTGGCGTCGAACGAGCGCCAGGACGAGCAGGATCCCGACCCAGAAGGCCAACAGATCGAAGAAGATCTGCCACACCGAGGCGAGCCAGTCCGGCGCGTCGGAGACGAACTGGCTGATGTCGCGGCTCAGCGGTCCAGGTGGGTCGACGGCCCACGCGGTGAGGATCATCGTGACCAGCGCGAGCACGAGGAGTACGAGGTCGGTCGGGCGTCGGGTCCGTGCCGCGGAGGGCGCGGCGGAGAAGAGTCGGAGGGATCGGATGACCTGGCGAGGCACGCCGGTGAGGCCGGTTGCCTCGTCCTGGTCCGTGTCGCCCAACCTGAGTCCCTCGTCGCTGTCCGACCACGCGTCGTGCGACCATCGCGGCCCGGTCGACCCACCGGTCGTTTCGGCGAGCGTAACGGTCCGTCCGGAGCGGTTCGGGGTTATCCGGGTCGCTCCACCGCCTCGGTTCGTCGGGACCGGAGGTGAGCGAGCTCGGTCCCGTTGGCCGAGACGGCGATGGCCTCGTCGAACGCCGCCACGGCCTCTGTCGGTCGGCCGAGCTGGAGCAGGAGCTCGGCGCGTGCGCTGTGGAAGTAGGGGTAGGCGGTGAGCGTGGTGTCGAGATCGTCGGCATGGCCGATGGCCTCGATCGCCGCGAGGCCGGCCGCTGGTCCGTCGGCGTGTGAGACAGCGACCGCCCGGTTGAGGGCGACGATCGACGAAGGTCGTCGGCCCAGCATGAGGTCGTAGAGCCGGATGATGGCGAGCCAGTCGGTCTCTTCGATGCTTGGCGCCGTGGCGTGCAGGGCGGCGATGGCCGCTTGGAACTGGTAGGGCCCGCCGGCTCCGATGCCGTGCGCCCGGCCCAGCTCGGCCAGGCCCCGCCCGATCATGGCCTGGTCCCAACGGCCACGGTCCTGATCGGCCAGAAGGACGGGCCGACCGTAGTCGTCGACCCGCGTCGGGCGGCGGGCGTCGGTGAGCAGCATCAGCGCCAGCAGGCCGGCCACCTCGGGATCGTCGGGCACGAGGCTGACCAGCAGCTCGCCCAGCCAGATCGCTTCGTCGCAGAGGTCACCGCGGATGAGCGCGGCCGCGGTCGCGCTGGCGTGGCCCTCGGTGAAGATCGAGTAGATGACCCCGCAGATCGATCCGAGACGATCGACGAGCACGTGGCGGTCGCTCACGTCGAACGGGATCTTCGCGGCACGGATCTTGGTCTTGGAGCGGGTGAGCCGCCGGGCCATCGTCGGCTCGGACACGAAGAACGCCCGCGCGATCTGCGCCGTCGACAGCCCAGCGACCACCCGGAGGGTCAGGGCCACTTGGGCGTCAGGGTTGAGCGCGGGGTGACAGCAGCCGAGCACGAGGGCGAGCTGATCGTCGATCAGGTCGTGTCGGGTCGGTTCGGGCTGCAGGCGGGTTCGGGCTTCGAGCTCGGGGATTCGCTCCTCGAATCGTCGAGTCCGGCGGATCCGGTCGATGGCCTTCCGGCGTGCCGTCGTGAGCAGCCAGGCGCCGGGGCGGTCGGGGCGACCGGTCTTCTCCCAGCGGGCAGCGGCTTCCACGAAGGCGTCCTGTGCGGCGTCCTCGGCCGTCTCGAGGTCGCCGACGTCTCGAACGAGCGTGGCCACCAGGCGGGGCCACTCCTCGCGGAAGACGTCGGTGACGCCCGAGCGGTCGATCATCCCGGTGGGACGCTACCCCTGGGGGATCTCCATGAGCGGCCGGACCTCGACCGATCCGTAGGGCGCGAGCGGGCACCTGGCCGCCCACTCCAGGGCGTCATCGAGGTTGTCGACGTCGATCAGGTAGAAGCCGCCGAGGATCTCCTTGGTCTCGGCGAAGGGCCCGTCGGTGGTGACGGTCCGGTCGTCGCGGATCTGCACGGTGGTGGCGGTGTCGACGCCCTGGAGCGGCTCGCCCGAGACGAGCGCGCCGGCGCTGCTCAGCGCCTCGGTGTAGGCGAACCATTCCTGCATCTCGGCGGCCTGTTCGGGTGTGCCGGGCTGGGGGCCGGAGTCTTCGGCGCTGTAGAGCAAGAGCATGTACTGCATGGGTCTCCTTCGGGGTTGGTTTGTGCTGTCGACGAACGGCAACCCTCGAATCGGACACCTCCAGCAGAATATGGAGGGTCTCAACTACATCAGATGTAGCTGAGACCCTCCATATCCGGCTGCGGCTCAGTCGGAGGTTTCGGGGATGCCGAGGCGTTCGGCGGCCTCGCGGCGGAATCGGGCGCTCCGCGGCTCGGGATCGGTGTCGAAACGCGGGATGACCTCGTTGCCGAACAGCGCGACCGTCTCCTCGAGCAGCTCGGGAGCGTAGGTGCTGCCCGACGGCCCCATGATCAGCTGGTCCACCCCGATCGCGTCCCACTTCTCGAGTGCCGCGGCGCACTCGTCGGGTGTGCCGACGACCGCCGTCCCGTTGGCGTGAGCGACCTGCAACTGCTCGAGGGTCGGGTCGGGGATCTCGGTCGGCCACGCGGGGATGCCCTCCGGCGTGGGGAAGGTGTCGAGGTACTTGAACACCAGGCTCTGCTGGCGACCGTTCCCCGAACGGGTCATCCAGTCCCGGGCCGCGTCGCCGTCCTCGAGGCACATGAAGCTGGTCGTGATGGCGATGTTGTCGTTCACGTAGTCGCCGACCGGGTCGGCGTCGCCGATCGTCTCCTTGTACAGCTCGACCATCGGCCGCATCTTCTCGGGCGAGCCACCGGTGAAGCACAACACGCCGAGGCCCATGCGGGCCGCCTTCTCGAAGGTGCTCGGGTTGGCTGCCGCGACCCACATCGGCGGGTGCGGCTTGGCGTACGGCTTGGGCAGGACGTTGCGTTCGGGAAGGGAGAAGAACCGGCCCTCGAACGAATAGGTGTCGTTGGCCCAGATGTGCTTGAACTGGCCGATCACCTCGTCGAACATCTCCTTGGTCAGATCCGAGTCCTCGATGCCGAACCCGCCTTGTTCGGTCGTCGACGAGCCGCGGCCGGTGCCGAAGTCGATCCGGCCCCCGGAGAGGTGATCCATCATCGCCACCCGTTCGGCCACGCGGGCCGGATGGTTGACCGGGGGCGTGATGTTGATGATCCCCGAGCAGACCCGGATCCGATCGGTGCGGGCCGCGATGTGAGGCATCATCACCTCGTTGGCCGAGATGTGGCTGTACTCCACCAGGAAGTGGTGCTCGGTGAGCCACACGTACTTCCAGTTGGATTGGTCGGCCACCTCGGCGAGACGGGCCTCGCTCATCAGGCGACGATGCTCTGCGCCGTCGTCGCGGCCTTCCAGGTAGTGCGGCACGTAGCCGCCGAGGAAAATTCCGAATTCGATGGTCATGGCACGGAGTCTGGCGCCTGGAGCCCGTGCCGGACGAACCGGCGATTCAGCCGGCGGCCCACGGGCCGACGCCACCGACCCGGTCGACCGTGATGTGGGTGGTCACCCCCGGTGGCGGGTCGTCCATGGGCGGGAACTTCACGTCGGGACCGATGTACGTCCGGGCCAGCCGCTGGAGCAGTTCGGGCGCCCCGCCGTCGTCGATCCTGGCGGTCCCGTGGATGACGAGGTACTCGTCGAGGCCCATCTCGTTGGTCGTCCCGGCCTCGATCGACAGCACGACGCGCGGGTCGCGGCGCATGTTGCTGACCTTGCGCCATTCGCCGAGGTGGCCCGCCACGATTTCGTCGCCGTCGAGACCGACCCACACGATGCTGACCTGCGGACTGCCGTCGGCATTGAGAGTCACCAGGTGGGCCAGCTTGCCCGACTCGAGGAGCTGTTGGACCTCGGCACTGATCGCGGGCATGGCGCTTCCTCCCTCGGCGACGTTGCGGTGGACGATATCGCCCGCCGGTCAGCCGTACGCCGTGGTGCCACCCTCCTCGGCCGCGTCGGTGGCCTCGAGTGCCTGGCGGAGCGCTTCCATCTCCAGGACCATGTCGTCGATCTCCTGATCGAGCGTGGTGAGATCGGCGTCTCGGTGAACGGAGAGCTCGATGCCGCGGGCGACGGCTTCGTCGAGTCGCGCGTCGAGCAGGGCCAGGTTGTCGCGCGCCTCGTTGATCTGATCGTCGAGCCGTCTGGCCGTGTCGAGCTGCGCTTCGAGCGACTCCATCGTGCGCGCCACCGACGGCCGGTCGTGAGTGCTCGGGTCGGCCCGGAGCGTGCCGAGGTCGGTGGCGGCGCGAGCCACGTCGACCCGAGCGCGAGCGTCCTCGAGGGTCTGGGCCCGTAGGGCCACCGCGAAGATCGCGTCGACGCCTCGGTCGATCCGGTCTGCGATCGTCGTCATGCGGTCGCGGACCGCTCCGCTGTCGACCCGCTCGACTGCGTCGCCGAATTCCCGGCGAGCGGCGACGGCCTCGGTGGCGTAGGTGGCCCATGGGGGCCGTAGCCCGCGCGTGCTGCGGCTCGGCGCCGTGCGATCTCGAGGCAGCCCGACCAGGACTCTCCCGGCCCACGCCGCCGCTCCGACACCCACGGCGCCGAGGAGGGGGAGCCCGACCAGAATGCCGCCGGCCACGCCGGCACCCGCGGCGAGGATCCCGAGCGGCCCCATCATGAGATCAGCGGTCGATCGCCGGAAGAAGCGATCTCGAAGGCTCATGGCCCCAACGTAGCGAGATGGGCGAGACGCGGGGTGCTCGCCGACCGGCCGGCCATGCGATCAGAAATTGCTGATCACCTGGGTGAAGACCCGGTTGATCGAGGCCGGATCGCTGGCGTCGTACACCGCGGCCGTCGTGGCCTCGGCGATGAGGCCGAGCGTCGAGAGATCGGCGTCGGCGCCGTAGCCGATGGTGAAGACCCGCACCTGCCGGCTGGCCTGGCCCTCGCTTCCCTCCTGCATCTCCGCCAGCAGATCGTCGAGCTGGTCCCGATCGTCGGCCGCCTCACCGTCGTCGTTCTGCCCGTCGGACAGCAGGACGACGGCGTTGATGGCGTCGGGGTCGTACCCGTCGACCATGGCGTCATAGGTGATGCCGGTGGCGTCGTAGAGCGGTGTGCCGAAGAACGGTGTGAGTCGGTCGATGCTGGCGCGCAGCTCCTCACGGATCTGCAGCATCTCGCCGAACGGGACCAGCACCTCGGTCGCTCCGTCGGTGGATCCGAGGTCGGTGGAGAAGACCCGCAGCGAGACGACGTCGGTGTCCTTGAACTCGTCGAGGGCGTCGATGGCGGCCCGCTTGGCCAGGTCGAGCTTGGTCTCGTCGGATTCGCGCGAGGCGAAGTCGCCCATGCTCCCGGACACGTCGATCAGCAGTGTGACTTTCGCTTCCTTGCGGTTCTCGTCCCACTGGTCGAGCAGCGCGGTCATGATCTGAGGTTCGGGCACCTCGAGCAGGGTCTGGGGTTGATCGACGTCGACTCCGTTCTCGGCGACGAGGGGGTCGGCCAGGGCGACCCGTGGGTTGCCCGGTCGGAAACCGAACTCGAGGACCTTCTCCTGGTTCTCGGGCGCTTGCACGAACTCCTCGAACACCCGGGCCGCGGCCGTCTCGTCCTCGTCGACCCACTCGGCGTCGAGCACGAAGAACGGGTTGTCGCTGAAGAGCGTGCCCTCGCTGGGATAGATCGACACCAGCGGGATCCGGGGCGGGCGGGCCTCCTCGCCGGGATCGAGGACCCCGTCGGGATTGCCGAGGTTGTAGTCGATCACCGACTTCTCCTCGACGGCGGCGGCCGAGGCATACGTGAGGGCCGTGCCCCGCTGGTCAGCCGTGTACCAGTTGTTGAGGAACGTCAGTGTCGTGGGCCCGTAGTGGACAACGGCCGACTCGATGTCACGGGCGAACTCGATCGCTGCCTCGTCGGTGATGTCCTCGAGGGAGAGCCCCTCGGTCTTGCCGGCTGCGGCGTAGGTCTGAGCGATGAGTGCCGCGAGACCGCTGGTGGAGAAGTTGGGATTGGTCTTGCCCAGCCGGAAGTCGCCCCACTCCGGTCGGTCGAAGGCTCGCCATCCCTCGTCGCTCCTGGCCAGCTCGAGGATGTCGGACCAGCCGATGTCGGCTTCGGGCCAGCCCAGCGCTTCGGCCATGGGCTGGGGCATCGCGATCACCAGCGGGGTCACCATGAAGGGTTGGCCGTCGCCCACCATCGGCGCTGCGCCCTGCTCCTGCAGCCGCTGGTTCAGGACCGGTCCCCAGGTGCTGGCCGCGGGCGACCAGACCACCGGGCGAGGACCGTCGGCGGCTTCGTCCCAACCCGCCGCGAGGGCCTGCATCGCGCCACCCGAGGCCTTCACCTGGGGACGGACGAAGATGCAGCCGTCGTCGATCGTGGCCATGTCGCTGTCGTTGAACTCGCGGGCCAGCTCGGTCAGGAGCGTGATCTTCTCGGATGACACGGCCATGTCGACGGTGATGCAGTCACCGGGATCGGCGTCGGCCAGGCCGGCCGAGTCACCGCCGGCTTCGTCGCCGCTGTCGGTCGAAAGGCCGCATCCGGTCGCGGCCACCAGGGCGGCGATCAGAGCGAGGGCGGACCAGCGGATACGGCGGCTTGGCATCAGGTCACCTCGGCCCATCGATCGGTGAGTGCGATGAGCACACCGGCCGCGGGCAGGTTGTCGGAGTCGGGAAGGGTGATGGTCGGGTCGATCATGTCGAGGGTCGGCTGGCCCTCGGCGCGCCATCCGGCGTCGGCGAGGGCCTGTCGGACATCGTCGCGCGATGCGATGGCCTCGGCCGCCGAGTTCTGGTTCGCCGGCGCGACCGCGACGACGTCGGCGGTGATGACGGGGTCGGGCGCGACCACCGTGAGCCGGTCGCGGTCGCGGCTGGTGTCCACCACCGGCGCGGCGACGGCTTCGATGGAGCCGACGACGTCGAAGAACGCCGGTGTGAGCAGGAGCTGATCCAGCGGCGTCCCGGCCGGAGGGGTGTGGTCGGGCACGGCGGCCTCGAGCCCGGCCAGCCAGCTGCTGTATCTGCGGTCGAGGTCGTTGGAGGCGTAGTCGGTGCGATCGAGGAAGTCGGCGGTGAGCTGGGCGGTGGTGAGGAGTCCCTCGGTGTCGATGTCGGGCGGACTGTGGCCCGGCTTCGGTTCGCCCCACGAAGGGCTGCCGCCCAGGTCGGCCCATGTCGTGTCCACCGAGTCACCGATGCACGACCAGGTGAGGCCGCAGGCCTCGGCGAGCACGTCGGCCCGGTCGGTCCGGCTGACGATGACCACCGGTGAGCGGGCGCCGACGTCGATGGGGTCGGCGAGGACCGGGTCGGACAGATCGGCCCGGCGTCGGTCCTCGATCATCCCGGGCCAGGCACGAGCCGTCAGCCAGACGTCGAACCCGAGATCCTCGCCGGCGCCGGCTCCGAACAGAGCGTCCGCCGTCCGACCGGCCGGTTCGGTGCGGACCTCGAAACCGGCATCGGCCAGGACGGTGCACGCCGCCTCGACCTCGGTGGCGCAGAGGACCCGCCCTCCGTCGCCGTTCGATGAGTCCCCACCGGGCGGCCCTCCGGACGCGTTGGCGTCGTCGTCGTCGATGAGGCTTCGGGCGGCGACTGCTCCGGCGATCATGGCGGCCGCGGCGAGCAGCGCCAGAAGTCGGCGCATAGGGGGAACGTACTTGCTGTGGCCTCGGATCAGGCGACGAGGGCCGCGGCCGGCGCATCCTCACGCAGGCGTCCGGCGGCGAGACGCTGTTCGACTTCGCTGCGACCCTCGGGGCAGTCGAGCAGGTGTGGGCACCATCCGCACAGCGGTCCGGTCTGGGGTTCGAACGTGTCGTGTTCGCACGCGTCGAGCACTTTGTCCCAGGTGGAGCGCAGCACGGTGGTGGCTTCGGCCATGGTCTCGTCGGAGACGTCGACCTCGATCACCGTGGTGCCCAGGTAGAGGAGCCTGGCCCGGGTCGGTGCGGCGTCGAGCTCTGCGAGCGCGGCTGCATAGAGCAGGACCTGGCGCAACTTGTCGTCGCGGAAGCGGGGCCGAGGGGGGCGGCCGGACTTGTAGTCGCTGACCACGAGGCCGTCGGAGGCGCGCTCGACCCGATCGATGACGCCGACGAACGGCACGCCGTCGAGCTCGACCTCGACCCGCTGCTCGGTGCTGTGGACGTCGATGGTGGCGGGGTCCTCGAGTCTCCAGAGACCCTCGATGGCGTACCAACCCTTCCAGCGGAATTCCTTTTCGGCCGCGGGGTCGAGATCGAGCTCGGCGAAGTCGTCCCGAGCCGCGGTCTCCGGCCAGGTCTCCCGAGCCAGGTCCCTGGCCCGCTCGATCGTGCGATGGGCCGGGTCCTCGGTCAGGAGCAGCTCGAGCACGCGGTGGGCGAAGGTGCCGACCAGTGCGGCTTCGCCCGACGGCTCGGCTCGGTTCTCGATGTAGCGGAACCGCCACCGGCGGGGGCACTGATCGAACGTCCCGGCCGCCGACGGGGAGAGCCGGCGGGGGATGGACACCGGCATCTCGGACATGGCGGTCTGCTCGCCGACCTGTTCCGGAGCTACTGCGGTGGAATCCATGGGTTCAGTTGTACTCAGGGGGTGTGACAGTCACATTTGGCGCAGCGATAATCCGCTGCGCCGGCTTCGCCATCGGGTTCTGGCGCGGCGCTGCTCCGCCTTGTCTCTTGGCGCAGCGATAATCCGCTGCGCCGGCTTCGCCATCGGGTTCTGGCGCGGCGCTGCTCCGCCTTGTCTCTTGGCGCAGCGATAATCCGCTGCGCCGGCTTCGCCATGTTGCTTGGCGCAGCGATAATCCGCTGCGCCGGCTTCGCCATCGGGTTCTGGCGCGGCGCTGCTCCGCCTTGCGGCTGCGCAGCGTTACGTTCCTCATCGGACCACAGTCTAGTTACATCGCTGTGATTCGCCAGCCTGTTCGGGCCGCTCGGTCCCTACTCGGAGGTGTCGGCAGTGGTATCGGGTGGCGGGATGAGCAGCTCGTCGTCGATCGACAGGCTGTTCGGGTCGGCCAGATCGTTGATGTCGATGATCGCCTCAGCCGTCGTTCCGAACTTCTCGGCCAGGCCGGACAGGGTGTCGCCCGAGACCACGACGTAGACGCGCGGGGCGGTCGGCGGAATGGTCGTGGTGCCGGCCACCTGGGCGATGGTCACCTCGGGTGTCGTGGTCGGCAGCGGGTTCTCGCTGGGGCTGTCCAGCACGCTTCCGGCGCAGCCGGTGAAGGTGAGAGCGGTCGCGGCCATCGCCCCGACCAGGATCTGTCGGGTTCTGGACATCGAATGTTCGCCGTTTCCGGGGGTCATGCGTGTGGGGATGTGCATGGGCGACCTCTCCTGCCCGTTCCTCAGAAGATACTCCCGCAGGAGTGGAGCGCAATGTTGGATGGTCCGCCCGCCCCGAGAGAGGCGCGCGAGGCCCGAATTGGGGAAGACTTGGAGAAGGCGGACCGGGGGTCTGGACATGGATCGACGACAGTTTCTCCGATCGGGCGCGGCGAGTGGTGTCGCGGCGGCGGTCGGTGTGGGTGCGGGCTCCGCGCAGGCGTGGGCAACGCCCGACGCCGTCGGTGGCTTCGCCGGTGGATCATCTGCGGCACCGCCGGGTGGCCACTTCCCGCAGGGCGTGGCGTCGGGACTGGAGTCGGACACGACGGCCGTGCTGTGGACGCGCGTGCGCCCGCCCGACGACGGAGGTGACGTCGCGGTGCAGTGGGCTGTCGCCACCGACCCGGGATTCGATTCGCTGGTCGCGACCGGATCGACGGTGGCGTCGGCCGGTGCGGACTGGACCGTGAAGGTCCGGGTCGAGGGTCTGGCGCCGGGAAGCGCCTACAACTACGGGTTCTTCGCCCGCGACGCGTACAGCCCGATCGGGAGGGCCCGCACGCTACCGCCCGCGGGTTCGACGCCCGAGCGGCTCCGGCTGGCGTTCGCGTCGTGCCAGAACTACGGCTCCGGCCTCTATCCGGCCCATCGAGCGATCGCGGCCGAGGACATCGATGCGTTCGTGTGGTTGGGTGACTACATCTACGAGTCGAGCGATCTGGCCGACGGCTTCGGAGGGATCGGTGATCTGTTCGTGCCTGCGCCGCGCCAGGACACCACCGAGCGGGCAACCGACCTGGCCAGCTACCGGGCCAAGTACAAGCTGTACCGGTCCGATCCCGATCTGCAGGCGAACCACGCCAATCACCCGATGGTGCCGGTGTGGGACGACCACGAGTTCCGCAACGACTACGACCGCGAGTCGGTCGAGGCCGATCCCGCTCGGGCCGGCGCCGCCTACCAGGTGTGGTTCGAGTACATGCCGGTGATGCCGATCGAGGGCACGCGGATCCATCGTTCGCTGCGGTGGGGCAACCTGGCCGAGCTGTTCATGCTCGACACCCGACAGTTCCGCGACCGGCACGTCGGCGGGATCCTCAACTTCATCACCGTCGACTCGCCGTTGCAGGCCGAGGGCCGCACGATGCTCGGCGATCCCCAGCGCCAGTGGCTGTTCGACGGCCTCACCGCGGCCGAGGCCGAGGGGATCCGATTCAAGATCCTCGGCAACCAGGTGATGATGGCGCCTCTGCGGCTGATCGACCTCGACAACGAGGGGTTGCGGAACATCATCCCGAACCTCGCCCGCAACGCGGGTCTGTATCTCACCGATGACCCGTGGGACGGCTACCAGTGGGAGCGACGGGCGGTGCTCGAGCACATCGAGCATGGTGGCATCGGCAACGTCAGCGTGCTGACCGGCGACATCCACATGTTCTGGACCGCGGGCCTGCAGCCCGACTACGACGACCCCGCGTCGCCGGTGGTGGCCAACGAGTTCGTCGGGGGTGCCATCTCGTCGACGGGGCTGGACGTCGTGGGCGATCTCGCCGATTCTCTCGGTCAGGGGGCCCGAAACCTGTCGCCGGGGTTCGCGTACACCGACCTGCGGCGCAAGGGGTACGGCGTGATCGACATCGACGGAGCGAGCGGGACCCAGACCGTCGAGTACCGGGTCGTCGACGCGCTGCGATTCGAGGGCGAACCGATGACCAGCGCGAGGTTCACGACAGAAGAGGGGTCGCTGACGATGGCCGTCGAGGAGTTCTGACCCACCCCCTCGACGAACTTTGTGCCGTGGCTCGCATATGCGTACCGCCACGGCACAAAGTTCGTCGGGAGGGGGAGATCAGCGGATGAGGGACTGGATCTGGCGGACGGTCAGCTCGGTTGCGGTCGAGGTCACCGCGCCGTCGACGATGGTGCCCGCCCCGCCGATGGTGGAGGTCCAGTCGACCGTGTAGTGCAGCCGGGCGGTGGTGGAGTAGGTGCCGTGGATGTCGTAGGTGTGGGCGCAGCCTCCGCCGGCGGTGGTCGGGGCCGGGGTACAGGTGAGAACGGGCGAGCCGTCGCCCGGGTCGACGGTGAGGTGGGTGGGCGTCGCGGTGATGGTCACCGTGACCGGCCCGTCGGTGGCCGCTTCGGTGAGGACCGTCGTCGTGGCCGGCGTGGTGGCGAACCAGGCCGGGATCGCCACCACGTGAGAGTCGACCGGCGGGCTGGTCACGAGCTCGGGCCGGTGGAGGGAGACGATGGCGATGGCGGCCGAGAGAGCGGCCTGCTGGTTGGGTCGGGCATCGGTGATGCCGGCCAGCGCCAGGGTCGGAGCACCGTCGAGGTACGAGACGCCGCCGGCGCCGACACAGACCCGGAACACCCAGTGATCGCCCGGTGGGGCCGGATGCGGAATCGACACCCCGATCGCCCCGGCGAGGGCAGCGTTGTTGTCGGTGCCGTCGGAGATGAGGATCTCGTTGGGCAACGACTCGCCGCCCCGATCACACGGGACGTACGCGGGCCGGGGTCGCGGGCGGGGGGACGGTGTGGGGTCCGAGGAGCCGGAGCTGCCGGGCTCGATGTGCGAGCCGTCGATTCGGCAGTCGTCGTCGGTGCACGAAGGTTCGGCGAGGGCGATCGACGAGCTGGCCCCGATGAGGACCGCCACGCCCATGAGAATCCGAAACGTCATGCGCACCACGTGAGGTCCTCCGGGAGTGAATCCGGTCGGCGGCCGGCGATCGTTCATTCGATGATCTCGTCGGGCGGGCAGGCGACACCGTCCCTGGCCAGGTCTTCGACGAGCACCGACTCGAGCAGCGGCGTCGCCCCGGTGGTGGCGGTGACCTCGAGGGTGGACCGGGTCTCCTCGTCGCCGACGTCGATGATCCTGCACACGTCCATCCGGATGACACCCTCCTCGGGTTGCCAGATCCGCTCGACCCGCGCCCGGCTGGTCCGCTCGATCGGTCCGGCCACCTCGACGGCCAGATCGACCAGATCGGCCGCGCCGCTCAGCAGCGTTTCCAACTCCCCGCGCACCGCGTCGGCCGTGCCCGCGGCGAAGGACAGGTCTTCGAGCTCGAACCACCGCTGGACCGCTGCGACAGCGGCCGCTTCCTCCGGACCGTCCGGCTCAGCGCCGAGGCCCCGAGTGGCCGGCGCGGTCGCGGTGGTCGAAGAGACGCGAGGCGCCGTCGGTGTCGTGGCCGGACTCCTCGTGGGGGTTGAGCCCTCCGCCTCGCCCAGACTTCCGTCGGTGCCCGGCGAGCACCCGGCGGCCAGGACGAAGGCCAGAACGACGAGCCCGAGAAGCCGCGCTTGGTTCTGCATCCTTTCCAGTATCTCTCATGCCTTTTCACTCCGCAACCGATATCCCTCACCCCGAACTTTGTGCTCTGCCGGTACGCATATGCGAGCCAGCGCACAAAGTTCGGCGTTGGGTGGAGGGGGGCTAGCAGAGGGTGGCGGCGGCCCTTGCGTCGGCCACGGACCGTGACGAGGCGCCGGCGGGCAGCTCGGTCAGGTAGCCCGTCTCGGGGTCCGGTTCGCCGGGCGGGAAGTCGGTCGAGACGATCTGCGCTCCCGAGCCGAGGGCCGTGTCGCGTCGGGTCTCGTCGATCACCAGGCCGGCATCGGCTCGGGTCCGGACGATGCGCCCCTCGGCCACCGCCGCGCACAGGGCCGCCCCGTCCTCGGGATCGTTGAGCTTCACGACTGCGCCGTCGGGTCGGTCCTGGCCGGCCGAGGTGAAGATCGCCCGGCCCTCGAGTCGAGGTGCGCCTTCGCGGTAGGCCTCGTCGACCTCACCACCGTTGTCGAGCACGAAGTAGACCTGGCCCCGGACGTCCTCGAGCGCGGGCCAGCCCTCGCCGTCGACGGCCTCGACCAGGGTCGCGGCGTCGCCCCGGACCTCGTCGGGCTCGAGGACGTCGTCGGGGTCGAAGACCGACCGGATCTCGGCGTCGAGGGTGTCGAGCACCTCCGGGGTCATGTCCTCGACGACCGGCGTGAGATCGAACGGCTCGGGGAGCAGGTCGGCCTTGACCTCGATCAGGATGGGGATCGGTTCATGGTCGGGGTTGGCGTCGGACCACGCCTCGATCGTCTCCAGGCATTCGACCAGCGAGCCGCAGGTCGTCTCGAAGTCGATGTCCTGGACGTGCAGGACCTTCCACCCCGGCTCGTCGAGCGTCGGGTCGGGCGTGTGTTCGAGTCCGAAGAACGGAGGCCCTTCGGGCTCGGTGAACAGTCCGCCGTCTGGATCGGCGAACACGTCCAGCTCGAAGCTGCGCACGCCGCGGTCGAGCTGCTCGTCGAGGGGCGCATGGGTGTAACGCCACTCGGCCGCGCTCTCGCCCTGGTCGCTGACGAGCGGCAGGATGATGTCGAGCAGTTCGGGGTCGGGGGCGACGTGGTAGCTGTTGTGCGATCCGATCACCTGGATCTCGTTCATGCGCGGCACCGGTTCGGGTTGCGTGGTCGACAGGGGCGCCGTCGCCGGGGATCCGGTGAGCGCGGGGTCGGACCCGGTGCTCACCGCGTCGTCGGAGCACGCGCCGGCCAACAGGGCGCAGGCCGCCAAGGCGACCGCTGAGGTCCTGGTCCGGATCATCGCCGCTCCAGACTTGCGCCGGCGCCCGGTTCGCACAAGTACGCCGCCGCCCCCTCGGAACCCTCGAGCCCGCAGGCCCGGAACGTATCGAGGGTCCGGCTCGCGAAGTCGCCGGTTGCGGCGCTCTCCACGATGGCCACCGCGCACCCGGCGAACCCGCCCCCGGTCATGCGGGCGCCCACACACCCCGGGCTCGACAGCGCGGCCTCGACGACCGCGTCCAGCGCCGGACCGCTGACCTCGTACTCGTCGCGCAGGCCCCGGTGACTCTCGACCATCAGCCGACCGAGCGCCGGCCCGTCGTCGGCTCGCATCGCTTCTGCTGCGGACAGCGTCCGCTCGTTCTCGGCCACCACGTACAGCGCCCGCCGCCGATCGAGCGGGTTCAGGTCGGGTGCAGTGGCGATCTGTTCGCTCGTGGCGTCACGCAGGGCCGTCACCCCGAGGGTGTGGGCCACCCGGCCGCACGCTTCTCGCCGATCGGTGTATTCGCTGTCGACCAGCCGGCGGCGGGTCCCGGTGTCGAGCACCACCACGGTCAGCCCGCCGGGGACCGGGACCGGTTCCATCTCCAGGGTGCGACAGTCGATCAGCGTGGCGTGGCCCGACTCGGCCGTGGCACAGATGAGCTGGTCCATGACGCCGCAAGGCACGCCGACGTGCTCGCGATCAGCGGTGACGGCCGCCAGCGCGCCGGCCACCGGGTCCCATGGCTCGCCCGCCAGCTCGGTGATGACCCGCGCTGCCGCCAGGTCGAGCGCGGCCGACGACGACAGGCCGCCGCCGACCGGGATCGAAGTGGTGAGTGCCGCGTCGAACCCGCCGACGGCCATGCCCCGGTCGGCCAGCACGCGGGCGACGCCCTGGACGTAGACCGACCAGTCGTCGGCCCGTCGGTCGAGCGTGGCGGTCGACAGTTCGGCCGGCGGGTGGCCGGCGGACCAGAGGCGGATGAGGTCGTCGTTGCGCTTCCGAGCGGCCATCCACGTGGCGTGGGGTATCGCCATGGGCAGGACGAAGCCGTCGTTGTAGTCGGTGTGCTCCCCGATGAGGTTCACCCGGCCGGGGGCCCGTACGACGACGTCGGCGTCGTGGCCCGTCTTCTGGCGTAGTGCAGCCAGCACCTGGTCGCGATCGGAGGACTCGGTCATCGACCAAGCGTGGCACGCGGTGGCGTGGCGCCGTACCGTGAGCGGCGATGAAGAAGCTCGTCCTGGCGATCGCCGCAGCCGTAGCCGGGTGGTTCGCGTTCTCGCGGCTGCGCTCGGCCGAGTCCGGCGGGCATCTCTCGCAGCGGGGCCGCACCGCTCGAAACGCCCATCTGGCCAAGCTGAGCACCAGGGCCGGGGCCAACTACGCCGTTCACTCGGCCCGTCGGGTGTTCGCGTCCGCCGAGCGGCGGCAGGCCATGGACCACGCCTTCGAGCTCAAGACCGCCGAACAGGTCGTCGAGGCGCTGGGCTCCATGAAGGGCGCCATGATGAAGATCGGGCAGATGGCGTCGTATCTCGACAGCGGGATGCCGGCGCACGTCCGCGAGGCGTTGGCTGCGCTGCAGGCCGATGCGCCCCCGATGAGCGCCGAGCTCGCCGCGGCCGAGGTTCGCTCCGAGCTGGGCGCCGACCCGACCGAGCTCTTCGCCGAGTGGGATCCGGTTCCGATCGCCTCTGCCTCGATCGGCCAGGTGCACCGGGCGATGACCACCGACGGTCGGGCGGTCGCGGTGAAGGTGCAGTACCCCGGCATCGGCGAGGCCATCCGGGCCGACCTGGAGAACGCCGACCTGATGTTCCAGGCCATGGGGCTGATGTTCCCCGGCCTGGACCCGGGTCCGCTGGTCGACGAGCTCCGCATGCGGCTGAGCGAGGAGCTCGACTACCGGCTCGAGGCCGAGCACCAGATGCTCTTCGCCGACTACTACGCGGGTCACCCCTACATCAGCGTCCCGGCGGTGCTGCGCGAGTACTCGAGCGAGGCGGTTCTGACGACCGAGCTGGCCCCCGGGGCCCGGTGGGACGAGATGCTCCGGTGGAGCCAGGAGGAGCGGAATCTGGCGGCGGAGACCATCTACCGGTTCGTGTTCGGCAGTCTCTATCGGCTGGGCCTGTTCAATGGCGATCCTCACCCGGGCAACTACCTGTTCGAGCCCGGCGGCCACGTCACGTTCCTCGACTTCGGGCTCTGCAAACGGTTCACCCTCGACGAGATCGAGGTGTTCAACCGCATGATCCGGGCGATGGTCCTGGACCACGATCCGAAGGTGTTCCGCCAGGTGGTGGAGGAGTCGGGTCTCCTGGCCCCCGACGCACCGGCCGACGACGAGGCCATCATCGAGTACTTCGGTCACTTCTACGAGCTGGTGCTCGAGGACCGGGTCATGACCGTCACCGACGACTACGCCTCCGACACCGTGCGCATGATCTTCGACCCCACGGGCCCGCAGCGCGAGGTGCAGCGCATCGCCAACGTGCCGCCGTCGTTCGTGATCATCCAGCGCATCAACCTCGGCCTGGTCGCGTTGCTGGGCCAGCTCGCCGCCACCGCCAACTGGCGAAAGCTGGCCGAGGAGATCTGGCCGTTCGTCGATGCCGCTCCGTCCACCTCGATGGGCCGGGACTGCCGGGCCTGGGCCGAATCGCGCCGAGGGTGGACCGCGGTCGACCCCGTACCCTCGCCCTGAACGCAAATGGGGACAGACCCCTAACGCACTCGGGACGAGTGCGTTAGGGGTCTGTCCCCGGATAACGCACTCACGGGCGGGAGGCGAGGACCGGGGATTCGTCGAGGACGCGCTGGAAGAACTCGCGGTCGGCGAAGATGCCCTTGTCGGCCAGGTACATCTTGCCGTAGCGCTCGAAGTACATGAGCTGCTTGCCCAGGAGGAACGTGCCGCGGCTGAAGTCGCTGGCGATGCCGCCGTACTCCTCGGCCATGCCGCGGAGTCGGCGTTGCTCGCGAATGCGTCTGATCAGCCCGCGGATGCTCCGGTCCGTCAGCTCCATACCGCGGGCGGTGGCCACCTGTTCCATCGGGGCGTTGACCATGGCCGAGAGACTGACCTCGCCGAACGGTGCGGTCACCACCGGCTCGATCGTGGCCCGCACGAACGTCGTGATCTCCTCGTCGTTCATCTGCAGGCCTTCGCGGATGACCTGCCCGTAGTTGTCGATGATCAGCTCGGCGATGTCCTTCCAAGCCGTGTCGTCACCCAGCGCGGCCTCGCAGAGTCGGCGGAAGAAGAGGTGACTGTCGCGGTCGAGCCGGCCGACGATGCCCCAGTCGATCACCCCGATCCGGCCGTCGGGCATCAGGAGCAGGTTGCCGGCGTGCACGTCGCCGTGGAACGTCCCCCAGCGGACGGCGGTCAGGAGGAAGCCCTTGACCAGCTGGTCCACCACCGGGACCGGGTCGTAGCCGTACTCGGCGATGCGTTCCAGGTCGTCGACGGCCACACCGTCGAGGAACTCCATGACGAGCACCTTCATACCGCTGATCTCGGGGAACGGTCGGGGCACCATCACCAGCGGGAGGTCGACGTGTTCGAGCAGCTGGCGGTAGTTGACCATGGCCCGCAGCTCGTTGCGCAGATCCAGTTCTTCGCCGACCTGGATCCGGAATCCGTCGAACATCTCCAGCAGCGATCCGGCGTTGGCGTCGCCGGTGTGGCGGGCCGCCAGGTCGAGCAGCGGCTCGAACAGGTCGAGGTCGGTTGCCACGCTGAGCTCGATGCCGGGCCGCAGCACCTTGACCGCCACGTCACTGCCGTCGTGGAGCTTGGCCCGGTGCACCACCGCGATCGACGCCCGGCCGATCGGTTCCTCGTCGAACTCGGCGAAGGTGTCCTCCATCGGTCCGCCGAGGCTCTCTTCGATGACGTTGCGGATCTTCGCGATCGGGACCGGGGCCCCGGTGTCGAGGCAGGAGCGGAACTCCTGGGCCACGGCCTCGCCGAACATCGACGGCGCCGAGCCGACCAGCTGACCGAACTTCATGAAGGTGCCGCCGAGCTCCTCGAATGTGTGGCGGAGGGGCGCGGCGAACTCGTCGTCGGGAAGGGAGCGATGGCGGGCGGTCTTCCAGGCCAGGGGTCCGAAGTTGCGGGTGCCGACCCGGAGGATCTGGCTGGCTCGACGGGTGAGCCGGGCCCGGCTGGGAGTGGGCAGATGGCGGGGAAAGACCGCCGGCCTCGACAGCCCGTCGGCATCCAGCGTGACGTCTTCAGCCATGGCGAAGAAGCGTAAGACCCCGGGACTGAACGGGGGTAATCACCGGTAGGTTGCCCCGGTGGATCCCGACCGACACCTCGAGCTCGAGCTGGTGTTCAACTTCCGCGACCTGGGTGGGATCCCGACCGTCGACGGCCGTCGGGTCCGGCGTGATCTGGTGTTCCGGGCCGACGGGCTCAATCGCCTGGGGGGCGCCGACCTGGCCCGGGTGGCCGAGCTGGGCCTGCGGGCCGTGGTCGACCTCCGCACGCTCGACGAGCAGGAGGCCCACGGCACGTTCCCGGTCGACGACCATCCGGTCAACTTCCACCACCTGCCGCTGATCGAGAAGTTGTGGGACCTCGAAGACCCCGGGGTCCACGCCGACCCGTCCGGCTACCTGCTCGAGCGCTACATCGAGATCGCCGAGAACGCCGGGGCGATGCTGCGCCGGCTGTTCGAGCTGATCGCCGATGAGGAGCATCTCCCCATCGTGTTCCACTGCGCGGCGGGCAAGGATCGCACCGGGGTGGCGGCGGCGGTCCTCCTCGATGCCCTGGGCGTCGACACCGAGCGCATCGCGCACGACTACGGCATGTCGGGGGCCGCCTCGCGCCAGTTCATGGAATGGGCACGGCGTACCGACCCCGCCTGGTGGGCCGAGCTCCAGGGTCAGCCCGATGTCTTCCGCGACGCGCCGCCGTCGGTGATGGTGGCGCTCCTCGGCGAGCTCACCGAGCGGTTCGGGTCGCTCGAGGGCTGGCGGCGTGAGAGCGGTATCGACGACGAGCTGGTCGGTGGTGTGCGTCGTCGCATGCTCGGCTGACACCGCGATCGGGGCCGGACGCGCTCAGGCCCCGGTTCCGACGTGTCCTTCCAGACGATCGGAGACCGACACGGCCTCGACCGCATCGAGATTGCTCGGCGCGAACCGGCGTCGCCTCGCTCCCTCCTCCCAGGCGATCGCGACCAGGCTGAACGCGATGGCGCCCACGAGTCCGGTGAGCACCGCCTGAGCGAACGGTCGCTGCAGGGTCTGGTGGGGGCTGGTCGAGCCGATCTCGATTCTCGGGGCTGCGTCGGCGGCGACGGTGGTGACCGACGTGGCGAGCCGGATGAGGTCGTCGCGGACCGAGGTCAGGGCAAGCTCGAGATCCGAGCCGGCGACCAGTGGATCGGCCAGCGCCGTCTCGACCGCCGCTCGGGCCTCCCCGGTGAGGGTGCCGACCTCGACCGGATCGGGTGTGGTCGCGACCTGTTGGCGGGTGAGACCGGCTCGGACCCGGACCGTCGCCTGGTCGAGGGTCACCAGCGCCGGGGATCCGATCATCGAACCAGCGACGAACTCCTCGAGCTGATCGAGCTGTTCGCCGACCCGTGCGATGGTCGGTCGGAGCTCCTCGGGCGTCGGTGGTGCGACCGCGATGGCATGCGCGGACTCGACCGCGCTGGTGATCACCGACGCGGCCAGGACCGGATCATCCCGGGTTGCCCGGTCCTCGACGAGCGCGGCGGGCGGGTCGGTCCGCACCGCCACCCGGAGTCGGCTGAAGATCTGGTCGACCGGCATGCCCGTGGCCTCCGCGGTGGCACGTCGGACCTCCGACGAGCCGATGGCCACGGTCAGTTCCTCGACGTAGCCGGCATCGGCTCCGGAGTCGAGCCCTGCGGGGGCCGAGACCTCGGCCCTGGTCACGTGGACGGTGGTCGCGTCCACGTCGAGGTACCAGACGATCGCGACGGCCAGCATGGTGCCGACGAGGATCTCGTCCAGATGGGCGCGGATCGACGCTGTGGCCCTGCGAGCGTTCACGCCATCCCATCGGCCGATGCGGATCGGACTGGAGTCCGGGTTGGCGCCGGTCGGGCGAGGTCAGGGCCGGATCTCGTAGTAGAGGTTCGCCGGATCGGCGAAGTCGTGCACGGCGAACGACGTGAAGCCGGCGTCGGTCGCGAACTGCTCGAGCAGCTCGGGCGGGAGACCGAGGGTGCCCAGGCCGGCGCCGTCGGGTTCGCTCATGGCCGAGGCCATGCAGGCGGTGACCGAGATGGCGTACATCATGGCCCGCAGCGGGTTGCGCTCGTTCGAGGTGTAGTCGGGCCCGCACCTGATGTCCTTGCACAGCCAGACCCCGTCGGATCGAAGCGCGCCGGCGATCGCCTCGATGGTCGCGGCCGGGTGGGGCATGTCGTGGAGGCAGTCGAAGGTCAGGACCAGGTCGAACGTCGGCTCCGATGGCAGGTCCTCACCGCCGGCTACGTCGAACGCGACGTTGTCGAGGCCCGCCTCGGTGGCCCGATCGCGGGCCAGGCCGATCGCGACCTCGGACGGGTCGACGCCGAGGAACCGGCTGTTCGGGTACGCCTCGGCCATCGTGGTGACGGCGACTCCACCTCCGCAGCCGACGTCGACCACGTCGGCTCCGGCCGTGAGAACGGCGTCGAGGCCGTCGATGGCGGGGATGATGAAGGGCACGAGGGCGAGCCGGCTCCACGGGCCGAGCATGCGCGAGGTGGTGTGGGCGGCGGTCTCTCCGAGGTCGTCGTAGGTGAGCCCCACCCCGGTGCGGAAGGACTCGGCCAGGCGGTCGACGTAGGTGGGGGTGGGTGGCGCGCCGAACGCGCCGGCGGCGAAGAACAGGCTGTCCCGTTCGTCGGCGAGGACGGCGGCACCGACGTCGGTGAGGGCGAAGCTGTCGCCGTCGGTCGTCTCCAGGAGCTCGGCGGCTCCGAGGGCCCGGGCCCATTCGAGGACCCAACGGGCGTGGAGGCCGGTGCGGTCGGCCAGGGCCTCGGCGGTGAGCGGCCCGGCGCTCCACATCGCGGCGAACAGACCGAGTCGGTCGCCCAGGTGGATGAGCAGCGAGATCCGCTCCCCCTCCCGGTACTTGTACACCTTGAGGGCGAACAGCCCGACGTCCTTCGGGTCGAGATCCTGGGTGCCGGCCATGCACCACTATCGTCGCGGAGGACCCGGGGAGGGAAGTATGTCGATTCGTCGCAGCGCCATCCTGCTCATCGTGGGGGCGCTCCTGGCCGCCGCCTGCTCGACGGCCGAGGACACGCTGCTCGGCCCGGAGGAGACCTCTCCGACCACGGCATCGGAGGCGACCACCACGGTCCCCCCGTCCGAGCCGGCTCCGCCCGAGCTGGTCGCCGCGATCGAAGCGGTGGTCGATGGCCAGCCCGACGGATGCGAGCTGCTCGACGGGGCGTCGTGCCTCCTCCCGTACCCCAGCGACCACTTCGTCGACGAAGGCGAGCCGGTGTCGCGGGGCGACGACCTGGGCGACGGCAACCCGCAGCTCCTCGCCTTCGAACCCGCTTTCATGCCGGTCAACGCCGGCGGCACGGCGATCGATCCGACGCAGTGGAATCTCCTCGACGGGTTCAGCCCCGGCACCGCGATGCTGACGGTGATCCCCGACCTCGACGCCGAAGCCAGCGATCTGCCACCGGTGACCGACGTGGCCGCCTCGCTCGAGGACGACTCGCCCGTCGTGCTGTTCGACGCCGATGGCGGGGTCCGGATCCCGGTCTGGGCCGAGCTCGACGCCAACGTGAGCGATCCGGCCGAGCGGCCGCTGATCGTGCGCCCGGCGATCAATCTCACCGAGGGGCACCGGCACGTGATCGGGCTGCGCAACCTGCGCGACGCCGACGGTGAGCCGATCGCGCCGCCGCCGGTCTTCGAGGCGCTGCGGGACGGCCTGACCACCGGGATCGACACCGTCGAGGATGCCCGGGAGTCCACCGAGACGGTGTTCGCCGACCTGGCCCGCCAGGACGTGGCCCGCGACGAGCTCTACCTGGCGTGGGACTTCACGGTGGCGTCGCGCCGGTCGCTGGCCGAGCGCATGCTGCACATCAGGGACGACGGGTTCGCCTCGCTCGACGGGGAGGCGCCCAGCTTCGAGATCACCGAGTTCCAGGAGCCGCCCGCCGATCCGCCCGGTGAGCACGTCGCCCGGTGGGTCGAGGGCACCTTCGAGGTGCCCCTCTACCTGACCGGCAACGGGGCACCGGGCAGCGGCTACGACCTCGGCGACGACGGACTACCGGCGAGGAACGGTTCCTACACCGCTTCGTTCTCGTGCA
This sequence comes from uncultured Acidimicrobiales bacterium, assembly GCA_963695075.1. GTDB lineage: Bacteria > Actinomycetota > Acidimicrobiia > Acidimicrobiales > CAWCAL01 > CAWCAL01. Next base: position 501,018 of record CAVOFR010000005.1, read on the forward strand.
GCATCCCGGAATCGGTCGTTCGCGACGGGGTGGCCGGACGCCCGGTGATCTACGGCCACGGTCTGTTGGGCGGCCAGGACGAGATCCGGGCCGATCACATCTCGGTCGCGGGCAACGCCAACGACTTCGTCTACTGCGCCACCGACTGGATCGGGATGTCCGAGGCCGACATCGGCAACGCGCTGGCCATCCTGACCGATCTCTCCACGTTCAACACGCTGGCCGACCGGGTCCAGCAGGGCGTGCTCAACACGCTGTTTCTGGCCCGGTTGATGGTGCACCCCGACGGCTTCGTGAGCCATCCGGCGTTCCAGGCGGTCGGCACCGGCCCGCTGCTCGACACGACCGAAGCGTTCTACGACGGCAACAGCCAGGGCGCCATCATCGGTGGGATGGCGACGGCGTTCGCCCAGGACTGGACCCGGGCGGTTCTCGGGGTGGGTGGGATGAACTACAGCACGCTGCTGCGGCGGAGCGTCGACTTCGACACCTATTCGCTGGTTCTCAAGCCGTCCTATCCCGACGAGCTGGATCAGGCCATCGTCATGTCGCTGATCCAGCTGTTGTGGGATCGGGCCGAGACCAACGGGTACGCCCAGCACGTGACCGATGACCCGTACCCGAACACGCCGCCCCACGAGGTCCTCATGCACGTGGCCGTCGGTGACCACCAGGTCTCCACCATCACCGCCGAGGTGATGGCCCGTACGATCGGTGCCGCGGTCGTGCCCGACCCGATCGCACCGGACCGCACCGACGATGTCGAGGCGGCCGCGCTCATCGCCCGGATCGAGGCGTTTCCCCACGACGGGTCGGCGTTGGTGTTCTGGGACTCGGGGTCGCCGGTCGCTCCCACCGAGAACCTGCCGCCCCGGGAGGGAACCGACCCGCACGAGGATCCTCGCCGTCAGGCCGCGGGAATCGAGCAGAAGAACTCGTTCCTGCGCCCCGACGGCGTGGTGGTCGACGTGTGCGATTCCAGCCCGTGTCAGGCCGTGCCGCGCGATGATCTGACCCTCGAGCCCTGACCCGCGGGCCCTGACCCTCGAGCCCTGACCCGCGGTCAGGATCGCGCGGGCACCTCGCTGTCGGCGTCGGTGTCGGCGTCGGGCGGGGCGGGCGGATCCGGTGGTGCCGGCGGCGCCGGGAGGGAAGCGGAGCGGCTCCGGAGGAACCACCGCACGACCAGCGCCACCGGCACCAGGATGACCAGGAACGGGAGCAGGATCCCGGCCAGGATTACGAGGTACCCGCCGGCGGCGATCAGCGCGTCGAGGCTGGCCTGGAGGGCGTCGCCGAAGCCTGGTAGCGAGTCGGTGGTCACCGCCGAGACCTCGACCGTGTCGACCGAACCGACCTCGTCGCCGTCGTTGGTCAGGGCACTGGCCTCGGCGGTGGTGCGCAGATCGCCGTCGACGACGGTCTCGTAGCTGAACACGACGGTTTCGCCTGCGGCGAGCTTGGCCGGCTCACCCGAGACGACGGTGAGGTCGTCGGTCGAGAGCTCGAGGGCCTCGTCGACGACGGTGAGGTCGGTCAGTTCGGTGACGCCGGTGTTGGTGAGGGTGTAGCAGTAGGTGATGTCGGCGCCGTCGTCGAGCTGGATGCCCTCCCGCCCCCGGCAGGTGTCGCCGAGACCGTGGCCCTCGATGGCCGTGGCCGAGAGCGTGAGTCCGGACGACACGAGGTCGGCCTGGGTCAGGGTCACGACGATGGTGGCCAGGTCGACCTGTCCCTCGACGGTGCGGAGCTGGCCGCGGAGCTGTTCGAGCCGGGTCTCGCGCTCGAGGAGCTGGGCCTCGAGGGTGGCGATGTTGTCGACGCTGCCGGCGTCGGCCATGAGGGCTCGGAGCCGTTCGACGCTGGTCTCGGAGGTGCGGATCTGGCTCTCGAGGTCGACGACGACCTCGGTGACGTCGTCGGTGGTGACGGTCTGGCTGACCACTTCACCGACCTCGCCGAGGCGGGACACCGCCTTGTTGAACTCCGACGGTGGGACCTTGAAGGTCACGATCGATCGGGGCTCGTCGCCGCCGCTGGACTCCTGGCCGTAGAGGATGCCGCCCAGGCCTTCGACCGCGGTCTGGGCCTTGATGGTGGCCTCGGTCACGTCCTCGACCGCGACCGAGATGGTGGCGGTGAAGATGATCGATCGGCCGTCGAGGACCTGCTGGAGATCGGGGAGGTCGGCGGTTCCCTCGCCGGGCGCGGCGGCCGGATCGAGGGGAAGCGCGGCGCTGCTGGCCGCCTCGGAATCGTCCGCCTCGCCACCGCCTTGGGCCTCGGTGGCGACCGAGGGGCTCGGGACGGCGAAGTCGGCCGCGTCGCCACCGCCCTCGGCCTCGTCGAACACGATGTCGCCGTCGGCGGCCGGTTGCTCCTGGGCCGTGAGGCCCGACGAGTCGCTGCTGTCGGTGCCGCACGCGGCCGCGAGCAGGACGGTGATCAGGATCAGGCCGAGCAGTGTGGTGAGTCGACGCATGGGACACCTCCGTTTGGTGATGTCCGTGAGACGGTCGTCGGGTCGCCCTGGTTCCCAAGCCGAAATCTGGTCCGCCACCGTCGGGAAGCGACGGTTGGGAACGGGTTGTTGGGTGTCAGGCGGCGGTGTCGGTCTGGTTACGGCGGGTGAGGTCGGCGAAGACCTCGTCGATGGTGCGGAGGACCGCCACGATGGCCGGTCGATCGGCGCTGGCCTCGCGAATCGCGATCTGGACCGTACGGCTGAACTTGGGGGACGTCTCGAGGACGCGTACGCCGCGCGGCCGCTGGACGAGACCCAGATCGGGGATGAGCGCGACCCCCTGGCCGGCGGCGACCAGTTGCAGCGCGGTCGGGTAGTCGTCGTTGATGTGGGCGATGTCGGGCTCGAAGCCGGCCGAGCGGCATGCGGTGACGATGCATCGACCGCAGCTCAGGCGGGGTGACGAGCAGATGAACGAGCGGTCGGCCAGGTCGGCGAGTGGGACGGTCGTACCGGTGAGGGGGTCGTCGTCGGCGACCACCAGTCGGAAGTACTCCTCGACCACGGTGTCGCGACGGATCCCCGGCGTGGGTGCCGTCGGAGCGTGGCGGTAGTCGACGGTGAAGGACAGGTCCATGTCGCCGGAGGCCAGAGCGGTGATCGCCTCGTCGGGTTCGAGCTCGGCGGTCCGGATCCTGAGCTGGGGATGATCCTCGGCGAGCCGGGCCAGCAGGGCGGGGAGCGCGTTTGCTGCGACCGATTCGAAGGTCCCCATCGTCAGGGTGCCCTTGACCTCCTGGCTGACCCGCTCGACCGCGGCCTGGGCAGCTTCGAGTCCGGCGAGGAGGGACCGGGCGTGGCCGACCAGCTCGCGCCCTGCGTCGGTGAGGCGGACGTTGCGCCCCACTCGTTCGAGCACGGCGACTCCCGTCGCGTTCTCGAGGTTGCGGAGCTGCTGGGAGAGGGCCGAGGGCGTGTAGCCGAGCGAGTCGGCCGCTGCCGCGATCGTCCCCCGTTCGGCCACCTCACACAGGATGCGGAGCTGCTGGAGGGAGATGTCCACTTGCGGATCGAGCGTAGCCGATCATGTAGCGCTTCTAAACAGTAATGCGAAAATCGTATTGCTTTTCTTGTGGAGCAGGGGCCTTCACAGTGGAGCCATGATCCTCATCACCTGCCCCGATTGTCAGTCCCGCCACCTGGTCGGCACCCGCTCGATGCGGCGGATGGTGAACTCCGACGCCGGTCCGATCGCTCTGGTCACCTGCCCGTACGGCCACGAGGTGGTCGTGCGGTTCCGTGACCGGACCGTGCGTTCAGCCGGTGCTGCGGCCGAAGAGGCGTTTCAGGCGGGGCTCGGGCATCTCGAAGTCGTCGGGGAGCAGGTGCGGGGCCGACTCGGCCACGGCGGCGAGCAGTTGGCGTGCTGACGGGTTGACCAGCGCCTGGTCTCCGATGACCACGGTGGGCACGGTCTCGCTGCCGCCGGCGTGGCTGCGGACCGTGGCGGCGGCATCGGCGTCGTCCCAGATGTTGTGGCGGCGAGTGGGGAGATCGACCCGCCGGAGCTGGCGTTCGAGGTTCATGCAGAACCCGCATCCGGGCCGCCAGTAGAGATCGATGGCGTCGAGTCGTGTGCTGTTCACGTCCGGGTCAACCTGACCGCACCCTGGATCATTCCCCCGCCCCGAGCCGGATATGGAGTCACTCACCTACATCTGGTGTAGCTGAGAGCCTCCAGATTCGGTGTGATCGCGGTGGCCGGTCCGGAAGGAGGCGAGGAACGAGGGGAGGAACGAGGGGACGAGGAACAGCAGGCCGATCCCGACCAGGAGCATGGCCAGCATGATCTGCTGGGCTGAGTTGGTGCCGGTCGACGCCAGAGGTGACGCCGGCACCGCCGAGGTCGACCCGAGCACGGGAAGCGTGGTCACGACGGTGATCGTGGCCGACGCGTAGGACCGGACGACATGGTTGAGCCGGGTACCGCTGACGTTGGCCACGTTGACGATCCGGTCGCTGCCGGCGGGGACGACGATGTCGCAGGTGTAGCCGGTCGTCTCACCGGCCTCGATCGTGCCGATGTCGCGGGAGCACTCGGGGAAGGTCTCGTCCTCGACGACGACGTCCTCGATGTCGATCGTGCTCCTGTTGATGAGGGTGAACCTGAAGGTCGCGATGCCACCCGGTTCGACCAGGTCGTTCTCGGGGGTCTTCCGGATGATCAGCTCGGGCTCGACGACCTCGACACGGGCTTCGTCCCGGTCGCTCACGCACGGAGGTGTCACCCATCCGGGCAGGCACTCCTCGTCCACCAGGCTCGCGGTCACCTCGGCCACGTTCGTGAAGGACTCCTCGCCGGCCGGGCCGCTGCACTCGTGGACGACCTTCTCACCGGCCTTCAGCTTGGGTTCGGTGCGGGCGCACGTCGCCGTCGTGTCGTCGGTGACCTCGACCCGGTACAGGTCGACCTCGCCGGTGTTGGTGACGGTGATCCGGAAGTCGGCTTCGCCGCCGGCGGTGACGATCGGGGTGAGGGCTTCCTTGTCGATCGCGATGGCAGGGTCGGCCTCGCGCACCCTGGCCCGGTCGGAGTCGATCGGCGGTTTCACCCCCGGGAGTGGCCTGCCCCTGGAGCCGACGGGCAGTCCGGCGGCGGCGGCGGAGTTGACGAGGTCGCCGTCGATCGTCGTCTCGAAGTACCAGCGCACCCGCTCACCGGGTGCGAGCATCGCCGGGTCGCCCGAGACGAGGATCATGTCGTCCTGGTCGATCCCCAGGTCGGGGTCGATGATCGAGACGGTGCTCAGGGCGGTGGTGCCCGTGTTGGTGACCTGGAAGCAGTAGGTGATCGGGCTGTCGACCGGTCCCTCGACGAGGTCGTCACCCGGACAGCCGGTGCCGCCGTCGTGGCCGAGGGTCACCTGCTTGAGGAGGGCGATCGTCGGCGTGGAGACCTGGACCTCGGCGCCGTCTTCGTCGGTGACGTCGGCGACGCCGGTGATGTCGTTCCCGTTGGGGGCCGCGGGGTCGCCCGTGGTCTCGGCCGTGCTCGACAGGTTGGCGGTGGCGGAGGTCTCGAAGTACCAGGTGAAGCTGTCGCCGGGGGCGAGGAGAGCGGGGTTGCCGGGGCCGGAGCCTAAGGTGACGTCGGCCTCGGTGATACCCAGGTCCGGGTCGTCGAGCGTGACGCCGGCCAGGTGGACGTTGCCGACGTTGGTGATCCGGTAGCAGTACGTCACGTCCATACCGGTCGCCCCCGTCACCGTCTCGGACCCCGGGCAGCCCGCCCCGCCGGAGTGGCCGGCGCGGACCGTCTTGGCCAGGGTGATGTCCGGGACGACCGACACGACCAGCGACGCCCCGTCGGCGTCGGTCACCTTCGCCGCGCCCGGGATGTCCGCCCCGTCGGAGGTGGCCGGGGTGCCGCGGCCGGTGACCTTGTTGTCGAGCGAGAACCAGTGCCGGGTCTCGACGAACCACGACACCGTTTCGCCGGGGGCGAGGAGGGTGGGATCTCCGGCCGCCAGGTCGAAGCCGGGTGTGGTGAAGCCGAGGTCGGGGTCGTCGAGGGTGATGCCGGCCAGGTGAGTGTCGCCGGTGTTGGTCACGCTGACACACCACGTGACCGGTGCGAGCGGTGCCGCGGTGTCGAGCTCGGCACCGGGACAGTCGGCTCCACCGGTGTGGCCGTCGTACACGGTCTTGGCGACCTCGAGGGCGGATCCGCCCTCGAAGAGGAGGTCGACCGTGCCGTTGGTGTCGACGTCGCGGTGTCCGGCGGGAACGGGACCGTCGCCGATCGGCTCGGCCGCGATGCCCAGCGTCACGGGGCCGGTGACGACACCGCTGGCGCCGAGCGCGTTGTGGTCGCCGGCCTCGTCGACGTCGTCGTTGGGATCCGCCGTGGCACCCGAGGCCGGGGTACGGCCTTCGAGCGGGCCACCGGGAGCGGTGTTCGATGCCGGGAGATGAACGACGTAGTCGCCGTTGGGCAGATCCCCGATGAACCAGCGCCCGGCCGAGCCGGTGGTGGCGGTGCCGACCGGCGGGTCGACCCCGATGGTCGCGGCGGCCTCGTAGAGCTCGATGTCGACGCCCTCGACGGGAAGATCGACGCCGTCGGTGTACGCGCCGTCGCCGTCGACGTCGATGGCCACGAGGTCGCCGATCCCGACCGGTGGCACGGTGGGAGCGATGTCGGAGTCCGAGGTGACGGGGAGCGACAGGCCCTCGAAAGTCGCCACCCACCCGTTGTCGAACGTGTCCCCGGGCCTCGCACCCGTGGTGGTGTGGTAGGTGATCGTGATGTCGAAGGGCCCCTCGCCGGCCGGGACGAACGAGTCACCCGGTCCGCTCGCGCCGGGGTCGGGGTCGACCCCGATGAACCGGATCGCGGTCACGTCGGCCGGATCGGGGCACCCCGGGGTGCCACCGAGGGACGCCTGGGTGAAGGTGCACGGCCACTGGTCACCACCCGGGGCGGTGATGCCCGGATGGCGCGGATCGATCATGTCGTCGGCCGTGCCGTCGAGGTTGCCGAGGGTCGCGGGGTCGGTGTCGCTGACCCACATCTCCAGGTTCGGGTACGCCGAGGTGACATCGGCGAGGGTGAACGATCCGGGGGTGATGGCCGAGCCGCGGGTGTCGCCGTCGTAGGGGAGGATGTCGATCGCGTCCATCGTCTCGACGTCATCGGGTCCCGGGTTGCCGAACTGGAGGTCGTAGACCGCGTCCTCGCCGGCGGGGATGAACGGTGTCGACGAGGTCTTGGAGATCGCGGCCGACGACAGCTCGACGACGTTGACCGATGCGTTGGAGCGCCGGGACCAGGTGTCCCAGTTGGGGAAGGTGGTGAACGGGAAGGAGGCGTCCATCGGCGAGTGGACCTCGGCGTAGTTCTTGTAGGAACCCGAGTCGACGTAGAAGCCGACCTTGGTGGAGAACTCGACGCGCACGTACTCGGACCATGGCACGGGCCCGAGATCCCACCGCAGCGTGGTCAGGCCGGCCGACGGCGTGTCGGCCAGGATCTGGGGATCGGCGATCGCGACGGGATTCCCGGACATGTCGACGCCGTCGTGGAACCGATGACGTAGGTGAAGCCCTCCGGCAGGATGTCGTCGAGGACGACGTCGGTCGAACCGGTGAACCCGGACCAGCCTCCAGGTGGCCAGGTGCTGGCGGGCCAGGCGTAGGCATGGAGCTGCCAGGAGTTGGTGTCGCCGGCGTTGAGCGTCGTGGGCCCCAGGGGTGCCTTGGAGATCTGCGCCACCCCGCTGAACACCTCGTGCCATGCGGTGTAGGCCCCGGGGTAGGTGCCGGGGGTGAGGTCGGCGGAACAGGTCTGGTCGCTGCCGTTCTGCCCGGTACAGCTGCTGAGGGTCCAGGTCGAGCTGGCGTTGACGACGAACGCCGAGTAGTTGCGGAGCTCCTCGCCTTCGGTGAGATCGGCGAGGGTGTGGAAGTCCATCTCGATCTGGGTGTAGCGACCTGCCGGCATCGTCTCGTGCACGGTGGTGCGCACCATGTTGACGGCTTCGGCGTCGATCACGCCGCCGCCCGAGTTGGTCCAGTCCACATCGGCGGCCTTGACCCAGCGGACTCCGCCGCCGAGGTCCTGGGCCGTCGCGTCCGAGCAGTCGGATCGGGCCTGGACGAACCAGGCGTTGGGATCGTTGGACTTGGCGCCACCCGGGTAGCTCGCGCCCCAGGGTCCGATGCCGAACTCGATGGTGGCGTCGGTGGGCGCCCACAGAGGGCTGCCGGCGACGGTGAAGCTGGGGGTCGACCGGAGGGTGAAGCGGCTGTTGTCGAACTTGTCGCAGGCGACCCGGTCCGGGAGCGAGGGTGCGGTGCTGTAGAGGTTGTACAGGTACTGGTACATCCGGACGTCCTGGTCGGGCACCACGCTGCTGCCGTACCCCTGGCTGGACTTGGCCCCGCTGGTCGAGACGTTGAGCGAGTAGTACGTGCACGCCCCGTTGTCGGCGACCGTCTCGACGGCGGCGCCGAGGTTGTTGGCCCCCGTGCCGTCGTCGGGGTCGAAGCTGCTCACCGCTCCTGTCGCGGGTGTCCAGGTGTAGTTCGAGCAGGTGCCCGGGTCGGCGACGCCGCCGGCGGAGGTCTCGACCGAGTTGGGGGCGTACAGGACGCCCTGGCCGTCGCCGGGGTTGCCGTCGGCCGCGTCGACCGCGGCCAGCGGTATCCAGGCGTCGATCAGTTCGTAGGCGACGAGGCCGTGGGCGTAGGCGGCGAGGGTGCCGCCGCCCGCTCCCTGGGTGGGTGGCGCGGCGGTGCGGTCCCAGTTGACGTTCCACCCGACCTGGAGCGAGTCGCCGATCTGGGTGCAGGTGGCATAGGGGGCCGAGACCGCCTGGTCCGGGATCGGCGGGTTCTCGGTGTAGCGCCACGGGTGCATGCCGTAGTTGCTCCGATTGCAGGTCAGCTCGGACCCGCCGACGCCGAAGTGGTCGGTGACCGAGAGGGGCCCGGGCAGTCCGGACAGGCCTCGGGGGTCGGGGTCGGCGGCTCGCACGCCGATGAAGTAGGTGGCGAGGAGGCCGGTCTCACCGAGGCTGTTGTCGGTGACGCGGGAGTTGTTCATCCGCTCCTTGACGAGCTCGTAGCGAGGCGCGGCCGACACCGCGGTGAGTGCCGCGTCGGCGGCCTCGGTGGTGGCGGGATCGCCGTCCTCGGTGAGGCGGACCTGGGCACCGATCTGGCTGCCGTCGGGGGTGCTGACCGGAGCGACGGCCGAGACGTCGATGGCGACGGTGCCCGACGAACCGCTGATCACTCCCAGCCGGCACGTCCACAGCGACCGATCGGCGGAGAAGCTCGAGCCCTCCGGGCAGGTACTTCCCCCGGGTGTCCAGTTGGCGTCGACGCCGGCGTTGGTGAGCTCGACCTCGAGGACGAGGAAACCCGACGGCAGGGGTGGGTTGACGGCGTATTCGACGCGGTAGCGGGTCTGGTCGAGGGTGCGGACGATCCCGTTGGCGCCGTCGAGGTCGTCGCCGGGCTGGTGGAGGCCGTCGCCGGTGGGCGTCGTCGTGTCGCCGGGCGCCCAGTCCTCGAAGGGGGCGACGCCGTCGTTGAGCCGGTTGATGCTGACCGAGAGAGCGGACGCGTCGGCCGGGCCGGCCACTCGTACGACGAAGACGGCCGCGACCAGGGCGGTGACGACAGCGAGGACGGTGAGAGCCTTGCTCGGTTCGGTGCGCGCCGGCGCTGCCACGTGGGACTCCGGGTCTGGGGATGTCGCACCCCATCGGTCGAAGCCGCCGCAACCTGAGCAAGCCGGATTTGGAGTCTCTCAGCTACATCTGATGTAGCTGAGAGACTCCAAATCCCGCGGCGGGAGATCAGATGGTGAAGGCGAGGTTGTCGACGATGCGGTTGCCGAGCTCGGTGTCGCCTTCGACGGTGACCTTGCCGTCGGCTCGTACGTCGGCCGGGTGCCAGCGGCCACCGGTGAGGCAGACGTAGGTCTCGGTGTCCATCGTCAGCCGCACGGTCGGGTCGGTCGGGACGTCTTCGACGACCGAGGCCCGGCCGTCGACCACCACGCCCACCTGCCGCTCGATCGGGCCGGTCACGTCGAAGACGACGCTGCTGCCGTCGGGAGCGGCCGCCTTCTTGCCGATGCCGTAGCCCAGACCCTTGCGCAGGCGATCGACGGTGAAGGCCGCGACCTCGCGGTCCCACCCGCCCGGCCGGTCGATGGCGCGGCGGATGTCCTGTTCGTGCATCCAGCAGTCGAAGGCGCGGATCTCCATGAACGTCCGGTAGGGGGCCTCGCCCTCGGGGGTGAACCCGAGCTCGTCGAACTCCTCGGTCGACATGGCGTTGAGCGTCGCGAGTCGGTCGCGCGGTGACGGTGCCGAACTCGATGAGCACCTCGGAGCCCGGGAGCTCGCGACGGGGAGCGATCCACGCCTCGTTGAACCGTCCGATGTCGTTCTTCAGGTGGGGGAGGTCGCCCTCGACCGGGGGCGGAGCCTGGTCACCGGCCAGCATGCGCTCGGTCCCGATCATGTGCGAGACGTTGTCCCTGACCGTCCAGCCGGGGAGGTCGGTGGACTGGTCCCACTGGGCCTCGGTGAGGGGCGCGCCGAGCTCGCCGATGGTGTTCCATACGTCTTCGAGGAGTGCGATCACCGGTTCAGCCATGCCGCGCATGTTACCCCCCGCCGAAAAGTGGGCCCGGGCCGTCGGTTACCGCCGCTTCGGGACCGGATTTCGGGGGTGACGGTACGCTCGCTGGCATGAACATCGACTTCTACTTCGATCTCATGTGCCCGTTCGCGTACCAGTCGGCGATCTGGATGCGGGCGGTGCGCGACCAGACCGACGTACAGGTCGAGTGGAAGTTCTTCAGCCTCGAGGAGATCAACCGGGAGGAGGGCAAGAAGCACCCGTGGGAGCGGGAGTGGTCGTTCGGCTGGTCCCAGATGCGGATCGCAGCGCTCGTCAAACGCGAGCAGGGCAACGACGCGCTCGACCGCTGGTACGAGGGCATGGGCAAGGCGTTCCACGAGGACGCCCGACCGACCCACGACCCCGATGTGCACCGCGAGGTCCTGACCGAGCTCGGCTTCGATCCCGCGCTGGTCGAACAAGCCATCGCCGATCCGACCACCACCGATGACGTCCGTCACGACCACGACCTGGTGGTGGGCACCTATGCCGGCTGGGGTGTGCCGATCCTGGTGTTCCCGAGCGACCGGGCGATGTTCGGCCCGGTCGTGGTGCCGGCGCCGACCGGGGCCGAGGCCCTGCGCCTGTGGGACCTGGTGATCGCCTGGCAGGAGTTCCCTCATCTCTACGAGCTCCAGCAGCCGAAGCGCCCCGACGACCTGGCCCTGATCGGCGACGTGTTCTCGCCCTACCTCGAGGCCCGCAGCTGGCGCACGATCGCCAACCCGACCCCGTGACATGACCGGCCACCGACCGGGGACGGACACCGAGGGGTCGGTCCCCGTACTCGTGTTCGTCTACAACGTCGATGCGTCGCCGGTGGCGATGCTGAAGGACGCGTACCTCGGGATCACCACGGGGTCGACCGACTGCAACCTCTGCGACCTCACGTTCGGCAAGGTGCTGAAGGACCGCACCTGGAAGGCGTTCGTGGCCGACCTGCCCCACGAGGTCGACTTCCAGCTCCGCTCCACGTTCCGCCGCGATCACCCCGAACTGGCCGACGAGCCCTGCCCGGCCCTCTACCTGGAGCGGGCCGGCGCGCCGCCCGAGCAGTTGCTCGACGCCGCGGCCATCGACGACGTGTCGACCCTGGACGAGCTGCGGGCCCTGGTCGAGGGAGCGGTCGATGGCTGACGAGGCTCTGGTCCGCCGGTGCCTCGAGCTCGGGATGACCGAGACCGAGATCGCCGACGCCGGCGATGATCTGATCGAGGTCGCGGTCGGTCGCGCCTTCGTGCAGGGCGACGAGCAGCTGACGCTGCGTGAGGTGGCCGGCCGCGCCGGGGTGCCATACGAACGGGCCGAGCGGATCATCCGGGCCGGCGGTCTGGTCGGCGCCGATCTGGAGGACCCCGTCTTCAACGAGCGGGACGCCGAGCTGGTGGGCACGTTGACCGCGGCAGAGGATCTCCTCGGCTCCGAAGCCGTGCTCAAGATCGTCAGGGTGGCCGCGGCGGCCGTGGGACGGATCGGCGACGCCACGATCTCGACCTTCCTCACCAGCGCGGCGGCGCCGGCGTTGCAGGAGGACCTGTCCGGGATCCAGCTCATCGACGCCAACCATGCCGCGGCCCGGTTGCTGCCCCCGTTCGGGGAGCTGCTCAGCCGGATGCTGATGCGGTACATCGCGCAAGCGAACCGCCCGATGTCGGACCTGTTCTCCTCGACGTTGAGCGAGGGCCTGGATACGCGGCTCATGGCGATCGGGTTCGCCGATCTCGTCGGTTCGACGCTGCTGGCCGACAGCGGCTCGCTGGCCGAGCTCAACGAGACACTGGACTGGTTCGAGCGGATCACCACCGACATCGTGAGCGACCATGGCGGCCGTGTCGTCAAGTTCATCGGTGACGAGGTGATGTACCGGGCCGGCTCGGCGGCGACGGCGTGTCGAATCGCCACCGATCTCGTCGAGGCCGTGCGGGCCGACCCGCGGCTTCCCCCGCTGCGGGTCGGGGTGGCGTTCGGCGAGGTGCTGACCCGCGAGGGGGACTACTACGGCCCGATCGTCAACCTGGCGGCACGGGTCACGAAGCTGTCACCCCTCCACGGGGTGATGGTGACCGCGGCGACCGCCGATGCCCTCGGAGCCGATCACCCCTTCGAGGTCGACGCCCTCGGTGCCATCGAGATGAAGGGCGTGAACGAGCCGGTCGAGCTCGCCTCGCTGAGATCCCGCTGAGTGCGTTATCCGGGGGACAGACCCCCAACGCACACGTGCGTTGGGGGTCTGTCCCCGATAACGCACTCAGGTGCCGACGGTGAACTTCGCGATGTCGGCGTCGAGCTCGGCGCGGATCTGGTCGGCGACGGCTCGGCGGCAGTTGATCCGGGTGGCGGCGAAGCCGGCGGCGCCGAGTCCGGCGGCCAGGGCGGCGGCCCGCTCGGTGGTGGTGGTCACCAGCTGTTCGAGCGGAACGACGGCGTCGAGGAAGCCGGCGTCGACGGCGCCGGTCGGGTCGTAGATCGTGGCCAGGTTGACCGCGGCGGTGAAGTGCCGCTTCGACAGGGTGTGGCGGGCCAGCTCGACCGCGAACTTGGGGACGGGCATGCCGATCGCCACCTCGTTGAGGCCGATCTTGGCCGGAACGTCGGCGCCGATCCGCACGTCGGCCGACATGAGCATGATGGCGCCGGCGGCGAGCGCGTGACCGGTCGAGGCCACCAGCACGGGCATGGGGAGCTCGAAGATGCGCAGCATCAGCAGGGCGCCGGCCTTGACCAGGCTCTGGGCCGCCTCGGGACTCTCCTGCATGACGCCCAGGTCGAAGCCGGCCGAGGTCTTGCCCTCGCGGCCCACGATGACGACGGCTCGGGCGTCGGCCTCGGCCCGGTCGAGACCGCCGTGGAGGGCGTCGATCATGTCGGGGCCCAGGGCGTTGGCCTTGCCGTCGTCCATGGTGAGAACGGCGACGTCGTCGTGGAGGTCGATGGAGAGTGCGCTCATGGCCGGAGGTTACGGCGACAGCGCCGGGAGGCGCAGGTCCGGCTCAGAACGGCACGACGGCGTCAGTCGGCGGTCCCTCGTTCGACGATCCACTCCTGCCGCTGGCCGGTGACGGCGGCCACGAGCTCGAAGTCGGCGTCGTAGTGCAGCACCGTCAGGTCGCGGGCCTCGGCCACGGCGGCCACGAGGCCGTCGACCAGGGACAGGGCTCGATGCCGGCCCCGCCGAGCAAGGATGGACTGGACCTCGAGCGCTCGCCGGTGGTCGGCATCGGTCACCGGGACCGGCGGAAAGGCCGAGAGCCGGTCGGTGACCGCTTCGTGGTCGGCCCGGTCGCGGGCCGAGAAGCTGATCTCGAACCGGACCGGGGCGCAGAGGGCGACGCGTCCCTGGGCGGCGAGAGGCGCGAAGGCTGCGGCTACCGGTGGCTTGACGAGACGGGCGAAGACGCTGGTGTCGGCCAGGTAGGCCAGGCGGGCCATCTACCGGTCGCCGCCCCAGGCCCGCTCGGCGACGTCGAAGTCGAACCGGCCGTCCTCGCCGAGGAGGCTGATCAGCTCCAGTCGACGCTTGGCGTTCACGATTTCCCGCAGGGAGGCGTCGATGGTCTCTCGCAGGGTCGTCGTTCCGAGGATCTCAGCAGCCTCACGAGCGATATCCCGGTCCACGTCCACGGATGTCTTGCTCATGGGGTTCAGGATATCACTCGGACGGCGGAGTCCCGTCGGGGTCGGGTCCGGCATCGCACCCGAACGCGTGGGACAGCCCCACATCGAGCGCGTCGGCGATGCGTTCGGCGCAGCGGTCGTAGTGCGACTGGCGGCGGCCGAGGGGGTCGGGGATGTCGTCGTCCTCGGAGACACCCGAGGTGATCCTGGCGCGGTGCGGCCGTCGTCGACCGCGGCGAGCCAGTCGGCCAGGGACCGATCCGCGTCGCGCCCGCCGACCGCTTCCACCCTCCGAGCGAACTCGAGCACGGTGAAGGTGTGGGGATAGGCGGTCTGGACCAGGTTGACCACCTCGCGGACGTGGGAGCGTTCCATGGTCAGGATCAGGTCGCTCTCGCTCGATCATCTCGGCGGTGACCTGGCGGCTGGTGTGCTCGCTCAGGTCGAGGCCCCGTTTCTCCATCGAGCGGAACGCGCCGTCGGTGGCGGGCCGGCCGTCCTCCAGCAGACCGGCCGACGCCACGACCAGGTCGATGCCTCGCTCGGCGGCCCAGGCCCGGGCCAGGGTCTGGGCCATCGGCGAGCGGCACTGGTTGCCGGTGCAGACGAGCAGCAGGCGGTACGGCGGTCGGCCCGCGGTCAAAGCTTCTCGACGCCCTCGAGGTCGACCGCGTTGCGGCAGTCGAGGACGAAGGCCTCGGCGCCGGCCAGCAGCGAGAAGTCGAACGCGGCGTGGTCGACCAGCACGGCGATGGCGTCGGCCGCGGCGACCTCGGCCGCGGTGAAGTCAACCGGCTCGGCGCCGTCGGGGAGCTGGGCGAGCGGCACGTGCGGGTCGGCGATCGCGACCGTCGCGCCCAGGGCGACCAGACGCTCGGCGATCTCGCGGGCCGGGCTCTCACGGGCGTCGCCGGTGTTGGGTTTGTAGGCCATGCCGGCCAGGAGGATCCGGCGGCCCTTGATGGACAGCTCGCGCTCGTTCAAGCCGCTGGTGAGCCGCAGGATGACATAGTCGGGCATGTGGTCGTTGATGTCGTTGGCCAGCTCGACGAACCGGAACGCCTGGCCGAGGGTCTGGCGGACCTGCCAGGACAGGTAGCTGGGGTCGATCGGCAGGCAGTGGCCGCCGACGCCGGGACCGGGCGTGAACTTCATGAAGCCGAACGGTTTGGTGGCCGCGGCGTCGATGACGTCCCACATGTCGATGTCGAGCTCGTGGGCGTAGACGGCCAGCTCGTTCACCAGGGCGATGTTGACGTGGCGGAACGTGTTCTCGAGCAGTTTGGTCAGCTCGGCTTCTCTGGTGCCGCGCACCGCGACGGTCTTGTCGACGAGCTGGTCGAAGAACCACTGGACCCGCTCGAGTGAAGCAGCGTCGACGCCGGAGACGACCTTGGGGGTGTTGTCGAACGTGAAGGTCGTGTTGCCGGGGTCGATGCGCTCGGGGCTGTAGCCGAGGTGGAAGTCGGCGCCGGCGGCCAGCCCGGAGTGCTCCTCCAGGATCGGGGCGATGAGCTCCTCGGTGGTGCCCGGGTAGGTGGTGGACTCGAGGATGACCGTCGCGCCGGCCCGCAGGTGGCGAGCCGCCAGCTCGGCCGCCGAGGTCATGTGGTCGAGCATCGGGTTGCCGTCGCGCAGCGGCGTGGGGACCGAGATCACGCAGAAGTCGAAGCCGGCCAGGTCGGCGGGGTCGGACGTGGGCCGGTAGCGACCGGTGTCGAGGGCGGCCCGGAGCCGGGCGTCGGCGATGTCCTCGACGTGGGACAGTCCGGCGGCCAGCCCGTCGATCTTGGTCCGGTCGACGTCGAAGCCGACCACGTCGAAGCCGGCGTCGAC
>CAVOFR010000006.1:0-16664 GCA_963695075.1 uncultured Acidimicrobiales bacterium
ACCGTCGGGAGGTCATCGGATGAGGAACCTCGCCGACCTCGGGCTGCCGTGGTGAGGCGCGCCGGCCAGCGTGCGGTCGTCGCGACGCTCGCCGCGCGGGTCGTGGCGACCGCCTGTTCTTCGGATACGGACGACACCCCGGCCGGCTCGGTGGTCCCTTCGCCGTCGACGATTCCCGAGGACTCGGTCCCCGAGGTCGCCGATGTGCCGGCCCCGCCGCCCAATCGGCCGGGCGACATCCCACCACCGTGGAGTGCCGGTGATCCTGCGCTGGCATCGCTCTCGTTCACCGATGTGACCGCCGAGGCGGGTCTGGACGTGGCTCACTCCGAGGTCCTGCTGGCGGACGACGAGGGTCAGACCTCGGGGGTCGCCGTGGCCGATGTGGATCTGGACGGGGACGCCGACGTGTTCCTGCCGCTGGTGGGCAAACCCGATGGACTGCTCCTGAACGACGGAACCGGCCACTTCACCGACGTGGCCTCTCGGGCCGGAATCGCCGGATCCGTGGACCGCGACGGCTCGACCACTGGTTCGTTCGCCGACTTCGACGCCGACGGCCACCTGGATCTGTTCGTTGCCGGCGCCGGCCAGGGAGCAAACCAGCTGTTCGTCAACAACGGCGACGGGACCTTCGCCGAGGAGTCGGCCGCCCGGGGGCTCGAGTGGCCCGAGGTGCGGAACGCCGACAAGGGGAATCAGACCCACGACGTGTCGGTCGCCGACGTGAACCTGGACGGATTCATGGACCTCCTGGTGCTGCACTGGCGACAGGATCTCTTCTTCGACCAGGACGCTCAGGCTGCGATCATGGCCCGTTTCGGGACCAGCGGGATCGCGTCCACCTGATTCCTCGTCGAACTGCGCGGCAGCCGCCGCGCTCGGAGCGGAGGGTTTCCCGCTGAGCTCGGTCGCCGAGCCATCGCGGTCGGCCCTGTTCCTGAACGACGGGACCGGCCACTTCACCGACGCGACCGAGGACTTCGATCTGCCGCTGGCGCGGATCGTGGCCTTCACAGGAGTGTTCACCGATCTGGACGCCGACGGCTGGCCCGACCTCACCATCACCGGGGATTACTGCACGAGCCGAGTGTTCCGCAACATCGACGGCGAACGGTTCGAGGACATCACCGTCGAGGCCGGGGTGGGCACCGACGAGAACGGGATGGGCTCGGTGGTTCGGGACGTCGACGGCGACGGCGATCCCGACTGGTTCATCACCTCGATCAGCTACCCGCACGACGACGGATGTGTCGTCCAGGGTTGTTCGGGCAATCGGCTCTTCCTCAACGACGGGAGCGCCCGCTTCACCGACGCCACCGATGTCTACGGTCTGCGCGACGGCGGCTGGGGCTGGGGGGCCGCCATCGAGGACTTCGACAACGACGGCGTCCCCGAGGTCACGATGGCGAACGGCTTCGAGATCGATCCGGAGTCGGTCGCGTTGATGGCCGACGAGGTCGGGGACTATTTCGCCACGTTCGCCGAGGACACCACGAGGTTCTGGGTCCGCGACGGTTCGATCTACCGCGACGCGGCAGCCGCCCTCGGGCTGGATGACACGGCGATCGACCACGGCGTGGTGGCGTTCGACATGGACACCGACGGCGATCAGGACCTGCTGGTCGTATCTTCCGGCGAGCCGCCCCGCCTGTACCGGAACGACACGACGGCGGCCAACAGCTGGCTGACCGTGTCGCTCGATGATCCGGCGACGCCCGGGAACCGCTGGGGCGACGGAGCCCGCATCGAGATCACGCCGACGGCGGGGGACGATCCGATCACGGGCTGGATCTCGACCGGCGGATCGTACGAGTCCCAGAAGCCGCCGGTGTTCCACGTCGGTCTCGGCGAGCACAGCGGGCCGATCGACCGCATCGCGGTTCACTGGCCCGGTGCCGACGAGCCCCAGGTCGTGCGCCACGTCGAGGTCGATCAGCACCTGGTGATCGTCCGCGACCGCTAGTCGAGTGCGTTCGCGGGGCAGCTAACGCACTACGTGCGTTCGGGGTCTGTCCCCCGATAACGCACTCAGGTGGTGGTGAGCCGGTCGAGGATCGGTTCGGCGAACGCGATGCAGAGGAAGGAACCGGCGACCAGGGCTGGACCGAATGGGACCTTCGCACCCCGGCCGCGGGCGCCGAGGGCGATGACGCCCATCAGGATCCCGAGCACGGCCGACCCGGCCAGGCAGAGCATCGACAGGAAGACCGATCCCCAGAGCGCTCCCTGGGCGTAGAAGCCGATGTTGAAGCCGAGCAGGGTGGTCAGGCGGACATCGCCGAAGCCCATCCCGTGGGGAACGATGAACCAGACGACGAACAGCGGCCCGGCCAGCGCAGCAGTACCGACGAGCGCGCTCAGCAGCCAGTCCCACTCGCCCTCGCATCCCGCCGCGAGGACGCAGAGCACGATCGACACGACGAAGGCCGGCCACACGATCCGGGTGGGCACGATGAGGGTGCGCAGATCGATGACCGCGACCGCCACGCCGACCGGGATCAGCCAGAGCGCGGGCAGGAGCAGGCCAGTCCAGCCCAACGCCCAGAGCGCACCGAGGAACAGCAGCGGCACGGACAGCTCGACCAGGAGGTGGAAGGCCGGAATCCGGGTCCCGCAGTCCCGGCATCGTCCCCGGAGCACCACCCAGGACACGACCGGGATGTTGTCCGACGGTCGCACCGCGGCCCCGCACTCGGAGCATCGGCTCCGGCCGCCGAAGACCTCCGACCAGGGCCGGCTGTCCCAGAGCTCACCGTGCTCGTTCGGCTCGTCGAGGTGCAGCGGGAGCCGGTCGATGACGACGCTGGTGAAGGATCCGACGGCGAGGAAGCCGAGCACGCCGAAGATGAGCAGCACCCACTCGGCAGCGCTCAACCGGTCGCACCGCGGCTCCGCTCGCGCCGAGCTTGAAGTGGGCGGGCGCGGGGATGTCGGGATCGGTCTCGACGTGGGAGGCGAAGCCGGCGATCTCGTCGGGATGGACCGAGGCGGCCACGGCGTCCTCGTAGGTGATGACCTGACGGTGCACGAGCGCTGCGAGGGACTGCTCCATCACCATCATCCCGTCCTTCTGACCGGTGGCGAGCAGGTTGCGGAGCTGGCGGATCTTGCCTTCGCGGATGATGTTGGTGACCGCCGAGGTGCCCGAGCAGGACCTCGTAGGCCGCCACCCGGCCGCCGCCGATGCGGGGGATCAGCCGCTGGGAGATGACGGCGGCGAGGGCCATCGAGAACTGGATGCGGATCTGGTCCTGCTGATCGGCGGGGAACACGTCGATGACCCGGTCGACGGTCTGGGCCGCGTCGTTGGTGTGCAGCGTGGCGAACACCAGGTGGCCGGTCTCGGCCAGGGTGAGGGTGAGGGCGATCGTCTCGAGGTCGCGCATCTCGCCGACCAGGACGACGTCGGGGTCCTCGCGTAGCGCGGCCCGCAGCGCGTCGGCGAACGAGACGGTGTCCGCGGCCGACCTCGCGCTGGTTCACCAAGGCCTGGATCGGCGGGTGGATGTACTCGATCGGGTCCTCGATGGTGAGGATGTGCAGCGGCCGGTTCCGGTTGATCCAGCCGACCATCGCCGCGAGGGTGGTGGACTTACCCGATCCGGTGGGGCCGGTCATGAGCACCAGGCCGTGGGGCCGGCTGAGCAGCGGACCGGTCGACGTCGGAAGACCGATGTCCTCGGGGGTCGGGATCTCGGTGGGGATGAGCCGCAGGGCCAGCGCCGGACGGTCGAGCTGGAAGAAGGCGTTGGCCCGGAAACGGGCCGTGTCGGCCCAGGTGAACGCGAAGTCGAGCTGGCGCTCGCGGGAGATCTCCTCGCTCTCCTCGGCGGTGATCAGGGAGGCGAAGACCTGGAGCATGAAGTCGCTGGTGATCTCCGGCGATTCGGGAATGGAGATCAGCTCGCCGTCGATGCGCACCCGGGCCTGGGTGCCGGCGGCCAGGTGCAGGTCGGTGGCGCCGTGCTCCCAGAGGTACTGGAGGTACGGCTCGAGGCCGGCGGTATCGGGTCCTTGCACGGTCTCTTCTCCCGGGTCGGTCGAGTCTGTCGAAAACGACAAATGGGCGGGGCCGGAAAGCCGGCCTCGCCCATCTGTCAGTCTACCTGATCAGACTACGGTATGCAGTCGTCCGGCTGGAGCCGATGGTGTAAGGCGACCCTGCCGTTGAGTAGGTGTGCATGGTGCTGGCCTCGGCGAGCCACCCGGGGACCGAGGCGGCCATGTCGGCCGGGTATCCGTGTTGGCCTCGTCAGCCCGGTAGGCTTCGACCGCGGTCCGCAGGGTCCGCTCGTCGATCTCGCAGGCCGAGTCCTGGCTGTTGTCGGTGATACCGCCGACGGCGAAGACCACTACGCCGGCCAGCACGGCCAGGATCGCGATGACGACGAGGAGCTCGATCAGGGTGAAGCCACTCTGGCCCTGCCCTCTCGACTCAGCCCGCTTCTTCATCAGTTCCATCATTTGGTTGACTCCCTCTTGGTGAGCGAAGAAGCGATCTCGCCCCCTCGTGTGTCAGACGTCGAGATCCTCGAGAGCTGACGGGTAACCCGGTAAAGGTACTTGCGTGTACAAGTTACCACATAAAGGCCAGATAAAGGAAATCGGCTCACGCTAGTGGCGCAAACCACAGAACGGATGCATCCCTCGGAGGGGCGAAGCGGTGGTCTAGATCGACCACTCCTCGATCGTCACGTTCGACCCTGGGCCATCGACGTCGCTGATCACGACGCGAGCGGTACCGACCTCCGTGGTACCTCCGACCGGGTCCGGCACCGTGGCGACGAGGTTGACGATCCGCTCGGCCGGCTTCGTGGGGCCACAACAGAGGACGCCCGCTTCACCGCCGGGTGCGACGTAGCTCCCCAACCCCGAGAGGATCATGTTCCCGCCACCGATGGCGACGGGCTCGCCCTCGGCATCGACCGGAGCGGGGCCGTTCCATCGCACGTTGAGGTCGTTGCGGGGCATCGACACCTGGCCGAAGATGTTGAATGACGAGTTGTCGCCGATCGTCACGACCATCGGCGATTGCGGTCGTGTGTACTGACCCGTCGTCACGGTCGAGAGGCGCACGGAGTCGATCTGGATGCCGAAGTGAGCGCCGTCGCCCCAGCCGTTTCGCACGACGTAGGCCTCGACGGTCACGGATGCTCCGATGAGCTCCTCGGCACTGGTCAGAGCACACGGCCCCATGAGGTCCAGGTAGAGCCCCTGGCCCCAGAACGGCACCTTGTCCCACTGCGCCAAGCACGTGGTGCCGCCTGCGGTCGTGAGCGTCGCCTTGATCGTTGAGTTGTTGGAGATGTCGGGCTCGCCGTCCGCATCGTAGAGCGATCCCTCCAACCAGTTCCGGTCCGTCGTCTCCCCGGTGATGATCACACCGGCCTTGACCAGCCCGCCGTCGGTCGGCACGTACGGCGCAACCTGATTGTCGAACCCGGTCAGCGTGACGTTGCGGTTCGGCGGGGGGTTGACGTCGCAGTCCAAATCCCAAGCCCAATCCTCGAAGAACCCCTCGCAGCGCCTGGTGAAGCCGGACTTGTCCTCATCGGTGGCCGAGTCGAACGGGTCGGTTGGCACGAGGTTCGCCGCGTCCAGCCACCCGGAGCCGGCGGTCGCACCACTCGGACGCAGATCCCACCCGGCCCTGAGTTCGAAGCCGTCGATGTGATAGTTGAGGTAGACGGTGTTGCCGATCGGGATCTCGCGGCCGGCGGTGAAGGCGAGATCGACTCCGGCACCCTGCAGTGACTGCCGGTCGATGGCGATGTCGCGGCACCGTGGGTAGTTCCCACCTGCCGGATTCGGCACTGCGGCGGTGATTGGTGAGAGCAGGTCGAAGGCCAGCGTCAGTCGTTGGCTGGCCCCGAGCGAGCGGGGCCCATAGGGGTAGAAGACCCGCGCAGGCCGGTACGGATGCACCTGACGGATAGAACAGCACCTCGGTTCCGTACCCCCCGTTGTTGTAGATGGCAGGAAGAAAGTCGGACCCGTCCGAATCACCGGTCAGCACCAGGTCCAGCGTCTCGACTCGCCCGGGGCCGGGCGCGGGTGCCGGGGTCCCGTCTGGGTTCTTGTTGCCTACTCCTCTCGCGCTGAAGGTCGTCGTCGACTTGCAGCCGCCGCCGAACGCCGCCGTACAGCTGGTCCATCCCTCGGCGGTGACTCCGTCGACGAGCCAGCCCTGCCCCTCGGAGCCGCCTGACCATCCAGCGGAACCCCCTGAGAGCGGGAAGCAGCCGAAGAAGGGGATGCAGAACTCCCCGGTCGTGTCGATCACAATGCTTGCGGTGCTCGCGGCGGGGTCCGGGTAGCCCACCCAACCGCCATCACCGTCTCCGGTTTGCCAGATGGCCGGCGCGAGGCCGCCGCAGATCGCAACCCGGCCCGCCAGGTGTCGGATCGTCGTGCGAGCGCTCAGTTCGATCTCCACTCCATGGGCGGCCGGGTCGCATGCCTCCGGGAAGGGAGCGGTCGCTGCGGCGCCACCGGCGGGCGTGCCGAAGATGATCCGGACCGAGTCATCGGCGATGATCAGGCTGTTCGTCGAGCCAGCCGGGTTGAGCGGGTCGTCGACGTCGAACCAGTAGTCCCCCGCGTCGGCGGCGGCAGGCTTGAACCAGAAGAGTCGCGCCCGGGCAGTCCCCCCCGAAGTACCGGTTGAGCTTCGCCGTCGCTGCCTTGGCATACGCGCCGGGCACGAGCTGGAGGACGCTGCCCGAGCCGGGGCACGTGATGCTCGCTGGATCGACGAGGTTCCCAGCCGTGAAGTTGGTGCCGAACGTCGGACGGGCACCGATCCCATCGCGGGGTTGGAGGTCCGCCGCCGCGGACTCGCTTGAGCAGGTGGGCAGGCCCGGCGCGTCGTCGGAGTCGACGATCTGGGCGGCCACGACGTTCCAGAGGTGACCGGTGGTGGCGATCCCGCAGTCGATCGGGCCTTGAGGGGCGAACAGGCCCAGATCGGCCTGCTGGTACTCGCCGGCGACCCTCACCGCGGGTGATGCTCCCGAGGGCGGGATCATGGTCGCCGAACCGCGTCGGGCCTGGACGTCGGCCCCGAAGGTCAGCGTCTTGGAGGGATCGGCAGGATCGTCGTCGTCGGCGGCCACGTGGATCGAGGCTCGGGGCTGCGGCACCGAACTCGGTGGGGGCATGGTTGGCGTAGTTGGCGGAACCGATCCCGAGGACCCACGGGGCGCAGGAACCCAGCGCGGGAGTGCCCAGCAGGCAATCATTGTCCCAGTGCACCGTGTCGTCGAATGCACCGGATTGGTATCCGTTGGGCCCGACGAGTTGAACGGCGGGAGCGGGGGAGGCATCCGACGTGCCCAGGATCAACTGCGGGGACGCTTCACAGGTGGCGGTGACGGTGACGGTTCGATCGTTGCTGGGGAATTCCACTCCGGAGACACCGAGGCACTCTTCGACGCCACCGACGAGGCCATCGGCGTCCATGCGCATCATGTTGACCGCCGACTCGAGCGCATTGTCGGCCGCCCGTACCTGCCTGGCAGTTGCGTTCTCGCGGACGCTGATCTTGGAGAAGCTGAGCGTCATCGTCATGAGCGCGATCAGCGCGACCCCGGCGATGCCGATCACGACGAACAGCGCGCCGATGAGCGCGAAGCCGCCCTGGCGGCGACCACTCGAGATCGGGGGCGCCGTTGTCGCTGGTGGATCCACGGTCCGCATCATCCTGAGTTCGTGTTGTACACGGGTCGCCACGCCCCCCACTTGCCGGTGTTGCTGTCCCTCGATCGGATGTACGCGTCGTACCAGCACGTCCAGAGCTCGTTGTCGAGTCCGTCGAAGCGCACCGAGGTGCCGGTGGTGGTCTTGGTGCCGCCGCTACCACAGAGTGTCGTCAGGGAGTTCAGCTGGATCTGGTAGAGGTTGGTGTTCGGGACCGAGTTCCAGGAGAAGTCGATGTAGCGCGCCCAGCCCAGACAACCGATCCAGCTGGAGTTCGTGCAATAGCTGCCGTAGCCGGACCGGTGGAAGTTGGACGGATAGGGGGCCCCGGTGACGGTCATCGTCCGATTCGTCGAGTGTGGGGCTCCTCGTGCGTCGGTCACGGTGAGTCCGACGGTGTAGTTGGCCGAGATGAACGTGTCGCCGCCACCGACGTTGTGGGTGAACGTCACCGACGGCGGAGTCCAGGCGCTGGATGACCCGGGAGTCCCGTACGGGAACGTCCACGCTGCTGTCATCGCATCGCCGTCGGGATCGGATGAAGTGTTGGTGATCCAGTTGGCTGGTAGCGGTTGGCCGGCGCGCACGGTGGTCTGATTCATCGTGAACGCTGCAATGGGTGTCGTGTTGAGGTCGACGGTGATGGGTTGGAGGTCACCGACGCGTTGGCGGTGTCGGTCACCGTGAGCTCAGCGGTGTACAGCCCGCTTGTCGTGTAGGTGTGGGAGGGATTGGGGTCGGACGAGGTTCCGCCGTCGCCGAAGGTCCACTCATACGAGAGTGACTCGTCGGAACTGGCGCAGATGTCAGGATCGGAGACCGTGCTGGTGAAGTTGACCGTCTTGGCGACGACGCCGGTGATCGGCACGGTGCCACCGTTGGCCGTGATGGCCGGCGTGCTGGGCGGTCGATTCTCTACCGTCACCCACCTGCCGACCGAGAGACTCTCCCCGCCGTCGTTGTCAACGACCGCGAGACCGACCCTCAGGGGTGCGGTACCGTTGCCCGGGCTCAGGGACGGGAACTGATAGGTATGCGCGGCCGGTGAGGTCTTGGTACTCGAGGCGAAGCCACCGTAGTCCCACCGGTACTCGACGACGCTGCCGCCGTACGGGGTGTCACCGTCGTCGTTCGAGCCCGCCGCGGCGAAGCTGACGTTGTAGCAGCGGGTGGTGACCAGGCCGTCGGTCGGGGCCGACATCACGGCGGTCGGAGGCCGGTTCTGCACCGTCACCCGCTGGTAGTCGCTCGCCGGGGTGCCGTCCTCGTTCGTGGCCGTGTACACCGCGGTGAACTCGCCCAGCGTTCCGTACGTATGGGTGGCGACCGCATCGGTGGAAGACGCCCCGTCACCGAAGTCCCAGTGGTGGGTGAGGGTGCCGCCCTTCGGGTCGGACGACCCCGACGCGTCGAACGTCACCGTCTCGCCCCGGAACACCGTCGTCGGGCTCACGACGATGACTACGTCGGGCGAGACGTAGACCGGACCCGGCGGGGCGCTCTCGGCGTCCTCGCCCGCTCGCACCGAGACCGTCATCGAGACCGTCTCGGCGTCTTCGGTCATCAGACCGAAGTTGATCCGACCGCAGTCGTCTTCGGCCACGGGCGCCTCGCCCCGGGCCGTACAGGTCACCGTCGTGCCGGCCGAGGCGACGCGATCGACGACTTCGGCCGTGCTCAGAAGCGTGCTCCCGTCGCATTCCCGGCGCCAGATGCTGAGACCGACGCCACCGGACGAGGCCACCTTGTTGTAGACGATGTACTCGTCGTCGTCGCCTCCCAGGCGGAGCAACGTCTGCGCGCCGGTGCCTGCCCCTTCGCCGCCGGTGCAATCGGTGTCCTCGGCGTAGCTCCCGATCTTGGCATCGGAGGCCGATGCCACGTCGCGGACGAAGTAGGTACGGAGTAGTCCGATCGATGCTCCGTCGGAGTTGCGCGTGTAGACGGCCTCCTGCTCCTGGATGGCCAGGAAACCCCACCCCAGGATCGGGATCATGATCAACGAGGAGATGGCCAGCACGGCCAGCGTCTCGATGAGAGTCACGCCGGTCTGGGAGTGCCGGCGACGGAGGTGGCCCTTGGTCATCACGGCGCCGTATCCGGATACCCGGCCGGATCCCGCTTGACGACCGAGAGCTCGGTGGTGCTGTCGAGCGTGGCGAGCTCGATGGTGATCCGCTGAGCGCCCTCGTCGACGGGTGGTCCGGCGGAGCAGCTCGAGTCGCCGAGTAGCACGTAGTCGGTCGATGCCTGTTTCCAGTACTCGACGGTCCTGACGTCAATGGTGATGTTCGCATCGGCCGGCGGTTCCCACAGCCCGGTTGCACCGTCGTAGCCGTCGGCTGCGGCGCAGTCGACGTAGTCGATCTCCTTGAGGCTCTCGGCGAAGCTGGCCGCAGCAGCGTTGAGCTCCTGGGACGCTTTGGTGTTGGTGGCCAGTCGGGCCGACGTCAACAGGCCGAGCGTGGCGGCCAGGACCACGGGGATGAGCACGGCGATGACGACCAGCACCTCGACCAGCGACACGCCATGCTGGTCGCGACGACGCGCCGGCAAACCCCGTCCTGGTCTAGATTCGCCCATCTCTTCCGCCTCTAACCGACTTACGATACACGCGGATACCGTATCCCGCACCTGGCCGTAGGGCTGTCCGGTCTCCTGCGGCGTCAGAATTCGACCTGGTTGTAGATGCCGTACATGGCCGAGACCATGGCCAGGGCCACGAATCCCACGACGAAGCCGATGAACAGGATCATGATCGGTTCGAACCAGGCGGTGAGCTTCTCGACTGCATAGGTGAGCTCCTCCTCGTAGAAGCCGGCCGCGTTGTCGAGCTGGTCGGAGAGCTCACCGGTGCGTTCGCCGACGCGGATCATCTGGACGACCGCGTTGGGGAAGAGGTCGGTCTTGGCGATCGGCTCGGCGAACCCGGCTCCGGCCAGGATCTCCTCCATCGCCCCTTGGAGGCGCTCGCGGTAGACCAGGTTGTTGGAGCAGTCGATCGCCGTCGGCAGCGCCTCGGGCAGTGGGACGCCGGACTCGAGGAGTGCCGCCAGGACCCGGGTGAACCGCTCGGTCGAGGAGTAGGTGACCACCGTCGAGACCATCGGGGTCTTGAGCTGGAGTGCGTGCATGTTGCGGCGGCCGGGCTCGGTCCGGACGTAGATGACGAGACCGACGATGCTTCCGAGTAGGACGATGCCGGTGATCAGCCCGGCGGTGGACCCGACGAAGTCGGCCACGGCAACGAGCATGCGCGTCGGCAGCGGGAGCTCGGCGTCGAACCCCTCGAAGAAGTCGGCGAATCGCGGGATGGCGAACAACACGATGATCATGACCACACCCAGGGACACCGCCAGAAGGATCAGCGGGTAGATGAGCGCCTTGCGCACCGTGCGGGTCAGCTCGACATCGCGGCGGATGTAGGCGTGGAGCTGGTCGAATGCCTCGTCCATGCGGCCGGTGAGCTCGGCGGACCCGAGGAGGGCCATGAAGTAGCTGGGGAAGATGTCGGCGTGCAGGTTGAGCGACTCGGCCACCGAACGCCCGGCGGAGACCCGGTCGAGGACGTCGGACAGCACCTCTTTGAACCGTTTGTTGCCGGTGTCCTCGCGGAGGTTGTCGAGCGCCTCGATCATGGGCACACCGGCGCGAAGGAACGTCGCCATCTGCCGCGAGAAGTGCATGATCTCGACCAGAGGCACCTTCGTCTTGGTGATCTCGACGTTCATGCCCTTGCGCTCGACGATCTTGAGCACGCGCATGCCCTGTACGGCCAGCTGATTGCGCGCCACGTTGGCCGAGGGCGCCTCGATCTGACCCTTCACCTTCTCGCCGTCGAGCGTCTCGGCCTGGTAGCGGTATTTGTGGGTCGGCGCCAGCGGCGCAGGCGTCGGACTCGGCTGTTCGGTGAGTGCCACTATTCTCCCTCGCCGGCGCCTGAACCCACGGGTGCCGGTTCCGTCGGCCGAGGCCGATTGATGTCGCGTGAAGTGCAGTGCTTCCCCGACCGCCCGTTGGATCCCATCTCGGGCTCGAGCTGGGCCAGCAGCTCGCCGCGCTCGCTTCGTCTCGTAGTCCATGCCCGAGGCGTAGACGCTGCGCAGGACGTCCTCGACCGTGGTGAGCCCCTTGGCCACCAGGTCGAATGCCTCCTGCTGCATCGTGCGCATACCCTCCTCCATCGCCACCGCCTTGATCTCGTGGTGGGTGGCGCGAGCCACGATCAGGTCACGGACCGAATCGGAGAGCACCAGGAGCTCGTACACGCCCACCCGGCCTCGATACCCGGTGTCCGAGCAGAGCTCGCAACCCTTGCCCTTGGTCCACTCGGGAGTGAGGCGCGAGTAGCGCTCGAGCATCCGGGACTCGGTGGCATCCGGCGAGTAGGGCTCGGCGCAACTGGTGCAGACCCTCCGAAGGAGGCGCTGTCCGACGACCGCGCTCAGGGCCGAGGCGACCAGGAACGGCTCGATACCCATGTCGGTGAACCGGTGGATCGCCGCGGTCGAGTCGACCGCGTGCAACGAAGACAGCACGAAGTGACCGGTCAAGGCCGCTTGCATCGCGATACGAGCGGTCTCCTCGTCGCGGATCTCGCCGACCAGGATCGTGTCGGGGTCCTGCCGCAGGATGCCGCGCAAGCCGGCGGCGAAGCTCATGACATTTCCGGTCACCTGCATCTGCGTGATCCCGTCGAACTGGTACTCGACCGGATCCTCGATCGTCACGATGTTCTTGGTGGGGTCGTGCACCTCGTTGAGGGTCGCGTACAGCGTGGTGGTCTTCCCCGAACCGGTCGGTCCGGTGCACAGCAACATGCCGAGCGGCGAGGCGGTGATGCTCCTGTAGTTCTCGGCGACATCCTGGGCCATACCCAGATCCTGCAGACTGATCAGAGACTTGGTCTTGTCGAGGAGGCGCAGTGTCGTCTTCTCGCCGTGCACGGTCGGCACGACCGAGACGCGGAAGTCGATCGGGCGCTCGTCGACGGTCACACTGAACTGGCCGTCCTGGGGACGGCGTTTCTCGACGATGTTGAGGTCGGACATCACCTTGATCCGGCTGATGACCGCCGGCCCCATGCGGTTTGGCAGGTCGATCGCAGTGGTCATGGCGCCGTCGATGCGATATCGCACCCGCACGTCACCCTCCGACGGTTCGATGTGCACGTCGGACGCACGTTGACGGACCGCCTGGGTGATGATCCGGTTCACCACCTGAACCACCGGAGCGTTGTCGTCGACGTGGAACGCCTCGTCGTCCTCGTCATGGGCCTCGGGTGCGTCGTAACTGAGCTCGAAGGCCCGGATGTGCTCGCCGGCGTCATGGAGGACGTTGTAGGCCTGATCCAGTTGGCGCTCGATGTCGCTGCCGGAGCCGATCCGCAATGCCACCTTGCCCACGTGGTCGGTGAGCGCCCGGATCGCCTCGGTGTCGAAGGGGTCGGCGGTCACCAGCTCCAGGCGGTCGTGATCGATACGCAGAGGCAGGACGTGGTGCTCCCGCGCCATCTCTTCGGGTACCGCCGCGACCGCGGCGGGCTGGGCCGACTCGGTGCGCAGGTCGGCGAGAGGCACGCCGAACTGCTGGCTCAGGGCGGTGGCGAGGCTCACCTCGTCGAGGACACCGTTTTGGAGCAGTACCTCGCCGACGCGGAGCCGGGGCTCGACCCCGCCCGCCGGATCGTCGCCGGCGACCTGGGCTGCCCGCGCCGCCTCGGCCTGCGAAAGCAGGGCGCTCTCGACCGACTCGGGCTCGATGAGACCCAGCTCGATCAGTACCTCACCCAGCGGGGGTCGGTCCGTTGCGACCCAGTCGTCGATCTGGTGCCCGAGGTTGTCCGCGTCGCTGCTGTCGAAGTTGACATGGCCCTTGCTGGCCTTCTTGCCGAATAGCGCCACGGATCCCCTCTCTGGCCAGACCGGTCGGGCCGGAAGCCGGCGCGGCGGTCCCCGACATGGCCCTCCAGCGCTCAAATGCACGAGATTGGTACTCGAGCGTACTGGAGCATGTACGCACAAGTCGAGAGGGGGTGGAGAATCACCTACCCCGGAGCCGATCGATGGCGCGACGGTCCTTCTTGGTCGGGCGACCCGCGCCGCGTTCGTGTTGGCCAGCGGGGATCGCCGATTCGAAACCGGTCGTCGGCCGAGGATCGGGAGGCGGGGATCGGTCTTCGTAGCACTCGGCCGCACGGGTGGCCGATACCCTTCGCTTGGGCAGCTCTACGACCACCAGGACGAATGGCTGCTCGCCCCGACGGGTCTCGACCAGATCGCCGGTCTGCACCCGGCGAGCCGGTTTCACCACGTCGCCGCCGATGCGAACCCGCCCCTTCAGGCAGGCGTCCTTGGACGCAGCCCGCGTCTTGAAGACCCGAACCGACCAGAGCCACGTGTCGACCCGGACGGGGTCGTCAGTCATTAGCCTCGTCCCTCATGTCTCTCACGCTCCTCATTCTCGCAGCCGGTCTGGGCTCGCGCTTTGGCGGCAACAAACAGCTCGAAGGGCTCGGGCCGGGCGGCCAGGCCTTCTTCGACTACTCGATCCACGACGCGACCAAGGCCGGCTTCGATCGGGTGGTCATGGTGACCCGGACCGACATCGAAGCCATGACCAGAGCGCACCTTGCCCGCACCCAGCCGGCGGACCTCGATGTCACCTTCGTCCGTCAGGACGAGCTCGGACCGGCACGGGAGAAGCCGTGGGGGACCGGTCATGCCGTTCTGGCCGCCGCTCCCGCGATCGACGGACCGTTCGCCATGGTCAACGCCGACGACTACTACGGCGTCGAGGCCTTCCCGAAGCTCGCCGAGCTGCTGCGAGCCCCGCAGGGTGAGGTTCCGACCTGGTCACTCGTCGCCTATCGGCTGGCGACGGCGCTCAGCCCCACCGGAGCGGTCACGCGCGGGCTCTGTGAGGTGGTCGACGGCAAGCTGGTCTCGATCGACGAGATGTCCGGCATCCAGCGCAACGACGGAGGCGACATCGTCGACGAGAACGGCACGGTCTGGCCCGATGACACGCCCACCTCGATGAACTTCTGGGGATTCACGCCCTATCTCTTCGAGGTGCTCGAGTCGGGATTCGCAGAGTTCGCCCGGGCCCACGCCGAAGACCCGAAGGCCGAGTACCTCATCCCGGACGTGGTCGACCAGGAGCAGCGTTCTGGCCGGGTCGACGTGCTGGCGGCCGCCACCGACGCCAAGTGGCTCGGTATCACCCACCGGACCGATTTGCAGCCGGCCCGGGCCGAGTTCGCCCGGCTCCACGCCGAGGGCATCTACCCCGACCAGCTGTAGTGCTGCTCCCGGGTTGTCCTACCCGTCACCTCCGGGGACCGACGCGACTCCATTGGCGGCAGCGATCACCCGATCGGTGATGTCGTCGATGGGTGGTTCCCAGTAATCCGGTTCCGCTCGATCCGAATGCCTCGAAGGCGAGAAGCGGGATCTCCTCGTGCCCGACGCAGCCCAGGATGACTCTGAGGAAGTTGACCGGAGCGACGGCTCGCCCGGAAAAGGCCTGGCAATCGGGCGGAAGTCTCATCGCCGCGAGGATCGAGTACCGCTCGCGGATGGCATGGTCGGGCCAATTCACCGTTCGAGTATGGAACTCGACCGTGAACGCGCTTCCGTGATCCCCGTGGAGCAGGATGATGGCCCCTGGGCTTTCTTCGACGATGGTCTCGATCGCGGCCACGAGCTGCCTGTTGAGGCACTCGATCTGTTGCAGGTGTGCGTGCCGGTTCTCCTTCGAATCCTCGGAGGCGTATGGATCGTCGAGCGCCAACCGGTCGCAGTTCCGGTCGAACAGGTGCGGAGTATGGGGGCGGAGCAGGTGCATGTAGGTGTACACGGGGTCACCGGTCTCTTGTTTCAGGTCGAACGCCTCTGCGACGACCCGACCCGGCTCGTTCCATTCGTGGGTGCTCGTGAGCCCGAACGAGAATCCATCGGGTCCGAGGAGCGTCAGGCTGAGGAGTGACTTCTCGAGCTCACCGACCCTGAGACCGGAGGAGCCGAGCGGCTCCACGCACCGGTCTTCGTAGCCACGGCAGACCGCCCACTCGGTGCTACCCGGCTCTCCAATGACGATGCCGTAGCCGAGCTCCCTGAAGGCCGCAACCGTTGGATTGTCGCCCTGGATGAGGTTGCTGGACACGTGGTCGTGGTCGGGCGTATGAGCGTACGTCATCGACAGCACGGTGCTCAGCGACGGCAGCGTTGCGGCGTACGAGCTGTAGGCCTTTTCGGAGACCTCGAATCCGTAGGCGCGCAGCTGGTCGTGGAAGGATTCATTGCCCATTGAGTGGACCACCTCCAAGCTGTCCGGTCCGCCGTAGCCGTCGGCGACGATGTGGAACACGTCGGGGCGGTCGCCGACGTCGCCGCCGCGAAGTGCTGTCGGCGGGTCGAAACCGGGCACTTCGTTGCCTCCACCCGCGGCTGCCGGGAGGAATGTGAGGATGCACAATGTGCCGGCAGCCAGCGCCGCCCACTCGAGCACCCACCGGCTGCGGCCGGCCATCCAGCCGAGGAACACGGCGCAGAACGACCAGGCGGCAGCGACGGAGATGGCGAAGCGGTGGGACGTTTGCACGTTCCAGGCCGAGCGATAGAGCAGCCCGTACCCCCAGAAGCACATGAGAGCGGCGGAGGTGGCGAGGGCGACCTGTCCAGCGCGGTTGCGGCCGGCCAGTACGACGCCGACCCCGTACAAGGCCAGGCTCGCCGATATCGAGGCGGCCGCGTAGACCGCCAACCGTCCCGTCTGAACGACTTCGTCGGCGTTCCTCGCGTAGAAGGCGGCGAAGGGTAGTGCGCCCGTGAAGAGGACGGTGAGCGCTCCCTTCAGGAGTGGAGCACCGGCTCTCACCTCCACCCCGGGAGGATGGCCGCTCTCTGTTGCTCCGGTGGGAGTCGGATCGACGCTCTCGTCGTCGCTTCGCTGCGGCCTCA